>NZ_VVIP01000038.1:0-18821 GCF_009650435.1 Foetidibacter luteolus
CCTGACTTGTCCCCCTCGGATTTAGTGCGGTTATAATTATTTGATTTTCAATTACATTATTATTTTTTTGGTTCAAAATACCGCACTAAGGATATTTTTAGTCATGAAAATACGGGTGGTACAAACCGCATCAAAGGCCAGGGCTGTTCAGATAGTGCGGTATGAACATAACAAAAGGATGATTTTGCGGCATATAGGTTCTGCTCATACCGATGAGGCATTAAGTGATTTAATGCTATTGGCTGAAGAATGGATAAAAGATTACAGTCATCAACTGTCCATTTTTCCCGACCAGGACCCAAACAAGCTTTTGCATCTCCACCACAGCACTTTTGTGGGTGTCAAATTCCGTTTCTTTTACGATCAGGTATGTGCTATTCAGGATAAAATCGGGCTGGGTAATTTTCCGGCATTATTCAAAGACCTGGTGGCCATAAGGATATTTGAACCCGCTTCCAAACTACGTTCCCTGGAATTAATGGAACAGTTTTTCGGTATTAACCATAGCCGTAAAACCTATTACAAGATCGCCCCCGGTTGCATTGAACTTAAACAGATGGTAGAGGAGAAAGTTGCGGGCTTTGCCAAAGCATATTACGCATTTAGCTACGACCTTCTTTTCTATGACATAACCACACTTTACTTTGAAACTTTTGAAGAAGATGAACTTCGTAAAAACGGTTTTTCAAAAGACAACAAATCCCAACAACCACAAATACTGATAGCCCTGATGGTAAGTAAAGAAGGGTTTCCTGTTGCCTATGAAGTGTTTTCAGGCAATACGTTTGAAGGGCATACCATCATCCCTGTTATTAAAAATTTCATTGACAAAAATGGTATAAGAAATTTTACAGTAGTAGCAGATGCTGCAATGATCAGCACTGAAAATGTGAAGCAGTTAACACAAAACAATATCAACTATATCGTAGGTGCAAGACTGGGAAATGTATCGGCCAAACTACTCGAAAACATTGATCAAAACATCAGCAGAGAGGATGGCCAAAGCATCAGAATAAAAACAGATAACGGTTACTTGATTTGCAGCTACTCCGCCGTCAGGTATCGCAAGGACAGATATGAAATGGAGCAACAAATAGCAAAGGCAAAGCAGGTAATTGAAAAGCCTTCTAAAAGCAAAAAACTGAAATTTACGCAAACCGACGGAGTAAAAATATCGCTCAATGAAGCCTTGATTGAGAAAACACAAAAATTGCTCGGCATTAAAGGATATTACACTAACCTTGAAGAATCTGTTGTTGACAATTCCACTATCATAAAACGCTATCACGAGCTTTACCGGATAGAGCAGGCATTCCGAATGTCAAAAACTGACCTCCAAACAAGGCCCGTCTTTCATTTTAAAGAACAACCCATAAAACTACATATCCTGATTTGCTTTATGGCACTGGTGATAGGAAAACACATCGAACTGAAAACACAAACATCCATCCGTAAATTTATCGATGAGTCCAGAAAAGTTGTTGATGGAGAAATATTGAATCATATAACCAGTAAAATCGTAACCGTAAAGGCAGAACCAACTCCTAAAATGAAGGAATTTATAGAAAAACTAAACGCTCCGCACTAAAAGGGACAAGTCAGGAAAAATAAAGTGAACGCCTTGGGATTCGCATAATAAAAACAAGCTCCTTCAGGGATCCGGATTTAAAGAGGCTGCTCAATACTTTTGAGACAGCCTCTTGTTGTTTTGTCTCTCTTTTATTATCAGTGGCAATGTAAAAAAAGAAGAGTGTAACAAATGACAGCAACAGTCGTTACATTGTTACTGGCAGCGGAAAGCCAGTATTGCCTAAGCCATCCCGATTTTTCGGGGTGGCTATTTTTTCCAGCGGAAGGTATTAATAAGGTGTTGCATATCTTGTTTAAGAAACTCATTTACAGGCGCCAGGGAATCCTGGTTGGGTGTGGCGTCAAAATACAGCGCCCCGCGAATAAAATTGGTAGTTGAGTCGGTTAAAAAAAACTGGTTGGCAGTAGCCACATCCCCACCTACTTTAAAAAACACGCCGTGAACGCCGTAAGGAGAGGTAATCAGCGAGTCATCAATGGAGTATGCCTTAACAGTATGTTTGTTGGTCATGTTGTAGGCGTCATTAACAAGCTTATCTAATTTGTATGTGCCTATTTGCTTGTAGCTGATGTAAATTTTACCCGCAAAACGGGGGAAATCTATGTTTATCCACCATGGATTTTCGGGCGTATCGCCAAAAAAGCTGGTATCCTGTACGATTGTTCCATATACCGGATATTCAAAAGTATAAGGATAACCGGGTTGGTTAAACAACTGGTATTTTTTCTGTGGAAATTCTATACTAAAATAGCCGCGGGGTTTTGGTGTGTAATCGCTGTTGCAGGAAATTGTAAGAATAGCAGCCACAAGAATAGCCAGGCAGAAAGAATAAAAGGAAATTTGCTGGTTGTTTTTAATCACTTTCTTTTGAAGATTACTGTTGATAACGCGGAGTACACCGTGGATACGCCTGTTTACTGCAACGGCCGGATGGTAATTTTTATTTTCTTAAGGCGGTTTTTTTCCTTTTCCAGCACAGTAAAATCAAAATCTCCACTGGTAATAACCTGGTTAGCGGCCGGTATATCGCCTGCTATTTCCAGCACAAGCCCTGCCAGGGAATCACTTTCACCTTTTACTGTATCAAATGTTTCCGGTGGCAGCTCCATAGCCTTGCACACATCATGAATCATTATTTTTCCTTCAAAAACGTAGTTGTTGCTGTCCAGCTTGCGAAAGTGGATGTCCTCCTCATCAAACTCATCTTTTATATCGCCGATAATTTCTTCCATTACATCTTCCAGGGTAACAATACCGCTCGTGCCGCCAAATTCATCTACCACCACGGCAAAATGAATACGTTTCGACTGAAATTCTTTCAGTAAATCCTCAATCAGTTTTTGCTCATGCACAAAGTAAGGAGGGCGCATTAAGGTATGCCAGTCAAAACCGGCGGGTTGCTCCAGGTAAGGCAACAGGTCTTTTGTATGTATCATCCCCACCACTTCATCCAGGTCTTCTTTGTACACCGGTAGGCGGCTGTAGTGCAGGTCCTCCACTCTTTTTATCAGGTCAGGAAAGGTAGTATTGAATTGAATGCCGCTAACATCAAGCCGGGTACGCATAATTTGCTTTACGGACACTTCCCCAAAACTTTCAATACCCAGCAGTAGGTCTTTTTCTTTTTCTGTAGCAAATTTTTCGGCGTACAAATCTATGGCGTGCCTCCTTTCTTCCTTGCCATAACTGCCGTTCAGGTTTTTGGCCAGCTTATTTTCAATTAAATCAGAATATTTAATAAGCGAACGGCCCACCCTGTTAAACAGGTAATACACCGCTTCTGCCACAATGCCGAAATCTTTGGCAAAGCGTATGTTATTCTGGTTAGCAAAAACCTTGGGCATCACTTCGCCAAACAGCACCAACACAGATGTAACCACGGATACTTTAATGGCAAACTCAATCCACTCATACTTAAGCTGCTGGCTGTCAAAAATGAAAATATCCATAAGCATATTGGCAATAATGATGATGCCAATATTGGCAAGGCTATTGGCAATCAGCAACGAAGCCAGCAACGCCTTGGGGTCTTCCAGCAGGTCAACAATGCGCTTGTAGGAGTGTTGTTGTTTTGTTTTAAGCAGGTTAATGTCTTTGTAGGTAAGCGAGAAAAAAGCTACTTCGGCGCCGGATACAACAAAGGATATGCTTAACAACACAAGCAGCAGCACCACAAGAACCGTTGTGCCCTGAAGGTTAATAACAGCCAGTTGTATAAGGTCATCAGCCAGTATGCGGGGAATGCCGGGCGATTCCAAAATGAACAGGTTTAATGAATAATATTTTATCAAAATGGCACGATGCGCATCGTGCCAGTGATAAATGTATTGCAAAAGTATTGTTTCGCGAAATAGGAAGGTTTAAAAAGGTATCCCTTCAGAAGGGTCGCTAAGGGGGGGGATATCAGAACCGCCAAAACCATCGCCGGCATCAGTAGCGCTGTGAGATGTATAGCCACCGGCATGGCTGTCGCCTCTTTTGTCAAGCATTATCAGGTTATCGCCTACAATTTCGGTAGCAAATTTTTTGTTGCCTTCCTTATCTTCCCAGCTACGGGTACGTAAACGGCCCTCTACATAAATTAAACTGCCTTTGTGCAGGTATTTTTGCGCCAGCTCGGCCAAGCCTCGCCATAACACCACTGTATGCCATTCTGTTTGAGAGATAAGCTTTCCGGCCCTGTCTTTGTAAGTTTCAGTAGTGGCCAGCGGAAATTTGGCTACGGCTATGTTTCCCTCAAGGTACTGTACATCCGGATCTTTTCCCAGGTTTCCAATAAGCATTACTCTGTTTACGCCTCTCATACAATTGATTTTAGGTTCGCCTGAATATGTTCTCTTATATCAATCCCTACGTAAATTAATTAAAATTCAAGAAATAACAGAACTCAATTGTTAAAAAAGCGTAGGCTGAAAAGATGTTGTTTCAAAATAACTGTTGATGATTTTTGGAAATGCCAGCTTTGCGGCTTCAACAGGCGTTACCCACATGTAAGGTTGCAGCGACGGGGGGATGGCGGTAAGCTCAATTTTTATAAACTGGGCCTTGATATTTTGGTGCGTAAGCTGCTGGTTAAATACCGGCGATACATGAACCAGCCTGGCTTTAGCAATATCCAACTGGTCTTTTAGCCAGGTAAACACAGTTTCCTTATCCCAGGCAGGTTTTTCTTCTGTTTCAAGCAGGTAGGGTTCATGCAGGCTTTGCCATATATCATTGCCGGTTCTTTTGCTTACCAGCATTTTGCCCTGGCAGGCAAACAGAAAATAAGTAAACCAGCGGTTTTTCTTCTGTAACACTTTTTCTTTTACAGGTAAGTGGTTAACCCGGCCGCTATGCCAGGCAAAACAAACCTGCTGCAAAGGGCATTTACCGCATAGCGGCATGGCAGGTTTACAAACTGTTGCACCAAAATCCATAATGGCCTGGTTGTATAAACCCGGCTGTTTTTTATCCAATACATCTTCCGCCAGCTTACTGAAAATCTTTCTGCCCTCTGCGGAATCAATGGCGGTATCAATGCCAAAACAGCGTGACAATACCCTGAAAACATTACCGTCAACTACCGCGTAGGGCAGGTTAAAAGCAAAAGACGCTATGGCAGCGGCAGTGTAGGGCCCCACACCTTTAAGTGCAAGAATGCTATCATAATCCGCAGGAAAATTGCCCCCCATATTTTCTGTAATGTATCTGGCTGTAAATAACAGGTTGCGGCAGCGGTTGTAATAGCCCAACCCTTCCCATAGTTTAAAAACGGCTTCATCGCTGGCGGCAGCTAATTGCTGTATAGTTGGGTAAGCGGCAACAAACTTTTCATAATAAGCCCATCCCTGCTCAACCCTTGTCTGCTGCAGTATTACTTCGCTAAGCCATATTTTATAGGGGTCTTTTTCTCCTTTCCAGGGCATTTGCCGCTGGTTAACATTTTTATGCCACCGCATTAAAAGCCGGGTAAAATCAGGTTTACTCATTACAGCAAATATGGTAAAGAAATTATTATTAAATGCGCCGGAATTGCAGCCGCATAAAATGCGCTATCACCTGGGTTTTTCTGCCACTTCCCACTTACTTTTTCATGATACCAGCTACGGTTTTTCATGGCATCGTCCCTTGCGTCGCAATCACTTTATCGTTCGGTTTTTCATGGCATCTTTTAAGCGGGTATTACTATTCCGTCAAAAAAGTTTACGTTTCTGAAACTGGTTTGCCGGCCTATTGAAACATTCTCTTGTCTGTACACCTGGTTTTTATAACGGATTCGTACCCTAAATGTTCCCGATTGCGTAATGCACTGTTATGTTTTGCATTTAGATTTGCCGGATTGCCCGCCTGCATGGCTATTAAAGTAAAATAATCTATTTTTCATTTACTTGAAACCCAGGGAGCAACGGGCACAATGACGAAAGCCGCATATACGGGACGATGCAATGAAGCAAAATTGTAATCCTGTCGCTGGTAACATAACATATTAACACATTACTATTTTGGCTTCAGGCAACATTAATATAGCATTAACCGGCAACCCCAACAGCGGTAAAACTTCCCTGTTTAATGCCTTAACTGGGTTAAACCAAAAAGTAGGAAATTTTCCAGGTGTTACGGTTGACAAAAAAACCGGCGACTGCCGTTTGGATGAAGAGCTTAATTCAATCATTATTGATCTTCCGGGAACGTACAGCCTGTACCCCCGCCGCGCAGATGAATGGGTAGCCTACAAAGTACTGATGGAGGCTGATCCTGAGGTTAACTACGACGTTATACTGCTGGTGGCCGATGCCAGCAACCTGAAACGTAACCTTTTATTCTGCAGCCAGGTTATTGATTTAAAAAAGCCTGTGGTGGTAGCCCTTACCATGATGGATATTGCGGGCAAAAAAGACATTGAAATTGATGTGGCGGGCATTGAGCGGGAACTGGGTGTTCCGGTTATTACCGTAAACCCCCGCAAAAACAAAGGCCTTGCCGAGTTGAAAAAAGCCCTTGCGCAAACCGCCAGGCGGCAGTACATGCCGCCGCAAAGAGATTTTATACCCAACAAAGAACTGGCCCCCGCTGCTGTGGACGGCGTACGCAAACTGGTACCCCAACTAAGCGAATATGGCGCTGTACACTACCTGATCAACCACGAAAACTTTCCGCTGGAAAACAACATACAGGAAGCGATAGAACAAACGGAGATTAACAACAGCTTTAACCCGGTTAAAACACAGGCCGAAGAAATTATGCAGCGTTATACCCGCATAAAGCAGGTAATGCAGCACAATGTTGTGGTGCCGGATCCACTGCACAAGCAGCTTGTTACAGATAAGCTGGACAATGTGTTACTTCACCGTGTTTGGGGGTATTTGATATTGCTGGCCGTTCTGTTCCTGCTGTTCCAGAGTATATTTTGGCTTGCGCAATACCCGATGGACGCTATTGAATGGAGTTTTACCCAAATTAATAGCTGGCTGGGTGCCGTATTACCGGAAGCATGGTGGAGCGACCTGCTGATGAATGGCATTGTAGCCGGTCTTGGCGGCATTGTAATTTTTGTGCCGCAGATAATGATACTGTTTGGCCTTATTACCATACTGGAAGATACCGGCTATATGGCCCGCATTAGCTTTTTAAGCGATAAACTGATGCGCAAAGTGGGGCTTAACGGCAAAAGTGTTATGCCCATGATTAGCGGTTTTGCCTGTGCTGTACCGGCAATTATGAGCGCCAGGAATATTGAAAACCGCAAAGAAAGGCTGCTTACCATAATGGTAACTCCATTGATGAGCTGCAGTGCCAGGCTGCCTGTATTTACCATCCTGATTTCTCTGGCGGTGCCCAACACTTACTATGCCGGCTTTTTAAGTTTACAGGGCCTGGTAATGATGGGGCTGTACCTGTTAGGTATAGTAATGGCGCTAACCGTTAGTTATGTACTTAAGTTTTTAATTAACCTGAAAGAGAAAAGCTTTTTTATACTTGAATTGCCTGTCTACCGCTCTCCACGGTGGAAGAATGTGGGCATTACCATGGTGGAAAAAGCCAAAATTTTTGTGGTGGATGCCGGCCGTGTAATAATGCTCATAAGCCTGCTTTTGTGGTTTTTAAGCAGCTACGGTCCCGGCAACCGTATGCAACAGGTTGAAGAACAATTTGCCGCCGCAAAACAACAGGCAACCACAGAGCAACTGCCCGAAATAGAGAGGCAGCAAAGCACCGCCAAACTAGAAAACTCCTATGCCGGCATTTTAGGCAAGGCTATAGAGCCCGCTATTAAACCGCTTGGCTTCGACTGGAAAATTGGTATTGCACTAATTACATCTTTCGCGGCAAGGGAGGTTTTTGTGGGTACCATGGCTACGCTCTATAGCGTGGAAGAAAGTGATGATGAATCATCTTTGCGGCAGAAAATGCAAAACGCCGTGAGGGAAGATGGCGCGAAGGTTTATACGTTACCTACTGCGCTTTCGCTAATGGTGTTTTATGTGCTGGCCATGCAATGTATGAGCACGCTGGCGGTAGTGAAACGGGAAACCAAAAGCTGGAAATGGCCTACGATACAATTAGTTTACATGACAGTTCTGGCTTATTGCATGAGCCTGCTGGTGTACAACGTATTTTAAGTGCACTAAGGTTAAAGTTTTGGGCTGTGCCGAATAGAATTACCAACAGTACAAGAGTGCGACGCAAGTAAAGCTTCATTCTTTGCCGGGCTCATAAAAATTTCTTGCCGGCAAAGCCGGTTTAACCCACCAGCGCATAGGCCTGCTGCTGCAAAACAGACTCTTTGGCAATTAACGACTCCAGCAATGCTAACTGGTTGGCTGCGCGGTTATAATTGTGCAGTTCGTAACGGGCGCCATAATACACATCGTTATTGAGGTAATCGGTTATAAAACGAAGCGCCTGCATATATATCATAAACTTGCCGGCATATACAAAGGAGTTAAGCTCTTCGGTGGTAAGTTCCTCATTCATTTCGCTAAGGTAGCCGTTAACTATGGCGGCGAAATATTCTTCACGCACAAAGACTTTACTAAAGTCTGTTTCTTCTTCGCCGGCCGCGGTAAGGTAGGTGCGCATCATATCGCCCACATCACTGATAAAATAACCGGGCATTACGGTATCCAGGTCTATTACGCAAAGTCCGTGGCCGCTTTCGCTAAAAAGCACATTGCTGATTTTTGTATCGTGGTGGGTAACACGTATTTTAAAAGCGGGGTTGCCCAGTATTTCGTTGTAGCGGTTTACTATAGCCGCATGAGATTGCAAGGCCGCCACTATAAACTGCGCCTTTTTAAGCCTGTCTGCAGATGCTGTTTTTAATGCGTTTCCAAACTGGAAATAGCGCAGGTTAAGGTTATGAAAATCGGGCAGGGTTATTTTTAAACTTTCTACCGGAAAGCCTGCCAGTATGCGGGTGAATTTCCCAAATTGTTTTGCCGCTTCGTAAGCCAGGCCGGGGCTTTGAACCACATCGTAGGTTTTTGAACCGGGCACAAATTCAAACATGCGGTAGTAGCCGGCCCCATCATGAATAAGCGATGCGTTTTGCCTGGTAGTAACCGGCGTGGTAAAAAGGTAACCCGGCGCATGCTTTTGTATGTACCGGGCTATGGCATTTATATTGTCGTCAATAAGTTGTGGCTGCCTGAAGATTTCGTGGTTAACCCTTTGTAGAATGTACTTGCTGTCTTTTGTTTCAACAACCCATGTATCGTTAATTAAGCCGCTACCAAACGCTTTTACGTTTAGTGGCTCGCTGTCTAACCGGTATTGTTCAATTATGGGTTGCATTACATTAACGTTCAGTTTGTCTATTTGCCAAACATAGAGAATATACAACAGCCATGCACCAGCAAACGTTTGCGTTATTTATTCATTGTAAACCACCAGTTTCGAGTCAACAATAATCTTGTAATGAGATGTATCGCCCTCTTCTTCTTTTTTGGTTAACAGTTCCAACAGCATTTCCGTAGCTTTTTTACCCTGCAAATTGGGGAACTGCTCAACTGAAGCGGCCGGCTGGTATTTAAGGTAATGTACCATGGGCAGGTTGGCATAGCTTACAAACCAGATATCCTTGTTAACTTCTACCTTTTTCAGGGCGGCATAATGCATGGCATCCATAGCTACATAATCATTAAAAGCCACAACAGCGGTAACCTTTCTTTTATGGTTAATTAATTGCTGCATGGCTTCAAAATTGCTTTCGGTAGAAAGGTCTGAATGTACAATCAGCGAGGGATCGTACTTCAGGCGGTTTTTTTGCATGGCCTGTATATAGCCGTCTGTCCGTTCGCCGGTAGCAAACAAATTCTCCGGCCCGTTAATCATGCCTATAACCCTGTGACCTTTTTTGAGCAGGTAGCTAACCGCCTGCACGGTGCCTGATATCATGTTGCAGGCAATATAGTGAATGGCGGGTATGGTAGGTATGCGGTCAAAGAAAACAACAGGTATGCCGGCGTTTTCAAGCAGCTTAAAATGGTCGTAGGTATGTGTGTTTTTGGATACAGATACCAACAACCCATCTATGCGGTGCTTTTTCATAGACTCCGTTAACTGCTTTTCCCGCTCAAAATCGTCGTGGCTTTGGCCGAGCAGTACAGTGTAACTGTTTTTGTACGCCACATCTTCTATGCCGCTGATGGCCGACGAGAAGAAAGACTCTGCCAGCTCCGGCAAAATAACGCCGATGGTAAATGTTTTACGTTGCTGAAAAAAAATAGCGGTTTGGTTGGGCTCGTAGTTAAGCTCCTGCGCAAGCTCTTTTACCCGCATTTTAGTACGCAAACCGATGCTGGAATGATCGTGAAGGGCACGGGATACAGTGGATACAGAAATGTTCAGCCGCCTCGCAATCTCTTTGATGGTTGGTTGTTTATCTGCCATATTTAAAAGTAATCAGGATACTGCGATAAATTTACGCAAACGTTTGATTTATCAGCAGTAGTTTTTAAAATGTATATTACCAGCAATCCCCAATGTGTGTTTTAATAAGATGGAAATAATGCAGTACGCAGGGCTACATATCTGTCAGCAACCATAGTTTATTTTGTACTGCATTTATTTCCGTCGCACTGCTAACCGGGGCGCAAAAAACACAATCTCCCTTCTTACCAATGCAAACACCAGTTGCCGCCAACAGAATTGTTTCGCTTGATGTAATGCGTGGCATCATCATGATTTTACTGGCCGCCGAAAGCTGCCGTGTGTATGACGCACTGCATGAGCTTACAGAAGGCACAACCGGTAACGTATTGGTACAGCAGTTTTTTCACCACGAGTGGAATGGTCTTCGCTTCTGGGATTTAATACAACCCGCTTTTATGACCATGGCCGGCACCGCCATGTATATTTCCTTCAGTAACAAACAAAAAAAGGGTATTAGCTGGCAGCAGAATTTTCCGCACATTGCCTGGCGCTGTTTAAAGCTGTTTATCTGTGGCACAGCCCTGCATTGCATTTATGCGGGCAAACTGGTGTGGGAGCTTTGGAATGTACTTACCCAGCTTTCCGTAACAACGTTGATAGCTTACATCATTATCAGAAAGTCGTTCGCTTTTCAACTGGCTGTATCGGCGGCGTTGCTGCTGCTCACAGAAATTTTATACAGAACTATACTGGCGCCGGGTTTTGACCAGCCTTTTACCGAATACAAAAATTTCGGCGCCTATATGGATACCGTACTGATGGGAAAAATAAACGACGGCGGCTGGGTAACCATCAACATTATTCCAACAGCGGCACATACCATTTGGGGTTGCCTGGCAGGCAAGGTTTTGTTAAGCAGTTACACCGCAGCCAAAAAAATCAAGCTGTTCATCATTGCCGGGTTGTTTGGCCTTGGTGTGGGCTTTGGGCTTGACTGGCTGCACATAACCCCCATTATTAAACGCATTGCCACCAGTTCGTTCACGCTTGCTTCCGGTGGTTATGTGTTTTTAATGCTGGCCTTTTGTTACTGGTTTGTTGATGTGAAAAAGAACAACCGTTATGCCTGGATACCCATTGTAGTGGGCATGAACCCTATTTTTATTTACCTGGTTTTTGAAACCGTTGGCCACCAGTGGATAAACAAAACCATCAGCATATTTGTGGGTGGTTTTACCGGCCTTGTTGGCGCCGGCCAACATTGGCAATACATGCTTTCCGCAATCACCTCCTGGTTTTTTATGTGGTACCTGTGCTATTGGCTGTATCAAAAGAAAATCTTCTTTAAGCTGTAGTAAAGAAGGTTTTGGCACTTAGCAGCATTACTGCTATGAAGCTTCGTTGAGCAATCTTGCGTGTCGAAGCAGCAAGATTGGAACACTTGTACTGCAACACTTCTATTCACAATAGCCGCAGTAGCCTGCCCTGAGCATGCGAAGGGTTCTGTTCTTTATGCAGCTTTTCAGACCCGGATATGGATTTCCACAATTCATCACCCCATTCATACATTCTATACATACCATTGTTGACAAAGGACATTCCGGGCCGTAGCTTTGATTCATCAAAACAAAAACGGTTTCCCTGATATAAAATTTCAACTCAACCTTATTTAACAAACAACAAGAGCAGTACTGCTGCTAACTAATTTCAACCTGCCAACCTGTTTTTAAAACACCATTGACCAACCGGTACAACCACCGGTTGGTTTTTTTATTGGGCTCAGCCATAAAAATAAGCACCCACGCAAGCACGGGCTTCTATGGAGCCTTTAAAACAAGCTTGCCGCTATTCTACAAAAAGTATGTTTCTACAGAGAAGATCATCGGAAGATTCTTGATATTCCACAAGCGGAAACTTTTGTGATGATGTGGCAATACAACTATAGGCCAGACCAAGCCCTAAATTGGAAAACTGAGGTCAAAGCGATTATAAATGTTTAATAAAGCAGCAATTGTTAGAGTTACAACTAATGTTATAGCTAACCTTGATTGCGTCAACTATGGTATTTCAAAGCAATTTAGCGACTGTTCTTAGCATTTTTAGGTAGCCCAATTTTATCAATTGTTGCTTTTGCCTTTTTTACTTTTTCGGGAAAAAGAACAACATCGTTCAACTTGTCCAATGATCTGTCAAGTATCACAACTGGAACTTTGCTTTCATTAAGTTCTTTGATTGTTTTCATATCTCAAATTTAAGAAGTTTTTAGCCTGGCTACAAATGCTTGATATTCCTTGTGTTTTTCAAAAGGATGCCAGGTGTCTTTGATCTGCCCATAAATTTCAAGCTCATGGCTTATCTCATTATAATATTTTGCTATTCCCATCTGATAAAGCCTTGTCCTTGAAAACGTACTGCCGGCTGCAAAAATCCATGCGCCAGGGTGTTGGTCAAGAAATGCAAATACAGCCCCAACAACAGTTGCCAAAACCTTTTCACTGTCGCCATTATTACTTACAACTTTGTCATCTATACCACCAGTAGCAAAATCTTTATCACCAAAGGCAAGATTATAAACTCCTTGCCTGTTTACAAGCGTAAACTGAATACATTTAGTGATTAGCCCTTTTGATCCTTCGCTAATAAACTCGTAGCTCAATAATTCAAGTCCGGATTTAAGCTGATATTGGTCTATGTTCATACTTAGGTACGTTGACATGAAGATAGTAGTTAATGTTTTACATGGCTATACTTTGGATAATCAAGCAACGTGACACCTTAACATTATATTACTACTCAAATTATACCGGAGTACTTACTAACAGAATGCCGCACACCTACATTGCGGGGAAGGCGAAGAGCAATCCTTTAGTTGAATGGCTGCCGGATTGCAGCGGAAAGCCCGCTGAGGATTTGTGCGTCAGGTGTTGTGGCGGACTTGCAGCGAAAAGCCGGTACTGGTGCTGAATGAAGAATCCGGAAGCCGAAAGCCCCAAAGATGTATTGTAAATTTTTTTTTAGATAAATAGATCAGTATAAAGTTTGCCGCCAGGCACTACGGAGTAATGGCTAAAATCATCAATGCCTTCTGCCTTTAACACATCTTCATCAATAAACGTATTGCCTGTGTATTGCAGGTTGGTTTTGCTTAGGATATAGTAAACGGCATCGGCCACAATCTCTGGTTTACGGCTCATGTTGGCAAGCGCTTCCCCACCCAGCAGGTTACGTACGGCCGCGGTATCAATGGTAGTTTTGGGCCATAAAGCATTGGACGCTATGTTGTATTTTTTTAACTCCTCGGCCCAGCCCAGCGCCATCATGCTCATGTTGAATTTACTAAGTGTGTAGGCAATGTGGTTGCCCAGCCATTTGGGCTGCATATTAACAGGCGGGGATAGAGTAAGTATATGGGCATTGTTGCCCTGCTTTAAAAAAGGCAGGCAGTGCTTGGTTACCAGGAATGTGCCACGCACGTTGATGCTGTGTATTAAATCGAACCGTTTGGTTTCCGTTTGCTCTGTACGGGTTAGCTGAATGGCAGAGGCATTGTTGATAACCACGTCAATGCCGCCAAACTCGTCTGCCGCCTGCTGTACCGCATCCTGAATTTCTTCTTCATTACGTATATCCACCTTTATCGCCAGGGCACGGCCACCGGCCTCTTCCACTTCTTTAGCCGCGGAAAATATGGTGCCGCCCAGCCTGTTATCTTCCTGCACACTTTTGGCGGCAATAACAATGTTGGCCCCTTCGCGGGCCAACCGCAACGCTATGGCTTTTCCTATGCCGCGGCTTGCGCCTGTAATAAAAATAGTGCGGTTGGTAAATGGCATGGCAATAAGTTTTAGGTATGTAAGTTAACGGCTATTTCATTAACGGCAAATGAAAGCTACTGGGTTACCAGTTAAGGAATTGCCTGATAACATTTTCTGTTTCAGCACATGCTTTGGGCAAATCGTCGTTAACAATAATCCTGTCAAAGTGGTGCTTAAAAGAAATTTCGTAGGCCGCTTTGCTTAGCCTTGTCTGCAGGCTTTCAGGGGTTTCTGTGCCCCGGCTTTCCAGCCTTTTCTTTAACTCATCTACAGATGGCGGCTCAATAAACAGGGAGAGCGTGTTATTGGGATACTGTTTCTGTACATGAATGGCGCCCTTTACATCCACATCCAGCATGGGGGTTTTACCTTCTGCCCATATTCTTCCAAGTTCACTTTTAAGGGTGCCGTAATACTTTCCGTCGTACACCATTTCCCATTCGGCAAAGGCGTTTTCCTTTATTTTCTGCTGAAAATCTTCCACGCTCATAAAATAGTAATCAACCCCGTTTTGTTCGGCGCCCCGCGGCTGCCTGGTAGCGGCGGAAACAGAAAAAGACAGCTTTGGATATTTTTGCAAGAGCCACCTTGTAATGGAAGTTTTACCTGCACCGGATGGCGCCGTAATAATGATGATTTTGTTTTCAGCATTCGTCATCCGGCAAAAATAACAGAATGTAGCGGATGGCCGTTACCTAATACATGCCCACTTTTTCAACAAAGCTTTGTTGTTGCTTATTTTGCCAACCATACTGTATTTGGAATAATACAACACGCCTGATAAAGCCGCAACTTCTTTTACCACCGCTTTAGGATTAGCCCATTTGGAATGGATAAACCAAACAACCTTGCCATCGTTGTAAAGAAAGCCAACGTGATAGTCAAGCCCCACAATAAAAAGGCCCTTGCCAAGCTGGCGCACATAAGCAAGCAGGCTATCAAGCGGTTTGTTTAAGAATAAACGTATGCCTGCTTTATCCGCAAACTGGCGCAGCGTAGTTTGGGAGGCTGCCTGCCCGGTTTTTATACGGTGTAAGGCTACGCCGGCATCCCTTAACACCGTAGCTACAAAATAACCACAGGCGATGGCCCCTTTACCAGGTTGCTGGGTAGTGCCATTAAAATCCCACGGCGTGCCATACCAGTAAGGTATTATAGAATCAACAACAGCGGCGGTAAATTGTTCTTCCAGCAAATGATAATCCGGCGGATGGCCTGTGGAGGAAAATGTTTTTCGGAGGCCATCAAGCTGCCCTTTCATTTGGGTATAAGTAACTTTTGGGATTCGGTGTACCTGCGGGCATAATAAACTAACATAATCAGAAGCGCCGTATGCGGTTTTAATAAGCAGGCAGTGCAGCAGGCAAAGCAGTATTGTTTTCATGCCGGTAAGATGGCTGTAGCCAGAATTTCCATACATGCCGCTAATAAAAATTTATTCCTTTTTAGCTGAAGGTTTATCCGTAGCCGGTTGCTGGTTAAAGGCTTCTTCCATCAGTTCATATAATTCCGGGTGCTTTTTCTTAAACAACCCGGGACGCTCGAAAAAATATTCAGCAGCCACCGCGAAAAACTCGGCTTTATTGGTGCTGCCATAAGGGTTAATGTCAGACCTGCCCTTTTTTATTTCCTGTATGCTTTCATTCATTTCATTCAGCCAGGGTATGCAATATTGCCGGTGCAGCAATTGTTCGGGAATACCGTCTACTTCCCCATCGGCCTTATCCAGCAGGTGCACAAACTCATGTATGCCGGTATTGTTTTTATCTGTATCGTTTTGAAAACCCTGCCTTAGTGCAGGTTTGGATAAAATCATCATGCGCTGCATGGCGCCGGTACCTACCATGCCGAGGGTGTTATCTTTAGCAGATGCGGTAAAGTCGTCAGAATTAAAAGCATCTTCGTATAACAGCACATCCCGCAGGTTATGATAATGCCAGTTGCTGAAGCCAAATATGGGTATTACGGCACTGCTGGCCACCAGCAGCTTATCCAGTTCGTCTACGCTGGTATTAACGCCATGTACACGGGTGTAGCCTAAAAACTCCTGCAGCCTGGCTACAAAACGCAACCTGTCCGCTTCATCCAGCGAACGGTAGAAAGCAACATGGCCCATCAGCAAATCCTGGTAGTTGGCAGGTAAAGCATAAGCAATGGCAGTACCCTGCGGCTTCCTGAAAAGGAACCAGCCCAGCAGGCCGGCACACACGATAAATAACAATAAACCAGTCATGCCTGCAAAGATGCGGTTTTACGCAGCTTATTTAAGGCTTTGATATACCAGCGAAGTGAATTTGGCCGCTACGTCTCCATGGCTATTGGGCGTCTGCTGGGTTAGAATAAGGCAAACCATGTTTTCTTTGGGATCTGCCCAGTAGTTGGTACCAAAATAACCACCCCATGCAAAACTTCCCTCGTTGCGGGGCTCATCGGCAGCGCCTTTGGCGGTAACAATTTCAAAGCCCAGGCCAAATTTGTTTTTGCCAATGCTCAGGTCGCCCAACTGGTTTTGCAGTATCATTTCAACTGTACGTGGCGCAAGTATTTCAACGCCGTTGTAAGTGCCCTTGTTCAGCAGCATCTGTAAAAAAATGGCATAATCCATTGCCGTAGAAGAAAGGCCGGCGCCGCCGGAAAAATAATGTGTGCCAATGTTGGGATAATCAGGAGAAATACCTCTCTGATCGGTGGGCCATTTTATAAGGTGGCCCAGGGAGTCTTCCGTATTCAGTATAGCCAGCCGCTTATGTTTTTCAGGTGGAATGTTGAAATAAGTATCCTTCATACCAAGTGGTGCAAAAAGCCTTTTTTGCAAAAACTCATCCAATGTCATGCCGCTTAACAATTCCACCAGGTAGCCGCACATATCGGTGCTAAGGCTGTAGGTAAATTTTTCTCCCGGCTGGTTAGCCAGCGGCAGTTTAGCCAGTGTTTTCATTTTGTCAGCAAGAGAGGCATGCAGTTCCCCAATGCCTGAAGAGATGCCATACTTTGCATAGATGGCCCGCATGTTTTTACTGCCGATGGATGCATAATCAAGGCCGGAAGTGTGGGTAAGCAAATCCTTAATGGTAACTTCCCTTTTTGCAGGAATGGTTGTATAGGTAGTATCCTGTTCATTAAACTTATCCAGCACAACGGGGTTTTTAAATTCGGGTATAAATTTAGAAACAGGGTCGTACAGCATAAACTTACCTTCTTCGTACAGCATCATCAGCGCTATACTGGTAATGGCCTTTGTTTGCGATGCTATGCGGAAGATATGATCTGGTTTTAGCGGTGTTTTGGCGGCGATATCGTTGTAACCGTATCCTGCTGATTGCACTACCTGGCCATCCTTAACAATGAGCGTTACCGCCCCCGCCAGCCATTGTTTATCTACATATTCGTTAATCAGCTTGTCTATACGTTTGAGGCGTTCGTAGTTGATGTGCGGGTTTGTTTTACCGTTATTTACAATTACCTGGGCATGAGTTGTTGAAATGAATAACAGCAGGCAAATGCAGTACAGCAAGCGAAGCGGGTATGCAAACATAGATTACTTTTTTGCAGTAAGATAAAGATTAAACTGCTTAACCGTAAAATGCGAAGCCAGTTTTTTTAAACCCACGGATGTACAGAATAACGGCTATGATTTTGGGGCTTTCGGCTTTGGATACATTGTTGAAGCTACGGTACCGGCAGAACTTCGTTCGAAATATTGGTGAAAGCAACATTCAGTTGCTTTTCCTCAATTGTGCTGTAAGCCCTCGCCACCCGTTTCTGGTGGCTGCGGGCAGAACTGCGTTCGCAAACTTCGCCAAACAGCAATAAGTTGTTTTAGCACGTTTGTGCTTCAATCCGGCTGCCATTAAACTACAGGAATGCTAATTAGGGCTTGTTCAATAACTATCCTCGAAAATGGGGCTGCCAAAATTTCCGGGAGCAAGCCTCTTGAAGATGACTGGCGAAGCGCCTGGCTGCATTACTGATTAAATTTAGGCAATAGAGGCCCAGCCTCATTAAATTAACAAGGTTGAGCACCAAAATAATGGAAGCAATCCACGACTCGCTGGTGTTTTGTAATTTGGCTTTGATGCACTCCATATTATAACCAGCCTTTGCCTGCCCAAACTTGCCTTCTATTGGATTGCGCTCCCCTGGACTTACCTGAATGTGCAGTGCCTCTTTAGCCGGACGGCCCAGTGGCTTAGCCCTTAATGCGATGCCCCATTCCTTCAGCACTTTTCTGTTTTCCCTTGTACAGTAAATCTTGTCTGCCAATACTTCGGCGGGATAATATCCAAGTCGTTTTTTGTACAGCGTTACCGATTCCTTCAGGCTGCCGCCTTCATTAAAATTATCCCAGCTTAACTTGTCTAATAACGCAAACCCACCGCTTAGCGATACCTGCAGTTTGCTGCCAAACTCTACTTTTTTACCATCCTTGCCCCGGACTATGGGGCGTACATGCGGCTGGTGAATATTTACAATACGATCCTCTGCACGGCAACTGCGGGTGCTGTGCATTTGATATTGCTGGTTATATACCGTATGCAATACCATCAGGTATTTTAAAT
>NZ_VVIP01000038.1:18871-135125 GCF_009650435.1 Foetidibacter luteolus
CCTAAAATGAAGGAATTTATAGAAAAACTAAACGCTCCGCACTAAAAGGGACAAGTCAGGAAGCGACGCGGCGCAAAAAGATTTTTCGTACCAAACAACAGGCGCAGCAATGTCCGGCATATACCTGTCAGTTACGGGCAGGGGAAACACCGAATAATCCTACGTAGCCTGATTTGCTGAAGTACTTCCCGCGTCCCCCTGGTGCGTGTCTTCACGCACCAGCCATACCCGGGTCTGAAAAGATGCCATGAAAAACCAACCGTACAAGTGAGTGACACAACGCAAGCCTCATAGTTGTTCCTGCTGTCCGTCCCCAAAAAATTACCTGCCCTGGATAATGAATAAAACAGCAGTAACAAATAACCAGAAGTATAAGTAAATATTAATGCAGTTATTTACCAGCATATATTCCTGCCGTTTTCTGCTGCTGCTGTGGCCGCGGCGGTGATAGATGCGAAAAAAACTGAGCATCAAAACAGGAACGTCGAACCCGCGTACATTAAATACATATAATATTTTTATGATAACTGCTATTGCGGCCACGCCGTTTAACAGCGGCTGCAGGGTAAGCAGTAACGAAATAATAGCATCCATCTTAAATTTATTTAAGATACAGGACGGGTGTTTACCGGTTAGCCCGCCTTATAAAACTTAATTCACAGGGGGTTTTCGTTAAGGTATGATTATATTTGCGCCGTTATGGACAAAATAAGGAACTTCTGTATAATTGCGCACATAGATCACGGAAAGAGTACCCTGGCAGACCGGTTGCTGGAACATACCAAAACAATCGGCGAGAGGGATATGATGAACCAGGTACTGGATGATATGGACCTTGAAAGGGAAAAAGGAATCACCATCAAGAGCCATGCTATACAGATGCAATATACACATAATGGTACAACCTATACACTCAACCTGATTGATACACCCGGCCACGTTGACTTTAGCTACGAAGTAAGCCGTGCCCTGGCAGCCTGCGAAGGCGCCCTGCTGCTGGTAGATGCATCGCAAGGCATACAGGCCCAAACCATCAGCAACCTGTACCTGGCCATTGATAACGACCTGGAGATTATTCCCGTTATCAACAAGATTGACATGGAAGGCGCGATGATCCCTGAAGTTAAAGACCAGATTATAGACCTGATTGGCTGCAAGGAAAACGAAATTCTGCTGGCTAGCGGCAAAAGCGGTATTGGCATAGAAGAAATACTGGAAGCCGTGGTTGCACGCATACCCGCACCCAAAGGCAGTGTAGATGCGCCTTTGCAAGCCTTGATTTTTGACAGTGTTTTCAACAGCTTTCGCGGCATTATTGCTTACTACCGCATATTTAATGGCACCCTTAAAAAAGGTGATAAAGTAACGTTTATTGCCACCGGCGCCGAATATGAAGCAGACGAAATTGGTGTGCTTAAGCTTGGGCTGGAACAACGTACTGAAGTAAAAGCCGGCGACGTGGGCTACATTATTACCGGCATAAAAACCGCCAAAGATGTAAAAGTGGGCGATACCATTACGTTAACCTCTCAACCGGGTGAGATGATACACGGTTTTGAAGAAGTGAAGCCGATGGTGTTCGCAGGCATATTCCCCGTAGTTACGGAAGATTTTGAAGAGTTGCGAGACTGCATGGACAAACTGCAGCTTAACGATGCTTCTCTTACCTACGAACTGGAAACATCGCAGGCGTTGGGCTTTGGTTTCCGTTGCGGGTTCCTTGGCCTGCTGCACATGGAAATTATACAGGAACGTTTGGAGCGTGAGTTTAACCAAACTGTTATCACCACCGTTCCCAACGTAAGTTTTTATGCCTACACCAGCCGCGGCGAAAAACTGGTAGTAAACAACCCGGCCGAAATGCCCGAGCCTACCAAGCTTGACCGTATTGAAGAACCCTTTATTAAAGCGCAGATTATTACACTGCCCGATTATATCGGCAATATCATGACGCTTTGCCTGGGCAAGCGTGGCATACTTATTAACCAAAGTTATCTTACCACTACCCGTGTGGAGCTTATTTTTGAAATGCCGCTGACAGAAATAGTGTTCGACTTTTATGACAAACTAAAAAGCCAGACACGTGGCTACGCTTCTTTCGACTACTCTCCCATCGGCTACCGGGAGGCAGACATTGTTAAGATGGATATTCTGCTGAACAGCGAAAAAGTGGATGCCCTCAGCGCCCTGATACACCGCAGCCGTGCCCAGGATTTTGGCCGCAAGCTTTGCGAAAAGCTAAAGGAACTGCTGCCGCGCCAGCAATTTCAGATTGCCATACAGGCAGCCATTGGGGCCAAGGTTATTGCCAGGGAAAACATCAGCGCTATGCGTAAAGATGTTACCGCCAAATGTTACGGCGGCGACATAAGCCGTAAGCGCAAACTGCTGGAAAAACAAAAAGAGGGCAAAAAACGCATGCGCCAGATAGGCAGTGTAGAAGTGCCGCAGGAAGCTTTCCTGGCTGTGTTGAAGCTGGATTAAGCTGTATTAGCATTAACAACAAAATCTGAAAATTACATAAATTAAAGCCCAATCTTAACTCTATGCCAGCCGGTAAGGGTAAGATTGGGTTTTTATTGTACAGCATATTGCACATACCCCCAGCCCCAAACTTGTGTAAAAACTGTCTTGCATTGCCGCAGTGTTTCTCGTAAAAAAGCAATTAATGTAACCTACATGCAGGATTTATTCAACCAAACCGCCTTTAACTGGACTTTAATAGCGTTATCGGCATTCATCATCGGGCTTTCCAAAGCAGGGCTTAAAGGAATAGACATGATGAACATTACCATCATGGCTATTGTTTTTGGCGGCAAAGCATCCACCGGCATAGTGCTGCCGTTACTTTGTGTGGCAGATATATTCGCCGTAATTTATTACCACCGTCATGCACAATGGGCCCATTTCTGGAAGCTGGTACCCTGGATGGCAGCCGGCATAATGGTAGGCGTGTACGTAGGTAAAGACCTTAACGAAGCCGTATTCAGAAAAATAATGGCTGTTATTATTGTGTTTACAGTAGCTATTATGCTGCTGATGGAAATGCGGCGCACCATAAAAATACCCACCAGCAAAGCGTTTGTAGCCAGCATGGGACTGGCCGCCGGCTTTACCACCATGCTGGGTAACCTGGCAGGCGCGTTCAGCAACCTTTATTTCTTGGCCATGCGCATGGTAAAGAATGATTTTATCGGTACGGTGGCATGGCTTTTCCTGGTAATTAATTTTTTTAAACTGCCCTTCCAGGTAATTTACTGGAACAACGTTACCCCCACCTCCCTGCTGACAGATCTGTACCTGCTGCCTGCCATGCTGCTGGGCTTTTGGGCCGGCATTAAAATAGTAGCCCGCATTAGGGAAGAAAGCTATCGCAGGGTAGTAATTGTATTAACACTTATCGGTGCATTATTTATCTTTTTCAAATAGTATTATATTCATGTAAAGTAATAGCCTGTAAAACAGGCTATTATACTGATTTTTTTATGAGCCCGGCAGCAGGAACATATATGAGGCTTTACTTGCGTCGCACTCTTGTACTTTACCTCTTTACGCAGCAAAAAAATCAACATCCCGCCAATATTGCATGGTTGAATTAAACAATTTATAGAAACCCTCAGTGAATTTATCAGAACTAAGAAAAAGATTAGAAATACATAACAAATACATTAGGATAATTGGCTAACTGGTTATATATTAATATTATAATTAATAATAATATAATATATTATGACATTGTTCTTAAAATCAAACAATCTTAAATTATTGATATTCAAATATTTACTAAAATCATAGTCAAATAAAATACATTATATAAATTCATATGTAACAAATATTAACCAGTTGATGATGTATTTTGTCATTTCCCGATAATAAGAATAACATTAGGTAATATTGCCCGCTATTATATTTTTTTAACTAAAATGGCTAACACATGAGAAAACTACTGCTTATCATGGGCTTTATTATGTCTCTCTCTTTCCTAAACGCCCAAAAGTTAACTATCACGGGAAAGGTTACGGATCTTTCCGGCGCGGCAATTGCCGGCGCAACAATAAAGGAAAAAGGCACAAGTAACGGAACAACCGCTGCAAATGATGGCTCTTTCACCATAACTGTAAGTGAAGGGGCATTCCTGGTTATTTCCGCAATCGGGTTTACTGAACAAGAGTTTGAAGCTAAAAGCGGGCTTAACGCCGTTCTCCAGGCTGAAAATAAACTGCTTGACGAAGTGGTAGTTACTGCCCTTGGCATTAAAAGGAACAAAAATTCGCTTCCTTATGCAGCACAGCAGGTTAATGGTGAGGATGTTAGCCGCATCAGGACCGGGAACGCCGCCGCTGCCCTTTCAGGTAAAGTTTCAGGGCTTGAGATTCGCCAGGGTAACAGCATCGGTGGTTCTACCAATATCGTAATACGGGGTAGTAAATCACTCACGGGCAATAACCAGGCGCTGTTTGTTGTTGATGGTGTTCCTGTAGATAATACCATTAACAATTCATCTAATCAACAACGTGGCGCCGGCGGGTATGATTATGGAAACGCGGCCGCAGATATTAATCCGGATGATATTGAAACGATCAACGTGTTAAAAGGCGCTGCTGCAACAGCACTTTATGGCTCAAGGGCTGCAAATGGTGTAGTAATGATTACTACCAAAACCGCTAAACGCGGCCTTGGCATTACAGTTAATTCCGGTGTAACTATCGGTACAATTGACAAGTCAACCTTTCCAAAATACCAGAAGGAATATGGCGCAGGTTACGAGACTGTTTATCAAAAAGACGGGTTCTTTTATTTTGATGTGGATGGTGATGGCGAAAAAGACCTTGTTGTGCCAACTTCAGAAGACGCATCCTTCGGGGCAAAATTCAACCCAGATCTGATGGTTTACCACTGGGATGCTTTTGATCCGGCCTCTCCTAATTACAAAAAGGCCAGGCCCTGGGTAGCAGCCCAAAACTCACCGGAAACTTTTTACGAAACTGGCGTTTCAACAAACAACAGTATTATGCTGGACGCGGCCGGGGACAAAACAACCGTGAAACTTGGTTATACCCGCAACGACGAAACAGGGGTATTGCCCAACAGCCGGGTAACTAAGAACATTGTAAACTTTGGGCTAAGTTATAAGGTAACACAACGCTTAACTGCTTCTGCCTCTGTTAATTATTCAAAAATTGACGGCAAAGGCAGGTACGGAACAGGCTATAGCGGGCTAAACGTAAACCAAAGCTTTAGGCAATGGTATCAAACCAATGTGGATTTACAGGAACAGAAAGAGGCCTATTTCAGGAACCTTCAGAATGTTACCTGGAACTGGAAAGATCCTTCCACCGAAGTGGGCACTGTCCCCATATATTTTGACAATTATTATTGGACCCGTTATAAAAATTTTGAAACAGATACAAGAACCAGGACTTTTGGCAATGTATCACTTAACTACAAGGTAACAGACTGGTTAAGCCTTCTTGGAAGGGTATCGGTAGATAATTATACAGAGCTGCAGGAAGAACGCAGGGCTGTTGGCAGTCAGGGCGTGGCATTTTATTCAAGATTCGACAGGACTTACAACGAAACCAATTTTGACCTGATCGCCAATTTTGACAAGAACATTACAGAAGACCTGAATTTAAAAGCGCTGGCTGGCGTAAACCTGAGAAAAAACGCCTTAAGCTCGGTTTATGCAGCTACCAACGGCGGGCTTGTTGTAGCAGACCTTTATGCAATATCTAACTCCCTGGGCACAGTATCCGCCCCCACCGAAGCTTACCAGCCAAAACGGGTGGATGGTTATTTCGGGGGTCTTACATTAGGATACCGAAATTACCTTACACTTGATGCCACCATCCGTCGCGATAGGTCTTCCACGCTCCCGGAAAACAATAATGCTTACAATTATTATGCTGTTTCCGGCAGTTGGCTGTTCTCAACCCATCTTAAGAACGCAAGCTGGCTCTCATCAGGAAAAATCAGGCTTAATTATGCCACAGTTGGCAATGATGCGCCATGGGGTAGTGTAAAAGACGCATATGACTTTATTAACCCCTTCGGCGGGGCATTATTGTACTCTTTGCCAGGCACACAAAATAACAGCGCACTATTACCGGAAAAAACAAAAAGCAAGGAAATTGGCCTTGAACTGGCATTCTTTAAAAGCCGCTTAGGTTTTGATGCCACCTACTATATAACAAATACCGTCAATCAAATTATACCTGTAGCGGTATCAACGGCAACAGGGTATTCAAGCAAATACCTGAATGCCGGCGAAGTACAAAATAAGGGTATTGAACTTTCCATGTACGGCACCCCCGTTAAAACAAGGGATTTTTCCTGGACTGTTAATGTAAACTGGACAAGAAACCGCAACATGGTAGTGGCCCTTTACGATACCAGCAAAAACCTGCAGCTTGCAACATCTCAAGGTGGCGTAAGTATTAATGCCAGCCTCGGGCAGCCATATGGTACTATACAGGGCCGGGCTATTAACACTTTAAATGGCCAGCCGCTTGTAAATGATAACGGTACCTACAGTACAACATCAACCACTACCAATGTAATAGGAAATGTTAACCCAAAATGGATTGGCGGCATTTACAATACTTTCCGCTACAAAAACCTTTCCCTTGGCTTTTTAATAGATGTACGTAAAGGGGGTGAACTGTTTTCGCTGGACATGTTCTATGAACAATACACCGGTATCTTACCCGAATCTGCCGGCCTTAATGACCTGGGCAACCCCAAACGCAATTCGCTGGAAGATGGCGGCGGCGTAATACTGCCGGGTGTTACTGCAGACGGCAAACCCAACACTGTAAGAATTGCAACCAACACTTATTCCATCCCCGTGTCCGAATATATTTATGATGCAGGATACGTTAAATTAAGAGAGTTAACCCTCACCTACTCCTTCCCCGCGGCTATGATTGCAAAAACAAAAGTTTTCAAGGGTATTGATTTATCCTTCATTGGCCGCAACCTTTGGATCATCCATAAAAATATGAAGTACTCAGATCCAGAGGAAACACTTTCCGCCGGCAACGTACAGGGTATCCAAAGTGGCGCTTACCCTACTACAAGGTACTTTGGTTGCAACCTTAAATTAAAATTCTAAAACTTTTACCAATGAAGCACTTTAAAATATTATTCCCAATCCTTGTCCTTGCAGCCTGCACTAAGGACATATCAAGCTACAATGAGCAAACCAAAAAACCGGCAAATGTTCCTGCGGCCACGTTGTTTTCCAATGCGGTTCGCAATATTTCCGACGGGCTTGCAAACGCCAGCGTAAATGTGAATGTTTTCCGTTTTACGGTAAAACATTGGGCAATGGCTACCTACCAGGATGAAGCGCAGTATGACTTTACGGTACGTGCCATACCTGACGCCTGGTGGGCCAGGATGTACAGAGATGTCCTAAACGACCTGGACGAGTCGTCAAGACTGATTGAAGCTTCTTCAACCCTTGACGAAGATGTAAAGGCTAACCAACTTGCACAGAGTGATTTAATGCAGGTATTTACTTATAGCATACTCGTAAACACATTTGGCAATGTACCCTATTCGCAGGCATTGGATAACAGCATCCTTTTTCCAACTTATGATGACGCCGCCGCCATTTACAGCGATCTTTTAGCAAGGGTTACCTCCGACATTTCCAGGCTTAACCCATCCGCAGCCGGTTTTTCCAGCACACAGGACCTGGTATGCCAGGGAAACATAAACAAATGGATAGCTTTTGCCAACTCGTTAAAAATAAGGCTGGCCATGACAATAGCCGATGTAGATAATTCAGCCGCCAAGGCCGCGGTTGAATCATCTGCCGGCAACGCTATTTCATCTGCGGACGAAAATGCCATGATAACCTACCTGGATGCAAGCCCCAACACAAACCCTTTGTACGCGGATATTGTTCTTGGTGGCCGTAACGATTACCTGGCCGCAGAAGATCTCATGAACCAGCTCATCAACAAAACCGATCCACGCAAGACAAAGTATTTTGGCCCTAATAATGACGGCGGATATGCCGGAGGCGTAGTAGGAAAAGTAAATACGGCATCTGAAATGTCAAAGCCCAGCTCTATTGTATCTGCTGCAAATGCGCCGTACCTGTTCCTCGATTACAGCGAAACAGAATTCTACCTTGCCGAGGCGATAGAACGGGGTTACAATGTAGGCGGAACAGCAGCTTCTCATTACGCCAATGCCATTAAAGCATCTATACGTTATTGGGGTGGCACAGAAGACGAAGCTAACTCTTATCTCGCAAGAACAGATGTAAATTATGCTACCGCAACAGGTAACTGGAAACAAAAAATAGGGCTCCAAAAATGGATTGCACTTTATAACAGGCCATACGAAGCGTGGACAGAACTGCGGAGATTTGACTATCCGGTACTCTCACTTCCCGTGGGTGCCGTATCAGGGTTTCCCAACAGGCTTACTTATCCGGCTAACGAACAGCAAACCAATGGTGGCAGCTACACACAAGCCGCCGCTGCAATAGGTGGAGACAAGGTTGAAACCAAACTGTTTTGGGATGTGAACTAAAGTTTTCTCATGTGGGTATGATTATCCGCATTTTGTGACCGCCCTTCTTCAGGGGCGGTTTTTTTATACTCCCCGCAAAGCTTTTCACAGGCCAGTATGCCGGCCAAATGTAACCCGGCAACTACTACACAAAGGTGTTGCGCCCTGAAGTGCTAAGACTTCTTTGGGGGTGTCCCTCGTGCCTCGGGCCGGGCTTTCCGCTATTACTCCGGCACAAAAGCCCGGCTGCGATGGCTTCACCGGGGTAGCCGCTGCAATCCCTCACCCGCAGGTGTAACAGGCTGCTGTTTTAGCAGGCAGGTTGTATAATGCAAATTAGAACGCAACTGCCTTATGCTACTTCGGGGCGCCGCAGTATCCTGGTAGGCGGTTTCTCACGGTATTGTCAGTTTTTCTCTGCCAGTTCTTTTACTTTATCCAGCGCCTTTGGCCAGGTTTGCAAAAAATAATCCTTGTATTCGTCGGTAATGTCCATATCAACAGCCAGCTTGGTTTTACCATCGGCGTTGGAAAGGGTATAGTTTTCCATAGCCCCGGCCCATTTTTTAACTTCCGGGCTGTCCAGGTCTTCTACCCCGTCTTTTACAAAACCTATGTGCTTGATAGACATGAATTTGTTGGGCTCATTTTCAACAATAGTAGAAACCATTCCCTGGCCTTTCCCATCCAGGAACAAAACTTTACTGCCCTTTTTCCAGTCGGTTTCCGCACGGGAACCTTCACTGAAAACAGATGTCCATGCCTGGTAAGAATCATCCTGCCAAAGTACATCCCATACTTTTTCAACAGGTGCATCAATGCTGGTAGAGAAATGTTGTTTTTCCATAATGGCCTTTTTAAGATAATCAAATCGTTTTACCTGTCAAAGATGGCAATGCCGTGCCAAAAAGAGAAGGGGCTATGTTGACAAAAACAGGGGCTGAACCTGCCATCACATTCCTTTATTTTAGTAGGTCAGTATAAAATCAGCCAGTAGCCCGAAGGGCTAAATTTGAATAGCCGCGTATGAATTCCGGGGGTTGGCATTTAATGATAGCTTTCTCAACCCCGAAGGGGTTGAACAATCCTGTTGCATATTTTTCCACGTTTGCAGCACATCTCTGCGGAAGCCTGTTATTTCGCCTCACCGGCAATCACGTTTATTTTCACTTTATCGCCCCGCCTTAGTACATCCAGCTTTATATGGCGGCCAATGTATTCTTCTGAAAGCTTCTTATGCAGATCGTCCACAGAGCCAACAGGCTGCCCGTCAAAGCCCACTATAATGTCTCCTGTTGCAAGTTCCCTGTTATAAACGGGTGCGTCAGCAATAACTTCATACACATAAACGCCGGTTTTCTTTTGCAGCCTGCCCGCAGAAACCATTCTATCCGTGAGGTTTACCATTTGCCCCGCAATGCCCAGCCAGGCACGCTTAACACGGCCATTGATGATGAGTTTTCCCGCCACATGCGCAGCAACGTTGGATGAAACCGCGAAACAAAGGCCCTGCGCCGCGGGTATCATGGCTGTATTTACACCTATTACCTGGCCCATGGAGTTAACCAGCGGCCCGCCGGAATTACCCGGGTTAAGCGCTGCATCGGTTTGCACAACATCATCAATAAGCCTACCATTGCTGGCCCGCAGTGTTCTGCCCAGGGCGCTTACCACTCCCGCGGTAACACTATGCTGCAGTCCCAGTGGGTTTCCTACCGCGATGGCAATCTGGCCCGGTTGCAGGTTGTCTGAATTGGCAAAGCCCAACACCCTTAAGCCGGTTTCAAAACTTTTTATCACAGCTATATCTGTAGAAGCATCCGCACCCCGCAACTCTGCAGGCGCCACCCTGCCATCGCTGAAAGCAATTCTTATAGCTGTTGCATTTTCTATTACATGGTTATTGGTAACCACAAAACCATCTGAGGAAATAATAAATCCGGAGCCTGAACCTTGTGAAAGCGTCTTTTTACCTGTACGCCTGTCTGTAACATATTTATCCACCTGTATATGCACCACGGATTCAGCAACTTTATGTACCACCCCGGCTACTGTTTGTGAATAAGCGTCTAAAAGGGCCGCATCCTGGTTAGACACCATTTGTATCATGCTATTCATACAACACGTCTTTCAAAACATGCACCAGCCCAAAAATTATGACAGGTTGCCAGAAAACGCTGCCGCGGCCATCTGAAAGGGATGGAAGGAGCCTTTCGCTGTTCTACGTTCTTTTTTTCAATGTTTATTGGCCGAAGAATAAGCATGCGTGTTTTATAACAGGGCAAGCGATTTAAGTATTCGGGAGCAAGGTTTTGAGCTGGCAGGCGCAATAATGGGCGCAATTCAAAAAGCATCTGAAACTTTGGCTAAAGCCTTATACTGCGGGCTTCGCTAACCCAGGCCTTAAGGCCTGGGTTAATGACGCTTTGCGGTAAGGCTTTAGCCGAAATTTTTATTGTCGCAATCATCCGGTAATATACCGTGTTGACAACATATCGCACCTACGGCGCTCCGGGAAACCTTGCTTTCGTTGGCTACTGACATGCCGCCTCTACGAGGCTTTGGTTGTTCAATGTTTTTTTGCTTAATGTTAAATGGAAGCCTGAAAGGCTTTACTTATAATAGCCCCGATTGCAAACCGGGGTTACCTGCAGCACAACAATCCAACCCTGCAGGGGTTGAACGCTTGTGTATATTCAACCCCTACAGGGTTGTTGAACGGGTATTTGCTTTTACCACGGGTTTCACCCGTGGCTATTGTTATTAATGCCCTTCGGGCAAAGGGAAAGCTTTTATCTACTAACATGCCGCCCTGAGGGGGCTTGATTGTTTAATGTTCGCTTGTTTAACGTTGAATGTTTGCGACCTTGTATGACTCTTGCACTTTATAATCTCAATGCAGTCTCATCAACTTCCCCATCAACAGACCGGTAACCTGCAACTTGCAACCGGCAAACGTCTTCCGGGTGAGGAATTGAAAGCTCCGTAGGAGCGGCACGTTAGTAGCAGATAGAAAGCGAATTTTTCGTAAAGCCTCGTAGAGGCAGTATGTTGCGCAGCCTTTTGCAACAAAGCCCGGCAATCATCCATCAGGCGGTTACACATCATCCTGCTTAACATATCTCACCTACGGCGCTCCGGGAAACCTTGCTTTTGTTGGCTACTTACATGCCGCCTCTACGAGGCTTTGGTTGTTCAATGTTTTTTTGATTAATGTTCAATGGAAGCCTGAAAGGCTTTACTTATAATAGCCCCGGTTGCAAACCGGGGTTACCTGCAGCATAACAATTCAACCCCTGCAGGGTTGTTGAAAGGGTACTTGCTTTGACCACGGGTTTCACCCGTGGCTATTGTTATTAATGCCCTTCGGGCAACCGGCAACCGATAATGCCACATCACTTCTTCAAGAGGCCATATCAACATCACCCCATCAAGAAACTGGCAACCGGCTACCTGGTAGTTTCTTTTCCCAGATTGCATCTTCGAAACACAGCACCACCTTACACATCAACAGACCGGTAACCTGCAACTTGTAACCGGCAACGGGCTGTCGGGTGAGGGATTGAAGCGGATACCCCGGTGAGGCCATCGCAGCCGGGCCTTGTGCCGGAGTATGAGCGGAAAGCCCGACCCCTTGCGATAGCTTGGGGGCACCCCCTGAAAAAATATTAAATGCCGCAGAGAAAAGCAGGCAGGCTTATATTCAAGGCACGTGCAGGGTTGCCGTACAATAATACAAACCACCTACAGAGGGGCCACCGGTGAAAGAGTAGTAATACCTGTTGAACAGGTTGGATGCCCCGAGTTTAAGGTTAAGCCCGCTGTTGGCAAAATTGTACTGCAACTGGGCATCAACCGTATGATAGGAAGGTACCTGCCCGGTTGCCAGGGATGACTGCCAGAGAAAGCTGCTTTGCCAGCGGTAATTGATATTAAAACCGGCATGCTTAAATAAAGCGGGATTTCCAAAACTGATGTTGTAAATACATGATGGCGTGTTAAACCCATCTTCCAGGCCATCCTGCTGCTCCTTACGGTCAAGTTTTGTCATGGTAATATTAGCGCCAAGGGCAAAATGTGCGGGCATTTTCCAGGCAACGCCAAAGGCGCCGCCGTAATTGTAACTTACCGTTTTGGAGTTTGTCCATAGCCGGTACCTTGCCTGTTTAGCTTTGTCGTAAAGATAATAGGGCACACTGTCTGCCGCGGAAACGAAAGGAACATTGGCTTCTACCTGGGCCATCAGGTTTTTATAAATATTGTAGTAAAAATCAACATCAAGTGTTAACTGGTCATCAAAAAAGCTGGCCCTGTAACCAGTCTCTATGCTTGTAACCTTTTCAGGCTGCAAATAAGTGTAAGCGTTCTTTTTAAGCAGTGCGGCATTTTTTGCAATCGCATCGTTTACGTTGCTGTGGTTATTGTTTACATCGTTTAAAATAGCCGCCTGGAAAGCATCTATGGAATTACGCAGGTAACTGTTTTCAAAAATACCGTTGCTCATAACCGGCAGGCCACCTACCCTTTTTACACCACCACTGTTGATATTGGAGAAGGCTTCAAAAAGGCTGGGAAACCGATAGCCCCGCTGTAATGCTACCCTTATACTTTGTTTTTGTGACGGCACAAACAGAACCGCTAAACGGGGATTAATCTTTGCGCTGAAATACTGGTTTTTATCAACCCTGAATATGGCATTTATTTTAAGCCTGTTATGCAGCAGGTATTTGGTGGCCTCCGCAAAACCGCCGGCCTTCCAATAAGTGAGGTTACTGCCCGCCTTAACAGGGTTGATAAAATAATTGCCGTCTGGCACAACAATGTAGTTGCGGTAATCGAAGCCATAAATTAACTGCAGGCCATAGCGGTTACGCAGGGCAGGTAACAGGCTTTCAGTAACATCATGCTGTACTTCCGCATGTACCATAGCTGTTTTTACACGCAGGGCTGCCCCGATATTCCAATCGTTGATATCTCTAAGCTTAGCGATAAGCGCATTTGTTTGCGGTGTGTTCGCTACGGGCCTGCCGCTATCCGCAAAAGCCCTTGCATAGCGCATAGCGCCTGCAACATTTTCACCGCTTGAAGGGTAGGCGTTAAAAGCGTTGGTAAAATCAGTAAACCAGGCGGCGTCTGTTTTAAAACTGCGGTCTACATTTTCCGCCATTGACCGTATGTTGTATGAGTTGCCGGTGTTTTCTGTATTAACATAGGCTTTCAACTGCAGGCTTGCCGTTTTTACAGAAATACCATGTTGCTGGGTAAGATAATCATCCAGCCGGAAGCGGTTGGTACGCTGGTAAATGGTATTGGTATGCGCTATGCGGTAGGTGTAGCCAATATCTGTTTTACCGTTTACTCGGTAGACAAACGCCGCATCTGCTTTAAAATTTTGCAGCCCGTAATCCGCCATTTCTTTCTCAAAATAGCCAGTACGGCTAACTACATATTGCCTGCCTTTTAACGTAAGTGTTTTCCTGTTGGGCGACTCGTCTGCATAATTGTTAACCAGGTCGCTGCCCGGGTTATCAGCGCCTGACAGGTTGGTGGTGGTGTTGGCATTGGGGTTTAAATCTGCGCGACTGTCAGCATACCAGTCTGTACCTTTTGTATAAGAGGCATTTACTTTAACGGCAAAGCGGTTTGCGAAGGCTTTGCCCCATCGTAAAGCCGTTTCTGAAAACAACGATGGCGAATGGTTATTGTCGTTGAAATGGTTAACACCGGTTTTTTGCTGTATATCAATACCCTGGTAAAGAAAAGGGTCTTTTGTAATAAAATTGGCTGTACCATTAATGGCGTTCATGCCGTACAGGGCCGATGAAGAGCCCGGCACAATTTCTACCCCGGCAATATCAAGATCGTTAGGGCCAAGCGCATTGGCTATTGGCGCCCCAATATGCGGGGCCTGTATATCCACACCGTCTACCATTTGCACAAAACGCACATTGGTTGTATTGGTAAATCCACGGGCATTAATTACTTTAAAACCCAGGCTGGGCGTAATCATTTGCACGCCCTTCATATTTTCAATGGCATCAAAGAAGGAAGGCTGGGCACTTTGCTTTAATTCAGCCATACCCATTTTACCAATAGTAACCGGCGATTGCAGGATATTTTCTTTTATTCTTGAAGCGGAAATAACAATTCCCGGAAGCTCAATAAATCGAAGGCTATCCCTTTTAAGGCTGTCTGCCTGGGCAAAACTGTTGAGCCAGCTAAAAAAGCAGCAAAAGAATATCAGCTTCTGAAAGTTGATTTTTTTCATTTTGGTTTACCAGGCTGGTGAGTTTACCCTGGCTGCATGCAGACCTTATGGGTAAAGAACTAAACAGCAGGTATAAATATAATTCATAAAACCATACCGTTATATTCTTTTGTAAATAACGAAAAGGGAGTTTCGGCTAAAGTGTAATGGGGATGAAAAATGTGCAATGGTGTTGTTCAACCCCTTTGGGGGTTGTGATTTCTATCCTTGAATTGACCCCGGATTTCATCCGGGGCTATTCACATTTAGCCCTTCGGGCTATTGCATAAGTTTTAGAAGCTGAAACGAAAAAAAATACAGGGCAAAAGATAATTACAAGAGAGCCTAAACCGCCCGGTAATTTATGTTGCGGTTTACCATGCCAACCTGCCTGCAAAAAGGGGAAGCGTGTTACACTTATGGGGTGACGAAGCTTTATAGCAGTTCCTTCTGCCGGGCCCATAAAAATTCTCCAAACAGGCGAAGCCTTGTTTTACTCCCCATCGGGCATAATTATTTCCAGTGCCTCCGGTACAATTTCGGCCTGTATGGTGTTTACTTTGCCGAGGTACTCACCATCTACCTGGAAGTGTACTTTACGCCTCGAATTAATTTTGAGCGATGATGTTTTGAATAACTCAGTTTTGGCCGGATGAAATTCGCTGTGCGTAAAGCGCATTTTAAGTATTTCCGCAAGGGATATTTTCCTGATAACCACCACCTCAAATAAATCGTCTTCCAGGTCGCCTTCGGGGTTTATCTTAACCTTGTTGCCGTATTGTGTGGCGTTGGCTATTACCACCATAGCTGCTTCGCGGCGTACGTATTGCCCATCCATCATAATCTCCACATTCATTTTAGAATGGCTCCACAACACTTTCCAGGCTGCCTTTGCATAGCCCCACATGCCGCGGGTATTTTCATCTTCAAACTTCTTGATAACAAAAGCATTAAAGCCAATATCGCTAAGGTGTATGCACAGCTCTTTATTCACTTTTACCAGGTGTATTTTTTTAAGGGTGCCATTTACTACTACATCCAGTGCCTTTTGCGGCTCCGGCGGAATACCTAGCTCCGTAGCCATGCCATTAGCAGAACCGGCGGGTAAAATGGCCATGGGAATTTGCGTGTCCAGTATATTTTCGGCTACCAGCTTTACCGTGCCATCGCCGCCGGTTGCTACTACCCTGTCTGCTCCGCTGGAGCGTATCTTATTTTTTATTTCGCCGGGCTTGCATTGTTCCGGTAACAGAAAGCATTCTACCTGGTGCGGTAAACTGGCAAAATAGTTGTCTATTTCTTCTTGCCAGTCTGTTTTATTGCTGCCGGAACCGGGGTTAATGATAAAGAGGAACTTTAAAGCAGGCGTTGTCATAAATTTTATTGAAGTCGTTTTACCTCTAATGACAAAATTGAATCCAAAAAATACGGCCACTCACTTTGTTAAGGTATATCACGGTTTTGGCCATGCGCATAACATGCAGGCATTTGGTCATGTATTTAAGCAAAAAATCCATTACAGTACAAATGCAGGCGATGGCTTTTTACAGAGCGTAAGCCAGTTGATGCGCCTTTTTTTTGTACAACCCCTTGCCGGAGTGAGGGTGCGGCTTACATGGGAAAACCAGCAGTTTGAGTCAGTTACAGAAAGCGATGGGTTTTTCAGGTTTGAATGGCAGAGCGAAAACAGTGTTCCTGCGGGCTGGCACAGGGTTACCATCAGCAGTCTTGATGAGGAAGGAAAACCCGTTGCATCCGGCGAAGGCATGGTTTTTATTCCACACATTACGCAGTACGGCATCATTTCCGACATAGATGACACCGTTATGGTATCTCATTCCGCCACTGTTTTTAAACGGTTGAGAGAGTTGCTCACCCGCAACGCATTTAGCAGGAAAGTATTTGCCGACAGCGCCCGGTTATACAACCTGCTGGGCCTGGCGCAAACCACCGCAGATACACCCAACCCTTTCTTCTATGTATCCAGCAGCGAGTGGAACCTGTACGATTACCTGCTGCAGGTTTTTCGCCACAACAAGTTGCCGGAAGGCGCCTTGCTGCTTAACCAGGTAAAACGGTGGTTTGAACTGTGGAAAACAGGCAAAACAAAACATGAAGGCAAGCTGTTGCGCATAGTACGCATACTGGAAGCCTTTCCTAACCAGCAGTTTATTTTATTGGGCGATAATTCTCAAAGCGACCCCGCCATCTACCAGTCTATAACAGAAAAATACCAGGGCCGCATTTTTGCCGTGTATATAAGAAATGTACACCCGGAAAAGATAACCGTCACCTCACAAATATTAAACGGTATACAGCAAACAGGCGTGCATGCCCTGCTTTTCAACAGCAGTTTAGAGGCTATAGAACATGTTGACAAAATAGGACTTTCGGCATAGGCAGGTGGCAAGTCAAGTACGAGATACGAAGTACTTGAATTAAAGAGGTCTTTTTTTTGCCGACAGTATCTTTTCGTCCTTTTTACATTTTCACATAACATCGTGCATGTAATTAAAAGTACTTCGTACTTCACTTTTCGTACTTGTTTTGGGGGTGCCCCCAAGCTGCGCAAGGGGTCGGGCTTTCCGCTCATACTCCGGCACAGAGCCAGCGCACAAGACCTTCACCGGGGTATCCGCTTCAATCCCTCACCCAAAGTGCAGCCTGTTACTTCTTTTACAGGCAGGCATAACGTACAGTCCGTAAATGCAACAGCTTTATCCATTAAAGACAGATGTTATCATTCCGCCTCGGCTTAAACAATCATTCCATCGCCAAAACTATTTTTACACGGCCCATACTGCAATGGTAATCTTGGCAAAATTGTAGCGTATCTTATCCCCGGGGCAGCAGTTTGTAGGCATATTGCGCTAAATTGCGCAAGCATGCTGGCTTTTAGTCAAATAACATTAACACAGTTCAGGAATTATTCTTTGGCAAATTTTGATTTTAGTGAAAGAATAACAGGCATTTGCGGGCCCAACGGCAGTGGTAAAACCAACCTGCTGGATGCGGTGCATTACCTGTGTTTTACCAAAAGCTATTTTTCAAGACCGGATGCAACCGGTGTGCAGCAGGGGGCGCAGGGTTTTCGTATAGAAGGCAGGGTGCAAAAAGCAGTAACAGAAAACAAGCTGGTTTGCATTTTACGGGAAACAGGGCGAAAAGAGTTTTACGTAGATGATGACCCGTACAAAAAGTTCTCTCAGCATATAGGCAAATACCCCTGTGTAATGGTTGCGCCGGATGATATAAGCCTTATAACGGGGCCCGGCGAGCAAAGAAGGAATTTTGCTGACAGTATATTATCGCAATTGTACCCAGACTACCTGCAGGCACTGATTAGCTATACCAAAGTATTGCAACAGCGCAACAGCCTGCTAAAAGCAGCGGCTGAGCATAACCGGCTGGATGAACAACTTTTGCTGGTTATGGATGAACAATTGATACAGCATGGCGCCATTGTTTACAGTTACAGGAAAGCATTTTTAGCGGATTTTATACCGCTGGTAAAAGAGCAGTATAACAGCATTGCCATGAGGGATGATGTGCTGGATATTGTTTACGACAGCCAACTGCATAACCAAACCTTCGGCAGCCTGCTGCAGGATAACAGGCAAAGGGATATATACCTGCAACGAACTGGTGCAGGCATACACAAAGATGACCTGCTTATACAAATGCAGCAACAGCCGTTTAAATCAATAGCATCGCAGGGGCAACGAAAAAGCTTGCTGTTTGCGCTAAAGCTGGCAGAATACCTGGTGCTTAAACAAATGAAGGGTTTTGCCCCCTTGCTGCTGCTGGATGATGTTTTTGAGAAACTTGATGAAGAGAGGATGAATAACCTGCTTCAAAAGGTTTGCGTGGAAGAGGATGGCCAGGTATTGATAACAGATACGCACAGAGAAAGGCTTGAAAAAGCTTTTACAAGTCTTGGCGTAGGTTATGGGCTGATTGAGTTATAGCATTTTTTTTGACGCCTGGCTTAAAAAAGCATACCGGAAATTCCAAAGTATCATACCCGGTAAAGTTGATTTTTTCTTCGCCATGGTGCAATAAAAAGCCAGCATAACGGCCGTTTATAGAGTGGCTGGATGTTTTTACATGATGGGCAATTAATTGCTGCGGGCATTTAATAATTCTAAACATTTATTCAGCTATCCTGCACACAACTTATTCATTATCTTTTACTTACCTACAAAAACCACCTGATTGCCGATTGCGGGCTTTTTAAAAAAACCTTAGCATCCTGTATGCCGTAGGTATCCCAAAATCCAACGTCCAATGACACTACCGGCTACGTTTTTATTTGAAGACAGTATTACGCTGAGTGGCAAAAAGCACCGCGTACATGTAACTGCTATTAACCTTGATGAAGAAATTCTTTATTACCACTGCATTGTTGATAATACCCATAAGCTTAATATACGGCCTGGCTTTCATAACAACTGGATGAGCATTGGTCAGGGGCCTACCCTATTTTCCTGTGCTATCGGGCAGCTAATTGAGCGCAAAACCGAATAATCTGCCGTTTCCGGCGATAAAGCTTCTAAATTATTTAACCCGGATGCAGCATAAGCTGCCATTTATGCCTCTCTAATCATGGTTTTGTCCAGGCGTAAACATACTGCAAACGAATTTCATATAATCCGTACGCTATACAGGTTATATGTACAAATTAGTCGGGGGACTAAAAAAGAAAACTGCCGGGGATGAAAATCCTGCGGCAGTTTCTTTTTGCTTTTGCTTTTGTTTATGTTCAGAACCGGGGGCACAAAACGGAGTTGCGGGTACTGTTATCCCTGTCAAGGAAACCAGAATAAGAAAGTGACAGTTCTAACCCGCCCCTGCCCTGGCTGGCAGTGCGTAATTGAGATACGTTGATATCGTAACTAATTGCGAATGTGAAGGGTTTATAATCCAGTTTGAATACAGGTATAAAGGCATCTTTTACCCGCATAAAGCCGCCAAAGTGAACGATGTAATCCGGGTTATCCGGCTCGGCGCCAATTTTATAAGAATATAAGGCACCCAGTATAGTTTCCTTATAATCAGCCTGCTTGCTATAATCTCCTTGGAGTGTTAAATAAGAAACCTCGTCAATACCAAACTTTACACCGGCAGACGCAACCAGTTTGGGGCTAAGCTCTATATTGGGGTTTTTGTAAAAAGAATTTTTAGGGCGGTTAAAATGATGATAAGCCAGGCCCAGGAAATAAATATCATCCAGCTTATCGCCAATAGTTGAATTATAACTCATGCCCACACTTGCATCCCAATAGTTGTAATTGGTGGTAAGCAGTTGCTCACCATCTGCCAGGGAGGGGTTCCAGCCCACACCGTCGAACTGGCTGTTGGTGGTTATTTTACTGCGGTCTATGCGGCGCTGCACCCAGCCGCCCATAAAACCCAGCGAAAGATAACGTGTTTTATCGCCACTTAATGCCTTGTGGTAGTTTAAAGCAGGCAGCACATTGGTGGTGGTAAAGTTAGTAGTGCCGGCTTTATCCTGCAGCAACTGCATGCCCATGGTAATAAAATCGTACCCCTGCCCCACCGGTTGCTTGTATTCGGCGTTGAGGGAAGTTGTTTTAAAAGGCACGCCTACGCTGCCCCACTGGTTGCGGTAAACAGCCTGTACCCGCACATCGCCGGCAAACAAACCGGCCAATGAAGGATTACGCAGCAACGGCGCTTCAAAGAACTGCGAAAAATGCGCATCCTGGCTACTAACCGTTTTCACCAGGCACATAGTCGTAATAACTACCAGGTAGTAGAGTTTTTTCATTGATATTGGATATTAGATTTTATTGCTGCCCGTTCCTTTGCTTCACAAAAAAAAACCGGCTGAACTATTTTTAATTTTCATTGCAACCCGCTTGCCGATAAACAACAGGTGTCACCACCGGGTGAGGGATTGAAGCGGAAAGCCCGCAACCACCGTAGCCTTAGCGAAGGTGGTGAGGACTTGCAGCGAAAAGCCCGACCCCTTGCGATAGCTTGGGGGCACCCCCTGATTCTTTCTCTCTCACAAAACCCGTGACCCTATAGCAGCTTAACGCAGCAGCGTTACATTACCCTTCATGGGGAATATGTTGCCATTATCGCATACTATATCAATCATGTATATGTACACATCTGAAGCCTGTGGCCGGCCATTGTAAATGCCGTTCCAGCCCTGACTTTGATCGTTTGCTTTAAAATTGTTCCGCTCAAAAATCATTTGCCCCCAGCGGTTAAATATGCGCATGCTCTTTATGCTGAAGTAGCCATCCGCCCCACGTGGGAAGAAATAATCATTGGCCCCATCGTTATTGGGCGAAAACGTATTGGGAATAAAAATGTTGGTATTGTTACACAGCACACTGATAGTAACCTGGTCTGTAGCGGTGCAGCCACCCGGGTTATAAGCGATAGCCGTGTAGGTAATGTTAGCCTGTGCATTGGTTACCGGGTTGGGGCAATCTGTACAGGAAAGCCAGGTAGCAGGCTCCCAACGGTAGCCCGAAACATCAGCCGAAGCGGTAGTACGTAACGTATCCCTTAACCCGATGTTCAGGTTTTTAAAGCTGTCAATAATGTTAAAAGAGGGTTTAGGGTAAACTGTAATTGTTACGGTAGCTGTTTCTTTAAAACAGCCCTGGTTATCGCTGCCGGTAACCGTAAAGGTTGTTGTGGTGGCAGGTGAGGCTTCAGGGTTGAAACTATTGGGATTGGTTAGTAAGCTGGCAGGTTGCCACTGGTACGTTTCGGCACCGGAAGCTGTTAACTGTACCTTCTGGCCGACGCAAAGCGTATCGCCTGCGGAAACGGTGAGCTGTAATGGCATTTTTACGCTTACTAGCACAGAATCTGTAGCGGAGCAACCAGCAACAGTAGTACCGGTAACATAGTAAGTAGTGGCAGTATCAGGCGCTGCCATTGGCGCTGCACAATTGGTACAGCTTAAAGATGGGTGCGCCGCCCACTGATAGGTGGTTGCACCGGTAGCCTGCAGGTTGGTGGTTTGGCCAAGACAAAGCGAATTATCCGCACCGGCATTTACCGTTGGCGGGTTTAATACCAGCAAAGGATGGTCTGCCGTATCTGCACAGCCGAAGGTATTGGTAGCTATAAGACTCGCTGTATAGCTGCCCGCTGTGGCATAGGTGTAACCGGGGTTTTGCAGGGCTGAAGTATCGTTACCGGCAAACAGCCATTTATACGTTGCCGGGGTTGCATCCGCATTGGCTGAAGCGAACTGCATAGCAGTGGCCACACAAACAGAATCCGGCGCTGTAATAGTTATTTTAGGAGACGGGTTAACGGTGGTATTCACTTCCATAGAAGCGGTGGATCGGCAGCCCAGCTTTGAATTAACCACCAGCCTAACTGTATAATTACCGGTTGCATTAAAGGCATGAGCCGGGTTTTTTCTGTTGTTGAGCACGGTGCCATCGCCAAACACCCAGTTGTAGGTAGTGGCTTCGTCATTAAATGTTAGCGATGAATCCCTGAAGCGTATTACGGCGGAATCGCAGTTGCTGATGAGTTCAGGTACAAACGCGGCTTTTATACCGGCAATCTGCAGTGTATCCTTACCTGCAATACCCACTTTACAATTGTTGTTATCAATCAATACCAGGTTTGGCAGGTAATTGCCAGCTTCTTTATATGTGTGTTTGGTGCTGCTGCCTGCTGTTATGGTAACGCCATCGCCAAAGCCCCAGATGTAAGTGGTTGTATTCTTTACTTCGGCCACAAAGGGCACGCTGGCAGGTGCGCAACTATCCAGCTTGGGATAGGTAAATCTGCCGGAAGGCCCTTTTAATACAATGAGCTGGGATGCAGTATCTGTACAATTACCAAAGCCCTGTGCCACCAGTGTAACCTTATAATCCCCGCCCTGCGGAAACAGGTGTTCAGGTTCGTAAACATCCGAAGTGTTACCGTCAGCAAAGTTCCAACTAACAGAACTGTAGCCGGAAGAAGTGTTTACAGGCTCGATCAAAAGCGGTGGGCAGGTAGCAAAAGTATCTGTTACGGTAAACGCCGCCCTGGGATTGGAAATAGTAACAATATTTGCCTTGGTTATACTGTCTGTACAGCCAAACCTGTCTGTTACTTTCAATGCTACGGTGTAAATACCCTCTGCTGCGTATGTATGGCCCGGATTTTTGGTTGTACCCTGTTTTCCATTGCCATAGTACCATTTGTAAGTAAGGTCGAGCCCTTCGGATAAGTTTGTAAAACCAACACTGGAACTTGTACACCTTATGGAGTCCCTCGGCTTAAAGTCTGCCAGTGGCTGGGTAATAATAACAGCGTTTCTTTTGGTTACAGAATCTACGCAACCAAAAGCATCTTTAACGGTAAGTTTCACATCAAAAGAATCAGCCGTTGTGTATTGGTGGCTTACAGGAGAAGTGGCAATGGTTTGTTGCTGTCCGTCGCCATAGCTCCATATCCATTGGGTAATGGGGTGCGTACCATCTGTTTTGGTTTTATCTGTAAACTCAATGCTGCCGTTAATACATGTGCCTGCATCGTTTACAAATGCCGCATCCGGCCCATACACATTAAAGTTGATGGCTTTTTTAACTGTATCCCGGCAACCCAGTACGTCCCTTGTTACCAGCATAGGCTCAAAGCTGCCGGTTTTGGTATAACGGTACGTTTTGCTGGAAAAAGATTTGCCGAAACCGCTTGTACTGCCGTCTCCATAAACCCAGCTAAAGCCGGCTATATTGTCAATATTGTAATTATTTGCTGTAAATACTACGGAATCGTTGCGGCACAAATCAGTACCGGCGCTTTGGGCGGTGTAGCTAAAGCCTGGTTTTTCGTCAATTACCAGTACGCTGGTTTCGTATTCATCCGTACACTGGCCGTTGGCAACGCTTAGTTTAACACGGTAGTTGCCGGGTTTGGCATAAGTATATTTAGGGTTGAACTCTGTGGATGTGTTACCGTCGCCAAAATTCCAGGTGTAAGAAGTAGCGTCTATTGACCGGTTGGTAAATTGTTTAAAGTAAGGCTGGGAGCAATCTACCACAGTGGTAAACCTGGATACCGGCGGTTTAATATGTATATATTCCTTAATGGTAACCGAGTCTTCGCAACCAGCACTCATTACGGTTAGTGTTATGGAGAAGTGGCCGGTATCTTTATAAATATGTGATGGGTTTTGCAGTGTGGATGAAGTGCCGTCGCCAAAGTTCCAGAACCAGTCAGTAATTTTTCCGGTAGATAGGTCTTTAAATTTGATAGGGAGCCTGGCACAGCTTTCCAGCGGGTCTGCAGAAAAAGCGGCTTTAGGCTTTTCGCCCGCAACCACAGCGTTGGCATACTTTAATGTATCCGCACAACCGCTGGCTGTAGTTGCAATAAGCGATACGGTATAAGAGCCGGGCAAAGTATAGGCATGGGAAGGCGAAGCTTCGTTGGAAGTGGTACCGTCGCCAAAGCTCCACACATAGGTAGTAATTGGTTCCGGCGAGTTGATGACAGGTTCAAACTTAACTGTAGCTGGCAGACAGACTTTTGCAGGTAGGTTTTGAAATTTGGTAATTTTTGGCGGGCCAATCTTTACCAGTGCTTTTTTAACGAGGGAATCTGTGCAACCGCCATCCGTAACCGCCACCAGCTTTACATCGTAATCGCCTTTTTCGGTATAGGTGTGCGAAGCGTTGGCAGTTAATGCTGTGCCGCCATCTCCAAAATACCATTGATAGGCGGATGCGCCTGTGCTGGTGTTGGTAAACTGCACCGTGTTGGGAATGGTGCATGTTTCAAGTGTTCCGATTGTATTAAAAGCGATAACCGGTTTGTTGGATATGGTGATTGTTTTTGTAATGGAATCAACACAGCTTCCAAAATCGGCCACCAGTTTAACCGTATAATCGCCGGGTGACTTAAAACTATGGCTGGCATCAATACCTGTAGCAGTACTGCCATCGCCAAAATACCAGGTTGCACTGGTAGGGCGGGGCGCCGAAGCATTGGTAAAAACAGAGGCGCCATTTACGCAAGTATTGGCAGGCAAAGAAAAATCGGCCTTTACGGTGCCGATAGAGATAGTTTTAGCAGCGGTATCTGAACAGCCAAACTCATCAGAGGTAATAAGCTGCACATTAAAATCCCCTGCCCGGGTATAGGTATAAGAAGGGTTTAGGGATGAAGCTGTAGAACCGTCTCCAAAGAGCCATTGATAAGTGTAGTTGGCCAGGGGGGTGGTTTCGTTTACCAAAGAAACCGGTGTGGGTGGTTTGCAGGCATTGATATAACTGTAAGAAAAGCCTGACTGCATGCCCCCGTTTACAGTGATATAATCCGTAAGCTGAACTGTTTGCCGGCACCCAAAACTGTTACGCAAGGTCAGCGCTACGCTGAATGTGTCTGCAACAATATATATAGTGGAAGGGTTTGTACTGGTTGAAATTTTACCGTCACCAAAATCCCATATACGTTCTACAATGCTGCCGGAACCTGCTGTGCTTTTATCTGTAAATACCACTTCAAGCGGCGCACAACCAGTTAATGTGGCAGCGGAAAAATCTATCGCGGGCAGGGCATAAACAACAATGTAGCCGGTTTTTAAAAGGGAGTCTTTGCCATCAGCACCAGTAACCACCAGTTTTACATTATAAGTACCGGGAGAAACATAAATAGCGCCTGGGTTTTGCTCTGTAGATACATCGCCGTTGCCCAAATCCCACCTGTACCCGGTGGGGTTACCGGTGGAATTATCCTGGAACTGTACCACAAGCGGTGGACAACCCGAAGTTATGTTAGCCGTAAATGCTGCCTTTGGCTGTGCCCACACAAAACTGCATACAAAACATAGCAGTAGTGTTACGCTTGCACACCGCACGAAGGGTTGCAGGTTTTTCAATTTTCGGATATTTGATTTTAAACTCCCCCTTTCAGATATATCTCCGCAACACTATTACATCAATAGGGTTGCAGAATATGCCTGTTGAAAATTAGCTGTCTTAGTTGTCCTGACCTGGAATTGAATTCATCTTAGAAGAATCGGTTTTTTCAGAGGCTAAATAAGTGTTTATATCTAAAAGGTTATTAATATATTGGATGTTATGCGAAAATGCACATAAACTGCCAATCAAAAAAATATTATGGCTTAAATTTTAAGTGCAGGTAGTTTATAAAACGATTAAAATTTAAATTTTCGCCTGTTATCTTTTTTATTAATTCTTCGCTTTCAAATTGTTTTCCATAACAGTGCAAATGGGTGCGCAGCCATTTCAACAGTTGCGCCGTATCTCCGGATGCTATTTTATCTTCCAGCCCCTCTATATCCTGGCTTGCTTTCTCAAACAACTGTGCCGCATAAAAGCTGCCCAGGCTGTAGGTAGGAAAATATCCAAAGCTTCCGTGGCTCCAGTGTACATCCTGCAGGCAGCCCCTTTTATCATCCGGTACATCCACACCCAGGTTCTCTTTGTACAGTTGGTTCCACCGCTTGGGAATATCGGCTGTTGCCAGGCTGCCTTCCATAATCTGTTTTTCTACCAGGTAGCGCACTTTAACATGAAAGTGGTAGCTTATCTCATCAGCTTCTGTACGTATAAAGGAAGGCTGTACTTTATTAATCGCCCTGAAAAACTGCTCCACCTCAACGCTTTCTAACTGCTTAGGGAAGAACTTTTTCAGTTGCGGCAGGTAATGCTTCCAGAAAGCCTTGCTGCGGCCCACACAATTTTCCCAAAGCCTGCTCTGGGATTCGTGGATGCTTAAGGATGCATACTCACCGGAAGGCAGGCCATATTCCTCATCAGGCAAGCCCTGTTCATACAGGCCGTGGCCGGCTTCGTGTATGCAGCTCCAGGTCATGTTGGCAAAGTCATGCTCATCAATGCGGGTGGTAAGCCGCACATCCCTTGCGGAGAAGTTGGTAGTAAAGGGATGTTCAGAAATATCCTGACGGCCTGCGTCCAGGTCAAAGCCAAGTTCTTTAACAAGATACATGCCCCAGTCCCATTGTTCTTTTTTTGGGTAAAGCTGGTGTAAAAAGGCATCATCCACCATAATTGACTGTGCCTGCTGCATCAATTCTTTCAACGGCCCGGTTATGTCGTTAAACAGTTTATCCAGCATGGCTACGGTTGCGCCTTTTTCATACTCGTTCAGCAGGGCATTGTATGGGTGCTCTTTATAGCCCAGCAGTTCAGCCTCCTGCCGTTTAAGGCTTACCAGTTTATCCAGCGCCGGTTCAAATATTGCAAAACTGTTTTGTTTCCTGGCATCCATCCATGCATAAAACGCGGCGGATACAGATTCGCTCATTTCCCGTACAAAGGCTGCGCTGAATTTCTTCTGCTTATCGTATTCCTCCAGCGTAACCGCCACATTCCTTGCTTCAATGACTGATAAGCCCGGCGTGCCACTAAGTTCATGCAACAGGGCCCCCAGTTTTTCATCCGTAAATAAGCCATGCGCCGTTTCAGATAATGTAGCCAGTTGCCGGGCCCTTGCACCAGCGCCCTTGGCAGGCAGGTAAGTTTCCTGGTCCCACTGTAAAACAGCCGCCGCGTATTTCACATCGGCAATACGTTGCATTTTATTACGGTAGTTATTGTAAAGTTCAGCGCTTGTCATAAATTATGTTGTTTGCTACAAATATATTCATCGGTGCGGCAATGTTAGCTTGACAATGTTAGCAAGCTAAAGCTTGGAATAAAAGGAATTTTCAGGGGGTGTCCCTCGTACCTCGGGCCGGGCTTTCCGCTATTACTCCGGCACAAAAGCCCGGCTGCGATGGCCTCACCGGGGTAACCGCTTCAATCCCTCACCCGAAAACCCGTTGCCAGTTGCAGGATACAGGTTACCGGTCTGTTGAGGGGTAAAAGATTGCTGATTTGATTGGTTGATGAAGTGAAGGACAAATTCAATGCCTTCTAACATTAAACTTTGAACAAACGAACATTGAACAACAAAGCCCCATCGGGGCGGCATGTTAGTAGCAGCAACGGTAAACATCAGGTAATGGAGCGCCGTAGGTGCGATACGTTAGGCAGGCTGATAACCTGCGGAATGATTAATGCAAATATCACCCGGTAACACACCCTGAATAACATACCGCCTCTACGAGGCTTTGCAGAAAGAAATTATGCTTTATCAACCAGCTACTAACATGCCGCTCCTACGGAGCTTGAGGCAAGCTGGCAAACCTGCATTCAACCAAGGGGTTACATAGCTTGCTTTTTGTTTTCTCTTGATACAACTTTGAATCTTAATTTTAGATATGGTGATAGTAAGCCCAAAGTATTTTACGACTTTGTAAACTGGGCAGAAAATATAAAAGCTAAATATCTGCAACACCATGATAAAGCCAATTGAATTGAAGCTAAACCTGCCGGTAAAACTTTCTGATGGCATTATCTCCACCACTTCAAAAGTGTGGGATGTTTTAGTGGCAAGTAAAAATGGCAACCTGGAAACAGTAAAGAGAATGGCTGAAGAATGCCCCCAACTAATGTATGCCCAGTACAACTATACACCACCTATTCATTTTGCTGTGCGGCAAGGGCATATTGAGTTAGTAAAATTCTTATTAAGCAACGGAGCGTATGATGCCGGTTATAAAATTTATCCTTTTTTAGACCCGCTGCAAACAATAGCGCAAGACAGGGAATACTTTGAAATAACCGCTTTATTAAGCGAATATGCCAGCGATGGTTTGCTACAAAAGTTTAAAGGCGACAACGGAGAAATCATTTTCAACAGAACGGCTGAACAGGTTGAATTTGAAAAAGCAGTTGACAGCAACGATTTAGAAAAGACCGAAGCAATACTGCAACAGCACCCGGAGTTTGCAAAAGATGAAACATACTTCTGGGGCGAAGGAATTTTGCTGTTTGCTGTAAAAGAAAACAACCGACCGATGATTGATTTATTAATGAGCTATGGGGCCAAAGTTCCGGACATACTTAAATGGGCGCAATTTTATTATTTTGAACACAACGACGGCGCCCCCTACATTATGCAAAAAGGTATGAACCCCAATACCATGAGCTGGCACCATGTTACCCTTCTTCATGACATGGCGCAAAAAGGAAACATTGCCAAAGCTGAACTGCTGCTAAAATATGGCGCCGGAATAAACGCTGTTGACGAAGAATATCAAAGTACACCCTTGGGTATGGCCGCCAGGTGGGGGCAGCATGAAATGGTAACGCTTTTACTTAAACACGGAGCCAATACAAGCGCAGCAGGAGCTTTGTGGGCAACACCTTTGGCCTGGGCAAAGAAAAAAGGATTTACAGATATTGAAGAAACACTGGTAAATGCAGGGGCCACGCACTAATGTTGAGCATTTTTTACTAACAGTTCATTAATTGCAACACCCGCTACCCTGCGGGCAAAGCTGCGTAGCGGACAAGGCGTACAAGTGAGTGACACAACCATAGCCCAATAGCAGTACCTCCTGCCGGGTACATAAAGAAAGTCAATGAGTCAAGAAGTTAATGAGCATAGAGGCAAAAAGACAGTAGGCCATAAAGACAAAAAGTGAGTGGGGTTATAGAGTCAATGCGGCAAAAATGCATAAGCTGGGGAGTAAAGGCAATTAGGCCATCTTGCGCTGCCCGTCACCATCCCTGCATTTGTGGTGGTTAGCACATGGGGGTCGGCCCCATAAAAAAGAGGCGGCAAAGCCGCTGTTACAGGATATTTAACGGGATGAACTTTTGAAATACACGCCATGCCGGTAACTATAAACTGTTTCCCCTATCTTCGCCAACACAAATTTTTATCCCATGAATCTTCACGAATATCAAGCCAAAGAGCTACTGAAAAAGTACAACGTACCGGTACAGGAAGGCATAGCAGTTGAAAGTGTAATGGCCGCGGAAGAAGCCTACCGCCAGATAAAGACACAAACCAATAACAACTTTGCGGTGGTTAAAGCGCAGATACATGCGGGTGGCCGTGGTAAGGGAAAAATTGAAGGCACGGAGCAGAAAGGCGTGGCTGTTGGTAAAAGCGTAGAAGATATTGCTACCATTGCAAGAAACATTTTGGGTGGTACGCTGGTTACTATTCAAACAGGCCCGGCTGGAAAAAAAGTGAACAAGATTTTGGTGGCGCAGGATGTGTATTACAAAGGCCCCAATGAAGTAAAAGAGTTTTACCTTTCTATACTGCTTGACAGGACCAAGGGGCAAAATGTGGTGATGTACAGCACCGAAGGCGGCGTAAACATTGAAGATGTTGCGCATGAAACTCCTGAAAAAATTTATAAGGAATGGGTACACCCCTCCGGTGGTTTACAACCCTTCCAGGCAAGAAAAATAGCTTTTAACCTTGGCCTTAGCGGCGAGGCTTTTAAAAGCTGCGTAAAGTTTGTTACCAACCTGTACAATGCTTATGTGGGCCTTGACTGCAGCATGCTGGAAATTAACCCGCTGTTTAAAACCAGCGATGAAAAAATTATAGCGGTTGACTGTAAAATGAACCTTGACGAGAATGCATTGATGCGCCATAACGACCTTGCATCTTTAAGGGATATTACGGAAGAAGACCCCACCGAAGTGGAAGCCGGCCGCTATAACCTGAACTTTGTAAAACTGGATGGCAATGTGGGCTGTATGGTAAATGGCGCCGGACTGGCTATGGCTACGATGGACATGATTAAACTGAGCGGTGGCGAACCTGCCAACTTTTTAGATGTAGGCGGCACCGCCAATGCGCAAACCGTAGAAGCAGGCTTTCGTATTATTATGAAAGACCCGAATGTAAAAGCTATCCTCATCAATATTTTTGGTGGTATTGTGCGTTGCGACCGTGTGGCAGCAGGTGTTATTGAGGCTTACAATAAACTGGGCAACATAAACATACCCATCATTGTGCGCCTGCAAGGCACCAATGCCGAAGAAGCCAAGAAACTGATTGATGAAAGCGGTTTAAAAGTACAATCAGCTATACAACTAAGCGAAGCGGCAGACCTGGTTAAGAAGGCTGTAGCGTAAGTAAAATAGCATTGAAAAAACTCTCACTATGTTACAGTGAGAGTTTTTTTGTGCGTAAAAGCAAACAGTTAATCCTAAAGCCCCTGTAAACAAAGAACTTCCTCACAGCAGGGCTGCGGGAAGTTCTCAACACGTCAAATTATTCAATTACACTTCAAACAAAAGTTGCTCATCGCGGTTGGCAACAGGAATCATTCTTATGGCGTTGTCATACCCTTGCTCGTCATCGTGATTGCTGTATACGCCATAGGCATCCAGCGAGTAGCCCAAAACATTATCATTGGTTTTAATTACGTACAGTACCGCTGTATCTGAAGGGTCTGAAAAACCTTCAAAACGGTAAGTTTTTACAATTTTCAAGTCTTCCGGCTGGTAGTTTTTACCGGCAGCAACAAAGCTGCCGTCTTTCCATCTGAACTCATTATCGTCACCATTTTTTCTAAGCCTTTCTACTACCTGGGAGGTTGTCGTCATTTCTTCTGTTGAACTTTTCATATATCTGGGTTTTCTCTTAAAGCTTTTGCAGGTATTATGCCAAATTCCTTTAGTTTATTGTACAGCGTTTTACGGTCAATTTTTAACACCGCCGCTGCCTTGGTTTTGTTATTCTTAACCTGGCTTAATATGTTGAGAATGATTTCTTTTTCAGTTCTCGCAATAACTTTTTTGAGATTTTGACCGGCATCAGCTTCTGCTTCCGTATTATCATCAGCCGGCAGGGTAACGGAGAACAATTCTATAGGCAGGCTGTCGCGGGTAATAATTTCCCCTTTGGTTAATAGCGCCGCCCGGCGCACAATATTCTTTAACTCCCTCAGGTTGCCCGGCCAGGAATATTCCAAAAAAGTTTCCTGCACCTCTTCACTAAAGCTGTTGATGCTTTTATCAAGGTCTTTATTAACCTGCATCAAAAACCAGGTGGCCAATGGCATTATATCTTCCTTACGGTTACGCAATGGCGGCAGGTTCATTTTAAATTCATTGAACCGGTGGTACAAATCCTCCCTGAAACTGCCTTTCTGGTAAGCCAGTTGAAGGTTTTCGTTAGAAGCCACGAGTATCCGTACGTTAATGTAATGTTCCTTGCTGTCACCAATGCGGCGGTATTTTCGTTCCTGCACCACCCTTAAAAGAGAAGCCTGAACATCCAGCGGCAGGTTGCCAATTTCATCAAGGAATAAAGTACCGTTGTTGGCCTGCTCGAATTGGCCAACCTTATCTGAATGGGCGCCGGTAAAAGAACCCTTAACGTGTCCAAAAAGTTCGCTGGCAGCAAGCTCTTTCGAAAGCGTGCCGCAGTCAAGCGCCACAAATGGCTCAAATTTTCTTTTGCTTTTGGCGTGTATAGCCCGTGCCATCATCTCTTTACCCGTACCGCTTTCGCCGTAAATAATAACACTGTAATCCACAGGGGCTATCAGCTCCATTTCATCGTACAGTTCTTTCATTACCGGCGACTGGCTGGCCCAAAATCCCGGTAACGTAGTGGTTTCGGGGGCATGGTGCACTTTTCCGTTTGTGGAATTGCTTCCGCCCTGTTTTAAAATGGCCAGCAATTCATCCGGCACCAGTGGTTTGGTTATAAAGTCCACGGCCCCCATTTTAATGGCCGCTACAGCAGTCTTTACCTCGGAATAGGCCGTTATGATAATTACTTTGGCACCAGGCTGAATAGCCCTGACAGCCTCCAGCATTTCAAAACCATTTTTATCCCCCAGCCTGAAATCGCACAAAACAAAATCAAAGTGGTGGTTTTTACATTGTTCCAGGCCGCTTTTGCCGGAATGTGCAACTGTTACAGTACAGTTATGCTTCTCAAGAAAGGACTGCAACAGTTCGCCTATACTGGTATCATCATCAATAACCAGTACGCTTTTATGCAGCAGCGTTTTTTCCATAAAAAGTATTTTTACGACTAATAAAAAAATTCATACCAAAGTCTTGCCAACAAACAAAATATGAAACTTATGCCAGGTAATTTTTTTAAGCAAAAAATTAATTACACCTTGGGCAGGGCTACAATAAAACGGGATCCTTTACCGGGTTCGCTTTTTACATCAATGCGGCCTTTATGCATTATTACAATGTTCTGGCTGCTGGTTAATCCAAGGCCCGTGCCCTTTTCTTTATTGGTAAAATAAGGTTCAAATATCCTTTCCACCATAGTGCTGTCCATGCCATGCCCATTATCTTCTACAGTAAAATAACAGAACTCCTTATCGGTTTTGGTGCCCAGCTTAAGCACACCTTTTCCTGGCTCCATGGCTTCAACCGCGTTAATTACAATGTTGAGTAATGCTGTTTTTACTTTTTCTTCATCTATTTTCACCTCACAGTCATCAAGCTGGTATTCCTTGGTTATTTTAATACCTGTTAAGGCAACACGGTCCCGGGCCAGTTCCACAACATCATTAACCAGGTCATCCATACCAATAACGGAAAGCTTCACCTCCTCGCTTTTGGTTGATTTAAGCAGTTCCATCACCAGGTGGTTAATACGTTCGCTGCTGCGCTCAATCATAGAAAGTAGGTAAAGCGTACGTTCCGGCGGTATATCCTCTTCCCTTATCTGCCGTAATGCCAGGTTAATGGATGTAAGCGGATTTTTCACTTCATGAGCAATACCTTCCGCTACCCGGCCGGCAGAGATAAATTTTTCGTTACGCAAAGTTTCTTCCTGCCTGCGGCTATCTTCTTCAACCTGCTGCAGGCGTTTCTTTAGTGTAACTATTTCATCTTTTAAAATATCAGCAGAAGATGCCGCGCCGCCTTTTTTTAGTAGTATCCACAGGGCTACTATCGTCAACGCTATTGCCGCACCACAAACCCAATAAAAAAGCTGAATCATCCCCCCAAGACTAATGCCTGCTGGCCCTGCCGAAAGTTCAGCACTTTCGGTATAGTTGCTTACCAATTGCCAGGAAAATAATAACACCGCTAAGGCTATCACTAACGCTACTGACAGGTATAAGCTAAGGGGAGCCTTATTTTGTGTTTTCATAAGAGATAATATTTACTGCAACGAATTCCGCAGCCCCTTGTTCATCTTACCGTAAGCAGGCTGCATATAAGTATTTACCTATGCAAAAAAGCAGAGCACTTAACGGTTGCCCTGCTTTATTACATCTTGTTTCTTCTGTTTTATTCAACTCTGCCACGCCCTATCAGGCCCAGCAATAATGAAATAACAGCTAATACAATCAGGATATGGATAAGGCCACCGGTACTGTAAACAAAAAAACCAAGCGCCCAGCCTATTACCAGGATTACAGCTATGATATACAAGATACTTCTCATAAAATATGGTTTATAATTTTAAAAAATGATAACAACAGCAATAGTTAAAATACTATGCCACAGGGTGAGTGTGAAGGAGTTAGCTTATAACCATTTGAAAAACAATAAATAACAGGCCTGTCTTATTGCTGTACAAACTTTTCTTCAGTGTAGATTATTCCGCAACCTGTTGACATTCTTCCCGTGAATTTCATTTCGGTAAACATTTAGACAGCAGGTATGGTTATTGGACAATTGATACTAAAATGAAGCGTATGAAAACCACAGAGGCAAACAAAAAACCAATAGAAGCCAATAAGGATAATGAAGACACTTCTATAGTAAATACCAACAAGGCAGGGCAGGGCAACCAATACCCCAGGCCTGGGCAGGATGATAAGAAATACAAAAACCAGCCTGAGTTTATTGAGCCTGCCAACAACAGGAAAGAAAGCGGCGACAACGCTGTTTAAAGCCATTAAGCATTTTATAACCTAAAGCATAATCTATGAAAAAAACAATCGCTATTTTAGTTTTGGCCGCCGGCATAACGGTGGCCGGTTGTGGTAACCAGGAGGGCAGTACAGATGTTTCTACAGACTCAGCCATTACCGAGCCAGGCATAACGCCCGATACCACAACCGTAACACCCGATACAACAATGAACGCAGATACCACTGCACGCTAATATCTTATCGGAACAACAAATGCAAAGGGCCCCAGCGCCCTTTGTTGTTTTTGGATATGTAGTTTTCAATAAAAAACATCCGCAATCTTTTATTTTTGGATACCAGCCACATATTTTCATGGAATCATCGTTGCGTCGCAATCCTTTCATCGTTCTGTTCATTGGGCAGCTTTTCAGACCCGGGCAGAGAATATCGAACAAGGAACAAGGAATTTTGAATGAAGAATGAAAAAGCCCCCCACTCACCATTCACTATTCACCATTCACTATTCACCACTCACCACTCCCCCCTCACCTCCCGATAATTTAAAAGGTTTATTCCCTGAATAGTTGTTTTTTTGCTGCCTATATTTTAGTTGAATGGGGATTATCAGAAAACAAAGCATTTACTCTTCCATATTTACGTACCTGGGGTTTGCTATTGGCGGGCTTAATTTCTTTATTCTCTTTCCTCATTTTTTAACCAATGAACAAATAGGGCTTTCCAGGCTGTTGCTGGATTTTGGAATGCTGTTCGCCGCGGTTTGTACTTTTGGAAGTATGCCCATTATTTACAAGTTCTACCCTTTCTACAAATCATACCTGCCCGATAAAAAGAACGACCTTCCTTTTGTTACCATACTTCTTACCCTGGTTGGCACCGTTATTTTTCTCTGGGCAACCATTTATTTTAAGGATTTTATACTGCGTAAATTCGGGGCAAGGTCGCCTTTGTTTTTACCTTATTACGATCTTATCTATCCCATTACCATCAGCCTTGCCATCCTTAACCTGGCAGAAGCTTATGCGTGGAGCCTGCGGCGAACGGTAATATCCAATTTTTTGAAAGAAGTGGGCTTCAGGCTCATCACCTCCTTGCTGCTGGCTTTTCTTATTTTTAAATGGATCAACATCCACGAATTTTTTATTGGCTATTCCTTTATTTACTTTCCGGCAGGCTTCATTCTCATTACCGTATTCAGAAAGGCAGGGCAACTGCCGCTTAATTTTTCTTTCAGCAATCTTACCAAACGCATCTATAAAAAAATATTCGCGTTCAGCATGTTCATCTATGCCGGGCAACTGCTGAATGTTGTTTCCCGCACTATTGACGGTATTATCATTTCCAGCCAGTCTTTAAAAGGCCTGGTGGATGTAGCGGTGTTTACGTATGCTACCTATTTTATCAGTATTATGGAGGTGCCGCAACGCAGCATGACATCCATAGCCACGCCCATTATCGCCGAGGCATGGAAGAATAAAGACCTTGGTAAAATAAAAGAGCTGTACCAAAAAACATCCCTTAACCTGCTGATAGCAGGACTGGGCATTTGGGGGTTGTGCATGGTTAACATGAACAGCGCCATTGCATACCTGGGCCCTGAATACAGCCCCATGAAAACCATTGTGCTTATTATGGGCATAGCCAAACTGGTTGATTTGGGTACGGGCATGAACTCCCAGATACTCATACTTTCCAAATACTGGAAATTAGACTTTGCCAGTAATACGTTATTTGTACTCTTTGCCATACCGCTCAACTACTTTTTAATCCGCAGGTTTGGTGTTATCGGTTCGGCATGGGCCAATTTTATTGGCTTCCTGGCATTGAATGTAGCCCGGTACCTTTTTATTATGAAGGCTTACCGGCTGCAACCCTTTACGGCAAAAACAGCCACAGTAATACTGATAGCCGGCATTGTAACGCTGCTGTGCTACCTGTTACCTTTTATGGGTAATATTTACCTGGATGTGGCTGTAAGGTCAACACTTTTTGCAGCTATTTTTATTCCATTGATATTGCGCTTTAACGTATCTGAAGATTTCTCCGCCCTGTTTGCAGGCATTATGCAAAAAATCCGTACAGGCCGATGATTTTAAGCAGTTGATATACACTTTAGGCGCATGCCCGTAAACATTACGGCATAAACATTATTTTGGGGCGAAAAATGGCTATCTTCATTACCATACAAAACTGTAACTGCTGATATGCAAAGATTTCATGGTTTATTAGGCATTGCTTTAATACTGGGATTAGCTTTTTTATTTTCGAACAACAGGAAAAAAATCAATGTGCGGTTGGTTGTAACCGGCATAGCATTACAGGCGGTTATCGCCTTCCTCGTTTTTAAGGTGGAAATAGTGCAACGCTTTTTTACCAAACTTGGGCACGGCATGCAGCGTATTGAAGAGTTTGCACGGCAGGGCGCCTCTTTTGTGTACAGCGGCCTTGCCATTGAGGCGGCGCCCGGCTCTTTCATAAATTATGCGGCGGGCGGTTTTGTATTCGCATTTAACGTAACGGCCACCATTATACTGGTTTGCGCACTGGTGGCTATATTATATCATTTCGGCATTATGCAGCGCATTGTTTCGGTTATTGCCCGTGCTATGAATATTTTGATGCGTGTAAGCGGCGCCGAAGCGTTGAGCAATGTGGCCAGCGCTTTTGTAGGCCAGGTGGAAGCGCAGGTAATGATACGCCCCTACCTCCAGGGCATGACACGCAGTGAACTGCTGGCCAGCATGAGCGGCAGCCTGGCCTGTATTGCTGGCGGCATTATGGTGGTATATGCCAATATGGGCGCCGCAGCCGGGCTTGACCTTGCGCCCAAGCTTATTACAGCCAGCCTTATGGCGGCGCCGGGTGCTTTGGTAATATCCAAAATAGTGTGGCCTGAAACGGAAGAAAGCCAAACCATGGGTAACGTAAAACTAAAAGTGGAAAGCAACTACACCAATGTTATTGACGCTATCTCCCACGGCGCCGGGGATGGCTTTAAGATAGCCATGAATGTTATTGCCATGCTTATTGGCTTTATTGCCGTTATTGCCCTGCTGGATTTTATTCTTATACGCACCGGCCACCTTTTTAACCCCAATTTCGATTTAAGCCTTAACTGGATATTCGGTAAACTGTTTTACCCCTTTGCCTGGGCCATGGGTGTACCGGCAGAAGATGTAAACAGCGTAGCTACCCTGCTGGGACAAAAAATTACCATCAACGAATTTGTAGCTTTTAAAAACCTCACAGATAAAAATATCAGCTCTCATGTGGCAGTTGTTTCAGAGAAAGGGCTGCTGATTGTAAGCATCGCCATTTGTGGCTTTGCCAACCTTAGCAGTGTGGGCATGCAGATTGGCGGTATTGGGGAACTGGCCCCGGGCCGCCGTACAGACCTGGCAAAACTTGGCCTTAAAGCCTTGCTTTGCGGTACGCTGGCCTCGTACCTTTCCGCTACCATCGCGGGTATTATTATTTGAGGGGGTGAATGGTGAGTGGTGAGTAGTCAGTGGGGGGGTTTCGTTCTGTATTCAACATTCCTTGTTCCTTGTTCGATATTCTCTACCCGGGCTGAAAAGCCGCCCAATGAACCGAACGATGAACGGATTGCGACGCAACGATGATTCCATGAAAAACCGGGGCCGGTATCTAAAAATGCATTTTACACGGTAAGCTGGCTGGACACAAACAAGTATAAACAACATACGTATATAAAAATGAGGCGTTGGCAGATACAGGCAGCGAAAACCCGGCGAACAACGTCTTGACTTTCAGTAATGATTATACCGGGCATCATTTTATTTTAAAACTTATTCTGTTGAAAAAGGTATTCTTTATTCTGTGCGCCTGCGTTTTGGCAGGAACATTTGAATCGCTGGCTCAGAAAAAAACTGCTAACCAAAACACCACCGGCAGCAAAACGCTTATCCGTTGCGCCACCATGGAACACCTGGCCGCCTGGAAGCAACTGCCAATGGCAAAAAGTACCCCTTCGGTTTCTGCCGGCAAAAAAAATCCGGCAGCCGGTAATGGAACGGTGCAAACGCACACCGGCACAAAAGAAACCGCGGGCCCTGTTTACATTCCGGTGGTGGTGCACATTGTATTGCCTTTTTCCACACAGGTAAGCGATGCTGATGTTGAGCAGCAGATAGCGCAACTTAACCAGGATTTCGCGGGCCTTAATGCTGACAGCAACAATATACCACCGGCTTTTAAACCGTTGTTTGCCAAAAGCAAAATACAGTTTGTATTAGCCAGGCGCACCCCCGGTGGTGGCCTTACCAGCGGCATAGAAAGAAGAAACAGCAATGTGGAGTTTAGCTCTGCCGCAACCGAAGATGCCATTAAGTTTAACGCCCTGGGCGGCCTGGATGCATGGGATGCCTCCCGCTACTTCAATATATGGGTGGGCAATAACTCTTCCGGGATATTGGGTTATGCCACTTTTCCTGAAACAGACGCCATGAACCAACAGGGTGTTTGCATAAATATCTTAGGATGGGGTGGCAATAGCTGCTATGTTGACCCATCCTATAACCTGGGCAGAACGCTGGTTCACGAAACAGGCCACTTCTTCGGCCTCTACCATATATGGGGGGATGACAATGGTTGTGATGGAGATGATTTTGACCAGTTGACCGGCAACTTATTGCCCGCAGGTTTATTTAATCCGCCCGGTCAGGGCAATACCGCTGACGATATTGGCGATACCCCCAACATGGGCCGCTCAACCGGTGGTTGCCCTGTAGGTATACAAACTGATGCCTGTTCGCCAACAGCGCCGGGCAGGATGTACCAGAACTATATGGACTATACCGACGATGCCTGCTACAACATGTTTACCACCAAGCAGGTAGAACGTATGGAATGGGTGCTGGACAATCTTCGGGAAACGCTTACTGCTTCCGTTACCGCCACACTGCCCGCTAATTTACCGGCGCTGGATGCCGCGGCTACGGCATTTGTAAATCCCGGCAGCATAGAAACCATTGATTGTGAATCCTCCGCCTATCCTTCTGAATTACAATGTATAACACCTATTACCCCCAGTTTTATTGTTACCAATGCAGGCACCACTACCCTTACTTCTGTACGGGCAGAGCTTAGGGTAAATGGCCAATCTGTGTCAACAGTGACAGCGAATGTAAACCTGCCTGTATCAGCTTCTGCTATTATCCGTTTCCCGTCTTTTACACCAGGTGAAGGCGACAACATTTTGCAGGTTACCGTCTCCAGTCCCAACAACGGCGCCGACCAAAACGCCGCCAACAACAGCATTCAAACTACGCTTACCGTACTTTCACCGGCAGCATTGCCGTTAACCGAAGGCTTTGAGGGTACCACCTTCCCTCCTGCCAACTGGAGCATTTTGCAGGCGCCCGCAGATGACATTACCTGGCAGCGCACCACGCAGGCTGCCAAATCCGGCAATGCCTCGGCCTACATCAACAACTTTAATTACCAGGCTTTTGATAATACCGATGAACTGATCATGCCCCGCATGAGTTACGAAAATGTGGATTCCGTATTCCTGAAGTTTGACGTGGCCGCGGCTACTTACAGCGACCCCGGCTCCACCGACATTCCCTTGGACACGCTTACCGTGCTCATCAGTACCAATTGTGGCCAAACTTTTACCGAAGTGTATAAAAAGTGGGGTACAGAACTGGTTACCGTTCCCGGAGAAAGGGAAACTGAATTCTTCCCCACTTCCACCCAATGGCGCAACGATTCCATTAACCTTACGCCCTATACCGGCACTACCGGCGACCTGGTAGTAAAATTCCGTAACACGGTAAACTACGAGAACAATGTGTTTATTGACAACGTGAATATTTACACCAAAACCGTCCCCGTATTGCTCAAGCAAAACGGTTATCTTATTTATCCCAACCCCTTCAGCAACCAGGTATTGGTGCAGCACCTGCAACCGCCCACACAGCTAAAGGGCATTAATGTGTACAGCGCAACAGGCCAGTTGGTTTACCGCCAGCAATACAGCACAGCACCGCCATCGTCCATATACATTAACCTGCCTAACCTGGCTTCCGGGGTGTATTTTATGCGGTTGATTTATACTGATAAAGAGGTAACGCAAAAGTTAATTAAACTCAACTAAAGCCAACCGCTGCTCCGCAGCAGTAAAGCGATTATTATTGGACGGACAGGGGAATATGAATTGGGCTTCGTTGTGTCACTCACTTCTGCGTCCGGTTTTTATGGCAGCTTTTCAGCCCTTTTAGGATCGGTGACAGCAATGAGCCTGACCTCATGCACCCAGCTACCTGCAACCGGCCACCACCCAACAAATTCACAAAACAGCCGGCTATATTTGTTTCAGCAATAACTTTGCGGGCAAAACCGGAAGTATGACAGCAGCAATGAACCATGCGGAGAAAATTGTGGAATCAGTAAAGGACAATGAGCTTAAAGGCATCGGCGAAAAAATTATCAATAAGCAGCGGATTAGTTTTGATGACGGCGTTCTTCTTTTTGAAAAAGCATCTTTACCCTGGGTAGGTGCACTGGCCAATTTTGTAAGGGAATACCGTCACGGGAATAAAACCTATTTCAACCGCAACTTTCATATAGAACCCACCAATGTTTGCGTGTTCTCCTGCAAATTCTGCTCATATTCCCGCCTGTATGCCCACCGGGAAGAAGGCTGGGAACTGAGCATTGACCAAATGCTGGACATTGTAAAAAAATACGATGGCAAACCCGTTACCGAAGTGCATATAGTGGGCGGCGTTCACCCTAAAATGAACCTGGCCTACTTTATTGAACTGATACAAAAAATAAATGCCCACCGGCCAGACCTGCATGTAAAAGGCTTTACTGCTGTGGAGCTGGATTACATGTTCCGCAAGGCTAAGGTTAGCATTGAAGAAGGCATGAAAATGCTGAATGCGGCCGGCCTTAAATCATTACCCGGCGGCGGCGCGGAGATATTTCACCCGGAAATACGCTCACTCATTTGCCATGATAAGGTAGACGCGGAAGGCTGGCTGCACATTCATCGTACGGCCCATCAACTGGGTATGCACAGCAACGCTACCATGCTCTATGGCCACATAGAAAAATTTCATCACCGTATTGACCACATGGACCGCCTGAGAACCCTGCAGGATGAAACCGGCGGCTTCAACACATTTATACCCCTCAAGTTCAGGAACCGGGATAACGAAATGAGCCATGTACCGGAAACCGCTGTTGTGGAAGACATGAAGCTGTACGCGGTGGCAAGGCTGTACATGGATAACTTTCCACACCTTAAAGCTTACTGGCCTATGCTGGGCCGCCAGAATGCGCAGCTTACACTCAGCTTTGGCGTTAACGATCTTGACGGCACCATTGACGATACCACCAAAATATACTCCATGGCCGGCAGCGAGGAGCAAACACCTGCCCTTAGCACCGCCCAACTGGTTACCTTAATAAAACAGGTAAAAAGAGAACCTGTTGAACGGGACACCCTGTACAATGAAATAAAAAATTACAGTAACATAGATCTTAAAGAACTGGAAGTAAACCCGCTTTATAATTAACACGAATGTGTTTATTTGGGGCTTTGGTAAAAATATGCGGATGACAAAATCTGTGTTATAGCCAAACACTTTTTAGCTTGAATACATTAGGATTGACTTACTTACCTGGGTAGTGCTTTGTATTATTCATACTGAAAGCCTACAGTTGCTGAGATGGGTAGAAACAAAGCCAATACGGTGGGAAAAGCTGCGTAGCGAACAGAACGCACAAGAGTGCGACGCAACAACAGCTTAATTGATGTCCTCCTGCCGGGCCCATAAAAATTACTCCGCCCTTCCTTTTGGGAATGAGGTTAAGGTTAGTTTGCCTTATAGCTGCACCTGGTATTTATTGCACAATGTTCCGTTGGATAACTGATGCGATGCCGAAAGGCTAAGCTTTGTAACCCGCTCAGTTTTTCTGAACAGGGGGATGCCATCTCCGAAAATTACTGGGTGTACAATAAGCCAGATATTGTCAATGACATTGATGTTAAGCAATTCGTGAACAGCAGTAGGACTGCCAAAAATTAAAATGCTTTTGCCCTGTTGTTCTTTTATAGCGTTTACTTCATGCAAAAGGTTGTGGCTGATAATATGAGAGCTATTGGCAGTAGTCGGTTGCAGGGTTTTAGACAAGACTATCCTGGTAGCTGAATTGTACCAGTTTGAATACTTAATGATGTTTTCTGTAGCGTCGGGTTTATCCGCGGCAGTTGGCCAGTATGCTTCTAAAAGTTCGTAAGACACCCGTCCAAACATGGCCGCATCGGCATCATCTATAATGCTGCACACAAATGCCAGGTTTTCTTCGCCTCCTATAAAGTTGTCGAATTCTCCTTTTGGACCAGCCACAAAGCCATCCAAAGAAATCTGTGCAATTAAATTTAACGCTCTCATGGCAACGTTTGATGATGGTTTGTTAAGAGATGTTTTATGCAAAGAACAACCGCGATTTAATACCTGGTGGTTCTCAATGGTATTTGAAATTTACGGCTCTATTTGTTGTTACATGATTTTTTTCAGCAAAACCTTAGAAATAAGGCGGGAGGTTACTGACACTTGTAACAGCTACAATGAATGTTTACCTTTATGAAAATGCGGCATGAGTGATGCCGGCTTTTTATTAACATCAGCTATAAGCAACGCTAAAATGGGTACAAACCTTATCATACACTTTTTTAAAAGGGCTGCTGTTTGTATGTTGGCTTTGGGGTGCATTACTGTTCCCAAAGCACAAAAAACTGTATGCGAAGCTGCGTTGAAAGACACAGCGACGGTTACCTATATCCCTATGGCAGAACTTAAAGCCAACCTTGATAAATACCATGGAAAGTGGATTGCTACAGAAGGAATTTATTACACGGGCTTTGAACAATCGGCACTTGGCCTTAAGGATGGCGCTAAAGCGGGTGAAATATTCCCCTCGCTATGGATTAACCTGGATAGTAAACTGCCCTGCCTGAGAAACATTGAGCAATTCAATGAAACCTATATAAGGCTAAAAGGCCGGGTTAATATAAAAGCAAAAGGGCACATGGGCGGTTATGCCGCAACAATAGAAAATGTTTTTTACATAGAGCGGTTGTAAGCTGTTTGTCTCAACGCCTAATCAATCCACTTTTATCAATACCCTTTTCCAGGTTTTGTTGTCGCCGATAATCAGAGAATCTCCTTTTAAAATAAAGGGCCTTTGTTGGTCAGTATCTATATACCAGGGTAGCCAGGGAATTTGTATAAAGCCAGCTTAATAAGTTGATGTTATATTTTTTAGCAGAATCTTCCGGGATTTTTAAAGGCCTATCAGCAGAAATATTCAGGTTAACAATACCGCCTGGGGTATAGGTAAAAAATCCTTTTGGGTGTTGCCCATAATCATATTGCCATTTTCCCGCTACGGAATCAAAGTCTGCATACTCAACCAGCTTCCACGTGCCAGCCAGTTTATTTACCTGTGGAGCAGATGCAGATTTTGGCTGGGTTAAACCCTGGGCTTTGGAGAAAGGGGAAAAGAGCATAGCTAAAAGCATCAGAGAATATAACTGTGCCGGTTGCATGTTGTAATGGTTTACATTTCTATTGAAACTGAATTGTCACTCACTCAAATTACGATGTTTGCTTTACTATACCTCACCCGATAGAAATCCATCGCTTCGTTCACTACTTAGCATACCCCACCCTACCACCGCAGTATGCCAGCAATAAGCCTTCACGCTCATCAATAATAATTTTCCTATTATCTTAAAATATTTATTGTTTTTCAATAAATATTTATCTATATTTGTTTTCAAATTTTAAACAACTCTTTTTATGAAAACAAAAACTGAACAAATCCTGGCGGCGATGAACGTGCTGTCATGGGTAGTATTTTTCGGCTTGCTGGTAAAAGCCGGCGCCATCATTTTTTCCTATGTGGTCAGCATCTCAAACCCCGAAGCTGCAAAAAACCTTTACATGGGGCTTGATTTATACAGCATCAGGCAGCATGACCTGTGGCAGTACACAGGTACAGTTTCGCTAATGGTTACCTTATTAATTCTTGAGGCCTATGTAGCTTTTCTTGTTACCAGGGTGCTGTCTAAAATTAAACTGGCCAGCCCTTTTACCATGGAAATATCCAGGATACTGGAGAAAATCAGCTACCTGATACTATTGGTATGGGTTACGGCCATGCTGTACAATGCGCATGTAAAATGGCTTTCAAAAACAATCGGCATGGCCCGGGAAAACTTTATCTCCGGCGAATTTATTTTCCTGGCAGGTGTGGTATTTATTTTCTCACAGGTATTTAAGAAGGGGGTGGAAATTCAATCTGAAAACGAATTAACAGTATAACTTATGCCAATTATAGTAAACCTTGATGTTATGATGGCCAGGCGAAAAATGTCGTTAAACGAACTTTCGGAAAAAGTAAACCTAACATTGGCCAACTTATCCATTTTAAAAACCGGCAAGGCTAAAGCCATCCGCTTCAGCACACTGGAAGCCATTTGCAAAGCACTTAATTGCCAGCCCGGCGATATACTTGAATTTACGGAAGAAGAATAACCAGTCAGCCGCGTCAGCAAAACCGGCCCCCTACTACCAGGAATACTCCTGCACGGGGCAACCCCTCTTCTTTTTATGCCAGATAGCCTGGCCTGCTTTTACTTCTAAAATGTCTATGGGGCCGCCAACAAACCGGGGCTGGTCTTCGGCTTCCAGTTTAATAAGCTTTTCCACAAGGTTCAATGGCTCAACCGTTTCGCTATTGTGCTGCATATAATGGTTAATGGCGGCAGTTTCTCCAAAACAGTAAGCTCTTGTGTTATCCTGGCCGGTAAGCGCCCCGGTTGGCTGTTCCGCTTTTACCAGCAGCGTTTCCATGTTTTGTATACTGAAGTTTACTAGCCTGGCAATGGGCCGGACACTGTCGCACCCAATAATAGCTATGGACAAAATATTGTCCCGGTACTCCATGCTTTTAGCAAAAAGCGCAGCATGCAACTGCTGTTGCCGTTTTAGTTCAATGCTCAGCAGCCTGCAAAGATCGGCGCTCATCGCCTCTACAGCCGCATGCAGGGTAGCCTGCCGTTGCAGGTAATTGCTGATTACCCGGGCCGCATCAAAATTGGTCATGGAGTTTTGGGTTAGGCCGCAAAGGGCAAAATAAAAGTTGCCGGCCTGGTGAATTTTAGAGACTTTCCTCTTTTCCGGTTTCAGCGTTCGCAGGTCAATAAAAGTGCCCCTGCTGTCTGCACCAAGAATAACTGACGTGGGCGTTACAATAACTACGATGGAGGAAGCATGTACAGCAGTTGTACAGCATGCAGCGGTTACTGCACAAATCAATAGGAACTTGGACATTGGATAGGTAAGCCGGTGTTTTTGCCAGGCAGTTGTACAAAATTGCGCGTCCAGCCAATACGCACACATTAAAATTTGGGTTATGCAATAAAAAAATAATTAAGAAAACACAGGGCATTACCGGCGAAAAAAACGTCTGTTATGGATAAGCTGTTGGTTTACAAAGATTAGAGAAAAACCGGGCAGCAATCTTCCATTGTGGGGGTGATAAAAAATATTTTTAGGGGGTGCCCCCAAGCTGCGCAAGGGGTCGGGCTTTCCGCTCATACTCCGGCACAAAGCCCTGCTGCGATGGCCTCACCGGGGTATCCGCTTCAATCCCTCACCCGAAAGCTGGTTGCAGGTTACCGGTTGCAGGATGCCGGTCTGTTGAAGTGTAAAAACCTGGTGATTTGTTTAATTGATGAAGCGCAGAAAAAATTACGTAACGGCCGCTGACATTAAACCTTGAACAAAAGAACACCGAAAAGTTACAGCCTGCTGCCCAATGCTGCATAGCGTACAAAGCGTACAAGTGAGTGACACAACCAAAGCCCAATAGCAGCACTGTAGCTTAGTACAAAAATGTTTTTGTCTCTTTGTCCAGTTTATGCCGCCCCATTTGTTACATAGGTGCAATTCATACATTCATTAACCTTTAAAACCATGTATCATGGGAAAGTTAACCGTATTTAATTTTATGACGCTGGATGGCTATTTCCAGGGACTGGATGGCGATATTAGCTGGCACCGGCACGGGCAGGAAGAAAGCCAATTTGCATCAGACAGTATGAAACCGGGTGGCACATTGGTATTTGGCCGCAAAACTTACGAAATGATGGCCTGTTACTGGCCTACGCCCATGGCCATTGAAACCATGCCCGACGTAGCAGCGGGTATGAACAACGCACAAAAAATTGTATTTTCCAAAACGCTGGATGAAGCAGGCTGGCAAAACACCCGGCTTATTAAAAGGGATATGATTGACGAGATGAAACGGCTTAAATGGGAACAGCCCGGCGACATGACCATCCTCGGCAGCGGCAGCCTGGTTACGCAGTTTGCGGAAGCCGGCCTGGTAGATGAATTTGGCTTTATGATTGACCCGGTGGCCATCGGCGGCGGATCGCCGGTATTTGCTAATGTTAAACACAAACTTGACCTTGAGCTGATTGATTCAAGAACCTTTAAAAGCGGCACTGTATTGTTAACCTATGCACCGCTTAAAAAGTAGCAACTTAAATAGTTTTCTGCAACCTTACATAAATGGCAACAAATGGAAGAATATCTTATACTGATGCGGCTTGACCTTCTTACCAAAGAAGCACAACCATCACCAGAGCAAATGGAAGTTTATATGAAAATGTACCACGATTGGGTAGGCGGTATTGCTGCCCAGAATAAATTTTCAGGCGGCAGAGGCTTATCAACAGAGGGCAAAGTATTAAAGGCCAACAACGTAATAACAGATGGCCCTTATGCGGAAACTAAAGAATCGCTTGCCGGTTTTATTATTGTTAAGGCGAAAGACTTTGATGAAGCAGTGAGCATGGCAAAAGCCTGCCCTATATTGCTGGGCGAAGGCAACAGCGTGGAAGTAAGAAAAATATCATCCGTACACCAAACTGCCTGATTGCACAACCGATGCATAACGGAACACTGATACCGCATTTATTCAGAACAGAGTACCGCAAAATTGTAGCGGTACTCTGTAAACATTTTGGCTTTGAACAGGTAGAGACAGCGGAAGATATTGCCAGCGAAACTTTTGTTACAGCGGCCCAAACCTGGGGCCTGGACGCCATGCCCCAAAACCCGGTGGCCTGGCTGTACAGCGTTGCTAAAAACAAAGCGGTTAACCACCTGCGGCGCAGTGCACATTTTAAACAAAACATTGCCCCGGCATTGCGGCAGGCTTCCGGCATGTATGGTGAAGATGATATTGATCTATCGCCTGGCAACATTAGCGACAGCCAGTTGCAGATGATGTTTACCGTTTGCCACCCCTGCATACCGGCCGAAGCGCAGGTAGGTTTATCGCTGCGCATACTTTGCGGCTTTGGTATAGAAGAAATAGCCCACGCTTTTTTAAGCAACAAAGAAACCATCAACAAACGGCTGCTGAGGGCAAAAGAGAAACTGCGGGAAGAAAAAGTACGTATTGAAATACCCGGCCCAGCAGAAATAGAAGAGCGGTTATCGCCGGTATTAACTACTATTTACCTGCTGTTTAATGAGGGCTATTATTCCGTTAGCCAAAACCAAACATTGCGCAAAGAGCTGTGCCTGGAAGCCATTCGCCTTTGTACCATGCTGGTGGAAAACAGTGCCACCTGCAAGCCCCGTGTAAATGCCTTGCTGGCCTTGATGTGCTTTCATATCTCCCGGTTTGACGCCAGGCTAAACCAACAGGGCGAACTGGTTTTGTATGAGGAGCAGGATGCGGATTTATGGAACAAAGACTGGATAGCAAAGGGCGCCCATTTTCTTCATAACGCGGCCAGTGGCAGCATGCTTTCAAAATATCATCTTGAGGCAGGCATAGCCTTTTGGCATACCCATAAAGAAGACACCCCGGAAAAATGGGAAAACATTTTACAGCTTTACAATCTCTTACTGCAAACAGCCTACTCCCCCATTGCAGCACTTAACAGAACGTATGCGCTGTACAAAGCCCGTAACAGAATGCTTGCTATTACAGAAGCAGAAAAACTAAACCTGGCCGCCAACCATTTTTATTTTGTGCTGCTGGGCGAGCTGTACACGGGTGTTGACAATCTTAAAGCCGCAGCACATTTTAAACAGGCGCTTTTGCTGGCTAAAACAGCGGCTGATAAACAGGCGATACAAAAGAAGCTGGAAGCATTAATGGCTGGATAATTATCAAGGCTGTAGAGGCGCAGGTAAGTCATCATTGCTGTAATAGGTAAAATCGCTCTTTGCCAGCATTTTCTTTTTGCCGTTTATAAAGGTAAAACGCTCCACTTTCATCAGCTTACCGCTCATGAAGTACACAGGTTGCTCTATCCATTTACGCTCTTTTTTTTCAAAGAGTTCTTTTCTTTCTATTGAGCCATCCGCGTTGTAAAAAATTTTCATTACCTGCTTTGCGGGTACGCTGTAATCAGTATCAGGCTTTTTGATTTTAATTTCACGCAGCGTCCCTCTGTCATCATAAGTATAGTTGCAGGTTAATGCATAGTCCAGTGTAATCACCATCCTTTTAGAAATAAGCTGGTGTAAAAAAGTATCCAGGTTATAGCCCCACCCATTCTGCGGCACATAGTGTATATCACCGGCATCATAAGGGTACAGGTTGTAATTAAAATATTGCCTTACAGCTTCATTATTGGTGATGCAATTACCGCTCATATCAAAATCAATATCAAAGTTTTTCAAAGCTGTTTCATTCTCATCCCATACCGTTACAGACTGCCGTTTTACAAGCTGGTCCATGTAATCAATAGTATGCTTATACCGTAAGCCAATACCCACCAGTTTCTGGTAACTCATAATACCCTCGCCAAAGGGTACAGATACCTGGCTGTTGGCCTGTTTGCCGGGATTATCTACCAACACTGCATCAATGCCTTCGGCTTTTGCTTTCTCTTTCAGTGCCAGTATCATTTCATCCAGTGTGGCGCTCAACCTGCCGGTTACTTCCACCATTTTAATGCGGTAATAAGGCTCTTTTGGCCCTTCGTTGTTAAAGAAAATATCAACCGGCCTTGTATGTGGTTTTACAGGTATATCCGACAATGAATTTTTTGCGGTGGCAACGGCGTAATGTGGCAGATAATTTTCACAGGAGATCAAAAAAAGCAATGGGAACAGGTAAAGAATTTTCATAAGCTTGTTTGCCTAAAACTCATGAAGATTTTCTTTCCAAAGAATTTTTCAGTTTCAATTTTTTGTTAACGCCTCCGTCTTTAACAAAGCAATAAACTACTTACCTCAATGTACCCGTTTTATCAGTACACATATACTGCATATCCCCAGGGCTCCAATGTAAAATCCTGCTCCGCTTCTATATTCTCCGGCTTTCCCAAAAAAAGGTTTTCAGGAGATCCCTCCGGTTCTCCGTTTAAAGAAAAGGTTTGCTTTTGGTTAGACAGGTTAAGCAGTACCATTATTGTATCATCTCCTTTCTGGCGCAGGTATGCGTAGATAGCTTCATCCTTTGATGATTTCAGTTTTACAAAGTTTGCATCAGCAGAGAGTGCAGCATTACGCTTTCTCAGATTAAGCAGGGCTTTATAAAATTCAGCCCTTTCAAATTTGCTGAAGGTAATAGTGTCTTTGTAAAAGAAACTGATGCTGTCTAAGAAAGGTTCCTCCTGCCCGCTGTAGATAAGCGGTACGCTTTTGCCAGCGGTTTGGGTAAATACCGCAAAAGGTGCGTGAATATCACCCGGCATGGTGCCATAGTCGGCCTTGTTCCAGCTATTCTCATCATGGTTGCTGGTAAAATAAAGCAACAGGCTGTTAGCAGGGTAAGTAGAGTCAACAACCTGTATCACACTGTCAAGGGCCGTGGCGGGGGCTTCACCTTTGGCTATTTTTTTCATCGCGTTAAACTCATTCCAGGTGTAGGTTGCATCAAACCCATCCACATGAAGCGATGGCTTGTTACCTTCAGCCAGCATAAAAACATTTTTTTCATTTCGCAACTCAGGTATGCATTTTTGCCAGAAAGCATCCGGCACTTCTCCGGCAACGTCGCAGCGAAAACCATCTATGCCGGTTTCCCGTATCCAGAACAGCATACAGTTAATCATGCTGTCCTGCAAAACAGGGTTATCATAATTCAGCTTGCGGGTATCTGTCCAGTCGTATTGGGCCATTACTTTACCGGTGGAGTCATGTACATAAAAATCAGGATGTTTTTGCAGCCAGTAATGGTCGCCGCCGGTATGGTTGGCCACCCAGTCGGTAATAACCTTAAACCCTTTGGCATGGCATAGCTTCACCAGGTTTTTCCAGTCCTCCATAGTGCCGTACTCCGGGTTAACGGCGGTATAGTGCGCCGCCGCGTAATAGCTGCCCAGCGCCCCTTTTCGGTCAACCTGGCTGATGGGGGTAATGGGCATAAACCAAAGCGTTTGTACACCCATTTCCTTCAGCCTGTCAAGGTGCTTTTCAAAAGCCTTAAATGTGCCTTCGGGTGTGTACTGGCGAATGTTTACCTCGTAAATATTGCCCTGCATTATCCAGGCCGGGTGACCGCTAACAGTAGCGGTATCGCCGGTTATAATTACATTTTCAGAAGTATTGGTTTTGCAGGAGCAGAAGCCGGCAAGCAACAGTAACGGCAACAAACGCAGGCAGTATTTCATATCGCGAATTTGGAATAAATATAAAGCAGTTTGGTGAAGCACAGCCAGACCATCCATGACAAGCCTTCAAAGAGACAAATACACTGCGAATTTTTATGGTCCCGGCATTATAACAGGCATGAGACTTTACTTGCGTCGCACTCTTGTACGCCTTGTTCTCTACGCGGCTTTTCCCGCATGGTAATTTAGCCCGCCAACAGCATCCTGCAACTGTTAACCGGCTGCCGGGCAATGTCATTAAGTTAAGCCCCATCGGGGCTTCCTGTTTGTAGAAACAAAATCATTTTAGATGAACGGATGCCACAGAGTGGTTACCCAATCGTCGCTTAAGGGTAGCCGCTATGCGGCATAATTCCCTTGTTGCATGCTATTTCTACAAACAGGTAGCACTTATGGCACAAAGAACAAAGTCTTTCTTCTTAACTTAATGACATTGGGCTGCCGGGTGAGGAATTGAAGCGGCATGCCTCCAAAAAGCAACTACTAAAAATGAAGTGCCCAAATAGATAAGGTGTTTGATTTAGAATTTTACATGTAGATGGCATTCCATGGCTTGCAAGGATAGAGGTATATTGTTTATACAGCAGCAATTATCCAGCTAATCACCTGGTTAACCATCAGCATCTCAATATTGCTGTGACTTACCGTAACACCCCGCATTATGCGTTTGGTAAGGATAATGTTTTCTATTGCCGTGCCGACAACTTCTGCAACAGCGGGCATGCCGTAAGAACGCAAGGGAAAATTGGGACTGCCCTGGTAAACGTTGATATTCTTCTTTACATTGGCGGAAACCTGGCGGTTGATGCTGTGAACCATGGCCCATTGGCTACATCTATTGTAATCAGCAGTTGTACCGGATATTTATGCTTTAACCATCTTGCAAGCTGTAATACCACATCGCCGCCTTTGCTGTAACCGTACAAAACAATAGCAGTACCAGACGGCATATTACTGAAATATCTTTGCAGCCTGCGCAGTGCCTGGCCAAAATCAAGAAAGTAGTTATAATTAACGGCAATCACTTCATCAAAGTGCGGCGCTATAGCGCCTTTTATAAGCTTTGTGCCTTTGGAAATACCACGCATGCCAGAGAACAAATCTGAGCCGCCAACCAGCATGGCTATTCTTTTATGAGACATGCTTGATATGGATTTTGTATGTGCCGCTGCAAGCGACAGAATACCGTTACGCAACTCAAAGTTCCGGAGGGCAAACCAACCCAGTCATCTAAAAAACAAGCCTTCCAATTTTGGTATTTGCACCTGTAAAAAATATGGCATCGCTGTTTTTCGCTTTACGTACCGCATGAAAACTTTCTCCGCTGATCTTTTTCCAGTTAATGCCGTTATCCTTACTTATGTCAACACCGTTTAATCCACAGGCTATAATATCTCCGGAAGAAATAAAAGCGACACCGGAATGGTAGCTGAATGGCGTTTTGGGCAGTGTGGCAAACCGTGGATTGGCAGCTTTGGTAAACTGGTCGAAGAAAACGTAACAACTGTCGCTGCGGTCTTTTTTGCTGAAATCGCCCCCCACGATAGCGATGTTACGGTTAAACACGGCAATACCGTTGCCACCGGTGGTTTCCCCGCCTTTCATAACAGGAATATTAAATGCCGTGGTATTGTAGAACAACCTTGAGTTAACGCCGCCCGTAATAACCAGGAAGTTGTTGCCCCGCAGCAGGTGAATATTGCTGCCGCTGCTGGCAAAACAGGCTTCACCCGCATCTACAGCCGGACGTTTATCCATTGGGGCGGGCTGCCAGGTTTCGCCGCCATCGTTGGTAAATGCAAGAAACAATTTTCCATTAATTGGGTCGCCTATCACTACGCCGCTCTGGTTGTCATAAAAGTCCATCGCATCCAGGAACATCCCTTTGGTGGTATCGGCAAAAACCTGTTTCCAGTTTTGGCCGCCATCAGTTGTTTTCAGGATAACGGCAGGCTCCGCAATAGCCATGATAATGGCTGTTGTGGCACTAAACGCTTCGATATCGCGAAAGTCTCTTTTTTCAAAACCGGGCACCGTTTTCCATTCCCATGTATGGCCACCATCTATAGAGCGGCCTACATTGCCATTACTGCCACTTACCCATACCACATCGTCATCTACAGGGCTCAAGCCCCTTAAAGATGCACGGGAACCGTTGGATAAAACATCTACCCGCTGGGCAAAACAAATGGTTGCAAAGATGGATAGTATAAGACACAGCAAAATTTTCATTCGTTTCATAAGTGCACTTTGTTAACCGTTTACAAGCCGGCGCAAACGGCATAGCAATACTACGAAACTACAAGTTTTGCTGAGCCAGGAAGCCAGAAGTTTATCGCGGCCGGCAACTTTAGTCTTCGCTTAACTGTCGCCATAAAAAACCGGACGTACAAGTGAGTGACACAACGGAAGCTTCATGGTAGTTCCTGCTGCCGGGCCAATAAATATGTACGATGTAAGATGTACAATGTGAGATGTAAAATATCCTGCACCTCACAAGCCTCTATCCAAGCGCCTGAACAATATCCCTGATAACATCATCCACATGCTCCAGCCCTACAGAAACCCTTATAAGGCCGGGCGTAATACCAACGGAGGCCCTTTCTGCGTCGCTGAGTTTGGAATGTGTAGTGCTGGCAGGGTGAGAAGCAATGCTGCGGCTGTCGCCCAGGTTGGCCGTCATGGAAAGCAGTTGCAGGCTGTCCAAAAATTTGCGTCCGGCTTCCAGTCCGCCTTTAATTTCAAAACAAACAATGCCACCACCTGCTGTCATTTGCTTTTTGGCAATATTATACTGCGGATGGGTTGGTAGAAATGGATACTTTACCCATTCCACACCGGGGTGCTCTTCCAGCGCCTGCGCTACTTTTAAAGCGCTTTCGCAATGGCGCTGCATGCGCACATCCAGCGTTTCAAGGCTTTTGCTGAGTATCCAGGCGTTAAAGGCAGACAATGAGGGGCCGGTGTTGCGGCAGAAGAGATAAATTTCCCTTACCAGCTCTGCATTACCCACAATAACGCCACCCAGCACACGGCCCTGGCCATCAATCCACTTGGTGGCGGAGTGTACAGAAAGGTGTGCGCCAAACTCAATCGGGCGCTGCAGCAATGGTGTTGCAAAGCAGTTATCTACGTTTAAAATAAGGTTGTGTTTTTTGGCAAACTGCCCGGCCCATTCAAGGTCAATAATCTCCAACTGTGGGTTGGTGGGCGTTTCCAGGTAAACCATTTTGGTATTGGGCTTTACAGCGGCTTCCCAGGCAGCGTCATCGTTGGCTGGTACCAGCGTGCAGTCAATGCCATATTTAGGAAGATATTTGGTAACAATGGTGTAGGTGCTGCCAAAAACCGAGCTGCAGCAAATAAGGTGGTCGCCCTGCTTTAATAAAGCAAACATGGAAGAAAATACCGCCGCCATGCCGCTGGCTGTGGCAAAACCGGCTTCCGCACCTTCCAAGGCACACATTTTTTGTACAAACTCATCCACGTTAGGGTTGCTGAAGCGGCTGTAAATATTGTCATCGCTCTCCTCGGCAAACGCGGCACGCATGGCTTCGGCTTCATCAAACTTAAAACTGCTGGTAAGGTACAAGGGTGTGGAATGTTCCATTTGCCAGGTTGACGGCGTTTGAATACGGACTGCCTGTGTGGCGGGGTGTAATTTCGCTTTATCTAACATAATTGCCTGCTTTAAATTCTCTAGTTTACTGTATTGCATTAAGTGCGGTCACGGCCTTCTTTATTCGTGTACAAATACCTGCCATTTCAGGCTGGCCCCCGCGGCTGTTAGTGTAGCGGATACAGAGCAATACTTATCTATTGAAAGTTCAACGGCACGCTTTGCTTTGTCTTCATCCACCTTGCCGTAAATATGAAACTCTATCTGTATGTCTTTCCATAACGATGGCTCTTTGCCCTGCTCACGTTCGCCATTAACCACCATTTTGTAGTCCCTCACCTCCTGCCGTTGCTTTTTCAGTATGCTGATAACGTCAATGGCACTGCAGCCTGCCAACCCCATTAATAGCATTTGCATGGGGCGAACGCCAAAATTCTTGCCGCCGCTGTCAGGGCTGGTATCCATTCTAACGGTATGGCCGTTGGCATCGGTTGCTTCAAAACCAAAATCGTCCTGAACACGGGCTAACTCAATCTTAATCATTGCTATCAAATTATGGACGGCGAAATTATTTCATTTTGCAATAACATGTGTTAGGAAGATGCGGGACATGAGGATATATGATGCGAGCCTGCCTGAATGGTACAAAGTTCCTCAGGTAGCTTTCCTGCGCACCATGCTCCAAAATTGTTCATGCCAGTGCACCAGGTTGCCTATCAAAAAATTTTCTTTCAGGTTGTTCTTTATGCTGCTGCGCATAATGCGTACCACCACATCTTTTTCAACCTCGCCGGCTTCTTTTACCTGCATTAATAATTGCATGGCGCCAAGGGCCAGTACCGCGCCGATTAAAAACAAAAAATTCCATTCGTGCAAAGAGATAAGGTGCAGCACTTTCTCCATCCTCGGCCCTTCGTAATAGGCGTTTACCACCAGGTGGCGCTTTTCAAAAAAGTCGGCCATATAACCGCCAATTAACGGGGCAACGGAAGAAAAGAAGGCGGTAATGATATTTTTGGCAGACAGATAAACAATCGCTTCGTTACGGGGGGCCAGCTTAAGCCCGATATTGGTAAGCGAAAGATTAATGCCCGCATTGGATATACCCATAAAAATATGAATGATAACCAGCAGTATAATGTTGGCATACATGCGGGTATAAATACCTACAAAACACCAGGCAATAATGCACAGTATATACAGCGGGGCGCCAATGGCTATAATAGTTTTGTTGCTGTACCTGTCAGCAAAAATGCCCCAGATGCGAACGGTAAAAATATTGCTTAGCTGGCTGATGATGGTAAGCCCTATAACATAAGACAGCGACAGTCCAATGTTCTTCATCATATATACCGTAAAAAACGGAATAGCTATATTAAGCGCAAACACCCAGGCGCTGTTAAACAGCAGCAACCTGCGGAAGTTGCCATCTTTAAGGGGCTTTTTCAACAGGGTAAAAATGTTCTCGTTCAGCATCTGGCTTTGCGGTTCGGGCGTTCTTGACAAAAACAAAACCCCCGTAATTCCAATAAGCCCGCCGGCAATATACATCCACGAATAAGTGGTAGCCAGCCTCGCCGGAAAATGGTCTTTTACATAGTCCACAAACAGGGCCAGCACAATGCTTAATACCACGTTTACGGTTTGCATATAGCTGTTGCGTTTGGCAAAAAAAGTACCAAGGCTGTTTTCTGGTACCAGGTCTTTCATCCAGGCATTCCAGCTTGGGCCAGCCACTGAACCAAAAAAATAAAAGAAAAAGAGGAAAATTATCAACAGGTTGATAGATGCCGAGTTATTAAACAACACCATTGCCCCAACAATAACCAGCGGTATACGTGCCAGTAAAGAACAAAATACACTTACTGCGCGGCGGTTATTGTACCGTTTAACCAGCCAGATAGACAGCAACTGGAATATATTGGTAAACGTGGGCAGCGAGGCCAGCAAGCCTATCTGAAAGTTGGAAGCGCCCAGCAACAGGCCAAAAGAAACCAGGAAAGCGCCGCCAATCAATGCGTTCATGGCTTCGGAAGCCAGCCCATCGGTTATTACCAGTTTTAAGCCGGTTTGCACATCCTGCTCCGTTAAAATTTTCTGTGGCCTTAAATTCATACACCGGGTTTTAATTGTTTTTGGCGCAAGCGTTAGCCCATCAATTTCAATGATTGTACCAAAGCTGGCCTGCCTGTAAAAACAGGCGCCCCCCGGCATTTATTTTTGGTGACGGGCATATGGTTTTTCATGGCGACCAGGTTGCGTCGCACTACGTTCATCGTTCGGTTCTTTGTGGTGCTGTTCAGGCCCATATAGATAAAATACCAGCCCCGCCGGAAAAATTTCCCGGCAGCCGGGGCTTAAAAAAAGCGGCTAAACTTTAAGCACGTGGTGTAACGTAAATAATTATTTTTGGCACTTAAACAACGCTAAACTCATCAACCTTACACCCCGATGAAACAATTCGTGCTGCTGGTATCCTTACTGCTTATTTCAGGTATCTGTGCCTGTTATGGCCAGGATTGTCCCCCCAACCTTGATTTTGAAAATGGAGATTTTTCGCATTGGGAATGCCTTAGGGGTATTACTTACGCGGATGGCGATGGAAAAAATATTATTGAACTAACAGATACAGGTGTTATCAGCGGCCGCCACGAAATACTAACGATGGACTCCGCTTCATCCAAAGACCCTTACGGCAACTTTCCCAAGCTGTGCCCTTACGGCGGCAAGTACTCGGTTAAACTGGGCAACGATAATACCGGCGCCGAGGCAGAGGGCTTAAGATATACGTTTACGGTGCCTTCTACTGTAGACACTTTTACCTTCACCTATTTTTATGCCGTAGTTTTCCAGGACCCCAACCACTCCTCTTTTGAGCAGCCCCGTTTTTTTGTAACGGCTTATGATGTAGCCACAAACGAGGTAATTAACTGTGCCTCTTTTACCTATATTTCCAATGGCACATTGCCGGGTTTTGAAAAATCGCTGGTTAGCGGAGATGTGTTGTTTAAAAATTGGTCGCCGGTATCGCTGCAATTCGCCGGGCTGCAGGGGCGTACCGTAGCCCTGGAATTTAAAACTGCCGATTGCACGCTCGGCGGGCACTTTGGGTACGCCTATGTGGATGTTGCCAGCGGATGTACCAATATACTGGCAACGGCGCCGTATTGCGCCGAAACCAATTCATTGTTGCTGAATGCGCCTTATGGCTTTCAAACCTACACCTGGTACAACCAGGATTTCAGCAAAGTGATAGGCAATCATCAGTCCATCACATTATCGCCGCCACCTGCTGTTACAGGTTCTTTTTACGTGGATGTAATTCCCTACCCCGGTTATGGATGCAGGGATACCTTCCAGGCAACGGTACTGCCCCTGCCGGTTCCACCGCCACCGGAAGCAAAGCCCGCTTATACCTATTGCCAGTTTACCGGCACACAGCAAGTGGAAGCAACAGCACTGCCCGGTAACGAGTTGTTATGGTATACGGCGGATACACTTTCCCAACCGGCCTTTATTGCACCGCAACCATCGTCTTCGGCCGTAGATACTTTTGTATACTATGTTTCTCAAAAAGTGCTGTTTGGTTGCGAAAGTTTTCGCAAAAAAGTTACGGTAGCCATAGACCGTACCCCGGTAACGTCTTTTGTGATCAATAGCAATTCGCGGCAATGCCAGAACGGCAACCAGTTTGCTTTTTCCAGCACATCCACTAACCTAACTAACAGCGTATTCACCTGGATATTGGGCAACAAAGACACCATATCATCCGCGAAGGACAGTGTTATCAGTTACAGTTATAAAGACCATGGGAATTATTATGTTAAACTAAGGGTTACCAATTCAGAAACCTGCAGTGATGAAATGGCTTTGCCCGTTACGGTGGTGCCTAAACCTATTGCCAGTTTTACGCATCCCCCGGTTATCTGCGAGCAGCAAACCCTGGTTAATATCTTAAATACATCCCAGGTGCCGGACTGGTTGGCTAATATTAATAAGTGGTGGTGGCGCATTAACAACACAGAAGAACATACGGAGCACCCGGTTTCGTTTACACCCGGTGCACCGGGGAGCATACAAATAGAACAGGTGGTAACCACAGAAGAAGGCTGCCGCTCTGATACCAACCGTTTACTGCTTCCTATCTATCACCGTCCGCAGGCTGCTTTTACATTTAGCCAGCCTTTGTGTAATAACGAAATTATACGCTTTACCGATGCCTCTTTTTTACCACAAGGCGCAACAGGGCAATCAGTATCCAAATGGCATTGGCAGTTTGCCAACCCCGCCACCTCTCAGGCCCAGCACCCCGCTGTTAATTTAGTAGCAGGCCTGCAAACAGTAAGCCTGGTGGCCGAGAGCAATTATGGCTGCATGAGCATACAGGCAGACTCCCTGTTGTTGGTACACCCTAAACCGCATATTGCTTTATCCATTAATGATTCCTGTATTAAGCGTTACATACATTACAAGGCAACAGACCTCTCAAACTCAGTAAATAAGTGGTATTGGGATTTTGGTAATGGTTTTAACACCGGCGATACGCTGATTACCAGGATATACAGCAAAGAAGGCAACAGGCCTTTAACGCTAATGGCAGAAACCATCCACCATTGCAAAGACACTATTGTAAGGCCGTTTGTTATTTACGACAATAAGGCTTTTGCCGGTAAAGATACGGTTGCCGCCTGGGACCAACCCGTGCAGCTAAATGCCAATGGCGGCCCGCATAACCAATACACATGGACACCAGCCCTTGGCCTTGACAACCCTTTTAGCGAAACGCCCGTTGCCACGCTTGACCATGACCAATGGTATCAGTTGGATGCCCTTACAGACAAAGGCTGCGATGCACACAGCAAAATTTTTATTAAGCGCTACGATGGCCCTGAACTGTATGTACCTACCGGCTTTACGCCCAATGGAGATGGCCGCAATGATGTACTGAAGGTAATACCCGCAGGCACATTGCGATTTGACTTCTTTGCCGTTTTTAACCGGGCGGGGCAACGCTTGTTTTATACAAAAGATTACCACAAAGGATGGGATGGCTACATCAATGGTAACCCGGCGCCTGCGGAAACATATATTGCCTATGCTGTTGCCACAGATTATAAGGGAAAACCGCTGGTAAAAAAAGTGCCCGTTGTTTTAATACGATAATGACAACTGTATTCGCCATAAACCTTTGCGGACATGGCCGGGTGTTACATAGTGGCGAATAGAATTACCGGACGTAAAAGAGTGCGACGCAACGGAAGTCTGATAGTAGCCATGCTGCCGGGTCCATAAAAAAACAACGGCGTAGCCGTTATAGGGTAAAAATTTTTATAGGCCAAACAGTAGAAACCAACAGGAGGCTTTCGTTGCGTCGCACTCTTGTACAGTTGAATCGCTATGCAGCTTTTCCCGCAGGGTAGAGAAGAGATAAAGCCCTTACTGCTTTGCTTCGTAGCTGCGCAATATTTTAAATTTTAGCTGGCCATTTTCATCACTCACTATATTATACTGTATTCCGCGGGTAACGCCGGTAGGTTTAATATTGGCTGTATCGGATGTGTTGAATACCGGAAAGCGCCTTATCAGCATGCCTTCCAGAAGCATAAAATGGTCTTGCCCCCGGTAGCCTTCTTTTAGTTTCTGGTCATCCAGTATATCAGGAAAATAGATGGGCCGCATACCCTGGTTTTTTTCTGAAGTTATGGCCAGCACGGTTCCATAGGCGCCACCTTCACCACTGTACACATACAGCAGCAGTTCGGGAAAACCATCAGCATTAAGATCATCAACTTCAGTTTTATTTACCCGGCCCCTTACAGGTATGGTAACATCCCTTACCGTATTTTCAAACCCAACCGGCTTAATGCTAACATCATTTTTGTCAGCATTTTTATTATTGCAAAACACTTTATAGCCCGTTTTTCCCAACGTTACGGTAGTATCAACACGCCTTCCCTGCGCACAAAGCGCCGCCACTGCACAACTTAAACTCAATACAAGGCATAATTTTTTTACCAACATATCTAAATAATTTAAACAGCATTAAGGGGCTTAAGATATAGAATATTTGCTAAAAGGTTGTTGTTTATCAAAACCAGGATGTATTTCCGGAAAACAAAAGCCCTTTGCCGCAGTAAAAACGGCAAAGGGCTATAAATTTATACCAATGCTGATGCAGGTAATCTATTTTACTTCTACTTCAAACATCTCTTTGTCTTCCACAAACCCTTTCAACACATCTCCAACCACACACTCACCTACCCCTGCAGGCGTGCCGGTAAAAACAAGGTCGCCAATGTTAAGGGAAAAGTATTGGGAGATATGTGCGATAATTTTATCAAAAGAAAAGATCATTTCTTTACTGTTACCTTTTTGAACTGTTTCGCCATTAAGTGAAAGCGAAAATTGTACTGGTTTTTTCAGCAGTTCCGGTGTAAGGTCAATCCAGGAGCCGATAACCGTGGAATTATCCCAGGCTTTGGCTTTTTCCCATGGAAGCCCTTTCTTTTTAAGCTCATTCTGAACATCCCTGGCAGTAAAATCAATACCCGCTGTAATGGCATTGTAATACTTATTGGCATGGTGCGGCTGAATGTACTTTCCGTTCTTTGAAATGCGGAGTACAAGTTCTACCTCGTAATTAAGCTCATTTGAAAATTCAGGATAATAAAAAGGCGTATTGGATTGTAGTAAAGCGCTTTTAGGCTTAATGAAAATAACCGGTTCTTCCGGTATCTCATTCTTTAGTTCTTTAGCATGTTCAATGTAGTTACGGCCAACACAGAAAATCTTCATTAGATATTGTTTTTATAAATATTAACCAAGCAATAAAATCTTTCTTATGGATTGGTGCTGTTAACAGCAAGGGTTAGTTATTACTTGCATTATATTCTTCGCTAATTTAGGAAAACATTTCAATCCAACTATTCAAAGATTAAATTATTCGCAAGATTCATGGTTCTTTCAACCCCTATTGTTGCAAAATTTTCAATAATCTCTGTGCATTTTTCAATTTTTCTATTAATCATAGCAATCTCTTCAGGAAACCATTTTCCCAGCACATAATCTACCTGCATGCCTTTTGGAAAATTGTTGCCAATACCAAATCTCAGCTTTGGATATTTATCTGTGCCCAGCACAGCCTGTATATCCCTAAGTCCATTATGTCCGCCATCGCTTCCACCTGGCCTAAGCCTTACCTTATTTATGGGCAAGGCCAGTTCATCCACTACGGTAAGCGAATTTTCGAGTACTATTTTTTCTTTGTCAAGCCAATACTTAAAAGCTTTTCCGCTCAGGTTCATATAAGTAGTAGGTTTAATGCAGATAAAAATCCGCCCTTTCCATTTTACTTCAGCCACTTCAGCCAACCGCTCGGTTTTAAATACACCCCCATGTTTAGACACGAAAGCCTGCACCACATCAAAACCTATATTGTGGCGTGTATGAACATATTCCGTACCAATATTGCCTAAACCGGCAATTAAAAACTTAGACATTTGAGATTTGTATTTAAAAAAAAGCCCTGCACAAATGTACAGGGCTCCAAAACTGTAAGAAACAGGTTATTTTTTCTTCTCGTCCGCTTTGGCGGCAGAAGCTTCTTCTTGTTTTAACTGGCGTGTCATAACCACAGAAGCGATGGGGATGCGTGGAGAATTCAGGATTTCCATGTTATCCGCCTTTACATCTTCAACACGGATGTTGCCATTCAGTTCAAGGGCAGTAATGTCAACCTCAATGTTCTCTTTCAGGTATTTAGGTAATGTTTTAACCTTTAAAGACTTCATTTTGGTAATAAGCTTACCACCTTCTTTTACACCCACCGAAGTGCCGGTAAATTTTAAAGGAAGCGTAGCTATTACTTTTTTGTCTTCAACAAGTTCCAGCAGGTCAACATGCGCAAGCGTGTCGGTAACTTTGTCAAACTGCAGGTCTTTTAAAATACAAGTGTAGCTCTGGCCATCAACCTGTACTTCTGCCAACTGAAATTCCGGTGTGTAAACCAAAGGCTTGAAAGCCTTAGCCGGAGCAGAGAAGTTAATCTCCTTAGCACCCCCGTAAATTACACCTGGCACTGATTCCTGAGAGCGAACCTGGCGGGTGGCTTTTTTGCCGAATTCGGTCCTCAGTTGTCCTTCGATTGTAACTGTTTTCATTTGTTTTATTTTAATTAAAGAAAGAACTCTTTTGCAGCCCCGGCCTATTTTTTATTTCTCAGTTGAGAATGTATAAACAGGCTGGTAATGCTTTTGTTTTCGTAGGCGTTGCGTATGGCTATAGCGAACAAATCTGCCACGGAAACAACTTTTATTTTTCTGCTGGGTTGTTTAAGCGGTATGGTATCGCATACCACCAGCTCATCCAGTACACTGTTCTCAATGGTTTCGTAAGCCTTTCCGCTTAGTATCGGGTGCGTACACAAAGCTCTTACACTGGTTGCGCCCTTGTCCATTAAAAGACCGGCGGCTTTTGCAAGGGTTCCCCCGGTATCGCAGATATCATCTATCAAAACAATATCCCGGCCCGTAACATCCCCAATTACTACCATGCTGGCTATTTCGTTGGCACGTTTGCGGTGCTTATCGCAAATAACCATTTCAGCGTTAAAATAACTGGCAATTTCCCTTACACGGTTGGTACTTCCCACGTCAGGGGCCGCAAAGGTAAGGTTTTGCAGCTTAAGTTGTTCAATGTAAGGGATGAAAATGGCGGAACTGTCCAAATGGTCAACAGGAATTTCAAAGAAAGCCTGTATTTGCGGGGCATGCAGGTCCATTGTTATCACACGGTTGGCGCCAGCCGCCTCCAGAAGGGTGGCCACCAGCTTTGAGCCAACGGCTACGCGGGGTTTGTCTTTCCTGTCTTGCCTGGAAAAACCGTAGTAAGGTATTACCGCAATGATTTTATAGGCGCTGGCCCTTTTTGCCGCATCAATCATCAGCAGCAGTTCCATCAGGTTTTCCATGGGGGCAAAAGTGCTTTGCACCAGGAAAACATAGTCGCCGCGGATGCTTTCGAGAAAAACCGGCTGAAATTCGCCGTCGCTGAATTTTTGGATATTTACCTGGCCAAGTGTGGCGCCGAAACACTGAGCAATTTTTTCCGCCAGTTCACGGGAGCCGGTACCGGAAAAAATTTTTACTGAAGGACCCATACTGTAAATTATATTGGCAGCGAAGATAACAGGTAGCATTAACGATGCCAATGATTTTTTGGCATTGTGATTAAAAATTATCAGGCTGTGCGTATCTTCTCAAAAAGTTTCCGGTATCAATGAAAACAAACGGTATTAAGAACTGGGCAGAAGATGACCGCCCAAGAGAAAAACTACTGCTGAAAGGCACTGAAAGCCTCAGCAATTCCGAGCTTATCGCCATCCTCATCAACAATGGCACGGTAGAAAAAAGCGCGGTGGATGTGGCCAAAGATTTACTGCAGGCCACCAATCACGATTTGCAGCAACTTAGCAAGCTTACCGTAAAGGAATTACTGAAGCTAAAAATAAAAGGCATTGGCCCGGCCAAAGCGGTAACCATTGCCGCCGCCCTTGAGCTGGGCATACGCCGTGAACTGGCTGATAAAAAACGGACAGTTATCATTCACAGTAAAGACATTGCCGAGTACCTGCGGGCACAGCTACAATACAAAAAACATGAAGTTTTCGCGGTTATATTCTTAAATCTTGCCAACAAGGTAACCCATTACGAAGTGGTAAGTGAAGGCGGCATCAGTGGTACGGTTGCAGATCCGCGCATCATATTAAAGAAAGCGCTGCAGTACGATGCCACCAGCATTATATTGTGCCATAACCATCCCAGCGGCAGCCTGAAACCGAGCCGGCAGGATGAAGCGCTGACTTATAAAATAAAGGAAGCGGCTTCGTTTATAGACATACGGGTTATGGACCATATTATTGTTAGCGAAGATGGCTATTACAGTTTTGCCGACGAAGGAATTTTGTAAATATTCACTGACCAAAGCAACATTATAATACCGGCTGACGGTATTTCATGGCATCGCCTGTTGCGTCGCAAGCACTTCATCGGTTGGTTCTCTGGGCAACTTTTCAGTCCCGGATAGAACTGGTGCGTGGAGACACGCACCAGGGAAAAGAATATCGGACAAGGAACAAGGAATAATGAATGTTGAATGTCCCCCACTCACTATTCACCATTCACAAACTGAATATCGGACAAGGAACAAGGAATAATGAATGAAGAAGGAGAATACAGCTATGGCTATTTTCCCTCTTGCGATTCACGATTTACCACTTGCGGAATGAATATCGGACAGGGAACACGGAATGTTGAATGGAGAATAAAACACCCCACTCACCACTCACCATTCACCACTTGCGAAATGAATATCGAACAAGGAACACGGAATGTTGAATGGAGAATAAAACAACCCACTCACTATTCACCACTCACCATCCCCCTACTTACCTGTATATTTAAACATCAATATGTCAGCATCTTCGTCTTTGCCTTCGTTGGAAACATACAGGTTTCCAGCCTTATCAAACGCTATGCCTTCCGGCTGCCGGAAAAGGTTGGGCTTTAGCTTGTAAGCCTGTTTTACTTTAAAATTTTTGTCGGCAACTACCAGTAGTTTGTTAACAGATGAAATGATATACCATTCCCCGGTAAGTGGGTGCAGAGCCAGGGCAGACGGGTGAAGACTTAGCTTCTTTTCTTCTGCCAGCAATTCTTTCACGTCAGTTACATCCAGGTGGTAAATGGTATCTGCGGTATAAGTAAAATCCGGTGTTCTTGTTAAACCATAAATTCTCACAGAAGTTGAGGGCTTATCCCCCTTGCAATTTTTACACATAATAAAAAGCTTGCCACCTTCACCGGCAAACAGGCCTTCATACTCATCTTTGGGTATGGCATCTTTGGTTACCACAGCACTGTCAATACGTTCCGCATAAATAGCATTTACCGGAAAGCTGTGCAATTCGCCATTGCTTTTCATCACCACAAACCTGTCCGCGTCAACGGTTACATCTTCGTAATCGCCGGGTTTTCCAAATTTTACTGAATCCGGTTTTTTCTTTTTCAGGTTAAACCAGAAAAGTTTGCCGTCTTCATCATTAATAGCATATAATGTATCTGGATTGTTGTTTAAAAAACAGATACCCGAAATTTCGTGTAACGATTCTGCCAGCCCGGTAATGTCAGCTTCTTTCAGGTTGTACCCTGGCGGACTTTTAAACGTAACAGTTTGGCAGGAGGCCAGCACAAGGAAGAAGGAGAAAATTACACTTAATATTTTTCTGCTCATACTGTAAAAATAACCATCTGCTGAAAAACTTTTTTGATATTTAATTCGCAAGTGGTGAATGGTCAATGGTGAATGGTGAATAGTGAGTGGGAGACATTCAACATTTATTGTTCCCTGTTCGATTTTCATTTCGCAAGTAGTGAATCGTGAATCGCAAGTGGGGGTAGCGGATGCGCTGTATCCCCTTCTTCATTCAAATTCCTTGTTTGATATTCATTTTGTGAATGGTGAGTGGTGAATGGTGAATAGTGAGTGGTGAATAGTGAGTGGGGGACATTCAACATTTATTATTCCTTGTTCGATATTCATTTTCGCAAGTAGTGACTCGTTAATCGCAAGTGGGGGGTAGCGGATGCGCTGTATCCCCTTCTTCATTTAACATTCCTTGTTCCTTGTTCGATATTCATTTTGTGAATGGTGAGTGGTGAATGGTGAATGGTGAGTGGTGAATAGTGAGTGGGGGACATTCAACATTCATTATTCCTTGTTGCGTGTTCAATATTCTTTTCCCTGGTGTGTGTCTCCACGCACCAGTTCTATCCGGGACTGAAAAGCCGCCCAATGAACCGGACGATGAAGTGCTTGCGACGCAACAGGCGATGCCATGAAATACCGTCGCCGGTATCCAAATATTGAGTATTGTGCAAGGTAGGATGATGGCTATTGACATCGCAATTTGTTACTGAATACTTATAATTGGCGCTGAACTTGGCCAAAAAATACGATATTTAAGACTGTTACTTAATATTGCTACATTATGAATTACCAGGAGCTTATTCAGCGTGTAAAAGAGTATATAGACCAGTTTTATTCCTCACATCCGGACAACCAGATTGTTTATCATAACTATGAACATACCAAAGCCGTGGTGGAAGCTGCCACGCAAATAGGTAATCATTACCAGCTAAACGACCATGATTTTTTTGTGGTTACTACGGCCGCTTATTTTCACGACCTGGGTTATTTTATTTGTGAACCGGCTGAACACGAAACAAAAAGTGCAGAAGTAGCCGGTGAAGTCCTTTCTGCTTTGGCCGTGGATGAACCTACCATTACACAAATTAAAGGTTGTATTATAGCTACCCGCATACCGCAACAACCCAATAACCTGCTGGAGCAAATTGTGTGCGATGCGGATCTTTTTCATTTTGGCACAGAAGCATTTACTGAACGCAATAAGCTAATGCGCAAAGAAATGTCTATTATTAAACATAAAGACATTTCTAAAGACGACTGGCGCAAAGGCACTATACAGTTCCTTGAATCGCACCATTATCATACCGATTATGCCAAACTGCTGCTGCAAAAGACCAAGGATGAAAACCTGGCCAGGTTAAAGAAAAAAGTAACCGAAAAAGAGCAGGAAAAAGCCGCAATACCACAACCACAAGAAGCTGCAGTGGCCACCGGCGAACAGGAACTTAAACAAAACAAGCCGGAAGAACAGACCAAAAAGGAAAAAGGCAAAGAAGATAAAAAAGCAGTAAAGACAGACCGTGGTATAGAAACCATGTTCAGGGTATCGTCAACCAATCACCAGCGGCTGAGTGATATGGCCGATAACAAATCTCAACTGCTTATTACTGTTAACTCCATTATTATCTCTGTTCTGTTGAGTGTATTATTGCGGAAGCTGGATGAATACCCCCACCTTACCATACCATCATTTATGCTGGTTGCCACCAATGTTGTTACCATTGTGCTGGCAATTTTAGCCACCCGGCCAACCATACCACCCGGTACATTTACCAAAGAAGAAATTGAAGAAAAAAAAGTAAACCTGTTGTTTTTTGGCAATTTTTACAAAATGAGCCTGGACGAATACGCCTGGGGCATGCGGCAGGTAATGGGCGACTATGAATTTCTCTATGGCAGTCTTATAAGAGATGTGTACGCACAAGGTGTGGTGCTGGGCAAAAAGTATAAACTTCTTAGAAAAGGTTACAATATTTTCATGTTTGGTATTGTAATTTCTGTTATAGCTTTCCTCATTGCAGTGCTTACGTATAAAGAAGCATAATACTTCATGCAGCAATATTTATTTTTTTCCAGGGATATAAGCTGGCTGGGCTTTAATGGCAGGGTTTTACAGGAAGCAGCCAACAGCAGTGCACCGTTGTTCGAAAGAATCAAATTCCTGTCTATTTATTCCTCTAACCTCGATGAGTTTTACCGGGTACGCTTCCCGGTACTGATGGCACTGGCCAACGTGCCCAAGCCGGGCGAAGAAGTTACTGACCACCGGGGCATACTCAACGAAGCCAGCCAGCTAATCGCCAGGCAACTGGATGAGTTTGGTAGAATATTGCAGGAAGATTTGCTGCCCGGGCTAAAGAGACATAATATTCATCTTATTTATAAAGAGCCGGTACCAGGCTTTTTGACAGGCGCTGTTACCGACTACTTTTATACGCATGTACTTGCTTTTCTGCAGCCGCTTTGGCTAAGGGATTATTCCAGGAAGTTTTTCCCGGAAAACAATAAGCTGTATTTGCTGGTGGTGCTAACCGGCGCTGACGGAGCAGAGGAAACGGCCATTATCAACATTCCGTCAGACGCGTTGCCGCGTTTTATCAGCCTGCCGTACAATGGCACGCAATACATTCTTTTTTTGGATGATGTACTCAAGCTTAACCTGGCTAACATATTTAAACATTACACGGTTACCGGCAGTTACAGCTTTAAAATAACCCGCGATGCGGAGCTGGAACTGCAGGATGAATATGAAGGCGACCTTGCTGAAAAAATAGAAAATCAAATTGAAAAACGCGACCTGGGCCTGGCTACCCGTTTTCTTTACGAGCCCGGCGCCGCCACAAGAACAATTTTCAACCTGGCGCAAACGCTTGGCATCACTTCGTCTAACATGGTGCAGGGCGGCAGCTACCATAACCTTAAAGACCTCTCGTCACTGCCCATTGGCACATACAAGGAACTATCCTATCAAAGCTGGCCTTCAGTTTCCCCGAAAGACTTTAATACCGGCCTTTCCATTTTCGATACTATAAAAAACCGGGATGTGATACTGCATATCCCCTATCATTCTTATAACCCTGTACTGCGCTTTTTTAATGAAGCCGCCATTGATGCTGATACTGAAGAAATATACGTAACCCTTTACCGTGTGGCCAGTGACTCCCGCATTGCCAATGCCCTTATCAGCGCGGCACGCAATGGCAAAAAAGTCACCGTTTTTGTTGAGCTTAAAGCCCGGTTTGACGAGGCCAATAACCTTAAGTGGAGCAAGCGCATGAAGGCCGCCGGTGTAAAAATAATCTATAGCATTCCCGGCCTTAAAGTACATGCAAAAGTAGCTTTGGTAAAAAAGAAAAACAATAACAGAACAGAGTACTTCGGCCTTCTGGCAACGGGCAATTTTAATGAGGGTACGGCCCGTTTTTACACTGACCATATTCTTTTTACCGCCAACCCCAACCTTGTACGGGAACTGGAGATGTTGTTTATTTTCCTGGGCTACCGGCAACATGCGGATAAATACCCGGCCCTCCAGTTTAACCATTTGCTGGTGGCGCAATTTAACCTGCAGCAAACCTTCCTGTTTTTAATTGACCGGGAAATGCAGCATGCGCAACGGGGTAAGCCGGCGCACATTATTATCAAGCTGAACAACCTGGAAGAAAAGCGGATGATTACAAAACTCTACGATGCATCTAATGCGGGTGTTAAGGTACAGTTGATGGTAAGAAGCATCTGCCGCCTTATTCCCGGCGTGCCGGGCATGAGCGAAAATATTACTGTTACCCGCATTGTTGACCGTTACCTTGAGCATGGCCGCATATTCATTTTTCACAACAATGGAGATACGGAATTATTTATGGGCAGTGCCGACTGGATGAACCGCAACATTTACCGCCGTATTGAGGTATGTTTTCCGGTATTAGATGCCACTATTAAACAGCAGTTGATGGAGATTGTACAACTTCAACTAAATGACAATGTACAGGCGGTACAACTAAATCAATCCGGGGAAAATACGGAGGTAACTAACAACCTCCCTCCTATCGCGTCGCAGCAGGAAATTTACAACTACGTAAAAGCTTTGCAGGCATAACTGGCTGCCGATGTTTACATCACCTGCAGTACCAAAAGCTGGTGCACCTGCCATCAATACTTACACGGGCGTTATTGTATAATACACGCAGGTAGTTAAAAAATCGCGTACATAAGGTATAGCGCTGATGATAGGTGACTGCTTCCTTGGGTTTACCTTAAACTTATACTTGTAAATAGGGTTCAGCAGGTAATGCTGTTTGTTGGTTACCCTGAAGCCAGTATTGTGAACAATTTTTTCAAACCGTTCAATGGTAATTCCGGTGGCTTTAATATCCATCAGTTCTTTAATAATGCCTTTGTCTTCTCCAAACATTTTCACGATGCCTCTGTACAGCGGTTTGGGTAGCAGGTGAAAGTAAGGCAGCATACTCAGGAATTTGTTTGCACATATTTGCTGGTGGCCGCCATGCGGCATATACCATGGCGGAAAGCCAAAATAAATTTGTCCGCCTGGTTTCAATAGCTTTTTTAAATGAGGTATAAACTGCTCCTGGGCAGGTATGTGTTCAATAGCGTCTTTAAGTATAATAATATCAAAGTAGTGGTCAAACTCTGCAACAAAGGATTCATCATATACATTCTGTGCACGAAAAGCAGCCATGCCTTTGTCAACAGCTTCTTTATTGTATTCATTAGCAGTATTAATGCGCTCTTCATTTAAATCAACACCAACTACCATGCACCCTTTTTCTAAAAAAGGCACTAATACACCACCTTCGGCACAGCCAATCTCCAGCACCGTCATGCCGGATTTTACAGGTATAGCTTTTTCTATAAAAGGCAATACATAATTCCGGGAGTTTTCTACCTGCTGCCAATACCGCAGCGGTACATTGGTATGTTGCTCTAATGCCATGCCGCAAAGAAAAGGGAATTTTTAATGTGTAGAGATGGTTTTGGGCGCAAAAGATGCTTGTTTAAAGCAAGGTTTTATCTTTTAAGAAAATAGTTTTTCAGGGGGTGCCCCCAAGCTATCGCAAGGGGTCGGGCTTTTCGCTACTACTCCGCCACAAAGCCGGGCTGCGAAGGCTTCAGCGGGGTATCCGCTTCAATCCCTCACCCAAAGTGCAGCCTGTTACTTCTTTTCAGACAGGCTGTTTATAACAAACGCGGTAACCCTAACAACCGGTTTAAATGGGCACCACGGTAGTTTTCTTATTCTTCCTTAGCTTGTCAGGAACAGAAGCGATAATCTCCTTCTTCAGCAAATCAACCAGTTTCTTTTTAACAAAGTCGCGATGCGTAACGATGCTTACTTCCCTTACCGGTGCGGGTTCTTTAAAATAACGTATATGTTGCTCCTGCTTGGAACTCAGGTCTAAAGTGGCCAGTTCCGGCAATATAGTAATGCCATCATTAAGGTCAACCATGCGCCGCAGGGTTTCCAGGCTGCCGGCCTCATATTCAAACAGGCTGCCCTCTTTGCTGCTCTTTTTCAGCTCGCACAAATTAATGATCTGCGAGCGGAAACAATGGCCTTCTTCCAGCAACCAAAGCTTATCTGGGTTAATGTCTTTGGCCAGCACATAGCTTTTTTTAAAAACGTCGTTGTTTTTGGAAACATATACCATCAGTTCCTCGTAAAACAACACCTGCTCCTTAATGCCTGTTTCATTCAGTGGGGTTACCAGTATACCCACATCAATCTTTCCTTCCCGCAGGCGGGAAATAATGAGGCTGGTGGTAAGCTCATTTACCACAATCTTTACTTTTGGAAACTTTTTGGCAAAAGCGGGTATAAAAAGCGGCAGCAGGTAAGGCGCCAGTGTAGGGATAATGCCCAATCTCAGTTCGCCGTTAACCACTCCTTTTTTGGCATCAATCATTTCATTCAGTACATCCCGCTCTGCAATTATTTTCCTGGCCTGCTCTATAATTTCAAGCCCGGGTTCTGTAGGCAATACAGGTTGCTTGCTGCGGTCAAAGATTTTGATGCCCAGCTCTTCTTCCAGCTTGTGTATCTGCATGCTTAGCGTAGGCTGTGTTACAAAACAATGTGAAGCCGCCTCTGCAAAATGGCGGTAAGTATCTACCGCTACTATATATTCCAGTTGCGTGAAAGTCATAGATGATTGTGAATTTACCTTATTCCTTGTTACCGGAAACAAAAATGGCCGGCCTGTGCCAATAAAATTACAGCCAACAAAACCACCGGTAAATCAAGCGGCTAAATTAAGCAGGTAAAGATCACCAATTGCAAAGCAAATGTCATTGCTATCCAAATATTCTTTTGCCTGTGCGTGTCCCGTTCAGTCAGCGTAGCTTTCCAGGCTTTTAATAACCACTGCCGGAAGAAAAGGTGAAGCGTTGCCTTTATTTTTAAGGATATCCCTTACTATGGTGGAAGCGATGGATGTGTATTGCGGCTCGCAGGTCAGGAAGATGGTTTCAATCGTTTTATCAAGGGTGCGGTTAGCGTCGGCTATTGTTTTTTCGTACTCAAAATCATTTACAAAGCGTATGCCGCGCAATATATATTTAGCGCCAATATCATTGCAAAAATTAACAGTCAGACCTTCATACACCCTTACCTCAATCCGGGGCTCGCCGGCGTATATTTCTTTAAACCAGAGCATGCGCTGCTCCGCACTGAACATGGGCGCTTTTGCAGCGTTAATGCCAATACCCACCACAATTTTATCAAACAATGGCAGTGCCCGGTTTATGATGTCTGTATGGCCCAGCGTTACAGGGTCAAAGGTTCCGGGAAAAAGACAAATACGTTGCATAAGCAGTGTTATTTTAAGTACGAGTTACGAAGTACTTTTTTATGTAAGATGTGAGATGTACGATGTGAGATGTAATTAAGTTACAAAGTTAGAAGTACTTTACCCTAAATCCTGGGCAAACACCTGCAAGTGTAAATTACATTACAACAAGTCAGCGTTTTGTTTACATCGTACATCCCACATCGTACATCCAACATCGTACTTTAATTCCCTCTGTTGGCCAGCAGGTACAATGCAGCCATTCTTACAGCCACACCGTTTTCCACCTGGTTAAGTATGATAGAGAATGGCCCGTCGGCAACATCGCTGTCCAGTTCCACGCCACGGTTAATGGGGCCCGGGTGCATGATAACGATCTCTTTGCCCAGGCTTTCCAGCAGGCGGCGGTTAATGCCGTAAGCTATATTGTATTCCCTTAGCGATGAGAACAATGGCTGGTTCTGCCGCTCCAGTTGAATGCGCAGCACATTGGCCACATCGCACCACTGCAGGGCCTTCTTCACATTGTATTCAACACGGATGCCGAAAGATTCGCTGATGTATTTTGGTATAAGCGTGGGCGGACCGGCAACGGTTACCTCGGCCCCCATTTTACCCAACAGGTAAATATTGCTCAAGGCTACCCTGCTGTGCATAATATCACCAATAATGGCCACTTTCAGCCCTTCCAGCCTGCCAGTTTTTTCCCGCATGGAAAAAGCATCCAGCAAGGCCTGTGTGGGGTGTTCGTTAATGCCGTCTCCCGCATTGATTATGGCGGCGGGAATATGCTTTGATAAAAAATGGGGGGCCCCGCTGGCGCTATGCCGCATTACCACCATATCCACTTTCATGCTAAGAATGTTGTTTACCGTATCCAGCAAGGTTTCGCCTTTTGCGGCGGATGATGAACTGGCTGTAAAATTGAGCGTATCGGCAGAAAGCCTGCGTTCGGCCAACTCAAAAGACATCCTGGTGCGGGTGGAGTTTTCGTAAAACAGGTTAACAATGGTTACATCCCGCAGTGATGGCACTTTCTTTACCGGCCGTTGAAGTACTTCTTTAAATTGTTCTGCGGTGGAAAGTATGAGGCTGATATCCTCTTTCGTAAGGTCTTTAATACCCAGCAGATGTCGTGTGGATAGTTTCATTAAAAAGCGAAGATATAGGATTCAGAAAAGAATATCGAACAAGGAACAAGGAATTTTGATTGAGGAAGAAAGAAGCAACCTGCGGTTCACGGCCAACTCACGTTCACTCACGAAATGAATACCGAGCAAGGAACAAGGAATTTTGATTGAGGAAGGCGGCACATAGGCTCTTTGGCAAAAAAAAGCAGGCTGCACTTTCGGGTGAGGGATTGAAGCGGATACCCCGGTGAAGGTTTGTGCGCTGGCCTTTGTGCCGGAGTATGAGCGGAAAGCCCGACCCCTTGCGCAGCTTGGGGGCACCCCCAAAAGCAAGTACGAAGGGTGAAGTACGAAGCATCGTTTTTATGTAAGATTTTAGATGTGGGATGTACGATTTAAAACAAATACGGCATTAACTATTCACCATCAGCATTGAGGAAGGCTAAACCAAAACGTGCTGCCTTTTTTGCCCGGGGTTGAAGCTACATCAATTTCACCGCTGTTAAGTAATATAAGGTCGCGGCAAAGCAGCAAACCCAGCCCGGTGCCTTTTTCGCCGGAAGTACCGGCAGAAGTAAAATGTGTTGCTTCTTTAAACAACTTTTTCGCATCGTCCTCGGCAATGCCTTTTCCATTATCCTGCACAAATATGTAAACACGCCCATCCCTGCTTTCTGACGATATGGTAATACTCCCCTGCTCAAATGAAAACTTAACAGCGTTGCTGACGATATTGCGCAAAACAATCATAATAAGAGCCGGGTCGGCAAAAACAAAGTCTGTTGTACTTACCTGGTTATGCAGCTCAAGTTTTTTACAAGCCAGCGCATACTCAAAAACAAGTTTCATTTCAGCAGCGGTGTCGTATACACAAAAACGTTTGGGCCTTACTTTAAGCCCATTCATTTGAGAGGTGGCCCAGTTTAGCAGGTTGGTAAGCGTAAGGTCGGTGCCATCAATCAGGGGCACCATTTTCTGCATCACATCTTCCATTTCTTCATGGGTAAGCAATCCCCGTCGAAAAAAATCAAGCATCATTTTAAGGTTGCTTACGGGGGTACGCAGGTCGTGACTGATAACGGCGAACAGCTTATTTTTAAGCTGGTTAAGCTCCTGCAGCTTTTGCGATTGTTTTTCTATTGTTTCATTTTGTTCAAGAATCGCCTGCTGTTTTACCAGCAAGTCAGTACTGAGTTTTTTCTTTTGGCGATAATAGTAATATACAGCGGCAAGGCCACCGCCAAGTAATAAAACAAACAAAACAAGCGTAGTAATAATGCCCCGTTGGTACTTTACAACTTCCTTTTTGGAGGCCAGGGCGCCAGACACCCTTTCCATTTCACCAAGGCGCCGGTTTAAAGACAGGTATTCGTCCAGCAGATTAAAACTGTTTTCATCTTCAACACGGTCAATGCTGTCCCTAACCCTGTTAAGCTGTTGCAGCATGCTTATCCTTTTCTGGCTGCTGTCCAGTTTTGCCCAGCAATTGGCCATAAGCTCCATGGTTAACAGTTTTACTTTATACATGCCGATGCTGTCAGCCGTGGCAATGGCGGCCGTGGCAGACTCAACGGCCTGGGGCAACAAATTATTACTGTACTGAAGGGCAGCTATTTCATACATCAGTACGCATTGTAACCTTTTATTGCCAATACGCCCGTTTAAAAGAAAAGATGTGTCGTAGTAATTTTTAGCCGCATCGTAATTACCACTGTTTACCATAATGCTGCCCATGCGGCTGTAACTTATGGCCATTTCCACCGTATCGTTTACGGCAACGGAATACTGCATGGCCTGCTGCGCATACTCCCAGGCGTTATCAAGTTGCTTAACAGCAATATAATAACGGGCAATTTCGCTGTTAACCCTGGCCAGCATTTTAGGCGAGCCTATGCCGGTACTTATACGCCTGGCCCTTTGCAGGTAAGCCCAGCCGGTTTCAATTTTACCCGCATCTATGTTAACGCGGCCAAGCATGCGGTAACAGCGGGCCCTTTCTGCCAGCAGGTTTGTTTTTTCAAGATATGTGGCGGCCTGCTGCAGGCAAAAAAGACTGATGGAATTATATGCCTGCGCCCAATACACCTGCCCCATTACAGAAAAGCCCAGGCCAATGCCTTCATCATAATCTATTTTCCTTGATAAAATCAGTACTCTCTTGGCAATAGCCATTGCCGTATCAGGATTTTGGAGGTAGATATCCTGGGCTATGGTAGCCTGGTGGTTTAACCAGCCGGTATCAACCTTTCCAACAACCAGTTCTTCATCCTGGTTAGCGTTTGGCTGCGCTTTTAATGAGTAACAGAGTATGGAGGAGAGGGCTGTAGCCCAAAAAAATTTCATCATATTTTCAGCCGGTAGGTGTACGGGCAAGGGTTGTTGTAAGACGCCTGCCTTAAAAGCTATGCAAACACTCAAAAACAGTTAACACAATGAAAAAGTAGGCAAAAGAAGCCTGTGGTTGTTACCTTTAAACAATTTTTAATGATAAAACAATGGCTTTTAAATTTCCGGCTGAAACTGTATTGGGTAATAACGCCAATAAAGGCAATTCCCTATCAAGAAGCGAAGCTGAACAACTTTTTACCGGGTGGGTACTTAACCCCCGGCTGCAACTGCACATGCGACAGGTAGCGTATTTAATGAAGTGCTGGGCTGCCGAAAAAGAGGGCGCAGGCGAGCAACTGCAATGGCAATGGGAAATGGCGGGTTTACTGCACGATGCCGACTGGGACCAGTGGCCCGACGAGCATTGCAAAAAAATTGTGGACGAACTTGACAGCCGCCATGTTGACCCTGCTGTACTGCAGGCCATCGCATCCCACGGGCCGGCATATTTTGGCATACAGCCCCAAAGCAACATGGATAAAATGTTGTACGCTTTTGATGAACTTTCCGGCCTTGTTCATGCCTATGCCCTTATGCGGCCCAATGGTTACGAAGGAATGGATGTAAAAGGCGTAAAAAAACGGCTGAAAGAAAAATCCTTTGCCGCCAATGTTTCCCGCGATGACATAAAGGATGCCTGTAACCGGGCAGGCCTTGAACTCGATGAATTAATAACTTTTATTATTCCCCGGCAGGCTTTGGTTACAGCCCGGATAACTGCCGCTGCGCAGCAGTAACAGCAGCAGCCATATTTGGGGCTTTCGGGTTTTGTGCCATTGGCGGCTGTAGTCCCGGCTTTTCACTGCAACTCCGCCACAGCCCCCTGCTGCACAAGCCTTCAGCGGGGTTTCCGTTTCAATCCGGCAGCCCGTCACCTGCATAACAATACCCGGAAACCCACCTGGTAGTGCTAAACGTGCTTTTCACATCTTGCCCACACCCCCCTGGCAACAAACCACCCTTGGCCATTTTAGCCTAACTTGCGCCCATGCAACAATACCAGCAATTATTACAACATATATTAAATGATGGCGCCGTAAAAACCGACCGCACCGGCACCGGCACCATTAGCTGCTTTGGCTACCAGTTACGCTTTAACCTGCGGGAGGGCTTTCCGTTGGTTACCACCAAAAAACTGCACCTTAAAAGTATTATTTATGAACTGCTGTGGTTTTTAAAGGGCGAAACCAATATAGCCTACCTGAAAGACCATGGTGTAAGCATTTGGGATGAATGGGCTGATGAAAATGGAGAACTGGGCCCTGTTTACGGCAAACAATGGCGTAGCTGGCAGGGCGCTGGTGGACAGGTTATTGACCAGGTGAGCGACGCGATAAAGCAAATAAAAAATAACCCTGACAGCAGGCGCATCATTATCAGTGCGTGGAATGTAGCAGACTTACCCGATATGGCGCTGATGCCCTGCCACGCATTGTTCCAGTTTTATGTGGCTGATGGCAAATTAAGCTGCCAGCTTTACCAGCGCAGTGCCGATGTATTTCTCGGTGTTCCTTTTAACATAGCATCCTACGCTTTGCTCACCATGATGATGGCACAGGTTTGCGGGCTGGAAGCCGGCGATTTTATACACACTTTTGGCGACGTGCATTTATACAATAACCATATTGAGCAAGCAAGGCTGCAGCTAACACGCCAGCCTTACCCTTTACCAACCATGAAACTTAACCCGGCTGTAAAAGATGTCTTCGATTTTACCTTTGAAGATTTTACATTGGAAAACTATCAGCACCACCCACCGATAAAAGCGCCGGTAGCGGTATAGTATCCGATAGATAATGCATACCCTGCAGACCTAACTTATTTTTCAGCACGGAATGGACAACCAGGCATAAGCCCGAGTAATCGGCGGGCTGGCCTGCCCCTTGCTAAACGGGCTTTTCTGACCAAAGCTATTTTATAAAAATATTCAGGCAGCATCCGGGCAAAAACCCGTTTCAATACGGGAAAAACATGAATATTTACTGCTGGCCTATCCTTACTTGCCATTTACCACTCACCTGCCGGCCTCTTACGGTGCCGGATGTAAAAAGCCGGTCTATAAACATAAACCGGCTTTCTATTTATTCAATCAACAAAACTTAAACAATGCTGTTACTGGTAACCTGGGTTTTGCGGCCTCAGGTTTGGATTGTTCTGCATTTCTGAAGTGGGCAGGGGGAACAACAAATGTTTCTCGGCCAGTACCGATGTGTTTTCAGGAAATTTATGTCCAACAAAATCATCAAAACCATTGGTTGATTCGTTGTACACTTTCTTTAAACGCACCATATCAAACCAGGTAATGCCTTCGTAACACAGCTCGTGCCAGCGCTCTCTTAATACCGCGGTGCGGAAGCTTGCCTGGTTAAAAGTAGCAAGGCCCGGTGTAGTAAGTTCGGCCCTTGTGCGTATGGCATTAAGCGCATCCCATGCGGCCTGGTTAGGCGCGCCGGACTCGTTTTGTGCTTCAGCATACGTAAGCAATACCTGCGCATAGCGTATGTTAGGCCAGTTAAGGCTGCTTACAGCAGTGCCGGCAACACCTTCGGTACCGTTGGCTACTACATCAAAAAATTTGTAGAGGTAAGGTGCGGAGAGATCTTTTAAAGCGCCATTGCCACCATTGTAATAGGAAGTGTAAAAGAAACCCTGCCTGTCAACAGCACGAAGGTCTCCGGGTTCAAACGATTCGTAAAACGTAAGCGTAGGCACGTTGGAACCTATTTCTGTACCGTAAGCTGATACATCTTTAAAGTTGGGCAGCAATATACCCTGGTTGGGGTTATCAGCCACGCCGCCCAGGTATTGTAACTGGAAGATATGCTCGCCCCTGTTTTCGGTAGCGATATTGTGCAGGTCGAAATAATTGGCGAACAGGGAAAACTGGCCGCTTTGTATTACTTCGTAAGCTTTATCGGCAGCCATTTTGTAATACGCCGCGCCTTTGTTAACCGGCGCCCCTGCCATGGTAAGGTATACTTCTGCCAACTCGGCTTTAACGGCACCCAAAGAGGCCCGGCCGGTAGCGTCTGTCCAGGAAAGGCCGGAAGCTTCAGCATCCGTAAGATCGGCCACTATCAGGTTATATACAGAATCTATAGAAGACCTGCCAGGTGTTAACTGGGGTGAGTTAGCTTCAACAGGCTCTGTAATTAAAGGCACAGCGCCATAAAGCCTTACCAGGTAAAAGTAAGACCAGGCACGCAGGAATTTAGCTTCGCCCAGGATGCGTTTTTTCTGCGCTTCGTCCATAGGTGTAATACCTGGCACTTTTTGCAGCACCAGGTTGGCCTGCGCAATTACGCTGTAAGCGCCGTTCCACCAGTTGCCAACAAACACATTATCGCCGTTGTAGGACAAGCCCAGCAGGTTGTTTAAATCTGTATTCTGCCCGGTTTCAGTTTTAGCTGTACCGGTAACCATTTCCAGCATGGAAAAGTTGTTGGCAAATATGCCTGCGCCACCGTTGATGAACCTTGTTTGCGCATACCCCGCAGCTATGGCTGCTTCGGCATGGGCCGGAATGGTATAATAAGTATCCGGCGAAAGATTTGACGGATCAACATCCTGCTCATCAAGCCACTTGGTGCAGCCCGTTGCGGTAACCAGTATGGCGAAGAACAACAGCAGGTTTGTATAATTTATTTTTATCAATTTCATAACTCGTTCTTTTTTTGGTAAATAATTACAGACCTACGTTTACGCCCAGCCTGAAAGTAGTAGGCTTGGGATAATCAAAAAATGTCTGGCCCTGTGCAAATGCGTTGCTGTAAGTGGTTACTTCAGGATCGTTGCCGTTATAACCGGTAACCAGGAAGAAGTTTTGAACAGAAGCATAGAACCTTAACCTGCTCAGGTGCAATTTTTTAACTGCATCCGATGTTAAGGAGTAGCTAAGCAACAGGTTTCTGCCGCGCAGGAAAGAACCATCTTCCACCCAATGGCTGTCAACGTTGGTAACATAACCGGCCCTGGTATCACGAATGGCGGCAATCATGGTATTGTCGTTCCCTTTGGCGGGATCCCATGCATCCAGCACGGTATTGTAGCTATTGGCAATGCCGGTGCGGTCTTCGCCGGAGTGGAGGGACTGGTTAAGCACATCGTTGCCATACATATACTGCAGCTCAATCAGAAGATCCCACTGTTTGTAGCGGAAGTTGTTTACAAAGCTTCCCCAGCCATCTGGGTTACCGTTACCGATGATCATACGGTCCGCATCGTTGATGGCATAATCTCCGTTGAGGTCAAGATATTTCAAGTCGCCGGGCAGAATGGGCTTACCACCGCGATAGCTGGCAAATTTGGCAGCTTCGTTCTTGTCGGCTTCTGTCCATACACCCAGGCGCCTGAGGCCCCAGAAAGAGCCTACAGGATCTCCTACCCTGATGATACCTGTATTGGACAGGAAGTTGGGGTTGCCGGAGAAGATAGGTGCAGGAGTTGCCAAAGACAATACCTTATTCCTGTTCATGGAAATGTTAAACGTAGTTGACCAGGTGAAGTCCTTACCGCTGATGTTTTGCGTGTTAAGCGTTAACTCAATACCCTTGTTTTCCATGCTGCCTATGTTGCGGAAGATGGAGCCGTAACCGCTGGAACGTGGCACAGGGGCATCCAGCAACATATCAGTTGTTTTCCTGTAATACACGTCAGCTTCCAGGGAGATGCGGTTTTGCAGGAAACCTATTTCAACGCCTGCATCAAACTGCGCTGTTTTTTCCCACTTCAGGTTGTCGTTAGCCAGCCTGCCGGTACCGATGCCTGTAACCCTTGCGTTGTTAAAGATGGCGGTGTAAGAACCCAACTGGGCATCAGAACGGTAAGGTGCAATTTCTGAGTTACCGGTAAGGCCATAGCTTGTGCGTACCTTAAGGTTAGAAATTACCCTGCTGTCCCTCAGGAAATCTTCATCAGAAGCCCTCCATGCCAAAGCTGCTGACGGGAAGAATGCATACTTGTTGTTGGAACCAAATTTTGATGAACCGTCTGCACGGCCTGTAACAGTAAGCAGGTATTTCTGGTTGAACGTATAATTAATCCTGCCGAAATAAGAATTAAAGCCAAAAGCACTCTTGCCGGAACCGCCGGGGTTTTGCTGGCTGCCTGCGCCTATGTTGTTGTACTGAAAATAATCAGTGGAGAAATTCTGGGAAGAAGCACTGATGTTGAAGTAGGTAGTGCCCTGCCATGAAAGACCTGCCAAACCGGTAAAGGAATGCTTGTCTGAAATCTTCTTGTTATAAGTAAAGTAGTTTTCAAAAGACCAGTAGTTTTCCTGGCTGTTGGATACAATGGCACGGCCACTCTGGTCGCGGGAAATCTGGTCAAGCGTACGGCCGTTGTACTCGTTGGTTGCACGGTTAACAAGGCTAACACCGGCCTGTGTCCTAAACTCAAGGTCTTTGGTGATTTTAGCTACGGCATAAAAGTTGGCCAGCGTTGTTTGCGTGGTAAGGATATACTTACGGTCTGTCAAGATATGCACCGGGTTAGAGCCACCTTCAGCACCGGGATACTGGTAGTTTTCAGCCCATGTTCCGTCGGGGTATTTTACCGGCAGGAAGGGGAAAGCTTCGGTAATCATCCTAACAGAGTTAAGGCCGCCGGTACCTATGTCAACAATGTTTTCTTCCTGGTAGTTGTAAGCAAGGCTGCCGCCAATCTTCAGGAAATCGTTCACTTTGCTGTCCATGGTAAAACGGGCAGAATATCTTTTAAGATAAGAATTGAGCAGCAGCCCATTCTCATCCCTGAAACCGAGGTAAGCGCCATAAGTAGTGTTTTCGTTACCGCCGGATATGCCCAACTGGTGGTTTTGAGAAAGTTTCTTTTGCGTGGAAGCTTCTACCCAGTCTGTATTGTACAGCGGGTTACCATTGGCATCAAACAGGTTGGGAAGGTTCTTTCTTTTTTCCCTGGGGTCAACAACGGAAGCATAATTACCGGCGGCCCAGCCTGCGGGGTCATATACTTTAATGTTGTCATAGGCCAGGTTTTCCGCAGCTATGTATTCCTGCGCATTCAGCATGTGTACCCTTGCAGGCCCGATGCGGTTGGTAAAGAAATCGCCATCGTAGGTGATCCTGGGCTTACCAGACCTGCCCTGCTTGGTAGTGATAAGCACCACACCGTTGGCGCCCCTGGCACCGTAGATAGCTGTAGCCGAGGCATCTTTTAATATTTCGATGGATGCTATATCGCTGGGGTTAACGAAATCTATAGAGTTGCTGTTTTGAGATTGCGTACCGGTTGGAAGAAAAACACCATCAATAACATATAAGGGGTTATTGGAAGAGTTGATAGAACTGAAACCGCGGATGCGGATATTGGTCTGACCACCGGGGCGGCCAGAGTTGGTGTTTATCTGAACACCTGCTACACGGCCAGCCATAGACTCGTTAAGCGATGCAGAAGGACGCTCCTGCAACTGGGAAGCTTTAACCGTTCCTACGGAACCAGTAAGGTCTGACTTACGGGCTGTACCATAACCAATAACCACCACTTCATCCAGGGAGGCTGCAGATTCTTTAAGAGATACATTGATGCTGGTTTGGCTGCCAACAGTTAACTCCTGGTTGGCAAACCCTGTAAAAGAAAAAACAAGAACAGCCGTGGCGCCGGGAACCTGTATGCTGTACTTACCGTCTGCACCGGTTGCGGTGCCCGTGGTAGAGCCTTTAACGGTAACGCTTACACCGGCAAGGGGCGAAGCATCTTTATCGTTTGTAACGGTACCGGTAACCTGTACCTGTGCCATTACTTGTACACTAACCAAAAACAACAGGATAGTGTATAGAAGTTTTTTGTTCATAGCAATGCTTTAGAAAGTTGGGAATGACTTATTATGTAAGAAGTTTCCGCAGCTTTAACAGCTACGGTTAAAACAATAGCAGCATCAGGGAGGAAGATATTTCTCCGGCAAAGGATAGCAAAAGAAGAAACCACGGAAAATTCTCCCGGGGCAGTTAGTTAAAGTCGGTTGCATTTAAGCGTCCGTTTTGTTTAGCAATCAGATTAGCACATACCTATATTGGCCGGCAATACAAGGCTCAATCGTTTTAGCAATGCATGCCTTAAATAAAATTACCTGTTCATCTATTTTATTTTACTTACTGTTTACTACTTGATACCCGTGGGGAATGTTTTGATATGAAGGTTAAGCATCAGGGGCTAAAAGTACAACTTTTGCATATAGAACAATAAATAAATAACAGATTTACTTTTGACCCACAGCTTTGTATTTTTGCAGGCTTTCCACAGCATGCATTATTGATAACACATGAGTTGATAAGCTGTATAACTATATGACGAATGCTGAAGGATGTGAGATGTGTTGTGGCGTAAAGAGATGCAGTACAAGAGTGCGACGCAAGTAAAGCCCAATAGCAGTACCGGACCCCTGGCTCCAAAAAAAAAATGTTGCACTAAAGGCCAGTGATACACGCTTAAGGGACTATTGATTAAATGACTATTACATTATGGCTAAAGAAATGAATAACAGGCAGGCCTGGTTTAATTATCACATAGAAGATAAATATGTGGCGGGCATTGTATTGATGGGTACAGAAGTAAAATCTATACGCGAAGGCAAGCTTAGCTTTAATGACGCATTTTGCCTTTTTGACAAAGGCGAGCTTTGGGTACGTGGCCTGTACATTGCTGAATATGCTTTGGGCACAGCCAACAACCATATTGCCGTGCACGACAGGAAGCTGCTGCTTGGCAAAAGGGAACTGAAAAAATTACAAACAGCACTTAAAGAAAAGGGCCTTACCATCATACCACTGCGGGTGTTTTTTAATGAAAAAAGCCTGGTAAAAATTGAGATTGGCCTTGCTAAAGGCAAAAAACTGCACGACAAACGGGAAACCATAAAACAACGAGACACTGAAAAAGAAATTAAGCGTTACCTGAAATAATTATGTGAACAAATCGTTGTTAATTATAACATGACTATAGCACGATAGTTGATATTTTTACGCAAATCCAGCAGGAATGAAGTTTTACCGGTTTTTTGTACTTACTACTCTGTTATTTTTTGCAAGCACAAGCATCTTCTCACAAAGCGTTACAGGAAAATGGTATGGCATTGGCAACATAGCCATTGCAGGCGCCACCAACTCTTACCTGTGCGAATTTTTAATTACGCAAAAAGGCAACCGCGTAACAGGAGAGTTCAACTATTTCTTCAGAAACGGCTACTTCAGCAGCAAAATAACAGGCAGTTTCGATAATGGCTCCCGCATGCTGAAAATAAAAACCATCCCCATTTTATACCACGGAAATAAAGACATAGCTATTGGTGTTGATTGCCTGATGGAAGGTGAATTTATATTGCGCATTTCTAAAGTAGAAACTATTTTATTAGGTAACTTTTCAGCCCCCGGCCTGCATAAGTTTACCTGCGCACCGCTGAACATTAAGTTTAACAAACTTAAAAAAGACGAACCCACACTTAAGGAAAGAATTGCAGCCAAACCTTTGGAACTGGAGGAAGATCCTGTTGTTGAAAAAGACACTGTACAAATTACAGAACCAGTTAAACCTAAACCAGAAACAGTTACTGAAAAAGAAGTGATAAGAAGGCGTGTAGATGTGGTGAAAGAACTTGAAGTAACAGATGATTCCGTTCGCCTTGATTTATATGATAACGCTGAATATGACCATGACTCCATCAGCCTTTTCTACAACAATAAACTTAAGATTTATAAAGAAGAGCTAAATACCCGCAAGCCTATTAGTTTTTATGTACAGGTTGACTCCATTGCCGAAAACAACAAAGTGGTAATCTTTGCGGAGAACCTGGGCGAATTGCCACCCAATGCGGCACTGATGATAGTAACAGATTCCGAACACCGTTACGAAGTAAACATAAACAGTGACTATCTTAAAAACGGTGCGGTATTGTTGCGCAAGAAAAAGAAAAGCCGGAAATAACATTCCGGCTTTAAGAACTTATTATTGAAACAAGAGCTACTGCCCTACCCTATTGATCTTTCTTTAGATACCAGCAACAGTTTTTCATGGCATCTTCGTTGCGTCGCAATCACTTCATCGTTCGGTTCGTTGGGCAACTTTTATGCGGGTATTAAACCCTCTTAAGAGCCAAGCAGTTTGTACAACTCATCCAGCTTGGGCGAAAGAATAATTTCTGTTCTCCTGTTTTTTGCACGGCCTTCAGGAGTTGAGTTAGACTCCACTGGGTCAAACTGGCTATGGCCTGATGCGATAATCCTTTCAGGATCTACCTGGTAAGTGGTTACCAATATCCTTACTATGGAGGTAGCCCTGGCAGTACTTAATGCCCAGTTATCTTCGTAACGGCCGCGAATGGGAATAGAATCCGTATGGCCTTCAATGTTTACAGAAATATCCGGGTTAATATTCAATACTTCAGCCAGCTTGCTTAAAGCTTCCTTACCCTTTGGGTTAACCACCGCGCTACCGGAAGGGAACAGCAGGTTTTCACTTAAGCTTACATATACTTTACCGTTCTTTTGTGTAACAGTTAATTCGTTAGAACTGAAACCGCTTAAAGCGTCGGCCATTTTCTTTCTTATCTCTTCTGATTTTACTTTCTGCTGATCAAGCAAGGCTTGCAATTGTTCCAGCTTTTTTTGCTGCTCCTTTAAAGCCTGCTGGCTGCTGTTAAGCCTGTTCTGCAACTGTGCCTGTGTAGTAGATGCTTCTTCTGAAAGTTTGGCGTTGGCAGATGTTAAGTCTTTAACCTTCTGCTCAAGCTGGGCTACATTACCCTCCAGGCCGGTTATTTTATTGGCCAGCATAGCGCTGTCGTTTTTAAGGTAACGCAACGCAATCTGTGAATCAAGATATTTTTTCTTTGATACACAACTTGCCAGCAACAGGGTACCTGCGATGAATAACAAAGCAGAATTTCGCTTTTTCATGTATGGTTTTTTAATAGAATTGAAAAAATAATGCCAGAAAAAGTAAAAATGCAGGGGCATTTAAGTCATAAAGTCATTAGGTCAAAAGTTTTAGTTCACAAATATTAATGTACCATAACCTAATGACTCTATGACTTTCTTGACTTTCTGACTATTTTGACTTTCTGACTTACCTGACTCACCTGACTTTTCTTTAAAACAACTCCGGCGCCTTGTTCTCATCAGCCTTTTTCTCCCAGGACATTTCAATGCTTTTGCTGAAATCCATCAACTTTGCCCCTACAGCTTTCCAGCCCATCACTTCTACCATGCGTGCAATTTTAAATTTAGCGCCCCTCACCTGCTGGCCGCGGCCTGTTTGTACAGCAAGCACAGGCTCTTCTTCTGTAGTTACAGCTTCCAGCTTATTGTTCTTACCTTCCTTGATGAACAGGAATTTATTGTTAAGCGTGGTTGTTTCTATCTTAAAACGCTTTACGTTGTACTGCTGTTTATCGCTATCAAGGTATACCGCGGAAATTATCTTTTCAGGAACAAACTTCTCAATCAATACAATCTTGTCCGTTTCAAAACGCTGGGTAAGTTCCGTATTGGTTATTTCGTAGGCCCCATCCACGTAAAAAACAACTATGTTCTCATCTCCTTCAAAACTTCCGAGGAATGTTCCTTTTTCTTCAGAATTAAGGCGGCCAAATTTATCATCAAACCAAAGCTTCCTGCCTGCCAGGGTTGACCTGCCTTTCTCCTTCAGCTTTACAGAGCGTATAGGATATTTGGTAACCTGGTTACCCATACTGCTGCGGCCTTTAATATCCAGTTCTTCAAAAGCGAAATCAAATTCTTTGTTGCGGGCAGAGCTGCCTGGTGTTAATAATACTTTTACCACTTCGGCTTCGCCGTTAGGGTTTGCGGTAAAATAATGCACTTTGCTTTTGTCGCTACCCTTGGTTAAATCGTAATCCTTATCGCGGGTAATACCGGTAACATTAAAGCGTTTGGCATAACTGGTGCCGCTGTCTCCGTCCAGGTAAATCATATTGTAGGTAGTACGCTCGTCATTCTTGTTAAATACCGCGGCATGGATAATATCTTTTCCGATAAACACTTTATCCGCCACACGCACCACTTTCATTATTCCACGCTTGGTAAAAACAATAATATCATCCAGGTCTGAGCATTCAGCCAGGAATTCATCTTTCTTAAGGCTGGTACCCACAAAACCTTCTGCCCTGTTGATATACAATTTGGTATTGGCAATGGCAACCTGCTTGGCCTGTATGGTGTCAAATAATTTAATCTCGGTTTTTCGTTCCCTGCCTTTTCCATATTTTTTCAACAGGTTTTCAAAATAGCTAACCGCGTAATCCGTAAGGTGTTCAAGGTCGTAATTCACCTGCTTTATGTCAGCTTCAATGCCTTTAATCTGCTCATTCAGTTCGTCAATATCAAGTTTGTAAATGCGTCTTACCGGCTTTTCTGTAAGCTTAAGGATGTCTTCCCGGGTTACTTCCCTTTTCAGCTTCTTTTTGAACGGGTCAAAAGCCTTGTCAATTGCTTCAATTACTTTATCCCAGGTTTCATGGCGTTTCTCCAGTTCCTTGTATATTTTCTCTTCAAAGAAGATTTTTTCCAGCGAGGTATAGTGCCATTTATCTTCAAGTTCGCCGAGCTTTATCTCCAGCTCTTTCTTCAATATGTCCTTGGTATGGTCGGCCGATATGCGCAGCAGCTCATGCACACTGATGAACCGGGGCTTCTTATCCACTATCACACAGGCATTGGGAGAAATGCTCACCTCGCAATCCGTAAAGGCATACAGTGCATCAATGGTAATATCAGGAGAGATGCCTGGCGCCAGCTCCACCATTACTTCAACATTCTTCGCCGTGGCGTCTGTTACTTTCTTGATTTTTATCTTTCCCTGGTCATTTGCCTTTACTATTGATTCCATCAGGGATGAAGTGGTTACCCCGTAAGGAACACTTTTAATAACCACGGTTTTCTTATCCTGCTCTTCAATTACCGCACGTACCCGCACTTTGCCGCCACGCTTACCTTCGTTGTAGTTGGTTACGTCAATCATGCCGCCGGTTTGAAAATCGGGGTATAAATCAAACTTTCTGCCGCGGAGGTATTTAATGGAGGCTTCGCAAAGCTCACAAAAGTTATGAGGCAATATTTTGGTAGAAAGTCCCACGGCTATACCATCGGCACCCTGCGCCAGCACCAGGGGAAACTTCATGGGCAAGGCGATGGGCTCCTGCTTGCGGCCATCGTAACTAACCTGCCAGTCTGTTGTTTTGGCATTAAAAGCAACTTCCAGCGCAAATTTTGAAAGACGTGCCTCAATATAACGCGGTGCGGCGGCATCATCACCTGTTCTTACATCGCCCCAGTTGCCCTGTGTTTCAATCAGTAAATCTTTCTGGCCCATATTCACCAGCGCTTCGCCAATACTGGCATCGCCATGCGGATGATACTGCATACTCTGCCCTATAATATTGGCCACTTTGTTAAAGCGGCCATCATCCATCTCCTTCATGGCATGCAGTATGCGCCTTTGAACGGGCTTAAGGCCATCTTCCACGGCAGGTACCGCACGTTCCAGTATTACATAAGACGCGTAATCCAGGAACCAGTTCTTGTACTGGCCCTGTACGCCCAACTCGTTAGAAAGGTCTAATTCTTTAGAAATATCTTTTGACATAGTTAAACTACTCTTCCGGCATTTTATATGCCCGGCACTTTATGTTCAATAATAACGGCCTGTTGCAAATTGCTGCAAACCGGCCAGCAAGGCAATATTTTTAACCTCGTACAAGGCACTGCCATTATGTTGCATTTTTATAACAAACCCATCCTTAAATTCCTTGCTGCCCATCAGTGAATCAAAAGAGTTTTTGAACCCCTGATTGTAACCGCCATTCAATAACAGGTAGTTTGCTGTTGCATTACCTGTTTCACCAGTTCCAGTTCCGTTGCGCAAACACCTGAACAGCACATTCTTCTTATTAAAACCCAGGAAGTAGTTGCCCATATCCGCTGTTTGAGGTTCGCCGGTATAAACAACAGCCGGCTGCACAGTATTGTAAAAACTTGTTTGAACAATCTTCTTTTGGTCAAAATAAAATGAATATTGCGGTTTCACAAAATCGTACAGGTAATTGCCCAGCATGATGGATACCCAACCGGCAAAAGCTAATACAGGCCACATGCGCTTTACCAGTAATCTTGCTGTGAATAAAGCAGCCAGTGCAAGATAGATATGCCTGGTATTGCCAACAGGCAGAAACCATATTATAACTGCGGCCAATAAGAAAAACATGGGCAACAAGGGATAACGTTGCGGGCTATTAAAAAATGCGACCAGCATGTACCCGCCACAAATAACAGCAAACGGTATAAGAAACATAAAATGCCTGGGATCAGGCGGCAATGGGGCATAACCGGTAAATGAAAAACTCATTACATCCGCCAATACAAGCAGGATAATAAAAGCGGTAGCAATAGCGTGGTGCTTTGTCTCTGCCCATAATGATTTCCTGTAAATAAAAGCCGCTATTGCCGGTATAAGGTACTGCATATCGCCATTTAACAGCAGGGCTTTCCACAAATCATACAGCACCCGTTTAACAACTCCTGCCGGGCTTAACACACCTGTACCGTCCGAGTAAGCCAGGTTGGTTTGCACAAGCAGGTGATACCTGTACAACCAATCGTTATACACAACCCGGAAGTACAACATATAAAGGAACAACCCTGCAACAAAAAAAGCAATGGCAAATTTCCAAAAGCTGATATTACGTTTGTGATATACGTCTGTAATAAACAGGTAAACCCACAGCGGCAGGGTGATGATAATGGTTTCTTTGGTAAGCATGGCCAGCGATAGTGACATACTAAACCCTGCGGCATCTACCAAAGGCTGATAGCCGCCAAACCTTTGTCGGTAATAAAACAGCCATGCAAAAAAAACAAATAAGGCTATACCGGCATCCGGCAACAGCCTGTGTGAATAAAAGATGACTGTATAGTTGAGAAAAAACAGTGCCAGCACCGCTAACTGCACAACAGCTTTTTCTTTTTTCAGAAAGTACTGTATGCCAACCGCTGTTACAATAAAACAGGCAAACGAAAACAGCGCCGAACTTACAGCAGTAACACCAACGAGTTTATAGAAAACAGCGGTTGCCAATATGGCAACCCAGCGAAAGCTAAAGTGGTCGTTTATCGTACCCGCCGCATAGCCGCCGTTAAACATGCCTGCGGCAAGACTTGCATATTTAACATCGTCATTTCCATAAAAGCCGCAGAAGTTTACCATAAGGTGAATAAACAGCAGTCCGGTAAATAACGGCAACAAGATAACCGGAGACTTATTTGCAAACAGTTTATTCATGGATGAATTGAAAACTAAAACTCCTTAGCTAATGAAAAGATGAATGGCCCGGTTTTGATGCCATATATTCTTAAGTACAAGAGTGCGACGCAAGGGACGATACCCAAAGCGTCAATTGCCGGGCCCATAAAACTTGTCCTGAAAATGCGCAGCATTTTACTGCACGGCTTCTGCGTGTTCCGCTACCGCAACGCGTGCAAGTTTTACGGAAATTTCTTTCCAGCCTTTTGCCCAGTCGCCCTGCACTTCCAGTTTTCCATCCTGCTGCATCTGGCGTATGCGCCAAACAAGGAACACATCCCCGGTCGCTATCTTCATTTTTGAGAATGCATTTTGCAGCACTTTGCCCAACTTCTGAAAATCTCCGCTTATGGCGCCCAACAATGCCTTATCATAAAAATCGGCGCTGCAGCCTGCTATTTTTTTGCCGCCTTCCAGCGTACGTATTAACGCATTTTCATTACATAAACGTTTCCATTCATCAGGGTCAACCTCAAACTCGCTAAGGGTTATTACCCTGGCCAACCGCTTGGCTTTCAGAAACTCTTTTGGCTGTATTTGGTGTAAATCAGTGGGATAAAAAATGCTGCCCTTTTCGTTGATGAAGGGCAGGTTGTTCAGGTACAATACATGAATACGGCCCTGGTATTGTTTTAACTGGCTCATCAGCCAGTAGTAACCGCACACATCATGTTGGTTTTGGCCCATCCATATCCACAAATGCAGGTCTGCTTCCTCATCAAGCTTTTTCAAAAGGTTATGAACGGTAAGCTTATCGTCAACAATATCTATTTGCTCCGTATAAGGAGAAAACTCCAGCAACCCCTTCCACCAGTCGCGGCGCTGCTGGTACCCTTCCGCTTGATAAATATTAACGATGGGGCCCACGGCAAAATCATCTTTTATCTGCCATACCTCGCCATTCATGCTTCCTTTTTCATCCAGTTCTATGGCTTTCTGCAACACAGCAATATCAGCTTCCTGGAAAACAATATGCAACATGCCAATCTTATTTTTTATTATTCTGGTATATTTTGCTCATTTAGTAATTCGATACCCTCTTGAAGGCACGGAATAATGAAATCCTCATCGTGCGATGCCGGCCTTTCGATACCCAGTATTTTGCACGTAGCTAAAATAATGGCATCGTTAGGCAGGAGGTTATATTTCGCCATCAGTGCAGGCACTAAAGGAACAATATTTTTACCCGGCTCCACAAATAAGAATTCATCTAAAGTATTTGTAATAAAGTACGGCTGTAAAGCAACACTTATTTTTTCAGCACCAACGAGATTTGTATAAAATTCAACCTTCCGGTTTGCAGAGGTTCTATCAGCACAGAACTATCTATAAAAATTTTACTGATCATAAACATCGTGCTTATCGAAATTGGTAGTTTTATCCGCAGCAGACCCTATAATACTTAACAATCTTTTTGTTTTTTCTTTTGAAGGATTACCTTGGGTGGCAATCCTGTTTTGTTCATCCAATGACAAAATAATCACCTCCAGGTTGCGGCCGTCAAACTCTTCAGGTACATGTACTGTAAGCACACCCCCTTTTGATTTTCCCGTTAATTTAAACGCCTCCATAAAACTATTTTTTCAAATTTACGATTTTACCGCCTGGTTCTCTTCCACCAAATCCAGCTCTACCCGCAGGTTATTAATAATAAATTCCTGCCGCTCCTGGGTGTTTTTACCCATAAAATATTCCAGCAGGTGTTGAATATGGTCGCCCTGCTCCAATATTACCGGCTGCAGCTTAATACCGTCTTCGGTTATGAAACGTTCAAACTCGCCAGGCGATATTTCGCCCAGCCCTTTAAACCTGGTTATCTCCGGTTTGCCACCCAGCTTTTTAATGGCGGCCTGCTTTTCCGCTTCATCAAAACAATAAATAGTTTCCTGTTTATTGCGTACCCTGAACAATGGCGTTTCCAAAATAAACACATGGCCACGTTTAACAAGGTCTGGAAAAAACTGCAGGAAGAACGTCATTAACAATAAGCGTATGTGCATGCCATCCACATCAGCGTCTGTAGCTATTACAACACGGTTATAACGCAGGCCTTCCAGCCCGTCCTCAATATTTAACGCATGCTGCAACAGGTTAAACTCCTCGTTTTCGTACACAATTTTTTTGGTAAGGCTATAGCAGTTAAGCGGCTTGCCACGAAGGCTAAACACGGCCTGCGTATCTACATTGCGGGCCTTGGTGATTGAGCCGCTGGCGCTATCGCCTTCTGTTATAAAAATGGTGCTGTTGTTTTGAAGGGCTACAAATTCTTCTTTGTTTTTTGCAGGTGGCTCATCATTCAGGTGCACCCGGCAATCGCGCAGTTTTTTATTGTGCAGGTTGGCTTTTTTGGCCCTTTCATTGGCCAGTTTTTTAATACCTGCCAGTTCTTTGCGTTCACGTTCGCTTTGCTCAATCCGCTTCTTCAGCGCATCTGCAATGGCAGTGTTCCTGTGCAGGTAGTTATCCAGCTCTTTACTTAAAAACTCCAGCACAAAATTCTTCATGCTGGGGCCTTCCTCATATACATTGAGAGAACCCAGCTTTGTTTTGGTCTGGCTTTCAAAAACCGGCTCCTGCACACGTACAGATACCGCTGCACAAATGCTGCCGCGTATATCGGCGGCTTCGTAATCTTTCTTATAAAAATCTCTTACCACTTTTACAAAAGCTTCCCTGAAAGCCTGCTGGTGCGTACCGCCCTGCGTGGTGTACTGGCCGTTTACAAAAGAATAAATATCCTCGCCATAATCGTTGTTATGCGTAAGGGCAACTTCAATATCTTCTCCTTTCAAGTGAATGATGGGATAGCGTATTTCATCCTCGTTGGTTTTGCGCTGCAGCAAATCGAGCAAACCATTTTTGCTTACATACCTTTTGTTGTTAAAGTTAATTACCAGGCCAGCGTTAAGGTAGCAGTAGTTCCACAACTGGCTATCCAGGTATTCATGTATGTAATGAAAATTTTTAAACACCGTATCATCCGGCACAAACGTTACCATGGTGCCGTTCTGCTCATCTGTTGCGGCCTCCTTATGCTCTTTTACCAGGTTGCCTTTTTCAAATTCGGCCACTTTGGTTCTGCCATCGCGTATGCTTTGCACTTTAAAATAATGGCTTAGGGCATTTACGGCTTTAGTACCTACACCATTTAAACCAACACTTTTTTGAAAGGCCTTGCTGTCGTATTTGGCGCCGGTATTAATCTTGCTTACCACATCTACCACTTTACCCAGCGGTATGCCACGGCCATAATCGCGTATAGTAACTGTTTTATCCCTGATGGTAATATCCACATGTTTGCCGTAGCCCATGGTATGCTCATCAATACAGTTGTCAATCACCTCTTTTATCAGAACATAAATGCCATCGTCGGGTGATGAACCATCGCCGAGTTTACCAATGTACATGCCCGGCCTCAGGCGTATATGCTCCTTCCAGTCAAGGCTTTTAATGCTGTCCTCCGTGTAATCAAACAAATTCTTTTCTTTTACTTCAGCCATAGGATAAATTCAATTTTTTCTTTTTTTGGGGACGGGCTTAGGAAGCTTTGGTCATCGCCTGTTGTGTCACTCACTTGTACTCTATAACTTTACTGAGCAACAAAACCAGCATCCCGCAGCATTGCAGGCAAATTTTGCAATACTGCTCATCGATTCGGCCCCGGTGGTGTTTACGTACAGTTTTTATCTATGGTTACCCGATAGCCCGCCGCACTAACCCGCAAAAATAGGCGTTCAATGCTGCCCTTCGTCCAATCTTTTATAAACAAAACAGGCATAATTGTGGAAAACGATTCTACCATCGTTTTTACTGAGGCAGTCTACCATCGCTTGGGTCTGCTGCATAAATGCCTTATAATGAATCCAGCATATCCGGAAGCTGCGATATTACAGAAGGGCTGCATAACAGTGCGGCCTGCCCTATACATCCTGCAGGAATTGTTCAATAACATGCTTATCTTTTACTTTGCAGCCATGTTAATCGCAACGGTAGTTACCACAACAGAAGAGCTTAAACAAATACATCGGCTCAACAGTATTAACCTCAAGCAAAATGTTACGGATGCGGAGAAAAAAGCGCAGGGCTTTGTAACCTGGCTGTATTCTATGGAACTTCTGCAGCAAATGCATCAACTGCAGGCCAGCATTATTGTGAAAGATGGAGACAAGGTAGCTGGCTACGCCCTGGTTACACCACGGGAAGCCGGGCCTTTTCACCATGATTTGCAGACAATGATGGATAACCTGGCTACCCTTAGCTATAACGGCAGGCCGCTGAATGACTATAGCTGGTATGTAATGGGCCAGGTTTGTATTGACAAAGCTTACCGTGGCATGGGCGTGTTCGATATGCTGTACCGGCATCACCAAAAACTCTATGCCTCCAAATACAATCTGCTGATAACCGAAATATCCACCAGTAACCGGCGCTCCATTAAAGCCCATAAACGTGTAGGCTTCAGGGAACTGCATGTGTATAAAGACCTGCTGGACGAATGGAGTGTGGTGGTTTGGGACTGGAATAAAAGTTAATATTGCAACGCAACCATTGCTTATGAACTTTAAAAAAGCGTTCCCTTACATAGTGCTGTTACTACTGGCCATCGCCGTTGTAGCTATTAAAAGGTGTAACCAGCCCGATACACAGGATACCACTACGCCTAAGCCCAAGAAAAAAGAAACCGCTGATAACAACTATCAGCAGCGTGGCCTTAACCGCAATCCATCTCACATCAATTATTCCAAACATGCCCGCTGCCGCATGGGTTGCCGCCACATTGACGAAAAAGAAGTGATGGAAATACTTAAAGACGGCAAAATAAACTACCGCAAAAGTGAACTGGACGGCGCTGAATGCCGCAAGAAATATGCTGTAGAAGGTTACAGTCACGATAATCAGCACCTCCGCATCATATTCGCCCCCTGTAACGATGAGGTTACCGTGGTAACCTGCATTGACCTTGAAAATGAATTTGACTGCGATTGTAATTGATACGGGACAAGACACCCACACCGTACATCGCACATCTAACATCTTACACAAAAAAAGTACTGTACTTGCTTTAAATCCCACATCCTGCATTTGAATAATTGTTGTTACCTTAAACAACGAATCCCTTTGGCAACATGACAATTGTTTACCTGCTGGCCGGCTATGCGGCATTGCTTATTATCACTTACATTATACAGGAGCGGCTTATTTTTAAGCCCGAAAAACTGCCGCAGGATTTCCAGTATAAATTCGATGTTCCTTTTGAAGAACTGTTTTACGATGTGGAGCCGGGCGTACGCATTAATGCCCTGCATTTTTTTTGCAAAGAAGCCAAGGGCCTTATTCTTTATTTTCATGGCAATACCCGCAGTATCAAGGGGTGGGCTAAATATGCTAAAGACTTTTACCGGTACCAGTATGAAGTGCTGTTAGTTGACTACCGTGGCTTTGGCAAAAGCACCGGCAAACGCAGCGAAAAAGAAATGCTTAACGATATGCAGTTTGTGTATGACAAGCTGAAGGAAAAACATGCCGAAAACCATTTGCTGGTGTACGGCCGCAGCATCGGCAGCGGCTTTGCTGCAAAAGTAGCTTCGGAAAACAATCCGCGGTATTTAATACTGGATGCGCCCTACTACAGCTTTTTAAAAGTGGCGGAACGCTTTTTGCCCATACTGCCACACCGCTGGGTATTGCGCTATCACCTTAGAACCGATAAATGGATAAAAAAGGTAAACTGTCATACCTACATTATTCACGGCACCAAAGACTGGCTGATACCCATACGCCACAGCGAAGCGCTGCAGAAAATAAGCCCGCATAAAATAACGCTGATACGCATACATGGCGGGGGCCATAATAATTTACCGGCCTTTCCTGAATACCATAATTTTTTAAGGGATATATTGCTGTATTAAACCGGTGTATGATTCATGAAAAAAGCTGTTAAGATTATTTTGAAAACTTTATTAATTATCTACCTGGCAGCGGGCATTGCGTTGTATTTTCTGCAGGATAAAATCATGTTTCACCCCAAAGTATTGCCCAGCGATTACGTGTTTAAGTTCACCGATTCTTTTAAAGAAGCCAGCATACGCTACGATTCTGCCACCACTTTTCATTTCGTAAAATTTTTCCCGAAGGATACCGCCAAAGGCATAGTTATTTACTTTCACGGTAACAGGGGCAGTATAGAGCGGTACAGGCGTTTTGTAAACAATTTTACCAAACATGGTTACGAAGTATGGATGATGGATTATGTAGGCTTTGGCAAGTCAACAGGCATACCGGGCGAACAGATGATGTATGAGGAAGCCATGCAGATTTATAAAATGGCAAGGGTGCATTTTACGCCGCAAAGAATAGTTATTTACGGAAAATCGTTGGGCACGGGTGTCGCCACACAATTGGCCAGCCGGCGGGATTGCAGGAGGCTTATACTGGAAACCCCTTATTACAGCATGGTATCGGTAGCGCAGCATTATGCGTGGATGTACCCCGTATCGCTGATGGTAAAATGCAAACTGCCCACCAACGAATACCTGCCAAAAGTTACAGCGCCGGTAACCATTTTTCATGGTACAGAAGATGATGTAATACCCTACAGCAACGCGGTTAAGTTAAAAACATTATTAAAGCCCGGAGATGAATTTATAACGCTGCCCGGCGGCGATCACCGCAACTTGAACAGCTTTCCTGTAATGCAGCAAAAGCTGGACAGTTTGCTTAGCGATTAACTATGGGTGTGCCGCAACCCATACTTCGCCATTTTCAAAAATTTCTTTTTTCCAAATGGGCACTGTTTGCTTTAAAGTGTCAATAGTATAGCGGCAGGCATCAAAAGCCGCGGCACGGTGGGCGGCAGATACGGCTATTACCACCGGCACCTCCCCTACTTCCAGCACACCCGTTCTATGGTGGATAGCCATTCTTTGCACCGGCCATTTTTCAAAGGCTGTCTCCGCAATTTTACGCATCTCTTTCAATGCCATCGCTTCATACGCTTCAAACTCCAGGCGCAGTACCTGTTTGCCTTTGGTTAATTCACGCACGGTGCCAATAAACACATCAATACCACCGCATTGCGGGTGCATAACCATGTTTATACAAGCCTGCATGTCCAGTGGTTTATCCGTAATCTGTATATCAATCATATTAATTGCTTAACGAGCCAGCCCATATTTTTTTATGAACCCGGCTATTGTATTTCATGGCATCTTCCGTTGCGTCGCAACAGCGTGTACGTTCTGTTTTTCATGGCATCTATCCGTCTCCGTAGCATCTTTGCTCTGCGATTACAGGCGTATTCTTTATCACTGCCGCTAACAGCCGTTATCCCCCGCTCACCGGCGGAATAACCGCCACCTCATCCCGTTCGCCAAGGGCCTGCGGGCCTTCAGCGTATTCATCATTTACAGCTACAAGGTAAGAGGCCAGTTGTTTTAACCGTGGAAACTGCTGTTCCAGCACTGCCTTCAATTGTTGCACATTAGCAGCCTCTGCCATATCCACTTCAATATGCCTGCTGCCGAATATTTCTTTGGCTATGCCAAATGCCAGCACTTTAACTTTCATCAGCCAAATGTAAGAAGGATGTTGACAACTGGCTAACCGCTTTAAGTACTTTGTGCGGCAGAAAGATGTACTTTCCCTTGCTACACTGACCTTGCGGGCAAAGTTTCTGGCGCCAAAGGCGGCAGAAACAAAATCTACCTGGTGGTAAAAGCCGCGTAGCGAATCCAACCGTAGAAGAGTGCGACGCAACAAAAGCTACATTCAGGTTACTGCCGCCGGGCCCATAATTGTTTTTTACTTATGGCGAAGCCATGTAAAATCCTGTTGTTTATTCAGCCTATTCATTAACTTCACTACGCGGGTGCACACCTGCCATATACACTGTAAACATTGTTAACCACCGGTTAGCCGCCGGCAACAAATCTTAACTATGATGAACAAATCCCGCAGAGATGTTTTGAAAACGCTGGCACTCGGCAGCAGCGCATTATTCTTCTCCCCCAACGTTTTATTGGCAGCTACCAGGCGCAAAAAAGATAAGCTTGGCATTGCATTGGTTGGCCTGGGCTATTATAGTACAGACCTGCTGGCCCCTGCCCTGCAGCAAACTAAAAATTGCTACCTGGCGGGCATTGTAACCGGCACCCCCGCCAAGGCAGAAGCATGGAAGGCCAAATACAATATTCCTGACAAAAACATTTACAACTACCAAACCTTTGATACCATTGCCAATAACCCGGATATTGATGTAGTATACGTGGTGTTGCCGCCATCTATGCACAAGGAATATGTGGTGCGTGCCGCCAATGCAGGTAAGCATGTGTGGTGCGAAAAACCCATGGCCATGACGGTGGACGAATGCCAGGCCATGATAGATGCCTGCAACAAAAACAAGCAATCGCTGGCCATCGGCTACCGGCTTCACCACGAGCCGCACACGCAGGAATACCGCCGCATTGTTAACAACAAACTGCTGGGCAAGGTTACCGGCGTTAACTGCGCTGCCGGCTATCGCGATAACCGTACCAACCACTGGAAGCAAACAAGGGAACTGGGCGGGGGCGTATTGTACGATATGGGTGTATACGCCATACAGGGTGCAAGGCTGGGCATGGGTATGGAACCGGTAGCAATTGTATCGGCCACAACATCTACCACCCGGCCTGAAATTTATAAGAACGGTCTTGATGAAACTACAGTGGCTCAGCTTGAATTTCCCGGCGGCGTACTCGCAGATATTAAGACAAGCTTTGGCGAAAACGTTAACTTTTTAAACATTACCTGCGAAAAAGGCGAAATAAAAGTGGAGCCCTACTCCGCTTACAACGGCTTAAAAGCCAGCAGCCCGTTAGGCGAAATTTATCACCCTTACGATATACCCTGGCAGCAGGCCAAACAGATGGACGACAATGCCACTTCCATTATGCAGGGCAAGCCTATGCTGGTACCAGGTGAAGAAGGCCTGCGGGATATACGTGTTGTACAGGCTATTTATAAATCGGCCGCCAGCAAACAAAGGGTAACCATTTAATTTCAGAGGTAATGCTATAGTAAAAAAACCGGGCTGATACGCCCGGTTTTTTTGATAGTTTGCCCGGCAGGCTAAGCCCGTTTAAAAAGCTTGTCCAGCATGCTACATGTCCGTTATTCTTCGATGGTATCTGTAGTAGCGGCGCCTGTTTCGCCTGCAGAAGCCGCCGTAAGCTTTTCAAGCATTTTTTTATGCAGCTTGTTGAAAGATTTGGAAATCTTTTTTATATACTCCGCGTCAGCATTTGCATCAACAGCAGATACTGCCAGTATGCTGCTTTGGTAACCTTCAGGCGTTTCGTTAAAGATTACCAGGTATTTATCACTTACCAGGTAAGCATGCTTGCCTAATTTTCTGTAGGTAACATCTGTTTGGGCATCGCCTTTTCCTACATGCCTTGTTTTTATTTTCATACAGTTATTTTTTTGGTGTTAAGCTTTATCATCCCAATATAGCAAACAGCGCCAATAATTAAGTTAAGAATTTGCAAGCGATATCATATTGCCCTGCGGTAGTTATTTCAAAAGCTGGTAAACCGTTATAACCATAATTAACCCCAGTATAGAAGTATAAATCTGTTTATTGTATTTTGCCAGCCACTCAGGAAGGTAAATGTCAAAATTGTGTTTAGCAGAATCAGAATACCTGCGGGCCATAACGGTGAGTGGGCAGGAAAACCTGAACAGCGCCAGCACAATGCCTTCCAGTACAAACAAGCCATAACCAATCCACAACCATACATCCAGCTTACCTGTAATAGCCGCGTACAGCATATAGAAGATAACCACATTAAAAAACAGCCAGATAATGGTGTGCACTATTTTTATGATGGTTAGCCTGGTTTCAGGTTGCATGTGATGCAGGTTTGTGTTGTTTAAATTCGCCTAATTATGCTGTTATGGGCTATAGGATGCATAATATTTTGCTTGAAAATATTTAATACCCGCTTAAAAGCCGCCATGAAAAACGTAAGTACAAGTGAGTGACACAACGAAGTCGCCATGAAATACCGCCGCTGGTCCCATAAAAATGCCCGGCCTATTTCTCCAGCTTAAATACAAGGTTAGGCAGCCCCATATCCTGGTGGGGTGTAAAGGGTTGATGCAGCCTCCAGCTTACGGGATAATAACTGTTCTTTTGAAGCTGCACAACCGGCAATACTTTACGGTAGATATGCTGCGGTATGTTATAGTCTATAGCAAAAGGTATTTGCCCGTGGAAATTATTGAAAAGTTTTACTGCCAACTGGTTGTTGCCGGCCTGCAGGTTTAACAGCAATACATGATCAACACTTTCTTTTTTAAACGGGTTATTTTGAATGAACAGTTGTTTGCCGTTAAGGAAAACCATTAGCCCATCGCCGCTGGTAATGCGCACCAGTAAAGGCTGTGCGGCAGCGGTATTAATTTCCTGCAACACATAGTAAGCAGTGGTTAAGCCCGCAGGCAAAGTGTAAGTGGCGCCGGTTTTCCAATCCTGTTTTTGTTGCCAGGCGTTACCGTTTTCTTTTGGCCAGGGCGCATTTACATTGATGTTGGAAAGGCTGGCATGCGTACCATCAAGCCCGGAGTACAAAGGGCCCTGCAGGTATAACGGCCCATATTGCAGCGTGCCCGTACTGTTGTTCAACGGTAAGGGTGCGTCATTGTCCAGCGTTATGGTTTCGGTGTGCTCGCCAAGCTCCAGTTCAAGCGACTTTCCTTTTTCTTCTTCGGTATAATACAGCGCCGGGGTATAACTGTTATTTTTTGCAGCCAGCAATGTATAACTCTGCTTAATGGTACTGGTGTACCGCGTGTTGTAATCAATGCCGGAATTACTGAACGACTTAAAGGCGTTATCGTTATTGAGGGCGATGCTTTTATCAACAGGTATAATATTGGCGGGGGGAACGGTGTAACCACCTGGAAAATCCAAAACAACTACTTTATATCCGTCAGCCACAGAAAAAGACGCAGGCAGTTCTATAGTAACCGCTTCTTTTGCAAGGGTGGCCGTGTAGTTGCCGGCGCCGTTTAATTCGTATGCTTTTACCGCTTTTGTTTTTACACCCGGCAAAGTAATTAGATTATTTTCCGGTTGTTGCATTACGTGCAGGTACAGTTTGTTATCCTGGCTGGTAATACTGCCCCAGTTAAAGCTAACATGAAAAGGATCTGGCCTGGTGTCGTAAACAGCCTCGCTGTTTTGCTGCAGCCAGGCGCCAATCTTAAGTAATACATCACGTTCATATTCAACTACTGAGCCATCCCCCCTGGGCCCAATGTTCAGCAGAAAGTTGCCACCCCTGCTGGCCACACGTATAAGGCTGGTAAGTTTTTCTTTCACTTTCTCTTCTTCACTAACCCTTTTCTGCCAGCTACGGTAGCCCCAGGTTTCGTCAAAAAAAGAAGCCGGGCTTTGCCAGGGCACACCTATAGTGTAATCAGGCTCCTGGTTATCGCCCATTACCATAAAATCGCCCATATCGTTACCAATGCGGCTGCCAATCATGCAATTGGGTTGCAGGCGGTGTACCAGGTTGCGCATGTCGCGGCTTTGTTCAACGCTCATGGAGCCCATGTCAAACCAAAGCTCTGATACCGGGCCGTAGTTGCTTAACAGTTCTGTAATTTGCTGTTTGTTGTATTCGTGGTGTTGGGCGGTAATACTATCTGAGTTGTGGCTGGATATGGGCATGGCCGCCGGATAATGCCAGTCAATAAGCGAGAAATAAATGCCAAAGCGCAGGCCATGGCGGGCACAGGCTTCGGCAACCTCCTTCAGTATGTCTTTGTGATAAGGCGTGGCATCTACCACATTAAAACCGGTTGTGGCAGTATTGAACATAGCAAAGCCATCGTGGTGTTTGGAGGTAATTACAATGCTGCGCATGCCGGCATTTTTAGCCAGCAGGGCAATACTGTCGGGGCTCCATTTAGCGGGGTTAAAGGTTTTTGCCACATCCGCGTAGGTATCGCTGTAAATGCCTGCATGTGCCTGTATCTGTTCGCTAAGCCCCTTGGATATTTCCCTGCCATCCCATACGCCGCCCAGTTGCGAGTAAATAGCGCCGAAGTGAATAAACATGGAATACTTTTGGTTTCTCCATTGCTGCAGTTGGGCACTGTCAATTTGCCCATAAGCAGAAATGGTTAGTAAAAGAGATGCAAGCACCAGGCTACGCGTAAACATATTTTTCATACCGTTAAGCTAAATTGATAAGGCCGTAAAAGTAAAGCATTCGGCATTGCAGCAGGCGGCGTAAAATAGCTGATATTGGTTTAAAAATATCTTTTCCCCTGCGTTTCTAAAATTTCTTTGCCCAATCCTGTATATTCACAGGCAGCATAACGAGTTATCTAAACCAGAACTTCCTCCGCAGCACATGAAAAAAATATCTATAAAAGATATAGCCAGACTAACCGGCACTTCGCCCACTACAGTTTCGTTTGTGCTAAATGGCAGGGCCAAGGAAATGCGCATCAGCGCGGCCATAGCCAAAAAAATTCTGGCTACTACCAAAAAATACGGTTACAAACCCAACGCGGTAGCGGTAAGCCTGCGCACCGGGCAGTCAAAGATCATTGGACTGATAGTGGAGAGCATCGGCGGGGCTTTCTTTGGGGCACTGGCCCGCGTAATTGAAGCCGAAGCGGAAAAACATGGCTACCGTATTGTGTATTGCAGTACGGAAAACAATGTTGACAAAGCCCGCGGCATGATTGATATGCTGTCTCACCAGCTTGTGGATGGCTACCTGATAACGCCGGTTAACGGCATAGAAAAAGATGTGCAGGAACTGGTGCAGCACGGCAAACCCGTTGTAATGATGGATGGTTACCTGCCGGGTATAAACATACCTTACGTATTGGTGGATAATTACGAGGGCGTAAAAAGCGGCATGGAACATCTTATTGCCAATGGTTACAAAAACATAGGGTTTGTTTCGGTTGACCTTGACCTGGTGCAGCTTAAAGAACGCTGGCGGGGCTATACGGAAACGCTGAAGCTGCACAAGCTTAAGCAGGATAAAAAACTGGTGCTTAAACTGGGTTACCAACTGCAAAAAGAAGAAGTAATCAACGCCATAACAGCCTACCTGTTAAACAATAAAAAAATGGACGCTGTTTTTTTCGCTACCAATTACCTGGGCGTAAGCGGCCTGCAGGCCATTAAAAATGCCGGCCTGCAAATACCTTCAGACATAGCGGTCATTTGTTTTGACGATCACGAAATATTCGGCCTTTATCCGCCCGGCATTACTTCCATACGGCAGCCGGTGGAAGATATTGCCCATACAGCGATGAACCTTCTCCTGTCCCACCTTACTAAAAAAGAAGCTGCAGAACCTCTTCAAAAAATACAGGTGCAGGCCAGTTTTGTGCAGCGCGGCTCCACACCTGCCAAAACACCTGTTGCACAGTAAAATGCGCCGCCGCCAACAGATGTGGCCGGTTCAGGCTATCTTAGCAGCCCGTTTAATTAATACGGAAAGTTTTCTATGGTTAATGTTGGCCGTTATAATACACTGGAAGTTATACGCATGGTTGATTTTGGGGTGTACCTGGATGATGGTGACAAAGGCATACTGCTGCCCAAAAGGTTTGTACCCGAAGGAACAAAAAAGGGGGACAGGCTGGAGGTGTTTATTTACCATGAATCTGAGGGCAGGTTAATAGCCACCACGCAAAAGCCGGCCGGTGTTGTGGGTGATATCGTGATGCTGAAAGCGGTATCCGTTACGCCCCAGGGAGCTTTTATGGACTGGGGGCTGATGAAAGACATTTTTGTTGCAAAATCTCAGCAGGTAACCGGCATGCACCCCGGCAAAAAGTACCTGGTTAAAATTTATATTGATGAGCAGACAGGCCGCATTGCGGCTACTGAAAAAGTAGAGCGTTTTCTTAACAACGATAACCTTCCTGTTAAAGAAATGGACCAGGTAAACCTGCTGGTGTACCGCCGTACCGATATTGGCTATTTTGTCATAATTAACAACCTGCATACCGGCGTACTGCATTTTAATGAAGTGTTCCGCGATATTGCCATCGGCGACCAATTACAGGGCTTTATAAAAAAGATAAACCCAGACAATAAGATTGACGTGCTGATTGGCAAGCCCGGCTACCAGCGGGTGGAAGATGAAACCGGCAAGGTTTTAAGGCTCCTCAACGAAAATAATGGCTACCTGCCTTATAATGATAAATCTGACCCCGACGACATCTACAGTTTTTTTGCCATGAGTAAAAAAACCTTTAAAATGGCTACGGGCAATTTGTATAAGCAACGCCGGATTGTGTTTACCAAAACCGGTATACAACTGGTGGCGGAAGATTAGGCCCATATCCTTTGAGAAAGAATAATTATGGGCCCGGCTGCATGAACTGCTATGAAGCTGCCGTTGCGTCGCACTCTTGTACGTTTGGTTCGCTACGCGGCTTTTCCCACCATATAGAAGCCCTGCTGTTCTGTGTATCCGCCCTCTCCTACCCGGCTGTTTCGAACTTCCCCAGCCATACACATGGTGGCCAATGTTATTAACCACTATGGATACCAACCTGCAATAGTGCCCACCGGCACAGTGCAGCAACGCTGGAGCTTTATAAAAAACGCAATTGAAATGTTATGTGAGGAGTGATTGTTAAAGATGCCGCTTACAAAAAAATTAAGTTACCTTAACCGCAACAATTATTGCCATGAACACACCGGTATCCACTACGGCTATTACGGCCATCGCTGGCGCGGCTTTGCTGGCCGGCACCTTAGACATTCTGGCAGCTATCATCATGTTTACATCCGCTACAGGTAAAAGCCCTGTTATTGTATTGCAGTTTATTGCCAGCGGCGTTTTTGGCAAAGCCGCTTTTTCCGGCGATCCCATGATGCCGGTTTGGGGCACTTTGTTCCATTACATGATTGCTACGGGTTTTACGCTGCTTTATTTCTGGCTATATCCTAAAACAAAACTGCTGCGGCAAAACATTTTTACCAGTGCTGTTATCTACGGCATTTTTGTATGGGCTGTAATGAACCTGCTGATAGTGCCGCTTAGTAAAACAAGCCCTGTGCCCTTTGACGCCGCCAGGGCCGTGCAGGCCGTGTTGGTATTGATTATCTGTATTGGTTTGCCTATTGCTTTTATAGCCAGCAGGTATTACAAGCGAAAAGCAAATGGTTGACTGGAGCAGGCACAGAGATTAACCCAAAACAATTTGATTAATTAAAGCCTGTTACACTATGCAGAATAGCGGACAAGGCGTACAAGTGAGTGACACAACCAAAGCCTCATAGATGTTCCTGCCGCCGGGTCCATAAAAAAATTCCCATAAATGATGCAAAGGCCCCCACTGGATAAGCGCTTATGTTAATCCAGTAACCACGGATTGTAAATGAATGAATATTTTTTTATATTGACAATCAATTCATTCTTATGGCAGATGAAATGGTTGTTTACCTGTCTTCTCCCTATATGGAATTTAAAGACATAAGGGAAAAGATTATACAGCAAATTCAGCAACGCAGCTACCTGTACAGGATAACTGCCATGGAATTTTATCGCGGCGCCGATAGAAAAGTGCTGGACAAATGCCTGGAAGATGTTGACAACTGCGGCTTTTACATATTAATACTGGGAGAAAATTACGGCTCTAAAGTAAAGGATGATACCGGCATTGATACCATAAAATCTTTTACTTACTGCGAATATGAACGGGCATTATGGCGCAAGCAGCAGGGCCATGGTATTGAGCGGATTATTTTGATGAAAAACCCTGCTGTATGCACAGACAACGGCGATGACATTACCCGCTGGAAAAAAGAAATAAACAACCTGCAATTACAAACTATTTACTTTGAGCAACTGGAAGATATACCAAAACTTGTATTGGAAAGCCTGGATTACAACACTGCCGCAAGACTGAAAAAATACCTGCGCAAAGAAGACGATATTTCTTTTGAGACCATTAAGCTGTGCGACAGGGTGCCCCAAAGCCAGGAGTTTGATATTTCCGTTGACGAAGACCCCATTCAGTTTTTTTTGCTGAAAGGCCATGACGATGACAACCTGGAATACTTTATTGACCGTAAGGAAATGGAATATGACAGCGGCGAAGAAAACACATGGATGAATGTTGACATTATACCCGACATACCCAATACCGAAGAAAATTTTGAACGGGTGGAGAAGTACATTAAAGCAGGCATTTTTCAAAAGATAAAATGGAAATTCACCAATCCGGCCAATGTGTCTGTTGACGGGCTGCTGGAGTTTATGCATGCGCACAACCTGCGCTACCTATCCATCTCCTGGTACATAGACAGCATTTACTGGCAAAACAAGAAGCTTAACGAGTTTATACAAAAATTTTACGAGAAATACGATGCGGTAAATGCCTTGCTGAAACAATCCGTGGCCGACAACAGCAAGCCATTTGCCAATGGTAAGCACATTTTCTTTTTCGGCATATTGCGCTATACCAGCAACACATTTATAACCGAAGAAGAGTTTAATAAACACACCGAGCAGTTGCTGTGGGAAAACAACCTGCCCAGGTTTGGCAAGATTAAAAAAGACGATATACGGCGCTGGCTGCGGGAAAACAAAATAGAAACAGCCAACTCAGTTACCGATGAACTGGTAAGCCTTTACCTTAAAGACATGGAGCAGGGCGATTGCTATTTTAAGAAGATAGAACCGGGCCTGAGAAAAATTATCGAACTGTACAACAAGAGTGGTTAGCCAGGGCAGGTTTATGATACCAGCGATATTTTTTCATGGCATCATCGTTGCGTCGCAATCCGTTCATCGTTCGGTTATAATAGCGGCTGCAGCCCCCGTAGTGCAAGCCTCTTAAACAACCGGTAAATTAAATCATTCATAAACACAAACTATATGTCCGAACCAGTTTTTAGCCTCAGGAGCATTAAGACAAAAGCAGACAAGTCGCCCGCCGGTTATGTACTGGACAGTGAGCATAACGAAGGCCTGGCTACGGCTATACAAATGGCTATATGGCTGGGCAAGCCTTTACTGCTTACCGGCGCCCCTGGTACTGGTAAAACACAGCTTGCGTTTAAAGTGGCAGACATGCTGGCTAAAACAGACCATGCAGATACCTGTGCGCCATTTTTGCCAACCCCCTTTATTTTTAATACCAAAACAACCAGCACATCAACAGACTTATTTTACTTCTACGACGCGGTAAGGCATTTTCAAAAAAAGTATGTACATGAAAATGATGGGCAAGCCAAAACGGATGTAGCGGACGCACACCCCTTTATTAAGCTGCATGCCCTGGGCAGCGCCATACTGCAGGCTTATGGCAGCCAGGCAATAGCGGATGACCCAAACCTTGGAGACCTGCAAAAACTTGCCGGTTTTGATGAACTGAAACAGCAGCCTTACAGCTCTGTAGTGCTGATAGATGAAATAGATAAGGCCCCCCGCGATTTTCCCAACGACCTGTTGAATGAAATTGAGAACATGGAATTCTCAATAGCTGAACTGATGAACAAGAAAATAGCAAAGCCTGCCGCAAGCAAGGCCCAGGTGGTGGTGTTTATGACCAGCAACTTTGAAAAAAACCTGCCCGATGCTTTTTTAAGACGCTGCCTGTTTTACCACATTCCTAACCCCGGGGCCATTGAGCTTACCAACATTGTAAATGCCCGCATTAAACCTTATATACAGGAAATGTATGGCACAAAAGATACTGCCCGCCTCAATACCATCAGCGATAATCTTGGCGACAACCTGGCCGCATGTGTAACCGAATTCATTAACATAAAAACCGTTATTAACGAAAAGCAGCCAGCCACGGCAGAATTGCTGGATTGGGTAAAGGCACTGGAACAAAAGGACTTTTTTACCGGTAAAATAGACTTTACCAAAACCGATGACCAGCAGAAAAAAATACTGCGGGAAGTGGCCTCTACACTGGCGAAAACAAAAAACGACCTGGCGGCAGTAATAAAAAAATATTCCTGAACTAATTAACCTGGCCAATTGGAAAACCAGCTTCAATATAAAACCGTTTTGCTGCAAACACTGGTTCAGTTGCTGCGCAACGAAGGGCTGGAAATAAGCACCGCTGCGGCGCTGGACATCGGCAGGATACTCATGCGTGCCAGCGAGGAAGACTGCAGCTCTTTTGCCAGGCTTAAATATCTGCTTACGCCGGTAATAAGCAGGAACAAAGAGGAGCAGGAAAAGGTGCATAAGATTTTCAACCTGCTGGATGAAAAAGTGATACTGGATGACAAGGCGATAGTACAGGTTTATGATGAAGTTAAGGAACAGGAAACCAAAGAACAGGTTGCATCAAAACTACAACAGTGGTGGTATGCCCTAAAAGCAAAGCCCTTCAAACCCATTGCAGCGGTTGTAATACTCACGGCCATCATAATATGGGGAATAAAACTTTTTTCACCGGGTGCTGTTCAACATGGGCCGCCAAGGATTGTAGTTAACAAAGCGGAGATGCTTGTTAATGACACAATTTTGTTCTCTGCCGTAACAGTAGATAGTTCCCTGAAAGAAAGCCACACCGCTTACTGGCAGTTTGGTAACGGCGCCACGGCTGCAGGCTGGCAGGCGCCTTACCGTTTTGAGGATACCGGTAAACAGGTTGTTGCCGTATATGTAAAAAACAAGGCGGGTGCTGTCATTGATTCAGCCAGGGAATCATACACTGTACTTGCGGAGCTGCCTGTTAAGTTAACTATTCAAACTACAGAACTGGTAAGCCAGGATACCAGGTTGCGGACTGTTGAATACAGCCCCGTTTTTTTCAATGCCACCGCAGATACCAGCCAATACCGTTACAACTGGTATAAGGATGGCGTATTGCAAGGTAACGGGAAACAGTTCACACTCTCCGCCGGGCGCAACAAACCACTTACCGTTAAACTTACTGTTGATTATAACAGCCTGCACCTGGAAGACTCAGTAGTATACCGTGCCGAAACGCCGGCCATAGCAATGGCTTTAAGCCCGCTGGCAACACTGCAAATACCCGTGGTTTTTAACTGGAAGAACATTGTTCTCAGCCTGCTGTTTATATTGACTATACCCATAATAGCAGGCTTGCTGCTGTACGCCTTCCTGTCAAAAAGAATTAAACCGGCATCCCCCGGTATTGAGCTTGAGCCGGGTGGCGATGAAGAACCTTACGAGATTAAATTTCAGCAAACCAGCCACCTTATCCATCCGTCGCCTGCCATAGAACATCTCGCAGATAATATGCGGAAGAGACAGGTAAGCGATCTGTTTAAACTCAACATACGCAAAACCATTTTGTCGGTGTTTAAAACAGGCGGCCTTCCGCAACTGCAGTTTTCCCCGCTTACCAGGCCAACAGAATTCCTGGTATTTATAGATAACCAACACCCCGGCAGTTTCCTGTTTCAATTATTCAATACACTTTGCGAGAAACTATTGGCGGAGCAGGTTAACATTACCGTATATGAGTACTATAAAGAACCTCTTTACCTTACCAGCCACAAGCTTAACCAGGTACGCATACCCGTTGAAAGGGTTGCCGCCCTTTACCCCAATACAGCCTTGATTATATTTGGTGATGCGGCTAATTTCTTCCAGCCGCTGAAGAACAACCCAAGGCCCTGGCTTAAAGACCGGTTTGAAATATGGGAAACGAAAATACTGGTAACGCCTTTCGCCAAAAACGATTGGGATAAAAGGGAAAAAATACTCACATCCCTCAACTTCATGGTACTGCCTGCGGATGCGGATGCATTTCCTGTTATTGAAAGGATCATCAACCGCCAGGTTGATGTGCAGGCACAACATAAGTTACAGGTACCTGAAACTTATGAAGCCAGGTTTTTACAGTTCAATACCCTGCAAAGCCTGGAGCAATACCTTGGCAACCGGTACCTGCTGCAATGGGTTTGCAGTCTTGCTGTTTACCCGGTGCCAGACTGGAACCTTACCCTTGCCATAGGCCACGCGTTGGAAAAAATGTGGGCTGGTAAAGGAAAAACATTATCCCTCGTTAATTACAGCAACCTGTTGAAGCTTGCCCGTATAAGCTGGTTGCATGACGGTGTAATCAGCGGCACTATAAAAACCCTACTGCTTCAGCACCTGGAAAAAGAAGTACAGCTAACTGCACGCCGGGTTTTGCTGGAACAACTGCATGCCATTAGAGACAGCATATCACCCGGCTCTCTTATCCGCCGGCATTTTGACGTACAGGAAGCGGTAAACAATTTTATACTGAAAGCCTCAGAACAACAACCGCACACCAGGGAAGAACTTCGGATGATACGGGAAATCCTGGAGCACCAGCAACTTGACCTTGCCGTTGCAGACAACCTTTCGCAAAGGGAAAACGACATGCTCGTAAACCCCGGCAGCGGAGAAACGATGCCCTTGAAAGATTACCTTCAGTTTGCGGAAGATGAAATTACCGGCGAACACAAAAAAAGAAAAAGAAAAGCTGTAATCTACAGCGTGGCCTGTGGCATATTTTATGCCGCCGCTGCATGGTTTTCTTTAGCCAATTACAGCAACTGGCTGCAATGGAAGAACACTTTGCCAGTTAACCTTTCATTTATTGTCAGCAATAATGTAGAAAGTTCGGGGGCGTTAAAAGCCGGCTTTATAGTAGCAGGCGATACACTGGGGTTCGCAGTAAATAATGGCGACACAGTTTTGTTACGCAATGTAACGGTTACAGACACTGCGGCAGTTGTACCTTTTACCTTACAAACCGGGGAAGGCAGGGAAGTTGCCAGGGACAGCTTCCGCCTCAACGCATCCCTTTACAACCTGCAGCTTTCGCAACCATCTGTGGTAGCTGTTACTATGCATTATAACAGTACGGCGGCGCAGCAGCTTGCGGGTATAATTGCGGAAACACTGCCTGCACGTTTCCGCGTAAACAGCATCCCGGAGAACTTTTCAGATACCGGCATACGGATTATTTACCACAATGATATACAGCTACAAGATGCGCAGGAACTTGCGGCCAATATTTCCCGGGATTTGGGAAGGAACATACAACCTGTTCTTGCAGCGGGTAATGCACAACAGCTAAACGTTTATATTGCCGTTAACACCTGCACACAATTGGCCATTAACGCACTGCCTGCATCGCTTAATGAGATATGGCACGGCGGCACCAGCAACCGGCTGGTAAATATTAACCTGCAGCAAAGAAGGATTTATTATTCCACCGGCGATGTAAGTACCTATGGCACTTACAACATAAGCGAAATATGTTTTAGCCGTAATATGTATAAAATAACTATACGCACCAGCCAGGGCTACCGGCTGTGCTTTGTACGCAATGTAACAGCACAGTCATTTGAATTGTCTGTTTGCCAAAACCCATATACTACCAAAGCGGAAGCGGATAATGTTACCGAAGCAAACTGCGACAGGTTTAACAGGATGACCTGGTATTATCCCGCTAACAACAACGTTATTTATTTGCCTGTTTCAGGCACAACACTTGCCCCATCAGAGAACAACAAGTTTCAGGACAAGGCGTTCCGCATGGACAGGTCAGGCAAATTCAAAGCAACTATTCATTCGGCCACCAACTTCATTTCGCCGGTTAGCAAAACAACCGTGGGGGATATTCTTTCCGATAAGGGTTTCAATATACGGGTTAGCCGGGGCAATATTCCCCTTGACATAGAAGACGGCACGCCTGCCCCCAACAACCCGTTTCAAAGAAGTTACTTTGAGCTGGTAATAGGCTTACAGCCGGATGAAAATGCCACCACAGCAGCAGAAAGCAACAACCCCGCGGAGCCGGTTAAAAACCCAGATCCAAAGCCGGATTGCAACCGTGTCTTCAAGTCATTGGATGAAGCAAAAAAAGAAGGCAGCCTGCTTGTTATTTGTAAGCTCGACTTATCAGCCAACCCTCCTTCCACATTACCTGCCGAGTTTTACCAGTTAAAGAACCTGCAGGAGCTTAACCTGGGCGCCACAAGCCTGTACGATGCAGAAATAAGCCGCTTACAGGAAGCGTTGCCCAACTGTAAAATAGTGTACACCAGGGCTGCTTCGCCTGCCGCACAGGAAATATTGCTGGGCACCATAGAATTAGATAAAAAGCTTCAGCCAGACAAGCGCAGCCTTGACCTGATAAATACCACAGCGCAGCAACTAAACAGCCAGGCTGACAAAAAGATAAGGTTGGAAGCCACCTATAACACCGAGTCTGAAAGATTGGAACTGCAAAGCATCCTTAACAACATCAGCAACATTTTTTATAAAAGCGGCGTGCGGCAAGTTGCCGGTCAAATAACAAACAGGCTTGTACCTGCCCAGCAACAGCAGTCACTACAACAGCAGCAGCAACAACAGCAACAATTAAAAGGGGGAGCCCAGCTTCCTTACACTATCAGGATAATCGGCATTAATTTTACTGATGCCGGCGCAAAGTCTGCCACTACTTATTAAGGAAAAATTTTTTATGGGCCCGGCAGGAGGAACTTCTGTGAGGCGTCCCTTGCGTCGCACTCTTGTACTGCACCAGTCTATGCGGCAACAAAAGCCACACCCCCGCAACATTACCGGGATAGATTAAATAGAAGACAGCTTCATCCGTTTTTGCTGGTATCAGCAGTTCTTTACTTAAATACCAACTTATAAAAAACAAAGCATGCCACTGCCGAAAGTAGTGCAGCCCACCATACAATGTTAACACGGTTATTGGTGCGCATGTAAAGGCGTTTTGTTTCGGAAGAGGTGTCGTACATGCGGTAGCTGCTGTACCACCTGAAAAAGCTCTGTATAAAATCATCCACGCCGCTACGGCCGGCGTTGCGGAAGTAAATTGACTTTACAATAGTGCAAATAATAACAATGCCTGCCAACAGCAGGTACAAACTCTGGAAAAGGTTTCTCATACTGGATAACGCAAACTACTTTAACTGAATGAATGCCAGATACCTTGATTAAGTATTTTTATAATCCGCCGCTGAATTTTACTTTCAACGCATTAAACAACCCGGTGAAATGGCTGTGGATATAAAAAATTCCCCGAAACTAAAATAACTGGCTACCTGGAATAATAAAGTTGCCAGTACCGTTACAAGAGACGTGCCGGTTTGTTATTGAAACAGTTGAACCCTACTTTCTCTGTTCGGCCGCTCATCTTTGGGGGGGTTACTTAAATCCGGGCTTTGCAGTATAGCTTTCTGTACAGACTGAATAAGTTCGAACTCCAATTCGCCCACGCCAAAAATGGCTGCGAATTTTTCTTTGAAAAGTGTGAATTTATAAAACTGGCGAAAGTTGTTGATGAGGTAGCGGGTATTGAAGCGCACAATAATTTCTTTTTGCCCGTTATTATCTTGTAGCACATGCGCGGCGGCCGTAAAGATAATTCCCTGAAATAGAAATTTTATTTCTGTTGTAACCATATTAAGATGGTTTATGCACAGGTTCTTTTCACCGGCGTGTTCGTTGCGTGAATAGAATCTGCCCAGGTTTTTTCTGTTAGCGGTTTAATCCCTCAGAAACAAAAATAAGGGTTTTGGTACTGAATAGGGCGAATAGCCGGTGATTAAATGATTTTATATGGCGAACCGGCATCACCAGCCGCTTAAAAAAAAGAAGCCCGCTTTGTTAAACCCATATTCATGTTGCAACTATTTTGAAAATTAATCTTCGATATCTATGTTCATTTTCCAGGCATTGTCAAAAAGCCTAATATTGACAATTGATAATGTCCATATACATGACACTTAAAACTTTTGGGAGAAGACCACACGGCAGGCATTTGGATCTTATTAAAAAATCCCCGCAATACCACAATAATGCTTTCCGGAACAGCAGCGTAACAAGATTAATGGAAGAAAACGGATCTATGCTGAAAGCTACCTGGAAATTTTTTAACAAACCAAAAAACACCGTACCTCCCGCTGCCCTGCCATCGGTTACAACAAACCTTAAAACACTACCAGGGAATAAAGCATCCGTAGTATGGTTTGGGCACTCTTCTTACCTGCTCAGTATTCATGGTAAAAACATTCTTGTAGACCCTGTTTTCAGCGGTTACGCCTCCCCTTTCGCTGCTTTTGCCAAAAGCTTTAAGGGAAGTAATGTATTCAGTGCAGACGACCTGCCTGCAATAGACCTGCTCATTATAACCCACGATCATTACGACCACCTGGATTATACTACCATAATGCAGCTACTGCCTAAAACAAAAGCTGTATGTACATCACTGGGTGTTTCCTCTCACCTGGTTTATTGGGGCATGGAAGAAGAAAAAATTACAGAGCTGGACTGGTGGCAGGAGGCTCATATAAACGGCATCCAGGTTACCGGCGCACCGGCCCGGCATTTCTCTGGCAGAGGGTTGACACGCTATAAAACATTATGGTCATCTTTCGTTGTACAAACAGAGGGTTACAAAATTTACGTGGGTGCAGACAGTGGCTATGATACCCATTTTGCGACCATCGGCAGTAACTATGGCCCCTTTGATTTGGCTATTCTTGAAACCGGCCAGTATAACGAGGCCTGGCGGCATATACACATGATGCCCGAAGAAGCAGTGCAAGCCACGCTTGACCTGAAAGCCAAGGCACTGCTTCCGGTTCATTGGGCAAAATTTGCCCTTGCGCTTCATGCCTGGGACGAGCCTGTGAAGCGGGTATTAAAAGAAGCAGCTATAAAAAATGTAAAAGTTACTACGCCCCTTATAGGAGAACCGGTAATGATCAATGAAAGCTATCCTTCTCAAAAATGGTGGGAAACGGTATAACAGACCGCCAACATAGAACCAGGCTGAAGGCTGTCGCTCAATGTCATTAAGTTAAGCCCCATCGGGGCTTCCTGTTTGTAGAAACAACATCATTTTAGATGAACGGATGCCACGGAGTGGCTACCCAATCGTCGCTTAAGGGTAGCCGCTATGCGGCATAATTTCCTTATTGCATGCTATTTCTACAAACTTGTAGCACCTACGGCGCAAAAACAATGTCTTTCTTCTTAACTTAATGACATTGGGCTGCCGCTCTGCCAAAGCTCCGTAGGAGCGGCATGTTAGTAGGTAAGGGTCAAAACGCAATTCTTTTTTTACACAGCCTCGTAGAGGCGGCATGTTATTCAGGGTGTGCCGCCGGGTAATCTTTTCATTAACCATTTCGGTGGTTATCCCGAGCCTAACATATCGCACCTACGGCGCTCCATTACCTCGTGTTTGCTATGGCTACTAACATGCCGCCCCGATGGGGCTTTGATTGTTTAATGTTCGTTTGTTTAAAGTTTAATGTTAGCGGCAGAAATTTGTTCTCTCTTGCTTCTGTGCCTCCACAACGAAATAGATTATCAGCCTTTTACACCTCAACAGACCGGTAACCGGCAACTGGTAACCGGCCGGTTGTTGTTCTGCTCAAAGCTCCGTAGGAGCGGCTTGTTAGTAGATAAGGAACAAAACGCAATTCTTTTTTTACAAAGCCTCGTAGAGGCGGCATGTTGTTCAGGGTGTGCCGCCGGGTAATCTTTTCATTAACCATTTCGGTGGTTATCCCGAGCCTAACA
>NZ_VVIP01000038.1:135175-214367 GCF_009650435.1 Foetidibacter luteolus
TCATTAACCATTTCGGTGGTTATCCCGAGCCTAACATATCGCACCTACGGCGCTCCATTACCTGGTGTTTGCTATGGCTACTAACATACCACCCCGATGGGGCTTTGATTGTTTAATGTTCGTTTGTTTAAAGTTTAATGTCAGCAGCGGGTAGCGCTTTTGCGCCTCCGCAACTGAACAAATTTTCAGCCTTTTATGCATCAGCAGACCGGCATCCTGCAACTTGTAACCGGCAACCGTTTAATTTCAGTAGTAAGCAGTGCTTCTGCGCCTCGCCACTAAACAAATTATCAGCGTTTTACACTTCAACAGACCGGTAACCGGCAACTGGTAACCGGCAACCGGCTTCCGGGTGAGGGATTGCAGCGGATACCCCGGTGAGGCCATCGCCGCAGGGCTTTTGTGCCGGAGTATGAGCGGAAAGCCCGACCCCTTGCGCAGCTTGGGGGCACCCCCTGAAAACATCATTCCCTTCGTCTGTACTATCCCCAGGCTTTTTCTAAAAAGCGCAACCAGTTATCGTGCATAATGTTCTCAATATCTGTTTGCGTGTAGCCGCGCTGCAGCAGCATGGCAGGCAGCTTATCCAGGTCAGCAATGGTTTCAAGATCGTAAGGACATTGCTCCTTGCCAAAAGCGCCATCAAGGTCGGTACCAATACCTACATGCAAAGTGTTGCCGGCCAACTGACAAATATGGTCAAGATGGTCAAGCATTTTTTCCAGGTTGCAATCCATCTGCTGCGGAGTGGAAACACCGCGCTGCCAGCCCGGTACCATCATCCATGCATCCAGCGCACCGCCAATAACAGCGCCACGGCTAATGAGTGCTTTGATCATTTCATCGCTAAACTGCCTGTTATGGTTAACCAGTGCCCGGCAGTTGTTATGGCTTGCCCAAACAGGGCCGGTATACATTTCCATGGCATCCCAAAAAGCGTCATCGCATAAATGGGTGGCATCCAGTATCATGCCCAGCTTGTCCATTTCTTTCAGCAAAGCAATGCCCTGCTCATTTAAATGCCCTGTAGCATCTGTTCCGTTGGCATAACGGCCGGGGCCATAATGTGCGGGGCCGATGGCACGTAACCCATAATCATAAGCTATGTGCAGGTTATCAAGTGTTACAAGCGAGTCTGCACCTTCCAGGCTAAGAATGTAACCAATGGCTTTTTTATCATCCAGCGATGTTTGCCAGTAGTCAATATGATTTGTAAGCCCTGCCAGGTCTGTAATCATTGCCATTTCGCCGGCGGCCTCCATGGCTTTGTACCAGGCAAGCTGGGCCTGCGTTTGCGCCCAGGCCTGCTGTGGTGAATGCCAGCCGGGCAGCTTATTGCCCGGTGCTACATAACGCGCTATTTGGGTGGCTACCACCAGGCCAATGTTGCCCTGGCGCAACTCAGGAAACGCAACGGTGCCTTTGGCCCTGTCGGGCTTGTCGGCCAGGCCTTCCTCCCTTTCGCGTATGGCCTGCACAGGGCAGCGCAGATCCCTGTTCCACTCCATGGCGTTCATACTTAAATCAAGGTGCGCATCTATTGTAAACATCGGGAAAGTTTAATGTTCGGTTGTTTAAAGTTCAATACTGGTTGTGCGGCTTGTACTACTTCAGTTCAAACAAAGCTTCTATTTCTACAGGAATGTTATCCGGTAAAGAGCCAAAGCCTACAGCACTGCGTACGCCAATGCCATTTTCTTCGCCCCATACTGCTGCAAACAACTCGCTGCAGCCATTAATAACATAGGGATGGCGTAAGAAATCAGGCGTGCAGTTAACCATGCCAAGCACTTTAATCACCCTCTTTATTTTATCAAGGCTGCCTACATGGGTGCGCATGGTGGAGAGCATGGTAAGCCCAACCTGTCTTGCGGCCAGTTTGCCCTGCTCAATATCCATATCCTGGCCAATGCGGCCAATAATAAGGCTTTTGTCATTTTGTACGGGGCCATGGCCGGAGAGATAAAGGTACTTTCCATCAATAAGAAAAGGTTTGTAAACGCCAAGCGGTTTAGGCGCAGGTGGCAAGCTTAATCCAAGTTCTTCAAGGCGTTGGTCTGCCGTCATCGTTTCAGTTGTTACTGTTTCCATGTATCAATATTTAAAAACAAATTTCAGTAATGTGGCCGCAAGGTACAAGTTTCAATACCCATGCAAGCCTTTGGTTGCAATACCGCTTAGGCTTGGTTTTATTGCCGCCAGGTTTTCTTGTCGCCGTCAATTGTTACCCGGCTGTAGTCAATTACAGCTTTGTATTCGTAGCGTTCACCTTTTGCCAGCCGGTTAACAACGGCACTGAAAGAGCCATCGGCATTAATTACAGCAGGCTGGCTTATCGCCCAGGCGCCGCCATATAAATCCTCCGTTTGGCCATGGTACACACGGTAATAAAAACGGGCTTTAACAGGTTGCCCTTTTGCATAGTTAAACAACCTGCCGTATAATAATGTTGCCGTGGCCGCAGTTTGCCGGGCCTGCAGTGTTTGTACCTGCACAGGCGCTATGGCCGGCAGTATATTTTCCAGCTTTACCACTACAGCATTGGGCCATTTATGGTCATCGTAAATGCGCTGGGCTTTAACTACAGATACCACCAGGCCGGTATCTGTTTGTGTGAACCTGCAGCTTACATCTTTACCGGGATTATACTCCTGGATAAGGCTGTTTTGCCCCAGTACAGACACCCTTGTTTGCTCCGTGCTTTTTACAGAATGCAGTACAAATGATTTTCTGTCTCCTTCCTTCCAGTTGGCAGCATTGGTTATGATGGCGTATAGTATTTTCCTGTCCACAGAAGTTGTAAACCAGGTACTGTCTTCATTGGTAATTACCCAGGGCCGCACACTGTCTACCGCTTCTTTGTTTACAAAGTACCAGGCCGCCATTTCCCGCAGCCTGTCTTCCTGTTCCTGTGCTATGGCGCCGTTTGGCTTAGGGCCAATGTTAAGCAGCAGCGAGCCACCCTTGCTGCGTGCTTCTATCAACAGTTCAATTAATTTGCGGCCGCTTTTGTAGCGGTCGTTCGTTGGCTGGTATTGCCATGCCGTGCCAATGGTAATGCAAGAAAGCCAGGGCTCGTTTATGGTAACCCCGGGCAGCATTTGTTCCGGTGTTTTCAGTGCACCCCTGGTAATCAAAATATCGGGTTGCAGCTTCCAGCAGGTTTCCTTCACCACTTCTTTCGGCTCGCCATCAATAAACAGCAAATCAATTTTGCCATAGTTGGTCATCAGTTCCTCGCACTGCCGGCGGGTAAACTCATCAAACTCCTTCTTAACAGCTTCATTCATCACTACATTGTCACGGCTAATGGGTAAATGGTGCCGGTGAAGAAAGCTGAAGTCCTCCGGAGAAAAATAAAAGCCTACCTGCAGGCCAGCCCGCCGGGTGGCATCTGTAAATTCTTTCAGCAAGTCTTTTTTATACGGCGTGTTCATAATGTTGAAGCCCGTGGTCTTTGTATCCCACATGCAAAAGCCTGAGTGGTGTTTGGTGGTAAACATGATATACTTCATGCCTGCCAGTTTTGCCAACACCGCTATTTCATAAGGGTTAAAAGCAGATGGGTTAAATGTTTCGGGCAGGTCTTTAAAAAAGCGGTTGGCATAATCTGCTGAAGCGCCTACCAGCGAATGGCTAATTACCACACCCAGTTGCGCATCTACGCTAAAGTGAATAAACATGCCGTTGTTGGTATTGCGCAGCCACTCTTCCCGTTCGGGCTTATTAAGGTTATAAGTGCTGGCATCCTGGTCTCTTACCGTATCGCTTTGCGCCAAGGCCGGCAAACAAAAAAGGCAGGCAAGCATAATGGCTGTGGTGTTTTTGATATTCATCAGCAAATGTTATCGTGCAACCTAAAGACTGTCCTAAAAGTATTAAATAGAATTGCTGCACGCAATTTGAAAAATATTTTTTATGGGCCCGGCTTGAGAATCTACTATGAGGCTTTACTTGCGTCGCACTCTTGTACTGCAACAATTCTATTCGCCATTGTGCCGCAGCAGGCGTATTCTTCTGCCAGGCTGTAATTAAAAAGTGTATAATAACGGAAGACATAGACATGCCCTCCCTGTTCTTAACGTTATGAGCAATTTTGGCTGTACATATCTTAGCTTATGGCGCCAAATAGAAGTTTAAGCATAATAAATGCATAGTTCAACGTGTGTTCCGGCGGAACACTTTGTGGGTAGCAGGTATTAGCATGTTTCTCTGCGTTCCGGAGGAACGCTTTGTGCTTGCCTGCGCAGCGATGAGCACAAAATGTTCCTCCGGAAAATAATATCGCAAAAATTTCTTTTCGCCTCTTCCATTTCAACAGACCGGCAACTTGCAACCTGCAACCGGTAACCGGCCCTCGGGTGAGGGATTGAAGCGGATACCCCGGTGAGGCCATCGCAGCAGAGCTTTTGTGCCGGAGTATGAGCGGAAAGCCCGGCCCCTTGCGCAGCTTCGGGGCACCCCCTGAAACCCCTACTCTTTATCCCACCAAACCCTTGTTAAAAACTCATCTGCCCCCTGCCTGCTTACGGCAGCACGGTAAGAAGCGGCGTTCAGGTTTTGCTCAGATAACGGGTACAGCATCCTTCTGAATATTTTGCCACCTGTAGCATTGTTGGGGTAATTGTTGGGCACCAACGCAGGATAGCCTGTACGGCGGTAACTGGCAAACACTTCCTGCGCATCGGGAAACAGGCCCACCCAAAACTGTGTATAAATTTGCTCCATCTGCTGGTTAAAATTGCCACCCATATTCAATGCATGGCTATCCGCATAAGCTTTTATCTGCTCATCGCCTATCGTGCCTGCACTACCAGCTATAATTGACCACTGGCGCATGGCGGCCTCTATGCCTTTGCGGTATAAAGAAGCGGCGGTTTCTGCATTGTACCAGCCACGCAAAGCTGCTTCGGCCAGTAAAAAATAAGATTCTGCCGCGGTAAATACCAGCCTTGGAGAAGCGAGTAACAATACAGTTTTAGGATTAGGCTCGGAGTATGTTACAAAATCAGGCGGCTTTACATTGTTAATATCGGAGGCCATGCCCTTTTGGATGGCGGCTGTTGTATCGGCCACACCATTGTTGTACACAACGGATATTACCGGCAGGCGCGGATCGTTATTGTTTTTAAGATAGCTGATAAACACTTCCTGGTACTTACCACCCTCGGTATTGGTGCTGCCATTTTGGGCAATGTAATCGCTGTTCCACAAGTTAAGCGCCAGTGGGTTTTTGTTAATGTCCTGGCCGCTGCCCACATACGCAACTTTAGCCACATCCGCATCAGCGGTTATTACCCCCCCGGCAATGGCTTTGCTTACCCAGTTTTGAGCGGCGGAAGCATCCACTTTTGTCATGCGCATGCCCAAGCGCAGCATAAGTGAATAGGCGAACTTTTTCCACTTATCGGTAGCGCCGCCATAAATTAAATCAGCAGTGCCAAAAGTTGCTTTAGCTGCATCAAGGCTTTGAATGGACGTTTCCAGGTCTGCCAGCAGGCTGGCGTAAATGGACTGTTGCGGATCGTATGCAGGCTGGTATATGGACGAATCGTAACCCATTACTGATTGCGAGAAAGGTATATCCCCGTACAAATCAGTAAGCCTGCCTACACAATATACCCGCCATATTTTAGCTTCAGCCAGCAGGTTTACCTGTTCGGGATTGTCCTTTACCGCTTTTATAACAATGCCCAGCTCATTCAACTCGTTAGGATAAGCATTGCTGAATGCTGCTGAAGACTGCTGGCTCTGGCTGGTAACATACTTGCTGCCAAAACCGGCCACATCGTTAAAGCTGGTGGTGTACTGCATAGTGCCCAGCAACAGGTTTAACATGTTAGCCGTACCATCATACTGCGCCTTGGTGAATACATATTGCGGAGATGCCGTTGCAGAGGCATCAGGATTGATGTTGATTTCTTCAAAATTCTTATCGCAGGATTGCAGGTTGGCCGCCCCCAGCACTAAAAGCAACCCGGCACTATATTTCGTGATTATTTTTTTCATTGTTGTTGTGTTTGTGTAGGTTAAAATTTAACTGCCAGGTTTAAACCATAGCTGCGTGTACGTGGCAGGCCTATTGACTCAAAGCCCTGTGCATTGCTGTTGGTAAAGCTTTGTTCGGGGTCAAAATTGTCTGTCTTTTTATACAGTATGGCCAGGTTACGTGCCACAAAAGAAATGCTGGCAGCCTGTAGTTTCAACAGCTTAATTTTATTAACCGGAATGTTGTAAGAGAAAATGATTTGCCTTAGCTTAACAAAACTGCCGTCGTGCAGGAACAGTTCTGAATAGCTCTTGTTGTTATCATAATAAGGCCGCAGGTTGGCAACTTCCACTGTGCGGGAATATTTGTTGCCCTGTTGATCAACACCTTCCAGCAGAAGGCCGTTTTCCCTGCCTGGCAATGTGCTTTTAAGCTTGCCCATACGCATGGCATACAACTCGAATATGGAGAAAACCTTATTGCCGAATTTGCCATCCAGCAGCACATTCAGTGAAAAGTTTTTGTACCTGAATTCGTTGGTAAAGCCCATAGTAAGTGGCGCTACGCTGTTACCCAGTTGCTGCAGGGGTGTGGCAACCGGCAAACCCGTTGTTGCATTGAAAACAGTATTACCCTCGCCGTCCTTAAGAATGCGGGTACCTACCAGCGTTCCGAAAGGCTGACCTTCAATGTGGTTTAAATAAGCCCAGTTACCAACGCTGTTGGCTATTTGTATAGAAGTTAACCCAGGCGCCAGCTTCACCACTTTATTTTGGTTGTAAGCTATGTTATAGCTTACGTTCCAGTTGAAATTGGCTGCCTTTACAGGTTTGCCTGTAACCAGTAATTCTATGCCCTTGTTATTCAGCTCGCCTACATTAAGGATAACATTGCTGTAGCCTGAAGTGGTAGAGATAGCTGTGTTAACAATATCATTGGTTGTTTTGCGGTTGTAGTAGGTAAAGTCAACACCCAGCCTGCTATTGAATAACTGTAACTCTATGCCGGCCTCGTAAGTGGTTGAAGTAAACGGCCGCAGGTTGGGGTTGGATATTACATTGCTGGTTACATTCTGCAACGATGGGCCTGAACTGGGCACGTTGCTGTAAGTAAGGTTGATGGCATAAGGGTCTGGTGCGCCGCCGCCCACCTGCGCCCAGGAACCACGGAGCTTGGCATAGCTTACAAAAGCAGGCATGCGTACAGCATCCGATAAAATAAAGCTGCTGCCCAAACTTGGATAAAAAATATGGTTGTTGGCCGGACTTAAAGTAGAGAACCAGTCTTCGCGGCCGGTAACGGTTACAAAGAGGATGCTCTTGTAATCAAAGTCGGCAGAACCGAAAATAGAGTTTGTAGTAATTCTTGCCGTGTAAGGAATAGTAGATGCTGTTGCCAGGTTGCTGAAGCTGTAGAAGTAAGGTATGATGAACTGGGCGCCATTCATATTCAACTGGCTATTCTGGAATTTTCGGCTGTTAACGCCCCCCATGAATGACACGCCTATGCTGCTGCCAATATTGGTTTTATAGCTGGCAGTAACCAATCCATTGGTTTCTGATACATCAGATTTAATGCCCTGGTACTGGCCATTGGGCACATACAAGGTGCCTGTAGGCAGGATGTTGACATAGTTGTAATTGTAAAAGTCACGGCTGATGGTGGCTTTAAATACCAGGTCTTTCACCATTTCATAAGAAATTGAGGCCTGCCCTATAAAGCGGTTCTTACGGTCAGACTGCTGAAATTTGTTAATAACAAAATAGCCGTTGGAAGCAATGGCCGCGTCGTTCCATATTTTTTCGTTGCCGTTGGCATCGTAGCCGGGATCAAGCCAGCGCACATCAGCGGTGTTGGCAATCTCCAGCGGTGTCCAGTTGGGGTTACCCAAAGCATCACCGGCGCCGGTGCGGTTTTTACCGGTTTCCAGGTTGTATTGCGCCAGTGCTTCAATGCTTATTTTATCGCCCAGCCTGCCGTTAAGTGCCAGGTTTAAAGTTTTACGGCCATAGGTTGTTTTGGGTAATATACCGCGGCTGTTAAGGTCAGACGCGGAGAATCTGTAATTCAATGATTCGTTGCCGCCGGTAAATGAAAGCGTATTGGTAAAAGTGGTGCCTGTTTGATAAAAATTTTGCAGGTTATCTTTTTGCGCCAGGTAAGGGTGCGTATTGCCATCTACCCCAACATAGTCAGTTGAGCCGTCTATTTTTGCGCCCCATGACCGCCTGCCCGTAGCCTGCGCCTGCGCCAGTGTGGTTGGTTTAACGCCGCCATCGCCCTGGCCGTATTCATATTGAAAATCGGGTATCACGGCAACGTTTTCCATAGTAGCGGTAGAGTTATACTCCACGCCAATACCACGCTGCGCCCTGCCTTTTTTGGTAGTGATAAGTATTACCCCGTTACTGGCCCGGGAGCCATACAGTGCGGCAGCAGTACCGCCTTTTAAAACACTGATGGATTCAATATCGTCCGGGTTAATGCCGGCAATGCCGTCGCCACGGTCAACGTTATTGGTAATGCCGTTAACGGTGGGCGCCCCACCCGGTACGGAGTTATCTATGGGCATACCGTTTACAACATACAGCGGCTGGTTGTCGCCATTAAGCGAACCATTGCCCCTGATGGTTACACGGCTGGAACCGCCCGGTCCAGTTGACAAACCTGCCACGTTTACCCCGGCAACTTTGCCGGAAAGTGCGTTGGCCAGGTTATTTTCCCTGGCCTGGGTAAACTCACTGCCCTTTACTTCTGTTACAGCGTACCCGAGGGCTTTGCGGTCTTTCTTTATACCCAGGGATGTTACCACTACTTCGTTAAGCGGGTTATTGTCCTGTACAAGCATAATGGTTATGCCACTTTGCCCCGGATTAAAACTGTAGGTTTTCTTTTCAAAGCCTACAGATGAAACAAGCAACTCAGGAGTTATGCCCGCGGGAACTGTTAGCACAAACTTTCCGGTGGCATCAGTTATGGTAGCAATTTTTTTGTTGGAAGCCAGGGTAACCGTTGCACCGGCAAGGCCACTGCTGTCAGCAGCGCTTTTAATAACGCCGGTTATCTGCACGGTGCCATTCCCTTGGCTGTGCAATTGTTGAAGGGCCATCACGCAGCAGGCCAGCAAGAAGCCACGTAAAGCAGTCAGTTTGATTTTTTTCATAAACGTAGTTAAGATGGTGACTTTTGTTTTTTTCGCATTCGCTGACCGAATTTAGCAAAAAAATCAAAATATGCAAATTATTTGCACATAATATTGCAATTATGATAATAATTCTCTCATTTATTTGCCAAATTCATATTAAAATGAATAGATATTTAAAAATATTTGCATAATTGAAGCAGATTTTGATGCTCTACCTAATAAAAAATCTGACTGAGCCATATTAATCAGCTAAGTATTAGTCTCTAATTGCCCAAGAATATTGATAATTTATTTTACTAATATGCAATTAATTTGCAATTTTGACTACGATTATACGCTTTTCTGGAAAACTGGTTGAAACACACGACCCAAATTTTTGCAATCTTTCCGGCAGAAGAACTGTTTATAAGGGTTAACTTAACAGCAGGATGTATAACTTAGAACCCAGGGTTGAAAAGATTACCAGGTAAGCAGGTTTTGGCTAAAGCCTTACACCATAATAAAATGCCTGCCAGCATGTATACTGTGCAAAATTTCTTCGGTTGTCACCGTATTTGACTGCTGTGCCAGCATAAACTGCGCTAAAACCCGGTAAAGCGTGGCTTTGTTTAACCTTAATTCTGGCTGCCCGACAGCCAGGCCAATAAAAAATATGTCAAATACAATTGCCCAGGTTGCAGACGCACCGTTGGCCCTTCAAAAAAAAGAACGCAAAAAACTTATTATCAGGCAGGTGAATATTCATACCCGCTTAATGTTCTCTGACCTTGTCAAGCTGATAGACGTTTCGGAAGATACCATACGCCGTGATGTGAACGAACTGGCCGATGAAGGCCAGGTCATCAAAATAAAAGGCGGGGCCATGGCGGCCGCTTACCATGTGGGCCAGGAAGCCAAAACCTACTCCCAGGAAGACAAGCTTATTATAGCAGAAAAAACCGCCAGCCTGCTAAAAGAGGATATGATTGTGCTAACCGGGGGCGGCACCACCATACGAGAATTCATTAAAAAAATACCTTCCACACTGCGGGCTACCTTTATTACAGTAAACCCTTTAACAGCTGTGGAACTGCTGGATAAGCCGCTGATAAAAACCATCATGATTGGCGGCTGCCTTTCCGCCTACAGCCAAATGGTAGTAAGCGGCGAAGTGTTTTCATCGCTGGCCAACATAAAAGCAGACCTCTGCATACTGGGCATTAACGCTATTGACAGCAACAGCGGCCTTACCGACTCTGACTGGGAAACCATACAGGTTAAAAAAGCCATGATGAAAGCGGCGGCAAAAGTGGCAGTGCTAACTATTTCAGAAAAGCTCAACTCATCCATGCAAATGAAAATCGCCGACATCAGCGATATTGATTACCTGGTAACTGAACTTGATGCCGGCCATAAAATGCTGCAGGCTTACCAGTCTAAAAATATCAGCATATTATAACCGGGCTGCCTGCAAACCGTACCCCCAAACTTTGCTTTCTGCTGCGATAAGTTTTTTAGGGGGTGCCCCCAAGCTGCGCAAGGGGTCGGGCTTTCCGCTATTACTCCGGCACAGAAGCCCTGCTGCGACGGCCTCACCGGGGTAACCGCTTCAATCCCTCACCCGAAAGCCCGTTGCCGGTTACTGGTCAATGTCATTAAGTTAAGGAAACGAATGTCAGGTTGAGCTTGTCGAAACCGGGTTATGCAAGCCGCTTCTTCACCAATCCGCCTTCGACAGGCTCAGGCTGACAGCTTAACTTAATGACATGGGTTGCTGGTTAAAGGTCTGTTGAAGTGTAAAAGGCCAATAATTTGCTTCGTTGATGAAGCGCAGGAGAAATTCAATTTTGCTAACATTAAACTTTAAACAAACAAACATTGAACGGTTGCTGGTTACAGGTCTGTTGATTGGTAAGAGACTGATAAATTTTTTGGACGATGAAGTGCTGAAGTAGATTTTCTCAGAAACTTCGGGCAAAGAAGAACATGGCTATAATGTGGGAAAAGCCGCATAGCGAATCCAGCCGTACAAGTGAGTGACACAACCAAAGCCCAATAGCAATCCTGCTGCCGGGTACATAAAAAATCCTCACTTACAGCACACCTGAAAGTTTAAATGCCGCATCATGTTATCTTTATCCATCAATCATTTTTTAGAAAAGTTCTGAGTATGAAAAACTGGCTGTTACTTTTTGCTGCGCTTTTGTTGTTTACGGCCTGCAGCAATACTACTGACAAAAGTACTGAAGCGTTCATTGCTATACAGGGAATAGATTCTTCGCTAAAGCCCGGTGACAATTTTTTTACATACGTAAATGGCAAGTGGTACGATACCGCCCAGATACCCGGCTCGCAGGCAGGTGTAGGCGCCTACATGTTTATGAATTACCCGCAACGCATACGCCTGCAAAATATATTGGACAGTGTTTCAAAAGCCAGCAACCAGGCCGGAAGCATTGAACAGAAAGTGGGTGATTTTTATGCATCAGGCATGGATACCGCTACCATTAACAAACGGGGTTATGAGCCCATAAAACCGTTGCTGGCACGTATTGACAGCATTGCCGGCATTTCATCTTTAATGAGGTTTGTGGCAGCAGAAGCAAAGGTTAACAATGCTTCTGTTGTTTATTTTGGTGTGGGGCCCGACAACAAAAACAGCAACATGAACATTGGCCATGTTTACCAGGCAGGCATAGGCTTGCCTGAACGTGATTATTACTTTAAAACAGATGCACCCAGCATTGGCATACAGGAAGCTTACAAAAAATACATTGCCGCTTTGTTTGAACTTACAGGAACAGATGCCGCACAGGCGAAGAAAAATGCGGAGCTTGTGTACAGCATTGACAAACAGTTAGCATACGCCCACAGAACAAATATTGAACTGCGCGATGTAAATGCCAACTACAATAAAATGGCTGTTGCCAGCCTTACAAAAAAACACCCGAACATAGGCTGGATAACGTTGCTGGATAACCTGGGCGCCAAAACAGACTCCATTGATGTATCGCAACCCGCTTACTATGATAAGCTTAACACGTTGCTGAAATCTGTTGCGGTAAATGACTGGAAAGTTTACCTGAAAGCTTACTCAATAAACACTTATGCCAACGTACTGAGCAAACCATTTGTTGATGCCGCATTTGAATTTACAAAAGTATTATCCGGCCAGGCGGTGCAAAAATCACGTGGCGAGATACTGGCAGACGCTGTTGACCAATCGCTTGGCGAAGCACTCGGCCAGTTGTATGTAAAGAAGTATTTTCCGGAAGCCGCCAAGAAGCGCATGCTTGAACTGGTGAATAACCTTCAAAAAGCTTTTGAGGCAAGAATGAGCAAGCTTGACTGGATGAGCGACAGCACCAAAATAAAAGCGAAGGAAAAACTATTTGCCATCGCCAAAAAAATTGGCTACCCGGACAAATGGAGAAACTACGATAATGTAGCTATTACTCGCAATAAATATTTTGAGAACATTGTATCTGCGTCTTCTAACAATTACCAATTTCAACTGGCAAAGCTGAACAAACCTGTTGATAAGACAGAGTGGTTTACCACACCTTCTACAGTAACAGCCTATTATAATCCGTCCGCCAATGAAATTGTTTTTCCGGCAGGGATATTACAGTCACCCTATTTTGACGATGCCGCCGACGACGCCCTTAACTTTGGCGGCATTGGTATGGTGATAGGCCATGAATTAACGCATGCCTTTGACGACCAGGGCGCACAGTTTGATAAGGAAGGCAATGTAACAAACTGGTGGACGAAAGATGATTACGCGAAGTTTAACGCAAAAACAAAACAGGTAATTGACCTGTATAGCTCATTTACCGTACTGGACAGCCTGCACATAAAAGGTGCGCTTACTGTTGGCGAAAACACGGCAGATGTAGGCGGTGTTGCCATGGCATACGATGCTTTTAAACTAACTAAACAGGGCCAGGACACTGCAACCATTGGCGGTTTTACACCAGACCAGCGCTTCTTTATTTCCGTAGCACGCATCTGGCGTGTTAAGATGAAAGATGAGTTTCTGAGGTTATGGATAAACAATAATCCACACTCACCCCCTATGTGGCGTGTTAACGGGCCGCTTATGAACTCCACCCATTTTTACGATGCATTCCACGTGCAACCAGGGGATAAAATGTATTTAGCGGATTCTGCAAGATTAAAGATTTGGTAGAAGATTTTTATTATATGAACATACACATATAACCCACGCCGACGAAAGCTATGGATTATTTAACTGACATTACCCCTAAACCTGTTATAGCAAGACGCATTAGAAGATTCGCCGCATTTGTTATAGACTTTAACATTCTTGGAGCGATTGGCCTTGTAATCGGCTTTTTCTTTGGAGATCCGCATGAAGATAAGGAGGGAATAGGATATTCACTTTCCGGTTTACCGGCATTAGCCTGGATGTTTCTTTCGTTCCTGCTAATTGTTGTTAAGGAGGGCACAACCGGGCAAACTTTAGGAAAAAAAGCATTGAAAATAGAAGTGGTAAAAGCAGATTTGTCTCCCATTTCAATATCGCATTCAATTGTACGGCACTTGTTTGATATTATTGATTTCTTCCTTTTAATTGGCATTTTTGTTTCCCTGCTTAATAAATACAAACAAAGAATTGGCGACCTCGTCGCTAAAACATACGTGGTAAAAAAAGCATAAAACTCGGCAAAATTCATATTGGGCCCCTTCAATCCCGCTTTGCGGAACTTTCAGTTCCGCAGTAATATTTTGTCGCTTGCATCGGCGGCCCGGGCTCATCTACCAGGGCCTGAAAAGCTGCCATGAAAAACCAGCCGATGAAAGGATTGCGACGCAACTGGGCCGCCATGAAAAACCGGACGCCGGTATGTAAAGCCTTCTCCATATACACAGTGCTTAAGTAAATATACCTTATTGGTTATTTCTTAAACAACGCCGCTACCAGCCACATAACATCGGCGGTGGTGTGCGTCCATATTTCTTTGTAAGTGGCGTTTACCTGCATGGGCATATACGGCTCATCTTCATTTTCAAAAGTTTCTATGCCAACAGGTACAGCGCCAACCACATCGCCGGCATAGGCGCCATACAGGGGCGGATAATCGTAGCCGTCGCCATAAATAGTGCTCATGGCAAAGGGGTTGTAACCAATGATATACTCCAATTGGCGGGTGGCAATATCGGCAAGTGCTTTATCTTTTAATAAAGCCGATAAAATAAACGCGGCTTTTGCCTTGCCCATTAGCACGGCATGAAAACCCCTGAACTGGTAGGCTACCGGGAAACGGCGCAGGTAAAAATTGCCGCCCAGGTGGATGCCATTTTTAACCTGGGCATTGTACTCTTCCATAGAAGGCAGGCCTATCTTTTCGCCTTCGTGATAAATGCCCGCAAACTCAGCATTGTTCAATTCATAAACAGCGGCAGGCAATATGCCGTAAGGCGCAATAGCAGTGGAAATATCATGAAGGTAATCTGCATAAGCCTGGCAGGAAGTTTTCCATAAGGGCGCATCCGGGTGATTGGGGGCATCCAGCAATAACATGCTGAGGCCCTGCACCATCAGGTGCTCGTTGCTGCGGTGGAAGTATTCCAATATCCTTTTCTTTGAGCGTGATTCATAGAAGAAGCCATGCAACGGCATTTGCCAGTCGGTCCGCCGTTCTTTCTGCTGGCCATCCATCACTACATGGGCATATTGTGCAGCCATATCAAGATACGATTGTTCACGTGTAAGGCGGTACAGGTGCATGGCGGATACCATGGCGCCGGCGTATAATTCAGTTTCATTCCTGTCATTAGCGGCCATGCCTAACAGTTCGCTGGCAAACTTAAAATCCTCAATGGCGGCTTTGCGGCATAAGGCGCTAAACACCTTGTCTTGCTGCTGGTACATACGTGCGGCCACAGCGCAATAAGATGCGGCTATAAAATTATCCGCTGGATTATTAGATGCCTTACCCTGCATATCATCTTTAGTACCGTTGATGTTATCAGTCCAGATGCCGATGATTAACCCGCCATTGCGGTAGCCATCGCCAAACCTTGTTTTCAATGCCCACTCAAGGCCCCAGCGGGCTTCGTCAAGCAGGCGCTGGTACAGCGTTTCGTTGGAGGTTTTTACCGCGTCTGCCAGTTGCAGCATAGCCAACCCGCCCCTGGCTGTATTGCCGATGCCTTGCGTAAGGTCTGCCGCATCGTGCCAGCCCCCGCTAACATTCACGGTTCTGCCGTCAGGGTGGGCAGTAGTAACGTCCAGGTGGCACTGCTGATGAATGCCCGGCTGGTTATAGCCGCACCTTTCAGCAAAGAAAAAATTAAGCGTACGCCACGCGGTAGCCAGGTACGCATCATCTCCAATGCCAAAAGGTTTTGTGGTACGGCCATCTATCGCCAGGGTATAAAAACCAGGTTTGTTAAAGCTGCTGAAATCAAGCTGCACAAAACCGCTATCCAGTTTTTTTCCTTCACCACTAAAAGCCAGCTTGCCGGCTGCATCCACCAGTTGAAATTTGGTGGTAGCCACCTGCTGAACAAGCGCCTGTTTTACCGATCCGCTTTTGTACCCGCTGTGGCTATATGCTATGGCATTGCTGCGCAAATGGAAACCCCTGCTATTTTCCGCTTCTACCTGTTCAAGCCGCATATCATCCACATACAACTTCATGTTATCGCCTGCACCTTGCGGCGAGCCTGTAAGCATAATATTAACTGACAAACCGGTTACCGCGTCGCGATACAAATCCGGCAACTCCCAAATTATTTGCTGCCATTTTCCGGGGTACACAGTAACAAAATGCTGCCCTTCAAACCTGCCCGGCGTTGGCATAATATGTTCGCCTTCGTTATATAGTGTACACCCGATAAAGAAAGTGTAGAAGCCCGGCGCATCGGCATATACCCAAACAGAAAACCTGTTATAAGCGTGCAGGTTCTCTCTTTTGATGGGCCTTATTAATTCCGCAGAAGCATAGCTACGGTTGCTGGGATTTTTTACCGCCAGTGAAGTAGGTGTTTCCAGCAATATGCTGCCTTTGCCGGAAATGGTATTGGCTTTGTCAATTCTGATGCTTCCCGGCCCTTTAAGCTTTAGCGAGTTAACATCTTCTGCCAGTGGCAACTGGCGGGAATTGGTTACTTTTTTCTTTAGCCACCTGGTAATGCCGGCATCGCTTCTATCAGCCTTCATTACATATTTAAGGTAATGGCTTTCCTGCAATTGGCGTTGCAACGAAACGTTTTGGGCAATAGCGGGTTTAATACAAAGGACGGTTAGTAATAACAATACTATTGTACGGCAACCGGGATGAAGCAGCATAGGTTTGTGTTTGTATAAAAATAGGGTAAACAGCGCATTAACTCTACACGTATTGAATGCACATTGCACTGGCGGCATGTATTGTTAAGTGATGGCTTACTGGCATGAAGTTTAGCGCTATCAAGCTTAAGCCTGGCTGCAAAAACATTAGCGGGTATCATCTTCGGGTGAGGGATTGAAGCGGATACCCCCGGTGAAGCCTTCGCCGCCGGGCATTGTGCCGGAGTATGAGCACAAGCGAGGAAAAGCAACTAAGTGTTGCTTTGACAAAGGTTGCGAACGCAGTTCTGCCCGACCCCTTGCGCAGCTTGGGGGCACCCCCTGAAAATTTCAATACTTTAATTAATGCAGCCCCTGTATTTTGTAAAGCTCCATTACCTGTTTAACGTAAATACTGTTACCAATGCGGCATGGTCTGACGGATACATTACCGGGTGGCTGGTAATGGTGAAAGATTGCACGGGTTTTAATTTTTTGCCCATGTAATAAATGTAATCAATCCTGTCCTGGAACCAGGTGGTAAAATGCGGCGACCATGTAATGCCGCGGTGTTTTAGAGGATCTGGGTATAATTGCCTGTAGGTATCTTTGAAGCCTGTCTGCTCCATTAGAACCGTAGTGGGAAAAGGTATTACGTAACCGTGGTTGAGGTGGCGGGTTGATTCTACCCAATCCAGGTGTGAGCCGCTGTTAAAATCCCCACAGAAAACAATGGGTATGCTGTCAGCCATTTGCAGCCAGGGATTGATTTTTTTAAGGATGCCCCTTAGAAAAGCAGTATTTACTTTTTCCTGTTGCTCCAACCAGAAATTCCGGTCAATATTTTCTCCTTTGTCCAGCATATCCCAATAGTCGAACGGGTAGTTAAACCAGTTGGTAAAAAAAGCGATGGGTGTATTGTTTACTTTGATAAGCGCCCCTCCATTGTTGAAAGGTTTATAACCATCTATGGTTTGCTGTATGGGGTAACGGCTTAATATAGAAAGGTTAGAGCTGCGCAGGTAAAAATAATAGCCCAAAGCATCAGCGATGCCTGGCCCTGAGCCATAAGTTTCCTGCATGGAAATGATATCGGCGCCGGAGTTTTTAATAACATCCACAATGCGCTGTACGCCTGTTTCCTTACCGGTTTCCCTGCCGCCATGCCAGATATTATAATTCATCGTGGACAGCGTTTTTCGGGATGGCACGGCTGCTGCAGGCCCAAAATAACCCTCAACGGATTTGGCTATATCAGCCGGCGAGAGCACGCCGGTAAACAATTGCACTTCGTCTATAAAGCCATTGAAAGTTTCCCATTGCGCTATGTAACCGGTGCTGTCTCCACCAATCAGTAATTTTTGCGGGGCAATGCGCCGTACGTCGGGTGTATGCACAATGGCAACATTACGGCCATCATAATATAGCCACGCTTCTTCTTTAACTGCATTATAGGCAAATGCGAGGTGATGCCATTTGTTATCCTTTATGGTTTGGCGGCGTGCGGTGGGCAGGTAATCATAAAGCAATGTATCTTCCCGGAGAGACCAAAACCAGGCGCCGTTTGCCTGCACACCCAGCCGCCAGCCGTAGGTGCTGTCGCCGCGTTGCTCATAACCGCTGATGATGTTGTAAGGTTGCTGCAGGCCGGCATCTGCCTTAACCCACAGCGTTACAGAAAACGATTGCTGCATGGATGGCAACGGGTACTGCCGCACAACAGGCGTACGCATGGCCGCAGTACCGGATAAATTTAAGCAGGTACCAAACAATGAACGTGAAGTGTTGTATTGGTTACTTGCCGGAAAGGAGTTAGACCACACCGGTTTTTGGGCTGTTGCTACTTTACCTGCTACAACTAATAACGAGAGAACTAAACTTACAGCAAAACGCATAAAAGTATCGAGATTACAAATGTTACTTTCCTGTGCAAGTCACCAGCCTCTAAGGGGCCGGGCAACAGAAATACGGTGAATGTAGGGACTTACTGTAATTGGTTTCTTATCAAACGTTTGCGTTGATCTATTAAAAAGTCTATGTGTTTTGGTTATACCGCCTGCCGGATAAAATTGTGCACCATTTTTTTGGTGACCAACTATAGTGCTACTATAAGGCGCCTGTTGTGTCACTCACTTGTACGCCTGGTAATTCTATTCGGCAATGTGCGGCCTGGCTGTTTTTCTTTGCACGGTTTTATGCGGCGTGTAGTATAAGAAACCAATGCCAGGTTTAGCCCCGCAATCTGCGGGGTAAACTTTGTCGAAACTGTTTTACATCCCATGCTTTTTATGCATCCGCCTTCGACAGGCTCAGGCTAACATCCTTAATTATACGACATTGTATTAACAGTGTGTATATAACAAAAGCGCCATTGCGTAGCTGCAATGGCGCTTTTGTTATATATAGCTGGCATTACTTTTTTTCTTCAGACGGCTTGCCTGCCACCTGGTAGCTTACCTGGTTATTTTCACCGGTTATTTTCCTGTAATAAATGTTATGCGGGGATACATAATACTTCTCACCATTAAGTGTTATGGTTTTGCAGCCTTCGGGCAACTCATTAATGGTATCCCCTACGTTCGGTTCATCCTGGGGAAGCGGGCTATTGTTTATTTCGCCGTTTTTGCCCACTACTTTATATACATTATCGCCCTTATCCGTTACCGTACGCTGGTAATAAGTACCGTTCAACTCATAAAACTGCTCCCCGTTAACTACCACCAGTTTGGCGCCGCGGGGAAATTGGGTAATCTCGGCACCCATCGGAGGATCAACCACCTGGTAATTGCTATTGTTATTATTACGCTGGTAAAAAGTACCGCCATAATAGTAAAACAGCGAAGGGCCAACATACACCGGCATATAGCCTGCAGGTAACAAGCCGATGCTTATGCCAATGGGTGGGGCAATAATTCTAAACGAAGCCCCATAGGGCCTGTAAAAGAACCCGCTGTTATAGTAATAAGACATGCCGCCATAAGGTATCATTACCCTTGGCGCTACCACTACCCGTGGCCCGCCGTAATGATACCCGCCGCCGCGGTAATATCCATATCCACCCCGTGAAGGGCTCCAGTGCGGCCTTGGCTGTGCATTACCTGAAACAGCCGCTAATAGCAAAATGAAAGCTATGATTGTGTTACGCATACAATAGTTTTTTAATACCGGGTTTGACGAACCCGGTTATCAAAGTTGACGCGATGGAATAATAAAATTTTCTTAAAACAAGGTTTTCTAAAAAAGCTGCTGCCAACAGGGTAAAGGCCGCTACGTTTACAATTTCTTACCAAATATTTTAGATACCCTTAGCAAACAGAAATGTATTTTTGCACTCTCAAAGCTTACTCCAACACTTTTCCAAAACCAATACTGTTTAAAATTATTTCAACGGCGAAACCTGTTGATGAATTTGTACTTTTTGCATGTCAAGGGATTGCATCCCCCAATGCAAGGGCCTGTGTTTATACGCGGGCCCAATTTATTTTAGCAGAGAGCGGAAAACGGGGTTCGAACCCGCGGCCTTCAGTTTGGGAAACTGATGCTCTACCAACTGAGCTACTTCCGCATAAGCCGAATATACAACTGTATTATTAACCAGTGCTTTTTATCGCCATCTTTTTTGTCCATTCATCTTTTGCCCTGCTAAAAAATTCATTCCTCATAGAATAACCAGGCTGCTACCTTGTATAATCCGGCTGTCGGGCTCTTATGGTACGGGTACCGGCGGCAATAATGCCTGCAATTTGGCCAGCTTCTTTTCATTATCTGCAATCTTCTCTTTCAAATCATCTATGTCTTCCTGCATCTCTTTAAGGGCTGCTGCGGCCCTTCTTGCATCTTTGGCATCATCAGCGGCCCGGCTGGCTGCTTTTTTTGCCTGTTTAGCTTTCTTCTTATCCTGCACATCGTCACCAAGGCTGGAAGCGGCTTTTTCATTATCCGCGATAGATTCTTTTGCTTTCTCCGCTTTATCCCTGGCATCTTTCTCCATTCCAGGAATGCGGGCTTCCATCTCGGCAAGTTTCTTCTTTTGTTCTGCCATCTTAAGCGCCAGCTTTTCTGCATCCTTCTTTTGCGCTTCTATTTTTAAGGAGTCTTTTACGGTTAGCTGAGCGGAAACAGTTGGCAGTAAGAACAGGAACGGTATTACGGTTACCAGGAGTGCTTTCATATACGAATTGTTTGTTTACGATAGTGTACGCGGGTACCATGCCGCAATGGTAATAAGGGCGAAATTAGTATAAATGAATAGACAAAGCAGGTAGAAAAAACGCTACACACCGCTGCCAGGCAGCATATACCACGCAACATTTTCTAAACGCGATACGGCCATTCTTTGCAATCACATCAAGGTTTATTATGCAGGTTAGAATTAAAGGGATTAATAAAGCTGGCTGGCAATCACTTCGTCATTCTGTTAAATGTGCAGCGTTTCAGCCCGTGAAGCAAAAAGGCGGATGGCAGCGATGAGATTGCCCACCTTCGCTTTGTTGAAAAATGTTCCGAACGGTGCAGTGAGTGACACAACCGGCGATGCCATGAAAACCAAATGCCGGTGTCCAAAAAATGGCTTTTCTGCATCCTGTAAATGAACTGCCAACCTCCCTATTTTTGCAAAAAAGATTGCGATGGGCGATACAACTATTCTTTTGCTTGCGGTAGCAGGGCTTTTGTTCGTGGGGGCATTGGTATATATTTTCAGAGATTACCGAAAAAAGGGTGGCAAAACTGAGGAAAAAGAAAACCCTGCGCTGCAATTACAATTGCAGGCTTACGAAAGACTTACCTTGCTGGTTGACAGAATTGCACTGCCCAACCTTATCAGCCGCGTAAACCAGGCCGGCCTTAGCGCCAGGGAAATGCAGCTTGTACTTACCAAAAATATTAAAGACGAATACGAATACAACATAACCCAGCAGATTTATGTAAGCGCCGATGCATGGACGGCCGTTAAAAACCTGAAAGAACAAAACATGCTGGTGGTAAACCAGTTTGCCAATGCCCTGCCTCCTAAAGCTACCGGGCTTGACCTGAATAAGCTACTGCTGGAGTTTTTAATGAACGACAAAAAGGGCAGCCTGCACGAAGTGGTTAGTGAAGTACTTAGTTACGAGGCTAAAAGATTATTTGCCTGAAAGCCGTAAATTGCCGTATGTCAGAAAAAAAATATCAAACAGATTCCGGCATTGAAATAAAGCAACTCTACACACCTGAATCTCTGCCAGCAACCTATAACACCGCAACAGAACAGCCGGGAAAATATCCTTTTACACGTGGCATACAGCCAGACATGTACCGCGGCAAACTTTGGACCATGCGGCAATATGCCGGCTTCAGCACTGCCGAAGAAAGCAACAAGCGGTATCATTACCTGTTGTCCCAGGGGGTGATGGGCCTTAGCGTTGCCTTTGACCTGCCTACGCAAATAGGTTACGACAGCGACCATGAACTGGCCGAAGGTGAAGTGGGCAAAACAGGCGTTGCCATAGACAGCCTGGAAGACATGGAGCGTTTGTTTAAAGACATTAAGCTGGAAGATGTAAGCACCAGCATGACGATAAACGCTACCGGGTATATACTCTTAAGCCTGTATGTGGCGTTGGCCAAAAAACAGGGCGCCGATTTATCGAAGATTGCAGGCACCATACAAAACGACATTCTGAAGGAATATGCTGCAAGAGGCACTTATATCTACCCCCCCAAGCCATCCATGCGCATCATCACCGATATTTTTGAATGGTGCAGCGCGGAACTGCCTAAATGGAACACCATCTCCATCAGTGGCTATCATATACGTGAAGCAGGTAGCACTGCGGTACAGGAAATTGCTTTTACGCTCAGTAATGGCAAAGCTTATGTGCAGGCTGCATTGGCCAAAGGGCTTGACATAAATGTATTCGGCAAACGCCTTTCCTTTTTCTTTAATGCCCATAACAACTTGTTTGAAGAAGTGGCCAAGTTTCGTGCGGCAAGGCGCATGTGGGCAAAAATGATGAAAGACCTGGGCGCAACAGACCCCAAGGCCATGATGCTGCGCTTTCATACCCAAACAGGCGGCAGTACGCTAACGGCGCAACAGCCTAAAAACAACATTAGCCGTGTAACCATACAAACGTTGGCCGCGGTGCTGGGCGGTACGCAAAGCCTGCACACCAATGGCTACGATGAAGCGCTTAGCCTGCCTACAGAAGAAGCTGCACGTATTGCCTTACGTACCCAACAGGTAGTGGGTTTTGAAAGTGGCGCGGCGGAAACGGTTGACCCGCTGGCAGGCAGCTATTTTGTGGAAGCCCTTACAGCCGAAGTAGAAGAAAAGGCCTGGCAACTGGTGGAGAAAATTGACAATATAGGGGGCAGTGTAAGTGCTATTGAGCAAGGCTTCATTCAGAATGAAATTGCCCGCAGCGCTTACGATTACCAACGGCAGGTGGAAAGCGGCGAAAAAATTATTGTTGGCGTTAACAAGTTTACTGTTAAGGAGGAGGAGCCCGTCCCCGTTTTTAAGATTGATGACAGCATCCGCCTGATACAAAGTGAAAGGCTGGCAGCACTAAAGGCTGGCCGCGACCAGGAAAAAACAGCCTTTTGCCTTCATAAAATAGAAACCGCCGCCAAAGATGGCAGTAACCTGATGCCGCATGTAATTGATGCGGTTGAAAACCTTTGCACCCTTGGCGAAATTGCCGACGTTTTGAGAAAAGTGTTTGGCGAATACCGCTAAACAACTGACACATGAGTTTACACAACATTATCAAGGCCCATCAAATGTTGCCGCTGCCCCTTATATACCCGGGAGTATTTTGGGGATGTACCTCGTACCTCGGGTAACGAAAGCTGCGCTATTACTCCGGCACAAAGCAGCGCAGGCACCTTTAGGGGTACTAACCGGGGCAACCGCTTCAATCCCTCACCCGATAGTGTAGCCTGTTACTTCTTTGGCAAACAATTTTTATACGAATATAAAAAGCCACCTCCCTTTTGACATATCATAAATTTTATGGTGCATTCAGCGATGCCTATTTTTGCACTCCCTTAACCGGATGGTAAAAAAGAGGAAGAATAATGAGCACAGAACAACCAAACAAAGATTTTAAGAGATACCTGGTAACCGCGGCACTGCCTTATGCCAATGGCCCGGTGCATATTGGCCACCTGGCCGGCTGCTACATACCTGCCGACATATATGTACGCTACCTGCGTGCACAAAAAAGGGATGTTAAGTTTATTGGCGGCAGCGATGAGCATGGCGTACCCATTACCATACGTGCCATGAAAGAAGGTGTTACGCCACAGCAGGTGGTTGACAAATATCATGCACAGATTAAAAGCAGCTTTGAGCAGGTAGGCATTTCGTTCGATATTTATTCCAGGACATCTAACAAAACGCACCATGAAACGGCTGCGGCTTTTTTTAAGAAGCTGTATGATGACGGCCTGTTTGAAGAAAAAGAAACAGAACAGTACTACGATGAAAAAGCCAATACCTTTTTGGCTGACCGCTACATTATAGGCACCTGCCCGGTTTGTGGCAACCCCAACGCCTATGGCGACCAATGCGAAAAATGTGGCAGCACCTTATCGCCGGAACAACTGATAAACCCACGCAGCGCACTAAGCGATGCCCCGCTGGTAAAAAAGAAAACCAAACACTGGTATTTCCCACTACAGAACTACGAACCCTGGCTGAAAGAATGGTTAATTGAAGGCCACAAAGAATGGAAGAACAACGTATATGGCCAATGCAAAAGCTGGCTGGATAATGGCCTGCAAAGCCGCGCCATGACCCGCGACAGCAACTGGGGCATTAAAGTGCCATTACCTGATGCCGAAGGCAAAGTGCTGTATGTTTGGTTTGATGCGCCTATCGGTTACATAAGCGCCACGAAAGAATTAACTGAAAACTGGGCCGACTACTGGTGTAAGGATGATACCAAACTGGTGCATTTTATTGGCAAGGACAATATTGTTTTTCACTGCATCATTTTTCCATCCATGCTGAAAGCGCATGGCAATTTTGTGCTGCCGGAGAATGTACCCGCCAATGAGTTTTTAAATATTGAGGGCGACAAGGTTTCTACCAGCCGCAACTGGGCTGTATGGGTGGATGAATATGTAAAAGATTTTCCCGGCTGCGAAGATGTATTGAGGTATGTACTGTGTGCCAATGCACCGGAAACAAAGGATAATGATTTTACATGGAAGGATTTCCAGGATCGCAGTAAAGGCGAATTAACTGATAAGTTTGGTAACCTGGTAAACCGTACAATGGTATTGATGCACAAATTGTGCGGAGGCAAAGTACCGCCGTTTCATAATGAACTTATTGAAGACGTAGATAAGGAACTTATTGAAGATATCGGGGCAACAAAAGTTAAAGTCGAAAATCTGATTGAAGACTTTAAATTTAGGGATGCTTTGTTTGAAATAATAATGCTGAGTGACAGGGGCAATAAATATATGCAGAAGAAAGAACCCTGGATTGTCGCAAAGCAATTGGCTGAAAACCCAGATGCACAAAGGAATATTGACAACACGCTGCATTTATGCCTGCAGTTAACCGCTAACCTGGCTATACTCATCAATCCTTTCCTACCCACAACAGCTAAGAAAATGCTGCACATGATGAAAGTGGTTGATAAAATGCTGGACTGGGAAAATGCAGGCAGCGTTAAACTATTGAGTGTAGGCTATACTTTAAGGGCGCCGGAACTCTTGTTCAGAAAAATTGAAGACGCGGAGATTGCCGCACAAATAGAAAAGCTGAAAAACGGGTTGGTTAAACCTGCCGCAAGCGAGCCGCAAGAAGCCCCTGCCCAACAGCAACCTGCATCAACAACAGACCAGCAACCAGGAACCGGCAACCTGAAACCGGTAATTGTTTACGACGATTTCGCCAAAATAGACCTGCGGGTGGGCAAGATAACAGCCGCTGAAAAAGTGGAGAAGGCAGATAAGCTGCTTAAGCTTACCATTGACCTTGGCTTTGAAACCAGGACAATTGTGTCTGGCATTGCCCTGCATTTTAAACCCGAAGATATCGTTGGTAAGCAGGTAACTGTTGTAGCTAACCTGGCACCCCGTAAAATGCGTGGCATAGAAAGCAATGGCATGATATTGATGGCTGAAGATGCCAGTGGCAAGCTACATTTCATTAACCCTGAAGATGCAGTTGATGCAGGCGCAGAAGTTAGCTGATGTTATTATAACAGTAAAAACAGCAGGCCATGGCCTGCTGTTTTTGTTAAACATATTACTCAACAAAATAACCTATATGACACTTGGTTTTATTGGTCTTGGCAATTTGGGAACACCCATTGCGGAAAACTTATTAAACAAAGGCCACGCCTTGCAGGTATATAACCGCACCGCTTCTAAAGCTGATGCGTTAAAAGCTAAAGGCGCAATTGTTTGCAGCAGTATTAAGCAACTGGCCACGGACTGCGATATTGTTTTCAGCATCGTATCAGATGATGCCGCTTTACAGGCCATTACTTCAGGCCCGGATGGCATTGCCACCCATTTAAAGTCCGGCGGTATCCATATTTCCATCAGTACTGTTTTGCCTGCTACGTCAAATGAATTGGCCGGTATTCACCAGCAAAATGGCAGCCACTACATAGCATGCCCTGTTATGGGCAGGCCCGAAGCAGCAAAAGCCAGGAAGCTCAACTTTCTTACTTCAGGCAGCAAAGCAACCATAGAAATTATTAGGCCTTTGCTGCAGGATGCCGGCGCGGCTAATGTATGGGAATTTGGCGAAGCGCCGGGCGCCGCCAATGTTGCCAAACTATGCAGTAACTTTTTAATTGTAACTGCCATAGAATCTATGGCCGAAGGCATTAACCTTGCCCAACGCAGCGGGCTTAATGCAGGCGCATGGATGAATATGCTTACGCAAACCCTATTTACTTCGCCCATCTATGTTAACTATAGCAATATACTGTTGAAAGAAGTTTTTGAGCCCGGCGGCTTTGCGCTAAAATTAGGTTTGAAGGATGTGAACCTTGTATTGCAGCAGGCCACGGAAACATCCTCTAAAATGCCGTTTGGGCAACAGGCAAAACTGCAACTGGAACAATGCATGCAGCAAGGCCTGGCTGAGCATGACTGGACGGCTGTAGCGCTGGCTTTAAAATGAGTTGCCGTGGCGGCATAAAATCAGGAGTCTGCTATTAATGCCAACATTATTTTGGTTACCAGCGACTGTGCTATGTGGCGACTTCGTTGCGTCGCATTACTTTCATCGTCCGGTTTTCTATGGCATCTTTTCAGACCCGGATGTGTTTAGCCTACCAACCCCACCACTACATCCATCACATTGGTTTGTGTTGGGCCGGTAATCAGCAGGTTGCTGGTTTGCTGAAAAAAATGATAAGCGTCATTGTTCCGCAGGTAAGGCAATGGATCTAATTGTAACGAAGCTAAGAGCGGCATTATGCTGTTGTCTATAACCGCGCCGGCAGCATCTGTAGGGCCATCCGTGCCGTCGGTGCCGCCAGATAAAACTACAGGAAGTTTATCCGCAGTTACTTGTTGCTGAATTAACTCCTGTAATGCAGCCAGCACAAACTCCTGGTTACGGCCACCCTTTCCTTTACCACGGATGGTTACCGTGGTTTCTCCACCCATTAAAAGGCAGGCAGGTTTTGCAGCCTCATAATGCAGCAGTTCATTTACAAATTCCGCGGCCCGTTGCCGTGCTTCACCATCAATAGCAGCATTAATGATGCTTACGTTGTACCCCAGTTTACGGGCTGTGCCTGCCGCGGCGCCTAACGCAATGCTATTGCTGGCAATAATGCTGTTGATGGTATTGGCAAAGCAATCGTCGCCGGGCTTGGGTGTTTCCGTTATCTCAGCATTCAGCCCTTTGCGTAAATGCGCTGCAACGGCATGCGGAAGTTTTTCTTCCAAATTATATTGCTTTACAATTTTCCATGCATCCGCGAATGTAGATTTATCCGCTACGGTAAGCCCGCTGGCAATAACTGAGGTATCATCGCCCATTACATCGCTGATAAGAAATGCCGCTACCCTGGCCCCGTTAGCATAACGCAACAACTGGCCCCCTTTTAATGTACTGGTATGTTTACGGATGGTATTTATTTCATGGATGGATGCGCCACATTGCAACAACAGCCTGGACAACTGTTGCAAATCCGCCAGCGAAATGCCTTCAGCTATGTCAGCAATTAAAGCAGAAGCGCCACCACTGATGAAGCAAAGCAGCAAATCGCTACCAGCAAGATTTTGCAGGAAACCTTTTATGGCCTCCGCTGCCTTTATGCTGTTTTCATCCGGAACAGGGTGCCCGGCTTCTATGGTGGTACAAAACTTAACCGGCAAGCTATGGTGGTACTTGGTTACTACCAGCCCTTTTGTTATATGACTGCCCAATATTTTTTCCGCTTCCTGTGCCATGGCCGAAGCAGCTTTGCCTACTGACAGTAAATAAATTTTCCCCTTATCAAGCGGCCATGTACCACCAGGTAAAAGAAGGTGGTTATCCTTTACTGAAAGCTGTTGAGGTATTAATACAGCAGGCTGTACAGCTTTTACCGCAGCGTTAAAAATTTCAATGGCATCATTCAAAGACTTCATGCTGTAAGGTTACAACTTTTTGAAGGAACTGCCATTAACGCTGTAGGCAATGTGCCGGTGCACAATCTCATACCAGCTATATACTATCCTAACCCTTAGATAAACTCAGGGGGAACAGCTTCATCCCTTGTTATTTCACCCAATAGGCCCGGCGAAAAAAGCAGCGGGTTACACCTTCGGGTGAGGGATTGAAGCGGATACCCCGCTGAGTACCCCCTCCAACTCCCCCTAAAGGTGGAGAGCCTGCGCTGCTTTGTGCCGGAGTATGAGCACAAGCGAGGAGAAGCAACTAAATGTTGTTTTGACGAATGTTACGAACGAAGTTCTTCCCGACCCCTTGCGCAGCTTGGGGGCACCCCCAAGTACGAAGTTTGAAGTACGAAGTACTTACTTATGTTAGATGTATGATGTGGGATGTACGATGGAAAAAGTACGAATTACGAAGTACTTTTTTATGTAAGATGTTTCATGTGGGATGTATGATGTTTAAAAGGCTTACCCCCACTTTACATTTACCACTCCCCCACTTGTCCTAATCATGTAAGATGTTTGATGTGGGATGTACGATGGAAAAAAGTAACAAGTTTAATGTTGGCCCTCATTCACTATTCACCACTCACCACTCACCACTCCCTTTTTATGTTTAACATAGCATCGTATATTAGTGTGGTTTTCTAAGTAAACCCAACTAAAACAAACTTTGTGAGACTAATCCTGTTGATTCTTCTGTTGCCCTGCATAACTGCTGCGCAAAATGTAACTGTTATTAAAGCCGGCAAACTGGTAGATACCCAAAATGGCCGCATACTCAATAATCAAATGATACTGGTATCCGGCGATACCATTAAACAGGTAGCGGCGGATATTGCCATACCTGCCGGCGCTACTGTTATTGATCTTTCAAAAGCTACAGTACTGCCGGGGCTGATTGACTGCCATACACACATTACATCCCAACCGGGCGGCGATTATTATGGTGAAATCTTTCGCAAAACCCCGGTTGATTTTGCTGTTACCGCCCATATCTATGCCAAACGTACTTTAGAAGCAGGTTTTACCACCTGCCGCGATGTTGGGGCTATTGGCCTTGTTGACGTGGCTTTGCGCAACGCCATCAACAACGGGGATGTTCCCGGCCCACGCCTGCAGGTGGCTACCCTGTTTATTGGCTCCACGGGCAGTCATGGGGACCTTAACGGCTTTTCTCCTTACCTTGAATGGAAGTACCCGAAAGAAATGACGGGCGTAGCCAACGGCGTGGAAGAATTACGCAAACAGGTACGCTATAACATAAAATACGGCGCGGATGTAATTAAGTTTGGCGCCGGCGCCGGGGTACTAACCGAAGAAGAAAGCGTAGGCGCCCCGCAGTTTACGCAGGAAGAAATGAATGCTATTGTAAGCGAAGCCACCATGTGGGAGAAGAAAACCTGCGCCCATGCGCATGGCGCCGAGGCGATAAAGATTGCAGTAAAAGCAGGCGTAGCTTCTGTAGAACACGGCAGCCTTATAGATGATGAAGGCATACAACTGATGAAACAGCACGGCACTTACCTGGTTGCGGATATTTACAACGATGATTACATATTAAGCGAATACGGTAACCTGGGCTATCCTGAAAAGATTATCAACAAAGAAAAAATGATTGGCAAGCTGCAAAGGGAAAACTTTGCCAAAGCCGTTAAGGCCGGGGTTAAAATTGCTTTTGGAACGGATGCGGGTGTATACCCGCATGGCTGGAATGGCAAGCAGTTTTTTTACATGGTTAAATATGGCCTTACCCCTATGCAGGCCATACAGGCAGCTACCGTTAACGCGGCGGATTTGCTGGGCTGGAAAGAAAAAACCGGTTCCATCTCTGTTGGCAAATTTGCTGATATCATCGCCGTTGCCACTAACCCGTTGGACGATATTAAAGCGCTGGAAAAAGTGGGCTTTGTTATGAAGGGCGGCGTTGTGTATAAGGATGAGCTGACGAAGCAGTAATAATGGTGATTGGGGCTTTTCTTCAGCATAATCTACAAGGGGCTGAAAAGCTGCCCGATGGACAGAACGATGAACGGATTGCGACGCAACAGGTGATGCTACGGAGTGATGTAGCTGGTATCATAAAAAGGCGGTGGGGAGTGGGGAATGGTAAGCGGGGGACAAAACTTCATGCATCAGACTTTATCCCCTTTACTTCTGCCTGCCTGGTTGCCAACATATCTTCTATAACACGCTCTTTTTGTTTAAGCCCGGTGGTTAATTTGTCCCAGGCAAGGTTAAAATCTTTTTGCACTTCAATATCCTGCGATAGCCAAACCTGCTTTTGTGAGAAGTTATCTTTAATAATTTCCAGGTCGTGCCACTGCCCTATTGTTTCCTGTAATTTGTTGTAATAAGCAAAAGCGTTATCCTCGTAATTGTCTTCGTGGCGTACCCAGTTAAAACTGTAAATGCGCTGTTTTATCAGTTTGCGCAGTTCGTGCCAGTCAATTTGCGGCAGGTTACGGCGGGTCATGTTTTCCACCTGCGCATTCATATCGGTATAATATTGCTCTGCCAGAATTTCGTTGGTGGAATGTACATAATGCCCTACCGTTTCTATTATCTCATTCAAATCGGTTTTGTAATCATCGGCCCGCATGCGGAAGGCCTCAACCATGTTGTTTAACCGTTCCGGCGGATAGTATTCTTTTTCCAGCACAAAAAAATTGCCCTTCTGTAACCATTGCTGTAAAAGCTGGTATTCCCTTATTTCACCTGCTACCTGGAAGATATTGCGGAGTAAATGCGAAGCTCTTTTAAGTTTGGGTTTGGGATAAATTTGCTCCAGGAACCTTACAATGGAACGCATTTTTTTTAGCTCTACCCTAAAATCGTGCATAGAAACCTCATCTCCATTCAGCTCAAAATCGTGCAAATGGTTAAAGAGGTTCTTTACACGCTGCGCAAAATATTTCTGCAGTGGGGTAAGCATCTTAGGTTATATTGAAAGTAGAACGAATACCTTCCTTAAAATCAACAGGGTTATAATCCAGCTCATGTATGGCCTTATCTATTTTAAGCCCTGATTTTTTTGCCCTTTTTACAGGCTCTGCAAAAGATTGAGACGTAACATTTTCTATTAATGCTGCATCCAGGCCTAAAATTGCCGCCGTATCCATTGCCATTTGCCAGGGCGATAAAATGTTTTTACCGGCAAGATGGTAAACACCTGTTTTACGATTTTCAATAATGCTTTCAATGCCTTTGCAAAGGTCTTCCACAAAGGTGGGGGTACGTTGCTGGTCGCTTACAACTTTAATGGGCTGGCCTTTTTCCAGGTTATTTTTAACCCAGTGTAGAAAACTTGGCCTTAGCCCCTGCCAAACAGCGCCATAAATAAATACCGGTCTTACTATGCTGAAGGGTAAGCCGCTTTGTTCAACAAGCCGTTCGGCCTGCAGTTTGCTTTCGCCATAAAAATTCAGCGGCCCTTTTTCATCCTCTTCAGCATGTGGGCCGTTTTCTCCAAAAACAAAATCGGTGGATATATAAATGAATTGCGATTTGCCTTGTGGTAATGCCTGCAAGGCATGTAACAAAAACTGGGTTGCGGTAACATTGTGCAGCAGGCAGGCAGGCCTGTTTTTTTCACATTCATCGGGTTTGCTTATGGCAGCCGCATGTACAATAACATCCGGAGCATAGACTTTTACCAGGGCATCAACGGGTTGCTTTTCTGTTATATCGAGTGAGGCAAAAATAAAATTATGTGGCAGCGGAATACGGCAATCGCCACGGCTTACAGCCAATACATGATAACCTTTTGCAGCCAGGTGCAATGTAAGGTGCTGGCCTAAAAAGCCATTGGCGCCGGTTATAAGTATTTTCATACAGCCAATTTAAGAAGGTAACACAAACAAAAAATAATTAATAAAAGCTTTACAGTTTATTAATATTCATCGTTATTGCTTTCTTCACCGGTTTCCTCGCCGGAGCCGAACTCGTCTTCATCGCCGCCACTGTCATCGCCTTCTGTGCCAAATCCTTCGGCGCCTTTGTCCAGGTCGTACTTTTCTTCAATGTCGGCAAATTTGTTACCCAGCAGGCTGCGTGTGCCGTATTGCTGGGGGCCAATACCTTCTGTACGGGTAATAGCCGGGTAAACGGTTTTTGAATTCTCTTCCTTGCTTACATTAATCAACTCTACCAAAAATGTCCAGTTCTTGGCAAAATCGTACACGTATACAAATTTTTGGTTGGTATCGCGTATTTCGCTGCCAATGGTGGTATTTTCCATCAGCAGGGGCTCTGCCTGGTATTTTTTATCATATTTCTCCAGGCTTATTTCGCGGCCGCGCAACCAATGATCGTTACTGCGGTAAAAAGTAGCCTGGTGTTTGGAATCGAACTCATACGATTTAAGTATAACACCATGCAGATCTTTAAAGAACTGCGTATGTTTAATAACCACGTCCCGGTAAACCGCATCGTCTTCTTCGTAATACACTCTGAATTTTAAAATAGCCATTTAAAAGTATATAGTTTGTAAATAACCATCCGTTACCTGTAACTGGATTTTTATGGGCCCGGCAGACGGAATATGCATTGAGCATCGATACGTCGCACTCTTGTACGCTACCGCTTTACGCACCAGCATGCCCGGCATCCCTCTGCATTGCGGGGTGCGACTAAGATAATTCTATTGCCATGCAGCCCATATCATTAATTTCCTTTTTAGCTGGTCACCAGTTCGGGAAACTAATCTTCACCAGCCAGCGAAAATACATTTTATTCAATGGGCCGCAAATTTAACTCCTGCGCTTTTTGCAGCATAAACTGGTAGGCGGCATCAAAATCGTTGGGTATAGCCCCATCCAGTATGGCTTCTCTTATCGCATCTTTAATAACACCCACGGCACGGCTTGGCGGCAAGCCAAATTTCTCCATAATCATCTCGCCTGTAACAGGTGGTTGCCAGTTTCTTATGCGGTCACTTTCCTCCACTTCCTGCAGGCGCTGTTTTACCAGCGCAAAGTTTTGAAGGTAGCGTTTTACCTTAAACTTATTCTTGCTGGTTATGTCGGCACTGCAAAGCAACATCAGGCTATCAATATCTTCACCTGCGTCAAACAGCAGGCGGCGTATGGCACTATCTGTAATATTCTCTTTTGTTAAGCTAATGGGCCGCAGGTGCAAAGCCACCAGTTTCTGCACAAGTTTCATTTTTTCGTTAAGGGGCAATTTAAGGCGGGCAAAAATCTTTGGCACCATGCGGGCCCCGGTAACCTCGTGGCCATGAAATGTCCAGCCGTGGCCTTCCTCAAATTTTTTGGTGGCGGGCTTGCCGATATCGTGCAGCAATGCTGCCCAGCGCAACCACAAGTCATTCGTGTTAACACTTATATTATCAAGCACTTGCAAGGTGTGATAGAAATTATCCTTATGCCCGTGCCCATCCTGGTATTCCGCGCCATGCAGCGCCATCATTTGCGGAAAAATAAGAGAGAGCAACCCGCTTTTTGACAAAAGGTCCCAGCCGGTAGATGGCCTGTGGCTTAGCATTATTTTATTAAGCTCATCTGTTATACGCTCCTGGCTTACTATAGAAATGCGCTCTGCATTTTCCTGTATGGAAGCAAAGGTTTCCGGGGCAATGGTAAAATTAAGCTGGGTGGCAAACCTTATGGCCCGCATCATGCGCAATGGGTCGTCGCTAAAGGTTTGACCTGGGGTTAAAGGCGTTTGTATCAGCTTACGCTCTATATCCAGCAGGCCATTAAATGGGTCAATCAAACTTCCGTAATCCGCCTGGTTAAGGCTGATAGCCAGGGCATTAATGGTAAAGTCACGGCGGTTTTGATCATCAATCAACGTTCCGGGCTCAACAGCGGGTTTGCGGCTGTTTTGGCTGTAGCTTTCCCGGCGGGCGCCTACAAACTCCAGCTCAAGGTCAGGCAGCTTAACCTGCGCTGTTCCAAAAGTTTTAAAAAAGGCAACAGGTGGCGCGGGGTTAAACCTGGCAGCAACAGCATGGGCAAGGGCTATTCCATCGCCAAGACAAACAATATCAGCATCTTTAGTAGGGCGGCCAATAATTTTATCTCTTACAAAACCGCCGATAAGATAGCATTCTACACCAGCTTCCCGTGCCGCCGTGGCTATTTTCTTAAAAATGAATAATTCCCTTTCCGTGCAATCTATTTGCATAAGGGCAAAGATAATAGTTGACCTAAGCCAGCGAAGCTTTATTCAAACTCCAGCTCATTTTTATTAGCATCCCAGGCAGGAAAAACTCTTTTTTGGTGCAGGAAATACATAACCTTTGAAGGGTTGTTTCGCTTTAATTTGTCTAATTGGTAAGATTGGTAAATGGTTTGTTTCTCAAGGCCTGTTTGAATAATTAAATCAAGCAGCGGGTTGATTTTACAATGCGCTTTTACAGAGCCTGAAGACATAGGAACGTTCATCAGAATATTGGTTTGGTATTATGGCATAGCTACGACGACTAAAAATAATTACCAAAAAAACTTATCCTCTTTCCTGTTTATATTCAATTCTAAATCATAATCTATTTATAATGATAAGCTTACAAAGTTTAATGTAAAATACTCATCTTATTTTAACGACCTCCCCCTTTTTCCACCGTATGATGGAAGATGGCGGAGACTGACGGGTATCATCCTGCCGGTAACGCGGTACATAATCAACGCCGGCAACAATCTCTTTATCAACCTGGGCGTATATGGCTGGGGGTGTAATGCCGCTGAAATTAGCCGAAGTGCTTACCAGGGGCTTGCGCAGACGTTTAACCAGGTGCCGGCAAAATTCATCTTTTGTAATACGGATAGCAACAGAACCATCCGCGGCCACAACATTTTCAGCCAGGCCGATTGCATGGTCATAGATAACCGTGGTGGGTTTTTCCTGGGATTGCAGGTAATCAAAAATAGCTGGGTCAGGAGCTGCCGTGTATTGAAGAACGTCCCTTTCAGAAGCCACCAGTACTACAAAGCTTTTCTCAGCCGGACGCTTTTTTAGAACAATAATTTTCTCCACGGCTTCTGCATTGGTGGCATCGCAGCCCAATCCCCAAACGGTATCTGTGGGATAAAGTATAATCCCTCCTGCCCTGAGAACATTTATGCAATTTTCTATATCAATTTGAAAATCAATCATTAGATGTTTTTATTTAAAATATTTATATAAGTTGCTTACAAAAAATACAACAGGGTGCACCATCGGGTGAGGGATTGCAGCGGATACCCCGGTGAGGCCATCGCAGCGATGCTTTGTGCCGGAGTATGAGCACAACCTTCGTAAAAGCAACTAAATGTTGCTTTTGCGAAGGTTGCGAACGTAGTTCTGCCCGGCTCGAGGTACGAGGGACACCCCCAAAAAAGCTATTACAAAATTTGAAGCACGATGAAGTACACACAAAATCTCACCTGCCTTAAATTGAAATTATAAAATATTGGTAACCAGCTAACTGTTGCATCATAATTTGTAAACTTTCCACGTTATTGTAAAAGCAAAACTACGTATTCGGCCCGCATCTGTTATTTTCGCACAAATTTTTTGAAGATGGAACTCAAACAATTAATACAGGATGCCTGGCAAAACCGGGAACTTTTGAAAGACATGCGATACCTGGAGGCCGTAAAATCTGTAATTGAGGAAGTTGATAAGGGAAGGTTAAGAACCGCGATGCCAACCGATAAGGGCTGGGCGGTAAATGAATGGGTTAAACAGGCTATTCTCATGTATTTCAGCGTTCAAACCATGAAGACCTGGAATATCCCTCCTTTTGAGTTTCATGATAAAATGTTGTTGAAAACAAATTATAAGGAGTTAGGTGTACGTGCCGTACCCCATGCGGTGGCACGCTATGGCGCCTATATAGCCAAAAACGTAGTGTTAATGCCAAGTTATGTAAATATTGGCGCTTACGTTGATGAAGGCACCATGGTAGATACCTGGGCAACAGTAGGCAGTTGCGCACAAATTGGCAAAGGCGTACACCTTAGTGGCGGCGTTGGCATAGGCGGGGTACTTGAACCATTGCAGGCCAGCCCTGTAATTATTGAAGATGGTTGCTTTATAGGCAGCCGCTGCATAGTGGTAGAAGGCGTGATTGTAGAAAAAGAAGCCGTGTTGGGTGCAAATGTTGTACTTACCCAATCAACAAAAATTATTGACGTTAGTGGCAGCGAACCGATAGAATATAAAGGAAGGGTTCCGGCAAGAAGCGTAGTAATACCAGGTACTTATAACAAGGATTTTCCTGCGGGTTCGTTTGGCGTAAGCTGCGCTTTGATTATTGGCCAGCGCAAGGCAAGCACAGATTTAAAGACAAGCCTGAACGACGCTCTGAGAGATTTCAACGTTAGTGCATAAATATTTATACGCAGAGGTGAGGAAACTGGACAGGAATTTAAAAGGGATTCTTTATCTTTCAGGCAACAATTTGTGTCAGTAATCTTGATATTCATAAACAATTACAGGTTCCGGAAGTTGCCATGTGAACATACACCCGTGAGGGAATCCTGTTTTAGAGTATTGCGGTATTACAAGTTTTCCACATCTTTGCGTGTTTATATCTGGAAAATTAGAAGAAAAAACTTGTGTTCTTCTAAAATGACATTAATTTATTGTTACAATTAGTACTTTTATAAGTCGTAATTTTTCATAATCCCTTGAAAAGTGAGTTACTTAATGCATAAAAAACTACATCAGAAAGTCGCATCCTTTACAGATGCCAAACACTTGAAAGAGATGGGACTTTATCCCTATTTCCGCACGATACAGTCCAGCCAGGGTACAGAAGTGATTTTGAACAACAAGAGGGTTTTGATGTTTGGTTCAAACTCCTACCTCGGGTTAACAGACCACCCCCAGATAATAGAAGCAGCCAAAAAAGCCGTGGAAAAATATGGAAGCGGTTGCGCCGGTTCCCGTTTTTTGAATGGCACGCTTGACATACACCTGGAGCTGGAAGCCAAACTGGCCGAATACACTGGTAAAGAAGCTGCCCTTTTGTTCAGTACAGGCTTCCAGGTAAACCTGGGTATCCTTTCTTCCATCACCGGGCGTAACGATTACCTGATACTGGACGAATATGACCACGCTTCTATTATAGACGGCAGCCGGTTATCTTTCTCCCGCACTATCAAATATGCACATAATAATATGCAGGACCTGGAGCAGAAACTTGCCGGGCTGCCTGCCGAATCCATGAAGCTGATTGCCGTAGATGGCATCTTCAGCATGGAGGGCGATATTGTTAATCTGCCCGAAATAGTGGCGCTTGCCGATAAGTATGGCGCTAATATTATGGTGGATGATGCACACAGCCTTGGCGTTATTGGCGACAAAGGCGCAGGCACAGCATCGCATTTTGGTTTAACTGATAAGGTTGACCTTATTATGGGCACTTTCAGCAAATCGTTGGCCTCGCTGGGTGGGTTTGTGTCCGGCGACGCGGAAGTGATAGACTACCTGAAACACCGTGCCAGGGCCCTGATGTTTAGTGCCAGTATGACGCCGGCATCGGTTGCCAGTGTTATAGCCGCTGTGGATATTATACAGGCAGAACCCGAACGCATTGACAAGCTTTGGGCCAATACCCGCTATGCTATGCAGTTGCTGCAGGAAAACGGCTTTGACACAGGCTATACAGAAAGCCCCATTATACCCGTGTATGTACGGGATAACCATAAAACCTTCCTGTTTACCAAAATGCTGCAGGAAGATGGCGTATTTGTTAACCCGGTGGTATCTCCCGCCGTTCCATCCGATGCATCCCTTATTCGTTTTTCACTGATGGCTACCCACACTTTTGGCCAGATTGAAGAAGCGGTTGAAAAGCTTTCCAAAGCTGCCGACATGCTGGATATAAAACGGGTTATGCAAAAACAAGCGATATGATTCGGGTTGAACCGGTACAAACAAAAAAACAGTTAGCCAGGTTTATTGATTTTCCTCATGAGTTGTATAAAGATGACGAGAACTATGTGCCCGAGCTTTTTATTGCCCAGCGGGATTTACTTACCCCCGGCAAACACCCCTTTCATGAACATTCCAGTGTTGAAAAATTTTTAGCCTGGGACGGAGATATACTAAAAGGCAGGATAGCCGCCATACTCAATAATAACCATAACCAGTTTAATAATACCAAAGATGGATTCTTTGGTTTTTTTGACTGTGTGAATGATGAAAATGTTTCCTCTGCCCTTTTTGAAACAGCAGAAAACTGGTTAAAGGCGAAAGGTGCGGATACGGTAATTGGCCCCGTTAACCCATCAACCAATGAGCCATTGGGAATGTTGATTGAGGGCTATCACCGCCCGCCAAGGGCCATGATGACTTACAACAAGCCATATTATAACACCCTGACAGAAAAGTATGGTTTTACTAAAAAGATTGATCTGTTGGCATGGGATCTTGAAACCGCTACGGTTAGCCAGCGCTCTCTCAAACTGCTGGATACCCTTACAGAAAGGCTTAACCGCAAAGGCATAGTTATCCGGGCTATTAATATGAAAGATTTTAAGAACGAAGTGGTTAAGGTGAGAGAGATATACAATGCTGCCTGGGATAAGAACACGGGTTTTGTACCCATGACAACCAATGAGTTTAACTACCTGGCCAAAGACCTTAAACTTGTACTGGACCCCGATTTTTGCCTGGTGGCAGAAAAAGACGGCCAACTAATTGGTTTTGCCCTGGGCATACCCGATGTAAACCAACTGCAACGGAAAATAAAAAAAGGCCGGTTATTACCGTTTGGAATTTTCAAACTGTTGTTTGGCCTTAAGAAAATAGATTTTGTACGTGTACTGGCGCTGGGTGTACTGGAACCTTATCGTAAAATGGGTATTGAAGCCTGTTTTTATGCCACCATTATTAAAAAAGCCGCCGCAAAAAAAATAAAAGGCGGCGAAGCATCGTGGATACTGGAAACCAACACCCTGATGAATAGCGGCATAGAAAGTATCAACGGTAAAATAACCAGCAAATACCGTATTTACGAAAAACCATTATGAAGCAAAAGATATTAATTACCGGCGCCAGTGGATTTGTGGGTTTTCACCTTGTAAATGAAGCGCTGGCACGGAGGCTTGATGTGTATGCCGCTGTCAGAAAAAGCAGCGATATTAAACACCTGCAGCACCTGCCCATAACATACACGTATCCCGACTTTGGCAATATTGCCTCGCTTCAGAAAGAACTGGAAGAAAAACAATACGATTACATTATTCATGCTGCCGGAACTACCAAGGCTAAATCTGAAGCTGATTATACAGCCATTAATGCAGATTATACTTATAACCTGTTTAAAGCCGCGGAATGCTGCAGCCCTTTTATTAAAAAGATAGTTTTTTTAAGCAGCCTTGCTTCCATTGGCCCGCTGCAGCAGCCGGACAGTTTAATAACAGAATCTACACCGCCCCGCCCCGTAACAGCGTATGGCCGCAGCAAACTACTTGCAGAACAACAAGTTGCGCAATTGAATATTCCATTAAACGTATTAAGACCTACCGCTGTGTATGGTCCCAGGGATAAAGATATATTCATCCTGTTTAAAGCCCTTAGCCGTGGTCTGGAACCCTATATTGGCAGAGTGCAACAACAATTAAGTTTTATTTATGTAAAAGACCTTGCCGTTTTGGCACTGAACGCTATCTTTGCACCTGCTGTTCACCAAACCTATAACGTTACCGATGGTAACAGTTATAGCCGCTACGATTTAGCCAATCTTACCAAACCACTTCTGTACAAAAAAACACTCAGGTTTCATTTACCCCTGGGCGTTGTTAGGGTCCTGGCGTTAGCCCTGGAAAAAACCTATGTTTTATTAAATAAAACACCTGCGTTGAACAGGGAAAAGTTAAGTGAGTTAACCGCGGTTAACTGGTGCTGTAATATAGAAAAAGCACAAAACGAACTGGGTTTTACCCCTGCTTATAACCTTGAAAAAGGTTTAGCTGAAACCATGAGCTGGTATAAGCAGGAAAAATGGTTATGAAAACTAACTGATTACTAATTCTAAAATGGATAACATGAAAGAGCAAATCTTGCCTGCTGAAGGAAAACTGGGTGTATTAATGCCTGGTTTGGGAGCTGTTGCCACCACTTTCATCGCTGGTGTTGAAGCCGTTAAGCAAGGGCTGGCACAGCCTGTTGGTTCACTTACACAAATGAGCAGCATCCGCCTGGGTAAAAGAACAGAAAACCGCTATCCGAAAATTAAAGACTTTGTGCCGCTTGCCAGTTTAAACGATATTGTTTTTGGAGGTTGGGATTTATACAAAGATAACGTGTACGAAGCCGCTGTTAATGCCAAAGTTCTGGAAACCAGCCTGTTAAATGCCATCAAGCCCCAGTTGGAAGCAATTAAGCCAATGACTGCCGTTTTTGACAAAAGCTATGTTAGCAACCTTGACGGTGAAAACGTAAAAACCGGAGCCACCAAATACGATCTGGCTTTGCAGTTAATAGATGATATTGAAAACTTTCAACGGGAGAATGGTTGCGACCGTGTGGTGATTGTATGGTGCGGCTCTACCGAAAAATACATTGAGGTAGAAGAGGTGCATGAAACAATTGAAGCTTTTGAAGAAGGTTTAAAGGAAAACCACCCCATGATTGCGCCGAGCATGATTTATGCTTACGCCGCCATTAAACTGGGTGTTCCTTTTGCCAACGGCGCCCCCAACCTTACCTGCGATATACCTGCGCTTGAACAACTGGCCAAAGAAACCGGTACACCTATTGGCGGTAAAGATTTTAAAACCGGCCAAACCTTAATGAAAACAATACTGGCCCCCGGCCTGCAGGCAAGGGCGCTGGGTGTTCGTGGCTGGTTTTCCAGCAATATACTGGGCAACCGCGATGGCTATGTACTTGACCACCCGGATAACTTTAAAACCAAGGAAGTCTCCAAACTGGGTGTACTGGAAGATATTTTCAGGCCTGATATTGACCCGGAGCTTTATGGCGACATCTACCATAAAATCAGGATCAACTATTATCCCCCACACGGCGATAACAAGGAAAGCTGGGACAATATTGACATATTTGGCTGGCTGGGCTACAATATGCAGATTAAAATAAACTTTTTGTGTAAGGACTCTATTTTGGCTGCGCCAATTGTGTTGGACCTTGCCTTGTTTAGCGACCTGGCCAAACGTGCAGGCATGAGCGGTATACAGGAATGGCTTTCATTCTACTTTAAATCGCCGCAAACATTGCCCGAGTTAAGGCCTGAACACGATATTTTTAAACAGCTCATCAAATTGCAGAACACACTGCGCCACATGATGGGCGAAGAGCTGATTACGCACCTGGGACTGGATTATTACCAGGAACTGGTGGAAGAAGAGCTATGATTAAATTTTACCAGGTAGTTGCCACGGCCGGCGGAATTGGGTATATTGGAAAAGGGGGCGGAACGGTTGCCGCCGCAGCCTGGTGTATTGTTTGTTTTTTTGCGCCTGCCATAGAAAATATGTTTCTATGGCAGGTTTTTGTAATATCAACAGTATGCGTACTGGGTACATGGAGCGCAGGTAAGGTAGAAGCCCAATGGGGGCACGATAGCAGCCGGGTTGTGATAGACGAAGTAGCAGGCATGATGATTGCACTGGCGTTTGTTAAGTTAACTGCGGTAAATATTATAGCCGGGTTGATATTATTCAGATTTTTTGACATAGTTAAACCCCTGTATATCAGGAAGGCAGAGCAGTTACCAGGTGGCTGGGGTGTTATGGCCGATGATGTGCTGGCTGGCATTTATGCACGGGCATTGCTGGCGTTATTGCAGTTATTTCTGTAAAAGAGAAAGAATGCAAGGCGCCCCCTCCAAAATACAGGGCGGGCCGGGCTATCCGCTGCAAGTCCTCACTACCTTCGCTAAGGCTACGGTGGTTGCGGGCTTTCCGCTTCTATCCCTGGCGCAAAGTGTAACAGCCTGAGTATAGGCAGGCCTTACATGGTTGAAGGGGTATATTTTAACAAGCCTCTCCCATCAGCAGGCTGCATGAATGCGTAATGCTAAAAACCGACGTATTCCAGGGGGAGCAAGTGGGGTATGATTGTCAATAGCTTTGGCTATGTCCAGGGCAGGCTGCTGAGGCAATTGCTGAATAGAGTTGCCTCAGTACAAGAGTGCGACGCAACAGAAGTAACATTCCTGTTCCGTCAGCCGGGCCCATAAAAATTTTCGGCCACCGCAGGGGGCGGCAGAATTTAAAGTTATAAAGATGGTTACATTCCTTAAAGCAAATGCAGCCTCGTTAATCGCTTCGTCGGTTGACTACTTTATAACGATTGCTTTGGAAAAATTTTTTAGGATAGACGTTGTGCTTGCCAGTATGACCGGCACCATTTGTGGTGGCGTAACAAATTTTTTGATAGGAAAGCATTGGGCTTTTAACGCAGGCAGCGGCAGTACTTACAAACAGGCTTTGCGTTACGTTTTGGTATGGTGCGGAAACCTGGTTTTAAACACCGGCGGGTTTTATGCCGGTATAAAGCTGGTGGGCAAGCACTACTACGTAGCAGTTAAGTTGTTTATATCGTTACTGGTTGCGTTTGGTTATAATTACCCGTTGCAAAAAAAATTCGTATTTAAAGCATAACTGACTAAGTTGTATGAATTGGGCAAGACTAAATAAACATTTTTTTGTGTTGGTTCTGCTGTTGTGCGGCAGCCTTACAGCAATGGCGCAAACAGTGGTAAAAGGTAAGGTAATTGATGCATCCAGCAAAAGTCCGCTTACATCGGTAAGCGTGTTCTTCAGGGGTGGCAGAGGTGTAATTACTTCTACTGACGGTACCTATACCATTAAAACCAGCGACCTTAACCTGAAAGAAGTAGAATACTCTTTTGTAGGTTACAAAACAACCATAAAAAAAATAACACCGGGTAAAGAACAGCAAATTGATATTGAGCTGCAACCCACTTACGACCTTAATGAAGTAGTGGTAAGCACTAACAAAAGGGCCAAATACCGCAATAAGAATAACCCTGCTGTAGAACTGATAAGAAAGGTAATAGACAACAAAAGCAAGAACCGTGAAAGCGCTTACGATTACGTACAGTACCAGGAGTACCAGAAAATGGAGCTTTCGCTTACCAAGCGCCCCGAAAAACTGCTGAAAAGCAAGCTGTTTAAAAACTTCAGTTTTGTATTGGAGAATGAAGACACTTCCAAAATAGAAGGCAAGGCATTATTGCCGGTGTACCTGGATGAAAAACTTTCCCAGAAATACTATCGGCGGGACCCGCAGAAAGAAAAAGCTTATATACTGGGCGAAAAGCGGGTGGATTATGGCGAATTTATTGACAACAGTGGTGTAAACAGTTACCTTAACAGGCTGTACCAGGATGTGGATGTGTACGAAAACAACATCAACATTATGACCACCCAGTTTTTGAGCCCTATTGCAGACCTCGCCCCCACTTTTTACATGTTTTACATACGGGATACCGTGGAGCAGGATGGCATAAAGCTGGTAAAAATGGCTTTTTACCCCCGTAACCCCAACGACCTGTTGTTTAAAGGAACCATGTTTATTACTCTGGATGGCAATTATGCGGTTCAGAAAATAACTTTTACCATCAGTAAAAACGCCAACCTTAACTGGACCAAAGACCTTAAAATAAACCAGGATTTTGAAAGAGGCCCGGATGGCCGTTACCACCGCATCCTCAGCAATATGCTGGTTGAGTTTTCGCTAACACAGGGCTCAAAAGGCAGTATTATTGGGGAACGAACCGTTTCGCTGAAAGATTACATTATCAATAAGCCGGCGGCAGATACTGTTTACCAGGGGCCTGCAGAAGTGGCCTTTCAAAATATAACCAGTGTTGGCAATGATAGTTTTTGGATAGCTAACAGGCACCAGCCGCTCTCGGAAGTTGAATCGAAAGTTTATACCAATATAGACAGCCTTAAGAACATGAAATCTTTCCGCAGGCTGATGGACTGGCTTACCCTTTTGCTGGCAGGCTATAAGCAAATGGGGCCCAATTACGAACTGGGGCCGGTAAGCACTTTTTACAGCTTTAACCCGGTGGAAGGTTTCAGGCTGCGTGCCGGTGGTCGTACCACACCTAACTTCAGCAAAAATATTTTCTTTGAAAACTACCTGGCTTATGGTTTTAAAGATGAAAAGTGGAAGTATTACCTGGCAGCCACCTATTCGTTTAACCATAAGTCTATATATTCTTTTCCGCTCAATTACTTAAGGTTCAGCTACCAGCGGGATACCAAGATACCCGGCCAGGAACTGCAGTTTGTACAGGAAGATAATTTTTTATTATCCTTTAAACGGGGCAATAACGACAAGTGGCTGTACAACAACATCTTTAAAGCAGAATATGTACGGGAATTCAGTAACAGGCTATCTTACACGCTTGGCTTTAAAAACTGGAAACAAACCCCCGCAGGCGCCATTGTATTTGATCAACAGAACGGGGGCGATGTAAAAAACATACCCAATGTAACCACTACTGAGTTATCGGCTGAGTTGCGGTGGGCGCCACATGAAAAATTTTACCAGGGTAAAATATTCAGGATACCCATTATTAATGAGTACCCCATTTTCAGGCTGCGGTACATTGCCGGCATTAAGGGCCTTGCAGGTGGCGAGTACAACTATCATAACCTTAACCTTACTATAGACAAGCGGTTTTACCTGGCACAGTTAGGTTATACAGATGTAACAGTAGAAGGTGGTAAAATATTCGGCAACGTGCCATTTCCGTTGTTAACCGTTCACAGGGCCAACCAAAGCTTTTCTTACCAGCTAAATGCCTATAACCTGATGAATTTTATGGAGTTCATCAGCGACAGGTATGTGGGCATTAATGTTGACCACTACTTTAACGGGTTTATATTTAATAAAATACCCCTGTTCAAAAAGCTGAAGTGGAGAGAAGTAATAACAGCCAAAGTGTTGTATGGTGGCATCAGCGACCAGAATAACCCGGCGATAAACAAAGAAACCTTTAAGTTCCCGGTAAATACAGTAACAGGCCTGCCAACTACGTATATACTCAATGATGGACCTTATGTAGAAGTTAGTGCAGGCATTACCAATATTTTCAGGTTACTTCGTATTGACCTGGTAAAAAGACTTACTTATTTAAACAATCCTGATGTAAGCCAATGGGGCATTAGATCCAGGATTAAGTTTGATTTTTGATTGCTTGAATTATGGCAGAACAATTATTGCGGGACAGGCTGCAAAAGCTTATTTATAAAGTTATCAACCCCTTTGTACGGGGTTTGATACGCATTGGGTTTACACCCAATACCGTAACCACAACGGGGCTTATACTAAACATTGGCGTAGCGGTAATATTCATTATAGGGGCCGAAGAGGGCAACCGTGGAGATTTATCTTATGTAGGCTGGGCAGGCGGCCTTATACTTTTTGCCGGCCTGTTTGATATGCTGGACGGCCAGGTAGCCCGGCTGGGCGGCATGACATCCACCTTTGGCGCCCTGTACGATTCTGTATTGGACCGCTACAGCGAAATGGTAATGTTCCTGGGCATTTGTTATTACCTGGTGGCCAAGCATTACTTTTTAAGCTCTTTATTCGCGTTTATAGCCCTGATAGGCTCCATGATGGTTAGCTATACCCGGGCCCGCAGCGAGGGTTTGGGCATACAAAATAAAGGGGGCCTCATGCAGCGGCCGGAAAGAGTGATACTCACTGCGGTAGCAGCCATAGCCTGCGGACTTACGGCATCTGTTATAGGCGGTAATTACAAATTGTACATTCCCGGTTTCAGGTACCATATTTTTGAAACGATGAGTGTGTTTACCATACCCATAACGGTTATGGCAGTGCTAACCAACATAACGGCCATCAAGCGGCTGTACGATGCTAAAAAAGCTTTGGACGCTAAAGAAGGCACCCCAAAAAAATCATGAAAAATACTACTGTTAAACAGCTAACCTTATTTATAGCAGGCATATTGGTTACAGGTTTAGTAATGGCCCAGGAAATGGTTTTTCCTACGCCGCCACCCAACCCAAACCAGTTGTTTTACCTGCAGCGGGACCCCAACACCAACACCATTGTATGTGAACTGAACTATAAAGATGGCATACTGGATGAGGAAGACCCCGTGCATGTTTTCTGGCTGCGGTTTGGCGAAAAAGGCCAGCGGGCAGAACTGAATTTTGTACAGCGTAAGTTTGCCTACGGTGTAAAAACAAGGCTGTTGGAGAAGGATAAGTACGAACTTCATTTTGTATCGTATAAAAAATACCTGATGCATTTAATGAAGGCGGCAGATAACAAATACCATGTATACGCCACGATAAATAAAAAACAGGCTATACTAAACCGTATTTTTGTGCGCATTAAAGGCGGCTCTTTCTGGACGCCCCATGTGGAGTATGTGGACCTGGTGGGCATTGACCCGGTAACAGGAACAGAAGTTACAGAAAGAATGAAAATATAATTGCAGCTTTGCAAAGCATGATACAATGAAAAAGAATTACGTTTCAAACTCAACCGAATCTACCAGGATGTTTAGGAGCAGCTTTATGGAAAGTCTCTCCAAAGTACATTTCTCGGTGCCGCTGTTTATCTATATACCGGCCATAGCCGTTTTTATTTACCTGGCCTTTGCAAATGGCATAAGCGCCGGCTTTTTCGCCCTGTATTTTCTTGGCGGGCTTGCCGTGTGGACGATAACCGAATACCTGCTGCACAGGTATATTTTCCACTATGTGCCAAAATCCAAATGGGGTTTAAGGCTGCATTTTATCTTTCATGGCGTACACCACGATTATCCCAAAGATGCCAAAAGACTGGTAATGCCGCCATCGGCCAGCATACCCCTGGCACTCTTGTTTTATTTCCTGTTTTTATGGATACTGCAAAACAAAACCAATCTTTACGCCTTCTTTCCGGGCTTCCTTGTTGGTTACCTTATTTACGACATGATGCATTATGCTATGCACCACTATAATTTTAAAAGCTCCCTTATGAAAAAAGTGAAGCAACACCACATGCTTCACCACTACGATGATTCAACCAAAGGTTATGGCGTAAGCACCGCTTTGTGGGATGTAATATTCAGATCCGGTTTTCCAAAGAAGCAAAAGAATGAAGAAAAGCGTTAGCCTGGTGGCACCACACCTTTTTTCCAGGCAGGACATACTGGTTACCACAGCCATATCCATAGGCTACATATTACTGTCTGCCCTGTTGGTAGGTTTTAAAACAGACCAGTTGATGCTGGTATTGCTTTTTAACACCCTGTACTATGCTTCATCCATCACCCGCAAGTTTATTTTAGGGTTTTCCATTTTCATCGTTTACTGGATCATATTCGATTACATGAAGGCCTTTCCCAATTACCGCTTTCAAACAGTAAGCATAGAAAGCCTGTATAACGGAGAAAAATTTCTTTTCGGCATACCTACCGCTACCGGCAGGATAACACCTAACGAGTTCTGGTTACAGCACCCATCTACATTTTTAGATGTGCTCAGCGGTGTATTCTACCTTTGCTGGGTGCCCGTGCCGCTGGTGTTTGCCGGTTATCTTTTTTACAAAAACCGGGGCCAGTTTTTACAGTTCTCCCTCACTTTTTTACTGGTAAACCTGCTCGGTTTTGTGGTATATTACGTGTACCCTGCCGCACCGCCCTGGTATGTGCAGCAGCATGGGTTTCATTTTCACGCCGCCACGCCTGGCAATACAGCCGGCCTGCACCGGTTCGATGACCTGTTGCATACCGGGATCTTTAAATCATTGTACAGTAAAAGTTCCAACGTATTCGCTGCAATGCCATCGCTGCATTCCGCTTACCCGCTTATTGTATTTTACTACGGCCTCAAAAACAGGCTGGGCTGGGTAAACGTATTGTTAGCCACGGTAATGGCAGGTATTTGGTTTGCCGCCGTTTATACCAGCCACCACTACATACTGGATGTACTGGCAGGCATACTCTGCGCTATAGCAGGCATATTTATCTTCAAAAAGTACCTGATGAACGACCGTAACTTCATCCGGTTTCTTGCCCGTTATAAGCTTAAGATTGATTAAATATTTACCCCTTCATCAAAGGCAGGTTTAATAAACGGCCAAAGCATTTTTATGAGTCCGGCAGGGGGAACTCCTATGAGGCCGCCGTTGCGCAATTTGCGCGGCAAAGCAGCAAACTGGAAACTCTTTTATGTTCTGTCCGCTAAGCAATTTTTCCCACCGCGTAGTCTTTGTGTCTTGTTCATCCTTCCTCCTTTCTTTAATCCCTCAACTCCTTGGCTATGGCATTAAGTTCCTGTATTTTTTGCCTGGCCTTGGTTTGTATGGCCGGGTTTTGAGAGCGTGAGAGAGTTGTTAGCGTTTGCAGGCTTTGGGTTAGCAGTTCCGTACGCTGGCGGGCGCTTGAAATAATCTGCTTGGCATCAATACGTTTCAGGTTGCATTCTACTTGTGTAAAGTATAAATCACCCGTTACCTGCTCCAGCCTGGCTTGCAGGCTGGCAAGCTGTGCATCGGTAACTGTGTTGGTGGCAGCGCTTACTTTACCTGGAGCGTTTTTTAGCTCTTCCTGCAGCCTGGTATTGGCAGCGGTAAGTCGGCTGATGGCTTCTGTTTTGTTGTGCAACTCATTCAATAATTGCTTGTTTTGCTGTTGCACATCCTCCGTTTTACCTGTAGCTATCTCCTGCACGTTCTGGTTGGTTATCATCTGGTCAACCTGGGTTTCCAGCTCAGCTATGCGGTTGTTTTTGGCTGTAAGTTCATATTGCAGTTGCAGGTTAAGCCGGTCGCCGGCACTTATGCCCGAACCGGACAGCATGGCCATCTTCCTTGCAATGGCAAGTGACTCACGGTTCTTAAGCATGCCATCGTATATGTCCATCACAGACGATAGCAGCGCCGGTTGCAACAGCTTATTATTGGCTGTCAATTTAGCCCTGGCGCTGTCAACCACCTTCCTGAATTCGGTTTCGCTGCGGTTTAGATGGCTGGCCACCACATCCATCCTGCTTTGCGTGGAGTCGAATAGCTGTTTTTCATACAGGCTGTCTATGGCCTGCAGGCTGTTAAGAGAGGCACTTACATACACCAGGTCTTCCACAATAAAATCGGGCGGCTGCAGCGATACATTTTCTGCAGTTGCGCTTATGCTTGAAACAGGCGCATACCTGTTCTTGCTCCTCCATGAAACAAACACAAAATACAGCATAGCGGCTACCGTTAACAGCGATAAGGCGTACAACAGGTAAAACCCCGCAAGCCTTTGCTTACGCTCCTGCACATTCAGCGGCTCCAGGGATATCATTTTTTTGTTTGGCATGTTTAAACTTTGCCCCGCATTTAACAAGGCTGTTGTATTCTTATGTTATAAGATTTTCAGGGGGTGCCCCCAAGCTATCGCAAGGGGTCGGGCTTTACGCTCATACTCCGGCACAAAAGCCCTGCTGCCATGGCCTCACCGGGGTATCCGCTTCAATCCCTCACCCACCGGTGTAACCTGCTGCTTTTTTCGCTGGCAGGTTACAGTACGGCGGTAATAACCAGTAGCGCCTTTAATTACAGGGGCCTTACAATAATCAGGCTCCTGTCTTTAATGGCATTTTGCCGCAGGCTGCGGCCCGGGTCAAGAAAATGCTTTTTCAGCCCCCACAACTCTTTTATGTAAAAGTTCCAGCGGTATTGCGTGGCATCCTTAACACCGGGAATCTGCTTGTCTTTTATCAGTGCAGAAAACACTTCGCCCAGTTTGCGTTGCCTGGGCACCTGCAACAAAAACACCGGGCTTTCTTTCATGTTTTTTCCCTGCAGCATTATTTGCACCTCCATATCCTGCTGTACCAATATGTTTAGCTCATCGCCCATATAATGGTCAGATAAACTCCATGACTTGTATTCCCTGGCAGGTATCGCCGTATATGCCTGCCGGGTAAGCACCGCCAGGCAGGGCAGCAGGAAAGCGCAAAAACATGCCGCTGCCAGCAGTAGGTTTACAGCAGCGGAAGCATAGATAAACAGCAATGGCAAGCAACAGGTTGCGCCCAATACCACGGTAAGCAGCAAAGGCTCAGTAGCAAAAGAAAAATTAAGAAACAAAAAACGGTGCAGCATATTTCTCACGTGAAAAGCGCCCAGCGCAAAAAACAAACCCAACTGCACTACCGCTGGTAAAATCGCCTGTCTGTTAACCAATACCACCAGCCCTGCACATAAAAAAAACACCAGGCAAAAGCATGTGTACACCAGCAGTACCTGCCGGTTAGCTATAAGTTTGGCCAGAAATTTTTTCCAGAATAGGTATGGTTGTTTTTTCATGGAAGATTGCTTTGTAAGTAAATAATTGCGGCTTACCTAAAACCGGTAAGCTATGCCTGCCACCAGCCCCAAATAAGTAATGGGCACTTTTTGCCTTACCATTTTAATAGGTTGGTTAGGGTCAATTACGCCATTATCCGTATAGCCTTTTTCAAACTCAACTTCCCTTAACGCGGTTGGCAAACTGCCCAGCCTGTCAGAGCCATTTACAATGTAGCTGGTTGCTGAGCGCTTTTCAGGGTAAAACAGCACATGAGAAAATTGTAGTTCCGCAAAACACCTTGCCCGTTCAAAAAGCTTGAATTGTGCACCCAGGCCCGCGTTAAAGCCCATCGCCGGGCTGTTGATGCTGTATTTATATTCTTTACTGATTGCTGCGGCGGAGTCCTTAAAACTCCCGTCAATACCCATCTGCATAGAATTATTTTCCCGTTCGGTTTGCTTCACCTTCATACCAAAAGCTGCCGTAACACCTATTTTGTTGTACAAATACCAACCGGGCCTTGTAATGGCTTTAAAAATAATACCTGGAGACAGTGTAAAAACCCGTGCATTGTAGGTATTGGTTGAACGGCCATTAAACTGCTGTTCCATCACCATGCCTTCGGTAGTGGTTATCATGTAAAAAGAAGAATCTTTTGTTTTTGTTATGCTGCTCTGAAAATAGTCCACATCCAGGCCCACGTTAATAAAGTCGTTTACCGCGTAGTAAGCGCCAATACCCAGCCTGAAACCTGTGCCCAGGCCTTTTGTATTTTCCCTGTAGGTGGTGCTTTTTACAGGTTCGTTGCCCTCTATCTGCCTAACACTCACAGAGTTGATATTGTCAGGAAAATAACCGTAAGAAGACCCAATGGCCATGCCGTAGCCGCCATGGTAATTAAGATAAAAACGTGGTTCTTTCTTTAATTGAAAAACTGTGCCCGGCAAAGCGGTATCTGTAATGGGGATACTCTGGGCCGCCAACTGTACAGCAACAGCCAGCAAGGCTATGGTAAAATTCAGCTTCATTGTAGCGGTGTTTTTCAGGTGACTGAAATTCTTATTTACGATTACCAGGACGAAGTGCGGGATATTGGAGATGTGAAAGCCCAATGGCTGATTGTATTACGAAAAAAATGGGGGTTTGGATTTAACCGGGTAATCTTTTTGCTGATAAAGAAGGAATTACAGGTACCCTGCCCTATATTAAGCGTTTCCAGGGTACGGAACTTCGGAACTCAGGCTGACATCCTTAACTAAACGAACTTCATTCACCATTCACTATTCACCACTCACTATTCACCATTCACTATTCACCATTCACACCCCTGTCGTAACCGCTTTCATTTTGGCCAAAGCTGTTTTGGCCACTTCCAGCGCAGGCTGGGCATAATAGTTTTTGTTAAATACTTCCAGTGAAAGAACCAATGGTGTACTGCTCTTTTTAAGCACCTGCAGTATTTGTTTTACCGGCGCCACGCCGTCACCGGGGTAAATACGGTCGGCATCGGTTATGGCTTCCCGGGTAAGGCCGGCGGCATAATCATTCATGTGCAATACATCTATGGCGTCTTTACTAATCAGCGGCAGTGTTTCCAAGCTGGAGCCGCCTTTGTACAGGTGGAACACGTCCAGCAAAACCCTGGCAGCGGGATGGCCGGTTTGTAATGCCGCATACATCACTTCGCTTACACGGCCCAGGTTTTTGGAGAAACCCCATAGTTCCAGGTGCGGCACCACGCCGGAGTTGTCGCCCAGCAAAAGAATATTGCGGTAGCGTTCCGCCACCTTGTTTAAATCAAGCAACGGCAGGCCGGTTGCGCCCATCGGTGGCGCGGCAGTGCGTTTGCAGCCTATCTGAGCCAGCATATCCATTTCGCGCCGCATTTGCTCCAGGGCTTTGCTGCGCCGGGCATCATCATCCACAATCCATTCGGCAAAACCAATGGCATTTTCAACAGTTATGCCCAGGTCGTTAAGCATTTGTTTGGCAGTAGTAAGCGTGCCGCCGGTTTTAAGATAGGTTTCCAGGGAGTCTATCCAAATTTCCACAGCGGTAAATCCCGCCTTGGAAGCTGTTTCCAGTTCTTTGGCAAAGCCCAGCTTGTGGCCGCGTATGGTGGCCATGTTGAGGCAGTAGGTAAACCCATCTTTGGCTACGGGTGTATGTGTTATGGCAGCCCTGCTTACACGGGGCAATAACGCACCGGCAGCGGCGCCTCCTAAAACCTTTAACAGGTTACGCCTGTTTATCATAGATTATGTTTTTGTTTGCCCTAAACTACAACTGTTTACAGTATAACAGGCAGTATACCCGCGTTTTATGCTTATAGCAGTGGCCGTTCGCTTAGCATACAAGGCACTTATTCAAAAAGCAGGTCAACATCAGGGTCAACTATCATTTGCAGCGGTTGGAAAGTAACAGGTATTTCCGTTGTATAAGTTTTGCCGGTAATGTTGAGTGTTGGGGTAAAAACCTTACCGGCTGCGTTAAACTGCAGTTTCAGGGGAAACCGGAAGGGTTGCGCCTGTTGTTGTTCAACAGTAACCGCTATGGATTGTTTTGCTGCGTTGTACTTCCAGGTAACGGTTAATTTTGGCTGGCCCGGTGTGTACAGCCACTGGCGGAAAAAGCTATCCAGGCGCTGTCCGCTGGCTTCTTCAAAAAAATGCTGAAGGTTTTCTGTTGAGGCATTTTTGTTCATGTAAGTTGCGTAATAATTGCGCACGGCTTTCCAAAAAGCGCTGTCGCCCAACTGGCGCCGCAGCATGTGCAACACCCACCCGCCTTTTTGGTAGCTGTTGGCGTTCAGCAAGCCCATAGGGTTTAAAATACCGGTAGTATCTACGACAGGGGTGTTGCGCTTTTGGGAAAGCTTTATGACCGTAACCCTGTCCTTCGCCATGCTTGCTTTAAGGGAGTCCGTTCCATATTTCTGCTCTATGTACAGGTGCGTCATATAAATAGCAAACCCCTCGCTCAACCACAGGTGCGGCCAGTCTGTTTCCGATGCCGCATCACCAAACCACTGATGTCCTATTTCATGTGCTATTAAAGATTCTACACCTGGACTGCCTACTGATTTTTCCGCGTAAAAAATAGCCCCGGCATTCTCTACGCCGCCAAACATGGTTTTTGATTGTATGTTGGCCAGCTTTTCATACGCGTAAGGCCCTACCTGTGTAATGTACCATTGCAGTATTTCTTTGGCCAGCTTATAATCCTTAAAACCCTGCTCCCTATCTTCCGGGTATACCCAGCCCGATACAGGAATGCAGTTTACATTACCCCAATAATTAACGGCGAACTCAGCCACGCCCAACGCGAATACTTTAGGCGCTATAGGTACTTCCTCCTTCCAGTGTGTAAGTTTTGTATGCTGTTCGAGGTTGCTTTCTTCCACCATCAGCCCGTTGCATACCACCTCGTAATGCTCCGGCGCGGTTACCAAGAATTCAACCGTTGCCTTGTCTGATGTATGGTCATTACAGGGTATCCAGTTATGCCCCCTGTTAGGCCAGTTGTCTGAAAAAAAAGTGCGGCGGCCATTTTTATTGGTGCCTATTACCAGGCCATCTGCCGGCTCTCCCTCGTAAGCTATCGCATAGGTTTGCTGCTCGCCCGATTTGCCACCATTTTCAATAAACAACTGCCCGCCCTGCTGTGTAAAGGCAAGCGTGCTGCCATTATGAGTTACAGCACTTACCAGCATGCCTTTTCCGTTGGCGGATTTTTCTGCCAGGTCTAACTTTAACCTGCCGGCGGTATTAACCCACTGCAATGTTATTTCCGCGTTGCCCTTAATAATGTTGTTTGAATCGTTTACAGCTATGCTGCAGCGGTAATGCAATACATCAATATCCTTATTGGGTAACTGTGCGGATAGGTTGCCCGCTAACAGGCTAATAATAAAACAGGTAAACAACTTATTAATCATACCGCAAAATAAGGGGATAGTATTGAAAGGTTTAGCCAACCTTTTTGCTGCCGGTACCTGAAACCGGAGCTGCCACGGGCATTGCAGAAAATATATTTGCAACAGGCGATGCCATGAAAAACCGCTGCCGGTACCATAAAAATGCCAATGTTACCCAATAATGCCCCTTTTGACAGCGGGAGTTAAAGTTTACTGGTATCTACCTCCCAGTCATCTGTTCTGAATGGGGCGACGGGCAGGCCGTCTTTACCAAAAAGGTTGCCGATTGCCGTGTTGCCGAAGGCGTACCTTACGGCTACAGGCTGCTTTACCTGCTTGCTCCAAACCACCAGTTGGCCGTTTTCAATTCTTGCTTCGGCAGGGTAAAAAACTTTGTCCTCGCCGGCTATATACAGCTCTGTGATTTTTTTGTCTTTTGCGCTGAGGCCGGCAGTAGCAAAATCGAAGCTGATGGTGGCTTTACCATCCTGTACAGAGATACTTTTGTACATTGGGCTTTGGTAAACAATGCCGTTTTTGTGATAGGTTTTTGCCAGCGCCTGGTTGGCCAGCCGAAGGCCAACATCATGTTTGTTGGTGGGGTGGATATCGTTGGTGTCATCTACCAGGTCTGTAATAACGGCCATGCCTGTGTTGGGATGCTGCATGGTTTTGGTTTGCGCTTCCCGCAATAAGGCGCCTATGTTTTTATTACCATATTTAAAGGGCGCTATCTGCACATAGTAAAAAGCCAGGTCTTTATTCCATGCCTTGCGCCAGGCGTTGATCATGGTATCCATCAGGGCCGTGTAGGTAGATGCAGTGCCGGTATTACCTTCGCCCTGGTACCAGATAGCGCCGGCAATGGCGTGGCCGGTTAAGGGAGCTAACATGGCGTTGTACGCATAGCCAGGCAGGTACGGCCACCAGGGCGCAGGCGTTAATTTAGCCGCTGCATCTTTTAGGGTAGCATTACTGGCAACAGCATCTGCAGGTGTCCATACTTCGGCAGGTGTGCCGCCCCAACTACTGTTAACAAGCCCGATGGGCACATTGAGGTCTTTATTTAGTTTTTTGCCAAAGAAATACCCTACAGCACTGAATGTTTTGATGCTGTTACTGTCGCAAACCGACCAGGTGGCATTGCAATCATCCTGCGGATAGGTGGATGTTGTTTTGGGCACATTAAAAAAACGGATGTTGTTGTTATAGGCGGTGGGCAGTTCGTCTTTAATGCTTTTAAGCCCCTGCTGATAACCCCACTCCATATTTGACTGGCCGCTGCAAACCCATACTTCGCCAATGAGCACATTTTCCAGCACAATTTCATTATAACCTTTAATGGTGATGGTATAAGGCCCGCCAGCAGCGGGTGTTTGTATGGCAAGCTGCCAGTTGGCATCCCTGGTGGCTACAGCGGAATCTGTTTTATTGTTCCAGGAAGTAGTGATAAAAATCTTTTCGGCGGGCGATGCCCAGCCCCACAGTTTTGTGGTAGCCTGTTGCTGCAGTACCATATTACTGCTTATAACATGCGGCAAACGAACATTAGCAAAGGATGATGCACTGATTAGCAAGGTGGCAAACGCCAAAACATTTTTCAACATGGTAGCTGGTTGTTTTGTTAGAGCGGTTAAGCTATTTTAAAAAACTGTACCAACCAAATGAAGTTGGGTTGCCTTGTAAAAAAATACTATTTGTGCCCCGGTTAACTTGCCTGGCTTAACACACGGCTGTATTTGTTGCGGTAATCCTGCGGGGTTAAACCTGTTATGCGCTTAAAAATTTTACGGAATGTTTTGATGTCGTTATACCCGGCATCGTACATAAGTGAAGAAATATTTTCTGTATTGCTCTCCAGCGCTTTTTTAGCAGATTCAATTTTTACACGCTGCAAATATTCCAGCGGCGTATTGCGGGTTGCGCTCTTGAAACGCCTGATAAAATTACGTTTGCTCATGTGTATTTTATCGGCAATCTGCTCTATGGTAATGGGATGGTGATAATTTTCTTCAATAAAATTCTGGGCTTTTAAAATAGCTTCATCTTCGTGCAGGTGCTGCCCCCTGAACACCGCGAAATGTGCCTGGTTTACACGGTCCATATCTATGGAAAACATTTTGCTGGCCCATATAGCCACATCTTTACCACAGTTCTTTTCCACCAGGTAAAGTATCAGGTTTAAAGATGAAAAAGCCCCTCCACTGCTGTAAATGCCGCCCTGGTCTGTAATAACCCTGTCTGCCATTACTATCACCTTCGGGTAGCGGCGGCGCATATCTTCTATGGCTATCCAGTGAGACGTGCATTGCTTGCCATCAAACAGGCCCGCCTCGGCCAAAAAGTAACTGCCAAAACAAAGGCTGGCCACTTCCGCGCCACGTTGGTTCATTTTCTTTATCCAGTCAATAAGAGATTTATTCTTTTGCATTATTATATCCGCCGGGCCGTTAAAAGCCGGGGCTATAATAAGGTCAGTCTTATCTACTTCATCCAGCGTTCTGTGGCCTACATGGCCGGCTGGCAGGTTTAATGGCGTGGCCGCCTTTGACTCACTTACCATTTCTATTTCAAAAGCCGGAGATTTCCCACTTTCAAGCAAATAATAATTAGTGGCAGTAAAAATGTCAACCACACCGGTTAAAGAAGACAGGATGGCTTCTTCATAAACAAGCAGGGATATTTTTTTCATGGTGTCTGGTATTTTGAAAGCTGGACAAGTTAATAATTTGAGCAGTTTCAGAAACTTGTATGTGATAGATGGTACGTAAAACAATTTGGGAATGTTGGTTTGCCCCAGGCTTTATTTTTTACAAATGGCAACTGGCCTGACTATTGTGTTAATACATTTTCAAAAAAATGCAGTTAAATAACGCTATGATACAGCTTAACCAACAGCTTACCTGGCTTTTTGTAATGGCCCTGCCTGTGGCCTGTATTTCGTGGACGGTTACACACGAAGAAGTGTTCAGCGAATTTACGGGCTGGTGCAAAAAATGCTCCGGCAACTCCAAATCGCTCCTGCGTAAAAAACTTTTTTACTTATTTACCTGCGAATATTGTTTTAGCCATTATGTTACCATCCTGTTCCTGGCTATTACAGGGTTTAAATTACTGCTTAACGATTGGCGGGGTTACCTTGTAGCAGGCTTTTCCATTGTATGGATTGCCAATTGTTATATGAGCATTTATGCCTGGCTGCGCACCAGCCTTAAAAAAGAAAGAACACAAACACAGATACAGGAACAGGAGTTACAGGAAAAGCAGGCTGAACATAAGCTCTGAGTTTACAGTTTTATAACGGCCTTAAAAAGATATGTTTTGCCGGTATCATTATCGGCTGCAAGGTGCACTTTAAGACTGCGGTCTTTTTCGCTTTGTATGCAAACGGATTCAATTTTGAATCCCCTGAATTTTTTATCGGCTGTAGAAAGGTCAACCAACCTGTTAATTTTCATTTTGCCTTTTTCACGGCCTATTTTACGGTAAAAGTTTTCAATAAAGGCAATGCCGCTGGCCCCGATTTTTCCATCATCTATGGCGTTATCAGTATCTTCTGTGGAGGTTGTCAGCAGCAGCATTTCATGCTTTTCTGAATAAGTAATGCCGGACACGCACATATCTTCCGGGGCATCTTCCATATCTAATTTCACCAGTTGAAACGCAGCTTCGTCCTGCTTTTTCCAAAATTCGTTGCCGGTAATAATAAGCTGGTTGCACTTGTTGCTTTTATTGCCCCTGTTGCTTAATACAATATAACCGCCAACAGTGGCTGCCCCTTCAATGTTTAAAGCCTCAACACCGGCTGCTTTAATGCGCTGGTAAAATACAGAAAGGTCTATCTCTGTTTTTTCATTGGTTTGCAGGCTAAGCAAAACAGCTTTGTTGCGTTGTTCTGTAGAGCCGGAACCCAACAATAAAAGGTTCGCTTTTTTGTTAATGGAAACGATGGTTGTAGCCTCCAGGTCGGCTTTTTCTTTTTTGGGTATGCGCTCTTCGTCGTTATCAAAAAGGTGAATAAGGGTGCGTTGCTTCCATTTACGGCTCATCACCAATATGTCTTTTGCATCGTCGCCTGCCAGGTAAATTTTGTTATCGTAAAACTCTATGCCGGAGCCGGATGGAAAGCCCGTTAATTCCTTAAATGCTGTAAGCTCAATCTTCATGTTGTGGAAACAATAAAGTGCGAATATAAGGGATAATAATGGCGGCTTGTACTTTATCAATAATGTACCAATAATGCTTCGCATTATATGCTTTAAACTGTGGTGGCAGGCGACTGTGCTTTGTGGCATCGCCTGTTGCGTCGCACTACATTCATCGTTCCGTTCATTGGCATCTTTTCAGACCCGGATAGAAAAACACTGTTTACTTCAGTGCCGCAACGGCTACAGGTTCGTTGGCTGTATCGCTGATAAAAAGAATGTAGGCAAAATCAGCCGCGTTAATACCCGCGGGCAATTCATAATAAAATTTACCATCAACCACACGTATGCTAAAGAGTTTTACCGCTTTGCCGCCGGTTACTGCTGTTGATAAATACACATCAAGGTCATGGCCGGCATTAAGGCTCATTTGTTCAAGGCCCAGTACATACTTACCGTTTACCTGGCGGTAAACAACCGCCCTGCCGGAACCCGCGGACTGCTTACTGAATACAAAGCTTCCTTCTTTTACCACAACGGCATTTTCCAGCGAAATTTTGTCGCTGTCTTCTTCTTTGGGTTTGCAATCTTTTTTACAGGAGAAAGTGGCAAAAAATATGACCAGCAAAAGCGGTAAACATTTTTTCATGGCAGAAAGTTTTAATAGTAACTATACTTATTTATCGGCACTATCTTTTACACTTCCTATCTAATGTTTCCGGAGACTAACAAAGTTAAAGAAACGAATGTACCTCTCTATCCATAGTCTTTTACACTATTCTATACGCAGAAGGCGTTAAACTGGTTTGCTTTTTAAAAAAGTTATTAAAATGCGCAGGCTCTTCAAACCCCAGGCAGTAACTTATTTCAGAAATGTTCCAGTTGGTATGCTTCAGTAAAGCTTTGGCTTCGCTGGTAAGGCGTTCAGAAATATGCTCCGATGTTGTTTTGCCGGTGGTTTCTTTAATGGCCCGGTTTAAATGGTTTACATGCACTGCCAGCTTTTTGGCAAAATCGTTGGCGCTGCGCAATGAAAAACGTTGGGCCGGAGATTCTATGGGAAACTGTCGCTCCAGCAATTCTGTAAATACCGCCGTAATGCGGGACTTTGCATCCGGGTGCTGGTACAACGATTCCGCCGGCTGCATCTTCAAGGCGTAATGGATCATTTCCGTTACGTAAGTACGCAGTAAGTCATACTTGTAAGTATAATCAGAGCCAATTTCATCAAACATTTTATCAAAGATGGCGCTTACGTATTTATCCTGGGCCTCATTTAAAAAATAGGCCGGTTTGCCGCCCAGTGCAAACATGGGCAGTTCCTGCAGGCTGCCCTTCATCCTTTCCGAAAAAAAGCCCTCTTTGAAAATGCAGAAGGAACCCGTGCTATCCTCTGCGATGGGTTCAATTGTATAAGGTACCTGCGGGTTAAAAAACATAAGGGTGGTCCCGTTAACCTGTATGCTTTTATCGGCATAATGGTAAACCGTTTCGCCGCGCAGCAAGCTTATTTTGTAGTAGTCCCGGCGGCTGTACTGCACAGGCGGTTTGCCAGGGCCAATACAATCTTCCAGCCTGAATACGTTGAAATGGCCGATGTCTTTCTTCAGGTTATCCGGCAGCCAGTTTAATTTATGCTTATAAAAATCTTCGAGTGTTTCTGTTCTTGCCATGTTATAAAATTAATTCAATCCGGTTTACAGCATCGGTAACCGGTTAATGTTTTCAAGTTTTTCCTCCCGGTAAAAAATATGGCCGCCGTGGTATAAAATGTCCCTGTTAAAATCGCCAGTGACGCTAAAACCTGTATCGTCTTTGTACACAATATGGTTGCCCTTAATAACATAACTGCCGGAGAATGCGCTTTTTCTTTTGCCACGTGCCTCATCATAACGGCCACCAGGCAAAATCTCCTGCCGTATATATCCATCACGGGTTACCCAGGTGCCAATGTAGGATAGTTGCTCTTTCATAAAAAAATTTTGGTGGTTGTATTTAATGCAATGTCGTTTAGTTAAGAAACGAATGCCAGGTTGAGTTCCGAAACTTCGGGATCGAAACCAGGGTATGCAATCCACGTTTTACCAACACGACTTCGATTCCGAAGTTTCGGGGCTCAGGCTGACAGCTTAAATTAATGAAACTGAGTTGCCGGTTCTGCTTCCTCAAAATTTGTTGAAGTAATCAGGGTTTTCCAGTCTTCCAGGTCTTGTTTAACAGCTTCCATTTTTTGGTAAGCGAAATTGTAAGCATCCTGGCCCAGGAACAGGTGTAACGGAGGGTTTTTAGCTTCCGCTGCGGCAATCATTACATCAGCCGCTTTATCCGGGTCACCAGCCTGATTACCATTTATTTCGTTCTGGTGAGCAGTCTGAACAGCCCTCACTTCTTTGTACTCTGCAATTTCATTTTTGGGAACACTTAAGGAAGAAGCTGATAAAAAGCTTGTTCTGAAATAGCCGGGAGAAACAATGGAAACATTTACACCAAACGATTTTACCTCCGCTGCAAGTGACTCGCTAAAGCCATGCACCGCAAACTTGGTGGCGCAGTAAATACCAAAGCCGGGAAAATTACCTGTAAACCCACCAATAGATGACACATTAAAAATGTGGCCGGAATGTTGCGCCCTTAAATGCGGCATCACATTGCGGATAATGTTTAAAGAACCAAATACGTTGATGTCAAAATTCTCCCTTGCTTCCTTATCAGTAAGCTCTTCCAGGCTGCCTGCCATACCGTAGCCGGCGTTGTTTACCACTACATCTATGCGGCCAAAATGCTTAATAGCGGCGTCAACGGCCTGTTTGACACTGCTCTCATCCGTTAGGTTAACCGCCAGCGGAAGAAAGCCATCCGCATCTTCGCCAACGGCTTTGGTTAAATCAGCAATGCTTCTTGATGTTGCGGCTACCTGGTAACCCTGTTGCAGTAAGCGTTTTACCAAAGACAGGCCCAACCCTTTTGATGCGCCTGTTACAAACCATGTTTTTGTGTTACTCATAACTTGTTGTTTTTTGATAAACCAAAATTAGCATGGCCGAGGGCGGGTGTTATTGCGTCTTTCAAAGCAATACTTGCAAAATTCAAACAATTGTAAAAAAACGATGGCCCTGGATAGCCTGGACAGCTAAAACCGTCTTTTACAGGTGAGAAATGGCGTTACAGAAACAATCGCTTGCAAAATTCAACCTTTTTATGAACAGGCAGCCTGCTGCACTACAGCCGGAACGATGCCCAATGAACCGAACGTACACGCTGTTGCGACGCAAGGGACGATGCCATGAAAACCGCTGCCGGGTCCATAAAAATCCCGGGCAGCCAACGTAGTATCAAACAGCAGCAGATACGTCTATGTATGTATATATTTGGCATTTTAGAACAGGTACATTTTAAAACAACTTATGAAAAGAGCATTGATATTGGCACTGGCCTGTGGCATGGCAGCAGGCCTGCAGGCCCAACAGGTAAAACAAAAAGCTGGCAATCCTGTGTTTCCCGGTTGGTATGCCGACCCTGAAGGCATTATTTATGGCAACCGCTACTGGATATACCCTACTTATTCGGCGCCGTATGAGAAACAGGTCTTTATGGATGCGTTTTCATCGCCAGACCTTGTTAACTGGACCAAACACCCCCGCATAATTGACACTGCCGCTATAAAATGGGCCAGGCGTGCCATGTGGGCGCCCTCTGTTATTGAAAAAGACGGCAAATACTTTTTATTTTTTGGCGCCAACGACATACAAAGCGACAATGAAAAAGGCGGCATTGGCCTGGCCGTGGCCGATAAACCGGAAGGCCCATACAAAGACTACCTGGGCAAACCGCTGGTAGACAAATTTTATAACGGCGCACAACCCATTGACCAGTTTGTTTTTAAAGATGCAGACGGCAGCTATTATCTTATTTACGGCGGCTGGCGGCACTGCAACATTGCCAAACTGAAAGATGATTTTACGGGCTTTGTGCCTTATGAAGATGGTACCCTATTTAAAGAAATTACACCGGAAAAATATGTGGAAGGACCGTTTATGTTCATACACAACGGCAAGTATTATTTTATGTGGAGCGAAGGTGGCTGGACGGGCCCGGACTATAGTGTGGCCTATGCCATGGCCGATTCTCCTATGGGACCTTTTAAACGAATTGACAAAATACTACAGCAAAATGCTGCCATAGCAACGGGTGCCGGCCACCATTCCATTATTAAAGCGCCGGGTAAAGATGAGTGGTATATTATTTATCACAGGAGACCACTTACGGAGAAAGACGGCAACTCCCGTGAAACCTGCATTGACAGGCTGTACTTTGATGAGAACGGCCTGATAAAACCCGTAATTATTACCAAAGAAGGAGTTGATAAAAGCCCGCTTTAACCGGGACGGGTTTACTTAACTGGCCTGTATGGCTAATGGCATTGGCCATTAACCATACAGGCTATTCTTTATTTTAAAAAACCTAACGAAAGAAATAAAGTTCTATACCTTTGCCGTATCAATCATTCGGATATTAAACGATTGCTGTATTTACTCTTTGCCTGATAAATTACACACCCGCCTGGTTACAATTTAAATAATGATTGTTTGAGCTGCACTATTGTTAACTTTTAAAACCGCATATATGAAAAGTTACGATTACCCTCAAACTGATTTGTCAAGGTCTATTTTAGGTGGCCTGTTCACCGGCATGGTTGCCACATTTGCCAATCTTATTTTTATTTTCATATTCCGCCGCATCAAAGAGTTTTATGTGTTTAATGTAATGGATGTAGGCACTATTATATTCGGCACCATGATACTGATGATTGTATGCGGTGTTATCTTTTACTTTTTTGTACATTATCTTAATAAGGGTATAACTTTTTACAGAATAGCCGTATTCCTTTTTACATCCGCTATTGTTTTTGCCGCGCTGGCTTTCAGGCCATCCGAAATTGTGATACCGGGTGATTTCCGTGCCATGTTTATAGGTACGCAGTTAATTATTGGTGGCCTTGCGGCTTTTTTGATACCCTATCTTTTCAGGCACGACAGTATCATCAGCTAACCTGTTGATAAGTGGCGCCTGTATTGCAGTCAAGAGCCTTTTAAGAAGGCTGTAAAAAATGCTGATTTTTTAATCAGCATTTTTTGTTACCGCCGATATAAAGGTTTAAGAATAACCGTATTTCAGGACAAGACACACGACACTTACATCGTACATCCCACATCTAACATCTTACATAAGCAGGTACTTCGTACTTCAAACTTTGTACTTAGGGGGTGTCCCTCGTACCTCGGGCCGGGCTTTCCGCTCATACTCCGGCACGGGGCTCTGGCTGCGAAGGCCTCACCGGGGTATCCGCTTCAATCCCTCACCCATAGTGCAACACGCGGCCTTTTTTACAGGCAGCGTTACAGAAAAAGGCATGATAAACCTATCTCATGGGTTTAAGTTCCAGACCGCTTTGTAATTGTATCAAAACCGTCCGCCACAGAACAGCTTTTGTTCGTATCCGTACAGTAACGCGGTTGTTAAAGTAATGTAAACCATCTCAATATCAATAAGTTAAGAACAGTGGCACGCTTTGGCACCTGTTTGGAATTATATACTGCATCAAACAAAAAATAATCAAACTCAATTTTAAAACAACATTTATGAAAAAGTTATTCATCACCTCAGCACTTTTTTTAAGTTTAATTGGCAGCGTATTAGCAAGCGGCAATAACCTTTCTGGCTTTAACGGGGCAGGTGCATTTAAAAAAGCTTTTCCCGATGCCACCGATGTTAGCGTAAAAAGCGTTGACCAGCTTACCAAAATAAGCTTCACCTCCAACAGCCAGAGCATGGAGGTTTTCTATAGCCGCGAAGGTGAAATGATAGCAAAAAGCAGGCACATTAAACTGAACGAGCTACCAGCCGGCGCCTCAGAAAATATAGGCAAAAAATACAGCGACTGGACCATAACAGAAGCAATAGAATTTTTGAATGCAGAGGATGGTACCACACACTACTATGTAGGCGTCAGCATCAATAACAAAAGCATGATACTGGAAGCTGATAAAGATGGTGAGTTAAGCATTTACAAAAAATAACCACCGCACAGGCCTAGAAACCTTAACCCTTACAATTACGCAACCCTTTATACAAAACCCGAAGCCATGATGCGATACATCGTGGCTTCGGCATACGTAAAGCAGGCAACCTTTTTCCGCAGGATAAAATCTTTAAAAGCCGCTGAAGCTGAACTTTTTAGTAGTATTTTTAAGGCTTAATTTATATACCGCTTGCTACGCATACCAAAACTGCTTTTAGTGATACTCTTTTCCACCGTTGCCATGCAAGCCCACGCCCAGCTTTGTAATGGCAGCCTGGGAGATGCCGTTGTAAACATTGACTTTGGCGCCGGGGTAGCTACGCAGGCTCCCTTTTCCCTGGCAAATTATTCTTTCATTTCTTATTCCTGCCCTAATGATGGATCTTATACAGTGGGCAGCAGCAGTCCACCCTGCTTTAGCGATTCCTGGCATACATTAAGCGAAGACCATACCCCTGGCGATGTAAACGGGTTGATGATGATTGTAAACGCATCGTTTACCCGTGGCGACTTTTTTATTGATACCGTTTCCGGCCTTTGCGGCAATACTACCTACGAATTTGCGGCCTGGATACTCAACATTCTTAAAACAAGTTCCTGCAGCAGCAACGGCATACAGCCCAACCTTACTTTCAGTATAGAGAAAACAGATGGTACGGTTATCCAAACTTACCAGAGCGGTAATATTCCGGCGCAGTCTTCACCACTATGGAAACAGTATGGTTTCTTTTTTAAAACCGGGGAAAATGTAAGTTCTGTTGTAATACGCCTTACCAATAATGCCGATGGGGGCTGCGGTAACGATCTTGTACTGGACGACATTACTTTCCGGCCCTGCGGACCGGATATTGCTGCCAGCATCAATGGCGTTGAGGGCGATTTATTAGATATCTGCGAAGGCTCGGCCGCATCCTATACCTTAAAAGGGGCAGTGTCAGATGGTTTTACCAGCCCGGCGCTTCAATGGCAGCAAAGCAGTGATACCGGCGCAACCTGGAAAGATATTCCCGGTGCAACTGCTTCTACCTATGCTGTTAGCCTGTCCATTACAGGCAGCTATATGTACCGCCTGGCGGTAGGCGAAAAAACAAACATTGGCTCACCCAACTGCCGCGTAAGCTCTAATGTGGTTACCATACGGGTAAACCCTTTGCCTGCAACAACTGCATCCAGCAACAAGCCCATTATCTGCACCAGCGAAGTGCTGAGGCTAACCGCTACAGGCGGTGCCACTTATGCATGGGCCGGGCCAAACAATTTTACTTCTACCGTTCAATCGCCGGATATAGCCCAACCAGCGCAGGCTGCTGCGGGGCGCTACTATGTAACCGTAACCAGCGACAAAAAATGCAGCAGCAGGGATTCTGTTGATGTGGCCATCTACCCTACCCCGGCAGTAAATGCAGGAACCGATGTGGCCATCTGCAAAGGCAGCTCTACGCAACTGCATGGCTCGGGCGATGGAACCCTGCAATGGTCGCCGGCAACATTCTTAAGTTCAGCAACGGATGCAAACCCCACGGCCAACCCGGCAGACAGCATAGCCTATGTACTGACAGTTACGGGAGACCACCAGTGCATGGCTTTTGACACCGTGAAAATTTTTGTAATGACGAAACCTGTCGCTATGGCCGGCCCTGATAAAATCATCATAGAAGGGCAGGCAACCACACTGGAAGGCCAGGTTACCGGCGACAGCGTAAGCATCAGTTGGTCGCCGCAATATTACATAAACAACGCACAATTATTACAGCCGCAGGCAAGCCCCTTGCAAAGTACAACATACACACTGCAGGCAACATCCAAAGCAGGGTGCGGCACCACAACAGATGATGTATTTGTAAAAGTTTATACCAAAGTACTGGTACCAAATGCTTTTTCGCCCAATGGCGATGGCATTAACGATACCTGGGTGCTGGAAGCCATCAGCGCTTACCCCAACTGTAAGGTAACCGTATTTAACCGCTATGGTTCACCCGTGTTTTCCAGCACAGGCTACAACACAAAGTGGGATGGCAGCTACAATGGTAAGCCCCTGCCGTTAGGCACTTATTATTATGTTATTTTTTTAGACCCTTACCTGCCCAAACTAACCGGCTGGATAGCGTTGTTAAAATAGCAGCAGGCAGTGACACTTGCATACGGCAGCCGGCATTCAACTTTAAACAAAGAAATCTCGGACAACGGCAGCCCGTTTTATATTGCACAAAGCCCTTGGTTTTGCCCAGGACGGCTACCAAGGCAACTGCTCAATAGAGTTGCTGCAGTACAAGTGAGTGACACAACCAAAGCCTCATAGTAGCAATACTGTCTGTCCCATAAAATAGGAACACGTCTGCCTTACAATCCCTGCCAGCTTTTTTTTGACGCAATGCCTATCCGCTTTAGCTTTACCGGCAAGTATGAATGTTGCATCTTTTATAGCCGGCCGTGTTGCATTTAAAAGCCAGAAATCTTTTTCAGCGTTTATCATAAAGCTGGCAACGGCCGCAACGGCGCTAAGCGTGGCCGCTATGATTATTACGCTGGCATTCGTTAACGGGTTTCAGCAGGCCGTAAGCAACAAGATATTTAATTTTTGGGGCCACATAAGAGTGCAGCAATACGAACCCGCGAAGGCATTGGTGGCTGAAGAATCTCCGCTGGAAAACAATGACACCGTAACCAATATTATCAGGCACATGCCGGGGGTGAAAAAAGTGCAGGCTTTTGCTACCAAGAGTGCTGTGCTTGAAAAGAATAAGGAGATTGAAGGCGTGCTGGTTAAAGCAGTTGACAGCAGTTACGATGCGGCCAACTTTACACCGTTTATCACCGAGGGCAAATGGCTGAATTTTAACGACAGCCTGTACAGCCGCGACATTGTTATTTCCAAACCCGTAGCCGAAGAATTGCGGCTGCATGTGGGCGACACCATTACAGTGTATTTCATATCTCCGTCTGAACGAAAAAGCACTTTTAGAAAGCTGCGGGTAAGCGGTATTTTTAAAAGCGGCGTGGAGGAGTTTGACAGGCTGTTCGCCATAGCTGACCTAAGGCTTATCCGACGCATCAATGGCTGGCAGGAAAACGAAATTGGCGGCTACGAGATTTTCCTGAACAATTACCAGCTTATTGACACGGTGAACAACACGCTTTATTATCAATTACCTGATATGTGGGTAAGCCGCTCTATTAAAGAGTTATACCCTTATATTTTCGACTGGCTGAATATATTGGATGTAAACCGCAATGTTATCTTTACCATCATGGCCATCGTTGCCATTATTAACCTGATTACCTGCCTGTTGATACTGGTGCTGGAACGTACCCGCATGATCGGCGTTTTAAAAGCCGTTGGCGGCGATGACTGGATTATTCAAAAAATATTTCTTTACCACTCGGCATTAATTGCGGGAAGGGGCATACTTATAGGCCTGGCGGTTGGCCTGGGCATTTGCTTTTTACAACAGGCTACAGGTTTTATAAAGCTGGATGAAGCGGCCTATTATGTACGCACCGCTCCTGTTGAGATAGTGTGGTGGCAGGTAGCTCTTGTATGCATTGCATCCATGGTTGTGTGTACCGCATCACTATTATTGCCTACGCTGTTTGTAAGGAATATACAGCCGGTTAAGGCAATACAGTTCAGGTAGTGAGTGGTGAGTGGGGGCTGTTCACTTCGATATTCTACTTTCCTTGTTCCTTGTTCTATATTCATATCATGAATGGCAAGCGGGGCTGTTCACTTCGATATTCTACCTTCCTTGTTCCTTATTCAATATTTATCAATAACTTATCGTCATCCCTCCGCCCCAGCCCATATCGCTGTCGTAGTGGCTGGATAAAGAAACGTATTTGCTTACAATATAGCGCAGGCCTGTCATGTATTCTTTATCGGTATTCCACAGCACGTTAAGCCGCAACCTTGCCGTTACGGGAATATCTTCCCGGCCAATCTGTATGCGCAGCCTGCCGTCTGTATCTATGCGGGTATCTGCCCTTAACAGCATAGGCAGTGTGTACTGAAAACCAAAGCAAATCGCTGCACGCTGGTCTTTGGTGTTAACCTGGCCAAAGATATTTTTCTCGGCCTCATGCTGTTTGCGGTAGCGCCAGTCAAAACCTATGTAAGGCATCAGCCACTGGTTACGGCCAATAAACCTGCCGATATGCGTTTCACTTTCATACCCTTTATTGTCATTAAGCCCCAGCCGCCATTCTGTTTGCAGCATATACCTGGTGTTAGATAACATTACTTCCCCATCGCTGCCATTGCTCTCAAGCCCTATTTGGGCGCCGGCGTAAAACCTGCGGTCGTCCGCGTACACTTTGCGGGTGGCGTAGCGCATATCAGGAACCTGGGGATTGGGCGGTGTGTTTTCATACCGGAAAATACGGCCCATGCCAGACATCATGTGGTAAAGTATATGGCAGTGAAAATACCAGTCGCCATATTTTTCCGAGGCGTGAAATTCTATGGTATCCGTTTCCATGGGCATAATGTCGAGCACGGTTTTCAATGGAGAGTATTCGCCCTTGCCATTCAGCACACGAAAGAAATGGCCGTGCAGGTGCATGGGATGCCGCATCATGGAATTATTGGTCAATACAATGCGAATGTTCTCCCCCTGCTTTATCAGTATCTTGTCTGTTTCAGAAACTGTTTTGTTATCTATCGTCCATACGTAACGGTTCATGTTGCCGGTAAGTTCAAATTTCAACTCCCTTACCGGCCCCTGCGGTAAAGTGGTTTTTTCCGCCGCCTTAAGCATGCCGTAGTTAAGTGTTTTAACGGCCTGGTTGCTGTCTGCAATTTCAGGGTACATTACCTGGTTCATATCCATTTTTTGCAGGCTCATGTTCATGCCCATGTCATTCATTGTGCCATCCATGTTCATCATGCCGTTCATCATCTTCATGCCTTCAAAATATTTCAGCCTTGGCAAAGCAGGTGCGGCATGTTTTTGTCCGCTGCCCAGCCATATAGTGGCATACTTCGTCCTGTCTTCCGCGGTAGCGGTAAAGCCATAACTGCCATCCGCAGGTATGGTAATCTCCACATCATAGGTTTCTGATACCCCCACCATTAACCTGTCCACGGCTGCCGGTACAACATCCTGGCCGTCGCTAGCTACTACGGAAATTTTACCGCCACCATAGTTCAGCCAAAAGTAAGTGGATGAACTGCCGTTGATAACACGCAGCCTTATTTTATCCCCGGCTTTAAACTGCGGCTCTTCCTGTTGTGGTTTGCCGTTAATGGTAAACATGTCGTAATACACATCGCTTACATCCATAGCCAGCATACGCTTCCATTCATTGGTTAGCTTGGTGCCGAAATGTTTTTCCTTTATAGCCTGCGCATAATTTTGTGTGGCTTTCTTTTTTATGGCATACCAATCAGTGGCATAGTGCAGGGAACGTTCTACCTGGTGTGGGTTTTCATTGGTCCAGTCGCTTAGCAACAGGGTTAATTCTTTTGTTTGCTGTGGCTGTTTTTTATGAATAATCAATGGCCCGTACATGCCGGATTGCTCCTGCAGCATGGTGTGGCTATGGTACCAGTAAGTACCGTTTTGCACAATGGGAAATTTATAAAAATGCGTGCTGTTGCCCTTTACAGGCGCGGTGGTAAGGTAAGGCACGCCATCCTGCTCATTGGGCAGTATAATGCCATGCCAGTGAATAGATGTTTCCATGTGCATTTGGTTGTGCACGTATATTTCAGCGGTATCGCCTTCAGTAAAATCAAGTTGCGGGGCAGGAATGGAGCCATTAATGGCAATGGCTTTCGCTTTTTTACCGGTATAGTTTACAACCGTGTCTGTTACATACAGGTGGTAAATAACCCTGTTGCCCATTTGTTGCCTCAAGGGTTGTCTTTCCATAGTACCCGCCCCCTGCATGTGCTGTGCATTTGAATAAAAGAACAACAACAAACAAACCGGCAAAAGAAAAACTTTCATAAGTGGTTTTGTTATTTGCAATAATAAAGGCAGGACATTTTTGAGCCCGGCTGCAGGAATTACTATGAGGCGTCTGTTGCGTCGCACTCTTGTACTGATAGGTTCGCTATGCAGCTTTGTCCGCAGGATAGCTTTGTTTCCGCCGCCTCCGGCGTCAGAAACTTAATTTTAGCGTCCCCAATAAACAATTGAAATGTTATGGCTTAATAGTTTCTGTAACGTTACCGCAGGAAAGCATGGCATTGCCATAGTACGGATTTTTAATTTCTTCTTCCTCGCTAAGCCATGATAGTTTTTTCATAGGACAGTAGTCCACATACAAGGTACCACTACCGGGCTTTATAGTTTTTACAAATTGTATCATATTGACAGAAAGGTCACCAAAGGCGGTGCGTTGTTTGCTTACATCCTTACTGTCGGCAATAGCTTTAGCGCCGCCGGAAAGTGTAGCCTGCAAACCGGCCGGAAAAGCCTTTGCATCGGTAGCCGCGATGGCTTTTTGCAACTCCCCAGCCTGTGCAGCCGCAGTAGCCGCGTTACCGGTTACCAGCGCATTTTTAACTGACAGGTATTTGCTTACTACAGCGCTGGCATCCTGCGCATGAACGGCGTTAAAACTGTAACTGAAAAGAAAGACTGTTAAACAAGTGATAAGGCGCTTCATAACAATTGCTTTGAAGGTTAATCAATTCCACAAAGCTATGCTTTCGTTGTGGGGCTGTAATTACACAATTAGCGTAGGTTATTACATAATTTTTGAACATGTCTTCCGACAAAAATAAACCAGCCCCGCATTTCTGCGGGGCCGGTTAAATACTTTACAGCAAACTAATCTTCATGCCGTTTACCCTGGTTGTGAAATACATGCTCGTCCAATATTGTTAGGATTTGATGAAAGGTTTCACATGAATAAATTTTGTCCTTCAAAAAATCCGCTTCCACAAATTGAGTAATTATATCATCGTCTTTATCAATACAAACAAAAATTTTTTCTTTAAGCTCACCTAAGGTGTAAACACCCTCTTCAGTCCACCCCAGTTTAATTTCTATCGTTGGATTATAAAAACTATTTGCAAGAAACCGTGTCCAAAAATCATTCTTCACCTTTTGGTTGATGTAGGTTAAAGTCCAGAATTTACCCGCTGCATCGTAAAATTTATTTTCTTGAGGGCTCTGAGACAAATAGGTGTAGGTTGATATTTTTTTAAAAACTGAATCGTTATAAAAAACACTTAGCCCCCTTTTCTTGTAAATTGAAACGGCAGGAAATGTAGGAGTCATTTATAGCATTTAATTATTTGGTACAATCACATATTGGTAACAAAGCAAACGCTTTAACAGACTTTATAAAAATCGGACATATAATTTATACAACACGCAATGTCGTAAAAAGTCCACTTTATCACTTTTAAACGCAATGTTAGCAAATAAATGATAACATCTACCTTGAATACTGCTGCACTATTTCCACCAGTTCATCCATGGAAAAAGGCTTCTCCAAAAAGTCATCCGCATAGGCATCAGCAACAGATTCCGGCTCCATGGGGTTGGCGGAAAACAGGATAATGGAAATTTTGCCCAGCGCCGGATTGCTTTTTATTTCACGGCAAATATTGCGGCCATCGTAGCCTGGCAACGACACATCCAGCAGCAACACGTGCGGTCTGAAAAGTTGAAGCACTTCCTCCACCCCGTCTGGGTTAAGGATGGTTTTAACCTGGGCGTTATTATGGCGCAGAATATCCGCGACAATGTCCAGGATTGTCTGATTGTCATCAATAACAAGTACCCTCGTCATACACTGGTTTTATAAATGGTAACAGGTGGGCTTCAAGGATAGCAGGCTTAAGACGGTTTTGGATTAATTGGCCAGGTGCTGGTTGGTTTGCTAAATCTAAAAATTATGTTCGTAATATGGGAATATTTTTTTGCGCATCCCAAATAAAATAATCAGCCCGCCAATTTGTTTGCGTTAATGTTATAATTCCTGCTCCCGTTACTGAGAATCTCAAGGCGCCGCTTCCTGTTTTTTTGCCTTTTGTTTTATTATTTTATCCTTTTCATCCATTTGTTGCACTCTGCTGCCACTATTGCCGAAATAATCATGGATGAATACTTTTCAAGCATTATTTTCGGGGCATTTCAATACTCAAAACCAACCACCAATGAAAGTCACCCGGAACCTTTTACCGGTATTGCTGGCGATGATCTTTGCCGGCTGCTCTAACGATGCTAACCATAAAGTGCTTGTTTTTACCAAAACACAAGGCTATCACCACGCCTCCATCCCGGCTGGCGTTGCTGCCATAAGGCAGTTGGGTGAACAAAACCATTTTGATGTCGATACTACCGCTAATGCGTCTGACTTTACTGAGGATAACCTGAAAAAATATGAGGCCGTTATATTCCTCAGCACTACGGGTAACCTGCTCAATTCCTCCCAAAAAGTGCAGTTACAACGCTATATACAGGCGGGCGGTGGTTTCGTAGGCATACATGCAGCGGCTGATGCGGAATACAAATGGCCCTGGTACAATAAACTGGTAGGCGCTTATTTTTTAAGCCACCCTGCTGACCCCAATGTTAGAAAGGCTACCGTTAAAGTAATAGATACAGCTTTCGCCGCTATGAAAGGGTTGCCGGCAGATTGGGAGCGCACCGATGAGTGGTACAGCTATAAAAAGATAAGCCCGGCCATTAACGTTGTGGCCAAACTGGACGAAGAAACTTATGATGGCGGCGAAAACGGCGAAAACCACCCTATTGCCTGGTACCAGGAGTTTGATGGTGGCCGCAGCTTTTATACCGGCGGTGGCCATACGGCAGAAACCTTTAGCGAACCTTTATTCCTGCAGCACCTGGCTGGCGGCATTAAATATGCCATGGGCGACAGCGTTAAGCTGGATTATTCCAAAGCCTACGCGGTTAAAGCCCCCGAAGAAAACAGGTTTACCAAAACCGTACTCTCCAACGATTTAAATGAACCGATGGAACTGGCCGTAACCACAGACAAACGGGTATTCTTTGTTGAGCGTTCCGGCACTTTCTATATGTACGACCCCAAGGCCAACAACACCAAAACAATCCACAAATTTGAGGTGATGCCGGATAACAAAACCGGGTTCGGCAATGGTATGCTGGGCATGACTTTAGACCCCGGTTTTGACAGCAACAACTATATTTACTTTTTCTACACGCCCAACAAAATGCCGGCAAGGCAAAACATATCCCGCTTTAAAATTATCGGCAGGGATTCACTGGACCTTGCTTCCGAAAAAGTAATCATCGAAGTGCCCATTGAGCTGGAAGTAAGCGCCCATACCGGTGGCTCGCTGGCATGGGACAAAAACAAGAACCTGTTTATTTCCACCGGCGATAATACTGTACCTTTTGCATCTGACGGTTATGCGCCTATTGATGAAATTCCCGGTCGTGTAACGTATAATGCCCAACGCTCTTCAGCCAACACCAACGACCTGCGGGGCAAAGTATTGCGCATACACCCTGAAGCGGATGGCAGCTACACCATACCGGATGGTAACCTGTTCCCCAAAGGCACAGCAAATACAAGACCTGAAATTTATACCATGGGCTGTCGTAACCCGTACCGCATTTCGGTTGACCAGGAAACCTCCATTCTTTACTGGGGCGAGGTAGGCCCGGATGCAGGCAACGATGGCGATAAAGGTCCCCGCGGTTACGATGAAATAAACCAGGCCAAAAAACCCGGCAACTATGGCTGGCCCTACTTCGTAGGCGATAGCAAGGCTTATCCGCGTTACGATTTTATTACCAAAACCATTCATGAAAAGTTTGATGAAAAAGCACCTGCCAACAATTCCATTTACAATACCGGCCTTAAAATATTGCCGCCGCCAACCAAGGCCATGATATGGTATCCCTACCAGCGATCCAAAGAGTTTCCCGAACTGGAAGAAGGTGGCCGTACCGCTATTGCCGGGCCGGTGTACCATTTTGACAAAGCCAGCCATAACAAGGCAGGCCTGCCGGAATATTACGACAAAGCTTTATTTATTGGTGACTGGATGCGCAACTGGGTTTTTGCCGTTCGGCTGGATGAGAACCAGAACTACAAACGCCTGGAGCCTTTTATGCCGCTTACCGGCGATTTTAAACGGCCCATAGATTTTGAGATTACCCAAGACGGTATGCTGTACATGCTTGAATACGGTTCAGTTTACGGCGCCGATAATGACGATGCCCGCCTGGTAAGGCTGGATTTCAACGGAGGCAACAGGCCACCGGTAGCGGCCATTTCCGTTAACGACAGTATTGGTATTGCCCCGCTAAAAGCGGAGTTTAAAAGTGGCAAAAGCTATGACTTTGATGAAGATGATGAACTGACATACGAGTGGAATTTTGGCGACGGCAGCGAAACTTCTACCGAAGCTAATCCAGAACATACGTTCAGCAAAAATGGTGTGTACAAAGTAAGTCTTACGGTTAAAGACCCATCCGGCGAAAAGAATACCAGCACCATGGAAATAAAAGTAGGCAACACCACCCCTAAGGTAACAGTGAATACCGATGGCAACAGCACCTTCTACTTTGCAGGCCAGCCGCTGCAATACACTGCCCAGGCTACCGATGCTGAAGACAAAACAATAGATACCAAAAAACTCCTCGTTTCTCTGAAATATGTTCCGAAAGAGGCAGCATCTTATGCCACCCTCGGCCACCAGCAGCCCGGCGCTATTGCTGTAAGCCCGGCCAGGGCCATGATAGAAGCCAGCGATTGCAAAGCCTGCCACCAGTTTAATGATAAATCCGTAGGGCCTTCCTTTATGGATGTGGCCAAACGTTACAGTGGTACACCCGGCATTACAGAGAAGCTCATGCAGAAAATTATTAAAGGCGGCGCCGGCGTATGGGGCGAACATTATATGAGCGCCCACCCGCAGTTACCCACGGAAAATGTGAGGAAAATTGTGGAATATATTCTTTCCCTTGCCAGCCAGAAAACCTACGACAGCCTGCCGGCAACAGGCGCCATAGCTTTAAAAGAAGCCGGCCCTAAAACCGAAGGCAGCTATGTGCTTACGGCTACTTATACAGACGATGGCAGTGGTATAGTGCCCCTTACCGGCGCAGGCATGCTGGTATTGCGCCCAGCCCGTGTACAGGCAGAAGATGCCGACAAAACCAGCAACATACAACGGCAGGACAAGCAACTTGGCTCCATACACAACAAATCTTACTTTGTTTTAAAAGGCATTGACCTTAAGAATATCAAAACGCTTACCTACCGGTATTCGTCCAAAGATATTGGTGCAACTATTGAAGTGCATACAGGTTCTGCCCGCGGGCCGGTTATCGGCACGATGGATTACCGCGCCACCGGCGATTGGGAGAAATTTGCAGAAACAAGCGCCCCGGTTAAAGACCCGGGTGGCAGGAACGATTTGTATTTTGTGTTCAAAAAAGACACGCCGCCCAACCAACATATATGTACAATAGATTGGGTGGAGTTTAAACCATAAATAGCACCCACCATTGTACACATAAAAATATATTTCCGGAAAGTCTTTACCAGAGGCGGTTTTGCCCCTCTCCTTCGGAGAGGGGTTGGGGTGAGGTCAAAAATTAAACTGTAAGTTTTTAGTCAGATAAAAACGATATACAGTAGTTCTTTCAACAGGGAAGTTAGGATTAGGGGGTGCCCCCAAGCTGCGCAAGGGGTCGGGCAGAACTGCGTTCGCAACCTTCGTCAAAGCAACATTTAGTTGCTTTTTCTCGGTTGTGCTATTACTCCGCCACAAGGCCCGGCTGCGAAGGCTTCAGCGGGGTAACCGCTTCAATCCCTCACCCGAAAGCCGGTTGCTGGTTGCCAGTTACCGGTTGCCGGTTTGTTGCCGTGTCATTAACCGGCTGCCGGTCAATGTCATTAAATTAAGCCCCCATCGAGGCTTCCTGTTTGTAGAAACAAGATCATTTTAGATGAGCGGATGCCACGTAGTGGCTACCCAATCGTCGCTTAAGGGCAGCCGCCATGCGGCATAATTCCCTTATGCATGTTTTTCTACAAACATGTAGCACCTACGGTGCAAAGAACAAAATCTTTCTTCTTAACTTAATGACATTGGGCTGCCGGTTACCCGAAGGGCATACATAACAATAGCCACGGGTGAAGCCGGTGGTTACAGTAAGTGATGTTACACAATGCTGCATAGAGAACAAGGCGTACAAGTGAGTGACACAACCAAAGCCAAATAGCAGCAATGCAGCCCGGACAATAACTGTTTTTTAAATAGCACAACAAGAAAATGAAGATGAGAAAGACCAGTTTGCTTTTACTGTGTGCGTTGAATGTTACCGTACATGCACAAAAAAATGCCAGCGCTGTTGATTACGTGGATGAATATATTGGCACCGGCGGCCATGGTCACACATTTATTGGCGCCAGCGTGCCTTTTGGGGCTGTACAGGTGGGGCCTAACAACATTCACAAGGGCTGGGACTGGTGCTCGGGCTATCATTACAGCGACAGCGTGGTGAAAGGCTTTGCACAAAACCACCTGAACGGAACCGGCATTGCCGACCTTGGCGACATCGTCATAATGCCCTACACCGGGGATGTACGCACCAGCGTCGGCACGCAGGATAACCCGCAATCCGGCTACGCGTCTTACTACACGCATAAAGACGAAACAGCCAAACCATCCTATTATTCGTTGCTGCTGAAAAGCAGCGGTGTAAAAGTGGAGCTTACGGCCAGTGAAAGGGTGGCGTTTCACAAATACAAATTTCCCGCAGGTAAACAGAACCGCATTATTGTTGACCTGTTTGAAGCCAACTATAGCCCGGAATGGAAAAACCCGAAAATGTACGGCTCCATGCAAAAGCTGGATGACTCTACCATTGTAGGGTGGCGCAGCTCCACACAGTGGGCCCGTAACAGGAAGATATGGTTTGCCATAAGAACCAGCCTGCCATTGAAAGATTTTGTGTTGTACAATGCAGGGCAACCGGTAAGCGGTACATCGCTGGAAGCACAATCGGTAAAAGGCATACTGTCTTTTAAAGGCGTTAACACCGCTTTGCTGAAAGTGGGCGTAAGCAACGTGAGCAGTGAGAACGCATTGGCAAACATACAGGCCGAAATACCGCACTGGAGCTTTACTAAAGTGGTGGAAGAAGGCCGCAACAAATGGAACCAGGCACTATCTGCCATAAAAATTGAAACGCCGGATGCCGTGCAGAAAAAGATTTTTTATACAGCCCTTTACCACGCCATGATTGCACCGGCGCTGTACAACGACCACGACGGCAGCTACCGCGGCGCAGACGATAAAGTTTATACCAACCCCGGCTTTACCAACTATACCATCTTTTCGTTGTGGGATACCTACCGCACACTTAACCCGCTAATGACGGTAATACAGCCTGCCCGGGCGGCAGATTTTGCCGCCTCGTTCATGGCAATTTACCGGCAGCAGGGCAAGTTGCCCATCTGGCACCTGCAGGGCAGGGAAACAGACTGCATGGTAGGCTACAGCGGCGTGCCTGTGTTGGCAGATGCCTACCTGAAGGGGCTTACCAACCTGGATGGTAACGAAGTACTGGAAGCAATGAAAGCATCGTCCACAAGAGATGATTACGGTATGAAATACCTGAAAGAAACAGGCTTTATACCGGCAGATAAGGAAAAAGAATCTGTATCCAAAGCTTTGGAATACGCTGTTGACGACTGGTGTATTGCCCGTGTGGCCAAAAAGCTGGGTAAGCAGGAAGATACGGATGTGTACAGCAAACGTGGGGCTTATTATACCCGCTACTTTGATACGGTTACCAAATTCATGCGGCCGGTAATGAGCAGCGGCAGTTTCAGGGAGCCGTTCAGCCCTTTCCAGAGCATACACGAGTACGGCGACTATACCGAAGGCAATGCCTGGCAATACACCTGGCTGGTGCCTCAGAACGTAGAACATTTGATTGCCCTGGTTGGCGGCGACAAGGCTTTTACCCGCAAACTGGACAGCCTGTTTGTGGTAAGCGGCGATATGGGGGAACATGCATCGGCAGATATATCCGGTCTTGTGGGCATGTATGCACAAGGTAACGAGCCCAACCACCACATACCCTACCTCTATGCTTTTGCCGGGGAGCAATGGAAAACAGCGGCCAAAATAAGGCACATTACCAAAACCTTTTACACCACGGGCCCTGAAGGTCTTTGCGGCAATGATGACGCCGGGCAGATGAGCGCCTGGTATGTAATGTCATCTTTAGGCTTTTACCCGGTAAACCCGGCCAATGGGTTGTTTGTGTTCGGCACGCCCTTGCTAAAAAAAACAACCCTGCAAACGCCCAACGGCAGCTTTGCAATAGAAGCGCAAAACCTGACCGATAAGAATATATACATACAAAAAGTTCTGTTGAACGGCAGGTCTTACAGCAAAAGCTATATTGCCTACAAGGATATTATGGCTGGCGGCAACCTGCAGTTTGTAATGGGCCCGCAACCCAACAAAGCGTTTGGCAGCGCCGCGGCAGACAGGCCGGTATCAGAACCGGGGTGGTAGAGATGTTTAGTAGGGCAAGTTGGTTAAGATAGACCATTTGAGGCCTACGGAGGATCGTTTGAGGCCTGCGGAAGATCATTTGAGGCATGCGGAAGACCATTTGAGGCCTACGGAAGATCGTTTGAGGCCTGCGGAAGATCGTTTGAGGCCTGCGGAAGATCATTTGAGGCATGCGGAAGACCATTTGAGGCCTACGGAAGGAGGCTGTAAAATAAACTGTGTCAAGGTTAAAAAATAAGATAACCTTTAACACATCAAGATG
>NZ_VVIP01000039.1 GCF_009650435.1 Foetidibacter luteolus
ATTTTAAAGAATACAATCCAGCAGAATCCTCATTGATTTTGACACACTCTTACTTTGAATCCCTGATTAAAAGGATTGAAAGGTCACAACAGATCAACTGGAGTAAGCACACTAAAAGCATTACGAATAGACGATTCTGTATTGGTCAACAGTCAATTTATTGCGAAAGATCAGGAAGATTTGAAGAGATGAACTGAAGTCATTATTTCAGGTAGATCCTGCTTCTCCTTGCCTTTTCGATTTTGTCTTTGGGTACTTTGTAATATTTTCCCATCTCAGATACAATTTCGTTCCAATATTCTGCACTGCATTTACGCTGGTTAACCGGCTTCTCTTTTTTTAGACCAAGCGCATATTTGTCCTTGGATACTATGGATGGAATTTTTTCCAGGCCATTAATCAGTTGATAACCGAATACACAAATGAAGACTATTACTCTTTCTTTAACCCAAGTTTTTCGAGTAAAGCATCTTTTCTTGGTTTGGATACAACCAGCTTTTCACCAGTGTTCATAACAACATATCCGCCATCGGTTCTGGAGTAATTGGTAATTGCATTCATGTTAACAATGGTTGAATGATGTATGCGAGTAAAAATCCCTGTCGGCAACATCTCTTCAATATCACCCAGTGTTTTTGATATCAGCAACGGATGTTTGTCGCTGATGAAAACTTTGGTATAGGCGCCTTCGGCCCTACAATACAAAATAGATTGAGCGGATACAAACTGGTATCCATCCCTGCTTGGCAATGCAACTTTCTGCAGCAGCTCCGGCTGACGGATATTATGCAGCAGGTTTTGAATATTTATAACACCACCTGAAGCATTTATTTTCTCTTCTGCTTTTTTTATGGCAATTTTTAAGTCGCCCGCATCAATCGGTTTCAACAAATAATCGACGGCACTGATGCGAAAGGCCTTTGCTGCAAATTTGTCATAGGCGGTGGTAAAGATGATACAAAAGTCAATATGATCAAACATTTCAAGCATTTCAAACCCATTCATCCAGGGCATTTCAACGTCAAGAAAGATAAGCTGCGGCTTCAATTTCTTTATGGCCATAATTCCTTCCTTGGCTGAATTGCACATGGCCTGTATTTCCACATTGGCGCAATGTTTTGATATGTCCGCTGAAAGTGAATTGATGCAATGTTGCTCATCATCTATAATAATAGCGGTGATCATTTTAATATTTTTTGAAGGTAAGAATAACGCTCGTGCCCGTTGCATTTCCATGTTCATCTTTTTGGTCGATGATTTCAAGCGATGCATTTCTCTCATTAATCAGGTTATCAAGGTCAAGCCTGCTTTGTGTAAGATGCATGCCCTTTGAATGATGTGTTGAGTCGGTTTTAAATTTATTTTGTTTCGACATTTCCCTGCCAATTCCGTTATCATTTATCATACAACGAACTGCTTCGTTTTCGTTTTGTACACTTATGTTTACATAGCCTCCATCTTCTTTTGGCACGATGCCGTGCCATATCGCATTTTCAATAAAAGGCTGAATAATCAATGCGGGAACCGATAGAGATTTAAGGTCAATATTTTTATTTATATCAAACGTACAGCTGAATTTATTTTCAAAGCGCATGCTTTCAAGTTGTGTATATAACCTGCAGGTTTCTATTTCATCAAATAAACTGATCTCTTTTTTATCAGAGTTATTAAAAATAGTTCTGATCAATTTTGAGAATGTGGTCAGGTAATCAATCGCCTTATCATCTTCACCTGTCTGTATAAGAGATTTGATGGAATTCATGCAATTGAAAATAAAATGCGGATTCATTTGTGACCGCAACGCCTGGGCTTCGGATTCAATTAGTTTTATTTTCAGTTGCGCCTTTTTCTGTTCTGCCTTTCTTATTTCCCTGATATAGTGAACTAAAAAGTAAATTGCCGTCCAGCTTACAGTAATTATCGACACCTGGTAGTAAGCATAAATGGTGAAGTGAAAAAACTGGTCCGTAAGAGGGTTTTGTGGATTGGTACTTTGTTGGATTCCTGTAACCGTGAGTACCCAAAGAAAAAAGGCAGTGCCGAGAAAAGCCCATAGTGCGCTTAACAAAGACAGGTAAACTATTTGAAGTGCCAGCCTGTTATTAAATATTTTAAACCATTTTATGGTTAACCGCAGCGAATGGCTGAAAAATATTCCAAAAAAAGCGGTTGCAACTGCACGTATAAAAAAGCCTTTTCCTTCTGGCGAAGTAACAATATTTACAAAGTATAAGAATAAAGCAATAATGCACCATCCTATGAGCTGACATTTCCAGTATGTTGATATTTTTATTTTCATTGGCCGGGCATATTAAACTTCTATAAACCTTAGTATCACTGTTGTTCCGGTGGGTTGTCCTTCGTTGCTTTTTTTATCGATGACCTCAAGAGAAGCATTTCTTTCATGAGTCAAGTTATCAAGATCGAGACGGTTTTGAGTAAGACGCATTCCCTTTGAATGGTGTGTTGAGTCTGTCTTGAATTTATTTTGTTTCGACATTTCCCTGCCAATGCCGTTATCATCTATCGTACAACGCACTGCTTCATTTCCGTTTTGCACACTTATATTTACGTAGCCGCCATCTTTAGGTATGATGCCATGCCATATCGCATTTTCAATAAAAGACTGAATAATTAATGCGGGAACTGGTAGTGATTTCAGATCAATGTATTTATTTATATCAAAAGTGTAGCTGAATTTATTTTCAAAACGCATGCTTTCAAGCTGTGTATAAAGCTTGCATGTTTCTATTTCATCAAACAGGCTTATCTCTCTTTTGTCTGAATTCTGAAAAATAGTTCTTATCAATTTTGAAAACGTAGTTAAGTAACTAATGGCTTTGTCTTCTTCGCCTTCCTGTATCAACGCTTTTATCGAATTCATGCAATTGAAAATAAAATGCGGGTTCATTTGTGCACGCAGCGCTTTGGCCTCCAATTCCAGCATCTCTTTTTCATGTTTGGTTTTAAGTTTCTCCAGTTCTTTTTGCTCCAGTATCGCTTTGTATTTACGTCTCAATTGTCTTACCCTTATCCATACAAGAAGCGTAACAATCAAACCGGCTAAGGATGCAATAATTAGGATGAGTTTTGTTCTAGTTGCCGCTTTAGCATCAGTTTCTACCTGTAGTTTCTCGCGAACCTCTTCATGGTAGGTAATCGCCTGCACCTGCCTAATTCTATCAATACTTGCAATACTGTCTTTGGCAGCTTCTGCTATTTTAAAATACTCAAAAGCTTCGGGTATATTGTGCAAGCTGTCGTTCAAGACATACAACAATCGCGAAGCTGTATAAAGATTCTGCCGATCGTGAAACCTGTCTGCATTTGCCAATGCCCGTTTCGCATAAAATATTGCAGAATCATATTCATTTCGCCAATGAAATATTTGCGCCAAACTGTTTAATACGAACCCAAGATCCCTGTTTCGTTCTTTGTACCACACATAATCAGGAACATTTTGCCTGTAATATGTTAATACAGTTCCATCATCGCCTTTCGTCGAATAAATATCACCCAATATTCTTTCGGCAAGCAGCATTAATACACCATATGAAACAGCTCCCGCTAATGCATATCCATGTTGTGCATAGAGAAAAGCAGAATCAAGGTTATTCATTTTTAAATAAGTTTCAGCAATGCAAAGAATAGTGTAAGTATTGTCTGGCGGCTCACGTGTGCATCTATGAAAAATTTCCCATGTATCAAATGCCTTTGAATAATGATTGAGCGGATTGCGGTAATCACCCATCTCCCTGTAATCGTGACCTAACACGAGGTATGCTGCACCAACGCTGCCTGTATCGTTTAATTGCCTGCCTAGTTCGAGCTGCTGAGTTGCGTATTGCAATGATCGCAGGTAATCACCCATTTCAAACAATACATAGGCAATCTTCCCGGCATCCCAACACTGTTTTGTTAAGCAGTAATTATTTGCTTTGTTAATTGCGATAGCACGTTTAAACTCAATACGCAGGAATCCATCCTTTTTGCATCACGATAGGCCCAGCCTAAGTTTATATATAATTCTATTGAAGCGTTGCCTGAATCCGTTTTTGTTATCAGTTTTTTTAAACTGTCAACTTTTGACTGCTGTACCTTAACATATGCAGCATCTACAAGAATAATCAGCACAGACATTATGATCTTCATATGAAGGGCAAAACCATGGCGGCGCAACGTTTCATCTTCTAAATATAAAAATTATTTTCCTATTCTGTTATCTGTATTTGCAAGATGGCGTTCTCATTTTGCAGTTTTAAATAAATAACGAATAACTAAACTGAAAGCATAGTTTATCCTGCATCAGACGGGTGTTAATTACTGATATTTTAAAACTTGTCGCCGCTACAAATTGAAGTATCCCAATCGCAAATCCAAAGATTCAAACTGCTAATTCGCTATACACAAAAGTATGGGCCGATAATAATTTGTGCGCCTAAAATAATAATCATGGAACCTATACAAAAAACGAAAAACATATTAGCAACGGCATGTCTGCTGGTTTGCTTTTTTACCAATTGTAAGAAAAATGAATTAACACCTTCGGATACTGATTTGCAGAACATTCAGGCTGATAAAAGCAAGGCCAGGCTAATGTTAAACAATCCGGCTATTAACACCTTTGCAGGAAGTAATGTGTATGGTTATGCGGGCGACGGCGGCCCCGTTGCTTATGCTTTACTAAACAGTCCGTCAAACGTATATGTTGATAAAATAAGGAGGGATCTTTATATATCAGACTTAGGTAACAATGTAATAAGAAAGGTGGATGGAAGAACCGGCAGAATTACCACCGTTGCGGGAAATGGAAATGCAGGATTTTCAGGAGATGGCGGCCCGGCCACACAGGCAAGTTTAGCGTATGCATTTCATACCGCAACAGATAATGCAGGTAACCTGTACATTTCTGATTTAGCAAATAATAGGATTCGCAAGGTAGATAGAAGAACGGGCATTATAAACACCATTGCAGGGACAGGCGTACCTGATTTTAATGGTGATGGTCATAAAGCTTTGGAAACAAATCTTAATGAGCCGTTTGGCCTTGTTTTCGACAATAATGGCAACTTGATTTTTTCAGATGGTACAGGGCTTCGTGTAAGGAAATTAAACATGCAGACTAAAATAATATCCACCATTGCAGGCAGTGGCGATCGTGGATACGCCGGAGATGGCGGGTCTGCAAAGAACGCCAATTTTAATTTTATATGGAACATAACAGTGGATGAGGAATGCGGTGATATTTATGTCAGCGATGAATTCAATTACCGGGTCAGAAAAATAAATGCTCTAACTGATAAAATTTCCACCGTAGCTGGCAACGGAGTTTTAGGGAATAGCGGCATGGGCGTATTAGCGACAGAGGCATCTTTTGCCCAGCCTGTTGGTATTGCAATAGATAAGAATGGTAATCTTTTTATTTCGGATGAAATTCTTTCCCAGGTATATGCTGTAGATAAAAAAACAGGCATTATCAAACTTGTCTCAGGCAACGGAACCAACGGATTCGCCGGTGACGGCGGACCTGCCGTAAACGCGATATTATACCACCCTAACAGCTTGTCTTTCGATGCCGACGGAAACCTTTTAATCTGCGATGGCGGCAACAACAGGATTAGAAAAATAGGCAGACTCAACAGCGTAAACTAATTGCACTCCGCATGACTAATATTCTTGAGTGAGCATCAATCAACGATAATGTTGGAGTGCTTGTAAATTGACTCAATCACAATTAAACGCCAGTCATTCTTAACTAATAAAATAATTGTATGAAAAAGATTATCTATTTACTTATCAGTATGAGTATATTGGTAAGCTATTCCAATGCGCAAACCCATTTTGGTATTTCTGCAGGTATTTCATCTGCACTTGTTAGCGCAAAGCAGGGTGGAGTTACGTTAACCTCTGATGCCAAAGTCGGCTTTATCGGCGGATTAACCTTATCATCATCCATCTCAAACCATGTCGGCTTTCGTCCTGAATTAAATTTTGTACAAAAAGGGGGGACTGTAAATTTTTCCAATGAAGATATAAAGTACAATACTACTCTGAATTACATTGAGGTGCCGCTGAATGTGGTATATTGTGTAAATGGAAAATTCTTTTTCGGTGCAGGCCCCTCCTTCGCATATGGATTATCTGGTAAATATAAGATTACCGGCATGTATAATGAACATGGCGATTTGAAATTTGGCAACGGCGATGATGCAGACTTTAAACCTTTTGAGTTTGGCGTAAATCTATTGGCCGGCTGGCAGCTTAAGAGCGGGATATTTTTTATGATAAATTATAATGCAGGTATCAGTAATATTTCCGCCACAAGCGATGAAAAAGATCGTAACAACTATTTGGGATTAAGGATCGGATATATGTTTAAAGCTAAAACAAAATAGCCCTGTCAGTCAATGCATGAGTGTGTGAAAGTGCCGTTTGTTCTTTTGCCATATGATAAATATTCATTTATCTAATCCTGCATTTCAGCGAAAAAGTCAGGTGATTCTCTATTTAGCGTACTTCTGGATTCTTCGATTCTACTATGTAATTCGGCAACATTAAAATCAGGCCTGAATGTCTTTTTTAAAAATGTTACCGGGTCTGAAAGGTTTTTTTGGATAGAAAACTCAACGATATCTTCCGCAATGCGCA
>NZ_VVIP01000004.1 GCF_009650435.1 Foetidibacter luteolus
AATGCGCAACATTCGCTTGAGTTCACTATTTAAATTCATAACGTTGCCATAAATTGCTGGCAAGTCGTCAGAAATGGATAAGCGTTTTTTTATCCAGTACCGGGGAGGTATGGCTATACCGGTATTAAGCAGTGTTTTTTTGTCTGAACTGTAACAATACTGAATCTGGATAAGGCTTGTTCCGTCTCTGCGGGTTTTTCGGACATTGCAAATTGGTCTGATTGGAAACAACATAATTAGTCGAATTTTTAGTCGAATAAATTGTTGCTACTCTTTGTAAAGTTACCAAGCTATAAAAGTGATTAATGTTGCAATTATTTAAAAGTCAATCACTTATTAGTAAGATCTATAAGGAGGAGATAAGTAACGATTCGTTTGAGCTTTCCCGGAGGAACATTTTGTGCTCATCCCCATTAATACAAGCACAAAGCGTTCCTCCGGAACGCAGGATGACACCCTGCAATGTTCTACCCACAAAGTGTTCCTCCGGAACACAGGTTGCATAATGCGCTTATTACACCTGCCTCTATATTGCGAAATTAGCATGGCTGATTGAACGAACTTTCTTTCTCAAGTTGCTGACGCCAAAGGCGGCAGAAACAAAAGCTACTATGCGGGAAAAGCTCCGCAGCGAATCCAACCGCACAAGTGTGCGACGCAAGTAAAGCCTCATAGTACTACCTTCCGCCGGGCCCATAAAACTACTGGTTACCCCTGCCGCCTGTTAAAAAGCCAGGAATACCCAACCTTATGCCGAAGCCTGGTTTATTACCTGTTTGAAATGCCTGCACAAAATCTACCCGTATTACTTTCAATATGTTTTCTATGGAGAAGAATACTTCAGCGTATTTGCGGCTGCTATCAACATGCAAGGCATTACCGCCGATAATAAAGTACCAGTTCCACTGTTTAAGTAAGGGGATTTTGTTGGAAAGCAAACCGTTTAAATGGTACTCAATATGTGCGGAACTTTGAAACGTTGATGTGTTGCTGTAAGTGTAATATGGCATTAGCTGAAAGCTGTTGAGATAAACTGAAGCTATTGCCGTTTCGTTATCGGCGTAATGCTGGTAGTCTGGCAAAAACACCTGCCTGCTGTTAAAAATGCCACCGGCAGAAAAACGGTAATCTATTCTTCCTGCCAGCTTCATATTAAGGGCATCGTAAATGGAGAAATTCCAGCGGCTGTATTGCACATCGCTGCCCAGTACATTGTTGAAGGCCTGTTTATAATATAATTCCAGCGTAGGGTATTTAGAGCCGATGCCAAAAGTAGCTTCCGGCAGGCGGATATATTTGGTGCCGGGCACCCACCGTAACAAAACGGATGCCGTTACTGCCTGGTTACGCGGCATGGGGGCGCCTGCTGCCTGCGGGTAGTTGGGTGTAAAGGCCCTGTCAGAATAATCTTTCCAGCTATAACTGCTGGTGTTTTCGAGGGGCAGCCTGTCCTGGTATTCGGCGGCAATGGTAGCATTAAAACCTTTGCCCAGCTCTTTGCTGTATTGCAGTTTGCCAAACCAGGCTTCGTACAGCTTCATATAATTGCGTTCGTAAAAAAGCGTGGATATGCTGTTAACCACTTCAGTAATTGGCTGCAGGTTATTAAACTGCAATACCTGTTTGCCGCCGGAAATGCTGACAGACTGCCTGGCTTTTTTTCCATATTGGTAACTGCTTTTGAAGTGCATGTTGAAATGCCTGTTGCTAAAGCCGTACCGCAGGGTGGGAGAGACGGAGAAGGTTTTACCAATGTCTGCAAATGTTTTATTAAGCGCAGGGCTAAAGTTGATAACGGCGCCTTCTACCGTGTTGTAGTTAAGCATATTTACAACAGAAGGAAAACTGATGTTAAGCTTATCCTTTTCCCTGCTGTACGATTGGCCGGTAAGCAGTATGCCGGCGATTGTAAGCTTATTTCTTTTACGGTCCAGGGAGTCGAGGTATGCCGGGTTTTGTTTCAGTTTTTCCAGGCTGTCTTTCTTTATGTAATCCGCGGCTTCATCCTGCTGCAGGGGCAGTGGCCTTATGGAATCCCAATAGGCCGGCGGTTTTTTGTTTGAGCTGTCTTTGTAGTCAACAACAATGTCATTAAAATAGCCCTGCTCAAATTCGGGTTGCAGGTTAAAATCTTTGTGCACCTGTACAAAGCTGCCGTACGCGTCAAAGCCAAAGAATTTTACAGAAGGGTACACCACCTGTTGCTGTAAAAGCCATGTGCCCTGGTAAGGCGCATACAACTGCTCAATTTTAAGTGTGTCCAAAAACTGCATCTGCTGCTCCTTGTCCACGCTAAGCTCAACACTGGCAATGCGCCACTCATTTTCTATAATATTAATGTAGCCGTTAAACACAGGTTCGTACTTACGGCGGGCGGTTACCTTAATGCGGTTAATCATCCGGTTGTCTTCAAAGTAAGTGCCCTCCAGTTTATAGCGGTAAAAATTTAGGGCATTGTCTGCAATAGGCGAAACAAAACCGCGGGGATTTAAGTTGCGACCGACACGTACATTATTCTGGTAAAAAGAAATAATCTGCGGCGTGGCAAAACCATACCCATCGCTGCTGCCGCTAACTTTGGTGGATAACACTTCTACCTTTTGTTGATCACCATTTACTGCATAGGTTGAAAAAGATTCAGACAGGAAAAGAATTTTCTTTTTGCTGGTATCGCCGTCCTCAAAGTCAACCTCTTTGCCCAGGAATTTCTTAGGAAAATCCCGGAGCCTTAGCTGGCCTTTTATATACACTTTGCATGTAAATTTTTTCAGTTCATGCTCATAGTCGGGGCGCTTTTTTATGGCCTGCCTTATAATGGCGTAAGCCGGGTCTTCGCCGCCGGATTTTACCACCACATCATTCAGTTGGTATTGCTGTATTTCCAGCACAAAATCAACCCTGGTGTTGCCTGTTACCTGCACCTCTTTTTCTGCGGTGCGGTAGCCTATCCGCTGGCACAACAGGCGGTAAGTGCCGGGTTTTACTGTAATCTCGTAAGTGCCCTGTGCATTGGCCGATACGCCCACGCCTGTTCCTTTTATGGTTACAGAAGAAAAGCCGAGCGGCTTATTATCTGTGCCTGTTACAGTGCCGGAAATTTTTTGAGCATAAAAACTGCCTGGTATGATTAATAAAAGCAGCAGTATACATTGGCAGGTGTTGGCCTTCATTAAATGAAAGTACAAAGCTGGTGTATGGTGCAGTTGCCGGTAATAAAATTAAACCCGCTTTTAACAAATGGGTAGTCAATGTGGGTTCTTATCTAAACGACATTTATTCACCATTGACTATTCACCATTCACGAATTTTGGCTACCAGCGACAGTATTTCATGGGGACTTCGTCGCAATCCTTTCATCGGTTGGTTCTTTGGGCAGCTTTTCAGCCCCGGGTAGAGTATGTTTTGCGCAAAAAAATGCAGCGAAAGTATTTATGGTAGCTCAAGCACATGTAGAGTTATATTCATCTTCTCCACCCAAACAGTTTACATTACTTTTGCTTCACTCAATCTTCAATAAGCACATTGGTTAGCAGATTCATCAAGCTTGTTTTTTTTGGAAACTATTTTTATGCCGCCTGTGCTGTGGCCTTATCTGTAGAGGCATCCATGCAAATGGGCGTTCCTTTAAATCCCTGGTTTTATTACTTGTTGGTTGCAACGGCCACGGTATTCTACTATACTAAAGCATACATAAGCGAATCCGGCGAAAAAAACGTTAATGCAAGAACAGCATGGTACCGCTTGCATAAACAGCAGGCAAAAATTTCACAGGTGGTGCTCGCCATTGTAACCGTTACCGGTGCTGTTTATTACCTGTTAATGTATTATCAGGGACTTTTTCGTCTATCACTGCTTAACTGGCTGGGTATCCTTACCGTACCGGTGGCCGCGATATTGTATTACGGCCTTTCGTGGAAACGCAGCAAACGTTACAACCTGCGCAAAAATGGTTTTCTGAAACCTTTTGTTATAGGCTTTGTATGGGCCGGGGCGGTAACCATATATCCTGTAGTTTTCAAGTACATTCAATCCTTCAGTGCGTACGAAGTTTCTATATTCAGCCTATGGTTGCTGGCTAAAAACTGGATGTTCATTACCGTACTCTGCATTATGTTCGACATTAAGGATTACGCCGCAGACCATAACCGACGGTTAAAGACCTTTGTGGTGCGTGTTGGGCTGCGTAAAACAATTTTCTACATTATTATACCGCTCTGCCTGGCCGGGTGGCTGGCTTTTCTTGTGTTTGCCTATTTCAACAGCTTCGCTTTCTTCAGGGTTATCATCAACAGTATCCCCTTCCTTTTGTTGTTGCTGGTTGCCTATTCTCTGCACCGCCGTAAAAGCATTTTGTATTACCTGATTATCATTGACGGGTTAATGCTGGTAAAAGCGGCTTGCGGTATAATGTCGGTTATCTGGCAGTAATGTTTGGCGTTTGATACTGCTTGTGAAACAGCAAAACTTTTGTTACCACTTGCCATGCTTTTTAGCTGGTGCTATATGTTACAATTGGTTAGATTTGCCGACTAAAAAATATCACATGGCTGCGGCAAAAATTACGGTAAACAACAATGGTTCTTTAAAAGTGGAAGGCGATTTTGAAATAGTTGACAGGAACGGCACACCCTACGATCTTGGTGGAAGGGAAATTATTTCCATCTGCCGTTGCGGCCTTTCATCCAACAAGCCCTTCTGCGATGGATCGCACAAAGGACATTTTGAACACGAAGCCGTTGCGTTTGCTTTGCCGCCTAAGAAAGTATAGCCCTGAAAAATTATAATTCAAGCGTGAGCTTGCTCTATTTCTATAAAGCACAAAAAATGACCGCGGGTTTTACCCGCGGTTAAAAAATGGAAGGCAGCCCTGTAAAGGCTCACTTATTTGATAGGCGATGCTGTTTTATGTATGTATACATAAGCTGTGCCCCTTTACTTAATTTCAGCTTTTATCAATTCTACTGTAGATGTGGTGCCTAATCCGTCTTTTGCCTCCTGATATATCAGCCCAATATTTTTGGCAAAAAAGTTATTTGTTACAGATTTGATATCAAAACCCGGTATTTCCGGCGAACCGGCAGGCAATTGGGGCGTGGCAATTGTTTCTACCTGTATAACATCTTTGTAAGTAATACTGTTTACTGTTTTGCTTAAACCTCTGTTTTTAATGCTGTAAACCATTTTGGTTACGGCTCCGTTGCTTAAGGATACTGTTTTATCCCATGAAGTGCCTACGGGCATATTATCTTTGAGGTAAAGCATTTCAAGACCGATTATATCTGTTGTCCCGGTACTTACATTCACTAAGTTTCCGTATTGGTAATAGTCGCCGTTTACGCGGCAGTTATAGCCTATCCGTTCAATACCTCCCATATTAGCCTGCACCGCACGGTAAACTTTGTTGTTGATGGTACTGTCTTTATCAAGGCATTTGGAAGTATATTCAATAGTGGTATCAAAAGATATGGATGAAAAGCCAAAAGCTTCCAAAAACTCTTCGATGGAGCCAAAACCCAGCGACGCAAAATCGAACCCTTCAAACATGGAATCGTCAAACTTAAAAGTCTGGTGCATGCGGTATGTCCAGGTAGAGCCGGCTGTCAGTGGCTGGTAAGTGTCGGAGGGGTTGGTAACTATAGGGCCATCGTCGGTTATAACATCATCGCCCCAACTGATCTCTTTCTGGCATGAGGTAAAACTTATAACTGCCAGCAGCAGTGGTACGTAAATTTTCTTCATAAATAAGGGTTTAGCTTTTCTGCGGCGAATTTAATGGCAAGTATTGATTTGCGGAATTAAAAAAATGTATGTAAGGCCTGCCTGCGAAAAAAACAGCCTGTTACACTTTGGGTGAGGGATTGAAGCGGCTACCCCGGTGAAGCCATCGCAGCAGGGGTTCTGTGCCGGAGTAGTAGCGGAAAGCCCGACCCCTTGCGATAGCTTGGGGACACCCCCAAGTACGAGTTAGGAAGTACCAAGTACTTTTTTATGTAAGATGTTTGATGTGGGATGTACGATGTGAAGGGAATGTAAGATGTACGATGTGGGATGTACGGTGTAAAAGTATCTGGATTGCTGTATGTAGTGTAGTTTAATAACCCGCTTCTCACTCGCCACTCACCACTTCCCACTCGCCTTTTACACTACCCCTCCACACGCAAGCTCTTTACCGGGCTGGCCATGGCCGCACGGATGGAATGGAAGCTAACGGTAACTAACGCGATAATAATGGAAGCTGCGCCTGCCAGTGCGAAAATCCACCAGCTTATACTGGTGCGGTAAGAAAAATTTTGCAGCCAGTTGTGCATTACCCACCAGGCTACAGGCGATGCGATGATAACTGAAATAAGTACCGGCCGCAAAAAATCTTTTGACAGCAGCGTGGTAATAGCAGCCACAGAAGCGCCCAGCACTTTGCGTACCCCAATTTCCCTTACCCGGTTTTCGGCCATGTAGGCAGCCAGCGCAAAAATGCCCAGGCAGGAAATGAATATGGTAAGCCCGGCAAAAAGCCCAGCAAATGTGCCGAAGTGAAGTATGCCGCTGAATTTTTCGGCGTAAGCTTCATCAACAAAATACCGTTGAAAGGGGTATTGTGGGTTATACTTTTTAAATATGGCGCTTATCTTTTCCAGGCTTGCATGCACGGATTGGCCTGGGTTTAGCTTTACCGTTATTGTTCCAAACCAGTTGTAAGCCTTGCCGGGCCCCTGTATTACTGCGGGGTAAACAGGCTCATATGGCCTGCCGGGGTTAAAATCTTTTACTACGCCTACTACCTGCCATGTGCCTTCGTGGCTTTTTAACTGCTTGCCCACGGGGTTTGTAAAACCCATAACTTTTGCGGCAGACTCGTTAAGCATTATGGCCATTGTATCCGTGGGGTATTTTTCTATATCAATATTGCGGCCTTGCAACAGCTTAATACCCATGGTTTTTGTAAAATCTTTGTCTGTAGAAAACCGGGTAAACATGGGCTTATAGCTTTCGTTTTTTCCTTCCCACTCATAGCTGCTCTCCCAACTCCAGATATCTGTAATGGGAGAGCTGGTGCGTGTTACCAGGCTGGCAGCGCCGCTTGCCAGCAGCTCTCGTTGTATTAATGGAAAATTCTTTTGTACATCGCCCTTATTGTAAACAAACAGCCTGTTTTCTTTTTCAAAACCCAGGTCCCGTTTGCGGCCATAATCAATTTGGCGGTAAATAACAATGGTGCAAATGATGAAAATAATGGCAAAACTAAACTGCACCACCACCAGTACTTTGCGGGGGTTAAAAATAGAACCTACATGCTTAAAATTGCCCTTTAGCACATTAATAGGCTGGTAAGCTGCCAGGTAAAACGACGGATAGCTGCCCGCAAAAATGCCGGTAAGCAATATAAACGCCGCCAGCAGCAACCAGAAATACAGGTTGGTGTAAGGCATATACAGTTGCGCACCTGTAAGTTTGTTAAACAAGGGCAGGCATTGGTGCGCAATGGCTACGGCGGCAACCCCGGCTATAAGGGAAAGTATTACAGACTCCAGCATAAATTGCTGCACCAGCGATGTTTTACCGGCGCCAGCCACTTTGCGTATGCCCACTTCTTTAGCCCGCTTCATGCTGCGGGCTGTACTAAGGTTCATGTAATTAATACAGGCCACCAGCAATAGCAGGCCTGCAATCATGCCAAAGAGTATCACGTCGTCAATATTGCCGCCCACAATTTTGCCATTTTCAAATCTTGACCATAAGTTCCATTTGGCCATCGGGTGCACAAAAATTTCATTGTTCAGCTCTGGCGCATGGGCACGGGTAATATTGCGCAACGCGTTATTGGCCGCCTGTTCCGTTACACCGTTTTTAACAAGTATAAAAGTGCGTATGGAGTTGGTGGTCCAGCTAAGGTTTTCCCAGCCAACCTCTTTGGTGTAGCTCCAGGGTACCAGGTAGTCAAAATGAAACTGTGTATTATGCGGCAAATCTTTTAAAATGCCTGACACAATAAAAGTGGTACTGTCAACCGCTACCTGTTTGCCCATTGCTTCCTCACTGCCAAATAATTTTTTAGCCATTTGCTCGGTAACCACTATGGAGCGCCTGCCTGCTAATGCGGTACTGGTATTACCTTTCAGCAAGGGAAAACTGAAAATGTTGAAAAAACCGGGGTCAGTCAGGTAGCCTTCGCATTGCAGGTGCTTATCCCCGGCAGATAGTACAAATGCGCCAACCCAGTTTATCCTTGCAACATCCTGCACCTGTGGATAGTTTTTTTGTAAAACAGGCGCCATAGCCATGGGTGTAGCACCCCAGGTTTCTGTATTGCCATTTATTTTAGCCCTGTTGTACACCTGGTAAACACGGCTTTTGTTTTGGTGAAACTGGTCAACAGAAAGTTCCCCGGCAATCCATAAAAGCAGCAGTATGGCGCTGGCCATGCCAATAGCCAGCCCAAAAATATTGATGAAGGAAAAACCTTTGTTGCGCAGCAAGTTGCGTATGCCGCTTTTAACATAGCTGTTCATCCGGCCGTAACCAAACCAGGGCCATGCATGTAAGCGGCCATCTTTTTTACGGCGGCGCTTGGCAATAGGTTCGTATAATTCGGCGGGGCGGTTGGTGGGTATTGGGGGCTGTTGTTGCCTTGCTTTTTGCAGCAAACGTTTGGCTGCGGCTTCTTCGTCATTGGGCATGGCGGTTTCGGGGGCTGATTTCCATGCAGCCGCCATCAGCTCCATAGAAGCAGAAAAGGCCGGATTATGTTGCAGCAAGTCCTGCAGTTCGGCCAATTCCTGTTCCGAAGCTTCGCCAGACAGCTTTCTTGCCATCAATGCCCAAAAACGGTTTTCATCTTTCATGTATCGCAATAGTCAGCAAAACAAATATAAAAATATGCCATTGCTGTTAGCGCCTGACAGGCAATTATTTGTAATAAATTTTACTGGTGCGGGTGTACGGTTTCGATACAGCTTGTGTACGGTTTGGGGGGAAGTGGTTGAGGATAAAGCAAATATAGCAGGGGGTGTCCCCAAGCTATCGCAAGGGGCCGGGCTTTCCGCTATTACTCCGCCACAAGGCCGGGCGGCGAAGGCTTCAGCGGGGTAACCGCTGCAATCCCTCACCCTAAGGTGCAGCACGCTGATTGTTTTGCTGGCAGGGTGTTGTTTTAAATACTTTTTTGCTTTTGTAAATTATCTGCTCGCAATCATCCTGCCGGTTAACAATCAGGTTTTAATTATATATTTAACCTGGTTGTCACTCTAATGCAGTTGTGCTGCCGGTTATTTTCTTTACTAAAACTACACCGCATGGAAAGGGATGAATTTTTAAAAAATCTTGCAATTACGGCTACTTCTATCCCGTTGCTGTTAAGCGCTTGTAAAGCAACCAGTTCTGGTAACCAGCAGCCCGCTGTTACAGATTGCGGCGCTAATGTAACGCCGCCCGTTCCTGAAGGGCCTTTTTACATAGATGAGCAACTTAACCGCAGCAATATTGCCGAAGACAGAACTGGCATTCCCTTAACGCTGCTTTTTACAGTAGAAGATGTGCATTGCAAGCCTATCCCAAACGCGATAGTTGATATATGGCATTGCGATAAAGAGGGCAAGTACAGCGATGAAGCGGCGGAAAATACAGTGGGCCAGAAATGGTTAAGGGGTTACCAGGCTACAGATGCAAACGGAAGGTGCAGTTTTCAAACAATTTTTCCCGGTTGGTATAACCGCAGGCTTACGCATATACATGGCAAGGTAAAAGTTGGGAACGTAACAAAACAAACCACCAACTTTTTTATACCTAAAACGGTGGAAGAGGCTGCGTATGCCACACCGCTGTACGGCAAAGGAAAAAATCCTGTTACGCTGGATGAAGACATTGAGTTAAGAGGTGATAAAAAAAGTTATGAAGCGCTTACTATGTCCGTTACCGGCAATGTTGCCAGCGGTTTTATTGCCAGCTTTACCGTTGTATTTGTTTAGTATCCCGGGTAATCAGCCGGCTACTGCGCAATAACCATAAAACACAATTATCATGAATGACGATGTCATTGCCTATCACGCAGCGCTTGCTGAGAATGACAAGGCTATCTGCGAACTTTTGTACAAGGAAATCTCCCGCCATTTGCCTGAGGCTGAAAACAAAGTCTGGCACCGCCACCCTGTTTGGTTTTTAGAGGGCAATCCCATAGTTGGGTATAGTAAATTGAAGGATAGTGTAAGATTGTTGTTTTGGAGCGGGCAATCTTTTGATGAGCCGGCATTACTGCCCGAAGGAAGCTTTAAAGCTGCTGAAGCCAGGTACACAGAAGCAAAGCAGGTAAACAAAAGCGACTTAAAGCGCTGGCTGGGCAAGGCCCGTGATATTCAGTGGGACTACAAGAATATTGTAAAACGCAAAGGGGTGCTGGAAAGGTTAAAATAATAAGCCATGCAGGAAGCTTTCAGGCAATGTTTATGGAAAAACTTCGGGGCGGCTATTGACATGTTGAAAAGCGCTGTTGAACTATGCCCGGATGAGCTTTGGCAAAACGAAAAAAAGTTCTTTTACCTGGCCTGCCATACTGCCATTTTTCTTGATTATTATCTTACCATCCCGGTTCGTGAATTCAGCCCGCTTTTACCATTTACACTGGTGGATGCCGATAAATTACCGCCCGAAGCCGTGGATGATGTAATACCCAACCGTTTGTATAGCAGGCAGGAAATTATGGACTACCTGTCTGTTGCACGGGCGAAATGTAAAAACCTGCTAACGCTGCCTGCTGCAGATAAACTCAACAGCCGTTGGATTGAAGATGACGAGATTAACCTGCATGGCTTATGCCCGGCTATTGTAGAGAACTATACCATACTGGAAATTTTGTTCTACAACTTAAGACACGTGCAGCACCATGTAGCCCAGTTAAATGTTATACTAAGGCAAAAAGCAGGTACTGCGGCCGACTGGGTTTCGCTTGCGGATGATTGAATTGTTTGATAGTGCAGGATACTGTTGCCAGGCGCCATGCCTGACATGAAACATGTAGCAACAGGACATAGAACAACAATGCCTCGTAGTGCTGCATGTTTGCAGGTAAGGAAAATTCTATGCAAAAGGAGCGCCGTAGGTGCGACAAGTTTTCACGAATTGTGGAAAGATACGGTTTACCCTGCACAGGCTGCAGTTTACAATTCCACGGATGTTTTACAACAGACAACTATGTTTTCGATTTGTGAAAGATTGTTAAATGGTAGCAAAGCTGTATAAATAATCGTGTTAATTTGCCATGAAAATCCTGCAAAGCTTGTAATGCACCACAACAACAATTTAAAAACCAGTGCTAATCATATAACAGCTTCCGCCCCAACAGCGGAAGTTGTGTGTAGCCATATAGCATATAACCAAACGGGTTTTTTTTCAAAAACCGTTACAGACTACCTTTCTGGCCAGCCCGGCCTGCAACAGTTTTATACCCATGCACCCAATCTGCAGGGCATAAAAGATGCCATTGCACAAAGGCAGCATATCGCGTACAACCGCAATGTGCTGATGCAGCAATTAACCAGCCAGTACCATGGCCTGCCCCTTGCTGAAAAACTGGAGGCAAACCTGCAACTGCTGTTGCAAAACAATACCTATACAGTAACCACTGCGCACCAACCCAACATATTTACGGGCCCGTTGTATTTTGTATATAAAATTCTGCATGCCATACAATTGGCGGACAGTTTGCATCAGCAACTGCCGGATTACAATTTTGTGCCTGTGTATTACATGGGTAGCGAAGATGCCGACCTGGATGAACTGGGCACTATAACCATCAATGGTAAAAAATATACCTGGCAAACTAAGCAAACCGGCGCTGTTGGCAGAATGAAAATTGACAAGCCTTTTTTGAGCCTTATTACCGAAATGGAAGGCCAGTTGGGGGTGTTGCCTTACGGTAAGGAAATAGCGGCAAAATTCAGGCAGGCATATAAGGAGAAACAAACCATTCAGCAGGCTTCGCTGGAGTTGATTAATGACCTGTTTGGTCATTACGGCCTAGTAATACTGGTGCCGGATAATGCTAAGCTGAAAGAATTATTCATACCTGTTATTGAAAAAGAACTTACAGAGCAGTTTTCTTACAAAGCAGTTACACAAACCCTGCAGCAACTGGAGCAACATGGGTACAAAGTACAGGCGGGTGGCCGGGAGCTGAACCTTTTTTATTTAACGGAAGACAAAAGGGAACGCATAGAACGGCAAGGCAATGACTATGCCGTTAATAACCTTGGCCTTACGTTTACCCAACAGGAGATATTGGCAGAACTGCGGCAACACCCGGAAAGGTTTAGCCCCAATGTTATTTTACGTGGCGCCCTGCAGGAAACATTGCTGCCTAACATCGCTTTTATCGGCGGGGGAGGGGAGCTTGCCTACTGGCTGGAACTGAAGGGGGTATTCCAGGCTGCGGAAGTGCCTTATCCCGTGTTGATATTACGCAATTCATTTTTGCTGGTACCCGCAGAGCTGAAAAAGAAAACGGAAAGCATAGGCATTACCCTTGCGGATTTATTTGAGCATGACCATGAGCTGATGAATAAGATTGTTACACAGCGCAGCAATAAACCTGTTGGTCTTAACGGCCAGCTATCTAAGGTGGGGGAATTGTATGATGGTATTATGGATGTAGCCGTAAACATAGATGCATCCCTGCACGACCATGTGATGGCGCTGCGCAAAAAAGCCCTGCAACGGCTGGAAGAACTGGAAAAGAAAATGCTGCGTGCTGAAAAAAGAAAATTTGGTACAGAGAAAGAGCGGATAGAGAAAATAAAGGCAGTGCTTTTTCCCAATAATAACCTGCAGGAAAGGGTTGAAAACCTGGCCGGTTTCTATGCAGTATATGGCGAAGGTTTAATTGACCTGTTGCTGGAAAACTCTCTTACCCTTGAGCAACAATTTTCAATACTTGTACTAAGCTAAGCCTGCCGGGTTATACCAATTACAGCCCCGGCACTATGCATATTACGATGCTGCAACAGCCGCAACAGCAAGCCGGGAAGAATTGGTAAAGCTTAATGGCTGCCGGATGGAAATGGAAACCCCGCTGAGGGGCTGTGCGTTGGGTGCTGTGGCGGAGTTGCAATGAACAGCCGGTACTGCAGCACCAACAAAGAACAGAAAACTGAAAGCCCCAAATTCCTCTTATCTCTGCTGTTCAATTTCAATCTTTCACTTAACTTACAGCAAATTATACCCGGTTGAAAAAATTACTGCTTGCTGCTATACTGGGTTGCTGTATATCGGCCTGCTATCCCCAATATTATCTTCGTGGTGAGGTGCACGACGAACTGGGCAGGTCATTATCCAATGTACACATATATCTTTCTTCCAGGGGCACTTATCCTTTCAAGACGGGTTCTTACGGCACATTCGGCATTCCGCTAACGGTTAAAAGCGACAGCATTTTTTTGCAGCTACAGGGTTACGAACCGGTAAGGAAACGGGTGGAAGCCAACAAATACCAGTCTTTTGTAATGAAGGCCACGCAGGCTGGTGCCAGCATTACCCGGCATAAGCTTTCTTCATTTACAAAAAACCTGCTTGATGGCAACAACAACCGTGACTATAGCTTTAATGAAAGCTATACCCGCCTTGTTGAAAACGATTTTATTGAAGCGGACCGCTTTGCTGAAACCGGCTTCGCCCTTACTACAGACAGGGCTTCGTTCAGCAACATACGCCGCTTTATTAACATGAATGAAAAAGTGCCCTGCGATGCTGTGCGCATTGAGGAAATGCTTAATTATTTTCATTTTGATGATACCGACCTGCCTGTTACCGAAGGAAGGTTTGCGTGCCGGGCCAAACTTTTTCCTGCCCCCTGGAACAGCCGGAACAAGCTGCTTTTTGTGCAGATGAAGGCGCCTAAGATTAATCTTGATACAGTGCCGCCCACCAACCTGGTTTTTTTAATTGACGTATCCGGCTCTATGGATATGCCCAACCGCCTGCCGCTGATACAGGCTGGTTTAAAACTGCTGGTTGAAAACCTGCGCAGCCAGGACACCGTTGCCATAGTAGTATATGGCGGCAGTGTGGGTATTATGCTGCAGCCCACATCTGGCGCGGATAAAAAACAGATTACCGATGTTATTGACCGCCTTAGCCCAGGTGGAGATACACCGGGAGAAGCCGCTATTAAAACCGCTTATGCTTTGGCGGGCCGCTCGTTTAACCGCAATGGCAATAACCGGGTAATTATTGCTACCGATGGCGACTTTAACGTAGGGCAAACAACAGAAGAAGAACTGGAAAAACTAATTACACGGCAACAGCAAACGGGTATTTACCTTACCTGCCTGGGCGTGGGTATGGGCAACTACAAAGACAGCAAGCTGGAGGCGCTGGCAAAAAAAGGCAACGGTAATTTTGCTTACATAGATAATTACCAGGAGGCTGAGAAAGTGTTGATACAGGAGTTTGCCAAAACTATTTACACTGTTGCCGATGATGCTTTTTTGAACGTGAAATTTAACCCTTTGCTTGTAAGAGAGTACAGGCTTATTGGCTACAATAACCGCAGCGACGCGTTAAAGGATGATAACATGCCCGAAGGTGGCAGTGTTGGTTCCGGGCATACAGTAATGGGCGTGTTTGAAATAGTTCCATCGCAGGATGCAGCGGGCGACTCTGCGGTGCTAAATAGCAAGCCTGTAGCAACCATGCAACTGCGCTTCAGGAAGCATCTGAACGATAGGCTTATCATACAGGAATTCTCCGTTTTTAACAACCAGCCCGGCAGCCAGGCTGGTTATACAGAAAAGCTGGCTACTTCATTAATTATGTTTGGCAACCTTTTACGCGAATCCGGTTTTGCCAAAGCCTATACCTGGGATGATGCGCTTAAGTTTACCAACCAGTATATCAACCGGCAAAATGCGGCCGAAGCAGAGCTGGCTGGCATGATGGATAAGGCGAAGAAGATTTACAGCAAAAAGCGAAAGCGGGGGTAAGATCTAAGTACGATATACACAGTACAAAGTATGTTTTGCTGAGTGGTTTATCTTTATTATTTGGTAAATAAAGTTGGTTTTTATAACCCCCTTCCGGGTGTTTAATTTTATGAGCCCGGCAGCAGGAACAATTATTGAGCGTCCCTTGCGTCGCACTCTTGTACTCCACCGCTTCACGCAACAGCCACATCATACATCCCACATATTACATGTACTTCGTAACCCGTACTTGTTCTTGTTACTTACCCAAACGCTTCCTTCACTTTATCAAAAAAGCTTTTTTCGCTTTTGCCCGGCTGTGGTTGAAAGTTGGGGCTTTTAGCCAGCTTTTCCAACATGTCTTTTTCCTCGCTGGTTAGGGTTTGAGGTGTCCATACGTTTACATGTATCAACTGGTCACCTCGGGAATAGCTGTTCACTTCCGGAAAACCTTTGCCCTTCAGCCTGAATATTTTGCCGCTTTGTGTACCGGCCGGTATTTTAATTTTCGCACGGCCGTCAATGGTGGGTACTTCTACCTGCGTACCAAAGGCAGCGTCGGAAAAAGAGATATGCAGTTCATAAGCCACATTCAGACCTTCCCGCTGCAACTCCTTGTGCGGTTCTTCTTCAATCAAAATGATAAGGTCGCCTGGTGCGCCCCCACGTTCGCCGGCATTGCCTTTGCCGCCCATGCTCAGTTGCATGCCTTCCTGTACGCCGGCGGGTATATCAATACTTACGGTTTCTTCTCCATACACACGGCCCTCGCCCTTACAGTTGCCGCACTTGGCTGTTATGGTAGTGCCTTCCCCGTTACAGGTAGGGCAGGTGGTTACCGTTTGCATCTGGCCTAAAAAAGTGCTGGTAACTTTACGCACCTGGCCGCTGCCACCGCAGGTACTGCAGGTTTGCACACTGCCTTTATCTTTGGCGCCGCTGCCGCCGCAGGTATTACAGCCAACATATTTCTTAACCTTAATGCTTTTGGTAACGCCTTTGGCTATCTCTTCATAAGTAAGTTTAAGCTTTACACGCAGGTTGCTGCCACGTACACCGCGGGCACGGCCAGCACCGCCGCCCCTTCGTCCGCCACCGCCGCCAAAAAAGCTGCCGAAAATATCATCGCCAAAAATGTCACCAAACTGGCTAAAGATATCTTCCATGTTTACATTGGTGCTGCCGCTGAAACCGCCGCTGCCTGGCGCAAAAGCCTGGTGGCCAAAACGGTCGTACTTGGCGCGTTTATCAGCATCGCTTAACACCTCGTAGGCTTCGGCGGCTTCTTTAAATTTTTCTTCAGCCTGTTTGTCTCCTGGGTTACGGTCGGGGTGAAACTGCATAGCCACCTTACGGTAGGCTTTCTTTATCTCATCTGCCGTGGCTGTTTTGCTTACACCAAGAATTTCGTAATAATCTTTTTTTGTCATAAATGTGTATGTGCTCAAATTACTGATGTGCTGACGTATTACTGTTTGCTTTGTGAAGATTTGTAACTGTCATTAGCAAATCAGCACATTGGCAAATCAGTCAATTACTTTCCTACCACCACTTTGGCAAAACGTATTATTTTGTCGTTCAGGTAGTAGCCCTTCTGTACTTCATCCAGCACTTTGCCTTTCAATTCTTCTGTTGGGGCGGGTATTTCGGTAATGGCTTCATGTTTTTCAACATCAAAATCTGTGTTAATGCTTTCCATTACTTTAACCCCTTTGGCCTGCAGGCTTGTTCTAAGCTTGTTAAACACCAGTTGAATGCCTTCTTTAATCTGGCTGATATCTTCCGATGCCTGCAACTGTTTTTCTGCACGGTCACAATCGTCCAGCACATCCAGCAGCGATGCTATTACGTCTTTACCTGCGGTTTGAATTAACTCCAGCCGTTCTTTGGCAGTACGGCGGCGAAAATTATCAAATTCAGCCATCAGGCGCAGGTATTTGTCTTTTTGCTCTGCCAGCTCGGCCTGTACTTTTTCTATGGCTGAGTCATCGGCAACAGGCTCGCTTAAATGCGTGGTGCCTGCTGCATTTTCGTCAGCATTTATGTTATAGTCTGTCATTTCGGTAGTTCCATTGGTGGTTTCGGTGTTCAAATCTTTTTCTTGCATAGCCATTTTAATTGATGGATAAAGGGTTCAAATTTTTTGCCAAGGCAAAGAAACGGGAAAAATTGGCAGTTATGACAGGCAGCGATCCAAAACAAATGCCCCTATTCCAGAATGAGTTGATAAATTTTAAAAGAAAAGAAAACACTTACAAAACGCATTCAGCCCCAAAGCGATATACCAAATTCGTTTGCCGGCCAGGATAAATAATAGTAATTGTGGTTGTTTTACTGGAAAAAATGGCTACGTGATAAATCACACACACCGAATGCTAATTTTCCCCCTTTTTAATGTAGCTTGTAAGGCTACTTTGCAAATCAAATCACGACCCTTTCAAACCAAACTTGCTTCATCACAACATTTATCCATTTTAAAACAAATTCAGGCTTATGAAAAAATGTGTATTGTTTTTTTTCCTGTCAATGTTTTTGTTACAGTTCACAACGAGGGCCCAGGTGGCTATTGGCACGCCGGCAGGTGTTCCCCATGCAAGCGCTATGTTGGAAGTAAGAAGCACCAGCCGCGGTGTATTGCTTTCCAGGGTAACAACCGCCCAACGTACGGCAATAGGTTCGCCGGCAGATGGTTTAATGGTATATGATACCGATACGCAAAGTATATGGTATTATAAGAATGCCACAGGCTGGGTGCAGATAAACGCTGGCGGCTCGTTAAGCCTGCCTTATTCTGCAACGGCCAACTCTGCCTCGCCTTTGTTCTCTATCAGCAACAATGGTGATGGCCCTTCACTGGAAGGTATCAGCAATGTTACCACCAGCAGCATCGCCGGAATCAGGGGTATGGTGGCAAGTACAAGTCCGGGTGGTTTTTCTTCCGCTGTGCGGGGTATTAACAATGGTACCGGTGGTTTGGGTATAGGCGTGTGGGGTTCCCAAAATGGCAGCGGCTGGGGTGTATATGGCGTAACACCCACCGGTATTGGCGTTTATGGCAATGCCTCCGGGGCCGGTTACGGGGTATATGCCAACAGTAATACCGGAACGGGTCTCAACGCAACCAGTAACAATGGTATAGCAGCTTCTCTTGCCATATTTAACAACGCCAACAACAACAATGTGCTAAACGCCAATACGGCGGGCAATGGTACGGTGGTTAATGTGTCAACTACCGGTAATGGTGCCGGGGTATTTAGCTCTACCGGGCCTGGTTTTGCCGTACATGGCATAACAAGTGCCCAAACTTCTGCGGGTATCGTTGGTGACAATAATGGAAATGGAGAGGCTGTTGTTGGGCGCACAACTTCCAATATTGCCGGGGCTGTTGTTGGCCGTAATGATGGCGGCGGCTATGGCGTTCGTGGGTTTATTGCTACCAATACTTCCAACACGGGTGTGGGCGTGTTTGGCCAGGTTGGCTTAAACAGCAGTACCGGCAGGGCTGGTAGGTTCGAAAACCTGAATGCTACAAATACCGGGGGTAATACGCTTGAAGTAGAAACCAACGGCAATGGCAATATACCGGATAATACGCTTGGCAATGCGGCTTCGTTCCTGGTTGATAACAATAACAGTGTTGCTGCTGCCGTACGTGGTGAAGTGAAAACCATTTTCGGCAGTTTTGGTGCGGCCGGCATTTATGGGGTATCATCGGGCACTGGTGGTTTTGCCGGGCTGTTTCATGCTTCCAATGCCAGCGGCAACGGCCCAGCCCTGGTAGCTATAGCGGATGGCAATGGAAATGGAATTACTGCCAACGCTACCAACACCGGCGACGGCGTTGAAACTACCGTTGATGGTACCGGCAATGCTATTTATGCCTGGGTGCCCAGTTTTGCTACAGGCCGTGCAGGACGCTTCAATATTTTTAATGAATCAAATACCAGCGATGTTATTACCGTAACTACTGTAGGCAATGGTATTGCCGGTAATTTTAAAGTTGACAGGGTTACAGGTACTTCTGCCGCTGTAAAAGGCGAAGTAAACAGCCAGTTTGCCAACTTTGGAACGGCGGGCATTTACGGTATTTCTTCCGGTACGGGTGGTTATGCCGGCCTTTTTCACGCCAGCAATGCCAGTGGCAACGGGCCTGCTCTTATTGCTATAGCCGATGGCAACGGTAATGGCATTACCGCTAATGCCAGTAATGGGGGCGATGGTGTGGAAACTACTGTTGATGGTACCGGCAGCGCTATTTATGCATGGGTGCCTAATTTCAGTAATGGCCGTGCTGCCAGGTTTGTAAATTATAATACCAGTAATACCAATGCCGTGCTTACGGCAGAAACCCGCAGTGCAGGCAGCATAGCTGTTTTCAGGGCTGGTTCTCCGTCTGCCGTTAACGTTGCCAGGATAAACAGTGCCGGCCGTGGCTTTTTCAATGGCGGTACGCAAAACAGTGGTGCAGACGTTGCCGAATCTTTTGAGGTAACCGGCGGCCCCGCTTTCTACGAACCGGGCGATGTGCTGGCCATATCTACTACGGCAGACCGCACAGTAGAAAAATCGTCAGTTGCGTATTCCACCCTGGTGGCTGGTGTTTATGCTACCAAACCCGGTGTATTGCTTACTGAAGAGCATATTGATGCGGACCTCTCGGGCCAGGTGCCGATGGGGGTTATCGGTGTTATACCTACCAAAGTTTGCAACGAAGGCGGCCCGGTAAAAAGGGGAGATATATTGGTTACAGCCAGCAAACCTGGCTATGCAATGAAGGCTGACCTGGATAAGTTAAAACCCGGTCAGGCAATTGGCAAAGCGCTGGAAGAATTCACCGGGACAGAAGGAAAAATAAAGGTGCTGGTAAGTATCAGGTAACCGGTTCACCGGTAGTGCTGTGCATGAATTTTGTGGTGGCTGGCTTTGGGTACTTTGTGGAGGCCCCGGTTGCGTCGCACTACGTTCATCGTTCTGTTCTTTGTGGAACTTTTAAGCGGGTATTAAAATGCCCAATCAATTCTTTTATCATCTTCAAAAACTTTCATCATGAAATATATTTTCGTCATTGCGGTATGTTTATCCTGGTCAGCCAGGGTGCAGGGCCAGTCTTCCTCCCGCAAAATAGCCGACCTGGAAAAACGATTTGCTCCCAACGGCATTTTTAGCGCCGATACATCCAAAAACAACTTGACGCCAAAACCTGCAATAAGCCGTACACGCACTTTGAAGGATCTGCAAAAAATGATAAGTCCTGGTGCTGCATTTAGCACAGGAGCTCCTCCAAAGCAGGCTGCCATAAAAAAGGATAGTAAGGCTGCCGATTTGCCCTCCGCTTTCTCAACTGCTGAAGCCGCAAACAAACGCAAACAGGCCGCAAGTGTTATGCCAGTCAATAAAATACCGGACGCGATAGAACTGGCCCGCCTGCAGTATGCAGACTCAGCGGCAATTAAAAAGGCTGATGCTCCACCTCCTTTAAAAAAGCTGGAGAAGAAAGATTAACAAGGTCAGGCTTTATTATATTAAACCATCATGCTTTATACGTGATGGTTTTTGTTTATCCATTATCTTCAAAAAAAAATAATACATGCGTTGTCTAGGCCAACTGCTTGGTGTAATGTTTTTGTTTCTTTTAGGTGTGCCCATTTACGGCCAACGCTTTGCCGGTAACCCGGCTTCAACCCGGTGGCAACAAATAAACACAGATACCGTAAGAATAATTTACCCGGAGGGGCTTGACAGTACTGCGCAAAGGATAGCCAATGTTGTTCATGTTTTACAACGCAATTACCATGCAACCATCGGCAGCCAGGTGCGGAAAATAAATATCGTGCTGCAAAAAGATGTTGCCTTTACCAACGGGTATGTAGGCCTGGCACCTTACCGAAGCGAGTTTTACTTAATGCCGCCCCAAAGCCCCTTTGAACTAGGTGCACAACGCTGGGCGGATAACCTTGCCATACACGAATACAGGCATGTGCAGCAATACAGCAACTTCAACAGGGGCTGGTCAAAAATATTGTCTGTTATTCTTGGGCAGGAAGGCCAGGCACTGGCCAATGCCGCATCTGTGCCGGACTGGTTTTTTGAAGGGGATGCTGTGTTTAATGAAACCCTGTTAAGTGAACAGGGTAGGGGCCGGTTGCCTTTCTTTTTCAATGGGTACAGGGCTTTGCAGCTTGCAGGGAAAAAGTATGGTTTCATGAAGCTGCGCAATGGTTCGTTAAAAGATTATGTGCCCAACCATTACCAGTTGGGTTACCTGCTGGTGGCTTATGGCCGTAACAAATACGGCGATGATGTATGGAAAAAAATAACACAGGATGCGGCGGCTTACCAGCCATTAATATATCCTTTACAGGGGGCGCTTAAAAAATACACCGGTAAAGATTACTCTTTGTTTGTGCAGGATGCCCTGGGTTATTATGAGCGCCAGTGGAAGGATAATAATATACCACAACCTTCCTGGATAACCGGCAGCGAGAAAAATAACGTGGTGGATTATCAGTACCCGTATCCATCAGATGATAACTGCATTATTGCCCTTAAAACAACCAGGAAAGATATTCCCTGGCTGGTGCACCTTGACAGCAATGGTTTGGAAAAGCGCATCTCTGTACGGGATATTGCTTACGATGACTATTTCTCTTACAGCAACGGCAGGATTATCTACAGCATCTTAAAGCCGGATATACGCTGGGGCAACCGGGAATACAGCCTGATAAAAATACTGGATGTAGCATCCAAAAAAGAAACCACTATCAGGGCAAAGGCCAAATATTTTTCGCCTGATATATCCGCTGACGGCAGCCTTGTGGCAACGGTTGAAATGATGCCCAACCAGTCATCCCGCCTTATTTTGATGAACGAGAACGGCGGCAATACAAGAACACTGCTATCGTCTGCCGGGCAAGTTTTTTCATACCCCAAAATCGCTGCCGGTAATAAATACCTGTACTTTTTTGCCAGGGATACAAAAGGTTATATGAGCCTGCAGAAAATAGAAATTGCGACCGGTGTTGTTGATACGTTGCTTCCTTTCAGTAATACTGCGATGGGCTTTCCGGTAGTATCCGGGGATACACTTACCTACACGGTAAGCAATAACGGCAGCGATGAGCAATGGGCTTTTATAGAGAGCAGCCGGCAGGCCTATAAGCTGGCTTCTTACCCCACCGGTATGTACCAGGGTTTTATAAACGGCGATGGCCATTTAGCCACTTCCGCATTTACCGCAAATGGGTACCAACTTGCTAAAGTGCAGCCTTTATGGCAACACTCCAGTACTGCGCCGTTAAAAGTGCTGTACAACAATGCGGCTGAGAACACTACAGCAAACAACCTGTTACAGCAACCTCTCAATAACAATTACGCTGTATCGAAATACAGTAAGGCTTTCGGACTTTTAAACTTTCATAGCTGGCGGCCCTATTACGACCAGCCGGAGTATTCTTTTTCGCTGTATGGTCAAAATGTGCTGAATACGATGCAAAGCAGGTTGTATTATGTTTACAATACCAACGAAAGCAGCAGCAAAACGGGCTACACGGCTATTTACGGCGGCTGGTACTTACAGCCGGTGCTTGATATAAACCACACCTGGCACCGCAGCGGTAACTACAGGGATAGCTTGCGTGTGCATTGGAATGAATGGGGTGGCGCCGCCGGCCTGCAACTGCCACTTAATTTATCTGGGGGTAAACAATACCGGTACCTAACTTTTTATTCGGGTTACAACTACCGGCAGGTTAACTGGACGGGCGCCGCCAAACAGTTGTTTGCCAACAGCAACCTGGGTTTTATAGATTCCCGCATCAGCTATTCCGGGCAGGTACAAAAAGCGCCGCAGCATATTTATCCCCACTGGGCGCAAACATTACAGGTAAGGCTTAGAAATATTATCAGCAACAGGGAAGGTTACCAGTTACTGGCAAGGGGTACATTTTACCTGCCGGGGCTGTACAAAACACATAGCCTGGCTTTGTCTGCCGCTTACCAGCGGCGGGATACCGTTGGGCAATACCTGTTCAGTAATGATTTTCCAACATCCCGCGGGTACCGCCTTTATGATTATCCTGAAATGTGGCTGCTCTCCGCCAACTATCATTTCCCCTTATTGCTGCCAGACTGGGGCTTCGGCAATATTGTTTATTTTCAGCGCATAAGGCTGAATGCTTTTTTTGATTACACCAATCTGCGCAGCCTTCGCCAGCAAACCAACTACCCGCTTAAAACAACCGGTATGGAAATATTCTTTGATACCAAATGGTGGAACCAGCAGCCTGTAAGCTTTGGCCTGCGCTACAGCCGCCTGCTGAATGCCGGCATTACCGGCCAGGGCGCCAACCAGTTTGAGTTTATTTTGCCGGTAGGACTGATAAATTAAGTACGAAGTTAGAAGTACGAAGTACTTATATATGTAAGACGTTGGGTGCGGTGTATGATGGACAAGTACGATTTATGAAGTACGAAGTACTTATATATGTAAGACGTTGGGTGCGGTGTATGATGGAAAAAAGAACAAAGTATTTAATCATGTAACATATCAGGTAAGGGGTGTATGATGTAAAAATATTTTTATGCAAGCGGCTAACAAAAGCATTTTGTAATCAGTACCGGTTAAAGCCTGCTATCAAATTAATAACCTTTTACACCCGAGTACTTCGTACTTCGTAACTCGTACTTTAAATAAACCTGCCTGCAAAAAAAGCAGCCTGTTACACCTTGCGCCAGGGATTGAAGCGGATACCCCGGTGAAGCCAACGTGTGCTGGCCCTTGTGCCGGAGTAGCAGCGGAAAGCCCGGTGCCTTCGGCAGGCGCCCAAAATATTTTCTTCATCTTATCTTCGCTGGCTATGACGAATACCATTTTAATTACCGGCGCTACGTCGGGCTTTGGAAAAGCCATTGCTACCAAATTTGCTGCTGCCGGCTGGAACTGCATTGTTACCGGCCGCCGCCAGGAAAGGTTGCAGCAACTTGCTGACGGTTTGACCGCTACACACGGCGTTAGCATATTACCATTGGTTTTTGATGTGCGTGACAGGCAGCGTGTTTTTAACCAGCTAACCCAACTGCCGGCCGAATGGCAGCAGATTGATGTGCTGGTAAACAACGCAGGCCTTGCTGCCGGACGTGACAGCTTTTACGATGCTGCTATAGACGACTTTGATGAAATGATTGACACCAATGTAAAAGGGCTGCTGTATGTAAGTAAAGCGGTGTTGCCATTTATGACGGCACGGCGCAAGGGGCATATTATTAACATTGGATCTGTAGCCGGCAAAGAAGTGTATATGAATGGCAGCGTGTATTGCGGAAGCAAGTTTGCTGTAGATGCCATTAGCAAGGGGCAGCGCATGGACTTGCTGCCTTATAAAATAAAAGTTACTGCCATACACCCCGGCGCAGCGGAGACGGAATTTTCTTTGGTACGCTTTAAAGGTGATGACGCAAAGGCCAGGCAGGTGTATGATGGTTATGAACCGCTGCTTGCTGAAGACATTGCCAATACGGTTTATTACTGTGCTACGCTGCCGCCACATGTATGTATTAACGACCTGGTGATAACCTGTACGGCGCAGGCCAACTCGTATTACACGCACAAAGAATAAGCGTTTTAATGTACGTGCTGCGCAGGCGGCGGCAGGGTTTCTACGGGCGGTTCAAAACGTGGGTCTTTTACAAAACTGCTGTCTGTAAGCGCCATCATAAAAGCGGTAAGCTGCCCTATTTCAAAGTTTGACAGGGGTATGCCTTTAGGCATCAGCAAAGAATCTGTAGTAGGCATGTTGATAACAGAGGTTCTGTAATGCTGCAATACATCAAAAGTGCTGTATAGGCGGCCATCGTGTGTGTAGGGGGCGGTAAGCATTACGTTGCGCAACGAAGGAACCCTGAACTTAAGCGAATCCGCAGCGTTGCGGGTAATGCGCATGCGCCCAAAGTCGTTAATGGTGGTATCCAGGTCTAAGCCAATGTTACGGTAGCTGTAGTCAGTAAACATTGGTTCGGTATGGCAACTGGCGCATTTTTTCCTGAAAATATCATAACCCAGTTTTTCTGGCAGGTTAAAGTTGGCTTCGCCCCGCATTACTTTATCGTATTTGCTGTTGTTGCTAACCATCATTAACACAAACTGGCTTAGCGCCATATTCATGCGGCGGGTATTGATAACGGCATCTCCAAAAGCCGTTTTAAACAGTTTGCGGTACTCTGCGTCTTTGTTTAATTTGTTGATGACGTTTTCAATAGTTTCGCCCATTTCGTTGGCGGCGGTAATTGGCGCCAGTGGCTGTAGGTCAAGGTGGTTAATGCCGCCGTCCAGCATCAGCTCTTTTTGCCAGGCCAGGTTAAATAGTCCTGGTGCGTTACGGGTAGTAAGTGTATTGTTGATGCCGTGGCTAAGGTTATGGTCGTAAGTGGCAAAGGCGGAAAACTGCTGGTGGCAACTGGCACAGGCAAAATTACCATCGGCGCTAAGGCGGCCGTCGTAGAATAGTTTGCGGCCCAGTTGAAACCCTTCTTTGGTAAGCGGGTTCTGCTTAAAATCGTACACAGGTTGTGGCCACCCCTGGGGTACGGTAAACTGCAGGGGCGTTGTTTTGTTTATTCTTTGCCTATGGATAAACGAAGCACCGGCCATTACTGCCGCACATAACAATATCAACACTGCCAGTCTTTTCATTCAATCGTTATTGGTATGCCTCCGGCATAGTTTTTTTTATTTGGCCGCCAACCGCGTTGCTACTATGAGGCTTTGGTTGCGTCGCACTCTTGTACCGAAGCAATTCTATTCAGCAATGTGCAGCAGGTTTTGCAGGTGCCCGGCAAGTTCAGCCTGTTGCACGGTGGTTTGTTCGCCCTTCTGCAAATCTTTTACATTACAGATACCTTCCTGCAATTCTTTGCTGCCAATGATGGCTATGTAAGGTATGTTCTTTTTTTCCGCGTACTTAAACTGTTTATCAAATTTGGCCTGCTCGTGGTAAATCTCGCAACGTATTTTCCTTGCCCTTAACTGCTGTGCCAGTTCAAAAGCGTTTTTGCTTTCGGCTTCGCCCAGGTTAAAAAACAACAGTTGGGTGCCTGTCTGCACAGCTTCCGGAAAAAGTTTCAGTTCTTCCATTACATCATAAATCCTGTCAACACCAAAAGAAATGCCCACGCCGGGCAGGTTGGGTACGCCAAAGAGGCCGGTTAAATCATCATAACGGCCACCACCGCCAATGCTTCCCATATTCACACCAACCGCTTTTACCTCGAAGATGGTACCAGTGTAATAGTTGAGGCCGCGGGCCAGCGTAAAATCGGCCACGAAAGCCGGGTTGTTTTGATAGTTAAGCACAAAGCTTAGTTCTTCCAACCCCTTTTTACCGGTTTCGTTTTCACCGATCAGCAGTGACAGTTGCTGCAGCTTTTCTTCGTTGCCGCCATCAATGGCCAGGTATTTCTCTATCAGCTCAATTTGCTGAGGCTGCAAACCACGCTGGGCCAGCTCTTCCTTTACTTTGTCGAGGCCAATTTTATCCAGCTTGTCAATAGCGATGGTAATGTCCATCATTTTGTCTGCACCGCCGCAAAGCTCAGCCAGTGCCGCCAATATTTTACGGTTGTTGATTTTGATTTCTACGGCGATGCCAAGTTTGGCAAATACGGTAGCATAGATGCCCGCAAGCTCCACTTCGTTCAACAGCGATTTGCTGCCGACTACATCCGCATCGCATTGGCAAAACTCACGGTAGCGGCCACGTTGAGGTTTGTCAGCCCGCCACACAGGTTGAATTTGATAACGCTTGAAAGGGAAAGTAAGCTGTCCATGGTTCATTGCTACATAGCGGGCAAAAGGAATAGTCAGATCGTAACGGAGAGCACGTTCTGTAATTCCCGCTGTGTTTTTACCTGCGAGAACCTTTTCAAAATCTTCTTTTGCCCTGACGTGCTTTTCCGGCCGTTCCAGCCCATTATTCAGGATCTTAAAAATAAGTTTGTCCCCTTCTTCTCCATACTTGCCCATCAGCGTGTCCAGGTTTTCCATGGTGGGTGTTTCCAGTGGCTGAAAGCCATACAGCTCAAATACCTGCCTGATGCTGTTGAATATATAGTTGCGTTTTCTTACAGTTTCTGCATTAAAATCTCTTGTTCCCTGTGGTATAGATGGTTTCATTAGTAAAGTCAAATAAAGTCAATGAGTCAAATAAAGTCAATGAGTCAAAAAGCCAGTGAGTCAAAAAGTCAATGAGTCAAAAAGTCAATTAGTCAAAAAGTCAATCCGGGGCTTACACTTTTGCATTTACCGCATACTTCCGCAAAATATTATCGCAGGCTTTGGCAATCATATCGTACACTGTATGAAAGCCGTCTTCGGTGCCATACCAGGGGTCTGGTACATTGCGGTTTTGGCCCGGGTATAATTCGTTCAGCAGCAGGTCAACCTTGCTTTCATCCCAAAGTTCGCGGCTTATATGCTTAACGTCGTTGTAATTGCTGCTGTCCATAACGTATATTTTATCATACTGCAGCATATCCTCCTTTCTGAACTGGCGGCAGCATTGTTTGCTGATATCCACGCCATTTAGCCTGGCCACTTTTTGAGACAGGTGGTGTGGTGGCTCACCAATATGCCAGTTGCCCGTGCCTGCACTGTCAACCTTCCAGTTAAGCCCCGCTTTATCAGCCTTGTATTGTAAAATACCTTCTGCCAATGGGCTTCGGCAAATATTGCCCAGGCAGATCATTAAAATTTTCATGGCTGCAAATATAATACATGCCCACCGGCTAAGTAAAACTGGTGATTTTTGGTTCAATGCCGGTTATTTAATAAGAGTGCCAGGTTAAGCCCCGCAACAGGCGGTGAAGACCCTGTCGAAAGCGGATTAACAAAGGCGGCTTGCATGACCGGTTTCGACAAGCTCAACCTGACATTCGTTTCTCAACAGACCGGCATCCTGCAACTTGTAACCGGCAACCGGCTTTCGGGTGAGGGATTGAAGCGGTTACCCCGGTGAGGCCATCGCAGCAAGGCTTTTGTGCCGGAGTAATAGCGGAAAGCCCGACCCCTTGCGATAGCTTGGGGGCACCCCCTTAAAAGGATAAATCTGTAATGCAAAGCCCTGCCGCGTTACCGAAAAACCATTATTGAAATTTGATACCCAATCCCTACTTTTGCGCCCTGACAAAAAATTAAACCAATTTTTATGGCTACTACATCAGATATCAGCCGCGGCATGATCTTGAAGCTGGATGGCAGTTTGTATTCAGTAGTGGAATTCGGCGAAAACAAAACAGCCAGGGCGGCCGCCAAAGTTTGGGCCAAACTGAAAGGCGTTGACAACAGCCGCACTATTGAAAAAACATGGAACAGCGGCGAAACCATCTTCCCGGTAAGGGTGGAGAAAAAAACTTACCAGTACCTGTATAAAGATGAGTCGGGCTATAACCTGATGAACAATGAAACTTTTGAGCAAATTGCTTTGGGCGAGGAAATGATTGATGCACCGCAGTTTTTGAAAGATGGCAGCGAAGTGTTTGTATTTATTAATACAGAAACAGAACAGCCCATAGGCGCCGAACTGCCTGAAAAAATTGTGGTACAGATTACCTACTGCGAACCAGGTGTAAGGGGCGATACCGCTACCCGTGCATTAAAAGCCGCTACTATTGAAACAGGTGCTACCGTTAACGTGCCCCTGTTTGTAAATGAAGGCGAACTGATAAGGGTAAACACCAAAACAGGCGAATACGTAGAAAGGGTGAAGGAATAAAACCTGCTGATAAATACATTTACAGGGATGGCTGCAAACCATCCCTTTTTCATAAGCATTACCGAAAAATTAAAGTAGCGCCAAAACGCTCAAAACTTATTGAATTTGCCTATTTTGCTTCTCTTTTTGGGCAAAAAAGGCAAAAAATATTATAAAATCTCCCAAAATTCTGTCATATGGATTTCAAGCAAATTCAGGAGTTGATAAAGCTTATCAACAAGAGCAACATAGGGGAAGTTTCTGTGGAAGAGAAGGATTTTAAGATAACTATCAAGCAGAAAAAGGAGCCGGGACAAACCGTGGTAGCATCTGCCCCGCAGATATACTCAGCGCCTCCACCCGCTTATGCTGCACCGGCCCCCGCATTGTCGGCAGCGCCTGCGGCAGCAGAGCCCAAAGCCGCAGAATTAAAGGCTGACAACCTTATTACCATCAAAAGCCCCATGATAGGCACCTTCTACCGCCGCCCGGCGCCCGATAAACCCAACTTTTTAGAAGTGGGCGATGAAATTACCGTGGGCAAAGTGGTTTGCATTATTGAAGCCATGAAATTGTTTAATGAAATAGAAAGCGAAGTAAGCGGCAAGCTGGTAAAAATACTGGTGGATGATGCCAGCCCTGTTGAATATGACCAGCCGCTGTTTTTGTTAGAGCCTTAGTTAATGTGCTGATTTTGCTAATGTGTAAATGAATGAAAACTCTTGCTTGTTTTCATTGTATTCAAAGCACGGGTTATGCAAAAACATAAGCAAAGAGCCTAACAAAATTCTTGCTGCGCTATAGAGCGAAAGAGCCGATTAACATATACTTGGTTTTTATTTTCTAACAGCCTGCGCTGGGTGCTGAACAAGCACATCAGCCAACTGGCTAATTAGCTAATTAACAATGTTTAAAAAAGTACTGATTGCCAACCGCGGCGAGATTGCGCTTCGTGTAATACGCACCTGCAGAGAGATGGGCATTAAAACAGTAGCGGTTTACTCAACGGCGGATAAAGACAGCCTGCATGTAAAATTTGCCGACGAAGCTGTTTGCATTGGCAAGCCGCAGAGTTCAGATTCTTATCTTAACATTCCGCACATAATGGCGGCGGCTGAAATAACCAATGCCGATGCCGTGCACCCCGGTTATGGATTTTTGGCTGAAAATGCCAAATTCTCGCAAATATGCGGCGACCATAACATTAAGTTTATCGGCCCCACGCCCGAAATGATTAACGCGATGGGCGACAAGATTACCGCCAAAGAAACCATGATAAAAGCCGGTGTGCCTGTAGTGCCGGGCAGCGGCGGCTTGCTGGAAAGTGTGGAGCAGGCCAAAGACCTGGCCAAAAACGTAGTAGGCTACCCTGTTATACTTAAGGCTACCGCCGGCGGTGGTGGCAAGGGCATGCGTGTGGTATGGCAGGAAAGTGAGCTGGAAAAAGCTTTCAATACCGCCAAGGCAGAGGCTGCCGCATCGTTTAAGAACGATGGCATTTACATGGAAAAATTTGTGGAAGAACCACGCCATATAGAAATACAGGTTGCAGGCGACCGCTATGGCACTGTTTGCCACCTGAGCGAAAGAGATTGCTCCATACAACGCCGCCACCAAAAACTGGTGGAAGAATCGCCTTCTCCGTTTATGACGGATGAATTGCGGCAGAAAATGGGCGAAGCTGCCATAAAAGCTGCCAGCGCCATTAACTACGAAAGTGTGGGCACCATAGAGTTCCTGGTAGATAAGCACCGCAATTTCTACTTTATGGAAATGAATACCCGCATACAGGTAGAGCATTGCGTAACGGAAGAGGTAATCAACTTTGACCTGATTAAAGAGCAGATAAAAATAGCCATGGGCGAGAAAATATCCGGCGAAAATTATACGCCCCAGGGCCATGCTATTGAGTGCCGCATTAATGCCGAAGATCCCTACAACGATTTCCGTCCTTCGCCCGGTAAAATTACCGTGTTAAATACTCCGGGCGGCCATGGGGTACGTGTTGACAGCCACGTGTATGCCGGCTACGTAATACCGCCTTATTACGACTCCATGATAAGCAAGCTTATTACCGTTGCCCGCACCCGGGACGAGGCCATCAGCACCATGTACCGTGCCCTCAGCGAGTATGTAATTGAAGGTGTTAAAACCACCATTCCCTTTCACCTGCAGCTAATGCAGAACGAAGATTTCAGAAAAGGAAATTTCAATACCAAGTTCCTGGAAACGTTCCAGCTTAAATAAAAGAAAGTCCCGCCAAAAGGCGGGATTTTTTTTTGCTGTATACCTGTATCAAATTTTTTTGTTTTTCACCCCTGCTGTTTCCGTTGCGGATTATTTTAATACCGGCTAATAACTCCGTGACATCTTCGTTGCGTCGCAAGCACTTCATCGTTCGGTTCATTGGGCATCTTTTCAGACCCGGGTAGAAGGGCTGGGCCACACTTTTTACTGATTTTCCGGCTGGCCTGATAGTACCTGTATGCCACAAATATGGTCTTATCTTCTATTACTATCGAGTTTCACCAGTGCAATAAGACAACATGATAAAAAGCTTCCGTTTGTGGGTACTGTGTTTTTGCCTTACCTGCAGCAGCCTGCCTGCATTCTCCCAAGCCGACAGCATTTTACTGGCTGACCCTACTATTTTTTACCACGATGGCACGTATTACCTCTACGGTACATTCAACGGGCCCGGAGGCTTTCCTGTATATACGTCTGCCGATCTGCAGCACTGGCAAAAAAAAGGGAATGCGTTAACCAAGGGAGATAGTTATGGAACAAAAGGTTTCTGGGCGCCGCAGGTAGTTGAGCAAAATCATAAATTCTACCTGGCTTATACTGCCAACGAACAAATAGCCATTGCAGAAGCTGAAAGCCCGCTGGGGCCATTCCGGCAAAAACAGACTTATCATATTGCCGGCGACCAAAGAAAAATTGACCCTTTTATTTTTGTGGATGATGATGGAAAAAAATACCTGTACCATGTGCGCCTTACCAACGGCAACAGGATTTTTGTAGCCCGCATGAAGGATGACTTGTCTGACATGGATACCACTACTTTGCAGGAGTGTATTAACGGTGCTGAATACTGGGAAAACACACAGGCTGTAAGCTGGCCGGTAACAGAAGGCCCCACCGTACTAAAGCATAACGGGCTTTATTACATGCTTTACTCCGCCAACGATTTCAGGAATATTGATTACGCTGTAGGTTATGCCACATCCACATCGCCAATGGGGCCATGGCAAAAATACAGGGGCAACCCAATTATCAGCCGCAGGAATACCGGTGTTAATGGCACCGGCCACGGGGATTTGTTTAAAGCTAAAGATGGCAACTTGTATTACGTTTTTCATGTACACAATTCCGGTTCGGCAGTATCGCCACGTAAAACAACCATTGTTAAAATAGCTTTTGTAAAAGATGATAGCGGAGGGCCTGATAAAATTATCATAAACGAAAAAAGCTTTACCTACCTGGACAGCGAGTGATGTTTGCTACACAGCGGCCCCTCCGGAGAGCCTCCATGCCCCCATTAAACTATCTGCAACACAATGCCCCTACAGCGGGAACGTCACCTGACCTTCATGCAGTATCTTCCCTTTCAACTATTAAATTGAACGTAACCAATCCCCAATGATTTAGCCATGCAGCCCTGCCTGCAAAAAAATAAGCCTGTTACACTTTGGGTGAGGGATTGAAGCGGTTACCCCGGTGAGGCCATCGCAGCAGAGCCTTGTGCCGGAGTATGAGCGGAAAGCCCGACCCCTTGCGATAGCTTGGGGGCACCCCCAAAAAAGCAAGTACGAAAAGTGAAGTACGAAGTACTTTGATTTGCGTGCAGGATGTTATGTGAAA
>NZ_VVIP01000040.1 GCF_009650435.1 Foetidibacter luteolus
AAATATGTAAGATGTTAGATGTGGGATGTACGATGCAAAACAAGTACGAGTTACGAAGTACCTGTAATATGTTAGATGTATGATGTGGGATGTACGATGTAAGCAAGTACGAAGGGAGAAGTACGAAGTACCTTTTTTATGTAAGATGTTAGATGTGGGATGTACGACGTAAATGAAGTGTGCTCACCACTCACTATTCACCACTCACCATTCACCATTCACCACTCACGATTTTCCTACCCGGGTCTGAAAAGACGCCCAAAGTACCAGCCGATGAAAGGATTGCGACGCAACGAAGATGCCACAAAGTACAACAGCCGGTATCAAAAAATTTCTGCGAGGCCGCAGGCATTGCTACTTCAGCTTTTCTACCAGCGCAATGTATTCACGCATGGCTTCGTCTTTGGTTTTGCCTTTAACGCCCTGCCAGGCGCTGAACTTTGCTTTGGCTATAAAATCAAACGGGTTGGTGGGCTCATTATCTTCTGTGGCATCGCCCTCGGTAGCCTGCTTGTAAAGGGAGTATAATTGCAGCAGTATTTCATTACTGGGTTTTTGGCTTAGTTGTTTGCTTTCGCCGGCAGCTTTTTCAAAAAGGGCCTTCAGTTCCATCATATCGGTATAGTTTGGTTGCTTATGCAAAAGTCTAAAATTCTTTTTGCAGATAAAACTTATTGCGCTCTTTTAGTTTTTCGTTTTCGTATAACTCAAAACTAAACCATCCCGCATGCAAAAAGTTGGCTTTGTCAAGCACCAGGTCGGGTTCTGTAAGGTGCGGTATGGTAAACAGTTTGTTGCCGGCTTCGTCAAAAAAAACAATGCGGTATTTTTTCTGTGCAGCGTCAGGTATAAATATGCTTATGTAACCCTGCTTGTTGGTAAAAATATAGGGCGATGGTACCCATGCACCCTGCTGCACGTAAGGCTTTACCATTACACTGCTGTCGTTTAAAAAGAAAAGGCTGTCCATGGTTTGGTTAACTATGGAATCTTTAAACCGTACAAACTCATCGTAGGTAAGAACGGCATGCACACTGTTTCTTACATGTACGGTAACGGTTTTGCGTTCGCTGGATATTTGCTGGGTAAGCAGGGTGTCTTCAAAACCCTGCGCTGCTTTTTTAGGCCTGGTAAAGTAATAAGCGCCGCCGCTGAGCACATAGAAAATGCGGTAATACATTTTGCCGAAAACCTTGGTGTCTATAAAACCGTTTTCAGGAAGTTCGGGAGAAGGGGTGGAGAATACCGTCCTGAAGTTTTTGAGGCTGTCAACAGAGCGTTGCACATTCAGTTGAATAAGACTTTCGCCAAATGGGTTTTTCCAATCTACGCGTATGCGGTTTTTACCCAGGTTTCCTACGCCAAAGGCCGGCAGTGGAGCCTGGGCCGGTGGCGCCTCCTGTGCATGAAGGGTGAAGAGGGAAAAAACGATAACCAAAAGCAAAAGCACCTGTCTCAACATCAGTAAAAAATTGTTCGCAAATATAAAGGTATGCCCCGTTATAAAAATGGTAAGGCGCCGGCGGGTAAAGATAAATTTCCCTGCAGGCCGCCGCTGTGCACCATGAGTATTTTAGCGCCTTTGGGTACCTGGTTGGTTGTTACCAGGTGCTCTATGGCATAGAATGTTTTGGATGTGTAAACAATATCCGTTGGTACGTGATAACGGTTCCAAACGTCTGTCATGTACGCCAGCAGTTGGGGAGTATGGCGGGCATAGCCGCCAAAACTGTAATCGTGCAGTATGGTGAAATTATTTTTACCGCTAAGCGCCAGCACTTCGCTATAAAGGGTTGTATTGTTTTTTAATACGCTTATGCCTGTTAATTGCTGGTGCGGTTGCACAGCAAGGCTTAACCCCGCCAACATGGTGCCGGTGCCAACAGCGCAGAAAATGTGCGTGTAACAGCCTGGATTGGCGGCATGTTCTAAAATTTCTGCGGCGCCTTTAGCGCCGGGCGGCCCATAGCCGCCTTCGTTAATAAAATAGCCGCCTGGAAAATCCCTTTTAATAAGTTCTTTGTTCCTGTAAGCTTCGCGGCTTACAAAATGCAGTTGCATACCAAAAAGTTTTGCCTGTTGCAGGGTGTTGGAGTATATCGCGGGTTCTTCACCTCTTATTATGCCGGTGCTGCTTAAATTTTGTTGCATGGCGGCATAGGCGGTAGCTACAATGTGGTTTGACCATGCGCCGCCAAAAGTGGCGATATGTTTGCATTGTTTTTCTACGGCATCCTGCAGGTAATGCTTTAGCTTAAACCATTTGTTGCCGCTTACAACGGCATGTATTTTGTCCAGGCGCAGTACATAAAGCTCAACGCTTTTTTCCTGCAACCATGCCGCTTTTACCGGCTGTGTAACAATGTTATCGGGTTGCAGTTTGCCTGTGTGCATCATGTTAAAATAATATTGGTCTCTTATATTGAATCCTTTAGATTCGCAAAGTTTTAAAAATAAAGAATATGCAGCAACCAACTCTTGTAATACTTGCGGCCGGCATGGCCAGCAGGTACGGAAGTATGAAACAAACACAATCATTTGGCCCTTCCGGCGAAACGATTATGGACTATTCTATTTATGATGCTATTAAAGCCGGGTTTAAAAAAGTTGTGTTCATCATACGTGAAGATTTTGCTGAAAACTTTAAAGCCATATTTGAACCTAAGCTGGCGGGCAAAATTGAAACCGCCTACGTATACCAGCAACTGGATAAATTTGTTGGCGACAGGGTAATACCCACTGAAAGGGTTAAACCCTGGGGAACTGCCCATGCTATCCTTTGCTGCAAGGGAACGGTAAATGAGCCCTTTGCTGTAATAAACGCCGATGATTTTTACGGCGCCGACTCTTTTGTAAAAGCTTACCAGTTTTTAACTACGCATTGCAACCCCACTACATACGCGGTGGTAGGTTACGAACTGGAGAATACATTGAGCGAAAATGGCAGCGTTAGCCGCGGCGTTATTTCCATCAACGATAAAAATGAAATGACCGCCATAGATGAGCGCCTGAAGATTTTTAAAGACGGCAGCCGCATTGTGTACGAAGAAAATAATGTGCTTACCGAACTGCCTTCTGATACCAAAGTGAGCATGAACTTTTTCTGTTTTGATTCCAACTTTATAGACTTGTGCGAAAAGGAATTCGACAGTTTTCTTGACGCTAACATACAGGACCCCAAATCAGAATTCCTGATGCCAAAGATGGCCGATCATTTTATTAAGACAGGCCAGGGCGTTATTGAAATCGTTCCCACCAGTTCTAAGTGGTTTGGCGTAACTTATAAAGAAGATGCGCCGGTTGTGCAGGCTAATATAGATGCGCTTACCGGCTCTGGTGTGTACCCATCTAATTTGTGGGCTTGATTTAATTTTACATGTTGCAGGCAGCCACCGTGGCTGCTTGCAACATTCTGTTAGGCGCTGCCGGTTTATGGTACCAGCGACAATACCCTGTGGCATCTCCGTTGCGTCCCAATCCTTTCATCGTTCTGTTCTCTGGGCGGCTTTTCAGCCCTGGTAGTAATGGCGTTTAGCCAACTGTTTTTTGCCCATACAACAGCAGCATTTTCTGTAAATCTTCCAGTGTGTTTATCTCGTCAGGCTTTTTGTCTTTTCTCCACCTGCTAATACGTGGAAACCTTAATGCCACCCCGCTTTTGTGACGGTTGCTGGCAGCAATGCCTTCAAATGCTATCTCGAAAACAAGTTCTGGTTTTACCGTGCGTACCGGCCCGAATTTTTCCAGCGAGTTTCTTTTTACAAAAGCATCTACCTGGGCAAACTCTTTATCCGTTAAACCGGAATAAGCTTTGGTAAACGATACCAGTTTATCTCCATCCTTTACGGCAAAAGTATAATCAGTGTACAGGTTGCTTCGCCTGCCATGGCCCTTTTGGGCATAAATCATTACAGCGTCAATGGTAAAGGGGTCAACTTTCCATTTCCACCAGTCGCCAACTTTGCGGCCAACCTGGTAAGCCGATGACTTTCTTTTCAGCATCAGCCCCTCTGCATAGTAGTCGCGGGATTGCCTTCTTATTTCAATCAGGTCATCCCACGTACTGTAAAAAATCAAAGGTGAAAGCTGCAATGCTGTATGGCCCGCTTTTGTAACCAGTTCTTCCAGTTGGGCCCTTCGTTCTGTTAGCGGGTTGTTCCGCCAGTCTTCATGGTTGTATTCCAGCAGGTCATAGCAGAAAAAGCAAATCGGGGCTTCCTGCAGTTGCTTTTTGGTAATGTTTTTACGCCCTATCCTTGTTTGCAGTAATGCAAATGGCAAGGGTTGACCGCCAACAGCGGGTATTATTTCGCCATCCAGCGCCACGCCATTGGGCAATAAATCCCGCAGCACTTCGTATTCAGGAAATTTTTCCGTCATCAGTTCTTCGCCGCGGCTCCACACAAACAACTGGTCATTGCGTTTAATAAGCTGGCCGCGTATGCCGTCCCATTTCCATTCCGCCTGCCATTCATGCGGTTCCCCCAAAGTGCTTACGTCATCTTCCAGTTGGTAGGCCAGGTAAAAAGGGTAAGGTTTCGAATAATCCGTTGTAGCTGCATGTTCGCTTAACAGTTCCTCAAAAGAGGTGGTGGCAGGGTTCCAGTTACCGCTAATGCGGTGTGCTATAACAGATGGTTCCAGTTCCACCGATTTCGCCAATGCATTTACCATCATCTTTTGCGATACGCCAATCCTGAAGCCCCCGGTAAGCAACTTGTTAAATACAAACCGTTCTTCCCTGTTCATTTCAAGCCAGTTGTTTACAACAAACAGCTTTCTGTCTGCTTCGTCTGCCTTTTCCAGTCTGCTTACCTGCTCAAGGTACCAGGCAAGGCTCTTACCGCTTCCTTCTAGGGTATCCGTTTCCGGTAACAGCAACGCGATTGTTTCCGCAAGGTCGCCAACGGTGTGATAACATTCCTCAAACATCCATACCGGCTGTTGTATAAGCGCTACACACCACTGTACCAGCAGGGTTGAGCTTACCATTCGTTTTGGCCTTCTGCCGCTGAATAAAGCTATTACCCAAACCCTGTCTTTTGCAGGTGCTGTATTAAAGTATTTGCCCAGCGCATCCAGCTTGTCGTTGGTTTTTGTGCTGGTGCCAAGCGTGGTTACCAGCATGGCAAACGCTTTAAACCCTGTTTGTGGCAGCGCCGTAATGGGTAGTATGTCGTCGTTTTCCTGCATGCTTAGTCAGGCTTCTTCTTTTATTATAGTTTCGTCAGTTTCTTCCTCTCCACCGTACTCTGTTTTTACTTCGGCACTCCATAAACCCTGCTCGTTCAGGTAACGGCTAAAGGCAGATTGAAAGCCATGTGTTACGTACACTTTTTCTGCGCCTGTGGCTTTTACGGCACTTAACAGTCCGTTCCAGTCTGCGTGGTCGCTTAAAACAAAACCCGCGTCCACATTGCGCCTGCGTACGTTACCACGCACCTGCATCCAACCGCTGCAAACACCCACGCTGTAGGGATTAAACCGTTTCATCCACGGAGTGCCATCTGCACTGGGGGGTGCAATCACAATAGCAGACCTTAATTTTTCTTTGGGTGTATCTGGTGTAATGCGTTCAACCGCAGGTAGCTGCAGCCCGGCTGAAAGCAATGCCTGGTGCATGTTGTATATGGCGCCATGCAGGTAAACGGTTTCGTTCAGTGGCGCTATCGCGTTTAATACACGCTGGGCCTTTCCCAGGCTATAGGCTATCAATACACTGGTTTTCTTTTGGGCCTTGTTATACATTATCCACTGGCGTATATCGCTGTAAATAGCTTCCTGTTTTTTCCATGTATAAATGGGTAGCCCAAAAGTTGATTCGGTGATAAAAACATGGCATTTTACAGGTTCAAATGCGCCGCTGATACCATCGTTTTCTGTTTTGTAATCACCACTTACCACCCACACTTCATTGTTATATTCCACCCTAACCTGGCTTGAGCCAATAATATGGCCGGCAGGGTGCAGGGATAGTTTAACGCCGTTGATTGAAATAGGTTCATGCCAACCGCTGCTTTCATAATTATTGTCGCCCAGCCTGGCTTGCAGCAATGGTTTGGTAAGGTGGTGGCATAGGTAATAAGCGCTGCCCGGGCGGGCATGGTCGCTATGGGCATGTGTAATAACAGCCTTGTTTACAGGCTTCCATGGGTCAATATAAAAATCACCCGGTGGGCAATACAATCCACGGTTACTAAACTCAATTAACGCCATACTTATGGTATGAAAAGATTATGCCGGATATGCTTACTGCCGGCCAACTGTATAAAGTTACGCATTGGATTACCAAGGCGAGTAGTGAGTGATAAATGGGGTGAAGGAGGGGCATGTCCATTACGTCACATCCCACATCGTACATCATACATTTTTTTGGGGGTGCCCCCAAGCTGCGCAAGGGGTCGGGCAGAGCTGCGTTCGCAACCTTCGTCAAAGCAACATTTAGTTGCTTTGACGAAGGTTGTGCTGCAAGTCCTCGCCACTCGTACCTCGTGGCTGTGGGCTTTCCGCTTCAATCCCTCACCCGGTGGTGCAGCATGCTGTTTTTTCGTTACCTGGCTGTAGGCGGAGAACACAGTTAAGCAACACCTTAAACTAATATACACTTTGCCATACGCTCCAGACTTTCAATAAAAAAGATGACACCCCATTAAAGGTTGCCATCTTTATCTTATAAAACTATTGGCCTGTTATTGCGTTAGGTAAATCATTTCATCATTATAATCCCCCAATCAGCGACCTATTTAAACACATCTTCAATTACCTGGCCAACACAGCCATTAGGCATTTGTATATGCAGCAGGGCGGCAACGGTAGCTGAAATATCCGTCATGTAGGTTTCTGCATTGGTTTTGCCTTTGCGTATGCCCCAGCCATACCACAACAGCGGGATATGGGCGTCATAAGGATTCCATAATCCATGAGTGGTGCCGGTAGGCCCCCCGTCCATGTAACCTGGCTTTAAAACAAGCTGTATATCACCGCTGCGGCTGGGCAGGTAGCTGTTGGCAAAACGTTCTTTCAGCATCGGGTTCATGGGGGTTGCCATCAGTTCGCTTAACGGGAACGATATGGATACCGCATCAAGCTTGCCGGTATAATCAACTATCCAGCGGGTTATATCTTTTTCATTAAGGTCAGACGAGTTAATGAGCGGGTGGTTCAGATACACCTGGTAGTTATAGATGCCGGTAATGATATTGTCCCTTCCAAACTTTTCCTTTAACACCTGGTTCATGTATTTGGCAAGGCCGCCATCGTCAATAGTGCCTGCGGGCAGTTTGTTTTCTTTCATAAAACCAGGTACATGGGCAACCGCATGGTCTGCGGTAAGGAATACTGTCCATTGTCCTTTGCCTACAGTGGCATCCAGGAAGTCGAAGAACTTGCCGATGGTTTCATCAAGCCTTGCATAATCATCCAGTTGCTCCCAGGAGTTGGGCCCAAAAGTATGGCCAATAGCATCGGGCGAAGAAAAGCTGACTGTAAGAAAATCTGTAGCGCTGCCCTTGCCAAGGTGTTCGCTGGTTACGGCGGTTTTGGCCGCTTCAGCTAACAGTGTGTTGCCATGTGGCGTAGTGAATATTTTGCCATAATCCTGCCCGGTGTATTTGCTAAGGTCGTAAGGCATTGCGGAAGTGGTTGTGCCAAAGGGTTTGCCTTCGTAAGGTTTATCATCATCTGTGCAGTACTGGTCGTAAACTTCCCTGGCCAGCGAGGGTGTCCAGTTAAGCTGGTACAGGGAGTCAACAACTTTCTTGCTGTTAAACTGCTGCATCCATTCAGGCAGCACATTCATGTAGTAAGTGCTGGAGATAAAGTTGCCGGATTTTGTATCGTACCAGAAAGCCGCGTTGGCAGAGTGGCCTGCCGGCAAAATGGCGCCCCGGTCTTTCAGGGAAATACCGATTACCTTGCTCTGGAAGTTGGAAGCAATTCTCAATTCATCCGTAATGGTGGTGGTAAGCATGTTGCGGGGGCTCATGGCGCCGGCAGCCAGGTTACCGCTGCCTACTACCTGGACTGTTGAATCGTCTGCGCAATAAACCTCGGCACGGTGAATATTATCGTACCAACCATTGCCCATGATGCCGTGAATGGATGGAACAGAACCTGTGTATACGCAGGCATGCCCGGCGGCGGTATAAGTAGGTGTATAAGGTATAAAAGTGTTTTCGCAGGAAAAGCCATCGTTCAAAAAACGTTTAAAACCGCCTGTGGGTTTAAATACGTCGTAATAGCGGTAAAGATAATCCCAGCGCATCTGGTCAATTACAATACCTACAACAAGTTTGGGCCTGGTAATGCCGGTTTCAGCGGCCTTTTTAGCAGTGGTTTGGGCATTGGCCCCAATAAAGAGCAGGGAAAACAAAAAAGCAAGACAGTTCTTCATTGTGCGTTGTAAATTAAGGAACAAATGTAGGGGTTGAAGATATGTATTAATCGTTAACAAAAGGTGAATGCACAGGGCGTGGACAAAACCTGTATTCCTTTTACCCTGAATCGGTTATTTTTGCGGAATTTGGCAGGGGGAAGATAGATGGTGAGTTATGGGCTGTGAGCAGTGAGCTTAGCGTATGAAAAGTGAAGGCAATGGTTGTTGTGCCGGGAATTATACCAGGGCTGAAAAGCCGAATAGCGGACAGAACGCAGAAGAGTGCGACGCAAGTAAAGCCTCATACATGTTCCTGATGCCGGGTACATAAAAAACACTTCAACAACAACGTGTGGCCTTTTCACAGGGCCGCCATATAAAACCGGTACCTGGTAACAGGCAACCGGCAACAGTTAAAAAACTATAACTAAAATATGGCTGATATTTTCGAAAGACTTATCCAGAACTATGGCCCTATTGGCCAGCACCGTGAAAGAGCACATGGCTATTTTGCTTTTCCCAAACTGGAAGGCGAAATAGGCAGCCGCATGAAATTTCGGGGAAAAGATGTGGTAGTGTGGAGCCTGAACAATTACCTGGGCCTGGCCAACCACCCCGATATACGTAAAGTTGACGGTGAAGCGAGTGTGCAGTACGGCCTTGCCAGCCCGATGGGCGCAAGGATGATGAGTGGTAATACCAACCATCATGAACAACTGGAAAAAGAGCTGGCCGAGTTTGAACAAAAGGAAGATGCCATACTGCTTAACTACGGCTACCAGGGTATAATGAGCGCCATCGATGCGCTTTGCGGCAGGCACGATGTAATTGTTTACGACGCCGAAAGCCATGCCTGCATTATTGACGGCCTGCGCCTGCACCCCGGCCACCGTTATGTATTTAAGCACAACGATATTGCCGACTTTGACAAACAACTGGAGCGGGCCACCGCTTTAATTGATAAACAGGGCAGGGGTGGCATACTGGTAATTACCGAAGGTGTGTTTGGTATGGCAGGAGACCAGGGTATACTGAAAGAAATTATAGCGTTGAAAAGCAAATACCAGTTTAGGCTGCTGGCAGATGATGCGCATGGTTTTGGTACTCTTGGCGAAACAGGCATGGGCGCCGGAGAAGCACAGGGCTGCCAGGATGGTATTGACCTTTATTTTTCAACCTTTGCCAAATCCATGGCTTCTATAGGTGCTTTTCTTGCCGGCCCTAAAGTGATTATAGACTACATAAGGTACAACATACGCTCACAAATTTTTGCCAAGAGCCTGCCCATGCCAATTGTGCTGGGCAACCTTAAACGTTTGCAAATGCTGCGCACCATGCCGGAACTCAGGGAAAAACTATGGCACAACGCTCTGCGGCTGCAACAAGGCTTAAAAGACAATGGTTTTGACATTGGTAAAACCAACACCATGGTTACCCCGGTTTATATGAAGGGCGGAGTTGAAGAAGCCACGGCTATGGTAATGGACCTGAGGGAAAATTATGGCATATTCTGCTCCATAGTAGTGTACCCGGTAATACCCAGGGGACATATTATTTACAGGCTGATACCTACCGCGGCGCATACAGATGCTGATATTGATGCTACCATTAAAGCCTTTAGCGAGACCAAAGCCAAGCTGGATGCCGGCGCCTACAAGGTAGAGGCAATACCCGATATGGCAGAAGCGTAGCAGGTTGCTGGTAACTCGTTTGTTTTAGTGCCGCTTCGTATAGTTTATTCAGGGCCTTCCTTGCAGGAGGGCCTTTTTGTTGCTGGTAGCTGGCAGCTTTAGGGCGGCAGCAAACTTTATTAACCAACTTTTCATCGCTGTAATCATGTCACCTTTTTACGCGTCAACAAACCGGTAACTCTCACTTGCAAGCAGGAATTAAATAACTTATCTTGTTGTTGAAACAATCTAAAACTACCTTCTATGGGAATCCTTCTGCAAATTGGCGACATCACTGCCGAAACAACTTCGTTTGCTTACAAGATTAAAGACATGGCTATTGAATACGCACCCAAAGTACTGGGGGCTATTGTAGTTTACATTATTGGTTCGTGGCTTATTGGTAAGCTGGCAAAGCTTATGCAAAAAGCCATGATGCGCAGGAATTACGACCCATCGCTGCAAACCTTCCTGTATTCGCTGGTAAAAGCTTTGTTTACCATTTTGTTGCTGCTTACCATATTTGGTATGCTGGGCGTAAACCTTATTGCTTTCAGCGCCCTGCTTGCCGGTATGGGCATAGCTATTGGCGGCGCCCTCAATGGCTCGCTGGGTAATTTTGCCGGCGGTGTAATGATGTTGATTTTTAAGCCATTTAAAGTAGGCGACCTGGTTGAAGCGCAGGGGCAAACGGGCACTGTAAAAGAACTGGGCATTTTTAACACCATATTGCTATCGCCCGATAACAAAACTGTGATACTGCCAAACGGGCCGGTATCTACAGGTACCATTATAAACTATACCGCCAGCGGCAGCCTGCGGGTAGATATTACTATGGCCATTGCACCCGACCAGGACATTGACAACGCCAGGCTTACCGCTATAGATGCCATGCTAAAGCTGCCTAAAGTAATAAAAACACCAGAGCCCGGCGTAACGGTAACCAAGGTTGGCGATGGCATGACAACGCTGGCCATTCGCCCTTATGCCAAACAGGAAGATTACTGGGATGTATTTTTTGGTGCGCAGGAAGTAGTTAAAAAAGCCTGGGATGCAGCCGGCATACAAGGCCCCACACCGCACAGGGTAATCATTACTAAATCATAGGTTAATATGTATTGAAATTGTAAAGCCTGCCGCTTTAAAGTGGCGGGCTTTTTATGTTTGGCAGAGTTGTATTTGTTTAGGTTACCAGGAATGAGTTTACATCGTACATCCCACATCTAACACCTTACATATTACAAGCAGCATTAGCTTTGAGGCATGAAATACTTGAAGAAGATAACGCCGTTTGCGCTGCTGTTCCTGGCTGCAGTAACCGGTTTTATTTATTTAGCTGTATTTACCCATGTTCCCGGAGAAGCGAAGGGAATAATGGGTCTGGGATTATTGATACTGGCGATAGCAGCTTTATGTGTTGATGTGCTGCTGAGATTGATATTTAGAGAAAAAGTGCACTATATATGGATTGGAGAAGCGGCCATCTTCGTTATTTTCGTTTACATACTTATCATTACTTAATTAAGCCTGATGCATATAGAACACATTGCCATTTATTGCGCTGACCTGGAAAAGATGAAAGATTTTTACGTCACTTATTTTGGGGGCAAGGCTGGTGAGAAATACCACAACCCTGTAAAAAAATTCACCTCTTACTTCATCAGCTTTTCCGGTGGCTGCCGTTTAGAGCTGATGCATAAGCCGCACCTGGCAGATAATATGAATGAACTGCTGGATGAATACAGGGGGCTGGTACACTTCGCTATTTCCGTAGGCAGTAAAGAGCAGGTGGATGCACTTACAGAACGTTTAAGGCAGGATGGCTATGCCGTTAAAGGAGAGCCCAGGACTACCGGCGACGGGTATTACGAAAGCGTGGTAGCAGACCCTGAATACAACCGTATTGAAATAACGGAATAGAGATGTTGCCGTATTATTTATAGTTTCAGGATAATCGAAAAAATCAGATAAAATAGTGGTTCAATTTATTATAAAAAGAATGCTTTATGGACTGCTGGTGCTGGCGGGCGTTATTGTGCTGGTATTCCTTTTGTTTATCGGCTTCGGCGATCCTGTGCGGCTGGTTATCGGGCAGACCGGCGACAAAGCCACCATTGAAAACATCAGAAAAGAACTGGCCTTGGATAAACCCAAATGGCAACAATTTTTGCTGTACCTCAAGGATGTATCTCCTGTATCATTTCATAGTAAAGAAGAAATAGCATCCAAACAACTGAAAGGCATTTTCATTGGTGGAGATACAAAATTCGCAATAAAGCTGCCTTACCTGCGCCGCTCTTATCAAACAAAAAAAAATGTATCCGAAGTGTTGATGGAAGCATTGCCCGGTACACTCGTCCTGACATCGGCAGCAATGTTTATTGCTGTGCTTATTGGCATACCGTTGGGTGTACTGGCGGCCGTAAAGCAGCACAGCATTTGGGACACTTCCTCCATATTCGCCAGCGTGCTGGGCATATCGGCCCCATCATTTTTTGTGGGTATCATCATGGCTTATTTGTTTGGATTTGTGGTAAGCGGTTATACAGGCCTGCACATGACGGGCAGCCTTTACGAAGTGGACCCTTTCAATGGCCGCCAGTTGCAACTGCAAAATTTAATATTGCCTGCGCTTACACTGGGCATAAGGCCATTGGCCATTATAACACAGCTAACCCGCAGCGCCATGCTGGATGTGCTTGACCAGGATTATATACGCACCGCTTATGCCAAAGGCTTAACTGCTAAAAGAATAATATGGAAGCATGCGCTGCGCAATGCCCTTAACCCGGTTATAACCGCCGTTACAGGCTGGTTTGCAGAGCTGCTGGCAGGGGCTTTTTTTGTAGAATATATTTTTGGGTGGAAAGGTATTGGCAAAGTGACAGTAGATGCTTTGGAAAAATTAGACTTTCCTGTGGTAATGGGTAGCGTGTTGTTAACAGCTTTGTTTTTTGTATTTGTAAATCTCTTGGCAGATGTATTGTACAGGGTGGTTGATCCCCGTGTTAAACCGGCATAAACAGCTACATAATTTTATTGTTAAAATGATATAATCAAAGTGCTTTTGTTTAATTGTATCATAAGTTTCGTAACTTAACTATACACATTAAAATTAATTCCTATGCGCACCGTAAAGCATATCCTTGACAACAAGGGTCCCCACTTTAATTACATTGATGCTGACGCGACTGTGCTGGAATCACTCTCCTTAATGCAATGCAATAACCTCAGCTATGTTATTGTAATGGAAAACGGAAATTATGCCGGCATCCTCTCTGAAAGGGATTATGCCCGTAAAGTGATTCTTCAGAACAGGAACTCCACATCAACCAGGGTAAAAGAAATCATGACCAACGATTTACCGGTTCTTGATGCATCCACTACCGTTGAAAAAGCCATGATTATGATGAATGGCTGTAAGAGCAGGTACCTGCCTGTGTTTCAGGATTTTGATTTTATTGGCGTAATAACTATTCACGATCTTATGCGTGAAGCGATGAGAGACAAAGACCTTAAAAATGTTGCAGACGGCGTAATTACTCAAACAGATACTTCTGGCGAATACATGCACTACTGGATTTAGCGTATAACGACTTCCGTAATTACTCTTTCACCCATAGCCTCGTTAACTCTCTCAATAATCTTATTCTTCTGGTACAACAGTTCCTGTTTTAACGGGCCTGCAGCGGTTTGTATAAAAAGTGTTTGGTTAACAATCTGTATTTTATCTGTGTACTTGGCAATGGTTTTGCCCATCAGTTCTTCCCACACGGTTTCTATTTGTACAGCACGCACGCCATTCTTTATCGAAGTGCTTTTATTCAAAAATGTTTTTATCGCGTCGCCAATATGCAGTTGAGCCATATTGTAAAAGTAGCTATATGTGCGTTGCCCGTAAAGCATAGTGCAAAAAATGTGGAGTTATTTTTATGGCCCCGGCAGCGGGAACACCCCCATCCCTTGAAGGCGAATTTAGCTTTTGGATGATGAAAATTTTTTTATGGGCCCGGCAGCAGGAACTACTATGGGGCTTTACTTGCGTCGCACTCTTGTGCGGTTGGATTCGCTACGCAGCTTTTTAGCCCGGGTAGCTTGCATTTACCCATCATTCAGCATTCGCGGATAACGAATGTTGCAGGGCCTCCATCGCATTGGCCAGGTACACCAGCGGGGCGTTCCAGTTAATAGCTATTTCGTTGCTGGCATAAGAGCAGTCTGTATCGCTGTAAGCGGTCTCCGGTTCTGTAAAAGCATAGCTGCATTTATCCTGCATGCCGGGGTTGGGGCCGCCGGCCAGCAGCCCGGGTACCGGTTCATCAATACCATCGGCTATGGAGGGGCGGTGGTGTGGGTGCATGGTGCTTTTGCTGCCCAGCCCGGTTACAAAGCAATAACCCGTAGCATTGCGGCCAAGTATATAATCAAGGTTGGTTAATGCCGCATGCAGGTACTTGCTGTTTTGGGTGATAAGCCATGCATTTACCAGGGCAATGCCCTGGTTGGCTGCATTGCTGTTGCTGCCCCAGTTAAAGTCCCGGCTACTGCCGCCCATGGCTGTTTTAAAAGCGGATGGTGCAATGTGCTGCAAATATCCGTCTGCAAAAGTTGTTAGTTGCCGCCTGATGATGGCAATGTCATTTGTATGTGATGTAAGAACTGCACTATGCCTGCTTAAAGAATAACAACCCAGCAGGTAAACATTGCTCCAGGTGGGCAGGGATAAAGTTGGGGCCTGCTTCTTTTTAGCTACGGTATAATATTGTTCGGCGCCGGTAGATATATACAACTCGCAGGCTGCCCAAAACCATTCATCAGTAAAGCGGCGGTCGCCATACCCGCCAGTGGATATTTTAGGCTCGTAAAGTTGGTTAATACTGTCCTGGTTGTATGCCAGTGAAGGATATTGTAAAGCCCATTGCCAGGCATATTGAGAAGCTTTAAGGCAACTGTCTGCAAGGCCGGGTAATTGAGTGCTGAACTTTTTAAGTATCCGTGCAGCCTGCGCTGTTACGGCTGCAAAGTCAAGCGTAGCGGCCGTGCCTTTTTGTACCACATAGCGGGGCAGTGTAGTAACGCCGGGCATCACCATACCGTCAAATGCCGCGTTGGTACACTTATTATATACGCCGCCGTCATCGGCATCCTGCATCGTAAGCATCCAGCGCAAATTGTAAATTATTTCGTTGAGTATATCCGGTAGCTGGTCGTTGCTGCCGTGTATGTTGGTATGTAGTGTATCAAAATATGCAGGAAAATCTTCATAAGCGGATAGCAATGTGCCCATGGTAATGCCGGAATTAACAATGTACTTGTTGTAGTCTCCTGCATCATACCAGCCGCCCGGTGAAGAAATCTTTGTACCTGCGGGTTTCTTTGCTGTTGCCGCGGAAGGATGGATAAGCACTTCCGTATCCGGGTGGCCGGCAGGCCTTGCCCACTTGCCGGCATAAGCAGCCTCCAGCGGCATGGATACCCGCTGGTAATAAAAGCCCTTTAGCGATGAAACGGCGGCATCACGCAATACATTGTTCTTTATTTTGAAGTTGTAGGAATAGCCTATACCGGGCACAAAAATTTTATAATTGCCTGGCTTATGCAGCACGGAAAAATCAGCAGCTTGTGTACTGATGGATGAATTGGCTGATTTAACCGGTGCGCTGGTTTCGCCGCTAAAAGCCGTATCAGAAGACAGTACATCCAGCACATAAAAACGGCTGGCATCCCGGCCTGTTATGATGGCTATCTTTGGTGCGGAAGGGTAGAAGCCCAACTGGTTTAGCCTGATGTTTTCTGTGCCTGTTTGCGCATTTGCAATGGAGAACAGGCTGCCAGTGATTGCTGCAAATAAAAGGGTGCATTTCATTGGTGTTAACTGCAAGGTTTAATCGTGAAAATGATAGAAAAACCAACATTACTTTAAGCACTCAAAAAGTTTCTGGCGCCGGAGGCGGGAGAAACACATACTACCAGGGCTGAAAAGCTGCGTAGCGAATCCAACCGTACAAGAGTGCGACGCAAGTAAAGCCCCATAATAGTTCCCGCTGCCGGGCTCATTAAAATGCTTTCATTATGTAAAAGCTAAACTCCCCTTCAGGGGGATGGGGTGTTCCTGCTGACGGGCCCATAAAAAACTCAGGCCATTTCTTCTGCCCATTTATCCCGCTCGTCAGGCGATAGTTTCCATGGTGCAAAATTATTCTCTGTGTTACTGAACATGCTGTTCCATTCCTGCGGGGCATTACTTTCCTCCATTACCAGGTAGCGGCGCAACTGGTAAATAATATCTAATGGGCTGATGCTGACCGGGCATTCTTCCACACATGCATTGCAGGTAGTGCAGGCACGTAATTCTTCTTCGGTAATATAGTCGCGTAGCAACGTTTTGTTATCATCAACAAACTGCTTGTTGGTATTAATGTTTTTTCCAATTTCTTCAGCACGGTCGCGGGTTTTCATCATTATCGTACGGGGGCTAAGCGCTTTGCCGGTAATGTTGGCCGGGCAGGCGGCAGAACAACGGCCGCATTCAGTGCAACTGTAAGCATCCAGCAGGTTTTTCCAGCTTAGATCAAAAACATCCTTAGCGCCAAATTTTTTATGTTGTTCCTGTGCCGCAGCATCGGCAGGCGGCACCATTTCAGGCTGCATGGCATACAATACTTCCTGCTGAATTTCGGGCATGTTGTGCATTTTACCGACAGGCTTTATACGGGCATAATACGCATTGGGGAAAGCCAGTATAATATGCAGGTGTTTGCTGTAGGGCAGGTAGTTTAAGAATGCGAAAATGCCAATAATATGCAGCCACCAGCAGGTGCGCTCAACAGCTACAAGGGCGTTATTGCCAAGGCTGTTAAGTAAAGGGTGTAAAAGCTGCGAAAAAGCGAAATTGCCGGTAAGGTATTCTGCATACTCGCCGTAGGCCCGTTGCTGCAGCAATGTGTCGGCAGCGTTCATGGTAAGAAACAGGCACATCAGCAGTATTTCTGTAAGTAATATATAGTTGGCATCGCTGCGCGGCCAGCCATCCAGGTCTTTGCTGATAAAGCGCCGCAGCCTGATGATGTTTCTTCTAACCAGGAAAACAACGCAAACGACAATTACGCCAACTGCCAAAAACTCAAAGGCATTAATGAGCCATTTGTACACGGGGCCTAATGGTTCCGCAAACAGGCGGTGTTTGCCGAGAATGCCATCCAGCACAATTTCCAGCACTTCCAGGTTAATGATGAGAAAGCCGGCATAGATAACAAAATGCATGACGGCCACCAGCGGGTTCTTAAACATTTTCTTTTGGCCAAAGGCAAGCAGCAATACGTTTTTCCAACGTTGCTGAGGGTTGTCATCAAGGTCTTCATCCCTGCCCAAAAAAATGTTCCTTTTTATTTCGCCTGCTTTTTTTATAAACAGCCATACAGCCAAAGCTGCTATAATAATAAACAAGGCTTCCTGTAAAATGTGCATACGGCAATAGTTGATATGCTAAGATAGCAGAGATGAATGAAAGGATGCGCCATGGCCCTGCAAATGCGCTGTATTTTTTAACGCATCCCATAGCAATAAAGTTATCTTGAAGGTATGGGGATGCTTGCGGGTGTATCGCTGCCCAGGCCTGATTCATCTTCCTGTTGCCGCATTTCTTCGCTGGTAAGCCTGCTGCCATCGTGGCTCCACCCGGGTGGGCCAAACAAGTAATTAAATTTATCCTGCATGCTGATGCCATCCTGTTGTACGTCCTGCCACATTTGGTCCCACTCGTGAAAAACAATGTTTACCGCATTGGGATTTTCTATGTTTTTGGTAAGCCCGTATTTAATGGGCTGGTACTCTTCTTCAGGTAACTCCGGTTGAAAAGTGCCGAAAAGCTTATCCCACACCACCAGGAACATACCCATATTTTTATCGAGGTATTTTGGATTGGAAGCATGATGCACACGATGGTGGGATGGTGTGATTAATATGTGCTCCAGCCAGCCCATTTTCTTTATCATTTCCGTATGCACAAATATGCCCCATATTTGGGTGGCGGAATACATGAACACAATGTCAACCGGGTTAAAGCCCAGCCAGGCCAGCGGGATAAAATACATAAAGCGGTACAACGGCTGAAAAACTGAAGACCTGAAACCTACACTGAAATTGAGTTTTTCTGAACTGTGATGCGTTACATGGGTAGCCCAGAAAAAGCGTATCTCATGGTCAAACCGGTGCAGCCAGTAGTAAATGAAATCTTCTGCCAGCAGCAGCAACAGCCAGTAACTAATGGGCTGGCGCCATTCCATAATGCGGTGCTCGTAAAAATACTGAAGGATAAGCCCCATGTAAATGGCCCTGAACAGCAAGTCAATACCGGAGTTGAGCAACATGAGGTAAATGTTGGTTACGGTATCTTTAAAAGTGTAGGCTTTTTTGTGCCCGATATGAGACAGCAACAACTCAAGGCCGATGATGAGGACATAAACCGGGGTGGATATGAGTATAAGCCATTGTTCTTTTACAGCTTCCATGCCAAGGGTTTAATTTGTCTATTTTTGCAAAAATAGCCTTCTTAGCCCGAAATTGAATGTTAAGACAGGCAACTGAATATTTGTGTGGCTTAGCGAATATTATGTAATGACAGAAGTAAAATTAGACAACTGGCAAAAGCGTTCTGCAGAAAAGCAGAAAGAATACAAAAAATTGCTGCAGCGTGCAGATAAAAATAAGTTGCTGAAACGCTTACCGCAACTGCATGAAGAGGCTTTTGAAAAAATTGACTGTCTTAGCTGCGCAGCCTGTTGCAAGAACTATTCCCCACGTTTTAAAACGCCGGATATCAAACGCATCAGTAAGCACCTGGGCATGCGGGAGGGTAATTTTATAGAAACTTACCTGCGGCTGGATGATGATGGCGATTACGTAGTAAAGCAATCACCCTGCCCATTTTTAGGAGCTGACAATTTTTGCGGCATCTACGAGGTACGGCCATCGGACTGTGAGCGGTTTCCCTACACGGATGAAGATGTGCTTATCAAGCGCCAGAATATAACCTTAAAAAACTCCAGCTTTTGCCCGATTGTATATTATGTGCTGGAAAGGCTGGGGGAATAGGTTGCCAGGCTGGATTTTGCCTTTTTGTTATACAGCCTGCCCACGTATAACAAAGCTGTTCCACCATGCCGAATAGAATTATCAGCCGTACAAGAGTGCGACGCAACCAAAGCCCCATAGTAGTTCCTGCTGCCGGGCCCATAAGTATTCTTGTTACAACCAGAATACCCATCAAAAAAATACAATACAAAGGCGGGCACGTTGTTTTATTAGGCTGTTTGTACGAGTTTCTTATTTTTGAACGAACTGCCTATGACGCATATACCTCATCTTATAAAAGACCTTGCGCTAATACTTGCTGCGGCCGGTATTGTTACTTTAATCTTTAAAAGGCTAAAGCAGCCGGTTGTATTGGGTTATGTGATAGCAGGGTTTTTAATAGGCCCTAATTTTAAGCTATTTCCCACCATTACAGAAATAGAAGGTATCCGTACCTGGGCCGATATTGGCGTTATATTCCTGCTGTTTGCCCTGGGCCTTGAGTTTAGTTTTAAAAAGCTGGTTAAGGTAGGCGGCAGTGCCGCTGTTACCGGCCTTACTGAAATTAGCTGCATGTTTGCATTGGGCTTTTTTGCAGGCAGGTTAATGGGTTGGCCTATGCTCGACTGTATATTTCTCGGAGGTATTATTTCAATTTCTTCTACCACTATCATCTTCCGCGCATTTGATGAGCTTGGCCTTAAAACCAGGAAGTTTGCCAACCTGGTATTAGGTGTGCTGGTTATAGAAGACCTGGTGGCCATATTGTTAATGGTATTACTGTCAACCGTGGCGGTAAGCAAGCAGTTTGAGGGGAAAGAAATGATTTTTTCCATTTTTAAGCTGGTGTTTTTTTTAAGCCTTTGGTTTTTGTCGGGCATATTTTTATTGCCCACTTTTTTAAAGCGCACCTCCAAATTACTTACCAGCGAAACGCTGTTAATCGTGTCGCTGGCACTATGCCTGGGTATGGTGCTGCTGGCAGGCAGTGTTGGCTTTTCATCGGCGCTTGGCGCATTTATCATGGGCTCTATACTTGCAGAAACGCCGCAGGCAGAAAAAATTGAGCATCAGCTTGCATCGGTAAAAGATTTGTTTGGCGCCGTGTTTTTTATATCGGTAGGTATGCTCATTAAGCCCGACCTGCTTTTGGAGCATGCCATACCCGTACTTATTCTTACGTTGGCTGTTGTTTTTGGCAAAACTATTTTTGTTAGCCTGGGTGCTTTATTATCAGGCCAGCCTTTAAAACAATCTGTGCAGGCCGGCACCAGTATGAGCCAGATAGGGGAGTTCTCTTTTATTATCGCCAACCTTGGCCTGTCCTTAAAAGTTACCAGCAATTACCTGTACCCCATAGCGGTGGGCGTTTCTGTTATTACCACTTTTACCACACCTTATATGATGCGGCTTGCCGAGCCTTTGCACCAGTTTTTAGAAAAAACACTGCCTGCCAAATGGGTGTATGGGCTTAACCGTTACAGCTCTAATATGCAAACCCTGCAGAGCGAAAGCGACTGGCGCATCGTAGTTAGAAGTTACCTGCAATTGATATTGTTAAACTCTGTTATCATTATTGCCTGTATATTGCTGGTATCGCAGTATGCTGCGCCTTTCATTGAGGCCAAACTGCAAAACCCGCTAACGGCAAAAGTGGCAACGGCTATTGTTGCGCTGGCTTTTATGATGCCTTTTTTATGGGCATTAACAGCTAAAAAAATTCATAGCTCTGCCTATACGCAACTGTGGCTTGACAGTAAGTATAACCACGGCCCGCTGGTGTTGCTGGAAGTATCGCGTAACATAATAGCTGTGCTGCTGCTGGGCTTTTTGTTGCGCAGGCTTTTTTCGGTACAGGTAGCCTTTGTTGGGGCGCTTATTGTTATGCCCATTATACTGTACATTTTCCGGCAAAAGCTGGAGAAATTTTATAACCGTATTCAAACCCGTTTCCTGCATAACCTTAACCAGAAAGAGATAGAGGAAAATGCCAAATCCCTTAACTTTTGGGATGCGCATATTGTTGACTTTACGGTTGGCGCCCACGCAGATTTTACGGGCAAAACACTGGAAGAACTTGCCTGGCGGGAACAGTATGGCATTAACGTAGCTTTTATTGACAGGGCCGGAAAAATTTTGCATGCGCCATCAAGGTTTGAAAAACTGTTTCCTTACGACAGGATTGGCGTTCTTGCTACAGACCAGCAACTGCAGCAGTTTAAACCCGTTATTGAAGGCATCAACGTAAGCTGGATGAATATGCCGGAAGAAGACACCGAAAACATTGGCCTTATGAGCATTGTTATTGATGAACATACAAGGCTTAAGGGCCAGTCTATACGAAGGTCTGGCATAAGGGAAAAAACCGATGGCCTTGTGGTAGGTATTGAGCGTAACAATGAGCGGATTTTAAACCCGGCGTCAGACACTGTTTTTGAATGGGATGATGTGGTTTGGCTGGTGGGTAACAGGCGTAAAATTAAAGAGATATATACCCTCGATTCATAGAGTAAGCAAATACTTTTGGGCTTTCGGCAGGGGAAGCTTTAATGATACTGCAGTCCCGGCTTTTCACTGCAACTCCGCCGCAAAATCCAGTGCACAAGGGCCTCAGCGGGGTTTCCGTTTCAATCCGGCAGCCATTATGCTGTATAACTTTTTTCAGCTTTTCCCACCATGTAGATTAAGGCTTATGGGTTTTCATCATACTGCATATTAAACAAAACTTCAGTTACTTTAAGGTTGCTGCAAAGGCTGTCAAATGCACCTTTCGTTAATGGCCCATGCACAGGCTTGTTTTGAAATTCACCATCCGTTATTTCAATAAGATAATAATTGGTAACCGAGGTATCCGGCTTTGATGCATACTCCGCAACCGGGTGTTGTTTGGCGAAGATGAATTTATTGTTGTGGCCCACGGCAAATACATAAGCCGGTACAAGGCTTTCATTTTTGTAGATGCTGCGGGTTATAATTGCCTTAGTCCATGTGGCTTTATAACCGCCGGTTATAATGGTTGAGCCGGAATTGCTTACGCAGGCACAGAAACTAATTACAGATAACACAATGGCAAAAGGTATAACGGATGTACTTGCTTTCAAGGTGATGGTTTTAGTGCCGGGTTAAAAATGCCGGGCAATTACATGCAGAGATAACCGTGCCGGATTTTAACTTTAAACAATGTTTAAAATTCTTCTCAAAAAAATCAATTGAGAAAAAACTTCAACCCTTATCTTTGCGCCCGGCAGGTCTTACACGACCAGCTCCTGCTGAACCCTCCCAGGGCAGGAATGCAGCAAGAGTAGGCGGTTGTAGCGGTGCGATGTAATAAGCCTGCCGATTTTTTCTAACCTTGATGTGACGATTCACGCCTACATAATGATTGCCGGTATGATGACCACATTATATATCCCCTTTATAGTATGAAGTTTTTTATAGACACTGGAAATCTCTCTCAAATTAAAGAAGCAAACGACTTAGGTATTTTAGATGGTGTTACCACAAACCCTTCACTGATGGCCAAAGAAGGCATCAAAGGTGAAGAAGCTATAACCAATCACTACAAAGCTATTTGCGATATAGTTGATGGCGATGTAAGCGCCGAAGTGCTTACCACCAGTTTTGATACAATTGTTGAAGAAGGCAAGAAACTTGCCGCTATTCATCCAAACATCGTTGTTAAAGTGCCCATGATAAAAGAAGGGGTAAAAGCCATTAAATGGTTTACTGATAACGGTATTAAAACTAACTGTACGCTGGTGTTTTCTGCAGGCCAGGCAATATTGGCAGCTAAGGCCGGCGCTAAATATGTTTCTCCGTTTCTTGGCCGTATTGATGACAGTGGCTGGGATGGAATGGAACTTATTGGACAGATAGCCCGTATTTATAAAGTGCAGGGCTTTAAAACAGAAATACTGGCCGCATCTATCCGTAACCCGCTGCACATTATTCGTGCCGCTGAGTTGGGCGCCCATGTTTGCACCTGCCCGCTGGAGCCTATTATGGGCCTGCTGAAACACCCGCTGACAGATATTGGCCTCGCCAAATTTTTGGAAGACGCGAAGAAAATGTAAGAAATCAAGCTCAAGTTTATACACAGCGCCCTGTTTAAGCGGGGCGTTTGTTTTTGCTGGGGTAGTATAAGTAAGTGATTGAAGTAAGGTGGATGTTGCCATGAAAATATGTCGTACAAGTGTGCGACGCAAGGGACGCCTCATAGTACCACCTCCTGCCGGGCCCATAAAAATGCTTTTTTACTGTTCCATTTCATTCAATTTATCATCTACAGGTTTAAGCAATTCCTTTGTTTTGGGATTGGGTGTAAATCTCCTGGCAAGGGTTAACCTGAAGTTGCCGCTGGTAATGCGGTAAGACAATGCTTCAGATTGCCCGTGGATAGCTACAGAACTGTTTACCAGCGCCAGTTGTATATTCCATTTTTCGCTGTTGTATCCTGCTGCCAGCCTGAATGTTGCGTTAGGGGCAATATTAAATTTATCCAGGGTAGCAGTGTCAGTAAATTCTCTTGCCGTACCAACTTCCAGGGTGGTAGCCAGCCCGCCGGTGGCAAAAAAATGTTCGTCGTAAACATACGTGTAAGCATAGGAAACACCCGGCCCGGCCTTAAAAAAATGGATACCGGTTACGCAGTTTTGAGGTATGGTAGATGGCATGCCTTCCGGTATAAGCAGGCCTGCCGCGTTTACACTGCCGTAATAGGCTGTAAAGCCTGCCAATACAGATCCTGCTGATTTTTTCTGCCATTCATTTTGCGTCATGGCTGCCCGGTACGAAAAATTTTCGCCATTAAATATGCGCCAGATACCGCCGCCCACAACGGTAACGCGTAAATCCGGGTTAGTGTAATACGCCGTGCCCGGCACAATACCTTTTTCACGGATATAAAAGCCTTTGTAGGTTTGCCATATTGCATCAATCGTCCAGTTGCGGGTGTAAATATTAGACTGAAGGTCAAAAAACCGGGTAGTACCTTTATCTGCATCCCGCCCAAACAGTCCAAGTCCCAGGTTAAGGGTAATGGCCCTGTAAGTAACGCCTGCACCCATGTTCCAGTTGGTATTAGGGCTGTAGCGGAAATAACCACGCTCCCCGCTGCCATTTATTCGTAGCGAGTTTATACGGTCCCCGATAAAAACCCTGGTTGTAATTTTATCGTCAAATGTTTGTATAGGATTGCTGTGGGCTTTTTGGGGTTGGTTTTTTACTGTGTCTTTACGGTATTGCCCGTTAACTGTTGTAACAATGCCTGTTAACAATAAAAGCATGCAACCCGTGCCAGTTTTCATGTTATTCATATATTTCCAAAGTAGTGTGAATGTGTTAAGCTACTATTATACCAAAATCAGCGTTCAGTTGTTGTACATTTGGCTTTTTCATATTCTTTGGAGATGTATAAAACGGTTATAGCACTTTATCTTATTGTATTCTCAGCTTATGTTTTGTTTACCCGCCAGCCGGATTACTTCAACGGCGAACAAATACAGGCATCTATTAAAAAAATGGCGGATTCCACATCCGGAAAAGCAGTAAATAAAGCTATTTTTTCTGTTAAGAAAAAAGAATATGCGGTTAATGCGGACTATTTGTTCCGCAGCTATCAGCCAAATGAGGCTGTAATGGTAATTTATGAGCCCGCCCATCCTGAAAAAGGGGCCATATATAGCTGGTGGGGTTATTGGATTACCTGGAAAGAATTAACAGCTTCACTGGTGTTGTTTATTGTATTGTTCCAGGTGGCGGTTAACATTACAAAAAACCCGGCGCCTGAGGCTTTGATAGAGGAACTTGAGGCCAAACCACTTCGCCGCAGAAAATACACCGGTTAATTAAATTTCAACAGTTACCTATGCGCACAGTTTTGTTGTTAGTATGCTCTAATGTTTTTATGACCATTGCCTGGTACGGACACCTTAAGCACCAGGGCGTTGCTTTATGGAAAACCATACTTGTAAGCTGGGCTATCGCTTTTTTTGAGTATTGTTTCATGATACCGGCTAACCGCATCGGCTTCCAGGAAGGTATCAATGGGTTTCAGTTAAAAATGATACAGGAAGTAATAACGCTGGTAGTATTTAGCTTTTTTGCTGTGTTGTACCTGAAGGAACCGTTTCACTGGAAATATGGGGTCAGTTTCCTGCTTTTGCTGGGTGCGGTTTACTTTGCCTTTAAAAAATAAAGAGGGTGCCCCCGCCTCCGGCTGGAACACCCATTTAACCCTGCTGCAAGTTTATAATCAGTTTCTAAAATTGCACTTACAGGTAAATAGACTTTAGGTATTAACCAGGGTTTAAAACTGCTGATTAATTTTTTGGTGCAGAAAGGCAATAACTAAAAATGCCCGCGGTTACGCAGGCATCTCTGGTTTGTTAATAATGTAAAATGTATTGTATTAGTCTGCTACAACATACAGGCCTTTCTGCTCAGAGCTAATCAGCGATACTTTATACGTTAAGTTGGCTGCAGATAGATCGTCCGGGGTTTTTATGATAACATCCCTGTTGGCAGGAACATTTTTTATATACAGCGTTTCTCCTTTTTTGTAAAAGCCCTTTTTGTCAAAATACTGCAGGTCAACTACCACCAGGTCAAGTACAGAATTGGTCATGTTCTGCAGGTTCAGTTTTACGTCCTGCACTATGCCGGAGGGGCGGTTAAGTTGGTCAACTTTTACCAGTTGGTCAACAGATTTAAATGATGCGCTTTTAAATGTTGGTGGCGTATTAGCTACGGCCTGTTTCTGCACGTCTGTAGATGTTTCTTTTATTACTGCATTTTTACCAAGCACCGTTTCGGCTGGAACGGTAGCAGTATTTCTCCGTACAGTATTTCTTACGCCTGCAGTTGGTTGTGTAGATACATTGGCCGGAACATTAGCCGTTTCATCAGAAACATACCTGGCCGGCAGATTATTTTTTGTAACAGCAGGAGCAGCGGATGCCTGCTTCTTTTGCTGTGCAGGCTTGTCGAAAGAGATAACGTTGGCGCCACGGTTTGTTTCAGGCTCTGTTACGGTAGCACTTTCTACCGTCATGTTGCTGCTCTGTTGCAGGGGAAGGTTTTCTTCTTCACCGGATGTTACTTCCTGTTCCTGTACAGGTTTTGGCTGTTCTTTTGGTGGGGCTGTTTTTTCAGCAACAACCGTAGCATTTTCATCGGCTTTACTGTCGCCTGGCTTAAATACCATCCATAAGCCAAAAGCGATAACCAATACTATCAGCAAACCTTCCCCAATTTGTTTCGCGTTTATATCCAGGCTAAATCCCCTTTGTGCACGTGGTTTTAAAACGCTTTCTACATAACGTTCTTTTATTTCGTCCAGGGACTGGGAATATTTTGTTTCCAGCCTGGCCGCATCTTTTGTTGAATGAGTAGGCTTTACCGTCTCTGGCGTGGTTGCCGGTGTGGTTTTCCATTCGCTGTAAACCTCCTTCCACGATGGCGCCACTGTAGCCTGGGCTACGGCCGCCGCCGCTTGTTTGGTTTCAACCGGTGTGGTAGTTTCAGCTAATACTGGCTGTGGCACAGGCGTTGCGTCCAGCTTTTTCCAGGCGGCTGCTATGCGAAACCTGGGCTTTTCTTTTTTGGGAATATCCGGTAATGCAGGTGAAGCGTTGGCAGCATCATTTTTTTTCTTGTAAAAACGGTCAAAAGGTTGTTCTTCAACCGCGGGGGCATAGGCTTTTAGTTCATCCACCTCACTGGGGTAGCGCCATGCGGTGCTTCTGCCTTCAATCCACACAAGGTCGTAAGCTTTTAAGCCAGCCTTTATCAGCTCTTCGGCGGTGTAGGGACCTGATTCTTTGTTGTTTCTTAGTAACAGATAGGTCTTCATATCGTTGAGTTAGTGTTCTATATAATGCACACAACATGCCCTTTATTGTAAAGAATACGTTATAATGCGCATAATATCAATGCAAATATCGTTAAAACACTTCAATTTATTGTGTTGGTTATAAAGCTTTTAAAACACTTCGTGTTTTTGGTGCTGCATGTTCCCGGCAGTATTACTGCTATGAGGCATCGTTGTGTCACTCACTTGTACGGCTGGATTCGCTACGCAGCTTTGTGTAGCACCTTGCATACAGGCAAGTTTTTAAATGGCAGTACTACTGGCAGGTATTGCCTGAAATGATATTTACCCGGGTCTGAAAAGCTGCATAGCGTACAAGGCGTACAAGTGATTGACACAACCAAAGTTCAATAGATATTCCTTTGCCTGGCTCATAACAATTACCCCTCTTTTGCGAAGCAAAACATAGGCTGCCCGGGGTCTTAAAAACACCGCCCGGTTATTATTGCCTTAACTACGCACATTTGTTGATAAAACACCCTAAAAAAGCCAGTGAATTTAGTGGTTTTAGTGCCTAATCTGTTAGATTTGCAATCCCGCAAAAAAGGCGTATTTAATACAGTTAAATTGCAATATGGAAGAGAATTTACAGCCACAGGAGACCAGTGATAATGACAGGATCATCCAGGTGAATATTGAGGAGCAGATGAAAACGGCGTACATTGATTACTCAATGTCAGTTATTGTAGGCCGTGCCCTGCCCGATGTGCGTGACGGGTTTAAACCGGTGCACCGCAGGGTACTGTTTGGCATGAACGAACTGGGCAATAACAGCAACAAGCCTTATAAAAAAAGTGCCCGTGTGGTGGGAGACGTAATGGGTAAATACCACCCGCATGGCGATGCTTCTATTTACGATACGCTGGTGCGTATGGCGCAGCAGTTTTCTATGCGCCACGTGCTGGTTGACAGCCAGGGTAACTTTGGTACGCAGGATGGGGATCCGCCAGCGGCCATGCGTTATACCGAAGTAAGGCTGCACCGTTTTGCTGAAGCCATGCTGGAAGACATTGAAAAAGATACGGTTGATTTTCAACCCAATTTTGATGACAGCCTGGAAGAGCCCACCGTATTGCCTACCCGCATACCGCAATTGCTGGTAAACGGCAGCAGCGGCATTGCCGTGGGCATGGCTACCAACATGATGCCGCATAATCTTGGCGAAGCGATTGATGGCTGTATTGCATACATTGATAACAAGGAAATTACCGCTGAAGAGCTGATACAGTACGTAAAAGCCCCTGATTTTCCCACCGGAGGCACTATTTACGGAATGGAAGGAGTGAGGCAGGCATTAATGACCGGCAGGGGCAGGGTAGTAGTGCGTGGTAAATACCATATTGAAACCAAGCAAAGTGGCAGGGAGCAGATTGTAATTACTGAAGTGCCTTACCAGGTTGGCCTGGATGCGTTGACGGACAAGATTGGCCAGCTTGTAAATGACAAGACCATTGAAGGCATTGCACATGTTAACAATGAGAGTAACAAACGTGAAGGTACCCGCATTGTGGTTGACCTTAAGCGTGACGGAGTGGCTAATGTAATTGTTAACCAGTTATTCAAATTTACCGAGCTGCAAACCAGCTTTGGCATTAACAATGTAGCCATCAGCAAAGGGCGGCCCAGGATTTTAAATGTACGTGACCTTATCAGCGAGTTTGTGGAATTCCGAATGGAGGTGGTGATACGCCGTACAAAATTTGAACTGCGCAAAGCCGAAGAAAAGGCCCATATACTGGAAGGTTACCTGAAAGCGCTGGACCACCTTGATGAAGTAATTGCCCTTATACGCGGCAGCAGGACACCGGAAGAGGCCAAAGAGTCTTTAATGACCAAAAGCCGGGAAGAAAAATGGTACCTGGGCCAGGAACTGTTTGCAGATTTGACCAGTGAATTGTACACCCAGGAAGAAGGCCTTTCTGACCTACAGGCCAAAGCCATACTGGAATTGCGCCTGCAACGCTTAACGGGCATGGAGCGTGATAAAATACTGGAAGAATTTAATGAGCTGATAAAGAATATTAAACGGTTGAAGGAATTGCTCGCCAGCGAAGATTTGCGTTACGACCTTATTAAAAAAGAACTGGCTGAAGTAAAGGAAAAGTTCGGTAATCCGCGCAGAAGCGAAATTCAGTACCTGGCGGATGAAATGCGCATTGAAGATTTGATTGAGCAGGAAGATGTGGTGATTACTATTTCTCACCTTGGTTATATCAAAAGGACCTCTGCCACAGAATACCGCCAGCAACGCCGCGGTGGCCGTGGCGCCATAGGCAGTAAAACAAGGCAGGAAGATTATGTAGAGCACCTGTTTGTTGCATCTACCCACGATACCATGCTGTTTTTTACAGAGAAGGGCAGGTGTTACTGGCTTAAGGTATACGAGATACCGGAAGGAGAAAAGCAAAGCAAGGGAAGGGCCATACAAAACCTTATACAAATACCTTCTGACGACAAGGTTAGGGCCATCATTGATGTTAAAAAGATAGATGATAAAGATTTTGTAAATAGTCATTACATTGTGTTGTGTACCAAGAAGGGGATTATCAAAAAAACTTTGCTTGAAGATTTTAGCCGCCCACGTGCAAACGGCGTGAACGCCATTAACATTGTGGAAGGGGATGAATTGCTGGAAGCCCGGATGACCAATGGGGAAGATGAAATTATGCTGGCCATAAAAAGTGGCCGGGCCATACGGTTTGAGGAAAGCAAAGTACGCCCTACCGGCCGCGGCGCTATAGGTGTTGGCGGCATAGAAGTGGATGATGAAACTGACGAGGTAATTGGTATGATATGTGTAGATAAAGACGACAAAGAAAAAACGGTGCTGGTGGTTAGTGAGAAAGGGTTTGGCAAACGCACCGCTGTTGACGAATACCGGATTACAAACCGTGGCGGTAAAGGTGTTAAAACCATAAGCGTTACCGAAAAAACCGGCAAACTGGTAGGCATTTTGGATGTAACTGAAAAGGAAGATTTAATAATAACCTGTAAATCAGGCATTACACTAAGAACAGCGGTGAACAGCATAAAAGCCGCTGGCAGGGCTACACAAGGTGTTAAACTGATAAGGCTGGATGAGGGAGACGAAATTGCGGCCATTTCTAAGATAAATGAGCAGGAAGTGATTGAGGAGGACGGCAGTATCAGCGAGGAAAAAGTTGAAAATGCAGACCAGCCTGCAACAGATGTAGAAAACAATAACGAAAGTACGAACGATAACAACGACACAACCCAGGAGCCCGGAGAACAGGAGAATCAATAATTACATCTAAATAAACATCCTTTTATGAAAAAAATTCTCTTTACGGTTGCATTCGCCTCTTTCGGGTTGGTTGCCATGAGCCAGGACTTTTCCAAGGTAATGCTCCTGACCCAAACGAAAAAGTACGAAGATGCAAAGAAGGAAGTGGATGAACTGGTGACAAAGGAAAAAGCGAAAAATAATCCGGAGACCTATTACTGGCGTTCAACTGTTTACAGTGAAATATTCGGAGACAAAGCCCTCTTTGCAAAATATCCTGATGCCAATGTGGAGGCATATAATTCTTTTGCCAAATACAAGGAATTACAGCCGGACCTGAAATTTATGAAAGAAAACGGCCCACGCCCCGTGGGTGTTATGTATGGAACTTCTTTCGACTACGGCAAACAATACTTCCAGGACAGCAAATGGGATTCTGCCTTTAAATATTTTAAGGTTGCGGAAGAAATGGGCGATTTCATTAACAAGAATGGTTTTGGTACCAACCAGTCTGCAATAGACACGTTTACTGTCCTTTATACAGGATATTCAGCACAGAATGCCGGTAAAATGGGCGATGCTGTAGGCTATTACGAGAAACTGGCCAACCTTAAGGTAAATGGCAAAGAGTTCCTCGACATGTACCGTTATATGCTCGATTTTTACGAGAAAGAAAAGAAAACTGACAAGTTTACTCAAACATTGGCACTTGCAAAAGAGCTATATCCTGACCAGGCTACATTATGGAATCAGACAGAAATGGCCAATATTACGGCAAGTTCTTCCCTTACTGACCTGATGGGGCGTTATAAAAAAGAAAGTGCAGAAGGTAAAATAACTACCCTTGAACAATACCTGGGCTATGCGGACGCATTGGCTACAGCGGAAAAAGCTGAGGTTGACAAATTGGATAGTGCCCAGCAAGTGGAAATAAAGAACATTGCTGCCGAAGCTTTTGCCAAGGCTTTTGAAAAAGAGCCGAATGGCATTTATGCATACAACGCCGGTGTAATGTACTATGCCCAGTTTAGTGTGTTGGATGAGAAATCTTACGATTACCGTGGCGAGGGCGCCGAACTTAAAGCAAAAAGAGAAGCTTTGGAAAAGGCGCAGATTCCGCTGGCCGATAAGTCAATACAGTGGCTTGAGAAAGCGTATGAAGTTTTAAAAGCTAAAGCAACAAGGGAAAAAAGCGAAGCAACTTCTTTAAACAGGGCGGTTGATAACCTGGCCAACCTGTACGGCTGGAAACGCGATAAAGCAAGAGGCCGCGATACAAAAGCTTATGATGAGTACGAAGCTAAATTTAACCTCTACGATTCTGAGCACGATAAATACAAACAATAAAACCAAATAGAAAGTCCAAAAATAAAGGCCGGCTTGTAGCCGGCTTTTATTTTGCGCATAAGTTACGTTTAATCATCGTCTTCCTCGTAGTAAGCATCTTCATTGCTGTAATAGATTTTCATCCATTGCCTTGCCACATCATCACTCAGCAACTCAATAATGTCTTTTATGTAATCTGTTTTCAGCTTCCATTCGCTTACTTCGGTTTCTCCGTATTTAATAACGTACATGCTGGTATCAGAAACTACTTTTACCTGCAATAATGTAAGCGGCTCATTTTCTTTTTCCTGCACCAGGTAATAACACTCAGGTTCTAACAGCGCATACGAATACATATCAACCTCCTTATGGTTTTTATAAGTTTATACGGGCAGTAAGTTGCGTTGGCTTTGTGCTGAATGGGTAGTTATATAATTAAGAGGTAGTAAGTGAGTGAAACAAAAATAAGGGTATTGGCCAAGACGCCAAAAATAAGCAGGAATAAATTATTGTAAATAATATAAGTTATTGATAATTAATTAGTTTAACTGAAGGGATGGCAGCCGGTAGGTTTGGCTGTCGTACACAAACAATTCTTCAATTACATAACTCCAGTAAACATACAGCGGCGATTTTGCCAGGTATTTGTCCACTTCGGTTTTACTTTCCGCCGTAAATGTTACCCAAACCGTTTGCGATTCCATGCTTACGGCATAGCTTTCAATAATGTTTTTGTTGATAAGGTAGTTGATGTAAGTACGGTGGGGCGGAATCAATTTCATAAAATGCTCGTCCATCGTAAACTGTATAATCGCCTGAAACTTCTTCATGATATTTAATTATTAACCATTAAACAATACCTGTAAACGGCACCGCTTTAACAGTTATATTATATACGTTGAAACAAAAAAGAAGTGTATAAAGACAACTGTTAAAAGAGGCCTTGTTTACAATCTTTCTACAGCAGGCATTCGTTTGTATGTTTATCAAAGGTTCCAGTCAATAACCTGGTTAGCGAATTCAATGCGGTAAGGAGTGGTAACGCGTATGTAGTTATCGGTATAACCTTCCATCATCCCGTTTTTATCGTGGTCTTCAAACAGCACTTTACGGGTTTGGCCATTGTGCTGTTCCGTAAAAAACTGCATTTTACGGTAACTCAAGTTACGCAATATTTTATTCCGTTCGTGGCGCAGGTTAAGCGGCACAACCGGTTTTATTTCCAGCGCTTTGGTATTGGGTCTTTCGGAGTAAGTAAAAACGTGCAGGTAAGCAACATCAAGCTGGTGCAAAAAATGAAAAGTTTCCTGGAAATCCTCCTCAGTTTCGCCGGGGAAACCTACGATAACATCAACCCCGATAGCGCAATGTGGCATTAAGGTTTTAATAAGCGCAACCCTTTCTGCATACAGTTCCCTCTTATAGCGCCTGCGCATAAGGCCTAATATTTTATTGCTGCCGCTTTGTAAGGGAATATGAAAATGCGGCATAAACCTGGCGCTGTTGGCTACAAAAGCAATTATTTCGTTGGTAAGCAGGTTGGGCTCAATAGATGAAATCCTGAAGCGTTCAATGCCCTGAATTTTATCCAGTTGCTGTATTAGTTCATAAAAATTTTCAGGCCTGCTGTTAATGCCAATCGGGGCATTGCCATCCGGGCCTTTGCCAAAATCGCCAAGGTTAACACCGGTAAGCACAATTTCCTTCACGCCGCTGGCGGCCAGTTGTTGTACATTGTTAAGTACGCCGGCAATACTGTCGCTGCGGCTTTTACCGCGGGCCATAGGTATGGTGCAAAAAGCGCAGGTATAATCGCAGCCGTCCTGCACCTTTAAAAAAGTACGGGTACGGTCGTTTATAGAGAAGGAGGCATTAAAACCGCTGACTTCCTCAATGTCGCAACTGCTTATACGGGCAGAGTCGCCTTTAGCCAGCTCTCTCAAATGCTGTCCTATGTTAAATTTTTCGGCAGCGCCCAACACCAGGTCAACACCAGGTATTTCAGCTATTTCTTTAGGTTTTAACTGTGCATAGCAACCGGTAATTACCACGAGGCTTTCCGGCGATTTACGCTGTATGCGCCGTACCAGTTGCCGGCACTCTTTGTCAGCATTTTCTGTAACGGAACAGGTATTGATGACATACACGTCTGCAACGTCATCAAACTCTTTTTTTTCAAAACCATCATTTTCCAGCATGCGGGAAAGGGTAGAGGTTTCCGAAAAATTGAGTTTACAACCCAAGGTATGAAAAGCTACAGAACGCGTTTTTTGCATAAGGGCGCAAAGATAAGAAAGGTTGGGGTTGTTTCAGGCAGTTTGATGTTTGGCTGTTTAATGTTCCCGTGTTCAATATTTTATTGTTCAATGTTACATAAAGGCACGATGCATCGTGTTTCTACCGCCCCGGGTCTGAAAAGATGCCCAATTAAACGAACGATGAAGTGCTTGCGACGCAACAGGCGATCCCATGAAAATATGTCGCTGGTATCTAAAACCTGGCCATTTTAAAACTAATGTGCAGGGGGCTATAAGGGTAGGCTCAATTTCTTTTTCTCTTTCGCGGCGCCGGGCTGTTGAGTATTTCATCCAGTGTTTTTAATACTTCATCATCGGGCCGTTTTTTAATAAACATCGTAACGCTGATGGATTGGGCCGGGTTATGCCGGGAAGTGGCTTGCACCACTACCGAGTCTTTGGTATAGGACGAGTCAATTACAAGACTGTTGCCAAACCATTTGCCATAGCTTGCGGTAAATTTTATGTCAGCAGTATCCAGCGGTATATACCTGCCATTGCTTAGTTTGCCATCTACATTAATGTAATTGTAAACTCCTTTTTTAAGGCTGTCTGTATAAAGGTGAAAGCAAATGCTGTCAGGCTTTTGGGCCGACGCGGATATGGCTGATGCGGTAAGAAACAAGAGTACAAATATTTTCATGCAAAATGTTACGGGTTAAAAATGGGATATTTATTTCAATTAGCGCACCACAGTGCCTGTTAAATTGATAACTTAATCATAATATTAAGATAATACAGATACAGCAGAGTTTTGCAGGCGCCTATGAGTGCATACAACGGCAATAATTTATCAGCAAAAATGTTTGGCCCAGGTTTTCAATGGGGCGTGGCCATGGCTGCCCAGCAAAATGAAGGGGCCTACATGACAGATGGAAGAGGTCTGTCTATCTGGGATGTATTTGCACGCCGCCAGGGAAAAATTAAAAACGGCGATAAGCCCTACAATAGCTGCGATTTTTATTACCGGTATAAAGACGACCTGATGCTGGCCAAAGCACTGGGATTTAATACTTTTCGTTTCAGCCTATCGTGGCCAAGGATATTGCCCGAAGGTACCGGCCGGGTGAATAAAGAAGGCGTAGCTTTTTACAACAAGGTAATAGATGAATGCCTTAAGCTGGGGCTGAAGCCGTATGTAACGCTGTACCATTGGGATCTTCCCCAAGCGCTGGAAAAAGAGGGTGGATGGACCAGCTACCGCATCCTTAAATGGTTTAACCGGTATGCTACTGTTTGTGCTGCAGAATTTGGCGACAGGGTGAAAGACTGGATTATCTTAAATGAGCCCATGGGCTTTACATCGCTGGGGTATATGCTGGGCAGGCATGCTCCGGGTAAAACGGGCATGTCTAACTTTTTACCGGCTGTGCACCATGCCGCACTGGCGCAGGCCGAGGGCGGCCACATAATACGCCAGTTGGTAGATAAAGCGCATATAGGCACAACCTTTTCCTGCTCAGAAGTAATTCCATATACAGACCGTGATGAAGATGTAATGGCTGCCAAACGCATGGATATTTTAATGAACCGGCTCTTTATTGAACCTGCTCTTGGCCGCGGTTACCCCAAAGATGATTTTAAGTTCCTGGAGCGGCTGGAACTGCACAACAAAGCCTGGAAGTATACCCAGCAAATGGCGTTTCGGTTTGATTTTATCGGCCTTCAGAATTATTTTCCCATTGTTATCAGGTACAACCCCATTATACCTGTTATACAGGCTTCAGAAGTTAAAGCTGTTAGCCGTAAAGTGCCTTACACAGCTATGGGCTGGGAAATTAATGCCAACAGTTTTTACAACATCATACGTCGTTTTTGGCTGTATGGCAGCGTTAAAGAAATAATCATTACAGAAAATGGCGCCGCCTTTAAAGACGAGGTGAAGAATGGTGTTGTAAACGATACGCAGCGTATCAGTTATTTTCAGCAGCACCTGGCCGCACTGCTAAGGGCCAAACACGAAGGCATGAACATTAACGGCTACCTTGCGTGGACGCTTACCGACAACTTTGAATGGTCCGAAGGGTATCATGCACGTTTTGGCTTAATACATGTTGACTTTAAAACGCAGCTAAGGACTATTAAGAATTCCGGTTATTGGTTCAGAGAGTTCTTGGCAAGCTGATTTAGAATACCGGACAAGGAGCAAGGAATAATGAATGTTGAATGAAAGCCCTGCTACTGCCCACTCACTACTCCCTACTCACCACAACTTCTCCCCCGCCTGCGCTAACAAAAAAAATTATCCCTGCAACCGTTTTATCCTGTATATTTCAGCACCGGTTTTAAGCCGATTGTTTAACAGTTAATAACATACCTTATGAGCCATCAGGTTACACATGCTATGCATTGCCATTCTGCTGTTTACGTGCAGTTAAAAAACTGCTTTCAACGGGGCATAAATGTTTGTTCTGACAAGCAACTTCAATTACCTTTACCCGTCTTAACGATATGCCCTTCACTTAATATTTTTTAGCCTGTTAAAATAACCAGTTTATGGATGTATTAAAAGAGCGATTCAATGCAAAGGCGCAATCTGCCAATGCCGAGATAAAGAATTTATTGAAAGAGCATGGCGGTAAAAAAATTGGGGAAGTAACGCTTTCCCAGGTTTACCAGGGCATGAGGGGGATAACAGGTATTGTAAGTGAAACAAGCTTGCTGGATGCACAGGAAGGTATCCGCTTTCGCGGTTACTCCATACCGGAACTGCAGGAGAAACTGCCCAAAGCCCCCGGTGGCAGCGAACCTTTGCCGGAAGGTTTGTTTTATTTGATGCTGATAGGGGAACTGCCCACAGACGATGATGTGCAGCGTGTATCATCCATCTTGCAACGCCGCAGCCATGTGCCAACCCATGTGTTTGATGTAATGGATGCTTTGCCCCTTAGAACCCACCCTATGACTATGTTTGTTACCGGGGTAATGGCTTTGCAAACAGAAAGCAATTTTGCCAAAGCTTACGCGCAGGGCATTAATAAAAAAGATTACTGGCAACCGGTTTTTGACGATACATTAGACCTTATTGCCCGCCTGCCACGCATAGCTGCGCATATTTACCGCCGCAAGTATAAAAACGACGATCATATACAGCCCAACGGCCTGCTGGACTGGGCCGGCAATTTTGCCCACATGATGGGTTATGGCGATGAAAGTTTTAAAGAACTGATGCGCCTGTACATGACCATACATGCCGACCATGAGGGTGGCAATGTATCTGCCCACACCACTCACCTGGTAGGCTCTGCACTTAGCGACCCCTACCTTAGTTTCGCCGCGGGCATGAATGGACTGGCAGGCCCGTTGCACGGCCTGGCCAACCAGGAAGTGATTAAATGGATTTTTGAACTGCAGAAAGAACTGGGCACAGAGCAACCTACCAAAGAACAAATTGCCGAATATGTACAGCAAACAATTGCCTCGGGCAAAGTGGTGCCGGGCTATGGCCATGCCGTGTTAAGAAAGACCGATCCCCGGTTTACCGCACAAATGGAGTTTGGCAAAAAGCACATGCCAGACGATCCGTTGGTGCAAACAGTTTGGAACGTGTACGAAACCGTTCCGCCCATCCTGCAGTCGCTGGGTAAAATTAAAAACCCCTGGCCTAATGTAGATGCCCACAGCGGCGCCCTGCTGGTACACTACGGCATGGTGGAATACGAGTTTTACACGGTTCTTTTTGGCGTAAGCCGTGCATTAGGGGTATTGGCCAGCCTTTGCTGGGATAGGGCCCTCGGCTTTCCCTTGGAAAGGCCCAAGAGTGTTACCACAGAATCGGTTAAAATGTGGCTGGAAGGAAAAGAAGAAATTTGGGAATAATTATCCACATGCATACCTTGTTTAAAGCCCGGCGCCAGCCGGGCTTTTTAATGCCCTTAAGTAGAAATACGTGTATAAACTACGGTAGCCTGGCAGTTTTCCATTGTGCTATTTATTCGCATTTTACGGTGTTTTCCCCCTTATTTAACAAAACCTTTTCTCCGAATTTTGACCGGTTGTTTATTATCTAAAGTGCGGGGAGGGTCACATGAAACTATTAGCGAGGCACATATTTTGCCACCCTATACAAACTCTTTTAAAATCGAATATCTTATGACTGGTAAAAAATACATTGCCATAGTGGATGATCATGACCTGTTCAGGAAAGGGCTGGCTGTGCTTATCAACAGTTTTCCCGGGTATGAGGTATTGTTCGGCGCGGCCAACGGTAAAGATTTTATTAACCAGCTAAACCCATACCGGTTGCCTGATATTGCTTTGCTTGATATCAGCATGCCCGAAATGGACGGTTACGAAACCGCCGAATGGCTGCAGGGGCATTACCGCCAGGTTAACATACTGGCCCTTAGTACCATGGATACCATTACGGCCATCGTAAAAATGCTAAAGAACGGCGCCAAAGGTTACCTGCTTAAAGACGCCGAACCGGCAGAGTTAAAAAAAGCGCTTGACGAGGCTATCCTTCATGAATATGTGTACAACGATTTGGTTACGCCCGGGCTTATAGAAGCCATTCAGCATTCGGGGAATTAAATCTTTCTAAGGAAAGAATTTCAGGGGGTGCCCCCAAGCTATCGCAAGGGGTCGGGCTTTCCGCTATTACTCCGGCACAAAAGCCCTGCTGCCGTGGCCTCACCGGGGTAACCGCTTCAATCCCTCACCCAAAGGTGTAGCAGGCTGCTTTTTGTGTGATAGGTTGCTATGCTTTTACGATAATAGGGCTGGTATCCCTGGTTTGCAACAGCACTTTGTCCTACTTTTTGCCAAATCAATACCAGTACTGGCCGGTGTACGCTATTTGTTGGGCGATTTTTACCTGCAGCCGCAGGCTGGTATTTCAATTACCACCATAACCGCCAAAGCAGGCGGCGCTTCTGCTTCAGATACCCAAACATCTTTTACCTGGAATACAGGAATAGGGTATGTGTTTAATAATTTTGACTTTGGGGTTCGATACCAGCACAGCGGGTTAAAAGATAATGATTCCGACATCATTTTTGTGGGCATTCACCTGGGCTATAATTTTTCCCTTGATGGCAACGGTAACTAAAACCTGAACCAGGGATAAGGCTCATTCAAAAAATCCAGCAATCTTGGTAATTCATCACCCGGTGTTTCTTTGTATGCCGGCAACACACTGGGGTTTGAGGGATATTTTTTGCCGTTATATTTAACCAGGTGATTAGTGCCACGGCTGGAAAGTATCAAATCTTTCCAGCCGTTTGTTTTTGTGCCCGCTACTATAAGGGGGTAATCTGTAACGGTAAATGCAGTAATGCTGTTGCCTGCGCTGTCCAGCAATAAACAGGTGCAGCCACCGGTTCCGCAGAAGTAGGGGCCGGTAAGGCCAACAAATATTTCTTTGGCATCATCGCCGTTAAGATCGTATTGAAAAATGATAAACTTTCTGCTGATGCTGTCAATAATATTTTTCTCAAGATCGCCGCTATACATTTTTGTCAAAGTAGCCTTAACGTTTTCTGCGGCCTGCTTTCCATACGTGTTAATGCCATAGGCTTCGGCAGGTACGGTATCAGTAATGTCCGGGTCTTCTGCAGTGCTTTGCGTTGCAGGCGGTGTACTGCCTGCCGCAGTATCGCTGGTTGCAGTATTGTTGGTATTGCTGTTTGGCGATTGGCAACCGCTTATTGCCATACTGCCCGCAAGCAACAGGCGTAACATTGTTTTAAGCATAAGAGTGGTTTGCATGGTTTTAAAGATGGTGTTGATTGCATGTTGTATTGTAAAACAGGCTGGTAAGCAATTTGGTTGCGTCACCATAGCGTGAGGGATTGAAGCGGTTACCCCGGTGAGGCCATGGCAGCAGGGCTTTTGTGCCGGAGTAATAGCGGAAAGCCCGGCCCCTTGCGCAGCTTGGGGACACGCCCTAATCCTGTTTTTCATGGCTGTTGTCTGATGGTTTAATTTCAAACTGGCTGTTGGTGCGTATGTGAAGGTCTTGCTGGGGAAAAGGTATTACTATGCCATTGCGGCGGAAAGCTTTGTCAATCTCCCGGATAAGGTCGCTTTTTAGTGGAAAACCTTCCCGGATGTTTCTTACCCAAAAAACAATTCTTATGTCAATAGAGCTGTTGTTAAACTGCTGGAACAGCGGCGTTGGGGCGGGGTATTGAAGAATGCGTTCGTCGTTGGCCAGTACCTGCTCCAGTACATGCCTGGCTTTGTCAAGATCGGTGCCATAGGATACCCCTACTATTATTTCCAGCCGGCGTTTGTTGCCGGCGATAGTCCAGTTAACCAGATGGGCGTTAAGTATGTCTCCGTTGGGTATCACTACATCGGCGCCCTCCCAGGTGGTTACCACACTGCTGCGGAAACCAATTGATTTCATGGTGCCGGCCTGGCCGCCGAACTCAACAATATCGCCTACGTTAACAGGTTTTTCAAAGGCGATGATAAGACCGCTGACCAGGTTATTAACCAGGGTTTGTAAACCCAGGCCAATACCTACGCCCAATGCGCCGATAACGATGGTAATCCTGTCCATGGGAAAGCCTGTTGCTGCCAGCGCCAGCAACAGCCCGGCTGTTATAATGGTAACGCGTATCAACAATAGCCAGCTACCCACACCGGCCTTTCTTTCTTTTGCTTCCCGGGCTGGTACATGACTGTCTGATGCGAAGAACGACACGATTTTAGAAGTGATAACCGACAAGGAAATAATAAGGAAAAACAGGAGCACATTGCTGATGGTAAATGAAAAGCTGCCTATTTTACGATCGGTTATGAAAAATTCTTTAAGGGGCTCGGCAATTAGCCGGAAGGCATAAAAGTTGCGCCCTACAACAATAAGCCAGCCAATAACCAATAAAAAATAAAGTAAGGCAGGCGCCCTGTTGCCCACACGGTTAAAATTAATGAAGAAGAGTTTTTTTTCTGGCGTGGTATATACATCAGATGCGAGTGTAAGGGTTTCGTTGATAAGCCGTACCACCCACAAAAAAAGAATGCCTGTTATAATGTTTAAAAACCCCGCGGTAAGCAATGTTTTCGACAGGTTATACCGCCCGTAAAAATTGGCTATTGCAGAAGCTGCCTCAAGTAAAACCAGCAGGGCGATAAAATAAATGATAAGTTTTTCCCGCAACTCCTTTAAATGGCCTTTCAGCAAAAAGTAAAGCCCTGTACCCATGCCCGCCAGGGCTAATGCAAGCATGCCCCAACGTTCTGTACGCGACGCCTGAAGCACCAAATTAATAGTGCAGGCAGCAATAAAAAGCAGCAGGGTAATGAGCCAGAATTTCATCCAGTAACCAACGATGAAGTTTCTGAATATGATGGTAAGGCAGGTGGCCGCGGCTACCCATAACAAGGTGCTGAAAACAAACGGGGGTGCGGGAAAAATAAACTGGAAAAGGCTAATGACGATTACAACTGCCGAAAGAAACGGGTAACGAAGTGCCAACTGGCCATCAAAATCATCTTTAAGCAGGTTTTCGTTTTGTAGCTTTTGCTTAACGGAACGCATGAAAAATGTAGCACAGGCAATCAAAAGCAGCAGCAATAGAATCCTTCCAAGATTATCTGCCGTATAAAAACCGAGGTTTAGCCTGGTCTTGGCAACAGAATAATGTAGTATTTCTGTGAAGGGACGCCTGAAGCCAACTTCGCCCCAGATGTTGGAAAACTCCCGGTTAAACGTTTTGAGGGAAAGCTGTTGCTGGTAGTGGTTAATTTCTTCTAAGCTGGAGTTAAGCTGATACACCAACTGGTTAATTTGTACCTGCATCTGCTGAGCGCTGACGATGGCATTATCCAATGCGGAATCTGTATGGCTCATATCACGGGCTATGTAAATGTACCGGCGTGCAAACCTTATCAGCTCCGCGGAATCTGTAGGCAGGTTATACATCAGGCTGTCCGCAGACAGCGAGTCAATCTGGAACCTGAAAGTTCGCAGGTCTTTTTCATAGTTGTCAATGTATTGCTTACGGTTTAATGCCCGTTTGTGCAACTCGTAAAGAATATTGTAGGTAGCGGTAAGGTTCCTATACGTTTGCGCTGTGCCCTTATTGTTAAAAACGCCATCGGCCGCAATGCTGTACCAGTTTTTTATGTTCTCAAGCTCCTGGCTTATGGTGGTGGTGTCAAGGCCTTTTTTCAGGTAGTCGCCTGCGGCAACAGAATTTAAACGCAGGCCTTCCAACAGTTCTTCCTGCTTTTTTGTTAACAGGTTGGTTTGGTATTTAAGAATGCTTTTGCGGGCTTCTTCTTTTGAAGCTTCCTGTACCCTTTTTACTACGGCGGGAATATGCGGCGTATCAGGCGGCGCCGGTGGCAGCGAATCTGCCTGCTGCGCAAAAGCAGTAGGCGCCAGGCAGAAAAATGTAAATACACAGGTAAGCAATCTTTTAAATGCCATAGTATGCCGCGGTGTTTTCATGCAACTGTAAAGTAATAAAAAAACGCTTTGGGCGCTATTGTGTGTAAGCCTTTGAGTACCGCTGGCAGACATTGCCTCTACAGCTTCCAGCCAAGTTTAATATTCAGGATGTAATCTGTTTTGTTGCTGGCTACGGGTGGTTTGCTGTCTGTGTTTAATGTACCGCCTAAACCAAAAGAAAAATGCCTTACAAAATTCAGCCTTATATCGCTGTTAAAGTAAACACGGAACCTTCCGGCCTCGCTAAGGCTTTGATACAGTATCAGCTCGTTTAAAATGTCAATACCCCGTACCAGGTAAAGTTCAGAATGTATGTTGCCAAATATTTCGGAGCTTTTAAACTTTTCTGCCGAGGTGGTAAATTTCTCATCGTTAAAAGTACCGCCGGCATTTATGTACAACAGGTTTTTATCGCGCCGTATTAAAAAATTGCCTAAACCAAGTAAGGCTGTTTTTCTAAGGTCAATATTTTGCTCTGTGCTTGAAAAGAAGTTGCCCTGGCCCACAATAAACCAGTTGCCGGGAAAAATATACTTTACACCCAGCCCCAGGCTGCCCCTTCCGTTGCTGACAGTATCTACCATTGCCCCATAAGAAAAGTAATCAAGGTTCAGCAGCCAGCGTTTGGCCGTGTAAGCGGCATTAAAGCCCAGGCTCATTTGTATGGATTTGTTGGCTTTTATTTGCGTATAGCCAATGTCGGCTCTTAGTGCAAGCTTGTCAGACAGCTTTTGATTCTCAAACCGGTTTATTTCCACAATCTCGTCTTTGTTAAGTTGCAGGGTGCTGTCTGCTATAACGCTCATAACGGCTTTACCGTTCAGGGTGTCTAACTGCAGCCGCCCTATGTACAGAAATCCTTTACGGCTAAACAGTTTAAAGCGCTTGGCAGTTTTTATAAGGCTTATTTCGTTCCATTTTAAATTAAGCGGGTCAAAAGCATAGTCTGTTTTAAGCAATAAAACACCACGGCTTAGAGATACCAGTTCTCCGCTAAGCACTGTGCCTTTTTTGGTGACTATGGTATCTGCCATTTGGCCAAAGCCTTTTAATGTGAGCAGCAACAATATTGAGAATGTTACAATTAGTTTTTTCATGGTTGCACTAAACAGGAATAGCGCTTCAAAATATACCAATAACGCATAAAAAAGAAGAAGGTTTTTACAAAGCGCCTGGTTGCCTTTGTTGCCTGCGGCAATTGATTGCTTGGTGAAGCAATATTTTGGGCCCGGCAGCAGGAACTGACATAAGGCATCGTTGCGTCGCACACTTGTACGGTTTGTTCTTTATTCGCCAAGCATCAGCAACTTTTAGCAATTGGCTGGCGGAATAATTTGTACTGGCAAAGAAAGCAGTATCGCCAGGGCGGCAGAAGATTACATGGATTGTACAGTTTATTGCAGCGTTTGCCATACTGCTTACATGCTTGCATGAAACTGTTATATTTGTAGCAATAAAACTTTACAATATGTCATTACCGGTAAATAATAAAAAAGGCGAAAGCAAAGGAAGTAAAGGGCCTAAAAACCAGGCTGGTGGTTCTAAGTTTATCAAAACATCATCCAAGCAGGCCAATGTAACCAAGAAAATAAGAAGCACCGGCGCCAACCGTGGCAGCTAAATAACAAATTACCTGTGGCGTTTATCGTACCAGGTGCTTACCGGCTCCGATTGCCAGTATTGCAGCGTTTCCACATTCATAATGGTTAGCCTGCCGCTGTGCCCGGCGCCGGTATCTATATTAAAAATATTGGCGGCGTGCATGGGTTTGTCAGTATTCCAATAGAGTGTATTGGTATGGCCTATGAATATATGGTTAAAGCCGGTTGCCATGTGAAACTGGCCCGCAGATAAATCTCCTCTTGCGCTTGCTTTCCAGGAGAGGGCTTCGTTCCATAGGTCCCTGTCCCAGTAGTACAAAAAAGGCGTTTGCCCCTTAAATGCCTGTCGCCTGTCGAAGCCGCCGTGTACAAAGCAATTATTGTTATCGTCTATGTAATAGAGGTGCTGTTTCCTGAAAAAACTATGATGGGTTTCCGGTATGTCAGCAGGGTTTAGTGTAGTGGTATAGCCCTGCCGGCTGCTGAGGATGACTTCTTTTTTACCTGCCTGCCGCAGGTACGACATGGCTGTGGCTTTTCCGCCCTGCGCCCAGGCCTGCGGGTGAAACCCCGTTTCCAAAAAGTGGCTCATCCATTCATCATGGTTGCCTTTTAAAGCGATAAGGTTAGGTATCTTCAGTAATTCTTCCACGCATTCAAACACTTCATCATAGCCGTCTGCCACGTCGCCCAACTGTATTAAAGTGTCGTTACTGTAATCGAAATTCACCAGTTCAAGGCATTGCAGCAGGGCCTTGTGTGTACCATGTATGTCGCCCATTACAAATGTTCTCATGCCAAAGCAGTTAATTGCTTGAAGGATGCAAAATAAGCACTTACAAACAACTTTGGTCGCGTTTTTAATGGTAAATGACTAAAGGTTTTTTGAAGGAACAAGGGTTGTGTACATACTTATGCTAATTCTAAAAGCTACTTTATGTCAAATAGTGTATTTACGGCCAATCACATCGTATTTATAACCACGCTTGCTTAAGGCGCTGCCCACAGAAAAAGCAGCCTGCTGCACTTTTGGGTGAGGGATTGAAGCGGATACCCCGGTGAGGCCATCGCAGCCCGGCTTTTGTGCCGGAGTATGAGCGGAAAGCCCGACCCCTTGCGATAGCTTGGGGGCACCCCCAAAAGAACTGTATTGTGGCTGCTTTGCCGGCCAATGCATTATATTGCAATATATCCCCTGTTTATGAAGAAAAACACCATGTTACTACTGCTATGCCTGTGCGCATCATTGTTAAATGCGCAGGTACTTAACCTGCGGCAGCAGGCAAAAGTTATCAATGATATACTTAATGACCGCCTAAGCAACCTGTTGCCTGCGCTGATGGACAAACACAACATTGACATGTGGGTAATTGTAAGCCGCGAGTACAATGAAGACCCTGTTTTAAAAACCATGCTGCCCGCTGAATGGTTGAATGCAAGAAGAAGAACGATATTGGTGTTTTACAGGAACGCGGGAAAGAACCTTTTTGAAAAACTGGCGGTAGCCCGCTACAATGTGGGCGACAGTATTACTGCCGCATGGGATATGAAACGCTACCCCGACCAGTGGGACGCACTGGCCTACCTGGTTAATGAGCGCAAGCCGGCAAAAATTGCTTTGAACATTTCTACGGATTTTGGCCATGCAGACGGGCTTGACCATACCGACTACCTGGAAATGCTGCAGCACCTGCCTGCAGAAACCAAAAGCAAAATAATTTCAGCGGAGCAACTGGCCGTAGCCTGGCTGGAAACAAGAACACAACGCGAAATGCAAATTTACCCGCAGCTTATAAGCATAACCCATAAAATTATTGAAGAGGGTTTTTCAGAAAACGTAATTACGCCGGGCATTACCACCACTACCGATCTTGTATGGTGGTTTAGGCAAAAGCTAAATGATATGGGCCTGGCAACCTGGTTTCATCCGTCAGTATCCATACAGCGTGATGACAGTGCCGTATTCGACCACCTGAAAAGCTTTTCTAAGAATGCTGCCGCGGAAACCATTATACCCGGCGACTTGCTGCATGTTGATTTTGGCATTACCTACCTGCGGCTTAATACCGATGTACAGGAACATGCGTATATATTGCGACCGGGTGAGGAAGATGTGCCTGCCGGTATTAAAAAAGCATTTGCCGCGGCCAACCGCCTGCAGGATATATTAACGGCGCAGTTTAAAGCTGGCAATACGGGCAATCAAATGCTGGCAGCGGCATTGCAGCAGGCACGGTCAGAGGGGTTAAAACCAACTATTTACACACACCCGCTGGGTTATCATGGCCATGCCGCTGGCCCCACTATTGGCATGTGGGATATGCAGGGCGGCGTGCCCGGCAGCGGTGATTACCCATTGCACTATAACACCGCTTACTCCATTGAGTTAAATGCGGCCACCCATGTGCCTGAATGGAACAAGGAAATACGCATTATGCTGGAAGAAGATGGATATTTTGACAAAGCTGGGTTCAGGTACATTAATGGCAGGCAAAAAGAAATTTACCTGGTGCCAAGGGTAAGGGAGTGAATGTTGCACAAGGAACAAAGAGTGTAGAATGGCGAAAGAAGACACCCACTCACCGTAAAATTTTCTGTTCACTAAATCTTTCTAAATCCGCTTTTTAAATCACCCTTAGATTTGTGGCTTAAATTAAATCTATGCCGCACGAAGCCATTTCCGCTTTTGACATGTTTAAGATAGGCGTGGGGCCATCCAGTTCGCATACACTGGGACCATGGAAGGCGGCGCTGCGTTTTGTGCATACCATAGAAACAAATTATACTGGAACTTCACTGCAATCTGTTACTGTGCTGTTGTATGGCTCACTTGCCAAAACCGGCAAAGGGCATGGAACAGATATAGCAGTATTGATGGGGCTTTGCGGAGAAAACCCGGAAACCATAGATGTAGATTCCATTACACCAAAAGTTAAGGCCATTACAACAAACAAACAGATACTTATCGGTGGTGGTAAACCGGTGGCCTATGACCCGCTGACAAACCTTCAATTCCTGTTTACAGAAACCTTGCCTTTTCACCCCAACGGCATTAGTTTTTTGGCAGCTTTTTCCAATGGCGAAACCATCAGCGAAACCTATTATTCCATAGGCGGCGGTTTTGTGGTAAAGGAAGGAGAGGGACAAAGCAGCAAAGACGCCGTGCAACTGCCTTTTCCTATCAATACGGCGAATGATTTATTGCACTGGTGTATTAAAACGGGCTTTGCCATTTATGAAGTAGTGATGGAAAATGAGAATGCCTGGCGAAGCGATGCCGACACTAAAAAGGGCATGCTGCGCATTTGGCACACCATGCGGGATTGCACTTACCGTGGCTGCCACAACCGTGGCGAACTGCCCGGTGGCCTGCATGTAAGGCGGCGTGCGGCAGACCTTAACAAAAAACTATTGTGTGGTGAAACCCATTACACCAACTACGACGAATGGCTTCAACTGATACGTGACAAAGGCAACAGCTTTCAATACATCCTGGATTGGGTAAGTTGTTTTGCGCTGGCCGTTAACGAAGAAAACGCCTCTTTTGGCCGGGTGGTAACAGCACCCACTAACGGCGCCGCAGGCGTTATACCCGCCGTGCTGCAATATTTTATCTGCTTTTGCAATGGCTACGATGATGAAAAGATTATCCGTTTTCTGCTAACCGCCGCCGAAATAGGCAGCATTTTTAAAAAGGGGGCTACCATTTCCGCCGCTATGGGCGGTTGCCAGGCCGAAATAGGCGTATCGTCTGCCATGGCTGCCGCAGCATTAACAGAAAGTCTTGGCGGTACGCAAAAGCAGGCCATGATGGCCGCCGAAATTGCCATGGAGCACCACCTGGGCCTTACTTGCGACCCCGTGGCCGGACTGGTACAGGTGCCCTGTATAGAACGCAATACCATGGGCGCCATTAAAGCTATTACTGCTTCTCAGCTTGCTCTGCAAAGTGCCCCTGATTATGCCAAGGTATCCCTGGATAATGTTATTAAAACCATGTGGAATACCGCACTTGACATGAACAGCAAATACAAAGAAACCGCCGACGGCGGCCTGGCCGTAGCCATACCCATTAGCTTAAGTGAATGCTAAAACAAAAAATTTTATGGCCCGGACTATATGGCTACTATGAGGCTTTGGTTGTGTCACTCACTTGTACGCCTTGTCCTCTACTCTGCAATGTGCATCATCAAAACAGGTTATAGGCACCTCAATAATTCCAATCAATTTCCCAAAGCATTTCTTGCAGGCTTTAATCTTCTATATTTGTCGCACTAACGAGTGTAAGTATGAGTACAGATTTTAACCGTAACGAAGAGTGGATGAAGCAACTGCTAAGCGAACAACGCCAGCGGTTAGACAAAATAATGTTAGGCGGCGGCCAAAAAGCCATAGACAAGCAACACCAAAAAAATAAACTAACAGCAAGGGAACGCATTGCTTACCTGTGTGACGAGGATAAACCATTTACTGAGATTGGCGCTTTTGCGGGTTATGAAATGTATGCGGAACAGGGCGGTTGCCCAGCCGGTGGAACTGTAGCAGGCATCGGTTACGTTAGTGGCCGGCAATGTGTAATACTTGCCAACGACCAAACCGTTAAAGCTGGCGCATGGTTTCCCATAACCGGTAAAAAAAACCTGCGCATGCAGGAAATAGCCATGGAAAACAGGTTGCCGGTAATTTACCTGGTTGACAGTGCCGGTGTATTTCTTCCGCTGCAGGATGAAATTTTTCCTGACAAGGAGCATTTTGGCCGTGTATTCCGCAACAATGCCCGCATGAGTGCCATGGGCATTACACAGATTGCTGCTGTAATGGGCGCCTGTGTGGCCGGTGGGGCTTACCTGCCTATTATGAGCGATGAAACCCTGATGGTAAACGGCGCCGGCAGCATCTACCTGGCCGGGCCATATCTTGTTAAAGCCGCCATTGGAGAAGATACCGATAATGAAACCCTGGGCGGGGCTGTTACGCATACGGAAATAAGCGGCATTGCAGATTACAAATTTGATACGGAACAGGCCTGTCTTGACCACATAAAGAAAATAATGCACAAGCTGGGAAGCAGTAAAACAGCAGGTTTTAACAGGATTGAACCGCTGGCCCCTGCCAAAGACCCGCAGGAGCTGTATGGCCTGATGCACGTAAACAATGCCCGGCCTTATGATGTAGTGGAAATAATTGAACGCATAGCCGATGCAGAGCATGGCGGTACGGGAAAGTCATCTTTTATACAGTTTAAGGAAGATTACGGTAAAACCATTGTTTGCGGCTATGCAAGAATTGATGGTTGGTCTGCTGGTATTGTAGCCAACCAGCGCCTGATTGTTAAAACCAAAAAGGGCGAGATGCAGATGGGTGGCGTATTGTATAATGACAGCAGCGATAAAGTGGCCAGGTTTATATTGAACTGCAACCAGAAGAAAATTCCGCTGGTATTTTTGCAGGATGTAACAGGTTTTATGGTAGGCAGCCGCAGCGAGCATGCGGGTATTATTAAAGACGGCGCCAAGCTGGTAAACGCCGTAGCCAACAGCGTGGTGCCTAAAATAACCATTATAACCGGTAACAGTTTCGGGGCCGGCAATTATGCCATGTGTGGCAAGGCTTACGATCCCCGGTTCATATATGCATGGCCCAGCGCCAAAATAGCGGTAATGGGCGGCGACCAGGCTGCGAAAACTTTGCTGCAAATACAGGTTGCCGGTAAGGAAACAACAGAAGCGGAGCAACAGGCATTGCTTGAAAACATTAAATCCCGCTACGATAAACAAACCACGCCTTATTACGCCGCAGCCCGTTTATGGGTAGATGATATTATTGACCCTCTGCAAACAAGGGAACGCATTAGTGAAGGTATTGCTGCGGCTAACCTTAACCCGGATGTAGAGGTGTTGAAGAGCGGTGTGTGGCAGGTGTAGAAAATTGTGCATTTTAGAAGTCAGTATCTTACAAAATGTAATAACTATTTTTGTTGCAAAGTTTCTTAAATGATAAATCATATAAATCCACTTATAATAAAGAATTACAAATCAATCAAGAAGCTTGAACTATCATGTAACCGGATAAATGTCCTGATAGGAGAGCCTAATTCTGGAAAATCGAATATTCTGGAAGCGCTTGATGTTTCTTATTTGTCGTGGATGCTGGGAGCTAATGAGACTAACAGAAAAGAGGGGAGGGAGCTAATTGATATCCAGAAGTTTTTTAGAGTACAAAGTGCATCGGATCTCTTTCACTTGGGGAATTTGCAGCATTCGATTGAAATATTGCATCCTGGGTTCTCAATCAATACTTACTTGAAGTATAATGCTGAAGAAGATAAAAACTATTTTGAGTGGAGTACCTCGAACGGTTCGGAAACTTTGTTCCAAAAAGATTTTTCGGTAGTAGATCCAATGCAATTTTTTGCTTCACCTATTAAGCCTTTTAGATATCAAAGTAATATTGAGTTTCACGACTCAGGTAATTATTTTTATAATCTAATGCCACCTTTCGGCAATAACCTTGCGAAGGTTATTTATCATAATGCTGACATGGTTAGTTTAGCAAAAACCTTTGCAAAAGAAAACGGCTTTGAATTTAACCTTGATAAGTCAACCGAAACTATAAATATCCAGTTGAGGCTTGGGGATGGGTTGGTTTATACATTGTCTTATGAAGCATTAGCTGACACATTTAAAAGGATGCTGTTTTACATCGCTGCAGTAAGGCATAATAATGCTTCTGTTATTACTTTGGATGAACCTGATACACACGCATTTCCTCCTTATGTAAGCTTTCTTGCAGATGAAATAATTAAGAACAATAATTCCCAGTTTTTTATTGCTACGCATAATCCATATCTGTTAAATACACTTATAGAGAACACACCGGCAGGCGACTTGGGAGTATTTGTGTGCAGCTATGACAATAATGCCAGGAGTACACAGGCTAAAAAATTAACTGACTCAGATCTCTCAGAGCTTTTGGATTACGGAGTGGATATATTTTTCAACCTTAATAAGTACCTTGATGACAGTTTTGAATATCGTACCTGAATGTTTTGTAGATACCCGTCTTGCAGAAATTGTCAGTCAGTCGGCTAAAAAATATAATCATCAGCATGGTCACGGTAATGTCGCAAGCAAAATGCAACTCACTCTTGCGGAGTCACCTGCTTTGGGGATTATTGATGAGGATACCACTAAGGTGAGAAAGGCTAACTATTTTTCTGACTTTATTCAGCTAAAGGATGAATATTCGCTGAAGCTGAAAAAGCATCTACTTCGGGCGCATTACCTCATTGTTATCTGTCCGGCAATTGAAAAGTGGTTATTGCAGGCTGCATCAGGTGTAAATGTAGATCCGGTTGCTTTTAACCTTCCCCATGAGTTAGCAGGCTTTGCCCAAATTTCAAAAGTTGATGATATTAGTAAGAATATCAATTTTTATAGGTTTGTGAAAGAACTTATCAGAAAAGAATCACCAGGCATTTTGACCCTAAAAAATTGAATTGAACAATTTAAGGTCGGTTCACTTTAAACTGTCTTGTAATCCATTGTGGTACGCTATAGCTTTTCCCATTTTTTATATTGTTATTGATGGGATAAGATCAGCCGGCAGGTGTAGAAGCAATGCTAAAACATAGTTACACTTTGGAAACTCTTTTTAGGTTGCCCCTGAGCGTTGAACAAATAGGGGTAGTTTTTCCTTTTTAGTTTCTGTTCCAGGAAGCTGTTGCCATCTTTTATCCCCCATATTGTAACCCCGGTAATTTTGTCTTTATTGTTCCTGAACAGTTTAAACAGATCGCCAAATATCCTGGCCTGCTTATCACTCATGTTGGTGGAGAATGTATCGGGAACCTTAAGCAATTTTTCAGGGGTTGACATGCGGTCGTAAACAGATATATCAAGTTCAGTTATTTGCACCTGTAGCCCCATGGCGGAGAAATTACTAATAAAAGACTGCATTTCATCTTTGTCAAAACCGTCTATACCCAGGTGCCCCTGGATGCCTATACCATCAACAGGCACCCCTCTTTCTTTTAAGCGTTTCATTAGCCCGCCTATTTTCTTCATATGGGCTGCTGTATATATACCATCGTTATAAAAAAGGATTGCATCCGGGTCTGCCGCTTTCGCATAAAAAAAAGCGCTGTCAATATAATCTTCGCCTACACGGTTAAGCAGTGTATCGTTATCCCGCAAGGCTTCATTTACCACATCCCAGCAATATACTTTCCCCTTGTACCTGGAAACTTCGGCAGTAATATGGCTTTTCATTCTCGCAAGCAGCAATTCCCTGCCTGCAGGCTTCTTGTTTTCATCGAGCCAAAACCATCTTGGCATGTGTATATTGTAAACAAGGCAATGGCCCCTGATTTTGAGGTTATTTTGAACTGCAAAGTTAACCATACTGTCGGCCGGCGCCCAGTTGTATTCTTTCTCTTTTGCATGGATGCGCATAGGCTGCATTACTTTTTTAGCGGTAATGGATGAGAACTGATCAGTTACCAGTTTTTGTATGGAAGTATCCCGCAACTCTTCAATGTCCAGCGCAACGCCAATAGGGAAATAATCTTTGTAAGCCTCTTTAAGTTTTTTTCCGCGCTGCAACATCGCGGTTGCGGATTGAGGTTGCGATGAGCATGAAGTGCACAGAAAAACAAATAGTATTACCGTAAGGCTATGTTTTAACGATAGAATGTTTTGTGACATACAGATAGTTTAATCAAAATCAAAGTTGTGGTTGCAGCAATTGTTTTTTTTGCCGGTAAGGATAATGTGGATACGGAAGGTTAAAACCCGGTTCGGTTTGACCACCTTTTAAAATAAAAAAGCAAGCCATAAGAAAAAAGTTGCAAATGAAGCCTGCATTCATCCATACGCTTTCTGTGATGGATAAAATGATGGTGGTAAAGAAAATCAATTGCCAGGGTAGTGCTGCATTGCTTATTTTGCCGATAACCTGTTTTATCAGGATGAGTAAAGTAACAAATCCAAAAATGCCCTGCTTGTAATAAAGCTGTATCCATCCATTGTGAAAATGATTATAGCGTGGGTCTGCATGCCTTTGAATTTCACGGTGAAACCCAAAAAAATCTTCGAGGCTGATGGGGAAAAAATTATCCAGCGCCAATAACCATCCTGATAACCTTGCATTGTCTTCGTTAAGATCCCCGGATCTCAGTAATAACTCCTGCAGCAGCGGTATGGAGCTGAATGTATCAGCGTACTTAATCAACAGCAAAAAATTAAGCGGAACAATAAAACTGGCAATTACAGCTATCCAATAGATCTTTTTTTGATTGATCCATTTAGTGAGAACTAGAATGCATAGAATAATGCTGATGGCAATAACCATTCTTCTGTTGCACACTAAAAGCAGGTAAAAAAGCACAGGAAGGGTTAACAGCCTATGTCGCCAGGTAGCGGCAAGCCCGATAAAAATAGCGGTTAACAAGGGAATATCCATCGTAGAGTTGATGATGACAACTTCTTCCCCGGCAAAATACCATGCACCCAGTTTAGGCGGAAACTTCAGGCTGAGAAAAGCGATAACTACACCGTACAACAATAGAAGGGCCTTAATGTAAGTTTTTGTTGTTGTGGCGGCTGCGTGACAAAATAAGATAACCACGATGGTTTCTATTGCATGGTTTAGCGGGGCTGCCATTGCCACTGATAAAGTAAAGAGGTAAAGTGCCCAGTATTTTTTAATAGGCAGGGAGCCCGTCCACTCAACAAAATTTCCGGCTATTACCGCTGCCATAGGAATCAATCCCAGCCCTTTGGGTACAAGATAGTAACAGGCTATGGATACCAGTATAAGAAGCTTTCTTAGTGTCATTTCATTAGCTAGGTTGGTACCTGGTATAGCTTTAGCCGTACAATAAACTTAACCGGAAAGCTTATTGTAGCAGCAAAAAATATATTGCCAGGTAGTTTGTGAATAACTACAAAATGTTATTCATACGCAAGTAACGTTTCTAAAATGGCTAAGCTTGATGTTGATGAACTATCAATCAGGGGTAATTGTACGAAGGTATATACCAGGGCATTATGAAATGCCGGGTTAAAACTTGCAAACAAATATAATGAAGTAGCTAAAAAAGCAGGCTTAAAATATTATCTGTCAATAAATTAATTAAAAACTTCATCGTTTTACCCAAATGGTTGAACAGAGCCGCTTAAACTGCTTTTTAAATGGTAGTAATAGTATAGGCTAATGTATACGTATGTTGCTATGTCTGCTGTTGGTGTTACAAGCAAGAGGGTTAATATAGCGGCCGTAAGCTTTAGCTTTGGCTTGCGTGCAGGTAGTTTTATCTATCTTTCAGCCAAACCGTTTTTCCTGTTTTGGCACTCTCCCTCGCGGCATCCAGTATTTTCACTACGGTAACGTTGGTGGCCAGTGAGTAAACCCCATATTCAGGTACAGTAATTTTGCCATGGATAACGTCAGCCAGGTAAGCAAACGGGTCTCTATACACAGGAACATCGGCTTCGGTAACTTTTGCGAAATGTTCGGCTTTATCCCCTTTAGCCCGCACCCGCATATCAGTATCATTAACGGTAATAACATAACCCGTTTGCCCGTACACCTCCATATCCTTGCGGCCAAACGGCCAGTTCCACGAAGCCTGTATAATAGCCTGTGCGGAAGGATAGGTTACAATAATAGTGGCTTCATCATCCACCTTAGGATAAATGCCCGGTTTGAATTGTTGCGTAACCGCGGTTACTGAAACCGGTTGTTCGCCCTTCATCAGGTAAGTCATCAGGTTGGCGCCATAACAGCCAAAGTCAACCAAAGCGCCGCCGCCATTCTCCACGGGGTCGGTAAGCCAGTCAAAAAATTCTTTGTTTACGCCAATTTCACGGGGCCCTTCATGCCCGTCATGTATAACAACTTTCTTAATACTGCCTATGTAGTTGCTGTCGTTAACCAGTTGGTACGCTTTAACGGTAGCCGGGTACCAGGATGTTTCAAAATTGGTAAGCAGGTGTATGCTGTATTTTTTTGCCAGGCTTTGCATTTTCAAAGCCTGTTCAATAGTGGTAGCCAGCGGCTTTTCCACCATAACATGTATCCCCCTCGGGGCACAGGCTTCTACAACGGCCATGTGCTGCAGAATAGAACCAAATGCAACTACAGCCTCAGGTTTAACCGCATCCAGCATTTTGCCCAGGTCGCTGTAAATTAAAGATTCGCTGTACCCATAACGTTTGGCATAGCGTGCAGCCAGTTCGCTGTTGGTTTCGTACACACCCACCAGTTCAACATCTTTCTTGTCTTTTTTACTCAATATCCAGGGTACATGGCCATGGGTAATGCCCGCTACGGCTACACGTACAGGTTTGGCTAAATTATCCTGTGCCTTGGCGGACAGGTTTGCAGTAAGGCATGTAATCGTTATAAGCGCAACGGTGTAATAGCAGTGCAATTTATTTTTCATTCCGGCGGCTGTTTAGCAGGCTAAGATAGCAGATACAAACCGGCTGGTATGGCTAATATTTTTACAAGTAACTTGTAACACTACCTGTGCCGGGCAATCAGTATGCAGGTATAACTCTTGAATTTCGATCCTTCTGCAGTACGCACAAAGCCAATGCCTATGTCTTTCAGCGAGGCATTCCATTGGTCCATGCCAAGCAAATGTTTGCGGTGGCCAAGGGTGGGAACACCATTGTCTATAATCAACATGCTTACAGCTTCTTCTCCATCGGCAGCGCCGGCCTGTATAGATTCAAAGTAGTTATTGCTGGTATTGGTAAGCCATGCCTGGTTAAGGCTGTACCCGGCTTTGTTAATGTGGTAGTTCATGCCCAACCCGTTAGGGTCTGTATGAGAAAAATAATTGCGCCTGGCCATATCCAGCGCTTTGGCTTCTGCGGCTTTGGCCAGCGTATCATTCCAGTTAAGTGCGGGCATCGCGTTAACGCCGCTAAGGTTGGCGCCGGTAAAAGAGGCCGGGTTTTGCCTTATGCTGTTAATCAGTTCAAACGCTTTAAGGGCTTCGGTTTTGTCAGTTACAGGTTTATCCGCAACAGGAGAAAAGGAGCAAAGGATTGCGAGTAAAAAAAAGGCTGCAGTTTTCATGTAAAAAAGAGTGGTTTTAAACTCTTGTCAAAATAACGCTGGCGGTTTGTTGTAAGTTGTCAAGCTGCCGTTAAAAATCCTGTTGGTCAGGTCTGTTTTTTTCCGCTATGTATGGTAAGGAATAGGTTACAGATGCAGTGATATTTGTATATTTATTGTTATTAATCCGGCCCATTATGGCAAATGTTTTCCCTGTAATGTGTCTTCAGGCAACGGTATTGTCTCCTGCTTTTTTTACGTTGCAAAAATCCACCGCATACAGTAACCAGTTTTGGGCCGTATCAAAAAATAAAATGCATTTTACATATGACAAGCTTAAGCCAAAATGGCCCCCTCATTATTTTTTGCGTGGTTTGTTTTATCTGGCTGGTGGGGTACTACTATATCAGGAAGTTCGACATCAGCAGCGATAAAAAGTTTGACCTGAGCGTAAGGAATATTGCGGCATTGTCTGTATTCCTGGTTACGTATAATATCTATGTTTCGGTACGCTCTAACGACCGTATTGAGAAAAGCAGGATATCCTACAACACGCTGGCCAACATACAGCAAAACTGGCTGCAGCCCCAGCGGGAACTATGCCAGAGTTATCCCGAAGGCTATTTTCTGTATAAAAGCATGACGCCTGATGCAGAATTCGGCACAATAGAACCCACCCACTTTGATACGGCCAAACGCCGGCAGCTGGAGGTGTACAGTTCCATGCGCATCTTCCAGGCTATGGAAGATTTTTTATCAACCGGTTCTTACGATATTACGGGTAGTTATGTTTGGGTCAATAACTTTCTTATGTGGATGCAGTCACCCATTTTGCGGCAGAACTGGCAAAAACTTTCCTTCAATTATTCACAGGATACCCGCGAACTTGTGGCAAGGATTATCAATAAAAGCGACGAACTGATCACCTTAAGAAAAACAAAAGGGAAGCTTACCAGCCATGACTATGATACTCTTTCCAAAGCCTTCAGTATAAAATTCAGGTAAGGGCAATGCCCTTAATGTTCTACCGAATGTTTTGCCTTAGAGGAAGAGAATTATGGGCCCGGCAGCAGGAACTTTAATTTGGCTTTCGTTGCGTCGCACTCGTGTACGCCTTGTACGCTATGCGGCTTTTCCCGCAGTATAGTTTGGTTTGTTGCCTCTGTCAGGCTTTGTTGTTCAATGTTCTTTTGTTTAATGTTCCATGTTCGTGATAATCCCCCAACATGCTGTTTCACATCGCCCAGCTTAACATATCGCACCTACGGCGCTCTTTGCAACCGCATCTTTCCTTATCTACTAACATGCCGCCTCTACGAGGCTTTGTTGTTCAATGTTCTTTTGCTTAAAGCTTTATGTTTGCGGCCCTGACTTTGTATGGCACTTGCACTTCATCACCCCAAAAAAACCTCAATCACTTACCCATCAACAGACCAGCAACTTGCAACCTGTAACCAGCAACCAGCTTCCGGGTAACCTTTTGATTAAGCTTTTCACAACCAACCGCAAAGCTCCGTAGGAGCGATATGTTAGTAGCAAGCATAACATCGCGGCCTGTTTTGTAAAGCCTCGTAGAGGCGGCATGTTAAACAGCTTCTTGCAAAAGGGCCTGGTAATCACCAACATGCTGTTTCACATCGCCCAGCTTAACATATCGCACCTACGGCGCTCTTTGCAACCGCATCTTTCCTTATCTACTAACATGCCGCCTCTACGAGGCTTTGTTGTTCAATGTTCTTTTGCTTAAAGCTTTAAGTTTGCGGCCCTAACCTTGTATGGCACTTGCACTTCATCACCCCAAAGAAACCTCAATCACTTACCCATCAACAGACCAGCAACCTGCAACCAGCAACCGGCAACCGGCAACATGCAACTTGCAACCTTAACCAGGATAAAATTGAATTGACAAATAATCCATACTTTACCGCTATAAAACCTTGTATGAAAAACATTTTGCTGCTAACCGATTTTTCCGAAGCCGCCGCTCATGCACTGGAATATGCCTGTGTGCTGGCCGGACAATTAAAAGCTTCAAAGCTTACACTCTATCACTCTTTTCATACCCTCGCTGATGATTTTGACGCGGAATCGCTGGGGCCTCTGCCGGAAAAGTTGTACGCCGTTGTTATCAGCCGTTTGCAGGCGCTGGCAGCGCCGGTGGCGGCCAGGCACAAGGAGAAACTTGTAATTGACGTTGCTGCCTCTGATAACCCGCTGGAAGAAGAAATAAACACCTTCTGCGCCCATCAGCACATTGATCTTATAGTGATGGGCGCCAAGGGTAAAACCGCAAACAGGGAAACCAATGTTGGCGGTACGGCGGTATCTATTGTACATAATGCACATTACCCTGTAATGATTGTGCCAGACCTGGTACCCCTGCAGCCGGTGCAATCTGCTTTGCTGGCTACTGATTTACAACCCATGCAGAAAGAAGCGGAAGAAACGCTTACCGGTTTTTTGCGGGCTGTTCATCCAAAACTGTGGGTACTGAATGTGGACAGGGAAGAAAAAAACTTCGGACCTGATTCGAGCTTTGAACTAAGAACACTACACTCTTTGCTGGGAGATTTTACCCCTGAATTTCTTTTTACAGAAGATGCTGATACCGTGGAAGGCGTTGAACGTATTGCCGCGGAAAAATCCGCTGGTGTAATCATCACCATTCACAAAGAGCGTAGCTGGCTTTACCAGTTATTGCACGGCAGTGTTACAGAGCGGCTTGCTGTTAATAACAACACCGTGCTGCTGTCGTTGTATAATGGTTAAGCAGTGCGTTGCTGTGGCACCTGCAAGGCAAAATTAATTTTACCTGGTAGTTCTGCCGGGCAGTTTTTAACGTCTTGCATACTGTCACCGGAATGGGCGTTTGCTGCACTGTACAGTTATAGTGTATACAACGCAAAATTGTGCAATAGCCCGAAGGGCTAAATGTGAATAGCCCCGGATAAAACCCGGAGTGGGCATTTGACGATAAAATCCCGAAAGGGTTGAACAATACTATGGCACATGTTTGTCCTTTTTGCAGTATAACAGTATCCGGTAATACTGCGGGATGCCGAATTAGTTGTTTCGTAAAGCGGTGCAGTACAAGAGTGCGACGCAACGAAGCTTCATAGATGTTCCTCCTGCCGGGCCCATAAAAATTCTTTCAATAAACACCACTAACGGCATGGCTAAAAAATTGCACGCTAAGTTTGTAATCACGGTTATCGTTTGCTGCATCGGTTTATCATCCCTGGCGCAAAAAGAAAAAGCGCACCTCAATAACCGCAGCCCGTTACGGCAAAACCCATATATAGAGCTGCCGCTGGGCGCCATTAAGCCCCAGGGTTGGTTGAAAGAAATGCTGGTGCGGCAAAAGGATGGCGCTACGGGCCAACTGGATAAACTTTACCCATTGGTAATGAACGAACGCAACGGCTGGTTGGGTGGCGATGGAGACCAGTGGGAGAGAGGGCCCTACTGGATTGACGGCCTGTTGCCCCTGGCTTACATACTGGATGACAAAGCGCTGATTGCTAAAGCCAAACCCTGGGTGGAATGGGCGCTGAACAGCAGGCAGCCAGATGGTTATTTCGGCCCTTCTAAAGATTACGCCCCGGAACCTGGCCTGCAACGTGACAACAGCCGCGACTGGTGGCCCAAAATGGTGATGCTGAAAATACTGAAACAATATTATACCGCCACCGGGGATAAAAGGGTGATTGATTTAATGACGAGTTATTTTAAATACCAGTTGAAAGAGCTGCCATCTAAGCCGCTTGGCCACTGGACTTTCTGGGCCCGCTACCGCGTTGGCGATAACCTGGCCATTGTTTACTGGCTGTACAATATTACCGGTGATAAATTTTTACTGCAGCTGGGCGACTTACTGCACCGGCAGGGGTTTGATTTTACCAACGCGTTCCTGCATACCGATATGCTTGCAAAAGCCGGCAGCATACATTGTGTAAACCTTGCACAGGGCCTGAAAGAACCATTGGTATATTACCAGCACCACCCTGAAAAAAAATATGTGGAGGCCACGGATAAAGGCCTTGCTGACATTCGCCTTTTTAATGGCCTGGCACATGGCCTTTACGGTGGTGATGAAGCCCTGCACGGCAATAACCCTACACAGGGCAGCGAGTTTTGCAGCGCGGTAGAGATGATGTTTAGCCTGGAGAGTATGCTGGCCATAACCGGTAACACTGCCTATGCTGACCAATTGGAAAAAATAGCCTTTAACGCCCTGCCCACACAAGCTTCCGATGATTTTTTAACACGCCAGTATTTTCAGCAGGCCAACCAGGTAATGATTACACGGCATATCCGCAATTTTGATGTTAACCACGGCGGCACGGATGTTTGCTATGGCCTGCTGTCGGGCTATCCCTGCTGTACCAGCAACATGCACCAGGGCTGGCCTAAGTTTACCCAAAACCTGTGGTATGCCACGGCGGATGGTGGATTGGCCGCATTGGTTTATTCGCCCAGCGAAGTAAAGGCGATGGTAGCAGGTGGGGCGGAAGTGTTATTTAAAGAAGAAACAAATTATCCCTTTGAGGAAGCGGTGAAGTTTACATTGGTGGAAGGCGCTTCTTCCAAACCCTTATCTTTTCCCCTGCATTTGCGCATACCGCAATGGTGCAAGAAGGCAACGGTAAAAATTAACGGGCAGCAATGGCAACAATCAGGTAATGGCCGGGTGCTAAAAATTAACCGTGCCTGGCAAAACGGCGATGTGGTAGAATTGCAGTTGCCCATGCACATTTACAAAAATACCTGGCACGAAAACTCAATATCTATAGAGCGTGGCCCGCTTACCTATGCTTTAAAGATTGGAGAAGAGTCAAAACTAGTTACCAACGACAAAGACCCAATTGATTATGGCGCCAGCTATGTAGAAATACGCCCCGCTACACCGTGGAATTATGGGTTGGTGCATGTTGCCGATGAGAAAATGCAGCAAGCCTTCAGTGTTGAAAAAAGAAGCGTGACCAGTTACCCCTGGAACCCGGAAAACGCACCGCTTGTTATTAAGGCAAAGGCCCGGCGCATACCTTCCTGGCAATTGTATAACGAGATGGCCGGCCCTATACCCTACAGTATTACCTACGGCATGGAATCAGCAAAAGAAGAAGAGGAAGTAATATTGATACCTTATGGCTGTTCTAACCTTCGCATATCACAGTTTCCGGTGCTGGGCAGGTAAATAGCCTTACTGATTTTGTTGGGTAATGGTTATGTTAACTGTTTATTTATTGCCTGCACAACGTTTTGTTTTGCCATGGCAAAACGGGAAGATGTATTATTGACCCGACAGTAGATGGTACTATTGAGCTTTGGTTGTGTCACTCACTTGTACGGCTGGATTCGCTGTGCAGCTTTTCCCACAGGGTAGGGTGGGTGCTACTGGCTTAATATAACGTGAGCTTTGGATCTTTTATATTGTTGTTCAGACATATACAAATGAAAATCAGACAGGATTATTTATCCTTACAGCTCCATCAAGTTTAGTATGCGCTGTATAATAAAATTCTACAGCTGCAATAACAGTAGTACAAAAGCTTAATCAGGGCGAACGGAAGAAACCTGCTGTATATCGTTTCTTCCTTGACTTTTTTTACGCAACCTCCCATTCCGGTTGCCTTTTTTGTGTCAAGCCTGTCCCGGACTTTTTCCGGGGGCAAAAAAGTGAAATAAGGTTATTCAATACAGGTATGTGCGATACCCAAACTCACGTTAAGATAAGGTGTAAACTTTTTAAATTATGTTCAACAAGCATTCATACTTGGTTTTACTCATTATTAATAACCTGGTGAGTTTATTTTTTTTGTTTTTGTTTTTTCTTGGGGCTCCATCTATTGATGTGGAAAGTGAAAACGCTATAACAGAAACCGGGCATTATACCCGGTTAGCAATCTATGCAGTAGCTGTAACCACTATGTCCGGATACATTTCAATTGTTTTAACTGATCTGTTTTCCTCCAGAGTTTATTTTCACGAGAGATATTCAAAACGTTTGTTTATAGGTCAGGTAACGGGGCAGTTGTTGTTGTTTATAATGTTTATTGTTTATTTGATGATCAGGTATCCTGGCTAAGTTTTTTCTTCGCTTAAATGTCGCCATAAAAAACCAGCCGTACAAGTGAGTGACACAACAATTGATACTATGAAATACCAAAGCCTGTTGAATAAAAAACCTATCGCTCTATAGATAATTCATCACAAGGAAATTATGAAAGGGGGAGAAGTCTGTCACCGGTATCGCCCCGTTTTAAAGTAAGCACGGCTATTTCCGGCCACATACCTATTCTGCCTTTAAGGCCAAGGAAACCAAAGCCCCTGTTTACATACAGGTATTTACCCCCCTGCTCGTAAAGGCCGGCCCATTGCTTGTACACGTATTTTATAGGGCTCCATTTAAACCCGAATAATTCAATGCCAAACTGCATGCCGTGGGTATGCCCGGCCAGCGTAAGGTGCACATGCTGATGATGGTCTACGGTTACTTTATCCCAGTGAGAGGGGTCGTGCGACATCAGTATTTTAAACGAGTTGTCGGGCACATCTGTGGTAGCCCTTTTCAAATCGCCATATTTATGAAAGCCGCCTTTGCCCCAGTTTTCCACACCAATCAATGCAATACTTTGCCCCTGCTTGCTGATGGTTACTGCTTCATTAAGCAATAGTTTAAAGCCCATCTCGTCATGTATCTCCTTGAGGCGTGTAAGGTTGGCCTCCTGCGCTGCTTTACTTTCCCATCGTATGTAGTCGCCATAGTCGTGATTGCCCAACACGGAATACTTGCCATAAGGGGCGGCCAGCTTTGTAAAGCCGGGTATCCAGGGCTCCATTTCTGAGGCCATATTGTTCACCAGGTCGCCTGTAAATAAAAGCAGGTCGCTGTTCTGTGTATTTACCAGGTCAAGCCCCTTTTGTACGCCTTTGGCATTGCTAAAGCTGCCGGAATGTACATCTGACAATTGCGTAATGGTAAAACCGTCAAAGGCATCGGGCAGGTCAGGAAAATAGATGGTTTCCTTTCTCACCCTGTAAAAATGCCTTCCCCTTGTTAAACCGAACAGCGTAACCAGGAAAATTACTGCTGCTAATGCCAATGTTGCTTCGCTTACATACACACTTCTTGCCGGGAAGCCACGAAATAAACGGCCGATATCCTCTGCCAACAACACCGGGGATGCAAACAGTTTGGGAATAAAAACAAGCAGCATGCCGCCGATAAGCACGGCAATAAAACGCTGGGCGCCATCGCCTGCCCTGCGTATGAATGGAATGGAAATCATGCCGGCTAAAAGTAAAATATCCAATACCCAGTAGCCTACATGCACCAGCGGATTGTGATTAAGTGTAACAACAGCCTGGTAAAAATAAACGTCGCCCAGCAGGAAGAGTACTAGTATTAATGGAAGTCTCGCCATATATCAAAAACATTTTAACAAGGTAGACGAACAACTGCTACGGATATTTTAAATGTTTTGTGAATACCGGGCATAATATTACCGCTACCGCTTAAGCTTTGTTTTAGAGTAGCACAATTTTGCTTCAGTGGCTGGCTGCGGTTTTCTTTGCCTGTATTTATTTACCTGCAAATCTCCCGCCAGAGGTGTAAGTGTGCTTTTTATGCCACTTATTTTATTCTGGCTGATAAATTTCATGCTTCCCAGAGTTTACTTATCAGTTATAGGTAACAATTCCGCAACGGGCCTTTGTTTATGCGCTATATTTAAGCAACCATCACGTTACTGCAGTTAAGATTAGTATGGCTAGCCCGGTTGAAGCGGCTAATGTAGTAATCAAAAGTAATTTGCCTGCCCGGAAGTATTGCCGCATTGGTTTTGACAGCAGAAGTATAGTTGATGCAGAAACTGAGGTTAAAATTAGATAGGCTTGCCAATTGCTTCCTATGGATATATCACTTTTTTTGATAGCGTATTTTACAAGGGCAAAACCTACAAGCAATGAAAAGAGGAAACAATAAAAAAGATTAATTACCCATCCTGCCTTTTTGCTTAGCAAATGAAAGACAAACCCTACAATGGGTAATGGCAGCATGATGGTAGCTATTTGCCAATCAAATTTTTTAAAGGAGAAGCGTGAAAAGTTTATCAGGCAATCCAAAAAGATAACAGCTATAAATACAAACAGCGAGATGGTTAACAGGTTAAAAAATTTTCCTTTTTGTGGCGTTTCAACCAGTAATTCATCCAGCAGTCCGGGCTCTTCGTTGGGTTTAAGATTGTTCATGGAAAAAGCAGTTGTACCGGTTAAAGATATTTAAATATTACTCTCCACCCCATTGGCAGGGTTACCGCATGTGCTGAAAAAAGTACAAGGCGCAGAAGAGTGCGACGCAACGAAGTTTTATAGCAGCAATGCAGTTGGGCTCATAAAGTTTTTTATTGCCTGTTGCTAACAGTAAAATACGTAATGTAAAACCGGTAACAACAGGCAGTAAAAATACAACTACCACTATCATCAAAAAGCCATTAACCAAGCCATGGTGGCCTTACACAGCTAACAAGCCCGTTGCCGGTGCTCTTGTAAAAAACCTTTACCTGTTTTATTGCCCGATACGCTCAAAGTAAGATTAGTTGTATAATTATTTATCCAGGTAAAACGTTGCCCAGTTACTGGTGGCAACCTGTTGGCCATCTTTAAAAATAGCCGTGAAGTACTTGTAAAAAGTTCTTCTTCCCGGCGATGGGAAATAACTATAGGGAACATTTAAAAACAGGTCACTGTAGTAACCGTAGTTGTAAGTTGTAATATCATATCCCGGGGCGAATGCGCTGCTGAAAGACAAATTCCTGTATTGCCCCAGCCCGTTATCATAATAAGTAACCGGTGTTTCATTTTCAAAATAAAAATAGGCAACTACGGAGAACTGCTCACTTCTCGCATTCTCAATAGTGAATTTGGGCATTACAACCAGCTTGAAATTGGTATTATCAAAAGACTGTACATTCACAATATCTGAAAACACCGGCCCGTTACGATAAGTAAAATAAGCTGCTCCTCCTGTCGCAATCTCCCTGTTCTGGTCATCAAAAACAGATGTGGTGGTTTTAAGGCTATGGTTTCCGTTAAGCAGGTGCAGTTCATCATAAGGAATGAATAATTCTTCATTGGTAAAAAGGGTTGAACTGTAATTGGGAACGATATCCTTTCCAACTGCTACATTGCCATTGCTGGAATAATATTGTTGATTAAAGTCACGCAAAGGTGTTCCATTCGATGTATAGAAACAGGTAACAAATTTGCACCTGCGCCCCTGGGCATTATCAACCTGGAACGTTCCTTTAATGCGCATGCCATATTTTCCTCCTATGTAAACATTATGGTCCAGGGTAATATTTTTAAGTGTGCAATACACAGTTGAAGCATTATTGCCACCTGTTGAAGTTGTAGTGGTTGAAAAAGGATACATTTCTCCGATAAGTTTTTTATCACCAGGCGAAAGATCTGTATTCCAGCCTACCGAATAACCATTTAATGTTAAGGCAGGATCTATGGGATAATGCATGATTGAAGCAGGATCATAGTCCTTGTTAGACATAGTGACGCTGTAGCGGTTTAGTACCTGCTCATCTACCTGCTGTGGCGACCAGTTCTGCATTTGAAGATAATGTGCATACACGGCAGGCTTGTTCCATTGTATGCGGCTTAAAGGAGATTTGTGCTCGTGAAGTAAGCCAAGTGCATGACCAAACTCATGAAGAACCGCTCTTTTGATTTCAATTTCCCGGGTATTTTCATTGAAACCTTCATAATTCATGGTTTGCTCATTTTGATTAATGCGCTTTGCCTGGGTGCCGGCGTAAGACCAATAACCTCCCCTGTTGAAACCGATACGGATATCAGCATCTCCGTACTCAATAAAATTAAACCGGATGTTCGCATAATTTTCCCACACATGGGCATACTGTTTAATCTTTTGCTGAATGTACAAACTGCCACCAAGAAAACGAACGGTTAGTGTAGAGGCGTTGGTCCATTTTGCATTTACGTCAAGTACGCCACTTTCCCCAACGCCAAGAGAGGTTACTACAGTTTTATCAATACACGAAACTATTTGGGCATTTGAAGAAAAAGTAAGCGTTGTAAACAAAACAGCAAGGCAGAAATTGTGCACGTTTAAGGCTTTTAACTAAAATACGATTTCTTTGATAATCCATGCATTTGAAAAAGGAAAAAAATCAGGGGAACTTAAGCTAAACACTCCGGTTAGCGGCGCGAATTTTTTTATGGGCCCGGCAACGGACCAGGCATTAAGCATCGTTGCGTCGCACTCTTGTACGGCTGGATTCGCTACGCGGCTTTTCCCGCAGGGTAGTGGTGTTGTCCAATTAGTCTGCAGGAAGTCCTCCCTTAAAATTACGCAGGCAGGTGACAACACCTGCCTGGGCATCCGTGGCGCATCAACACCAACGACGGCGAGGGGTTTAGCTATGCGCAACTGGGCCGCCCCATGCTAAAATTCTGTTGCTTTTCACACTTGTAAATCAAGGAGCTGTAGTTTATCAAATTGTCTTAATGCAAAATCATTTGGACTGCTGCTAATCCTTACTCTGTGCTCAATTGCAATCATCTTTGTTAGCACCAAACGCCGGCAGTTTTACACAAAAAATGTGAAATACACATTTCACATTTTTTGCTTTACTTAGGATCGGTAGTTAGAAGAGCATAGTCCGCAGTACGCTTAAGTCCTATTTAACTACCGTTGCTTCCAGTTCAACATTCAGTGTTTCATTCAGGGCTACCACCTGCAGCAGCGTAACCGCCTGCTTCATGCCGTGTTTTGCAACGAAATCCTTAAAAAGATCAAAACAGTTTTTGATAAACTCATCAGAGGAAGTCGTGTAAACCGTCAGCCTTACGATATTGCCACATTCATAACCCGCTTCGTTTATTACTGTTTCCAGGTTCTGTATGGCCAACCCAAGCTGGGTACGCATATCCGCGTTGCTGGATGTGCCATCTGCGTGTACCGCGGCCTGTCCGGCAACGTACAATGTTCCTTTTACTTCTTTCACTTCTACAGCCTGTACATAGCTTAATTCGTCCTGCCATTTCCAGGGGTTGATGATCCGCTTTTCCATTGCTTACATTTTTAGTTGTTAATACTGTGATTTTTGATAACAGTACAAAGTTCCCTGGTAACGATGAATTACACTTGTGACATTGGTCACGATTATGCTGTGCGTAAAATCACTAAAAGCTTATTCTGCTCAGGGCCTCCCTGGAAACGCCAAGATAAGCGGCCAACTGAGTCTTGGAAACACGCTGTAATAAGGCGGGGTTTTGACTGATTAACTGTTTGTAACGTTCCTGTACATTGGTAGTAAGCAGCGAAAGGATGCGGCGCTGTGCAGCAAGAAAGCCACGTGTAACCTTTTCAAGAAAGAAGTGTTCTATTTTGGGTAAGCCTGTACGCAACGCATGGTAACCATCCAGCGACAGGCAAAGGGCAATTGTATCTTCAAGGCATTCTAAAGAAAGCGTTGCTTTTGTCCGGGTGTAGTAAGCCTGAAAGTCATTATCCCACCAGTCTTCCATGGCAAAAGCAAGTATATGTTGTTTTGCAGCGTCATCCGTATAAACCAGTTTGGTAAGCCCTGAAACTATATAATAATTATAGGGCACCAACTCACCCTCCTGCACTAAAAACTGGTGTTTCTTAAAATGCTTCAGTGTAAAATGACTGCTGACAAACGCAAATTCATCGTCTGTAAGTGGTACAATCTTTTCGATATGGTTGCGGAGTTGGATATACATAACTAAAACAAACTTACCATTGATGCATGAGATTGCTGAGAATGGAGCGGAATTTTATGGGCCTCGTTGTAGAATTTGCGAAACTCTTTTGCCTCGTTTCTATCAACCTTAAGCACGCTGTAATATTACTTAGGCGATATCTTAACGACAGGAGCTTCAGACCAATCAATTAATTTATTCGCTGATTGAATGTCTGTAAACTGTAACAATGAAGCTAACATTTCGAATTTTTGCCTTGCGCCTGAAACGCCAATTTTTCTTTTGATATTGTCAACGAGTGACGCATGATAGTCTGGTTGAACTACGTCAAAATCGCGGGGATGGAAATAGCTGTGATTATAATTTTTTGATTGAAAGCAACGTTTAATTAGCCAGCCTGGCAGTAGTCTGAAATAACCGCCTCCTGAGTATATAAATCGTTGCCCTAAAAACCTCGTAGTGCTTACAGGGATTTCTTTGATTTGCCAGCCATCTATTTCCAAAAAACACGGCCCATATTCGGGAAAATTTGGGTAGCCTGAATAGACAGTTTTGCAGGGGCAGATGGATGAATCTACTTCAATCTGAAGTTGATGCAAAGTTTCCAGGTATTGAATGACAGATTCAGTAATGGAAAAGAAAGGAGCCCGGTAGCTTTTCACCTTGCAGCAGATAATTTCCTCCAGCGTGCTGACAGACCTTTTTACGTCCTCCATAAACCCTTGCTTACTCATTCCAAAGGCAACTTTGTGCATATCCGAATGAGATCCGATATCAAAACCCGCTCCAGCAATTCTTTTCACCAGCTCCGGATATTTTCTTGCAATCCACCCCACTATAAAAAACGTCGCCCCAACATCATGCTTTGTAAACACGTCCAGGATATAATCCGTATTTCGGTTAATCCTCGATTCCAGGTTGTCCCATGCGCCTGAATCAGCTTCATAGAAGGCGTGAAACCATTCTTCCAGGTCAACCGTCATGATGTTAAGTTGTGCTTTCATCTTTTTGGGGTAAGCCGTAATTATTTCCCTTACTTTAAAAATTTTTGTATTGAAATTATGTCGTGTAAAAAAAAGAAATTATATTCAAATCAAAGGGAATATATCGATGCAGCCGGTTAACTGCAACCCTAAATACTTAGTTTGCTAACTTATAAAATATGGTAAAAATTCTTGTTACTGGCGGTGCAGGTCAAATTGGAGCTGCGTTCATAAAATTATTGCTCAAGGACTCAATGAATTTTGTAGTCGTTGTTGATAATCTCTCTACCGGAAAAATGTCTAACCTTCCTGCCTTTCCGCAAGAGCGGTTAAGTTTTTTTCAAATTGACGTTAACAATTATGAAAAGCTTTCCAAAGTTATGCGCCAGCATAATTTCACGTATGTTTTTCACTATGCGGCCGTGGTTGGGGTACAAAGGACGCTTACAAAGCCTTTGGCCGTACTGAAGGATATTGACGGAATAAAAAACATACTTCATTTATCAAAAATAACAGGCGTTAAGCGAATTTACTATGCATCCTCATCTGAAGTTTATGGGCATGCAAGTGAGTTTCCACAAAACGAAAACACCACGCCTTTAAATGCGACGCTGCCATATGCAATCGTGAAAAGTACAGGAGAAGCCTACTTAAAGGCCTATCATCAATTATATGGCCTTGAGTACACCATTTTCAGGTTTTTTAATACATATGGTCCCCGGCAATCCACTGACTTTGTCATTCCCAGGTTTGTGGAGGCCGCGTTGAATCATCAAACATTATTTCTCTATGGCGATGGCAGTCAAACAAGGACATTTTGTTATGTATCAGACAACGCACAGGCATGTTACAACATTTTCAAAAAAGAAATTTACGTAAACGATGTAGTCAATATAGGCAGCAATGATGAAGTTTCGATTTACCGCGTCGCAAAAATGATTATACAAGCTGCGGGGTCCAGTTCTGAAATTGTTGTAAAACCACCGCTAAAACAGGGAGATACATTTCGCAGGTTACCAGACAACACCAAAATGAAACATGCCTTAGCAAAAGAACTTATACCGGTTGAAAGAGGTATTGAAAAAATTATCAGGCATAAAATTTTTTCAAAGAAAATTGCGAGGTGATATGAACGTTTTTTCATTACTACAACCTTTTCTGCTGGCTGCCGCTATTGCTTTGCTGGTCACCCCACTCGTCATCCGATTGGCAAAACGTCTCAAGATGGTGGCCATAGTCAACCAGGCCAGGTGGCATCGGAAGCCCATACCGCTTTTGGGCGGAGTGGGGATATTCATAGCCTCAACAACATCGTATTTTGTATTGAGTGAAGAAATATCCTGGCTGCTTCTGGGAGGAAGCCTTACCTCTTTCACAACGGGGCTATGGGATGATATTAAAGATAAAAGCCCCTTATTTAAAATCTTTGGCCAACTCCTGGCTGGCAGCTTTTTGGTTTTGTCTGAAACTACATTTGAAACCGGCTTTTACATTACAGACTGCCTATCCACGCTCTTCTGGACTGTGCTGATTACTAATTCAATTAACCTTTTGGATAATATGGACGGAGTAGCTGCGGGGGTATCGGCCATCATTGCGGGTATATGTGGCATTGTGTTACTAACGCTGCATTTGAATTTAGCGGCCTTAATTTCATTTTGCTGTATGGGGGCATGCATTGGCTTTCTTGCTTTCAATTTTAAACCAGCTAGTATTTTTATGGGAGATTCAGGCAGCCTGTTACTTGGATATCACATGTCATTTCTTAGTATTTTGACAGTCAGGGCCGTAGCAGTTTCACCAGCCGAACAGTTTACAACCGCTCTTATTTTATTGGCATTGCCAATAACCGACACCTTGTTTGTGGTTTTATCAAGGATAAAATCAGGAGTTAGTATTTTCCAGGGCGGCAAAGACCATCTCTCACACAGAATGGCACGAAAAGGATATAGTGAAGCAACTGTTGCCCTTTGCTTATATTTTTTTGCAATAATGTGGTCTTCGGCAATACTATTCAAAGCTGTTTTGGATAAGAATGTTTTTTTGATATACACAACTGTAGTCGGCTTGTTAACAATTGCTTTCTGTTTTCGCTTGAGTAGTTTTAGATCAATAAAACAAGCCAATCATTAGCATATTCTGTACACTCAGATGAAAGTCTGGCTTTTATAACAAACCCGAAGAAAAGCTACGCTAAACTCTTTGAATACTTTGGTAGGTATACATAACTAATCCAAACTTACCGTTGATGCATGAGATTACTGAAAGAAGGTGAATTTTTATGGGCCCGGCGACGGAACAGGTATGAGGCATCGTTGCGCCTGCCCCGACGAGCGAAGCGGAACTCGGGGTCGCACTCTTGTACTGTTGGATACGCTGCGCAACTTTTCCCGCAGGGTAGGGTTGTAATGCTGGCTTAAGATTGCTGCTTTGGAATAGTAGCGTTAGCAACTTAAGCTTTGCCGGGAACCTGCAAAAACGCCTGTCTCAGAACCCACGCTTTAGTCTTGCGCCAGCGTTTTGTTTTTCATTTGACATTCCTGGTAGAACGGGAGCGCTTGGTTGCTGATAATTGCTCAGATTGTTGATGTGCGTTCTTTAAAAAAATATAGCCCAACAACTTTTTATCATTTATCTAACCAGGTTCCCCGGACTACTTTTAAAAATAAGCTTGCTTTTTTACAGCTTGGTTAACCGGAACCTGGCCTTTTTTTGCCTGATTGCTCTTTAATGCTCTTTTTCTGTAGAGGAAGATAAAAGTGATTGTAAAGCTGATAACTGTTTTTCCAGTCCGGCTTTGCGTACCAGCAGTAACTGTTGAGTGCCCAAACTGTTAGCAGCCAGTTTTTTAGCTGGTCAGATTCATTAACCAACAGCCATTTTTCTTCAAATTCGCCGATTTCACCAGGGGCCAGGTTTTTCAGCATGGCAGGTATAGCATGCAGTACCTGCGATGCATGTTCGTATTTTTGAATAACCTTTTCCAGTTTCCTGTTTATCAAATGAATTTGATAGTTTATTTCAATGCATTCATTTTCCAGTGTCTCTTTGTCTTTGGCCGTTATTTTCTGTAGCTCTTTAGCGGCGGTGGCAGAGGGAATGCCATCGTTTTTCACCAGGGCAACCTCCAAACGGGCAAGTCTTTCACGGGCCGCACTGGGTAAACCACGTGTACCACTCTTGTGCATGGAAATATGGCCATGGCTAACCAGCAGAAATTCCGCCAGTTTTCGTTGCGTCAGCGGCCTCTTTTTTCGGTTCATTGGTATCGGATAAAATAATATTTAGGAAAAATTGTTTGCAAATTTACGTTTGCAAATTTTCGCAAACAAAATATTGCAAACGGATGCTGGGTTTTAAAAAATACTGGCTGCTATCTAAGGGCAGTTTAGTGGTTTGGGAGAGTAGATGTTTTTATTAGGAGGGATTTTAATGGGCCAGGCAGGAGGACATGAATTTAACTTTAGTTGCGTCGCACTCTTGTGCGGTTTGATTCGCTACGCGGCTTTTCCCGCAGGGTAGGAGTGTTGTTCAATTAGTCTGTAGGAAGTCCTCCCTCAAAATTACGCAGGCAGGTGACAACACCTGCCTGGGCATCCGTGCCGCATTAACACCAACGACGGCGAGGCACCTGCCTGGGCATCCGTGGTGCATCAACACCAACGACGGCGAGGTAGCTTGGCGGTGTTGGCATCTTAAGCCTTGTAAGCTTTCCCCACAAGACGCCTGGCTCAAAACTTCGCCTCAGTCATGCACAGACGTTTTGGTTTTCTTTTGGCATTCTTCGGTGAACGGGAGGAAACGAAATAGGGTTAAAAAACCCTTTGCAGAACTTTTTTTATTGAGTTTTTTTGCATAATCTTTATATGCTATTATGAAAAATGCATTACTGAGTTTATTGCTACGGCTAATTTTATTTTTGCCAGTTACAGTTAAAGCTCAACTATCATTGAGGCTTGGCACATATTCTAGCAGTTTGGGAAATTTCAAAGATTCAACGGTTGAAGCACTCAAAATTGCAAGCTTTATTCTATCGACAACCGAGTTTAAAGATTCTGTAATGAAATGTAAATTTAAGTGCTCTAATTTACCTAGCAGAGCTGTTAATTCATGCCATTCATATATTGAAGGTCAAAGAGTTTTAGATTCCTTATTTAGATACAACGATACTCTCATAAATATATTCATTGTTCCGCTTCCTCGTTTACAAAGATTGCTTGACAGAAGTCCTAATATCGGATTCTCATCTGAAGGGGGGTACACCATAACGACCAGAACATGGTACCTTAGAAATGGTAGCCCTGGACTATTTGTAACAGCTAAATATGCAGCACATCTTATTCATGAGTATTGTCATATAAGGGGTTATTATCATATTTCTGGACAGCAGTTAGGTAAAGATGTGGCAGAAACCATTGGTAAAATTTCGGGTCAAATTCTTCGAAGGAGGATAAGCAATAATGAGCCTATCAAATGAGACACACATGAATGCCTGTAAAGGTCAAACCGGCGGGATTACCTGAAAATTACGCGGACAGTTCTTAAGGTTTTATTTTACCGGCCAAAGGGCAGGGAACTTATCTTGTCAATAGTTATATGAAATTGATGGATGTTGACCTAATCAAATAAATTTATGAGACAAATCATTGGCTCTACATAACGTAGTTTAATTGGCACGATGGCGGTAACAGGTTTCTCCCGTTCGCCTAAGAATAGCAAATGAAACCAAAACGTCAGCGTAAGACTGAGGCATGGGCTTTGTATACTAAAGAAGTTTATAAACACTGGCCTAGGCATCCGTCGCATCAACATCAACGGCGGCATAAGAACACCAACGATTAAAATTTTTTGCTAAGTCTTTCGCAAGAAACTTGGTGGGGCAAGGAAGCCAGTCTTTAAATCTTTATACTTTTTCTAAAGGACTATTGACAATGCAATAACTACTCTTTATATTAGATTTAAATCAGCCTGAACTTTTTAAACCCTTAAGTGAGATGACGAATCAATGGTGGATTTACCCAATTTGGTAAAGAATATGTTTAAAACCCTCGTTATGTATCTTATTCAGGTGAATCCGGCTCAACTAATGATTGTGAAAGTGAGAGCGAGTACGGCTTTATGGCGTTAAGCAAAATTGAAATAGCAAATATTCCTAAAGCAAAACAAGGGTATTTTGTATTTGCATAGAATGAGGACCGTACGTAAATAGACGCAAACAGAAATCAGCGTATTGCGTTAATTGCGAACAATCAACCAGTGACGAGGCTACTTGCAATGTTGTTATTAAGCTTTTCTTGCTCTTAGTACGAAAAAAGGCTACCAAAGAGTTTGCTGCTATGCTGGCAGACGAATAAATCCTTTTCCTATTGCAGCTACCAATCAAAGGATGCGTACCACCCAGAACTTATAAATATTAGTTTCGGTCTGCATGAATGGTTTGTTTATGACAAACAATGCAGGCTATTACCAAAATGTTTCTTTTATGAGCAAAGCCATCATTATTATCGCATCATTATTGTTATTCTTTATAGCCTGCAACAAAAACTCTCTGGAACTGCCCCCGCTTAAAAACAGCATATTTGATACAAGCATTACCTGCCTGTATGGCAACACCGGTATTGTACGGATTGAATTGAGACAAGATACTTTTAATAACGTGGACAGGATAATTACAGTTAAAGCCATTAATCTTACCAGCGAGGCTATGAACACTTGCAAGGTATATATTGAAATGTGCGATGGGGCGCCATCTATTAACAGCTGCCAAAACCAATATACTTATATCATTTCGCAGCTAGAAACCAATAAAGCTGATTCAATAACGCTGCCATTCAGGGGCGTTTTATTGCGAACTGCACAAATAGTTGCAGGAATAGTTTCATTCCAAAATAAATTTTCCCAGTTGTCAGATGTGTATGATGGGGAATCTGTACAATACTTAAACACTACTAACGCACAATATTCAACAGGTTCGGCTAGAGGAGTAGTATTTGCAGACGGGCAATCAGTATTCAGGATGAGCCTTGGCGAGAGTGCTTATAATATTGAAGGCAAACTTGGCGATACAAGTTTCTTTAACGGTGGGCAGTTTTTAATGTACAATAGCGGTGTGTTTTCATCCACTACAAGTGTTACCCTAGGTTATTTTAACCAGTCAGGCGGCAATATTAAATTGGGTTTTCCTTTAGCCAGCAGGCAACCCATACCTGCCACCCCGTCTTTTACTGACTCAATTCTTTTAAAGCTTAAAAAACAATAACCCATGAAAAAATATTTATTGTTCATACTTATTGCCGTAGCCAGCAGTACAGCTTGTTCACAAACTGCTACTACGCATGAAAAAATTACCAGGGAGGCGGATTATAGTATTGAGTTCGGTGATACAAGTGGCGCGTTGCCCCTGCATGTAAAATGCGAATATGACGATTCAAAAACTGATGATGCTTTTTATTCAATTTTTCTTGGCAAAGAAAAAAAAGATCAAGCTGATTTTACTTTAAACAAGCAGTTGAGCTTTGATGTGTTTGAAGAAAAATTTACCACTAAATGCAAATCAATATTCCCCAAGCGTAAGTCACCCAAAATGATTTCTCTTTACAAAGTTTATCAATTGATATGGAGCATTAAGAACACCACCGGAGACGCTCCAGAAGCGGGTATCCTGCAATTTAGCAGAGGCTTATTATTATTTAATGTTCAAAATAACGAAAAAGCGATAAACCGCCTTACTTATATACAAAGACGGGAAAGATCTGACACTACAAGCAATAGTATTATTGATATCGAAGCTTCTGCAAGAAATTCGCAGGATTCTTTGGAAACTGAACTAAAAAATGATGCGGCTAATTTGGGTCAAAAAATCGATTTGTTTACAGAAATGCTGACTGTAAAAAGACCGGGAGAAGATAGAAGGGAGAAGGATTTTATACCTATTATATTTATTCTTGATTCTCTTAAATACAAGTATTACTTTACCAGGTATTCAAGGGAGTGTATTGCCATTCTGAAAGATACTTCATCTGTTTCAGATACAAAATATAACGCAAAATATTCGGCTTGTTTATCTGAACTGTTGAGAGTACTTAAAAGCCATAAGGGAAAAATAAGTAAGGCGCTGGGAAATGGAATTAAGCAGATACCAGATTTGGTATATTACACGAGAACAAACCCAGATTTTAATGAAAATGAGAAAAAAGACACATCTAGCCCTAATTTTAATGAAATATATAAGCGCCTTGCTGATAAAAGAGACACTGCTTATTCGAAAAAGGATTCTATAGCGCAATTATACGAAACCAAAAAAATTGAATTGACAAAAGGCGCTCCTGTATATAAAAAAATTAACAAAATAGAACTTCAATTTGAGCGTGGTTTTATTGAGGCTGTCAAAGTATGGCTTTCAATAGGCAGCAGTGAATATATTTTTGAAAGTATTTATGCTGTTGGTTTTTCATCAGTGAACAATTACCGGCGTATAGCAGACACCCGGCTTTATGTACGTAACGGTAAAAGAGATAACGATGGGTGGTATATATACCTAAGCGATATTTTCAGGAATTACGACAACAGGCTTAACAACTTTACCCGTGATTACAGCCCCGCCGACACTGCCTTTACCATTATACCTGCAGAAACACCTGAGATAGTTTTGCGTAAAGAAAAATACATCAACATTATTGACGCAAAAATGTATGTCGATTTAAGAGGCATACACAAGAACAACCCGGAAGGCCTGGTGCAAATTGAAGTAAGCAAACGCTTTAATATTAATACTGCCAGGGTACAGGCTGGCAAAGCACGCTCAGATTTTGGCTTTTTTAATTATCTGGATATATTTGGTTCTCTTACTAAAATTGAACAGAATAACAGAGACCTGGTTTTAAAAAACGCCAACGTAAGGGATGTTAACAATAATCTCATTTCGCCATACTACGCCACCAACCTCGATTTTATGCGTTACCAAAACCACTCCATAGGCGTAAACGTGGGCATGATGCTTTTTGATAAACCTGATTACAAATTTACTGCTTATCTTGATTTTGGTTTAAAATATGGCCACACCAGTATTTCTGATACCGTGCTGCTGCCCTCTGGTGAACCCATTGAACCATTTGCTAAAAAACTTGACGCGTATTTTCTAATTTTTCAATTCCCCAAAATATCAATTGAATTTTTTCCGGAAAGCCGGATTACGCCAAAACTATCTTGGCAACTTAACAATACAAATCTGTATAGCAATAACCAGTACAAGCAAGTGATGAGTTATGAGAAGTCGGATGTTACAACGTTTTTTCCGCTTGAAAAAAAAGCAAAGCTATCCAATCAGTATGAAATATCTGTGAAAATAGCCCCGGATAAAAATCGCAGTTCTAATTTATTTATGCGATGGCGCTTTTACACACAATTCGGGGACGCGAATACTTCTTTCTCGCAACTACAGGTAGGCTATGCTTACAACTGGACTATTGCACGTTAAAAAGCACAACCATGAAACAAGCAATAATAGCAGTAGTGATATTATCTCTGTGCTCAATCACAGTAAAAGCACAACAATTGGAAAATGAAGATTGGGCGAACCACCGTATTTATAAGAAGGGGAGCGACACAATTATTATATTGTCAGAAGGACTGGAAAAAATAAAATCATACAGCAGAAAAATATCTTTAAAAAGAATAAAAGTAACGTATGATTCAGCTGAGTTGAAGAAAAAAATTGATTCACTTAACCGGATTGAATCACTTAATAAACAAGATATTATATGCAGGCTAATAATTGATAAAGTGAAGTACTTCGACAAAAAGGGGGCTATTATTGTAACTTCAACGCTTAAACAGAAAAATGACAAAATTGATATCTTGAATATTCTAAATAATTTACCAGGTTCGGTAAAGGAGGAAAATGTTAAGGCTACAAATATAGAGAACGATTCAATCGATGTTGATTGCGAAATTTTGGAGGAATATATAAACTCTCTTCCTGATAAAATGCCAGAGCCAATAGAAACAGCAACATCGTGGTATGGTTGGTTTGGCTCTATAAACATTATTGGTGGTTTTTCGGGAAACAGAATTACTGTTGACACTGCTTTTTTTTCAAATACCGGGTCGCTCACTACAAGAGAACAGGAAGAGCGTAATATTTCTGTTTGGGGAGGCAGCCTGACAGTTGGATATAGAATAAATCAAAGGCACATGGCGTATGCTGAAGGAATGTACACTTCTCTGGGCTTTGAGTCGAGGTACCACTCAGTTAATTGGAACAGTGGCCTCCCTGATACACCTTTAGTAATACACAGATATAAGATAAGTTCTAAGAGTTTTGGCGTTGGCTATATGTATTCTACTGCAAAAGACAGTAGTTTTTTGCATCTTTTAATAGCAGCAGGCATATATGGCAGTTATGCCGACAAATATTGGATCAATGATGAAAAGACTGGCTTACCCAATACCATGGAAAAAGGTTTTAGGTTTACCAACAAACTGGGTATTGGAATCACACTAGGCCATCGGTATGATAGGATTAATTTTAATTTAATGCCATTTTATATGTGGGATTGGACGCCAATTAACCATGGGCAATTGGCCACTCGTTTGTACATGTGGGGTGTAAACGCTGGCCTCACAATTAATTGGTACAAAAAAACTTCTGAATAAAATTTTTTTCCCCGCACAGTGTACATTAAAGAACTTCTCCGCAAAGTCTCCTGCCAGGGACTTTTCAGCAGGGAAAACACAAATGCCCATTAGTAAGAAAATGCCGCTCTGCCACAATCATAGGTTTACTATCTTGGAGTTATGAGTGTACTAAAATCTATACCCGAAACAGATGGCTTTTTTGTCACTTTCACCTGTGCGTAATGGATACCCTTTTTTCAGTTAACCAACAGCTATAATGTTTACAAATCGTTTTTGAACCTTCGTTTTAATGGAAAGAATGCCGTACCCAGGCTTTCATACAACAGAAACTCAATTACATGCACATGAATGCCTGCAAAGGAGAAAACCTGCTTACACGCCTGCCAGAGAATTATCTTCACAGCTCTGCGAAATATTACTTCACCGGGCAGCAGGGAATTTACGCCATTACCAATTACATGGAGTTGATGGATATTGAACTGACCAAATAACTTGCAACAGCGGAATTGCGTATCCTTTTTGCATTAGTACCATCCCTGCCGCAAAGTCCCGTACCGGAGACTATTGCGGGGAAGTAATTCGGCGGACACTTTGCGGAGGAGGAAATTTTTATGCTTGCGTGAATATCAGATATTTATAGCTATGCATTCTTTATGGTTGACAAGTAAGATTCCATTGACAGTTTAAATTTATTGCCGTTTCTTTTTTTAATGGCTACAAGATTACCATTCGCGTTCCCATCGAACAGTGGGGTAGGATAAGTTCGAATATCTCGCCAAATACGCTCGGCCCCATATCTTCTAAGAGGATACCATTCTGATAGCCATACATCATAGTCCTGACATACTAGGAGATTAGCCATGTCTTTATACGTATACCCCAAGGGTATTGTTTTAAAGTCTTCAAATTCACACATGATTATTTCTGGCTGTAATTTCGAAAATGGGAAACCTTTGAGTGCAAAAAAATCATGCCCCTCAATATCAATTTTCAAATAATCAATAGTATCTACTCTTTCAATTTCTATAACAGTAGAAAGGGTGATAGTTTTGACAGTAGTTATTAGTTTATGATGCTTTTCAAAAGGTGTTAACGAAGATATGCCGGTTGATTGACGACTACGATAAAAGGAAAGTTCAAGCCCATCTTGATCGCTAACCGCATTTTCATACAATTTCAGATTTTTCACCTTGGGAACATATTTTCTATTGATCGGGTCGGGTTCAAAGCCAATTATTTGCCAACCCATTTTTGCATATTCAATAAAGCTTTGTCCGTAATGAACACCAACGTCAAACATTATTCCCTTCCTTGGGTTGGCTTCAAAATATTTCAGTATGAGATCATCTTCGGAAAAACCTTTAGAAGCAAAGAATTTTTTTAAGGTCCTGGCATTTTCGTGACCAAATAGATAAATCACAGTGTTTTTAATAAAAGTTTTCATTTACTTAAAATTCTTTCTAAGTTGAACAGTGTTGTCAGATTAAAAGTTTGAGTTTTTAGTTACTTTTTGAGAAGCGTACCTAAAAAATCTTAAGCTATGCAGGGATAAAATAAATGTGATATTGTCAACATTGAAATTACATTTTTAGCCGCATAATCTCAAAAGGTGTTTTAACGGTTTTTCAGTAACTTCTCTCCGCTAAGGTGGGTATTTGCCTGCCCTAACGAGCGAATTGGAACTCGGGGGTGTGCTCACATGTGCTCTACTGTTTTATATAACAATAAATGCTTCATCCCATAGCATAACAGGGTATGCTTGGATTCGTTATTGGGCTTTGCCCGTAGGGTAGTAGAGGAGATTTTCTGCTTGGCCGCAGTTGGTGTTAAGTATACAACCCATGCAGGTGTTGTCACCTCCATGTAAAAATATCCATTCCAAAGCCTCATCCCTTCGCTTAACAGCCGCCATAAAAAACCAACCGTACAAGTGAGTGACACAACGAAGTCGCCATGAAATACTTCCGCCCGTCCCCAAAAAAACATAGCCGGCTTACGCCGGCTACATTCATGGACGAGCATCCCGTTAGAGATAGAGACAAAACAAAAGTTCTACTTCCACCCACCACCCAGGGCCTGGTAAATATTCACCATCGCGTTCATCTGCTGCTTCTTGGTTTCCACCAGTTCAAACTTGCTTTCCAGGGCGTCCCGCTGGGTGAGCAATACTTCCATATAATCTGCGCGGGCAGATTTAAACAGGTCGTTGGAGATGTTGATGGATTCGGTGAGCGCTGCCACCTGTTTGCTTTTGAGGTTGTAGCTTTTTTCCAGGTTGCCTATTTTGGCTAACTGGTTGGCTACTTCCACATAAGCGTTCAGGATGGTGCGTTCATAATTATAAGCGGCCTGCACCTGTTTGGCGTTGGCATTAATATAAGTGGCTTTTATGCCGGCGCGGTTTACCAGCGGGGCTACCAGGTCGCCCGTGAGGGAGTAGAGGATGGACTCCGGCGTTTTTACCAAATAAGAGGGGTTAAAAGCCTGCCAGCCAAAGTTGGCGGAAATACCCAGCGAGGGGTAGAACTGCGCCTTGGCTACCTTAATATCCAGCCTGGCAGCGGCAAGGTCAAGCTCGGCCTGTTTAACGTCAGGCCGGTTCGCCAATAGCTGGGAGGGAAGGCCAGCATTTACGGCAGCGGGCGCCACATTGTCCAGCCCTTGCTTGCTTCTTGCTATTGGCTGCGGAAAGCGGCCCAGCAAAAAGTTGATCCTGTTCTCCGTTTCGGTTATCTGCTGCTGTATATCGTACTGCATGCTGCTGGTCTTCATTACTTCGGCTTCAAACCTGCGTACAGCCAGCTCTGTAACACGGGTGGCTTCTTTCTGCAGCTTCACTATTTCCAGCGCATTGGTCTGTATGGCAATGTTCTGTTGAACAATGTCCAACTGGTTATCCAGCGCCAGCAACTCGTAGTAGGAGTTGGCAATCTCCGCCACCAGGTTGGTAACGATGAAGTTCCTGCCTTCCACGGTGGAAAGGTAGCGGGTAACGGCCGCCTTTTTGGCGTTGCGCAGCTTGTGCCAGATATCCAGCTCCCAGGTGGCGTAGGCGCTTACCAGGTAGTCCGGCAGCGGCTCGGGCATTTCTTTGTCTTTGTCTATTTCTATGTTCTTTTCCAGTGCGCCCAGGTTGGTGTACCGGGCTTTTTTGTCAACACCGGCGCCGGCACGCAGGCCTACGAAGGGCAGGTACTCCCCCTTGCGGGCCTGTATTTCGTTGCGGGTTATTTCTATTTCCTGCCAGGTAATGTTGAGTTCCTGGTTGTGTTGCAGGGCGGTATCTATCAGGGCGTTCAGGTAGGGGTCAGTAAAATATTCTTTCCATTTTACCTGTGCGCTGTTGGTACTGTCCTGCTGGCTGTTGTAAGCCGCAGGCGTGTTGCTGTTTTCCGTTTTGCTAACCACAGCCGGAACGGAGCAGGCGGCAAAGCCCAGGCAAATGCCGCCGATGCTGATGTACTTGTAAACAGTTTTTCTAATCATTGTGATCAATTTCTTCGCTTAATGGATTCTCCACTTCGTCCTGCAGGAGTTTTCTCTTCTCGGCTATTTTACCGAATACATAATACAAACCGGGTATGGCGATAACGCCCATGATGGTACCTACCAGCATGCCACCCGCGGAGGCGGAGCCGATGGTGCGGTTGCCAATAGCGCCGGGACCACTGGCAAACACCAGCGGTATCAAACCGGCGATGAAGGCAAAGGAGGTCATGAGGATGGGGCGGAACCTTGTTTTAGCGCCTTCAATAGAGGCTTCGAGTACATTGTACCCTGCCCGGTGTTTCTGTGCGGCAAACTCCACGATCAACACGGCATTCTTGCCCAGCAAACCAATCAGCATTACCATACCCACCTGTGCGTAAATGTTGTTTTCCAGCCCCATTATTTTCAGCAGCAGAAAGGCGCCGAAAATACCGGCGGGCAGGGAGAGTATTACCGCTAATGGCAGCATAAAGCTTTCATACTGCGCGGCGAGGATCATGTACACAAAGGCCAGGCAGACGATGAAGATGAATATGGCTTCATTGCCACGGCCTTCTTCATCCTTACTCATGCCGCCCCAGTCAATGCCATAGCCGCGGGGCAGGGTTTTGGCTGCCACTTCTTTAATGGCGGCGATGGCTTCACCGGAGCTGTAACCTGGTGCAGGCGCACCCTTAATGGCGGAGGAAGTGAACATGTTGTATCGGGTGATCTCGTTAAGGCCGTAGAACTTCTCCATCTTCACAAAGTCGGAGATAGGTACCATCTCTTCCTTGTCGTTCTTCACATAGAGTTTCAGTACATCTTCCGGCTCGGCACGGTATTGCGGTGCGGCCTGCACCATTACCTTGTACAGACGGCCGTAACGGATGAAGCTGGTTTCGTAGTTACTGCCCAGCAGGGTAGAGAGGGTGGTCATCACGTTGGCGATGGTTACGCCTTTCTGCATGGCAATATCATTGTCAATCTTTATCATGTATTGCGGGTAGCTGGCGCTGTAAAAGCTGAAGAGGGCGGTGAGTTCTTTGCGTTTGCCTAATGCGGCCACAAAGTCTTTGTTCACGGCTTCAAACTTCTTGTAATCGCCATTACCGGTCTTGTCCAACAGCCGCAGGTCAAAACCACCGGCGGCGCCATAGCCGGGTACAGCGGGCGGACCGAAGAACTCGATGGTAGCGCCGGGTATGTCTTTGGCTTTTTCTTCCAGTTCCAGAATGATCTCTTCAGCGGAGTGTTTGCGCTGCGTCCAGTCTTTCAGGTTGATCAAACAGGTACCCGCGTTGGAGCCGGTGCCTTCCGTCAACACTTCATAACCGGCAAGTGCGGAAACAGACTGTATGCCGTCAATCTTCTCGGCTATTTTTTGCAGGCGCTCGGATATTTCATTGGTTCTTTCCAGTGAGGAACCGGGCGGCGCCTGCACCACGGCGTAAATCATACCCTGGTCTTCATTGGGTATAAAGCCCGTTGGCGTAGTGCTGCTGAAATACCAGGTGCCTGCGCAAAAGGCGAGGAGCAGGCCCCAGGTTACCACACGCCGGTTAACTATTAACCGCAACAGGCTGGTGTACCTGCCGGTGAGTTTTTCAAAGCCACGGTTAAAGCTGTCGAGAAAGCGGTTGATGGGTGTTTTCTTTTTGGGCTTGCCATGTGTATTCTTCAGCAGCATGCCGCAGAGCGCCGGTGTTAAAGACAAAGCCACCACGCCGGACAGGATGATGGCGGTTACCATGGTAATGGAGAACTGCCGGTAAAAGATACCCACTGGGCCAGACATAAAGGCCACCGGTATAAATACCGCTGCCATTACAAAGGTGATGGCTACCACGGCACCGCTTATTTCATGCACCACTTTCTTGGTGGCCTGGTAGGGTGAGAGGTGTTCTTCCTCCATCTTGGCATGCACGGCTTCTATTACCACAATGGCATTATCCACCACTATACCGATAGCCAGCACCAACGCGAACAACGTGATGAGGTTGAGCGTAAGCCCGAAGATGAGCATGAAGAGGAAAGTACCTATCAGCGAGACAGGTACGGCCAGCGCAGGTATCAGCGTAGAGCGCCAATCGCCCAAAAACAGGAACACCACAATGCCCACCAGTATAAAAGCTTCAGCCAGCGTATGTATTACTTTTTCAATGGAGGCATCCAAAAACTTGGATACGTCATAGCTAATCTCGTAGTCCATACCGGCAGGAAAGGAGGTCTTCTTTATCTCTTCCAGCTTGGCTTTTACTTCTTCAATTACCTGGCTGGCATTGCTGCCGTACAGCTGCTTCAGCGTTATGGCCGCAGAAGGACGCCCGTTAAGGTTGGAATATATATCGTAGAACAAGCTGCCGAACTCTATATCCGCCACATCTTTCAGGCGCAGTATTTCGCCATCCGGGTTAGAGCGCAGTATCACGTTTTCATACTCTTCTTTTGTGCTAAATCTGCCCGAATACTTCAGCGTGTACTCAAAAGCCTGCGAACGTTTACCGGAGCTTTCACCGGTCTTACCGGGTGAGGCTTCCAGGCTTTGCTCGCCCAGGGCTTTCATCACTTCTTCAGAGGAGATTTTATAAGCCAGCATGCGGTCCGGCTTCAGCCAGATACGCATGGAATATTCACGGGTACCCAATATACGGGCGTTGCCCACGCCTTTTAAACGGCGTAGTTCGGGCATTACGTTAATGTCTGCATAGTTGTACAAGAAGCGTTCATCCGTATTCTTGTCTTTACTGTACAGGTTTACGTACATCAACATCGCCGGCTGTTCAAGGCTGGTCAGCAGGCCTTCGCGTATTACCAGTGGCGGCAGTTTGTTCAGTACCGATGATATACGGTTCTGTACATTCAGTGCTGCCTGGTTGGGGTCGGTGCCCAGGTCGAAGATGATCTGTATGTTGGCCTCGCCGGTGTTGGTGGCATCAGAGGTCATGTATTTCATACCGGGTACGCCGTTAATGGCACGTTCCAGCGGTATGATAACGGTTTTAACGAGCAGTTCGCCATTGGCGCCCGGGTATTCGGCCACCACTTTTACCGTGGGTGGCGAAATAGCGGGAAACTGCGTAATGGGCAACTGCATAATGCCCAGTATCCCCAAAAAAACAATCAGCAGGGATATGATAATGGAAAGGACAGGCCTTTTAATGAGATTACTAAACATGTATCATGTTTTTGAAATGAATCAAATGCGATAAGAGGGTTGCCGGTTGCGAGTTGCCAGTTACGAGCTACGAGTTGCCAGTTGCCAGCTACCAGTTATGAGTTGCGAGTTACGAGCTACCGGTAACCTGTAACCTGTAACCGGCAACCGGTATCTGGTTTTTTGGGGGTGCCCCCAAGCTGCGCAAGGGGTCGGGCTTTTCGCTCATACTCCGGCACAGAGCCTTTGCACAGGGCTTCACCGGGGTATCCGCTTCAATCCCTCACCCGAAACGCCTCACCCCAAGTGTTCCAATCTTGCTGCTTCGCCACGCAAGATTGCGCAACAGACGACGATAGCAGCAATGTCGCCCGGACAAAAATTGCTTACAGTTTTCTTGTATCCTGCAACCAGTAACCAGCAACTTGTAACCAGTAACCAGCAACCTGTAACCAGTAACCGGAAACTGGTATCTGGCACTACTCCGCTTTCAGCCGCAGGTGGGCGATTACTGACTTAGGCTCTTCGTATTCGTAAGCAACTTTATCGTTGTCCCTTACTTTCTGAATGCCTTCCAGCAATATCCGTTCGTCGGCAGAAAGGCCGGTTTCAATTACAAACAGGTCGGGCATTTCGGCGGCCACGGTTATCTCCCTGGACTTTACCGTATTGTCTTTACCCACTACAAAAACATAGCGTTTATCCTGTATTTCATACGTGGCTTTTTGGGGTATCACCACGGCGTCTTTTAATGCTACTTTCATCAGCACTTTACCGGTTTCGCCGTGGCGCAGCAGGTTGTCGGGGTTGGGGAAAGTGGCCCTGAAAGCAATGTTGCCGGTCTCGTTGTTAAACTCGCCTTCAATGGTTTCTACCAGGCCGGGATACTTAAACTGCTGGTTATTGGCCATCAGCAGGTTTACCTGCTTTTTACCGTTGGAAGAGGCATCGGTTTTATAGGTAAGATATTCCGGCTCCGAAACGTTGAAGTACACCCACATTTTGCTGTTGTCAGAAAGGCTGGTGAGCAGTTCGCCCTCATCCACCAGGCTGCCCAGCTTTAAGTGCAGGCGGTCAACAATGCCATCAAACGGGGCCCTTATTTCGGTAAAAGCTAGGTGTACTTTGGCCAGTTCCAGTTCGGCTTTAGCTTTGTCTAGTTTGGCATTGGCCAGCGCCAGCTCGTTTTTGGAAACCACGTTTTTATCAGCCAGCGGTTTGGTATTTTGTACTTCAATCTCGGCAGCTTTGGCCTCGGCTTCTGCTTTCATTAATTCGGCCTCGTAAAGTTTGGGCATTATCTTAAACAGCAGTTGGCCTGCTTTAACATACTGGCCTTCATCCACATAAATGTTTTGCAGGTAGCCCTTTTCCTGGGCCCTTAATTCTGTGTTGCGTATAGACCTTATCTGCGCCACATATTCTTTCACCACCGATGTATCCATCTTTACCGGGCTGGTGGCCAGGTACTTGGTGGGGGCTTCTTTTTCTTCTTCTTTGGGTTTGCAGCCGGTGTAGCACAACAGGGCAGACAGGCCTATGAGCGTGAAAATTCTGTTCATGGTATAACAGTGTGAGTTCTTATTTCAGTTTTGCGTGAGAAATTTTTGCGGCTGAACATGACAGCCATTACCTGCATATTTGATGCAGTGCAGGCAAAGCAATAAAAGTGAGCGTATGTGTGGCAGGCATGTAGATGCCGCCTGCAATGGCATCAGATTCTTATGGAGCGGTGGATGATGAATTTATCCGGCGAAAGGTAAGAGAGGTGTTCACGGGAAGGTAAAGGGTTATGGAAGCTGTCCGCGGTACATCCCGGCGGGCGTGCATAGTAGTATTGAAAGTAGCTTTTGCCGGTTTCTGTGAATTTCCTGTAGGATTCGGAGTCGTCGTCATCTTCAATTTCTTCGGCTTTAACGATATCGTACTCATGTCTTTTACCCGGGGCGCCGGCTTTGCTGAGGAGTTCCCTGTTGTTTGAATAAGAGAGGCCGGCTTGTGCGGGGCTTTCAACAATTTTTCGGTGAGAGCAGTTAACACTGTCGTGGTGTGCATGTGTATGCCCGCCCAACAGGAGGAAAGACAAAAACAGCAATAACCTTGTTAACAGCTTTAGCATGTCTCAAAATGATTGGTGAACCCACCTAAAAAACAAAGCTTTCCTGTGTGGAAAGCCATCGTGTTTTTCTTGCCGCATTAGCCGCGTCATACAAATGATGGCCCGGTAAGGCTGGCAAGATTAGTAAAATTAAAGGTAAGGCAGCAACCGGCAAACTAATTTTTTGCAAGTTTTTATCATTTGGGGGGGGTGGGTGGTGTTTTGTTTCTGCCGCCTTTTGGCGCCAGAAACTTTTGGCGAAGGCGGTTGTTTGAGAATTTTTTATCCCTGGTGTAGAGATGTGCAAGTGAGGGAACTCTTTTTTGAAAACAATAACGATCAACCCATTGTTTTCGGCGGAATTAATATGGAATTTTAGCAGGTACTTAACGCTTCTAAATGAAACCAAAACATGCGCTTGCTTTATTATTTGCCTTGTCTTTTTCTGCGGCTCTTTTCGGTCAAACAACTTTTCGCGAAGAAGAAAAACTGGCCAATCTGAAAGATGGCGTCACAAAAAAAGAGATAAGTTCTTTTGCTATAGCTGGCCGGCAGAGTACTTCCGGTTCAAAGCCTCAAGGACTTAAAAAAGTGCGTTTTGTGAAATGTGGTGACAGCCTGTTGGTTTTTGACAACGGGTTCTTTTCCGCGGATATTTATGTGATAATAGCATCTACCGGCGTTAAGGCTAATAAAAGAATAAGTGAAATAAGATTTGTTAGGGATACCAAACGCATTTACCTGTTACCTGAATCTGCATTCAGGGATTTGTACAGCCCTAATTTTTGTACACCTGGAGGAAAAAAGAACAAGACTGACTGCAAAGTGTTTTGGTCAAAGAAAAGCAGGCAATACTACATATACATGCTCAACGGCAGCGGCGAAAACAGGTATGAAGTTACCTGGGTAATACAGAGTGGAGTTTACTATACCCGTGTGGTGGACAGGGTGCAATAATTTCTTGAAAAACAGGTAAGATGCTGTTACTGGTAAGTCTCCATCCGTGGTGCGTGTCTCCACGCACCACCAGGCTGAAAGCAAATAGTGCCTTTTCAGGTTCGGGATACCGGTGCGTGGAGACACGCACCGGGGGAAATAAAATGCTCTACGTGGTGCGTGTCTCTACGCATCAGCAGGCTGACATCAAATGTACCTTTTCATGTTCAGGGTGCCGGTGCGTGAAGACACGCACCGAGGGGGATTGACATGCGATGACTGAAGGAAAGTGAAGCATACACAGGAAAACCCATGGTGCGTGTCTTCACGCACCACCCAATAGCCGTAGTTTGTCTCATGCATCAGCAGGCTGACATCAAATGTGCCTTTTCATGTTCAGGATGCCTGTGCGTGAAGACACGCAGCGAGGGGGATTGACATGCGATGACTGAAGGAAAGTGAAGCATACACAGGAATACCCGTGGTGCGTGAAGACACGCACCACCCTCTTGTAAACATTAAAATTCATCCCATAAATTTTTCAAGAATGGAAAAGTTTTTTCACCGGTTTCGTAGTAACGGGCGGACGAATACTGGTACTCGTATGGATATTTGGCAAGCCGCCATTTTCCGGAAACAGGGTTGTTGTGGAGGTAATTCAACTTTTGTACGGCTATTTCTTTATTGAATAAGGAGATTGCCAGTGAATCGCGTTGCCAAAACTCATATTGCTTATTAGGTGCATTGATAGCATAGGAAGACAATCCGGTTGGGTTATGTTGCAGCAGCATCTTTTTATAGGTATGTGCTGTGAATTTAAGCAGAGACGCATGGGGAGATTCTTTGCCGTTTAACTCATTAACCCGCCAGATAAAGTGTAGGTGGTTGGGCATAATGACAAAGGCAAACACATCTACTTTTTGTTTGTCGGAAAGAAACTGAAGCGACTGGATGATCACATTTTTATATACATCGCTGATCAGAAGCTGTTGCCATTTGTTAATAGTCGCCGTCCAAAAATATATTTCTCCAGGATTGACATTCGATTTTCTCTGGTACAAAGCATAGGGTATTGGTACGGAATAAATATAGGGATTATCGGAAGAAAGCTTAAAATGTATCTGCCTTTTGTTTGCTAAATACCGGTGCGTGGAGACACGCACCGAGGGGGGAATTGACATGCAATGACCGAAGGAAAATGAAGCATACATAGGAAAACCCCTGGTGCGTGTCTCCACGCACCAGTTTCAAATCCATGGTGTGCTCCCCCACGCAATCAAAAATCCGTGGTGCGTGTATTCTGGCAACACGTAATAGCCGTAGTGTGTCTCCAAGCATCAGCAGGCTGAAATCAAATGTGCCTTTTTATGTTCAGGATGCCGGTGCGTGAAGACACGCACCGGGGGAGTCCATTGGTGCCTGTACCCACGCACCGGGAGCAAAAGAACGATGTGCGCCAAAAGGCATTACTTCCCAACCCAAAAGTTATCACTCTTATCAACATCCGCGTTGTAAAAGCTTCCCAGTTCTATCTTGGTTATTTTCTTAGCTGCCGGTAATGGCAGTGTAACCGTTGTGTTGCCTTGCTGCCAAACGGCAATGGTTCGGTGTATTGATTGTGTTGTGTTATCCGTAAAGTGTAGGGTGAGGTCTATGGGCACGGGCTTGCTGCCTTTGGATGCGATGGTTACCTGTTTGGCTGTTACATTGGTGATACCCAGGTCTGGATAACCGGCATCGAAGAACCAGCGTTTCCAGAACCAGTTGAGATTGACACCGGCGGCCTGGTTGATGCAGTTGAAAAAGTCGTAGGGCAGGGGATGTTTACCGTTCCAGGTTTTGATATAATGATGCAGGGCCTTAATGAACAGTTCATCGCCCAGCATATCTTTTACATACAGGTAACCCAGGGCGGGTTTGGGATAAGAATTAATAGAAAATGCTGTTTCTTCTTCATAATAAATGCCCTGCAGTTGTGTGGTGGGCGTCATGATGGGCAGGTCAATTTCTTTGCCGGCGGCAGATTCATATCCGGCCATGGCAAAACTGTCAATAATGCCCGGCAGGTATATGGGCGTGAGCAACCACTCTCCAATTGTTGCCCAGCCCTCATCCATCCAGCCATATTTGGTTTCGTTAATACCCATGTAAAAAGGAAACATGGTGTGAAATATTTCATGAGAGGTTAACGAAAAGCTGGCCAGCGCCCCATGCTGCGGTACGTCATTTACCATCATGGGGTATTCCATTTTGTCCAGCCCGTCAAATACAGTTTCGTGGCTGTAAGGGTAGGGCCATTTGGGAAATTGGAAACTCATCAGCTCTACCGTTTTCCGGGCTTCGGCTATTACATCGGTATAGTCTGTGTGCATGGGATTGTAAACAGCATCAACCCTGGTGCGCCTGCCCGTGGCAGAATCTACCACAAGGCTTGTGGATTGCCAGGTATAATGGTTGCTGATAGCAAAAGCGAAATCAGTAACCTGTTTCGCTTCAAAACGAAAAGTATTGATGGGTTTGGCAACGGTGAAATCTTTTTGTTGCAGGTTTTGGCTATCAATAATGGTAACAATATCATCCTTTGTTTCTGCAGTTGTAATGCGGCTGCAAATGGCAGGTGTATATACCTCGCTGCAGTTTTTTAAATCGCCCGTGGCCCATACGGCATAACCGGTGGGAACGGATATATCAACGTTGAAATCGCAGAAGTCATGGTAAAACTCATAAGTGCCCAGGTACTCGTTCCTATTCCAGCCATCTACATCGTCGTACACGGTAATGCGTGGAAAACTGTAAGCAATAAAATAAGCGCCTTCTTCTATTTCACCAGTTCTTATATGCGATGTTTTGTTTAATGTGTAAGAATATTCTATCGTAAAATGTATTTGTTGGCTGGGGAATAGCGGAGGTACCGGCACCGTCATGTTAGTGCCCTGGATAATAGCCTCGCCGGCATCCTGCGGCTGGTTATTGACAGACAGTTTTTCTATGGCCATGCCTTTGCTTACATCCTGCTCTTCTACCGGGTAAACCCGCATGGCGCCAGCCTTATACAGGTTGGGGTATAATTTGAATACAATTTCTTTTAATGTATCAGGGCTTTGATTATAATAATTTATATCAACTGTTCCGCTGATAAGCCTGGTAGCAGGGTTAAAGTTGATGCTGATTTTGTATGCTGCCCTGTTCTGCCAGTACCTGCTGCCGGGTTGCCCTGTATTGCTGCGTGTATCTCTGTTAAATGCGGCCTGTATATTTCTTGCAACAGGAAGTGTTACCTGTGCGGATACATGTAATGTAAGCAGTATAAAAATGGCGGTAATCAATTTCATGAGCATTAGCTTGTGGTAGCAGCTAATGTACTTAAAACTTTGCGTTTACAAAATGGAGGAGAGGGTTATGCAATATTATAGTAGCTGGTGACAATGTTACAGTTGTGGCTCATCGTAATACTTTATACATGGGATACCGTGAAAGAGTTCAACCCTGCAGGGTTGGGCTGTCCCGGTTCGGTAACCCCGGTTTGCAACCGGGGCTATTCTTAGTAAAGCCTTTCAGGCTTTATAGAAAATTTTTTCTGGCTGGCATATTTTCTTGAAGCTTACTTAATAATATTGTCTGCCAGCCAGTAACCATTAGTCCGCTACCCGGCTTTTGGCTTACATTAATTCCTGATGCAGTACCCATTAGCCTTAGGCTATTGCATAATTTCCGTATGTACTATAAAATCAGCTACACAACCTGCCTGCAAAGAGGCAACAGGCTTCACCATTGGGTGAGGGATTGAAGCGGATACCCCGGTGAGGCCATAGCAGCAGGGGCTTGTGCCGGAGTATGAGCGGAAAGCCCGACCCCTTGCGCAGCTTGGGGGCACCCCCACAACAATTATTACGCAGTAACACAGCAAAAGAAGAGAAATAAAAAAGGGCGCCTGAAGACGCCCTTTTTTATTAAAATTTCAACAGGTTTTATAGCCATTTAAGTGCCGGCTATTGTTTGTTGACGAATTCTACCTGCTCTTGATAACCTTTTTTACCAGTTTAGAATCACCCATATTTACCTCAACCATGTACATGCCTGAAGCAAGTGCGGAGCCATCTACTGTTACCCTGTTAACACCTTTGATAAGGTTAACACCAGCCTGCCGTTGTACCCTTGCGCCATAGGAATTATACAGCACTATTTGCGCTTTTCCTTCCTTCTTTGCATTGATGGTTAATATGAAAGATTGCGCAAAAGGATTGGGCGATACTTCAACACCTGGTTCCTGCGCCAGCCTTTCCAGTTCGCCGGAATTGTCAACATTAACCGCTACAGGAGGCTTGATGCCCTTTTCAGGATCGCTCATGATTACCTGTTCGCCTGTAGTGCGCCATCTTGTGGATGAACATGGCTCCAGGTAAGCGATGAAGTTAGAGCCGCTTTGGGCAGTAAAGCCTGGCAACAGCCTTACGCGGTCACGGGCTGTAAAATATACAACCGATGCGCTTGGGGTAATGGTAGTAGCGCAGCCATTGCCACCATAAGTGGTTGAAATGGCCTGTACCCATGTGCCGTTAGCCGGATAATTGCCGCATGCGTTTTGTGTGTATGCAGGTGATTGCGCTTCAACACCTACGGCATGCCATGCATCGCCTACGGAAATTATTTCCTGTGAGCATTGGCCGTATAGATCCCACGCAGCCTGTAGTGTAGCCCTTCTTGCATCTATGTATTGCGATGTGGAAGTAAGGTACTCGGTTAATGCACGGTAAGCTATAAGCCTGGCTTTAAACCGTGTAATGGCTGTTACATTGTATGCCTGGCCAAGGTCGTTCGTACCGCTGCCACCTTCTGACAACAGGTAGAACCAGTGATTTTGTACGCCGCTGTTGATGTGCACGCCGCCGTTATCGCCGCTGCCAATGTACCAGTTAGTGCCAAGGTAAGTATCCGGGTCGCCATAAGCATTTGGGTTGGATAAGCTGCGGATAGCGCCCCTGTCTGCACCAACAAGATAGTCGTTAATACCCTCAGACCAGCTTTCAATCATTTCGCCAAAAATATCGCTGAATGATTCGTTCAGGGCGCCTGATTCGTAGCTGTAAATTAAACCGGCTTCATCCTGTGTTACGCCATGTGCAAACTCGTGGCCCACTATATCGTTGGTGTTCCAGTCATCGGTGGATGAGTTGGTGTTTCCTGCATAAAAGATGGCGGAGTTACCGGTACAGCCCCAACAGGCGTTGTTAGAGCCTGCATTGGCATTGTTATAGGAGATCATGTCGCCGGCAGATCCATTCCAGCTTTGCCTGCCATGTTGGCCATTGAAATAATTATAAGTCATTTCTGTACCCCACATGGCCTGTGTGGCAGAGCGTGTTAGCTCAGTAGCGCCCCAAACATTATCCAGGTCTGTATAATATGTATTGGATGCTCCACCGCCGCCACAATTGTACACATACAGGTCTGTAGCCTGGCAGTTGTTGTGAGAGCGGTAAACGGTTCCCGTAAATTCGGTACTGATGTTTACCGTTCCGTTAAAAGCTGAAGTGCCACTTCCTGCAGAGCAAGCCATAGATATATTTACGTTGTGTATTACTTTGCCGGTAAGGGCATCTACATACACATTCTTTGCCATTACCTGGGATTGGTCAGGGTATATTTTAAAGAACCATGCCAGCCTGTAGTCAGTAGGTTTAAACTTACTATCGTTGCTGGAAGGAGCATATACCAATGACCCTTTAGGATAATAAGTGGCTGAAGGATCTTTTTGCTGGCGTTTCAGCTCTTTTTCCATTTCCGGGTTTTGCCACAGGTATTTGCCTGCACCCATAAAAGCAATAGCCGCATCCAGCGCCTGCTGCTCTGAAACACGTGCTGTATTGCCCAGGTTTAAGCCGGTAATAAGCCTGCCATTACCGGATTTCACAATCCTCTCCGGTTCCTGGTGAATAATATATTCTCCATATAACACCGGGATGTTTTTGTAATACTGCTGATAACGGTAGTGAGAAAAATTAAGCCTGTCTTTCTTGACCTTTTTTACCACCATTTCATCGTCGTTCGCCAGGTCGAAAGCGGCTTTGTAATCTTTAAAAATAGATGTTGCTTTTATGGTAGAGTCTTCAAAGAAGTCTATCCATTCCCGTGTACTGCCGGCTTTGGCCATTTTTTTTAACCTGTCACTGAGCGGCGTTCCCTGCTGCGCTACAAGCTGGCCGGAAATAAACAAAATAAGCAGCAGTAGAAGCGGCGGCCGTATGTTTTCAGTGATGTATTTTATAAAGCTTTTCATGATAGTTTTTTTTGATTGTCATACTTATTTTTTCAATGCATCAATTTGCTGCTGCAGTTTCTTGTTCTCTTTGCTTAACTGAATAACATATAAAGTAAGTTCTTCAATCTTTTCCATCATGGCTTTGTTCATTTCAGCCACTTTAAGCCCTTCTTTTTCAACTTCGCTGGCGGGGGCAATACCCGGCAGGTGTTTGTTGTCGTTGATGTATTGTTCCAGGTCATCAATAGATCTCAGCTTATAATTTTTTTCAAATACATAGTCGCACCAGCCGGTTTCTACACGTACTTCACGGGCCCTTATGGTACCGCACACATCCAGCCTGTAAGCGGGTGTTGTAGTGCCAATGCCTATGTTGCCGCTGCCGAGGTTAATGTGCATCCTGCTGATGCCTGCGCCCAGGAAGTCAAACTGGTCGGCGGGATCGGAATATTGCAATCCCCAGCTTGGAAACGCCGGAGAGTGGGCAATAACCATCCTGGCAGGGTTGGTTGTTCCGGAAGCAAACATGTACATCATGGGTGCGGGTGAAGCGCCCGGGTTGGCAAACTGTATGGATTGTGAGCCAAGTGTGAAGGAAAGGTTGCCGTTAAGTGTCTGACTGCCGTTTACATGCAGCCTGGCATTAGGCACTGTTGTACCAATGCCCACATTGCCGTCCTGGGTAATGCTCATGCGCACCACAGCGGCGGCGGCGGCATCTTTTAAGGCACTCGGAGAAGTGGCGAATTGCATTCTGCCTGAAGTATTCTCTAAAGTGATGTAACCACCGTATCCGTCTGCCAAAGCTTTCCAGCCAGAGCTGCGGTAAACGTTGAAGCCAACTGCAGGATCATCATAAGTAAAGGCAATACCACGGTTGTTGCTGCCCATAATGGCAGATGTATTGCTAAGGCCGCCATTAACAGTAAGTTTTGCCTTTACCGCAGATGTACCCAGGCTTAAATAGCCGGCATTGGTAAGGCGCATTCTTTCCGTATTGTTTACAATAAACCTGATACCAAAATTGGTTTTTGTTCCAAACGTAGTGTCTTTGGTAGTACTGTTACCACCTATAACCCATGACTGAGCGTTAATGTTTTGCGTAATGCATAGCATAAGCGTAGCTATTGCTATTGCAGATTTCTTTTTCATGTGTAAATTTTTTGTGCATTAAGATTTGTGTTTACTCCATTAAGGGGTTGAGGCTCACACTTTCCTTTATTTTACAGGCGGCAACAATCTGTGCAGATACTTGCACTATACCAAGTCCAGGTAAGAAGGTACATTAGTACAACGGGCAAAAGCCTCTACAGGCCCTATCTGTTTCCACGGCTGTATAGCCAGGTTACATATATGCTAATTGTACTAACAGTTGCTTTTGGTAATAAATAAAAGAGTTACATTTTAATCTGGTAAAAGATTAATTAATTAATAGGAGAGGACTTTTTTATCTCGCGGATGCCATAAAATTATACTTAGTAAAATAAAGATGCAAGTACTTCTGCAAAATTATTTTTAAAATAATCAATGCTGTAACGGCAAATGTTGATTTTTTATGGCTGTTTGTTGTGTGGCCGCGGTAATCATGGCTCCAGGGAAATTTTATAAGAATATTTCGCGGGGTACAAAGAAGATTTTTATTGATAAACTAACCTGCCCGTAAATGTTGAATGCCTTTCCAATTGACCGCTTAAAATCACAAATGCCTTTACAACTTCTTACTTTTTTTATCGAAGCATGTCAATTACTATTCATGCAGGAGTATCAGCGTTTTGCTTAAAAGCAAATGCAAATAAAATGTGTCATCCTGCCTTAGGTAATGTGGCGGTAAAAAGTACACTTTCTGTTGCTAATGAAAGTCGTTTTTACCTTGTTTGCTGTGATGTGGCCAGGCTGCTTATTACGCAGGCTAAAGAGTTGTATATAAGCTACAGCGATCTGGAAGTTGCCCTTGAAAGCAAGGTGTTTGCTATAGATGCCGCAACTATTGATTAATACTTGTCAACCTTTTATTGGGCAAGTGCTGGAGAGCAAAACTACGTCTGCATGCCGGGTATAATTTTCCTTTTACAGTACCGTTTTTCATACACGAGGCTTTGTACTTTGAGATTCGCTATGCAGCTTTTCCCGCAGGGTAGGGGCAATGCACAATTTGGAAAACTTATAAAAGATAATGTGATTTAATTACCGCCTTTGTTTTTGGTGCTGTCTTTTGGCTGTTCTGGTTTTTTGGGCTCTTTTTCTTTATTGCCGAACAGCTTTTCAAAGTCCCTGGTGTAGGAGAGGGCCACACCCTGGCGGGTTCTGCGGCCAATGGCGCCGCCGCCGGTGGTGCTGACATCCAGGCTACTTTTATTAAATACAACTGCCCGCAGTTTACGGTCTTCAGAAAGTACAAACTGCACGGAAATATCAGGCAGCCATTGAAAACTGCCGGATTGCACGGCCGAGGTGCTGGCAAGGTTAAAATCAAAGTCGCCGCCAAATGTTATGATGATCTTGTCGTTAAGCAGGCTTTTGTTAATCTTCACGCCAATGTTTTGCCGGTCAATACGGTTGTTGTTGTTTCCGCTCATGAGGGATGAGGTGCTGTAGGATGATGTGGTGATATCAAACTGCAGGCTTTTGTCGCCTGTTATTTTATACAGCACGCCTGAAAGCACTTTGTTTACCTGGCTGGCTATTTGCTGCGATATGGTATTAAGACCAAGAGATGCGCCTATCTGGCCAAAATCGTTGTTGGTATTTCTTGTTTCGGGGAAGAAGGAGCCAAACACAATCAGCATGCTGGCCTGTTTAAGCATTTCGCTTTCATCGCTTTCCAGCCTGCGTAAAACGGCGGCAATTTCCTGGTTGTTTTTAATGGTAGTGTAAGCCGGAAAATCGAAGCGGAATTTAATATCCGGGCGGCTTAGTTTCCCGGAGAGTTCAGCAATTACATACACTTCGCCGCGATAGCTGTAAATGTCGTTGCTGTTGCCGCCTATGCTTAGCAACCCCCTGTTCTGGCCCATTACAAGGTCCTTAAGGGTAACATTGTAGGCGGTGTACTGGGCTTCTATGTTAATGCGGGCATCGTAAGGGTCGCCATTCCATTCTATGTAGTTGCCAACATCCGGCAGCAAATCAAACGGTTTTCTGATAAAAGACTGAAAATTAAAATCGTATTTACCACGGTCTATATTGTACCTGCCTTTCATGGTAAGGTTGCCAATGGCGGGCACATGTATCAGTAACCTACCAAAGCCGGTAGCCTGTATGTAGTCGCCGGTAAGCTCATCCAGTATAACATCAATAACGGCGTTTTTATTGGCTGTTAAATCAAGGTCAATATCAATCTTTGTTTCGTTTGATTTTTCAGGTGACTGTTCCTTACCGTATTTTTTGAATACAATAAAATCTGCATCGGAAGTTTCTTTGCCGGATGAGATAGGGATGAAAATGTGAGATGTATCGTTAGACTCGCCTTTGATGATGATTTTCATGTTCTCCTGGGGGCCTTTTACACTAAAGGTGGCCTTGCCGATAGCCCTGCCGTAGAAAGTACTGTTGTCTGGCTTTTGGGTATTCAGCATCAGTAATTTGTTGGTGCTTACGTCAAAATCGTACCGCATGTTTTGAAAGGCTTTCTGGTAAATCTTTCCCCTGGCTGTGCCGGTGCGGTTCATTTCATCTTTTATGGTGAATTCACCAAAATCAATCATTTCGTCTGTAAAGCGGATATAGGCTGAATCTATAAGGTAATGCACTTTGGTATAGTCAACCGTAAGCCCGGCATTGCGCAGCATAACATTGCCCAGGATAGCAGGGGATGAGGCCTCGCCCTGTATAGTAAGGCTGCCTGTAGCCTGGCCGTCAATGCCGCTGAACAAACCTTCCAGTATATCATTCAGTACGGTAACCCTGGTGTTGTTAAGTGCCACAGTAGTATTAAGCGGCATGCCCGAAGAATCCTTCAGGTTGTAATGGCCTTTTGCTGTAAAGTTGTAGGCAACATTGTCTGACAGTACATCCCAGTTAATTTTGCCTGTTGTGTTGTTATATGATGCCTTTAGTTTAACGGTGCCAACGGAATCGTTGTTGAGCCTGAATTCCTGGGCGGTTATATCCGCATCCGCGTTAAACCTGCCATAAAAATCCCGCAGGTAAATGCTGCCATTGGCAAGCCCTTCCATAACTGGCTTACGGGTTATCATTGGGGTAAAATCGCCCAATACTATATTCTTCAGCTTAACTACCAGGTTATTGGTGTTGCCGCCATCCTCTTCTTCTGTCTCGATGGAAAGCTCCTGGAAACCCTGGGTGAACTTTACGTTTTTGGCCGATGTGAAGTTTTTCCGGATGACGATTTCCCCCTCTTTTTCCAGTGTCCAGGTTTTATCGTTAACCACAAAAGAAGATGGCTGAAAATTAATGCGTACGCCGCCATCGGGTAGCGTATAAACGTCTGCCCCCAGCTTTACATCATCCAGCGCTGTACTTGCCCTGGTAAACAGTTGCACATCAGAATGGTCGTTCTTTGAGGTAATAGCCAGGTTGGTATTTGGAAAATAAAAACTGTCGCTGGTATAGGTGTTGCCAATTTGCCCAAAAACATACAGGCTGTCGTAATTACCAATGCCGTTGATCTGCGCATTTTCAATTTTGTATTGCTTGAATTTTAACAAGGGTATATCCGCCTTGAAATAGAAGCCCGAATCGTTAGTGTTTACCGAGCCGGTAACGGAAGCATTGTCAAAGCCAGACAAGCGGCTATCTATTATACGGGCATATTTATCAAAATTGCGGGTTTGCAACTGCACAACAAAGCTTTGGTTTTTGGGTATTGTTGCCGGCTTGTTGACAAGCGAGGGATAGTATTTATTCAAAAACGCCTGGAAGCTGTTAGGTAAATCAAGTATGTTGTAACGGCCCCGCAGCCGAAGATCGAATTCATTGCTTTCCGCATGCAACACTTTTACGTTGGTAGAGTCCAGGTAAGCGCTAAGTGTAAGAGAATCGAAACTAAGCCTGCTGCTGTCGTGCAGCAGGTTGGCGTTCAGCACTTTGGCAGTACCCAAAAAGTCGTCAATATTAGTGGCTTTAAAGTTCAGGTCAAACAGGCCGGTAAGCTGGAAATTTTCATTTACAAAATTCAGTTTCTTCAGATCAGAGTTTACCAGGTCTCCAAGTATGTTAAAGGTGGGCAGAGAATCATTAAGGTCAATCTGTATGTTACTGGTAAAGTTAAAATTGGGGTCATCGGCCTTAAACTCGCCGTTAAAGAATTTTTTTTGAAAAACGCCGTTAATTACCAGGTCGTTGTAACTGTACCCGTTAAATTCAAATTGTTCAAAATTGCCATCCAGGCTGGTATTGAGCTGGCTAAGCGAAAAGCCTTTACCGTCTACTTTGCCGGTAAAGGTTACTTTGCCCAGCACATCGCTGTTGATGAATTTACCAAGGTCAAATTGTTTGGTAGTTAGTTCTCCTTTGTAAGAGGCCACCCCTTTTGCAGGAAACTTCATGCTTACGTTGGCATAAGCCCCACCAAGGTTGCTGCTTACAGTGCCTACTGTAGTAAAGTCTGAAACTGTGCCTTTAAAACTACCGAGGAAACGTATGTTGCCCAGCGCGGTAAGGTTGGGGGAGGTAATACCCTTTAGACCCTTGTACAGTACTGCTGATTCCAGGTAATTGGTTTGAATATTGCCATCGGTAAACTGGATAATGGTTTTGTCAATATCGGGTAGGCCTTTCATGGCAAGTGCGCCGCTTACGTAAGTGGCGTTGCCGCTTTTAATAAAGAGGTTTTTTACATTAAAATCGCTTACGGTGCCGTTAAAACGGCCACTCACCAGCGCTTCTTTTTTCCAGTCGCCCAGTTCGGGGGCAAAAAAAGCAATGTCATCAGAATTAACTTCCGAGTTCCTGAACCGCACATCCATTGTTACACTGTCTATATAATCGCTCATGTTGTCGCTAAAGTCCCTGAACTTCATCGCGTAGTAATCCCGCAAATGGCTTTTGTTGGTTTGCAGGTCAAGGCGGGCAAACTCCATTATTTGTGGGGTAAGCTTGAATTTCGCATTCAGTTTTTTCACAATAAGGCCGCTGCGCTCTTTTAGAGACATGTCCAGGCTGGCCTTAATGGTGTCTTTGTTAAACGTTACATCACCGGCGTTTATGTTAAGCTTGCTTACCCTGATGTTGTTACTTTCAAAATAACCCGGTTGTAATGTTTCGCCCAGCTTTTCCGTTGCAAAAAAACCATTGGTCAATTGCAGCGTTTTTACAAACAAGTTTATATTTCCCTTGTTAAAGTACATACCGGTATCCACATCTTTCGGTTTCAGGCTGTCCGGCCGCCTGCCATCAAAATCTCTTAGCGTAAAAGCAGGTTTGTCAAGTTCAATTTCATTTATCCTGAAAATTTTCTTCCCAAGGTCTATTTTTTCCGCATCCAATACCATGCTGCCAATTTTTACCAGCATCCGTTCCCCTTTCCACTCATCGTTGTTAATGAAAATAACGTTCTTAAAGTCAATTTTCTTAATATCCAGTTCAACCCCTTTAGAAGCGGTGTCAACTTTCGGCGTTTGGGGCAGTGTGTCTTTAGATGAAAAATGGTCGGCAATAAACTGGTAGTTCCATACGGAATCTTTGCGGTCAAGATTAATTAAGGCGTCTTCAAGGCCGGCATATTTCAGCTCAATTTTTTTCTTTAAGAAGAACCAGTCGGTAATACGCACTTTCAGTTTGCCTGCGTACAACAGTGTGTCTTTACGCTGGTCTTTTATCAAAGCACCTTCCAGGTTAAAACGGTTGAACAGCGAAAAGCTTACATTTTTAATGGTTACTTCTGTTTTTAAATCGCGGGACAAACGGGTAGTTACCTTGCCAATAATAAAGTTTTGTACAAACTCCATTTGCAGCAATAGCCAAACCAGCAGTACCAGCCCCAGTAATGAAACCAATATGCGGGCCCCAATTTTTGGCCGCCATATACATAAGGCAAAGAAAACAGTAACGGCTATTAGTGCCAGTGGCGTAAGGGTATCGTACATCCATAGCCCCAGTACGGTAAAAACAGCAACAGAGATAAACAAAAGCCGCGGCAGTATTTGAACCAGTTTTTTCAGACGATACCTTTTTTGGGTAAAAATAAAGATAACTTATAACGAATTACCAGTACACCATCTTGTAACAGAGAATTAGGAAAACAAAAACATTAACACAGGCTGTCTCCAACTGTGCCGGAAAGGTTGACATCTGCCACCAGGGCTACCCGGTGGGCAAAGCTGCATAGCGGACAGAACGTACAAGAGTGCGACGCAAGTAAAGCCTCCTAATAATTCCTGCTGCCGGGCCCATAAAAATTTTTTTGAAGAGCAGCGTGTGGTATCTTATACGCCAAACCGCCCCGGTTGAAAACAATTAATACATTTGTTTTATGCGAAAAATAATGACTGCCACTATGATGCTGCTTGCGCTTGCATGCAATACAGCAAAGGATAACGTTACCACTGGAAACAACCTGGACAGCCTGGCGCAGGACTATGTGCGGCTGGGACTTACCATCGGCAAGTATGACGGCGATTTTACGGATGCTTATTACGGCCCCGATAGCCTGAAGCCTGATACGGTTAAGCTGCCCCAATTTCCTAAAGATAGCCTGCTGGCGCAGGTAGCTGGCCTGCAGCAAAAACTGGCCGTTTTTGCCGCCACCGGCATGGCGGATTCCATACAGGCCAGGGCCAAATGGCTTAACAGCCAGTTGACAGCATTTGCAAGGCGCATCCGTATTTTTTCAGGCGAACTGGCGGCTTTTGATGAAGAAGCAAAAGACCTGTTCAGCGTTACGGCGCCGGTGTACAGCAAAGCGTATTACGATTCCCTGCTGCTGCAGTTAGGCAGTGTATTGCCGGGCAATGGCAGCGTAGCTGAACGCTTTAATAAAATGGCCTCGAAATTTATTATTCCAACAAATAAGATTGACACCATTTTTAAAACGGCCATTGCAGAGGCCCGCAAGAGAACGCTTGCCCATTATAACCTGCCACAGGGCGAAAGTTTTACGCTGGAATATGTTACCGGCAAACCCTGGAGCGGCTACAACTGGTACCAGGGTAACTACAAAAGCCTTATACAGGTAAACACCGGCATACCCATTTTTATAGAGCGTGCCATAGACCTTGCCTGCCACGAAGGTTACCCCGGCCACCATGTGTACAATATGTTGCTTGAAAAGAACCTGTATAGGGATAAAAACATGGCGGAAATTTCTTTTTACCCGCTCTTCAGCCCCCAATCGCTTATTGCGGAAGGCAGTGCCAATTATGGTATCGAAATGGCTTTTCCGGGCCGTGAGCAGGAAGAGTATGTAAAAACCGTGCTGGCGCCGCTGGCGGGGTTGGATACAGCCGGGCTAAGTGCTTATTTTGCCGCCCTGTCAATAAAAGCAAAACTTGCCTATGCCCGTAACGAAGCTGCCCGCGGCCTTATAAACAACCAGCTTAACGAGCAGCAGGTTTTGCAGTGGCTTACCGGCTACCTGATGATGCCCGATAAAGTGGCTGCCACTTACCTGAACTTTATTAAAAAATACCGCAGTTACGTAATTAACTACAATTACGGGCAGGATTTGGTAAAACAATATATAGCGCTAAAAGGTGGTACGGAGGCAAACCCTGCCAAACGCTGGCAGTTATTTGAGTGGCTGCTTAGTAACGAGGTAATACCATCTGAATTGCTGGCGCAATAGTATTTTTTTTATGGGACCGGCAGCAGGAATAAGCATGAGGCATCGTTGTGTCACTCACTTGTACGGCTGGGTTCGCTGTGCGGCTTTTCCCGCATGGTAGCCATATTTCTGCCGCCGGGGGCGCCAGAAACTTCCGGTTAAGCATCGTTACAGGTTCACGTTGCAGGATAATCAGCAAAATCAGGTAAAATTGTGATTAAGTCAAACAATTTTAGTGGCGCTTCCTGTAATAAAACCTGCAGAAGAGCTACTTACTCTGCAAAACATCATTATCGCATGAAAATAATACTGGGCGTACTTACTGTTTTTATGGTTATTACCGGGGCCACTGCCCAAAAAGCTGCTGATAAAACATTGCTGTGGGAAGTATCCGGCAATGGACTGGTAGCGCCATCTTACCTCTATGGTACATTTCATTTGATATGCCCTGCAGATTTGCAGGAATCTCCTGTGATTGATGAAAAGCTAAAAGGGGCAAAAAAACTCTACCTGGAAATGGATATGGACGACCCCGCTGTGATAATGAAAGTGCAGCAGGGTATGATGTTAACGGATACCTCATGGAAAAGCCTGCTTACCGAAGACGAGTACAAAAGCTTTTCGGAAAATTTTAAAAAGATGACTGGCATTTCGGCCGACATGGTTACCAAAATAAAGCCTTTTGGCCTGGTAAGCCTGGTTTTGATGCGACTGATGGAATGCCAGCCTGCAAGCTGGGATATGACACTTGCAAAAAAAGCTAACGACAATAAAATAGAAGTGAAAGGGCTTGAAACACCGGAACGGGAGTTGGAAGCCATAAACTCCCTGAGCCTGAAAGACCAGACTGAGATGCTGAAGGAAATGCTGGACAATCCTGACTCTACCAAACAATCCCTGCAGGCTATGGTAGCTATTTACAAAAGCAAAAATATTGACAGCATGCAGTCCATAATGACCAGCGACAAGCGGTTTGGCTTTATTGAATCTGAGTTGCTGGTAAAACGTAATAAAGAGTGGATACCTGAAATTGAAAAGCAGGCTGCGCTGGAACCTACCTTTTTTGCCTTTGGGGCTGGCCACCTGGGAGGGGAAAATGGTGTGCTGAATTTGCTGAAGAAAAAAGGATACAAGATAAAGCCTGTATTGTACTGATTTGCTGGTTAGCTGAACAACGGCTACCTTAACGCATAAACCAAAAGTATTGCCTACAGAACAGGATTTTATATTACTCTTAAACCGTCACCAGAATATTATTCATAAGGTGTGCAACCTTTATATGGATGATGTTGCTGAACGGGAAGACCTGTTCCAGGAAATTACCCTGCAGGCCTGGAAGGCTTTTACCAGCTTCAGGGGCGATGCCAAATTTTCCACCTGGCTGTACCGGGTTGCGCTTAACACTGCCATCACCTTCTTCAGGAAAGACAAACGGCAGCCCCAGGTGCTTTCGGCTGAAATTTTTCCGGATAAAACAGATTACCATGATCCTGTTGAAGAGCAGGTATCTGCCATGTACAAAGCCATCGGGCAATTATCCAAGATTGATAAGGCCCTTGTTATGCTGTACCTGGAAGACTACGATTACAAGGAAATCGGGGATTTACTCGGTATAACAGCCAACAATGTAGCGGTTAAAATGAACCGCATTAAAACCAGGCTTAAAGAAGAAACCAAAAAGCATTATGAGTACTCGTAAAACAGCGGTATGGAACTGGATGAACTGAAATTGCATCTTAAACAAAAGCTGGAAACTGCACCGCCTGCCAAATCGCAGGACGAGATTACTGCTTTGCTTAAAAAAGATACCCTTTCTGTATTGGGTAAACTTAAGCGCAGCCTTTTGTTTGAAATTGTTTTTGCTGTAATATTTATTATTGTCTGTGTGGTGCTGGCTTTTAAGTCTGGCTATTGGTCAATGCGGGTATATTTTGGTGTGTTCACGGTAGTGCTTATCCCTTTTTTTGTAGTGTTGATTTATCTGCTGAAAAAGCTTAACCGTGTCAGCAGCCATCCTATGCCTGTTAAAGAAAATATCATTACCCTTTATGGTCTGCTCAGGGAATTTGTTAAACGGTACTTTCAGTTTACCATGAGTTTGCTGCCCCTTTGTTTTGCTCTTGCTTTTTGGGCCGGGTATAACGAGCCTGATAAAAGTATTGAAGACAAAGGCATTAAATTCGGCAGTAATGCAGGGCTTATAGCTTTTATGGTTGCTTATATATCAGCACTGGGTATTGGCATGTATTATTTTACCAAGTGGTACTTAAATAAACTGTACGGCAAATACCTGCGCCAACTGGAGGGATTGATAAAAGAATTGGATGACCAATAAAAACAGCCGGGTTTTTGCCCGGCTATTAGTAAAGAAATCAAAACGCAGAGTTTATTTTATTTAACGTCTTTCAGTTTGTCCCACATGGCTTTGGCTACAAATTCGTTACCTGTGTCGTTCAGGTGTACGCCGTCTGTTGTAAGAATGCCCTTGTCCAGGTTTTGCGGGTTATTGGCCTTATTATAATCCAGTAGTTGCTGCCGCAGGTCAACCAGTGGAACCTGTACATCGGCGGCAACTTTGCGTATGATGTTGCAGAATTTGTTCAGCTCGCCGTCCTGGCTGTTGCTGAAGTCTGTTTTTTCACCAATGGCAGCGGGTGTGCATACAACTATTTTGGCCCCTGCGGCCTGTAGTTTCTTAATCAAAGCCCGGTAGAACTTTTCAAACTTATCAGCATCGGTGCCTGTGCCGTACATGCTCTTGTGCCAAACATCATTTACCCCTACATAGATTACCACAATATCCGGGGATTTGCTGATAACATCATCTTCCATGCGCAGGTAAAGGTCGTACACTTTGTTACCGCCAATACCGGCGCCCACAAGTTCGTAGTTGCTTATGCCTTGCTGTTTCAGCATATTGTCCAGTACGGTAATGTATCCCTTTGGGCCAACGCCTGCCTGGGTAATAGAGTCTCCAAAAAATACCACTTTCTTTTTCTTATCAGCAACAAATGAGGCCATCACAAGCAATAATATAAAAGTGCCCAATAAAACCAGTTTGTTATTCATGTCAGCAAGTTTTTACTTGTAAATATAGCGGGCTATTTAAGCAGGTAAGGTTTTTCGTGGTAAACCTTGTAAATAAATTCGCCGAAAATGGTATTGGCCCAGGCAAACCATTTACGGGTAAATTTGCCGGCGTCGTCTTTATGAAAGCTCTCATGAATAAAGCCTGTACCTGCATGGGTTTTCTGCAATGTGTCAATACAATGCTTTGTTTCAGTGTCGCTAATGCTGGTAAGCCCGCGCAGCACAATACTCATCGGCCAAATGGTATCAACACCGGTATGCGGGCCGCCAATACCTTCACCGGCTTTTCCTTTAAAATAAAACGGGTTGTACTCAGATGACAATACAAACTTCCGTGTATTCAGGTACAGCGGGTCGTTTGCCTTAATAGCGTCAATGTAAGGCAGCGAAAGTAGGGAAGGTACGTTGGCATCGTCCATCAGGTTATAGCTGCCAAAACCGTTTACTTCAAATGCAAAATGCTTACCGTGAATTTTGTTATCAATTACCGCATGTTTATATAGCGCTGTTTTAACCTGCTGCTGCAGGTCGGCTACTTCTTTTACAAAAGCGCTGTCAAGGCCCGGTATTTTGGTTAGGTATCCTAATATGGTAATAGCAAAAAAGTTGCTGGGTATCAGGTAAGAAAACACTGTGGCGTCATCACTGGGCCTGAAGGTAGAGCAAATAAGGCCGTTTGGCTTGGCCGGGTAACCATAACCCCCAAGTGGTACGCCATCGGTAGCCCAGGCCGTTTTACGCTGAAAACTGTAAGGACCGGGGCCATCAAAGCGCTGCTGTTCTTTAAAGGTTTTCACTATCAGTTTTGCAGCTTCTTTCCATTGTGCATCAAAGGGGCTGGTGTCGCCGGTAGTTTTCCAATAGCCATAGCTAAGCCTTATGGGGTAGCAAAGGCTGTCTATTTCCCATTTCCGCTCATGAATACCCGGCTTCATTTCCGTAATATCTGTCTCCTTCCATTCGCTAACCTTGTTCAGGTCTTTGTAAAAAGCATTGGCGTAGGGGTCAAGTAAAATACATTTCACCTGGCGGTTAATAACGCCTTTAATCAGTTCCTGCAAATGCTGGTCGCCTTTGCATAAAGGAATGTAAGGCCACACCTGCGCCGTACTGTCACGCAGCCACATGGCATCAATATCGCCGGTAATTACATACGTATCAGGCTTTCCGTCAATTACTTCAAAATCAACCGTGGTGTCCAGCGTGTTGGGGAAAGCGTTTTCAAACAGCCAGGCTATTTCTTTATTGCCAATATTTTTCTTCACCTCGGCAATGGCTTTTTCTACTGCTGCACTTTTAAATTTTCTTTCGGCTTCAGGTATCCTTACTACCGGAAAATCCTGTGCGCCACCGGCGGCTTTGCTGTACTTTGAAAATGCAAGTGCGGCGCCAGCCATAGCTGATTGCTGGATAAATGTTCTTCTTTGCATAATTAGATGGATGAATTTTACAGGGATGGAATAGTTGCGCAATATACAAGATTAGACAACGTAACAACAGTTTTGAACTTGTCTCATGGTACATCGAAAACAAGCGTAAGCAGGAGTATGTAATTTTTGGCTACGGGCAACGGAATTGTATGGCATCATCGTTGCAAACATGGTTTTGTTATTATTTAGTCTTTCAGTGAAAGAATAAATAATAATCAATCCGTTCATCGGCTGGTTCGCTGGGCAGCTTTTCAGACCCGGGCAGAAGTTTTGGTTGTTCAATGTTTTTTGTTCAACGTTCAATGTTAGCAGCGGGTAAGCGCTTGTGCGCTTACGCAGCTAAACAAATTATAAGCCTTTTATACTTCAACAGACCGGCAACCAGCTACCGGTAACCGGTAACTGTTTTTCGGGTGAGGGATTGAAGCGGTTACCCCGGTGAGGCCATCGCAGCATAGCTTTTGTGCCGGAGTAATAGCGGAAAGCCCGGCCCGAGGTACGAGGGACACCCCCAAAAATATATTGAATAATGAGCATAAAGCCCGCATCAGCATGTTGTAAAGATGACAGGTAAAAAATCACTTGCATCATTCATTTGGATTTTTGGAAATAATACTTATTTTTGCGCCTCAAAAAAATACCTGAGGGGGTATACACAAAATATGCTGATAATAGATTCAAAAGATTGCGAAAACATAGATAAAGCGCTTAAGAAGTACAAAAAGAAGTTTGAAAAAAGCAAAGCGTTGCTTCAGTTAAGAGAACGCCAGAGCTTTACCAAACCTTCAGTAAGGCGCCGCAACGAAATTCTGAAAGCGGTTTACAAGCAGAAAATCGCCAGCGGAAAAATCGAAGCTTAATTCATTTTTCGTAGCATAATTTTATTAGTAGCCATAAGGTTGTATAACTTTATGGCTACTTTTTTATGCATACAGAACGTTATCCGCAAGTACAGGCCTTTATCAGTTATCTTAGTTTTGAGAAGCGTTTTTCCCAAAACACCGTTATTGCCTACCAAACAGACCTGGAGCAGTTTTTTTCCTTTCTAATCAGCCAGTTTGACGGGCCGGGGGTTAATAAAATTACGCCGGGTATTATAAAGTCCTGGCTGGCGGAATTGAAAGGGGATGACAACACCGCCAAAACCATCAACCGAAAAATATCTACACTAAAGTCTTTTTTCCGTTTCATGACCCGCCAGGGTGAGATAGCGCAAACACCGATGGCAACCGTTGTTGCGCCAAAGATTAGCAAGAGACTGCCTGAATTTGTGAGCGAGGATGAAATAAAAACACTTTTTGAATACGTTGAATTTCCCGATAACTGGCAGGGGCGTACAGACAGGCTTGTGTTACTGCTTTTTTACAGTACAGGAATGCGCCTTAGTGAGCTGGTAAACCTTAAGGAAACGCAGGTTGATGGCTCATACAACCATCTGAAAGTGTTGGGTAAAGGAAACAAGGAAAGGATTATTCCCCTCCAAAAAGAACTGCTACAGCAATTGCAGCAATACATTGAGGACAAAAAAGCAATAGCGCCGGGTGAGGGGCGTGTATTTGTTACAGAAAAAGGCCGGCCACTCTATCCCAAATATGTGTATAACCTGGTAACCAAATGGCTTGGGGAAGTTACCACCCGCCAAAAGAAAAGCCCCCATATTTTGCGGCATACTTTTGCAACCCACCTTACCAATAACGGGGCCGACTTAAACGCTATAAAGGAACTGCTGGGGCATAGCAGCCTGGCAGCTACCCAGGTATATACGCACAACTCCATTGAAAAACTGAAAGATGCTTATAAAAAGGCCCATCCCAAAGCCTGACAGGGCCTTAGAATTATAGTGAATTTTAATGTAAGAAACCCTAAAAAGCCGGGCTTAAATTTGATTTTTTATACTGGTTGGCTTATCTTCAATTACGCTTCCGGCGTTAATACCCGATGAAACTATTCATCAGTTCTTTAAAATATTGTTTCACTAAAAAAAATGTACTATGAACGTTAAAATCCAAACAGTGCACTTTGACGCTGACCTGAAACTGCTTGAGTATGTTAGCAAGAAAATCGAAAAACTGCAAACTTTTCACGACAGGATAATCAAGGTGGACGTTTTTCTAAAACTGGATAATGTAGTACACACGATTAAAGACAAAATAGCGGAGATAAGGGTACATGTCCCCCGTCAGAACCTATTTGTGAAAGCGTCTTCCAAATCTTTTGAAGAATCATTTGATTCTGCTCTCGATTCACTCGTAAACCAGATAAAACGTAAAAAAGAGAAACAAACCGTTTAAAAAAAATTCAAGGGCCTGGTAATAAATCAGGCCCTTTTTTTGTTATATCAAGGCAATGAAAAACAATCTGGTACACCTTCTTTTTTTTATTACTGCGATATTAATTGGCAGTTGCAGGCCCTCTGGTACATTGGAGGGGCAGGCTAAAATTGTCGAAAGAAAAATGACGGCTAATGGCAAACTGATGCTTAGCTATATTTTTAAAGTGAACGGACAAATTGTTACCGACAGCGCCGAGGTTGAAAACACCGTAATACCCGCCGATACATTAAAAGTTGTTTATCCTGCTTCAAATCCCTCTGAGAGTACAGTATATTTGCCCTGAGATTGCAATGCTGTAAATATTATTCACAGCCGTTGAAAACTCCTCTAAAAAAAAATCATCAAAATTTTGCCAAATAAAGTTTTCTCTTACCTTTGCCATCCCGAAAAATAAGGTAGTTCTCTAATACACAGGATGATTAGTGTTTTAAATGCCTTAGAGCACTTAGCATCAACAGGTTAGATACTATTTTTGAAGCAGGGGGCAAGTTCTTTTTAAGGTGCAGGTAAAATGCCACTTTAGCTCAGCTGGTAGAGCAACTGATTTGTAATCAGTAGGTCGTTGGTTCGATTCCGACAAGTGGCTCTGATGAAGCGCAAAAAATATTATTTGTTTACAGCATTTATATTTTCCTTTCTTTTGTGCTCTCATTAAAAAATGGGTAGATGGCCGAGTGGCTAAAGGCGACAGACTGTAAATCTGTTCTCTTCGGAGTACGGAGGTTCGAATCCTTCTCTACCCACTTACACAGTTAGCTAATTGGTATTTATGCCAATTAGCTAATTTTTGTAAAACGAGTTCTTTTAACAACAGATAAGATGATTAGCCAAACGGTTAGTCAAAACTTGCGGGAGTAGCTCATTTGGTAGAGCGATAGCCTTCCAAGCTATAGGTGGCGAGTTCGAGCCTCGTCTCCCGCTCTGACTGAGGTCATATAGTCAATAAGTCAATAGTCATATAGGATATTACTAATGGCTTGGTGGCCCCGCTGACTCAATGACTTTGAGAAGCCGTTGTAGCTCAGTGGTAGAGCACTTCCTTGGTAAGGAAGAGGTCGTGAGTTCAATTCTCATCAACGGCTCCGGAAGAGACGTTGAGATTTGGGACACAGCATCCCGATTGGTATCGGGAAGGTCGTGAGTTCAATTCTCATCAACGGCTCAGCTTTTTGAAATAGTTTATGGGTAACCCCAGTGCAAATAAGATAATGTGGGCTGGTGACCATGGAACTGAAAGTACAAGAGTGCGACGCAAGGGACGATCCCCATGAAAATCCTGAAGCCGGGCTCATAAAAAATCCTTTGAAAGTTTGCGAAGGATACATATTGATTCTATAACACAACTAAAAAACCGATAAAATGTCTAAAGAGACCTTTAAGAGGGAAAAACCTCACGTAAACGTTGGTACCATTGGTCACGTAGACCACGGTAAAACTACCCTTACTGCCGCCATTACTACTATTTTGGCTAAGAAGGGTCTGGCCACTGCAAAGAAGTATGATGAAATTGATGGTGCGCCTGAAGAAAAAGAGCGTGGTATTACTATTAACACTGCCCACGTTGAATATCAAACGGCTAACCGTCACTATGCTCACGTTGACTGTCCTGGTCACGCTGACTATGTAAAGAATATGATTACCGGTGCTGCTCAGATGGACGGTGCCATACTTGTGGTAGCTGCTACAGACGGCCCTATGCCACAAACAAGAGAGCACATCCTGCTGGCCCGCCAGGTGGGTGTTCCCCGTATGGTTGTGTTTATGAACAAAGTTGACCTAGTTGACGATCCTGAATTGCTGGAACTGGTGGAAATGGAAATCCGCGAGTTGCTGACTAAGAATGGTTTCGATGGCGATAATACCCCTATCATCCAGGGTTCTGCAACCGGCGCTTTGGCTGGTGAAGAAAAATGGGTAGCTAAAATTGACGAGCTGATGGCTGCAGTTGATGCGTACATTCCGCTGCCTCCCCGCCCGGTTGATCTTCCGTTCCTGATGAGCGTTGAAGACGTATTCTCTATCACTGGCCGCGGTACAGTAGCAACAGGCCGTATTGAGCGTGGCCGTGTTAAAGTAGGTGAAGCAGTTGAAATAGTTGGTTTGATTGACGCTCCTTTGAACTCTACTGTAACAGGTGTTGAAATGTTCAAAAAATTACTTGACCAGGGTGAAGCTGGCGATAACGCAGGTCTTCTGTTGCGTGGTATTGAAAAGAAAGATATCCGCCGCGGTATGGTAATCTGCGCTCCTAAAAGCATTACCCCACACACTGAATTCAAATGCGAAGTTTACGTACTGAGCAAAGAAGAAGGTGGCCGTCACACTCCGTTCTTTAACAAATACCGTCCTCAGTTCTACTTCAGAACTACAGACGTTACAGGTGAAGTAGTATTGCCTGAAGGAACTGAGATGGTGATGCCTGGCGATAACGTTAGCCTGACAGTAAAACTGATCATGCCTATCGCTATGGAAAAAGGTCTTAAATTCGCTATCCGCGAAGGTGGCCGTACAGTAGGTGCCGGTCAGGTTACTGAAATCATCAAATAAAACCCTCCAAACCTCCTTTAAGGGAGACTTTGGAAAGTTTCATAAATTTGCAAAGTACTCGGGTGGGATACGCCTGAGTACTTTGTTTCTAAAGAGCAGTTCTTTTTTATACGGGCATCGTACAACGGTTAGTATAGAGGTCTCCAAAACCTTCGATCTGGGTTCGAATCCTAGTGCCCGTGCAGATAAAAGTGTGGTTAGTGGTGCCCCTTGGCACACTATCAGATTAGCTAATCAGCAAATTGGATTGAATGAATAAAGTATCAACATACATCAGGGAATCATACAGGGAGCTTTTGGAAAAAGTAACCTGGCCCACCTGGACGCAACTGCAGCAAAGTACCGTTATCGTTTTAGTGGCGACACTAATTATTACAGCGATGGTGGCTGTAATGGATTTTGGCAGCAACCAGGTGCTTAAATTAATTTATTCATTGTTTAAGAATTAATGATGGCAGATACAGTTCAGGAACCCGAGGTAAAACAAGTTGAAACCAAATGGTACGTTCTGCGTGTTGTTAGTGGCAAGGAGCGTAAGGTTAAGGAGCAGCTTGATAAAGAAGTTTCCCGCAATGGCTGGACAGAATCCATAAAGCAGGTATTCCTGCCAATGGAAAAGGTGTATAAAGTGCAGAATGGCAAAAAAGTGATGCGTGAGAAAAACTATTTTCCTGGTTATGTAATGCTGGAAGTTGAGAATGGAAAGCTTACTGATGACATTATTCACTACATCAGTAATATCAGCAATATCATGCACTTCTTAACTGATGGCAAAGGTTCTAAAGGAAATATCATTTCTTTGAGAAAGGCCGAGGTGAATAAAATGTTGGGCAAGGTAGATGAGATGAATGACCAGGGTGTTACCATGAGCGAGCCTTTTATTGTTGGTGAAACCATACGCATTATTGAAGGTCCTTTTAACGACTTTAATGGTGTAATTGAAGAAGTGAATGATGAGAAGAAGAAACTAAAAGTAACCGTAAAAATCTTTGGCCGCTCTACGCCTGTTGAATTGAATTATATGCAGGTAGAAAAGCTTGCGTAACCATATTTGTAGCAAATTTTTGGAACCATCTGTTTTCGCGGATGGTTTTTTGTTTGTCTGAAGTTTCGGAGCTTCAACTTTCCATCTTGGTTTCTTTGGAGTTTATACGCGTAATTTTTTTAGTTTTATCGTATAAAATACAGTCATGGATGCCAAAATCACTTTAAGTTTTGATGCAGAAGTTGTGGAAGCTGCAAAGGAGTATGCTGAAAAACAGGGTATCAGTCTATCGGGGCTTACTGAATTTTTATATCGCAAAGTAACCAGGTATTCCTATAGACGTATTGATGATTTGCCTGTTTCTGAATGGGTGAGCATGGTTGCTGAAGGGCCGGCAGAATACAAGACCCTAAAAAGAAGCAGAAAAAATGTAAGCGCCACTTATTTCAAGGACGAAAAATGAAAGTCTTTTTAGACGCTAATGTACTTGTATCCGTGCTTAACAAGGAGTACCAGCTTTCTCCATCACCAGCCGTATTGTAAGTATTGCTGCTATAGACGTACTTTCATCAGGAGATTTTTTAATACAGCACGTACTTAAAATTCAATAACTTTCATTGTTACTTAAACCATCCTATATGAAGAAGTTAGTGATAATTATTATTTTAATTCTTGTTTCACAATTATCTTTTGCTCAGCCGCCGCAGGTGCCTGCAGATAAAGGCGCCAGTTTTGGAGATAAGGTTATTGTTGAGAATGCCGTTTCTGTGGAGAAGCTGGTTTACCTGATGGAAAGCAAAAAGGATGGCGAGAAAAAAATGGAAGTGGTATTGAAGGGCGTAGTTACAGATGTTTGCACCAAAGAAGGATGTTGGATAAAAGTGCAAAGCCCAGATGGTAAGATGATGGTAAGGATGAAAGACCACGCTTTTACCGTTCCTTTGGCATTGAATGGAAAAACTGTTGTAATTAATGGTACCGCTGAAGAAAAGATAACTTCTGTTGAGCAGTTACGCCACTTTGCGGAAGATGCCGGTAAAAGCAAAGAAGAAATTGAAGCGATAAAGGAACCCAAAAAAGAAATAGTGATACAGGCTAAGGGAGTGTTGGTTGTTTGATTAGAAACAGTTCGCTTACGGCAGCAGGCTTAAGTGGCTACGGCAATTGGTGCATAGAATTACTGTAGTACAAGAGTGCGACGCAACAGAAGCTTCATTTTATGTTCCACCAGCCGGGCCCCATAAACATGTATATCTACCAGGCGTATGCCTGGTTATTATTCTAATGGTAGCTGTTTGTGTTGCACATAATTTCTCCATTTTTCAATAACAGCGCTGATATCCGGTGGTAGTTCAGATTCAAAAAACATTTCTTTGCCGGTAACCGGGTGTTTAAAGCCCAGGGTTTTGGCATGCAGGGCGCAGCGGGGGCAAATAGCAAAACAGTTATCTACAAACTGCTTGTATTTAGTAAAAACGGTACCCTTTAAAATTTTATCGCCGCCATATTCCCAATCGTTAAAAAGCGTGTGGCCAATGTATCTCATGTGTACCCGTATCTGGTGGGTACGGCCGGTTTCAAGAATGCATTCCACCAGCGTAACGTAATTCATCCTTTCCAGTACGCGATAATGCGTTATGGCGTGCTTGCCATGGTCGCCGTCAGGGTAGGCGTCAAACATTTTGCGGAAGCGTTTGTGGCGGGCAATATGTGCGTTAATGGTGCCTTTGTCCTCTTCAATATTACCCCACACAAGTGCCGTGTATTTGCGCTGAACAGTATGGTTAAAAAACTGTTTTGCCAGGTGTGCCGCCGCTGAAGCTGTTTTGGCCAGCACTATTAACCCAGTGGTATTTTTATCTATACGGTGCACCAAGCCATAGCGAGGTAGCTCTTCGTCTGTAAGTCCCGGCTGGTTTTGCTGCAGGTAATAAGCCACGCCATTTAGTAAAGTGCCGGTATAGTTGCCTACGCCGGGGTGCACAACCATATTAGCTGGTTTATTAAGCACCATTATCGCGTCATCTTCATATACAATGTTTAAAGAAATGGGCTCCGGTTTTATCTCCGTGTATTCCGGGTTTACCAGGCTCATCAGCAGCAGTTCATCTCCCGGTTTTATTTTGTAGTTGTTTTTAACCTGTTGGCCGTTTACGGTTAAAAAGCCTGCATCTATGGCCTGCTGTACTTTATTACGGCTGGCATTTTCCAGGCGCATTTGCACCCATTTGTCAATGCGCATAGGCTCCTGGCCTTTGTCCACAGAGAATGATTTTCGCTCATACAGTTCTTCCTGCGGCTCATCCTGAAGTATTTCTGCTTCCTCGCTCATTTGGCAAATGTAATGGAAAGGTGTAACTCTTATAATTGCATAACATAACAGTCTTGCTATGTATTATCCAGGCTTGTTTTCTTCTTTGTAATAAGTTTCAGGGTGTGTCCCTTGTGCCTCGGGCCGGGCAGAACTACGTTCGCAACTTTCGTCGAAGCAACATTTAGTTGCTTTTTCCCGGTTGTGATATTACTCCGGTGCATAGGCCAACGTACAAGGGCTTCACCGGGGTAACCGCTTCAACCCCTCACTTACAGGTGTAGCACACTGCAGGCAAGCTGTTAGCTAAAATGTTTTAGTTTGCTAAAAACAATCCGGCTGATAATTGTAAAATTTCAATGCTTAGTCACATCTTTGCGGCTGAACTTATGATTTCTGGCACCAAAAAACTTATATGAAAAGACTTTTATTTTTTCTTGCCACAGCCTTCTACGGCCCAGTGCAGGCCCAGGAAGTTACCAATGTTGCTAACCCGGTTGACTGGGTTAACCCTCTTATGGGAACAGACTCAAAGGGCAGCCTCTCCAACGGTAACACTTACCCTTCCATAGCCTTGCCCTGGGGAATGAATTTCTGGACGCCCCAAACCGGCAAAAACGGAGATGGTTGGCAATACACTTACGCTTCGGATAAAATAAGGGGCTTTAAACAAACCCACCAGCCTTCCCCCTGGATGAACGATTACGGCCAGTTTTCGCTTATGCCTGTTACCGGCAAACTGGTGTTTAAGGAAGACGACAGGGCAAGCTGGTTCTCTCACAAGGCAGAAACGGTAAAGCCCTACTTCTACAGCGTTTACCTTGCCGACCATGATGTTACTGCTGAAATTACCCCAACGGAGAGAGCGGCACACTTCAGGTTTACGTTTCCTGAAACAGACAGCGCTTTTGTAGTGGTAGATGCTTTTGAAAAAGGCTCTTACATTAAAATAATTCCTGCTGAAAATAAAATTGTCGGCTATTCAACGAGGCATAGCCACAAAGTGCCAGACAATTTTAAGAACTACTTTGTGCTGGTGTTTGACAAGCCCTTTAAACTAACCTATACATGGACTGGCGACAAAGCAGAACAGAACAGGCTGGAATTGCAGGATGACCATGCCGGCGCTGCCATTGGTTTTGACATTAAGGACCGTGGGGAAAAGGTAAATGTAAAAGTAGCTTCATCCTTTATAAGTCCTGAGCAGGCAGAATTAAACCTTAAAGAGCTGGGCAACGACAGCTTTGAAACCACTGCTGAAAAAGGCCGCAATACCTGGAACAAAACACTGGGCCGCATAGAAGTACAGGGCGGCAGTATTGACCAGGTACGTACTTTTTACTCCTGCCTGTACCGTACATTGTTTTTCCCAAACAAATTGTACGAGATAAATGCAGAAGGCAAGATAGTGCATTACAGCCCTTACAATGGCCAGGTATTACCGGGTTATATGTTTGCAGGTACCGGCTTTTGGGACACATTCAGGGCCCTGTATCCTTTCCTTAACCTGATGTACCCCTCCATCAACAAAGAGATGCAGGAAGGGCTTATCAACGATTATAAGGAAGGCGGCTTTCTGCCTGAATGGAGCAGCCCCGGTTTTGCCAATGTAATGGTGGGTAATAACTCCGCTTCTGTTGTGGCTGATGCATACTTGAAAGGTTTGCGCGGCTACGATATTGAAACGCTTTACCAGGCATTGCTGCATGGGGCCAACAACGAAGGCCCGCTTACTGCTGTTGGGCGCAAGGGTGTTGCTTATTACAACAAGCTGGGTTATGTGCCTTATAATGTGGGCATAAATGAAAACGCGGCCCGCACCCTGGAATACGCTTACGACGATTTTACCATTTACAAACTGGCAAAAGCTTTAAACAAACCCAAAGAAGAAATTGAACTGTACAAAAAACGTAGCCAGAATTTTCGCAACCTGTTTGACCCTGAGCACAAACTGATGCGTGGTAAAAATGAAGATGGAACTTTTCAATCGCCGTTTAACCCGCTTAAATGGGGAGATGCTTTTACCGAAGGCAATAGCTGGCATTATTCCTGGTCTGTGTTTCATGATGTGCAGGGCCTTATTAACCTGATGGGTGGTAAAAAAGCGTTCACTGGTATGCTTGATTCCGTATTTAACATGCCGCCGGTATTCGACGAGAGCTACTACCGTTTTGTAATACATGAAATACGCGAAATGCAGATTGCCAACATGGGCCAATACGCCCATGGAAACCAGCCCATACAGCACATGATTTACCTGTACAATTATGCCGGTGAGCCCTGGAAAACACAGTACTGGATCCGCGAATCGTTAAACCGTTTGTACAAGCCAACACCCGATGGCTACTGCGGAGACGAGGATAATGGGCAAACTTCTGCATGGTATGTGTTTTCTTCCCTGGGCTTTTATCCTGTTTGTCCTGCTACAGACCAATATGTGCTGGGGGCGCCGTTGTTTAAAAAAGCAGTGCTCAAGCTGGAGAATGGAAAACAGTTTGTAATCAGCGCTGCTGCCAACAGCGATAGCAAGCGTTACGTGCAGGATGTAAAATTCAATAATGCTACCTGGAATAAAAACTGGGTAAATCATTTCGAGATACAAAAGGGTGGCAGCATGCAGTTTACCATGGGCAGCCAGCCCAATAAGCAAAGGGGTGCCGGCAACGACGCAGTCCCTTATTCTTTCTCTTTAAAGAATGAGTAGCTCACTGTAAGCTATTGTCTAAAAGCCCGTTATGCAGGTGAAAACACCTGCATAACGGGCTTTTTTATTGCCCCGGCTCAGGTGCTGCTATGAGGCATCGTTGTGTCACTCACTTGTACGGTTGGATTCGCTACGCGGCATTGTGCAGCCTGCTGCGGGAAGGTAACGGCCAGAGGATTCATCTTTTAAGTTTAAATCGTTTTAGCAAAGCATTATATTTGCTTCGCTTAAAACCTCCGCCACCATGATTTTACAACGCCTGGCTATCTTTCTGCTTGCTTTGCCTTTGGTTACAAAGGCTCAAAATACCATTCAATATGTAAAGCCTATTGTGGGCACCAAGAATATGGGCCATACATTTCCCGGCGCCACAGTGCCTTTTGGAATGGTGCAGTTAAGTCCGGACACGGATACCATACCGTACGAAATGAACGGCAAGTACAACCCCGATGTTTACAGGTATTGTGCAGGCTACCAGTATGATGACAAAACCATCGTAGGCTTTAGCCATACACACTTTAGCGGTACCGGCCACTCTGACCTGGGCGACTTCGCAATTATGCCAACCGTAGGCCAACTGCTGCTAAACCCTGGCACTGCAGACAAGCCGGAAACAGGTTTCAGGTCAACCTTTAGCCATGAGAATGAAACAGCGGAAGCAGGATATTACAAGGTAAAGCTTGATAAGTACAATATTCTCGCCGAGCTAACAGCCAGCAACAGGGTAGGGGTGCACCGTTATACATTTCCTAAATCTGACAGTGCCCATATAATCCTGGATTTAATGAGCGGTATTTATAACTATGATGAAAAAACTATCTGGACTTACCTGCGGGTAGAGAATGATACCCTGGTAACCGGCTACCGGCAAACTAACGGCTGGGGCAGAACAAGAACTTTATACTTTGCGATAAGTTTTTCAAAACCATTTTATCAATACGGCAACAAAGATTTTTCTCCTAAGCAGGTATATAAAGGTTTCTGGCGCAAGTTTGACCAAAGTAAAAACTTCCCGGAGTTCGCTGCTAAAAGGTTCAGGGCTTATTTTGATTTTAAAACCAATGAAGCAGAAGCAATAGAAGTTAAACTGGCCGTTTCCGCAGTTAGCACGCAAGGTGCGCTGCTTAACCTGGCAACGGAAGCCGCGGGTAAAAATTTTGACAAAATAAAAAATGAAGCCCAGTGGCAATGGCAAAAAGAGCTGGATAAAATTGTTATCACTACAGCTTCGCAAGAGGACAAAGAGAATTTTTATACCGCCATGTACCACGCATTTATCAACCCCACCACTTACATGGATGTGGATGGCTCTTACCGTGGTATAGATCAGAACATATACAAAGCCGATGGTTTTACCAATTACACTACTTTTTCTTTGTGGGATACCTACCGGGCCCTTCACCCGTTCCTGAACATTATGCAACCCAAACGCAATGCGGATGTGGTGCGTTCTATGCTGGCACACTATGGCCAGAGTGCGGAACATATGCTGCCTGTATGGTCAAACTCCGCCAACGAAAACTGGTGTATGACAGGGTATCATGCAGTTTCTGTTTTGGCGGATGCCATTGTAAAGGGCAACACTACCGGTTTTGATGCCAATAAAGCTTTGGACGCCTGCATAATAACTGCCAACAACAGAAGCTTTGATGGGCTGGGTTATTACCTTGATATGAATTACATTCCTGCGGATAAGAACGGCACATCCGTATCAACCACCTTAGAGTATGCTTATGATGACTGGTGCATAGCCCAGGCAGCTAAAAAACTGGGCCGCATGGATGTGTATGAACAATACATGAAGCGTTCTGCCAATTATAAAAATGTGTACGATGCCTCTATTGGTTATATGCGGCCGAGGCTTAGTGACGGCAGTTTTAAAAAAGAGTTTGATGTGCTTAGCACACATGGCCAGGGTTTTATTGAAGGCAATGCATGGAACTTTAGCTTATATGTGCCACACAACCCCGAAGAACTGATTAAAATAATGGGGGGCAATAAACGATTTGTACAGCACCTTGATTCATTATTTACGATGGATTTACCTGACAAATTTTTCGCGGAAACAGAAGATATTACCCGGGATGGTATTATTGGCAATTATGTGCACGGCAACGAACCTTCTCACCACGTTGCTTACCTGTACAACTGGACAGACAAGCCCTGGAAAACACAGGAACGTACAAGGATGATATTGAAGAAACAATACCACCCGGAGGCTGCAGGGCTTGGCGGCAATGATGATTGCGGGCAGATGAGCGCCTGGTACATGTTTACTGCACTGGGCTTTTATCCGGTGGCGCCCGGCAGCGATCAATATTCCCTTGGCAGCCCGGCTATTAACGCGGCGAAGCTGCAATTGGAAAACGGTAAAACTTTTGAAGTGGAAGCCATTAACCAGTCTGATAAGAATGTGTATGTAGAGAAAGTATTGCTGAATGGCGTAAACCTCAACAGACGATACATTACCCACGACGAAATTATGAACGGGGGCAAGTTGGTGTTTTATATGAGCAGTAAACACCGATAACAGCACAAAGTTTTATTATCCTGCCCTGGTGTTTGAGGGCTGAAAAGCCTGGTCAGTATTGGTGAAGATGAAGGGATGCCGGATAGAAACGAAAACCCCGCTGAAGCCTTGTGCGTTTGGTTTTTGCGGCGGGGTTGGAGTGAATAGCCGGTACTGAAGCACCAGTAAAAATCCTGCTGCTGACAGCCCCTGTTAATAGAAAAGTTAGTGTATGAAATACACTGTAAAAATGTCCGCTAATGAACGCTAAAGTGTTCGTTAGCGGACATTTTTTAATTGTGAAAGAAGTGTAAACATGCTGTTAATCAACTGGTTGAATGCCAGTTGCTAATTGGCATTTGTTTAGCCAAGTAATAGTGAACAACCACATTGTAAAAACCTAAAAATCACTATTATGAAAAAAGTATTTCTAATCGCCACATGTGTACTAGCCTTGTTTGCAGTAACGTTTGCAGGTACAGGTAAACTTAAGTTTCGCGGGGCAGATAAATTCCTGAACCATTTTCCTGAAGCTACAGATGTAGCAGCTAAAACGGTAGGGGAGTTTACCAAAGTAAGCTTTAAGAATAACGATGTAAAAACAGAAGCATTTTATGACCAGAACGGCGAACTGATAGCTACCAGCCACAATGTTGACCTTAAAGTAATACCTGCCGTTGCCATGGAAAAAATTACAAAAAAATACCAGGGCGCCGTGTTTACAGAAGCTATAGAGTTTAATAAACTGAACGACGGAATTTCGAACTTTTATGTAGCAATTGAACAGAGCGGCAAAAAGACTATCCTTGAAGTAACAGCAAACGGAAGTGTAAGGCCGTACAACAAATAAAATTTTTGTTCGCGATGCCGCATGATCCTGGTCATGCGGCTTTTTTGTGTCCATTACTTTTTAGCAATGTACATGCATTGATGTTGCGTTGGCGAAAAAGCGCTTAAAAATCAATTTAAACACCTGGTTACGCTTTCGTTATAAAAGGTATACCTATAAATTTGCATTCATTATACAACAACCCGTGACCATTCTTTTCTAATTAATTTCTCCCCGTTGGTTCCGCTGTATGTAGTACATACTCGGTATTTATTCAACCATTTAAATTAAAATGCTATTCAATGAAATCCACTATTAGTGTAATGCTGCCCCTGGCGGTAATGCTGTTGTATTCAGCAAACGCTACGGCGCAGGCCAATCAATCTTTGTCAAACCTTAATGCTGTAACGGCCGTAAACCAGAACTTAATGCCTGTATCCAACAATCTTAAAGACCTGGGCGGTACCAGTAAATGGTGGCGCCGGCTTTACCTGGGCAACAGTATTTATCTTAACAACAGGCTTACCTTTCACCAGGTGGGCACAGATAATTTTTTTGTAGGCCCGTTTGCCGGCAAAACAACCGCCACAGGCACATCTAACCTCGGGCTTGGCTTTTATGCGTTATCATCCCTTTCTTCGGGCAGCAAAAATACGGCAACAGGGTATGAGGCTTTAAGGGTAAATACAGAAGGTTTTAATAACAGTGCCTTTGGTTACCAGGCCATGTTGTTTAATCAGTATGGCGCGGAAAATACTGCAGTTGGATATTATGCTTTAAAACAAAACATTGGTGGTGTGCAGAATACGGCGCTTGGGGCTAACGCGCTTGAATTAAATACAACCGGCGAACAAAATACCGCGGCCGGTTATTATGCGCTTAACCAAAACAATAAAGGGTCTTTTAATACCGCTGGCGGCGCCTGGGCGCTAACGTTTAACAGTACCGGTAACGGTAATACAGCGTATGGAGTAAATGCTTTGTACAATAATTCGCAGGGGTCAGAAAATACGGCTATTGGCGGTGGCGCTTTAAATTTTACAGCCACCGGTAATTACAATACCGCCAGTGGCAGCCAGGCCCTTGCCTATAACCCGCAGGGTAGTTTTAATACCGCCAGCGGGTGGAATGCATTGTTTTATAATGATACATCTGCATATAATTCGGCACTGGGTTATGCAGCAGGGGATAACTATACCAATGCATCCAGGAATACTTTTATTGGCGCCCTTGCATCTTCAGATAAAGATGGCCTTACCAACTCTACCGCATTGGGGTTTGATGCACGTACCACTGCTGATAACCAGGTGCGTGTAGGCAACAGCCAGGTTACAAGCATTGGCGGCTATGTTGGCTGGAGCAATATATCAGACGGACGATACAAGAAGGATGTGCGGGAAAATGTGCAGGGCCTGGCGTTTATCAATAAGCTTAAACCTGTTACCTACCACCTGGATATTACCGGCATTGATGAACGCATGGCTATGAAAAAACAATCGAGAGAGCATAACAGGAAGCCTTCTGTTATCCCGGCAATTAACAAACAAAATGCAAGGGAAAAAGAAGCCGTGCTTTATAGCGGGTTTATTGCACAAGATGTGGAAGCGGCTGCTAAGGAAACCGGCTATGACTTCAGCGCTGTTGACAAGCCTAAAAGTGATGATGATTTATACAGTCTTCGCTATTCAGACTTTGTAGTGCCGCTGGTAAAAGCTGTACAGGAACTCTCTGTAAAAAACGATGAGATGAAGCAAGAAAATGCAGAGCTGCGCAAAGAACTTGATGAACTAAAGAATTTAATCAGGGAAAAGATACCGGTGTTGGCTGCGGAAATTACAGATGCCTGGCTTGAGCAAAATTCACCCAACCCTGTTAAGGGCAATACAGCTATTAATTATAACCTGCCGGAAAATTTTTAATAGTGCCTGCATAGCTATATATGATGCGGCGGGTAAAACTTTAAAACAAATAAACGTTACCGGGCAGGGCAGGGGCCGTATAAATCTTAATACTTCTTCGCTTGCTTCAGGCGCCTACAGTTATGCTTTGCTGGTAGATGGCAGGCTGGTGGGCACAAAAAAAATGGTAGTGGTTAAATAATCACTATAAAGTATTCACAGCAATTTAAAACATAAAGGGCTGCCCAAGCGGAGCAGCCCTTTACTATTTGTGTATGCGATAAGATTAATAATCCATACCCATACCGCCACCTGGCATAGCAGGAGCCGCGGAAGCTTTAGGTTCTGGTTTGTCAGCAACAACACACTCGGTTGTTAACAGCATACCAGCAATAGAAGACGCATTTTCCAAAGCAATACGAGTTACTTTAGTTGGGTCAATAACACCAGCTTTCAGTAAGTTTTCGTACACTTCAGTTCTTGCGTTAAAACCAAAGTCAGCTTTGCCTTCTTTAATTTTCTGTACCACGATAGAACCTTCGATGCCGCTGTTTACAACAATCTGGCGCAGGGGTTCTTCAATAGCACGTTTTACAATGGCAGCGCCGGTAGTTTCATCTTCGTTAGCGCCTTTAAATTTTTCCAAAGATTCTGTAGCACGTATGTAAGCAACACCACCACCAGGTACAATGCCTTCTTCAACAGCGGCACGTGTAGCATGCAGGGCATCGTCAACACGGTCTTTCTTTTCTTTCATTTCCACTTCAGTAGCAGCGCCTATGTAAAGTACGGCAACACCACCAGCTAATTTAGCCAGGCGTTCCTGTAATTTTTCTTTATCGTAGTCTGAAGTAGTTACTTCAATCTGTGCTTTAATCTGGTTGGTACGTGCGCCAATGTCTTCTTTTTTGCCTTTACCGCCAACAATGATGGTATTGTCTTTGTCAATGGTTACCGAAGCAGCCTGGCCCAGGTATGTAAGGTCGGCATTTTCCAGTTTGTAGCCTTGTTCTTCGCTTATAACGGTACCTTTTGTAAGGATAGCAATGTCTTGAAGCATTTCTTTACGGCGGTCGCCAAAGCCAGGAGCTTTAACAGCGGCAACTTTCAATGTACCACGCAGTTTGTTTACTACCAGCGTAGCCAGTGCTTCGCCTTCCAGGTCTTCAGCAATAATTACTAATGGACGGCCACCCTGTGCAACTTTTTCAAGAATATGCAGGATGTCTTTCATTGCAGAGATTTTCTTATCGTAGATAAGAATGTAGGGGTTCTGCAGTTCTGCTTCCATCTTTTCGCTGTTGGTAACGAAGTAAGGAGAAATATAGCCACGGTCAAACTGCATGCCTTCTACAACGTCAACATAAGTATCAGTACCTTTTGCTTCTTCAACCGTAATAACGCCTTCTTTACCTACTTTGCCAAAAGCTTCAGCTATCAGTTTGCCGATAGTTTCATCGTTGTTGGCAGAAATAGAAGCTACCTGCTGAATTTTTTTGCTGTCGTTACCAATGGTTTGAGACTGCGCTTTCAGGCTGTCAACTACTTTGGCAACAGCTTTGTCAATGCCGCGTTTCAGGTCCATGGGGTTAGCGCCGGCAGCAACGTTTTTCAAACCTTCGCTGATGATAGACTGGGCCAGTACAGTAGCGGTAGTAGTACCGTCACCTGCAATATCAGCGGTTTTAGATGCTACTTCTTTTACCATCTGGGCGCCCATGTTTTCAATGGGGTCTTCCAGTTCAATTTCTTTGGCAACGGTAACCCCGTCTTTAGTAACAGCAGGAGCGCCAAATTTCTTTTCAATCACCACATTGCGGCCTTTAGGGCCCAATGTAACCTTAACAGCGTTGGCCAGTGTGTCAACGCCTTTTTTCATTTTGTTTCTTGCTTCAATATCGAAGAAGAGTTGCTTTGCCATATTACAAAGTTTTTTTAGATGATAATTTTCTTTCTTGTCATCCGCAAAGTGCGGTAACATTTTACTTTAAAAAGACTGGTATAAAGCTTGTAAACTGATGGTGCTTGTGTGAGGTTGTGGTGTTTTTACTAGCCACAGCAGGCATTAAACAATCGCCAGTATATCGCTTTCTCTCATTATTAACAGGTCCTGGCCTTCAATCTGAATTTCTGTGCCAGCATATTTACCATACAATACAGTATCGCCAACTTTTACAGATACTGGTTCATCTTTCTTTCCCGGGCCGGCAGCTAAAACGGTACCACGCTGTGGTTTTTCTTTAGCAGTATCTGGAATAATAATACCGCCGGCAGTTTTTTCTTCAGCAGGAGCCGGTTTCACAATCACCCTGTCATGAAGAGGGGTAACATTGAGCTTTTTTGCCATAATTGTATTGTTTTTTATTATCTAACAGTTGAATTTTTAGTATCTCCACCTCCACGATTATTGTGCCACTGCCATCAAAAAGTCAAAATTTCATTTTTGTTAAAGCTTTAGGCAGTTTTGATAGAAGAGTTGGCATAAACAATCGGGCTGCAAATAAAGGATATTATCAGGCTGTGACAAAATTTCACTTTGCGGGCAGGTAACCCGTGCTTATGTAGCAGGCAGAACTATAATGATTACAAGCAAACTACATATTAGCAGCGGGCAAAACTTTATGGGCCCGGCAGGACTGCTGCTATTGGGCTTCCGTTGCGTCGCACTCTTGTGCGTTCGGATTCTCTATGCAGCTTTTCTCACCATTTGCACCATATACTTGGCTCACAAGTGACAGTAGAACACGAATGGCCCAGATATGGTAAATAGGTAAGGAGTTAAAGCACAGCCTGGCAAAAGCAACTAAATGTTGCTTTAAAGCAGGTTGTGAATGTAGTTCTGCCTGGACCATTAAAAATATCGCATAACGAAATGCCTGCACAACAGCATTATCAATTCTTTACAACTATGGGCGGTAAATTTGCAGTTTACTAAAAGTTAACCTGATGAATGATATGGCCACAGGGCAACCGGTTGAGTTTTCTGTTCTTGACCTGGCTGCTGTAAGGGAAGGAAAAAGCATTGCAGATACATTTGCCAACAGCCTTGCTACGGCGCAGTACACCGAGCAGCTTGGTTACAAACGTTACTGGCTGGCCGAGCACCATAATATGGAAAGCATTGCCAGCGCAGCAACATCTGTACTGATAGGATATATAGCCAATGGTACCCAAACCATACGTGTTGGCTCAGGAGGCATTATGCTGCCCAACCATTCGCCGCTTGTTATTGCCGAGCAATTCGGAACGCTGGATGCTTTATACCCAGGCCGTATTGATCTGGGCCTGGGCCGTGCACCTGGCACAGACCAGGTAACCGCTGCTGCATTGCGCCGTGACAGGTTTGCAGCCAACGACTTTCCTGACCAGGTAAACGAGCTGTTGGGTTATTTTTCCGCTGATAATAAAAAAGCAAGTGTAAGGGCTATACCCGGCGAAGGTGCTAATGTGCCCGTATGGATATTGGGCTCAAGCACGGATAGTGCTTACCTGGCTGCGGCAATGGGTTTGCCTTACGCTTTTGCCAGCCATTTTGCGCCTGCTTATCTGATGGATGCATTAAGTATTTACCGGAAGCAGTTTAAGCCGTCTGCTTTTTTGCAGCAACCCTACAGCATGGCTGCGGTAAATGTAATTGCCGCCGACACCACAGCACAGGCCAGCTATGCAGCTACTTCTTTTCTGCAATTAGCGGTTGGTTTTGTAAGGGGTTTTCCCAAGCCGCTGCCACAGCCCGTGGCAAGCATGGATGATTTGTGGACGCCGGCGGAAGCCGCCGCTGTACAGCAAATGAGGCATTACAGTTTTACCGGGGATAAAGAAACTGTTAAGCAGCAACTTACCGGCTTTCTAAAAGCTACCCAGGTTAATGAGCTGATGATTGTTACCAATACTTACGACCCCGATGTAAAAAAACGCTCCTTTGAAATAGTGGCAGAAATAAAAGAGGAAATTAATTTGGGGTAAGATGTTGACAATAAGTACTATTTACAAGGCTTGAACCTGGCATTTGTTTTCTTAACTTAATGACATGGACAGGCAACTTGCAACTGGCTGCGGGCTTCGGGTGAGGGATTGAAGCGGTTACCCCGGTGAGGCCATCGCAGCAGGGCTTCTGTGCCGGAGTATGAGCGGAAAGCCCGACCCCTTGCGCAGCTTGGGGGCACCCCTGAAAATATTTCTTCTTAAAAAAACTTATGTATTACTGGTGAAAGCTTGTGCCTATAAACTGCAGGGCATCGGTTATGCCCGTACGCCAGTAAGTCCACGTGTGGCCGCCATCCCGGACACGGTATTCGTGGGGCACCCGCTTTTCAGTTAAGGCGATATGGAGAAGGCAGTTGCCTTTGGTGAGAAAATCATCGTCGCCGCAATCAATCCAATAGCGTACTTTTTTTAACTCGTCGGCAGTTTTTGTTTCCACTATTTTCAGTATGGCATTATCGTACCAGGCCTTGCCCAGGCGGGCCTTGCCTGTTAAGTCGCGGCCATACAACTGGCCAAAAGTATTCTTCCAGCCGTCTGCAGACATCCCTTCTATGTCGGCATCATTTAATACTGCGGCGCTGAAGGGGGCGGCGGCAGCAAACAGGTCAGGGTATTTTAGTGCATATATCAACGTGCCGTAACCACCCATGGAAAGGCCGGCCACACCACGGTATCTTTTCTGCGCCTTTATGCGGTAAGATTTTTCGATAGAGGGCATAAATTCCTTTATAAAAAAGTCCTCGTATTTTTCTTTACCATCGTAGGAGTTGATGTAAAAACTGGAATCGCCATTAGGCATCACGATAATCATTGGCGGAATGGTGCCGTCGGCAATGGCTTTGTCAGCATAACGGTTTATTTCGCCAAACTGCAGCCAGCCGGTATGGTCGTCTGTATAACCGTGCAACAGGTACACCACGGGGTAAGTTCTGTTGGAAGTTTCGTAATCAGCCGGCAGGTAAATGGTGTAGCGCACATCCCTGCCCATAATGGTGCTTTTAACGGTTTGCTCTTCAATAACTTTTCCGTTGGGCTGTGCATAAACAGGCAACATGCAAACGGCCAGTACAAGGCTTGCAAGCAGTCGTTTCAGTAGTGTCATGGTTAGAATTTGTGTGTATTTGGTAATGGTGTTTAAAAGAGTATTACCGGCACATCATCACAGAGCCATACAGCACATTAATACGGTTTTTTGGGCATTACAGCTTTAGGTTGCTGGTTCTGGTTATTGTTGTCTTTAGGTTTTGGTTTGCCGCTTGTGGTGTCAACCGGTACATCACTTTCCGGGGTAATGTCTTCCGGCTGCACATCCTGCGGTATATCGCCATAATCTGCCGAGCTGCCATTGCCCACATCTTCTCCTTCCGCGCCCAGTTGAACAGGCACATTATTAATCCAGTCGTAGATAATGTCGTTGCTCATTACTTCCGGCTTTACAAAATGTGCGCTGTTATCAAGTGCAATATTTTTATCGTTGGCGCATTTTTCGTAAAAGTAAGCCCAGATAGGTAGTGCTACGGAAGAACCCTGCCCAACAGAAGTGCTGTTAAAACGGATAAAGCGGTCGTCGCAGCCGGTCCACACGCCGCCTAAAAGCTGGGGCGTATAGCCCATAAACCAGGCATCGCTGTTATCATTGGTAGTACCTGTTTTGCCGGCCACATCGGCGGTTACGCCATAACTCCACATGCGGCGGCCCGTACCAAACTTCATTACACCCTGCATCATGCTTATGACAGAGTAAGCCGTAACGTCACTGATTACTTCTTTGCGCTGCGGTAAAAAGGTTTGCAGCACATTGCCGTTCCTGTCTTCTATGCGGGTAATGTACATGGGTTTTACATTAAAGCCGCGGCCAGGGAACATGCTGTAGGCCTGCATCATTTCCATCAGCGATATTTCGCAACTGCCCAGCGCAATGGATGGATAGGCCGGTATTTTAGATTGTACGTTTAAGGTTTTAAGGAAATCCACAAAGCGGCGGGAGCCTTCATCGCCCTTGCTGCCAAGCTGTTTCATAATAAAGGCGGTAGCGCAGTTGCGGGATTGTGCAAGCGCCTGCGCCATGGGCATGGTTTGCCCCGTGCAGGAGGCGCCTGTAGCAGGCACCATACCCAGGCTGCCAAAACTTTGCTGGATATCGTCTACCGGGGTATTGGGCGTAAAGCCCGCATCTTCAATAGCCAGGCTGTACAACAAAGGTTTAATGGTAGAACCTACCTGCCTTTTGGTATTAAGATTAACATGGTCAAACTTAAAGGTTTTAAAATCAATACCGCCCACCCATGCCTTCACTTCACCGCTCATGGGGTCCATGGCCATAAAGCCTGCTTCCAGCATCTGGCGGCAGTATTTAATGCTGTCCATGGGTGTCATAATCGTGTCTTTTTCACGTTTGCTGTTCCATGCAAATACTTTCATGGGTACCTGCACCTGGAAGGCTTTGCGTATCTCTTTTTCAGCCGTTCCTTCCCGTTTCATGTTTTTCCAGCGGTCGGTGCTTTTCATGGCCGCTTCCAGCACATTTTCATGGCCTTTCCAAACAGTACCTTTTTTTACATCGCTCTGGGAGTTGAGTATTTTCTGCATGTAAGCAATGTGCTTGCCCACGGCTTCCTCAGCATACAATTGCATGCGTGGGTTTAGCGTGGTATATATTTTAAGGCCATCGGTATAAAGATTATATGGCTCGCCGGTGGTAGGGTTTTCATGTTCTTTGCACCATCTCTTCATTTCCTCGCCCAGCACCATTCTAAAGTAGGGGGCAAGGCCGGCAGTTTCGTCCAGCTTTTTGTAGCGGCTCATATCTATCGGCTGCAGCTTTAGCTTAGAGGCCGCATCGGCAGAAAGGTAATTGTTGCGCACCATTTGGTTAATAACAATATTGCGCCTGTCAAGCGCCAGTTTGGGGTTGCGGCGCGGGTTGTATAAGGTAGCGCCTTTCAGCATGCCTATCAGTACGGCGGCTTCTTCTACCGTAACGCGGTCTGGCTCTTTTTGAAAGAATGTTTTGGAGGCGTTTCTTACGCCAAACACGTTATCGCTAAAGGCCACAGTGTTAAGGTACAGGGTAATAATTTCATCTTTGGTAAAGTTGCGCTCCAGCTTTACGGCAATAATGCACTCTTTAACCTTTTGCAGCATACGCAGAAAAATATTACGTGTGCTCCAGTTTTCGGTAAACAGGTTTTTAGCCGTTTGCATGGTAATGGTGCTGGCGCCACCTTCGCCGCCAAAAGAGGCAAAGGCCCGGGCCAGGGAACGCATATCAATACCGCTGTGGTCGTAAAACCTTTCATCTTCCGTAGCCACCAGCGCATGAATAATATTGGGATTAATATCAGCAAATTTTACATTCACCCTGTCCTGCAGGTAGTATTTGCCCATCAGGGTGCCATCATCCGCATACACCTGGCTGGATAGCGAGGCGGAAGGGTTTTCCAGTTCTTCAATGGAAGGCATTTTGCCAAAAACGCCCCAGTTGGCCAGCAATATTATCAGTAACACGGCGCCGCAACCAATAAAAAAAATACGCCACAATAATTTAACTGCTTTTGACATAAGTTGTATTGAGATATTTAAAACGCACCCAACCCTTTAGATGTTGCGAATTTAGAGAAGTGGTTGTAATAAAACTGCTAATTTCCGTGAGGGTGATTAAAAAATGGGGCCTTGCCGCTTTGCGGCAAAGGCAGAAGCTATATTTGGTACTTAGCAGCAGGATTGCTATTAAGCCCCTGTTGTGTCACTCCTATGTAAAGGAATACGCTGCCTGCCATCCTGAAAAAGGTTGCAAAACAAGGTTAATATGTTGTGTTTTTTTAAGTCATTGGAAAAAAGATTTTTATCACAGGTGGTGAAACTCCTATCAGCAGTCGGCACATGGCCGCTGCAAATCTTTATTAATCCCATAAAGTAAAAGTATAAGGCTGCAGACTCACTTGAGCAGTATGTTGCAACTGCAGGACACAAAAAGCAGTCCTTATAACTGTTTGATATTACCTTTCTGTGATATGAATAATACTGTTTGCTTCAAAATTAGATTTTTAAGTTTGTGCACCGGCCTGAACAGGAAGCGGGCTCTGCCGGAGGACAACCTGCCAGCGATAGGGCCTGTGCTTATACGATAGTATAGAGGGGGCCGTCATGGCGGCTCCTTTTGTATTACTATCGGTAAGCCGGATGGCTTAAAAAAACTCATTTCTGTTCCCGTTACTTTACCACACCTTTTTGATAAGGCACACCGCTTATCAAAACAGCCCTTATCCTGCGCAGCAGTTTACGGGCAATACGGATAATGGCCTGGTTGCCTTTCATTCTTTTGGTTAATGCCTGATAACAATCCATTAAAGCCGGATCTATCCTTATGGCCTGCCAGGCAGCTTCTATCAGCAGGCTGCGCAATTGTTTGTGGCGCCGGGTGGTAATACCGGTATCTTTTTCCTTATCGCCGCTGCTGTCCGTATCAGGACAGAAACCTATTAAATCATTCAATGCGTCAAATCCTTTGAACCGGTTGATATCGCCCACTTCCAGCAAAAACCACAGGGCTGTTGTAGGGCCTACTCCCGGAACACTCAACAGCAGGCTGGTATTTTGCTGGTACCGGCTTTTTTTCAGTTCCCGCAATTTACCTTCCGTTTTTAACAGCAACTGGCGCAGCAACCTGATTTGTTCCAACATCAGCACTAAAGTGCTTTTCAGCCGTTCGTCTTTTTGAGCTTCCTGTTCCACCCATTCCAGAAAATTATGGCTCCAGTTGGTCTTTTCATATTTAGCCGGCAGTTGGATGCCCTGGTATTTCAATATGCTTTTCAACCGGTTCCTGCTCCTGTTTAGATCCCCTACCAGTTTCTTGCGGAATCTTATCAGGTTGCGGTCTTTTTGAATATCCTCCCCCGGTACATGGATGGCCTTAAGCTCACCGGCTGCATGGTTGCGGGCCAGCTTTAAGGCATCCACCTTATCGGTCTTCCTTTTCTTCTCCTTATCACTGGTGGATACATCGGCAGCATGAACCACGATGCACTCCATTCCTGCGGACTGCAGTGAACGCTGAAGGGTGAAACCCCAGGCCGAACTTTCATACACACACTTAAATGTGGCCCCCGGATAGTGGCTATTCAGGTGTTTAATAAGGTCTTCACTGTTGCTGCCCATACGGTGATTACCCAGGCAAATCCCATTTAATAATTTGGCAACCTGGTAATCTTTTTGATGTACATCTATTCCTACATAGATGATTTTGCCGCTGAAATCAATCAGGCTTCTACCTTTGTCCAAGGTTTCGGTTGTGGCTGAAGTTTGCTGTTTCATATTTGTTTTTTTTAGCAAAATTCTTCTTTGCAGCCTAATTTTAGGACTGCCGCTGCACCGAAACCTTTTACATATAGACTCACTT
>NZ_VVIP01000041.1 GCF_009650435.1 Foetidibacter luteolus
TTTGCCGGTAAGCCGCTGGCGATGGATAAACTTGGGTACCGGTACAAGCCCAATACCAACCAGCTTGACCATATTACGGATGATGTGAATGCGGCCAATTATACGGAAGATATTGACGGGCAGGGTACCAACAATTATGAGTACGATGAAATAGGCAACCTTGTAAAGGATAAAGCGGAGGGTATAGGGCAATCGCAGCAAAGTAAGATTGAGTGGACGGTATATGGCAAGATCAGCAGCATTAAGAAAGATAACGGGATGCTGATTGCTTATACCTACGATGCGGGTGGCAACAGGATAAGCAAAGCGGTGTCCAATGACGGGGGCACTACGACAACCTGGTATGTACGCGATGCAGGCGGTAATGTGATGAGGGTATACGTATCGGGTGATAACACTAAAAACAGTGGACGGCTTACGCAAACTGAAACACACCTGTATGGCAGCAGCAGGCTGGGCTTGTATAAAGCGGAGTCGGATGTTACCCTGGCGGCAACAAATACAGCTACTTTGGCTGGTGGTAAAACGGCTTATTTGTATAGCTTTACAAGGGGTGAAAAGTTCTTTGAATTAAGCAATCATTTGGGTAATGTGCTGGCTGTTGTAACGGATAAGAAGTTGCAGCACACGGAGGATAATGCGGTTGTTGATTATTACCTGGCTGATGTGGTAAGTGCAAGTGACTATGCGCCTTTTGGGATGCAATTGGTGGGTAGGTCGGTTAGTGCTGATGGGTATAGGTATGGGTTTAATGGGAAGGAGAAGGACAAGGATGCCGGGGAAGGTATACAAGACTATGGAATGAGGATTTATGATGTGAGGATTGGGAAGTTTTTGAGTGTGGATCCAATTTCTAAAGAATATCCAGAATTAACACCGTACCAGTTTGCGAGTGATTGTCCGGTACAAGCTATAGATTTGGATGGGTTAGAAGGTGTTGAAGCAAATGGTGCTCCTACTGTGACACCCCTTCCTCGTGTTGTTAATCCTCCGGTAAGTAATACATATGTCAATCCAGGAGGAAATCTTAGTGCTGGAGCAATTCCTGCCAGGCCTCCCATGTCTTCAGGAACCGGAAGTAGCGGTTTTCCCAGCTCGGGACCATTGGTTATAAACTCGTCGTTGCCTGTGCAAACGCGATGGGTTACTCAAACAGAGTTTGAAAATATGGTCTGTCCGAAATGTGGATTTGAGCTTGATGATGATGGTTTGGGCGGAACTGTAATTGGACCCCATAATGGTTCTTATAGGCATATTTCTTTATTAACACCTGTAACACCACTTCCAGAAAACTTTAAAAAAGTTGATATTGCCAATGATCCCTTAACGCGAAATCTTCTTGCTGGAAGAGGAATTAGTATAATGAGTAATGCGGATCAACTTAAATCAAGAAGCAACGGAGAAGAGTATTTTTACCGAGCGATGTCATTTGGTGAACTTCTTAAAACAGGAGGACTTTTAGAACCAAGAAGCGATAGGCAAGACTACCCGTTTGTAACAACAAATCTTGAATATTTAACAAACAAAAAATCGTTTATATGGACAGATAATAAAAAGTATGGGTTGATTATTAAGTATACTATGCAAACTGGAACACTGACGTTTTTGAATTCGGTTTCACAAGCTCATGGTAACAAGTTTGAAATGCAACCCAATATTCCTGTAAGGAAATCAGAAAGTTATACGACATTCGGTGGGCTTAAAATGCAAAATACAAATTATGGCTTTCCTGGTACGTCTGCAAAGAGTTATTTTCATCCTAAAATAACAAAAATAGAAATAATATTCTTGTCAGATAGTTTAAAAGATAAATAAACATTAATAGTAAAATGAAGTCTATTCCAGCATATCAGATATTTGTAGATCTATCAGATCAGTTTAATGAACTCGGAGATGAGTATATAAATTTCATATCAAACAAATCTAATGATCGAGGCATTGATATTCAGCAGTATCAGGAGGAGTATAGATTGAAACGAAGGATGATTCAGGAACTGAAAGAAAAGCAAATGTTAGATTTTTCTAATGCTTATGCGATTGAGATTGTTAAAGAAACAAACTATGAAACGGCATATTTAGAAGATATCAAAGAAGCAGTACTAAAAGATGATTTGAATCTATTGGAATTACTACTGACAGTGCCAATGAAACTGAAAGTATCAAATCAGAATATTAACCTTTTTGTGTTAAATTATTTGGCGAGCTTTTTAGAAAGAGAAACTACCAATCGTCATTGGGAATGGCAAGCTAAATCAATTTTTGAGCAAGTATTAGATACGGCTGACAATTACCTTCCTGAATATATAGAAATTGCTGATAAGATATTTTCATTAAATAAGCCTTCGGAATGGTATGAAGATTTTTATGATCAAATAAATAAATTAATTTTAAGAATGCCAATTAATGAAAAAGCTTTTTATGCTATAAAGAAAGGCCTTTCTATTTCTTTGCCCGAAGTACATGAAGATTTAGTTGATTTTATTGAGAGTAAATATATTAGTGAGGGACTCGTTGATTCTAAATTTAACTGGATAGAGAACTGATCAAATTTATTTTTTCACAAGAGCGTGGTTTAATAGAAGCAGTTGGCGACATGTTACTCCATTGGCTTATTCTAAAATATTCTCTGCTACGCGCATTTGATTACGGAGAATGTAATATTTTTTAGGCGGTCATTCTAAAGCTGATGCCTACCTATTTTAACCACCGTAGCTCTTTGAAAATACTGTAAAGAATAATACCCGCGTAAAAGTCGCCATGAAAACGGGACGTACAAGTGAGTGACACAAGAGGCGATGCCATGAAAAACTTCCTGCCGGTACCATAAAATTCTTCTTATAGAGACAAATTTCATCACCGTTACTTATGCGATGCGGAGAACCGTATAACCGACGTGCTGACGAGCAGGGACGGGATATATTGGGAGCGTGATGCGGCGTATCAATATTATCAGCATGGGCCGCTGAGCCGCACAGAGCTTGGCCAGCTAAAAGTGCAGGGCGTGGATTATGTATATACGTTGCAGGGCTGGCTGAAAATGATTAACCCAACGGTGGCTCAAACGGGTGGTGATAATGGTAATGGCCAGGGCTGCGAGCCGGGAACGGGGATTGGTAATATCATCATCAACAAACGGGAGGACAATACACCGCCGGGTTACGCGGCTACGGGTGAAATAACTTTTGAAGAAGGTTTTGAAAATGGCGTGGAGGATTATTTTGACGCGGTGGTGGATGCTGCATTACCGCCGTGTAACAGTCCGAACCCGAACGGAAATATCAATACAGGCAATACGGCCAGGGATGCCTATAATGTACTGCTGAATTATTATACGGATGACTATAAGGGTATTGGCTACAGTGCCCCTACCGTACATGCTTACCTGCAGCAGCAAAACGAATATCGTCCGCTGTACAATGGTAATATCAGCAGCATGGGCGTGAACGTGGAGAAGCTGGGCAGCCCGCTGTTGTATAACTACCATTACGACCAGTTGAACAGGCTGGTGGGTATGCAGGCGCATCAAAGTGGTAATGCGGTGTGGGCGGGGTTGGGTACCATACCTGACTTTAAGGAAGCAATTAGTTATGACCCGAATGGTAACATCTTAAGCTATGACAGGAACGGTAATAACACATTTGCCGGTAAGCCGCTGGCGATGGATAAACTTGGGTACCGGTACAAGCCCAATACCAACCAGCTTGACCATATTACGGATGATGTGAATGCGGCCAATTATACGGAAGATATTGACGGGCAGGGTACCAACAATTATGAGTACGATGAAATAGGCAACCTTGTAAAGGATAAAGCGGAGGGTATAGGGCAATCGCAGCAAAGTAAGATTGAGTGGACGGTATATGGCAAGATCAGCAGCATTA
>NZ_VVIP01000042.1 GCF_009650435.1 Foetidibacter luteolus
AGTAGCAAAAAGAAAAACGCTTCATGCCGGATGGTAACCTGCGGTTGGGTCGCTGTTTGCTGCGATGCAGTTTAATCCACGCTTTAGCTTTTTTTACCTGGCCACAGCATATAATCAATCACTACAGGCGAACAATAAACGTAAGGACTTTATTATGGAAAATATTTTTTCTTTTACCTGTAATTCATCCTGTCAGATTTGTTTCCATCCCTTGATTAAGAAACATGGACAATAGCTTTATCACCAGTAATAAAATTTAAGACAAATGAAAACAGCGGAATACACAAAAACTCCAAAAGATAACGGCTACACATTTTACGTTACACCTGCACCCAAAGTGATCGGTGGTTGTGCGGGGATATTTTTTATCCTTTTACTCGCCTTCCTCGGCGCACTGATACTTTCCGCTGTCAGTTCCGTCCTTTCTGTTATCGCATTCATTGGTATAGCTGCCTGGTGTTTCCTCAGAATGGATATGCGCAAGAAAAACCATCGCCATCCCAGTTCCTTTAGTGTTTATCCCGGTTACATTGAAGTTAATGGCCAAAAACTGGTAAGAGAGAATATCCACCGGGTGATTATCAAAAATGCCTATGATAAAACCCCACGGCTGCATCTCACAGGTCAAACAGTTCCCACCGGTGTGGGAATAGGCCATGATATCCGCAATATGCTGGAACAAATCAGTTATTCGGTAGATGTCGAGGTCGGCGGTAAAGCCACCCAACTGGCAGGCGGAATGGATGATGTGACTGCTAATGGGTTATTAACAGAGGTCAACCAGATTTTAGCCTTTCGAAATTGACGATTTTAATATAAAAGTGGCGTGATTTTTTATATGATAATTAATATTCAGCTCTTTCACAACCATCTATGTCAAGTAGGATATGCAAAAAGACGCAACACCCTTTAAATCGCCCGTGCTTGAGTTTACTGACCACCAAACATTACGATTTTACATTGGTAAACTAACATCACGTAAAAGATTATTGTAGTTATCTCCAAACAGGCTCTCTTAGGTTCCGTCCCGGCTTCTTAAGTTCATCTATGATCCGGCAGTGTATATTTCGCCTATAGACCTTTTCGAATGGATGTAGAGGTCGGGGCAGATCAATTAATCCGGTTAGTGGGATAAAGTATATCAAAAAGAACAACAAGCGCATATAGTGTACAACATTTAAATGCTTCGGTCAAGATGGACATAACCGCCATCCACGTGGAAAAACTCCCCGTTAATACCACTTGATTTTTCCGAGAGCAAAAAAACAGTCGTCTCCGCTATTTCATCAGGAGAAGTCCTTCTGTTATAAAGCGGGATTTTTGCATTTATCTTCCGGAGTTGTCCTTCGGGGTCTGTTAAAGTATTCAGCCACCATTCATATTGAGGTGTCGCACATTCTGCAACAACTACCGCATTCACACGAACACCGGCAGCTATCACCTCCCTAGCTTCTACAGTACTCATCTCCAGTCTCATGCCATTGGCGGCTGCATACCCGGAAGTATCACCCTGGCCCGTTTCTGCAACCTTCGAACAAATATTTACAATTGATCCTTTGCTGAGTTTAAGAAATGACTGGACAAGCTCTGTAATTAGGTAATAGTGTACTGCATTTAATTTTAAAGAATGTATAAATCTATCATAACTGCCTTCTTCAAGGCCAATCCCATCATTCAGGCCCGCATTATTTACCAGTCCGTCAATTTTTTGATACCTGGAAATAATTTTCTCAATAGCCTGCCTGCATTGCACGGCATCTGTCAGGTCTGCACCGGCAAAAAAGCATTTTTTGTTGATTCTGATCAAACTGGCACAGACTTGGTTGGCCAGGGGTTCATTTACATCTATAATACATGGGATAGCATCTTCTTCGGCAAGCTTTCTCACAATGCTTTCTCCGATTCCTCTTGCTCCGCCGGTTACGACGATAACTTTATCTTTCAGTTTTAAATCCATAATGGCAATTTATCGTTATATTAATAAGGTATAAATATAAAATATTGTCGTTGAGCTCATGCGACAACTACTAACGCTTTTTTTATCAGATGTTCTTCATTTTTTACCAAACTTTACATAGCATAAGTGTTTGTAAGGGGGTTGGAAGCCTCGGAATGAAAAACGAAATTTATCCCTGCGCATCAAACCTCTTTATCATTAATAAAAGTTTTACTGATATCAATTTTACCATATACTACTTTTACAAAAGGCTTCCCAGCCTTTAAAGTTATCGTTCCGAAGCCTTTGGCGGTAGAGATAAAAGTTGTAAAGTCACCAATTTTTGACTTGATATGCAAAGCTTTGTCAACCGCATCGTAACGAACTCCTGTCATCGCCTGCAACATGCCATAGCTGCTCATAGCACGTGCATACCAATGTCCGCACTCATACTCATTAAAAGGGTTGCGAACAGTGCCATCATAACGGTTACGGCATAATCTTACAATTTCCAAACCTTCCTGCACATGTCCCATTTCCATAAGGTGAGCCGCTACCTGGTATTCGATGCCTGTCCACACTTCGTCGCTATACACAAATGGCAAGGAAAGTTTTCCGCCCTTTGGCCAGGTACATAATAAAAGCCCGCCTTCATTACCCAACGCATAAGCCGGCCTCTGAGGGTTGGCATGCTCAAGCAACGTCGTTTTTAAGTTGTATTTATGTACAGCAAGCAGATGACTGCGTACTTTTTCATCGTCAACAAAAGGTGGCAAAGCACACATGCTGCCAATCCATGCGCCCAGGATCCCATCACTTAAGCAGCCTTTTCCATATTGGTATTTTGGCCCTTCTTGCTTCAGTATTTCCACAGCTTCAGCAGAGTATTCGCCGCCAAAGGATTTAGCTTTTGCGGGGTTTTCCGCTTCCAGGTTTTGGTATTCGATTTTCTGAAAAAAATATTCACCATCATAAAGATTTGTTTCAAGTTGCACCTTTCCTTTTCTATAAAGGTTTTCGTATTTACTTACATCTTTATTTAGGTACTTGCCCATTAAACTGATAGCTGTTAATGCACCTAAATAAAACGAAGTAATCATTCCATTAGGGCCCCAGAATTCAATGTCGTATGTGTTATGATGAGGCTCCTCCACTACGCCTTTGCCTTTAGGATCCCATGTAGCTATACAGTAGTCCATACTTGTTGCAACCATAGGATAAATTTTTCGCAACCACTCCTTATCGCCACTGATACGCCATTCCCTGTATACTTTCATAATACCACCCAACTGGCCGTCAGATGCTGCGTGAAAATCGTGTTTCAGAGGACTGATGGGCATATTGGCCCTGAAAGCCTGGTGGCCTGCTTTATTCTGATTTTCACAAAACTCTGTATTGCGCAACGTTCTTTCCAGTGTTGGAAAAAGATGCGGCATTGCCTGCGCATAGTTCCATACATGCGTACATGAACCGTGACAGCAACCACCTTCATCACCGCAGCCTTCCCATGCCCAAAACCTGCCATCATATTGGCGTAATGATGTTGGCGATTTTAATATCGTAAGGTTTGCTGCAACGGCTTCAATAACTTCAGGCGGCAATGTTGAATCATAAAATGTATCTGCAAACAACTTGCTTTTCGCCTGTAGTTCATCATAATTTTTTCGCCAGTAATCTGCCACCTCATTTACGTTTGAAAAACGGCTGCTATACCATGGTTTATAATTGGGGGATGAACTTTTATTTCCAATTTCAACGCCTAAATCTGCCGGCGCGTTGCAACAACCACTCCCGGGATTGCAGTCTTTCTTTTCATCCACTGCCAAATCGCCGATATGAATATTACTTTCAGGAATATACCACGCCGTCATCAGCCGTATCGTTTTTGTGGCGCCTGATGCCAATGTGAATGGAACAAACAGCGATGCGCCCGGCGCATTTTTCTCCACAGGTTCTGATGCTTTTACTTTCATTTCACGCACTGTATTCCATGCCATGGTCAGGGGGTCCCACCAGCCACCGCGGAACCAGCAGTGATCCACGATCGTTTTATCATCATTTGTAAACACCGCGAAATTGCCTTCGGCCTCAGGTTTATCTGTTAGCGCTTCCTGCTTCAGAATAAAGCCATTTTTTGTAGCTGTAATTTTGTTCACAGAGCCATCTGTATTCACCATAAAATTTTTCGTATTGAAAGAAAAAATCGCTTCAATACTTCGTGTGGTTTGATTGGTAAAAGTATATTCCAGTGCACCCAAAGGAAGGCTGCTGTTATCTTCATCTGTGGGTATAAAAGGACTCCATCCTTTGATAGCTACCTGTAATGGTATATCATCATCTTCTAAGCGGATAGTCGCAAACGGAAAGCGTGTCACAAAGGTAGCTTTCATGAAACGCGGCAAACCAAATGTAGTTCCCGCTGCCCCATTCCCGGTTCCTTTCTGACCAAACATCTTCCAGTCCGCCACCTGCCCTTCCAACACCTTCACCCCGTTTGTAACACCTTTAACTGCAATAGCAGCAAATATGGTTGGTTCATTAAATATCTCCGGCCTGTTACGTACACTCATGTGCGATATTGCACCGCCACCTTCCAGGCAATACATACCGGCACCCAAACCACCAATCGGAAATGCAACACGGCTTAGATATTCACCAGTATAAGGGGCGTTATATTTGCTCTTCGGTACACCCGCATTTTTTTCAATGTTTTTTTCTGCATTAATTGTATGTGCAGGCGTACCTGCCTTTAATATCGTCGGTCCTATGGCTATGCCGGAACCACCTAATACAACTGACTTTAAAAAAGATCTTCGCTTTTGTGGTTTATTCATATCAAACGATTTTATGTTTTAAAACAAAAAGAATACAAATTTTATGTAAGGGCTTAACTGCATTACCACTTTCATGGCCTGAAGAGCAGTCTTGCGTTGCGAAGCAGCAAGATTCAACACTTATCCAGCAACAAATATGTGAGTATATTGCACCAGGTTTTTAACGGTATCAGCTTATATCATCAGTTATAAATCGTTACTATTTAGCTATCTTACTTTCAATATGGACACCCAGTTCCAGGTACATGCTGTATCGTTGCCGGTATATCTCAACTTTGCTTTTATCAGGATAATATTCCGTATCAAACCCCTGGCCCATTACCTGCATAGCCTCTTCTACTTTGTTGTAAATGCCTGCAATTGTTGCAGCAAACATGGCCGCACCCAATGCGCAGGTTTGTTCTGATTTATTTATTCTGATAGACATGTTCATTACATCAGCCATCATCTGCATGATAAAGGGTGATTTTCTTGCAACACCTCCAATACCAATCAACCCCTTTACAGCAATGTGCTGGCTGGTAAAACATTCAACGATTGCCCTGGCACCAAAACAGGTTGCTTCTGCCAGTGAACGGAATATTTTTACTGCATCTGTACCCAAGTCAAGACCAGTTATAGAAGCCTTTAATAGCGCATTGGCATCAGGCGTCCGGCGACCATTAAACCAATCTACACTCAATTCATCCTTTTCATGCAGGGGAGTGGCAGCGGCCTGCTTACTTAATTCGGGAATGATACGGTTAACGATATTTTTAATGGTCTGTTCATCCACCAATCCAGGAGCGATATTTTCCAATGGCCAGGCTACCACATTTCTTAACCATGCATATACATCGCCAAAGGCAGACTGCCCGGCTTCCATACCTATCATACCTGGAATGACGGAGCCATTTACCAGGCCACAAATGCCTTGCACATATTTTCCCTGCATTTCCTTAATTGGCGCTACCAGCATATCGCAGGTTGAAGTACCCATTACTTTGCTTAAATAATAGGGCTCCACCTGCCCACCAACGGCACCCATATGAGCATCCATCGCACCGATGCCAATTAACACTGTTGTGGATAACCCTAATTTACCCGCCCACTCCTGCGATAGATTGCCTGCTGCTTTGTCTGCCGTATAGGCTATCGAAGGAAGCATGGAAACAAAACCGGATAGTACTCCATCCAGCGAAACAAAAAAATCTTCCGGTGGAAAACCATTCCACTCCTCTGCCCATAAACCTTTATGACCCGCTGTGCAAATGCCGCGTTTCAGCTCGCTTATATGCTTTCCGCCGGTTAATAAAAAAGGCATCCAGTCAGCATGCTCCACCCAACCGTGACAAGCTTCTTTCACTTGCCGGTTGTTTCTTAATACATGCAATAACTTGCTCCAATACCATTCTGATGAATAAATTCCACCTACATATTTCAGATAATTGATTTCAAAGTTTTTTGCGTGTTGGTTTATCTCTTCTGCTTCCTGAGCAGATGAATGGTCTTTCCATAAAACAAACATCGCATCAGGATCATGAGCAAATTGCTCGCTTAAGGCCAATGGTGTTCCTGTTTCATCAACAGCAATGGGTGATGAGCCTGTTGTGTCGATAGAGATAGCTTTGATATGATGGCGCACTTCATCACCAGTTTTTTGCAAACAATCTTTTATGGTGAACTGCAGGCCTTCGATATAATCCAACGGATGCTGTCGAAATACATTCGTCTCTGCATTGCAATACAATTGTTTTTTCCATCTTGGGTATTCAAATGTTGATGCGGCCATTTCATTACCATTATATGCATCAACAACAATGGCCCTTACAGAATCTGTTCCGTAGTCAACACCTATGACATAAGCTTTTTCCATTTCATATTTTTTGTTCCAGGGAATTCTACCATTTTTAAAAGCCTGCTGGTACTAAGCCTGCCGCGCATGCCCACATACTTGTTGACGTACAAGTGTTCCAATTTTGCTGCTTCGCCACGCAGGATTGCTCAACAGGCGACCATAGCAGCAATACATTCCAGTCCCAGTCCTATAACTGTTGTATTTTAAAAAACCATTACTACATCAACAATATCATTTTCTTTCAATAACATTTCTTCACAGGAAATTGATGAAGTGTTATTGTTATATGCATATTTAGTTTTTATTGGTTCATTATTTAACAACAGCTGAACGCTTACCGGTTTTTTATCGCTTTGCAATTGCAACTGGCGAAGTGAAAGGCTGCCATATTTTACTGCTATTGAATTTTTTTGCTGGTTGCCTTGCAGGGATTGCCTGATATTTCCCCAGGCCTCTGCCGTAGTAAAAAATCCCTTGAAATTTTTTGGTTCAATCTTTGGATTAAAACTGATTATGCCTTGCGGGCCATTATAATAATAATTCTGTAAAGCCAACATAACACCCCATGAAGCCATAGCCCTTGCATAATGGTCGCCACACTCAATTTCATTCCATGGATTGTGCTTTTTGGGGCTGTAACGTTCATCAACCGCTTTAACGATTGACAAGCCTTCATCGGTCATTCCATCATAAATCATATTAGTGGCAACCTGGTATTCGATGCCAGTCCAAACTTCATCGCGGTAACGCACACCTTTCTCGCCCATATGCTCACTTTTGGGCCAGGTGCACACAAGCAAACCGGGCTCACCAAAACTTGCATACGTCCTTTCAGGCGGATGTACTTTATTTTGTGTAGCAACATCCGGCGCCCAGTTATATTTCCATATTGATTGCAGTGTTTGTTTCACTTTGTCACTGGGATAAATATGACCGAGGTTGTTTAAGTGATTCCATGTTTGCCCGAATAGCTGGTCGCTTAAACAACCATCCTTGTATTGAAATTCGGGGTGCTCTTTCAGGTCAACATTCTGTACAAAAAACTCTCCGTTCCATAACCTCTTTACAGTATTGGCCTCGCCTGCACTATCAATCTTTGCGCATCGCTGAGCAAATTCCGTATCGTTCATAATAGTAGCCATTGCCGAGGCTGCTTTTAATGCAGCCAGGTACAATGAACCTACGTAGGTATTGGCACCGTAAAAAGCAATATCGTATGTGTTGGCCTGCACCTTTTCTATCAACCCATCTTCATTGCCATCTTCATTTATCAGAAATTCAGTAGCACGTTTAATCCTGTCCCAGTTACGTGTAAGAAACAATTCATTTTTGGAATTGAGATGTTCGCGATAAGCCTTTAAAATAGCGCCGGCATGGCCATCAATCAACACGCCACCCCAGCCATTGCGTGCCAGTATGCTGCCATCTTTCTGAAAGGAAAGGTCGAAGTCGGTACGCTCCCTTATGTTGCGTTCAAGTTCGGGGAAGAAGTGCGCCAGGGCTTGCTCATAATTCCAAACATGCGTGCAGGTTCCAACGCAGGAGCCTACGCCTTCCCATGCCCAAAACTTATCATTTGCCCACCACTGGCAGGTTTCTGTTGCCAGCGTTGACAGAGGCATAAGCAACCGTTGGTTTAACCAATAAGGGATCGTTGTATTGTTGTAATAAGTATCATGAAAAAGATGCGTTTGCTTTGATAAACGGTCATAATTTTTCTGCAGGTATAACGCCACATCCTGCGAATTGCCGAACCAATTGCTGTACATGTTGCCGATGATGGTTGCGCCATCTGTTGGCAGTGCCTGGTTCCAGTCGTTGGACAGAATTTCAGTTACGTCGCTACCGTGATAATAGGACGGACGATTGGGGAAATACCAAGTAAGCAGAAAGCTGATTTCCCTGGTTTCGCCGGGTTTTAAACTGAATGATTCGCCCACGCTGCCGTTTAGTTTATCAATGGCAGATGTATATGCTGCGTCAGTTGTTTTATTATCATCCACACCGCTGTATGCCGCATCACCGAATGCGTTTTTTGACAAAATACTTAATGACACATTACCAAAATATGGATGATTGTGCGGGTAATATTTCTCTTTTACTACCGGCATATCGCTAAAGCTGATATCATCTACATTGATATGTCCCCAGCCGCCTTTTTCTTCGTCAATAATTTCAAAGTGAGCTGTTTTACCTTTCAACTCTCTTACGTCCCAATATTTGTTTTCAAACGTTTCGGAATTAAACCCTGTAGCGGTTCTTACAATGTTGTTATCTATAACAAGATTAAGTGCAGTTGTTTTTGAATGCCTGCCGCCGGCGATTTTGAAAACAATGAAATCATCATTCAGCGTAAATTTATCAGAAATCATTTTGCCGGTTGATTCATCTCCATCCAAATAAGAGTTAACAACGCCGGTACCGCCAAATCCCAATAAGGTAGTCTGGTTGGCAAAGGTGCCCGTGGCCGGGTTGTTACCAAATGCATTACCGGTAACTTTCCACTTCCTGTAGCTGTTTTCAAAATCATCAAATATTTTTATTGTTGGCTTTTTTTCTGAACTGATTTTCTCGGATGGAGTAAGATCCATTACCAATGAAGTAATGCCCTTGTTCCGTACAATTTTATTGCGGCGATTGGCAGTAATCTCGCCTGCTATGTCCAGGCAAACAAAATTTTGCAACCAGCCTGAAAGGTTTACCTGTAGAGGTTTTGTAGAAGTGTTTTTAACGGTATACTTTAAAATTGTTCCAGGCGTTGCAGATTCCCTTGCATTCATTGGGATGAAAGGAGAATACACCTCTGATGTTATAGCTACGGGCAGCTTCTTTGTTTTTGAGTTGTAGCTGATAGCGGCAATTGGGTATTCGCCGGTAAAGGCTATATCATCAAAATCAGCTTTACTGAGATTGGCGGATATTGTTTTACCATCCTGTGTAATTTTTATATTAAAACCCTGGTCTATATAACCCTTGGGCTCGAAGGTTTTATAACAGACAGTCCATGGTCCAAGCGCAGTATTGAATTGGGTGAGCGAATCAATGCCATAACCCGTATTGTAAGCATTGTTATAAATCCACCAGTTAGCCAATGTGCCATCACCTCTTACATATAACTGGCCTGCTGCTATTCCGCCGCACGGCATACCGATGGTAAGCAGTTCATCGCCTTTAAATATTTTCTTCTCGTTGCTATACAATGAAGCCTGCCATGAGGCAGGAAGGTTCTTGTTTTCAGGCACATTGTGCGATGGATCAAGAGACTGGGCCAATACGATGAGCGCATTTACAAGCGCACTAATTACAAAAAAACATTTCTTCATCTAGAAAAATTTAATATGTTAATCAGGAATTTTAACCAGTATTAATTTCCGTCATTTTAAGATGACCGATAAAACAGAACCTGGCTCACTATGCTGAAACATATTCAACAGCACAAGTGAGTGACACAACAGGCGATGATAGTAGCAGTACGGCTTAGGCCAATATCATTATATTCTCACCTCTCCCTACCGTATCCAAAGGACAGGCGGACCTAACATGCGCCGGCTAATGATGATATTGCAATACGACATCATTGTTTTTAGCTGCCTGCAGTTCTGCTTTGCTGCTCCGTTTAACACCATACCATGCAATAAAAGCAAAACATAAGCAAGGAATGATAAAGGCAATGGGCATTCCAAAATTGTCACCAATCAAACCCATAACCGGCGGGCAAAAAGCGCCGCCCGCAACGGCCATTACAAGAAAGGAAGCACCTTTTTTTGTAAGCGGCCCAAGGTCTTTTAAACCGAGTGCAAATATGGTTGGGAACATGATGCTCATAAAAAAGTAGGTGCAAAAAAGAGATACAACAGAAGTCCACCCCAAACCCAAAATAACCAGCAAAACCAATATTGTATTTGCCGCCCCATACAGCATTAACAAACGTTGCGGGGCAACATACTTCATAAAATAAGAACCTGATAAACGGCCAATCCAGAACAAGCCCATACCACCGATGGCAAGTATTAAAGACGCTGCCTGCTCCGGGTTTTTAGGCATAAACACTTCGCCGAACATACCGAGATGCTGCATGATGCCAGCAACAGGTGCCTGCAGGTCTGGAACCGCTTCTGTAACGTAGTTGATGAAGAAAGAATTTACACCTGTTTGAGCGGCCACATACAAGAACTCTGCAACAACAGCGATGATAAATGCCGGATGTTTTAAGAGATGGTTCATGGGTGGGTCGCTTTCTTTTTCAGTGGTGCTCTCCGGCTCAATCTCGGGAAGCTTAATGAATAGAAAAACCAATGCCAGCGCAACAACAATGCTACCAATAATCATGTATGGTTTAACCATGGAAGCAAACTTGTCCGCAGTTCCATCATCGCTTGCACCGAATATAAAAAGGCCGCCCATCAGCGGGCCCAATATCCATCCCAAACCATTAAAAGATTGTGAAATGTTGATGCGCCTTGCCGCATACTCTTTCGGCCCCAAGACCGTGGAATAAGGATTGGCAGAGGTCTCCAGGCAGGCAAGACCACAGGCAATAACAAACAGTGCCAAAAGAAACGGCGCAAACGATTCAAGCTTTGCCACGGGGTAAAACATAAATGCTCCCAAAGCAAATAATGCCAGGCCCACAATGATACCTGCTTTATAACCATACTTTTTAATGATAAAGCCAGCGGGAACAGCCATCACCAGGTAACCAATGTATAAAGAGAATTGTACAAACCCTGACTGTGCTTTGGTTACATGCAGAACGTCCTGGAAATGCTTATCAAGCACATCAAGCAAACCATGCGCAAAACCCCACATTAAAAACAAACTGGATATAAGCGCAAAGGGAAACAGAAAACTCCTGCCATCAGGAAGCCGTGTGAGTTTTATTCTTTTCTTCATGACAAATTTTTGAAAAGTTGTTGGCTGTAAAAGGTGCTTGTCTCTTAAGAAAGTCCGTATAAAGAACCGTAGTTGCCGCAGGCGCGGTAATCAGCACCTTCGGTATCGGAACCAAACGCATTCCAGGCAGATGGCCTGAAGATTCTTTCTTCTTCAATATTGTGCATGCATACAGGAATACGCAACATGGAAGCAAGTGTAATAAGTTTGTCTCCTATATGCCCATAGCTAATAGAGCCATGATTAGAGCCCCAATGCGCCATTACGTTGTATATATCTGTAAATGCACCTTTGCCATTAATGCGCGGCACAAACCATGTTGTTGGCCAGGTCACATCTGTACGTTTATCCAAAGTATCGTGTACATGCTGAGGTATATCAATCGTTTCTCCTTCAGCAATCTGCAAAACCGGGCCCAGGCCTCTCACATGATTGATGCGGCACATAGTCACCGGCATACCACCTTTGGTTACAAATTTTGAAGAATAACCGCCACCTCTGAAATAACCCTTATTACCAGGGTACCATGTTGTTGCTTCCAGGCACGCATCAACTTCTGTCTGCGTAATATCCCAGAATGGTTTCATTACCGGGTTGCCATCTTTTGATTGCTGCCCGCTGCCATCCAGTGTAGCAGATCCGGAGTTGATAAGGTGTATAAAACCGTTGGCAGCAGCTGCATCCGGCTTCCATCCGGTTACACGTTCAACTGCTTCAGGGCTCCAGTAGGTGCGCACATCCGCGAATATTTGTGCGCTGTTGGTAAGCAGGTAACCAAACAACATGCTTATGCCGTTAAAGCAATCATTTTCTGTTGCCACCATGTACGGCGCACGTATGCCGTTCCAGTCGAATGATGAATTAAGAATGGCTTCAGAAAAATCGCCATTAGGCAAAAAGTCTGTCCACTGCCTTTGCCCCTGGAACCCTGATACGATTGCATTGTGGCCTAGTGCTTCCTCACCGAACCCTTTGCCTTTCAGGTGTGGGTTGCCTTGCATAAGGTCACGAATAATCAAGGTCATTTTTACTACAAATTCCCAATCCTTATCTTTTTGATCGCGTGATGATTGTTTGGCCGGTTCATTCGCCAGGTCGTCACCTTCTTTGCAATTTTCTATTACCCAGGCCAGCGCTTTTTCAAATTCAGCTTCATCATAAATTTTCTTTTCTATACGGCGCAATACTTCAGATGAGTCAACATATTCATTGCGCATACCAAGATAATCACGGAAGAAATCAGGTACCACAATAGAACCTGCAATACCCATAGAGACAGAGCCGATAGCCAGATAAGACTTACCCCGCATAATAGCCACGGCAAGGCCTGCCTGTGCAAAGTTTAACAAGCGTTCTTTAACATCATCCGGAATATTTTCATCACCCAAATCCTGTACATCATGACCGTAAATGCCAAATGCCGGCAAACCAAACTGGTTATGTGCTGCAAGTGTTGCAGCCAGGTAAACAGCACCAGGCCGTTCTGTTCCGTTAAAGCCCCATATTGCTTTTGGCAGCAAAGGATTCATATCCATCGTTTCGCTTCCGTAACACCAGCAAGGGGTCACAGACAGCGATACACCCACATTATTTGCTTCAAATTTCTTTGCGCATTGTACGGCTTCCTGTACCCCGCCGATGCAGGTATCAGCAATCACGCTCTCCACAGGTGAACCATCGGGATAACGCAATTCCTTTGCATACAAGGCTGCAACATTTTCTGCCATCTTCATGGTTGTTTCTTCCAGCGATTCGCGTACGCCGCCTAACCGGCCGTCTATAATCGGGCGAATGCCGATTTTGGGATAATCTGTTTTATTCATAGTCAAGTTTGTGCGTTGTAAATGTTGAATAATAACAATCGGAAATTTATTTTGGCCTTAACTGCATTACTACTATCATCACCTGTTGTGTCACTCACTTGTACTGTTAGAACTAAACTGGGCAACACGAAGCTGTAAAGGCAGGCTTGTACTTTTGAATATTTTTCAGTAATTGGCAATAACGATTATAGTTATGACCATGACTATATCTCAATGGATAAGCAAGTGTGTTACCAATTGCCGTTATTTAAATGCGTTTTGTATATCGTTTAAAGTAACACCGAGTAATCGCCGACTAATGAGGTCAAGCGCTTTTTCTTCACCGGTAAAATGATACACCGCATGTTTATGTGCAAGCGAAGCGGCAGGTGCTAAAAAAGCAGCAGGCGACACACTTTCAATTTCATAGAAAGGTCCCATTTGCGAACCATCCTCCAGCGGGCCATCATTATAGGCATTTACAGCATCACCGGAAAACGAAGGCTTTGTTGTACCCCATTCCTGGTTTAAATATTTTGCAGATGCTTCCGGCTCAAACATGGCGATTGTGAGTATTTTGTTTTCTGCATCATAACTTCCGATAACAGGCTTTGTATACGTAGGTTTAATGCCAAGTTTGCCACGGCTTTTTCCATCTGCTTTAAAGAATACTTTATCATCATCATGCCGTAACCTGTCTGCTGGTATCTCACCAAAATAATTGGTGGTACCCACGGCTTCAAAGCTGGCGCCCTTTGCATTTTTATAAGGCACCACTACAACTGTTGATGGCGTGTTTTTCATCATATCCAGCATCCAGATGCAGGGCATACCGGTTGTTTCCGTCCATGCAGCTTTACCCGTATTAGTTAATGTATTGGTGGTTTGATAACCCACAACTTTTACACCTGGGTCCAAAGCAAGGCCGGTGTTCCTGTTAATGTCGCCAGCACTCAACACATCAATTACCCTTGTTACAGCTATTTGCAGTGGCGTGTTTTGGTAATTTACCAGCGACATATCTTTTTGCATCGTAACCGAACTACCGGATTGTGCGGTTACAGTCCACGGTTCCGTATCAAAAGCAGCAGGTGTTTTCCAGTTGTTAAAAACCATTGAATCGCCTGGCTTAAAGTATAAAGAAAAACGACCACCTTCAGGGCCCAGCCATAAGCGGTTCTCACCGCCATACGCATTCATGTGCGCATCCAATGGACCATCAAACGCTTTATAATTTACCCAGCCAAAGCTAAAGCCATCATTGCCATCTGTGGTAGATGTAAATACTTTACCCTGGTATTTTGCCGATACAATTATCTGGGAATTTTCATTATCAGATTTCAACACAATCACGCTGTCATACTGTTTCAAGAAAGTAAGATCATAGCCAAAACTGCCTTTCTGATAGGATGTATCTGGCGGACGGGATGCTTCCTGTGAACCGCTACCTGTGCAAGATGTTAGAGCCATAACTGTTGCCATAATTGAATTAAAATATTTTCCGCCAGTATGAAGTTTAATCATAATTAGTATGCTTAACCGTTTAAGCAATTTTTGTGTTTTTCTTCCTTTCACTGCAGCAAAAGCATTATCACCTGCTGCCGCAGCTTTCGCGAACAACAAGTTTTGCTTCCACAATAACAGAACTATTTTTTTTGATTTTGTTATTCAGCCTGTTCAACACAAGTTTAACAGCCTCCTTTCCAATATCTGTAAGGGACTGGCTTACATAGGTAACAGGCGAGTAGAAAAAATCGAATGCATCGCTTTCATCAAAGGAAATAACAGCCAGTTGCTCCGGAACCTTTATGCCCATTTTATTGATAGCTTTTAAACCCGCAACAGCAAGAGAGTTGGTCGCGAAAAACAATGCATCGATTGTTAAAGGATTAAGCAAGTGTTGTAATTTCTCTGTCACTTCTTCATTGATGTGCTGGTAACTGGCTTCAACCAGCCATTCTTTCTTAAACCTGATATTTCCTTCCTTCAGTGCAGCTTTATAGCCAAGTTTTCTTTCTTCCATATGAGACTGTGCCGTATCGTAAGCCAGCATGCCAATCTTTTTACGCCCATTCCTTATTAGTCTCTCAACTGCTTTTCCAGATGCATTATAGTTATCAATATGCACACAATCGACATTCAGCCAGGAAAAAAAACGGTCTATTAACACCACAGGCACAGCCCTGCTGATGAGGTTTTGAATCTGCGGTGCAGTATTGGCTGCGGGAGCAATGATGAATGCATCAACTAGCCTGGTAGAAAAAACGTCAATCAGGTCTGATTGTTTTTCTGCATTTTCATCACTGCTCCCGAATATTACCACATAACCCTGCTTTTTTGCTTCATCTTCCACAATTCTTGCAATGCTGGAAAAGAAAGGGTTTGAAATGTCAGCCACAATTAACCCGATGGTTCTTGTTGTTCCCATCTTAAGACTTTTGGCAATAAGATTGGGCTGATAGTTCAGTTCTGCTGCAGCCGCTTTAATCTTCTTTGCCATATCAAGACCCACCCGGGCTTCTTTTTCCTTGCCGTTCATTACATAGGACACCAGGGCCGCGGAAACCCCAATATGCTTCGCCACGTCTTTGAGAGATACCTTTTTTTCCACCAGGCTAATTTTATTTCATTTAACTGCCGGTTTTAATAGCCGGAATTTTGTTTCAATGTACCACCTGCACGGTCAATTTCAATCTGCGGCAGTGGTAAAATTTCATCTTTACCATTTTTGTATTTAAAGTACCCGGGAGTTACTTCATTTTGCCATCTTGCAGCATTGGAAAGATACGATTGAGCTATTCCCCATCTTCTCAGGTCCCACCCGAATTTCCCCTCAAAGGCCAGTTCCACACGTCTTTCATGCACAATTGCCCAGAACATCTTCTCATAGTCCAAGGTGGAGGAAATGGGCGCCAATTCTTTATTGTCATTACTGTTAATGGTGTTGGGATCTGTTGTCGTACCCGTACGTTTTCTTACCATATTCACATAAGCTGCAGCGGTTGCACGGTCGCCTAATTCGTTCATTACTTCAGCATACCATAAAAGTACTTCGGCATACCTTACCAGTGTATAATTTGCTGAATTGTTCCAGCTAACCTGGTCAACCGTTACCCCGTTGTTGTTCGGCGCATTAGCTATACACCATTTCCTGATGCCGAGGCCGGTCCCGTTTACTTTATCTAAAAACAGCTGGCCGAAAAAATCATCTTTGTTTTTACGGAAAATAGAAGCCGTTAACCGAGGGTCTCCCGCTTCATACTCTCGCTCCAAATCCGGTGTCGGACGTGTCCAACCCCATCCACCGCCGGCAACATATCCTTCACCATTAGGTGCATTCAACACTGTACCGAAATTATCGGTTCCTTTTTGGTTGAGCGCAGTATACTGTACCTCAAAAACAGCCTCGCTACTGTTATCGTGGGTACCGTCAAAGAGCCCATTGTAATCCGGAATTAACCCATAGCCGTAAGACATTATATCCTCCAATAAAGCCTTTGCCTCGTTCCAACGGTGCTCATATAAATATATCTGGGCAAGATACGCTTTAACTGCACCTTTATCTGCCCTTCCCATCAGATCGCCTGTATTCCTGTTTCCGATTTGCTGTTCCAAGGCCATTTTAAAGTCGGCTTCTGCCTGGTCGAAAAGCTCACTTTTTGTTATAGTATAATTGTTCAAGGCTTTACCGGCTTCAAAATCTCCCTGTCTTACAGAGTTGGGAATATTTAACTCTCCAATATCCAACTGGCTGGTAACAAGTGGCGCGGTTCCAAACATATAGCCCAGGCGGAACAACCAGAATCCGCGGATGAAATAAAGCTCGCCCATAAACCTTGACTTTAAGGTTTCGTCCATTTCTATTGCCGGAATCTTTTCTATAGCTACATTAGCCAGCAAGAGCGCGCTATAACACCGCTGGTACAGCATCAATATCTGGTCTGAGCTCGGCGAAATAATGGACTGCTGTATCTGGTAATACACAACCAGGTCTGGGTGAGCCTGTACATCGGGTCCGGTTATATCGCCCATCGGTGTATATCCAGCCCTCGTATTCCAGCCATTTTGCCCGTCTAAAGTTTGAAAAGATTTGTAAGCCGCTGTTACGGCCATTTCTGCGTCAGATGCAGTTTTATAGAAATTATCTGTTGACACAACGCCATATGGCGCTTTATCCAGTTTTTTGCTGCACGAAGCCAATGCAAGCAGCAATATAAAAAAGCAAATCGTCTTGTTCATGATAAGTATTTTATTCTTTTAGAATTGTAAGTTGACACCGGCATAATAAGACCTGGGGATTGGATATCCACCGTTGATGCTCTGTTCTGGATCCCAGCCCGGGTAGGAGTTAATACAGAACAGGTTTTGCGCAGCAACATAGAATCTTAATTTATGTATCACTTTAGCTGTTGAACCACTCAGTAACCCGACGAAGTCGTAACCTATTTGCAGGTTCTGCAGCCTGAAAAAATCGGAAGACCGAAGCCAGAAAGTGGAGCGGCGGTAATTATCGTTAGGGTCTCCTGCTACCACCCTGGGGACATAATTACTTGTTCCGGGGCCAGTCCATCTCTGCCTGTACATCCAGGCGGAAGTTTGTTCACCGCCTCGTGTAATGGCAAAACCAACCTGGTCAATACTTCTCAACGCACCTAGCTGCCCATAAAAGGCTGTAACCAAATCGAAACCTTTGTAGCCGAGAGATATACTGCCGCCGAAAGAATTTTGGGCTACAGATGGCCCTAAAAAAGTTCTGTCGTTGGCATCAATCACGCCATTATTATCTAGGTCTTTAAACCTGATATCTCCCGGCGAAGCATTGGGTTGTGTAGGCGCTTTGGAGATTTCATCTGTGGTTTGAAAAATTCCTTCCTGAATATAACCGAACCATTCATTGATAGAATATCCTTCCTGTATCCGGCTAAAGTTATTAATGATCGGAGAAGGAACTCCTGTAACCCTGTTCTTATTGTAAGTCCAGTTAACGCTTACATCGTATTTGAAGGCTTTGCCGATTGCATCGCTGTAGCCCAGGGTTAGTTCAATGCCTGTATTGGATACCCTGCCCGCATTCTGGTAAGGAGCATTAGTAACACCGGATGTAGAAAGTAGTGGAACCTGTACCAATATGTCTGAGGTATTGCGCTTATAAAAGTCAGCGATCAAATTCAACTTGTTTTGCAGGAAGGCAATTTCCAGACCGGCACCATACGTGGTTGTTTTTTCCCAGAGGATATTCGGATTGCCTAAACTGGTAGGGCCAACGCCTGTATAAGTAACACCTTCGCCACCAGAGCCGAATGGATAATACAGCCCCGTAGAATTGAGCGTTGTCTGGTAAGGATATTCACCTATGGCCTGGTTACCTAATATACCCCAGCTGGCGCGAAGCTTTAAATTGCTGATGAAAGTAACGTCTTCGAAAAAGTTCTCTTTTGAAACAACCCATCCGGCCGAAGCTCCCGGAAAAACACCGGTTCTGTTGTTTTTGGAAATACGCGAAGTCTGGTCAACGCGTAAGCTTGCACTTAACAGGTATTTATCTTTAAACCCGTAATTGATCCGGCCTAGATAGGATTGTATCGCCCATGAATACTTTGAACCGTTGTTACTGATATTACTGTTGCCTGCATCAAGTACCTGCATATTGGGGTCATTATTCAGGAAACTGTTTCTTGAAGCGCCGATATTTGAACCATTTGTTTCTTGGAAGGTATAACCTGCCATAGCCGTGATGCTGTGTGAATTAAACTGTTTTGTATAGGTAAGAATATTGTCGAATGAATAGTTGATGTTCTCGTTTCCCGTTACATATAATTCTGCAATGGGGTGGTCGCCTATCAGGCCAGCGGGCCCATGCCTGTAAGAAGGGATGAACTGATCCTGGTTCCAGGAATAGTACTCTGCATTGAAAGATGTTTTAAACTTCAAATCCTTAAGGATGCTCCATTCCAGGTAGGTTGTTCCAAGAAGTTTTTTCCAGTTCTGTTTGTAGGTCCACAAGTTCACCGGTATTAATGGGTTGAGCATTGTCACAGGTTCACCGTTATGTGTCGCGGCGCTGTATTCGCCATTGGCATCATAAACAGGTTGCGTTGAAGGAAATATCAGGGCGCGGTCAATTGCCTGGCCCCAATCGCTGTTCCTTGATACTCCGTAGTTTACATTGAGGTTAACACCTACTTTAAGGCTGTTGGAAATGCGGTTATCGTTACTTAACCTTACATTACCGCGCTTAAAGGCAGTGTTTTTTATCACGCCGTCTCCTGCGTAGTAGTTTGCAGACAGTGCGTAAATATTATTTTTAGTTCCGCCGCTTATAGATAATGAGTGGTTCTGTTTTAGCCCTGCCTGGGAAATCTCTTTCACCCAGTTAGTTCCCTCCCCATAGGCATCTATTTCTGCCTGTGTAAAAGGCTTCGGCAGATTTGCACCTCCATAGTAGTCATTTACCTGCACGGCATACTCTTTGGCCGTTAAGGTGGGTATCATATACCTTATCTTGTCAACACTGGCAAAACTCGAAAGGTCAACCTTCATCGGTGATTCAAAATTCCCCCTTTTTGTTGTTACTATCACCACTCCGTTAGCGCCTCTTGAACCGTAAATGGCAGATGAAGCAGCGTCTTTAAGCACAGTTATATTTTCAACATCATTGGGATTTAAATTGGATAACCCGTCATTGGTAATTATCCCGTCAATTACTACCAGCGGGTCGCTTGATGCGCCAAATGAGCCGGCTCCCCTTATCCTGATAGAAGTTCCCCCATAAGGTGTCCCATCATTTTGCGTTACCTGAACGCCAGCCAGTTTACCCTGGAGGTTCTGTCCAATGCCTACAGTTGCCTGGTTACTCATCTTGGATTGGGAAACTACACCCACCGAACCTGTGAGATCTTTCTTCGCCTGCGTTCCATAACCCACAACCACTACCTGGTCCAGGCCGGACGTAGTCAAGTCTTTTAGAGTAATCGTTAGCGAGGTATTGTCACCAACGGTAATTCTTTCTTCAGTTTTTCCAACATAACTAATCTCGAGCACCTGGCCTTTATTGGCTTTTATAGTAAAGGCCCCATTGGCATCAGTGGTGGTTCCTGTTTGCGTCCCGGCAACCCTGATACTTACGCCTGCCAGCGGAGCCGCATTTTCATCGGTAATTTTTCCAGTTACAGTTGTTTGTGCAAATATGAAAACAGGTAAAATAATAGTGAAAAGCAGTAGTAAAAAATTTTTAAGCGCTGGCGCAAAAATTTTCAGATAGCCCGAAGCAGAGGGTATCTTTTGGTTTAAAGACAAGTTTAAATACATGGCAATTTTTATTTAGTGGAAGCAATAAATCGCTGACCTTTTGCGAGGAGAGAATTCTGACAATTGTGAAAACGATAATTCATGCGGGAGGATGGCTCATTTCTTTAGAACCAACAAGCCTGAAAAAGGCTGGCAGCTATTAGCGATGGGGCATGCGTGTTTTACATTTCTAAATGATGATGTGTCTTTCATATAGTTGTTTAATCGTTTAAGCAGTTTACATTAAAAAATGGGCTACTTCGTAACCCAGGATTAATTATCGTTAGCATAAATTGCTACAAAAGAAAGATAACTGTTGAAGAAGTAGTCATTTTCTACCCTTTCATATCGTAGCAGTACGCTAAACTATGTCATTTAATCGTTAAAGCAAGTTTTTTTTTTATTTTATTTAATTCTTTTACCCAAGTTCTTCTCTGGATTTGAAAAAACTCTCGGTTTTACCGGCACTGTTGCCGATACCCGCCTGATTTTAGCCACCGCTTTAAAGTTAACGTCATCGGGTTTAATACTCAGCCATTCACACCCCAGCGGTAACCTTATGCCCAGCCGGCAGGACGAAGCCCTGACACAAAAAATCAAACAGGCTGCCCAGTTGATGGAGATTAAATTGATCGATCATATTATCCTCAGCAGCGAAAACTATTACTCCATGGCAGATAATGGTATCATTTAGCTTAAAGCGTTTAACCCGAACAAACTGCCGGGTTATTAAGTAGCCACCCGTACAGCGCAAGCCTGTGCGGCGCTACTTTTTCTTTTTGGCAGTCGCCACAAAAAGAAAAAGTAGCAAAAAGAAAAACGCTTCATGCCGGATGGTAACCTGCGGTTGAATCGCTGTTTTATTTTCCCGCTTGAATCAATGATAAGTCTTTAATCTCGTCGTCCTACACCTTTGAATCCTTGCTCAAAGTAAAGCTGCTTTCTTAAAGTTTTTAATCGCTGTTCCGCATCAGCTACCTGTCGCCTTTCCCTGATTAACTTTTCTCCAGATTGCTCAATTAATACTTCGTATAATTCAATGGCCTTTTGATAATCACCCAAATTTTCCAGGCTCACTACAGCACGATAGATACGATGGAGACCATGGCTTTTGTTGAAGGCTAAAAGATAAATGACAACTGTACTGGCAGTGGTAGAACAACAACAATGATAGCAGCATTTGTATCCATAGGCAAGCGCTTGAATGTGCCAAAAACGTATTCGGAAACCACTGCCAAAAACAATTAAAAGGAGAGGTTGTGGGCAAAGATGTTATTAACAAAGGAGGATTTATTGATACTGTTGCTGGCTGCAAACTGAAGTGGACAGGCTGTGTGAAAACTGAGAAAAAGCAGAAAGACCGCTGAGTTGTATACAATGCATTGTGCCAGGCGGAACAGGCCGGTCTACGGCCTGTTAACCGCTGGGCTTTAAAGATTTGATGCGGCAAACATAACTGTCAGTTGCTAAACGAAATGTCAAAATCGTAAATTGTTTCAGCGCCAAAACGCGATTGTATTTGTGGCACTATGCACATCGAAAGCAAACATTTTTGTAACATGACTTTTGACAGATCTTGTAATGATAACGGTAGGCATTGGTGTTTATTTTAAGTAGTTATAAACCTCTTTCGCCTTAATGCCGGTTCTTTTTTATCTGAAAATTTTTTCAATAGAGCAGGTTAATTCGTCTGTCAGCGCCATTAAATAAAACGGCATATTATCTATGGAGCAGCTCATCCCTTTTTACAAAACTTTGGAATAATGCCGGGGGCTGTCAAGACTAGCCAGTTCATCTCGTGGACATCTTGTCTGGTATCTGCATGGGCTCTACTTTTACTGTTGCTCTTTATGTAGAAACATACCGCCTTATTGAAACCTTTATGGTACCGAAGCGGATGGGCCGCCCAATGCTGATAAAGCAGCAAAGGCCGGCATTCGTGCCCCTGTAGCCGGGCACGGCCAGATGTTCAATTGTTGCACAATTGGTAATCTGGCCCCTGTTTCTCCGGAGTCGCCAGGGGAGAAGCGGATTATTAATTGGTAGTGTTTGCTGCTTGGTGCAGCAGTTTTGTTAACGTGATAAAAGGATAATGTGATGGAGAAACAAGACAAACAGTCCAGGAAATGGATAAGCTTTCGTGTAAAGCCCGGTGAGTATCGTATAATCCATGACCTCTTTCAGGAAAGCACCTGCAACAAATTCAGTGAGTACGCCAGGCTCACGTTGATGCAAAAACCGGTAGTTATCCGGTATCGTAATCAATCCGCAGATGAAATCCTTTCTTCCCTTCTTAAAATCAAAAATGAACTAAGTGCGATCGGCAATAATCTCAATCAGTCGGTTCGCAAATTGCATGGCATCAATACCCCTCCCGAAATAATGTCCTGGCTGATGCTTCAGGAAGCTACCCGTCATCATTTCCTCCGGCAGGTAGAAGAAATTAAACATGCACTCATCAAAATTTCAGAGCAATGGTTGCCAGGATCACCAGCCCCAAAGCCATAAGAAAGGCGCTGAGCTATAACGAAAACAAAGTGCGGCAGGGTGTGGCGGAATGCATCCATGCGGCCGGCTTCATCAAGGACGCGGAACAGATGAATTTCTATGAAAAACTACATCGTTTTGAAGACAGAATATCGCTCAACCAACGTGCAAAAACCAATGCCCTGCATATCTCCCTCAACTTCGATGCCGCTGATCAACTGGATAAGGAAAGGCTCATAGAGATCGCAGGCCTGTATATGGAAAAAATAGGCTTTGGAGACCAGCCTTACCTGGTTTATCAGCACCATGACTCCGGCCACCGGCATGTCCACATCCTGACCACCAGTATAAGGGAAGATGGCCGTCGCATCGACACCTACAATATTGGCAGGAACCAGTCTGAAAAAGCCAGAAAGGAAATCGAAAATGTCTACAGCCTGGTAAAACCTGAAAGTAAAAAACAAACATGGCACGACCAACAGGAGGCGTTAAAAGTGCAGTACGGAAAAACGGAGACCAAGCGGGCTATTTCTAATGTGCTTGATAAAGTCATCAATCAATACCGGTACACCTCCCTTGCCGAACTGAACGCTGTTCTGCTACAGTATAATGTGATGGCCGACCGCGGACAGCATGGCTCCCGAACATATCAAAACGGAGGCCTTGTCTACCGGGTATTAGATGACCAGGGTAAAAAAGCGGGAGCCCCGGTTAAGGCCAGCGACATATACAACAAGCCTACCTGGCCCCTTATTCAGTCCAGATTTGAAATGAATGGCAAAACAAGGAAAGCGGATGCCGCCCACGCAAGGACGGCTATTGACTGGGTCCTGGCCGGTCCCACAGATAGCCTGGCAGGCTTTGCCAGGGCGCTGGAAAAAGAACACATGCACCTGGTCATAAGACGCAATGAAGACGGCATCGTTTACGGGCTTACCTACATAGACCATACCCGCAGGAACGTGTTTAACGGCAGTGACCTGGGTAAGGAATACAGTGCCAGGCGGGTGCTGGAAAGATTGGGGTTATCCCCTCAACTAACGGTGGCCCCGGGACAGAACAAAAGCTGCGGCAACCTGACTCCGGCAGCGTCAGCCACAGATATCAGGCCGGTGACCACTGAGAACGCGAAACCAGCCTTTTTGCCTAAGGAAGACGTGCCTCAAAATACCCCGCCGGCAGCCACGCAGACAGCCTCCATAACCACCGGTCAAAAGGAATTTAACGAAAACAGGGAGATGAACCTGGCAGGCAAATCCCTTGCGGAATTGATTGAGCTGCTGGTAAAGCCAGAAGATTCATTCGAACAGGTACCTTATGAACTGCGTAAGGAAGAAAAACAAAGAAAAAAGAAACCTGGCCAGGAACATTTTATAGAACGGTGAAAAGTACAATGAATTAAAATAGTCAACTATGTCAACATTGAGAACAGGGGAAAACGATCAGGGGTTAAAAAAAGTCACAGACCTCACAAGGGCCATCGGCATCGCCTTATTGATAACGCATTTTTATTATTACTGTTATGGGGCCTTCGAAGACTGGGGCTATAACACAGACCTGACCGACCGGTTTTTGAACAGCCTGTCAGGGACTGGTATTTATAAAAGCTTCCATACATCGAAGTTGATAGCCCTTGGATTGTTAACTATTTCACTGCTTGGTGCAAGGGGGAAAAAAGGAGAGAAGTATAATTACCGGATGGCGCTGTGTTATCTAAGTATGGGTATGCTGCTGTATTTTGGGAGCTACTACATCGCCGGCCTTGATGCCAAAAGAACAACGCTGGCACTCTGGTACATGGGTACCACTGTCATGGGGTTTATTCTTTGCATGACCGGCGGTACCATCCTGTCAAGAATTATCCACCTGAAGGTTAATCACCAGGTATTCAATACTGAAAATGAAACATTTCCGCAGGAGCAACGTTTGCTGGCCAACGAATATTCCGTGAACCTGCCTACCGTTTTTCAGCACAGAGGAAAAAGGCATAAAGGATGGATTAATATCATCAACCCCTTTCGCGCTACCCTCGTTATGGGTTCTCCCGGCAGCGGCAAAACCTATTTTGTCATACAGCATTTTATCCGTCAGCATATGGAAAAAGGGTTCTCTATGTTTATCTACGATTATAAATACCCTGACCTCACAACGCTGGCGTATAACCAATATTTAAAATTTGGGAATAACAGGAAATATTACAATGTAACGCCTCAATTTTTCTCCATTAACTTCGATCAGCCCGAATACTCCCACGGCTGTAACTGCCTTGACATCAGCGCCATGCGGGATATCACAGACGCCGGTGAATCTGCACGTACCATCATGCTGGGGCTTAATCCTGAATGGATTGAAAAGCAGGGTGATTTTTGGGTGGAATCCTCGGTCAATTTTTTGACAGCCATCATTTGGTTTTTATGCAAACATGAAAAAGGGCGATACTGCAGCCTGCCCCATGTGGTGGAGCTCGCACAACAACCTTACGATAAACTCTTTTCCGTGCTTAGGTCAGAACCTGAGGTGGAAGTGCTGATAGCACCTTTCGTCAACGCTTTTTTAAATGATGCCCGCAACCAGCTGGAAGGGCAGGTTGCCAGCGCAACGATCGCATTGTCGAGGCTGTCCTCACCGCAGCTTTATTATGTTCTTTCCCGCGATGACTTTAAAATGGATATTGCAAACCCTTTTACGCCCAAAATTGTTTGCCTGGGTAATAATCCTCAAAAATCAAATGTATACGGGCCGGTGATTTCCCTGTACCTGACACTGGTGACAAGGATACTCAACAAAAAGGGCAATCGCAAATGCGCACTGGTGATAGATGAATTTCCTACGCTTTATTTTAACGGAATCGCATCTTTTATGGCTACCGTGCGAAGCAACAGGGTAGCAACAACCATCGGGGTGCAAAATGTCGAGCAACTAAAATTAAGTTACGGCAATGAAGCGGGAAAAATGATTTTGAATATGGCGGGAAACATTATCTGCGGACAGTTAAAGGGAGAGGCTGCCAGGCATTTATCTGAAGGTTTTGGAAAGATATTGCAGACCAGGGAAAGCATAGCGCATAGCGAGAATGTTTCTGTCACCAAATCCAAATCACTGGAATATGCGATACCTCAATCCACTATCAGCGCTTTGTCCTCGGGCGAGTTTGTTGGCAGCGTCGCGGACAACCCGGACCAGGAAATAGAGCAGAAGCTGTTCCATGCAAAAATTCAAAACGATCATGCAAGACTTGCCAGGGAAGAGAAACAATTTTTGCCGCCGCCCAGGATAAATGAGATTAAACAGGGTCAGGTCAATGAAAACTATGTACGTATAAAAAAAGAAGTGACAGATTTAGTGCAAAGGCAGCTGGAAAAAATGATTCTTAACCCTTCACTAAAACACTTACTTGTTAAAAAGTGAATATTTGAGTACATAAGTCAATGAGGGTTATTCTATCATCCTTAATCATTTATATAATTTAAATCATTAGCTATTTAATAGCAAAATGTTTGATCTCCCTGGCTCTACCGGCAGCTTCAGGAAAAAATGTTGTTTTGGCTTGGTTGAGCCTTATCTATCCTGCGTCTGTAATATGCACCTTATGCTTAAAATTTGGACGGAATTCAGAACATCTGTAATAATTATGACTTAAAAATTATTTCCCATTCAGCATATGGAGCTCCGATATCATATCATTACACTGTCAAGTATAATTTTGTATCCTTGTCATCCAAAACAGGACCATGCCAACATAGAACGTGTGCTTGAAATATATAAAAGGCCATACGATAAAGATTGTCCGGTAGTATGCATGGACGAATCTCCGAAACAATTGATTAAAGAAACAAGGGGCGCTATTGAAATGATGCCGGGGTATGCTGCTAAAGAAGATGTTGAATATGAGCGTTGCGGAGTGGCAAATATCTTCTTAACATCGGAACCCCTGACAGGAAAAAGATATGTAGAGGTTACAGCGCAAAAAACGAAATCGGATTGGGCAAAGCAT
>NZ_VVIP01000043.1 GCF_009650435.1 Foetidibacter luteolus
ATTTAAAATACCTGATGGTATTGCATACGGTATATAACCAGCAATATCAAATGCACAGCACCCGCAGTTGCCGTGCAGAGGATCGTATTGTAAATATTCACCAGCCGCATGTACGCCCCATAGTCCGGGGCAAGGATGGTAAAAAAGTAGAGTTTGGCAGCAAACTGCAGGTATCGCTAAGCGGTGGGTTTGCGTTATTAGACAAGTTAAGCTGGGATAATTTTAATGAAGGCGGCAGCCTGAAGGAATCGGTAACGCTGTACAAAAAACGACTTGGATATTATCCCGCCGAAGTATTGGCAGACAAGATTTACTGTACAAGGGAAAACAGAAAAGTGCTGAAGGAATGGGGCATCGCATTAAGGGCTAAGCCACTGGGCCGTCCGGCTAAAGAGGCACTGCACATTCAGGTAAGTCCAGGGGAGCGCAATCCAATAGAAGGCAAGTTTGGGCAGGCAAAGGCTGGTTATAATATGGAGTGCATCAAAGCCAAATTACAAAACACCAGCGAGTCGTGGATTGCTTCCATTATTTTGGTGCTCAACCTTGTTAATTTAATGAGGCTGGGCCTCTATTGCCTAAATTTAATCAGTAATGCAGCCAGGCGCTTCGCCAGTCATCTTCAAGAGGCTTGCTCCCGGAAATTTTGGCAGCCCCATTTTCAAGGATAGTTATTGAGCAAGCCCTATGTAAAAACGGCTGATTAAGTTTTTGGGTAGTGAATTGCAACTTAAACTATTAATTTACTCTCCTATTGATCCATCTCGTTTGATAACATAATAAATGCAGGTGCGGCATAAGCCGCACCCACTTCTATGTAAAGGGTTGAAATGTTTAGTCTGTTCCGGCAATCCTGAGTGTTCTATTGGCATTTACGGTAAGCTTCCGGCACTGCATGTTCAGGAACTTACAAACGCCGTTTACATCTACCGTAAGGTCGTGGCTAAGGTAAACAGCCGTATTAATGTCCGGCACTTTACCGTTGCTCCAGGTGCTGGCATCGCTCCATAAACCGTTCTTTACATTGGTAACTACGCCTTTGTCTGTAAGCTTAAAGTTGGCGTAGCCGGTGGTAAGGCTCCAGTTGCCTTTGGCATCCTGTACCCGGAAGTAAAGCCCCTGCAGGCTATCGGCCTGTATGCAGGTAAAGGGTATGGTTAGGTTGTTGGGATCATTTTCAACGATGGACGCTACGCTGAGTTTGGTGGCCATGCCCACGCCGGGATCGCTGCCGATAAAATATTCCACGCTTTGCAGGTAGTTGGAGTCGGGGCTTTTAATTACCTCCACATTACGGCGCATGGTGTGCCCCCAATTGCCCTGGTTGTCTTTAAAACGGGTGTAAAGCTTATGATAGCCGGGTTGCAACCCTGTAACCTGTGCAGTAAAGCTTTGCATAATAACAGAATCCTGTGGGGATATGGTTATTTTGGCAGCAGCACCCATACCGGGATCTGTGTCAAAAAAATACTCTCCTGCAACAATGGTTTTTTTTGCCTGGTTGGGTATTATTTCAAAATTGCGGCGTGCGGTTATGCTCCATTTGCCATCGCTGTTTTTGGTACGTATGTACAATTTATGCATACCTATTGACAGGCCGGTTGTTTTAACCGTAAAGGGAAAATTGCCATCTGCCGAAGGGGTTACATTTACCCGGGTGTTTTGGCCAACGCCTAAATCCGTATCAACAAAATACTCCAGTTGGGTAATGTTTTGCGCCCGGGCCGCCCCCTGCATCAACAACAGCAGTAGTATGCCGGTTAGTAATTTCATAACAGCGTTATTTAATGGTTCTTGCCTGTATGGTTACGGGTAGGCCGGATGATGTGGCCACGGCTGAAGTGCTGATGCCGTAAATAACCGGTATTGGCGCCAGGCCGGATAATGTGTAGCGGCTGGTAACGGCCAAGCCACCGTAAGCCCCCCTGTCGGTACCATCACTGCCGTTATTGCTGGCGGGCGATGCGGCTTTAAGCTGGTATTTGCCGTCTGTGGTGCCTGCATCAACAAATACGGTGGTCATGTTAGGTACAGCCAGGTTATTGTTGGCCGTGCCGAATTGGGTTGCCGAGGTACCAACGTTATAGGCCACATTAAGATTTGTATTGTTGTTGATGTTAACCGTAGCATTGGTGCTTTTTAAAATGTTATTCTGGAAAGAGCTGGTGAGCATTTGTATGTTCAGCTTATTGGCAGGGCCATCGAACACGTTGTTATTGCATTGAAGTATGGAGCCGGCCCATAAAAGTGTTTTTTGCAAAATGTTGTTGTTAAAGTACACATCGTCAGGATAAACAAACTGCGTATTGCTGTTGGTACGTATGGCTGTTTCATCGCCGGCCAGCGGAAAGAAATTCTGGATAATGGCGATATCGCTGATGCTGTAGTTATCGCCCAGCGTAATGGAGCGTTCAATCCGGCACCTTTTGATAAGAATGTTGCTGGCCTGTATATAAATTCTGTTGCCGGTGTTGGAATTGTACACCACATTAAACCCAATTAATTGAGAGCCGCCTGATGTGCTGGTAAAAACAACTGTGGCCAGTTTGGCATCAAGCACATTGTTGGATGTGTTGGGGTTTTCCGTTAAAAAGTAGCCGGGGCCTATCAATATCAGCTTCTTGGTAATATTTGCGGCGGCATAAACAATGGAAGAACCTTCTACATGCAACGTATCCCCCGCACTAACAGAAGCCCAGCCTATGGCCTGGTTTATCTGCTGAAACACCGGGTAAGACGCGGTACCGCCCAGGTTTTCGCCAAACAGCGATGTGCCATTATAATTTGATGTGTTGTTAACGCGCCATACAGTAGCGTTGGCGGTTACAAGCATACACAGCAAAGCAATACAAACGCAAAATTGTTTCATACTAAATGCTTTAATTGTTTGGATATAAGTAATAGTTAGTTATTACGGCTATTGGGTTAGCATGATGTAAGCAGGTTTTGAATAGAATAGTGAATGCTGGTTTAAACTTACAACAACACCTTCGGGTTGTAAGCCGTTATTTATTCTTTCCAGCATCCTGTTGATTATTTGCTTGGTATTGCCGGTTATTTGCTTTGCCGGTTATGCAGGTTGGTGAGGAAGAATTAAATAGCCCCGGATTTCAACCGGGGCTATTACATGATTTTTACCGTCTACGGTACTACAATTGAGCAAAAAAATCCCAGGGCTGCCTAACCGGGTCTGAAAAGATGCCATAAAAAACCGAACGATGAAGTGCTTGCGACGCAACCAAAGCCGCCATAAAAACCCGTCGCTGGTACCATAAGTAAAACAAGTAGAATAGCGTGGCGTCAAATAGCTGTAACCCGTTTTATAACTTAACACCGATAGTTACATTTACCGTTCTGCCGTCTGACGACCATACGCCGGCGCCGGGATAAAAGGATGGACGTTTGGTAAAATATTGCTTATTGGTAAGGTTATTAATATTAAAGCGTATAGTTACCTGTTCCGAAAACCGGTAGGAGGTATTCAGGTCAAGCAGGCCATAAGATGGCACCAGGCCTACCGTACCGTTGAAGGTTGGCGTTACGGTATTCAGTGCATCCGCATAGCTGCTGGAAGTATAACTGTAAAGCAGTGATACACTGGCCCTGTACAGCTTAAAAGAGGCGCCATTGCGTGTAATAAGAGATGGTACGCTTTCTACCTTATTGCCACTTACATCCACATTCTTGTCACCGCTGCGTACGCTGGCATTCCTGTAACGGGCATTCATATACGCTGTGGAAGTAAACAGGTTTAAATAAGCATTCTTACCGGTGCGTATGCTGTACTCCGTAAACCATTCCAAACCGTTGGTGTAAGAGTCGCCGATATTGGTACGGAAAATATAGGAATTGCCGTTTTCTTCCTGGTTGATGGTACCCAGGCGGTTGCGGTACACCAGGCGGAATACGCTAATATCCCATTTAAGGTAACCCGCACTGCCACGGTAACCGGCCTCAATGGTATAGCCTTTGGCATCTCTCAGGTTCTTATCTGCCCGCTCATTAACAGAGCCGGGAATAATGTCTTTAAAGATTACCGGGCGATACGCCTGCGAAATGCCTGCATACGCGTTGCTGTTTTTGTTGAAGCTGTACTGCGTATTGAAGCCCAGCAACACAAAGTTGTGCTTAATGCTGTTGGGCAGGTTACCGGGATTGTAATAGGTAATGGTGCCCGTCATGTCAGACTTGCCGTTTTCCCAACGCAGGCCGGGGTTAACAGACCAGCGCTCTGTTACTTTAAAACTGTTTTCAATAAAAGCGGCAATGTTATTGGTTTTAAAGTGCAGGTCGCGGCCCCAGGTAGGGTCAACCAGCGTTAAATCAAAGTCGCTGCCGGTAGTGCCTTTGCCTAACTGGCGGCGGTGCAAATCGTTATTAATAACCTGCAGGCCGGCGCTAACAGTGCTTTGCATTCCGGCAAGCCGGTAATGGTGCAGCAGCCGCAGTTCAGATGTATAGCTGTTGAAGTTATCAATATCTACCTGGCGGTTATTGTATTCTTTGGTGGCGGTGTTAATGCTGTCTGCTATGTTGGCCGTTTTATCGTATTGAACGCTGTTACGGTCACCCAATACGGCGGAAAGAGTCCATGATAGTTGGGTGTGCTCGTTAATGTTCCAGTCCGCCGTTAACGACGGCACCCATATAGAAGGATTGAAATAGTTTCTTGCCCTTGTTGACTGCCGGGGGTTAGCCAGGAACATACTGTCTGACAGCGGGCCAGGTATCTGGTAAATGTAGCTGGAGCGTGCCAGCTCTGCCTTTAGCGTTGCATTTTTAGCCAGGCGGTATATTAGCAACAACGATTGTGCACTGTATTTTGACTGGCTGTTTTTCCTGTACCCGTCTGACTCGCGGCGGCTGTAATACGCATAGTAATCCAGCTTGCCTACCCGGCCGCTGATGGCGTTATACGTACTTAACAACCCGTAAGAACCTGCGGAGTTAATGGTTTCAAAACCAATGGCACGGGTGGTATCGGGCTGTTTTATGGCGTAATTAAGCATACCGCCAAACTGGGCGCCATATTGCAGGGAGCCTGTGCCGCGTACCAACTCAATATGGTCAACGGCCTCCATGGGCATACTGTAGTGGCTGGCGGGATAGCCGTACATATCAGAGTTGGTGATAATGCCGTTTTTACGAATATTGAATTCCCAGCCCCGGTGAGGGTCAAGCCCACGTACAGAAATGTTTATTTGGTTTCCGGCACCATCCATATCGTACACAAAAACGCCGGGCACTTTTGCAAATATCTGGCGGGGCGTTTTTTCAGCTATATTGGCATCCATGCCTTGCACGTACAGCACTTCATTTTTTTTACCCAGGTTTAGCCTGGTGCCGGCCACATCATTCAGCCTTGTTACATTAGATAGCTGCGACCGCACTGTAACATCGTCAAGAATGTTTTCTTTTACACTGTCTTTTTGTTGCTGGCTTTGTGCTGCAGAATAAACAATTATCCAAATACACACTAAACAAATTCTTTTCATTGGTTATGCTTTAAAACAGGCACAGGTTACACCTGTGCGGTATGCCTTACGGCAAACAAATATTATGGGCCCGGCAGGAGGAACTACTATGAGGCGTCCCTTGCGTCGCACTCTTGTGCTACATCTCATTACGCAGCAAAAATTACCGGTATCCCTGCAGCGCCAGGCTGCATAGCCCGACCAGTCTCCCGGAACTTAATAAGCAAAAGTTTAAAAAAGACTCCGTTAAGACTAACGGTGTCGAATGATTATGCTTATAAAACTCAAAAACTAACTATGTTGAATAAATGTTTTAAAATAAAGGCTTCGCCAAGACTAACAAAGCCTGAATGATTATGCTTATAAAACTCAAAAACTAATCGTATGTAATTAGCCGGATCATTGCCTGCCGCTGTAAAACATCCTTTACAAAAGGCTCAGCTCCGGAAATAATCCCGCAGTTTTTACAGCATTTAAAGCTGTTACGTTACCCGCTAATCTGTTCCCTCTTTTACCTGCAGTTTCTTAATAAAAGACCCTGTTAAGACTAACAGCGCCTGAATGATTATGCTTATGTAATTCAAAACTTTTTATGGTTATTCTTCAACAGCGCAACGCCGGGTTATTTAAAAAACCCCGCCAGGAATAGCGGTGTTGTATTTTTTATAACCCTCAATAAATAGTTTATTCAGCGCCGTCCGTTTTTGCCCTGTTAATGGCGTATGCACCTACATTATTTCCTGTTTCCAGGCCAACTTCACAATCGCTGCGGTAATGTATGCCGCCATACATCCTGGACAAAGATGCCTCTGACGCCATAGCCTTATACTGTTGCGCTTTTTCAGGTATTATATGGCCCAATATGGTAGCGGCAGCCCCACTAAAAGTTGAGTGGCCGGATATGTATGCCGGAAAGTTGGGTATGCCCGTTAATGTTTTTATTTCGGGGTTCATTTGTGTGGGCCTGGGGTTAAAGTAAAAATACTTGGTGTACCAGCACACAATGGCCGCATCCATCAGAGACATATTTAGCAGGGCCATATTACGGGCCCATCTAACCTCGCTGAAGTTTTTGGTAACAAAATCTTCCGCAGCTATAGCATCCCAATGGCCGGGCGGTGTATAAGTGCCCACACCATCGGCCCAGTAATGCACTATTCTTAAATTGTCTCTGGTGGGATTTTTTACATAGCTCAGAATTTCCTCTGTTTCTTTCTTCATCAGGTCGCTTTTGGTTAAGGGCGGTGGCGGCGGCACCAGCGAAATTTTTGTAAGCGAGTCAAACAAAAACGCTTTCACATCTCCGAAAAAGGGCAACATGGGGTTACGCCTTGGTGTTTCCAGGCTGTACCAAGGTGTTTCTCCCCTGGCTTCGCAATCTGTTTCCAGTTTCTTCCACTGTTCGGGTGTGCCTACCGCACGGCCGGCATAATCGCTTCTGCCACGTGCCACAAACTGTTGTGCCACCATTCTGCCAAGTGCTTCACCAGCCACCACATCGCTGCGGGTGGCAGCACCGCTCATAATGGCAGCGGTTTCCTGCTCAATGGCTTTTTGCTCAATATTGGCTATCTCCGTAGGAAAGAACAGTTTCATCATTTCTGCCGTAACGCCGGCCAGTACAGCCGCTTCAGAGGGATAGGAAGGCAGGTCAGACTTAGCAACCTTTGCCACAATAGCGGTATCTGTTTTGTACGGTGCAGGCCGGTTATACAGTTTTTTGTAATGCCAGCAGGCTACTAAAGCGTCATACTGGGCCGCGCTTATATAGGCATAAGCCCTGGCCGCGTAGGGCGGATTAGCAAAAGGGAACATGGGATAAGCGAATGGGTTGGCGCCGCTGGGTATCGGGTAAGAGCCATCCGGGTTTTGATAGGGTGGCAGGTTATACCTGGCTACCAGCTCCCGCATAATTTCATTCCAGCGCAGCACTCCGCCGGCACTCCAGTATTTTATCTTGCTTTCATCAGAAGCAGACAGGTTTCTCTGGTAGCCCTTTATTTCATTCAGCTCCGCAACATAGCTTGGGTTGGCTAAGGGTAATGGAGCTGCAACGGCAAATGTATCCGGCCTTCTCAAAAGCACGGGCTTCCATGTGCCGGCATTAATGTCAATATTAGCAGCTTCCAGTGGTGGCAGGTCTGCAGTTCTGTCCTTTGTGGTTTTTGAGCAGGAGAGCTGAAGAACCAGCCCGGCTGCAATGATAGTAATGAGGTATATATATTTTTTCATGATGTTTGCTTTGTTGGTGAGAGGGATAGCGGCATAACCGGTATGGCCAGCCTGCCATAAATGTTTTACTAGTTTTCTTTACCTCCGCTGTCAAGCTTTTTATCTCTTTTGGTAAACCCAATCACATAAAAGATTCCGCCGTAAAAAGATTTTGACTGGCCTACATTTCTGCCGTCCAGTACATAGCTGCCCCCGCCGATGAATGACAGGGCCTGCATTTTCTTTACAGTATATTTAAAGCCTGCACCCAGGCTGGTCATGTTCATTTTGTTGCTGGGGAAAGGCATGTCATTTCTTCTCATATCAAAGCCGCCCAAAGTTTCCTGGCGGTTAAGCACCACTTCCGCTATCAGCAGGTGGCTGCGGTAACCGGCCCGCAGGTTATACATGGCCACATTGGGCATTTCTACCTCGTTGGTTAAATGCATCCTGTCTGTGTAATAAGAAGTACGGTCAATTTCAATGTTTCTTCTGTAAGTATAGGTGCCTGAGCCGGTAACAAACAGGCTGCCCACCTGGTAATCTGCTATAATCCTGGCAGAAAGGTTGGTGCTGTGCAAGCCGATTGACAGGGGCAAAAAGTCTGGTGTATAGTTAGAGGCTGGAAAAGACAGGCCACCAACTGCATACAAAGAGAGAGTGCTGTTGCCCCAGCTTTTCTCGTAAGGCAACCATTTAAGCCAAAGGCTTACATCCTGCAGGCCTTTTAAGCCGTGGAGGGTACCAGCGGTTGCCTTAGTTTTTACATAAGGCACATTAAACAATACATTCAGCCTGTTGGTAATACCATAGTTGCCCATTACTGAAAAAGATTGCGTTGAAACAGTCCCTAAATTTTGGTTATCTCTTTTTAGAGTACCCTCCCAGTAGTGGTTCCAGCTACTGTAGCTGTAAACGGGGCCCACGCAAAAATTGTTCTTAATCATCATAATGGCGTCCTGGTCGGTTTGCGCTTTGGTAATGCAGGGCGCTGCTGCAGTTAGTAAAGCAACCAATAACAGGTTGCGGAGTAATGAGTGCTTACAAGTCATAAACAGTTGTTTTGGGTTACACATAAAACAGGGTACGGATTTTTAAATGTGTTGTTTATTCATTATTGTCAGGCCGGTTTTTTTGCTGCGTAAAGCGATGCAGTACAAGAGTGCGACGCAAGAAAAGCTCAATAGCAGGTTCTAAAGCCGGGCCCCAAAAAAATATCTAATGGCGAAGCCATTTAAAACCTTACCGATAAACCGGCATTAATTACATAATCAGCAAAAGCGGCATCTCCGTTTACTTTATTGGTTGGTGTGCTTCTTGCTTTATCAGTAACACTTTGTGTTCTATTGCGCACAAAAGCCACCGGAACAGATGCAAACAGGTTAACTTTCTTAAAGGCATAAGCAACAGCAGGCTCGGCAGACCATACATAACCCGGCCTTCTAAAATCTCCGCTGCCGCCAACAAGATCATTTACGGGGATACCTTCCAGCCTAACGCCTGCGGCTAAAGTGAATTTGTTTATCATTACGTTAGCACCTGCACGAAACATATACTGGTCGGGTACGCTCATAATGGCCTCGTTAGCTAACGCCGGCGTAAGCGTTTCCCTATAGGTTCTAACCCCATTTTGTTCCCGTGGGTTTACCAGGTAATACGCGTTGCCATAAACGCCAATGCTGCGGGTAAAACTGTAATAACCGTTTAATTCGGCAGTAAACCCTGTACCGCCATCCCCGGGTTGTATAGATTGGTCAACTGTTCTCAATTCTTTACTTTCATTAGGGCCTACATTGTACCAGTAATCTTTATAATCATAAGCGCCGGTGGCGAACTTGATGCCCAAACCGGCTTGTATGTTGCCTTTAAAATGCTTTTTGGGGTCAAGCAGCCAGCGGTAAACAGCCATACGTATATCGCCCAGGCCAAATACATGCATGGTATGTCTCTGGTTAAACTTGTTAACGCCGTTAACCAGCCCATGCTCGTACATGGAAGAACGGGTATTATGGATAATTGGAAGATCAACCATCACACTCCAGCGGTCATTTAACAGCCGGGTTAAGGTAAAATCAAAAGCTGTTTGATAGTTAATAACTTCCGTACCTTTTTCTATTCTTTCTTTCTGGTATTCGGTACCCTTATAATGTTTGTTAGACATAAAATACCTGTAACCTGTTGTAAATATCCACTTGTCGTTTTTGCTGGCATCAGGATGTGGTGTCATGTAACCGGGACCGCTACCACGTAGCGCAACACAACCCTGTGCCATGGTATTGTATGCAACGGCTACGCTTAATATGGTTAAAGAGAACGCGGCTAAAAAAGTCTTTTTCATAAATAAAGCTGTTAAGTTTTGATAGATAAACATAAGTATGCATGCTAATACAGTACTGCGTTATGCAGTTACCGTATGCTACAATTCAATTAATAGTAATAGTATTATTCTACTTCTTCATTTTTAACCTGTCAACCACCAGGCCGCCAACTTTGCGGCCATATTCTGTGGAGACAATGCAGGATTGATGAAAGTGAATGCCACCGTAAAAGCGGGCCCAGTTGTTTTCTATAGCCGCCTCTCTGAACGATTTGAAAGAGCGGCTTTTGATGCCGAATTCCAGTTCAGTGGAGTCGGTGTAGGCAAAATTGTCGCCAAACACACTGGTTAATGCTTCTGCCGCGGCAGACGAAATGGTAGAGTGGCCGCAGGTATATTCGGGAAAAGCGGGAGTTTGCAGTAATGGCCTCCATTCAGGATCAATGTACTTATTGATGATGGTTTCCGGTCTTGCCGTGTTATAGGTAAACTTACCATCCCAGCACTCAATAAATGCATCAAACATGGCTATGGAAGTTTTTGTATATGCGTACACAGTGGTAGCAAAATCGGCTTTGGCTTTTTCTGCCGCTATGCCTACAATGCTCATCCAGTGGCCGGTAGGAGAAAACTTTTTAGTGCCAAACTGCACGTGCCCGCTAACATTTAATTTAAACGGGTTATCATCCCAGAATTCCGCGATATGTTTCTGCTCGTCAGATAAACTGTCCACTGCATTTTTTATGGCCATCACCTCTTTATAGTAAGCGCTGTTCTTATCCTTTATGTTAAAAGGAATGGGTGGCGGTACCCTGAAAAGTGAAGCGCTGTCCATTACCAACGGTCTTATCTCGTTCCAGTGCGGTTCAACGGCCTGGGCATACATGGGTGGTGTTGGTACCCAGCGGCCCTCTTCGTTTGTTACGGTGTATTTGCTGGCGCTGCGTGTTTGCGCATAATTGTCTTTTTTGGTCCAAGCCAGTATATGGTCTGCTACTGTATTACCGTATGCTATGCTGTTATCAAAAATATCTGATGGCATACCCGCATCATCGGCCTTTATTTTAAGCGATTCCACGTATTCATCCATACTGCCTTCAGGAAAAGTAACCGCATTGCCAACTTTGCAATACGCTATCAGCGCGGCAAAAGGAAAATCAATTTTTTTACCTTCTGCTGGCTTAGGCGTAGCTGTTAACCCATTTAATTGCCCTGCCAGCGTTTGATAATCTTTGCTTTCCGCAGCTATTACTTCATAGGCGGCAATATTAGCATAGGTATAGTTGCGGGATGCAACCACCGGCGTAAAATTATTGCCCATTACCACACTGTTAAGCTCGTGTACTGTTTTACAGTACAGTATGGGGTCATGAACAATCTTTTTATAGTCTTCTGAGTTTCTGCAAGCCAACAATAACACAGACGCAACTAAACAGCCAACAATTCTTTTCATTACTAAGCAAAATCCGTTGATAAGAGAAAATAGAGAAGTTATGGTACCCGGCAGTTGATATTTCATGGCATCAGCGGTTGTGTCACTCACTTCAGGGTTCGGAAGTTATTTCAGCAGATTACATTACACCCGCCTTTACATCTGCAACCCATTTACCGCACATAAAACCTGTAGATAATCCATGAAAAATTAACGCCGGAAAATGCAGCGAAGATTATGCAACAAACACATCTGGTGGTTGTTCCGGAGAATGGTGCAACCCAAAGGTTATCAAAGAAGTATTTTGAGGAATACCATAAGCAGTAAAAGCGACATTTGAAGAAAGAGTGGAATATTGCTGCTGAAAAGCATCATAATCCAGGGATAGCGTTTTTACGAGAGTAGATTTAGAGCCATCCTGTTTTTTTGCGCCCCCGTTCTGCACCAGGTCGTTGGCCAGGCGGGAGTAATCGTTCTGGGCTGATTCAAGCCGCATTTTTTCATGGTTGGGCAGGCATTTAAGAATCAGTTGCCCATCAACCACTTTGCGTTTTACATACTTGTACACCTGGCCCTGAAGGGTAATTTCACCATCCACCCTTTCAAAATCCGGCTTGCTTACCTGGTAGGGCATAGACAGCGGCACGGTGATGGTAATGAGGTCATCCTCGCTGTATTGATCGTTGTCAAGTGATGAAACAAGTTGAGAATCAGCCTTTTGCTGGGCGAAATAGAACACAGCCCTGTAACCAGTGAGGTTAAAGATGAATAACGCAAGTAGTAATATGGCCGCAAGTCTCTTAAGCATCAGGCCGGAAATTAGGAAAAATTTACAAAATCAAAAGTATTTTTTTGGAAACGGGGAAACAAGCTGCCGGCTGTGTTTAATCAAAAACCAGGAGAATTTGCCAGCTACGGGCTGAAAAGCCGCCCAAAGAACAACCGATGAAAGTAGTTTCCAATTTGCTGCTTCGACACGCAAATGGCGCAACAGACGATTCCATGAAATACTACAGTCTGCCACCATATTTACCCCAAACAGCCAACGGCTGTTACTTTTTTTTCGTTAACAATGCAACCCGCTACCGCTTTTGTGCAACACAAACAGCTTTAACAGCGTCTAATGCGTGGCAATAACTACTTTTGCCGGCTTATTATTAATATGAAGACATATTTCAGGCTTCTGTCGTACGCAAAACCTATAGAGAAGTACGCGATACCTTATACTATTTTTACCTTGTTAACGGTTATTTTCAGCACCCTTAACCTGGCATTACTGGCGCCGCTGCTTTCTACGCTGTTTAATGTAAACGCTAATACCCCTACGCCGCCAAAGCCGGGCAGCTTTTTTGATATTTTCAAAATGCTAAACTATTACGCTGCCTGGGCCAATACCAAGTATGGTACCGCAAAAACGCTGCAATTTGTTTGCGCCACCATTGTAACATCGGTACTGCTAAGTAATGTATTCCGCTATTTTTCTGAGAGAACCATGGAAAGTTTGCGCATCCATACCCTCCTTAACCTGCGCAGAAGCGTTATTAGTAATATAATGACACTTCACCTGGGATACTTTAACAATGAAAGAAAAGGCGATATCATTTCCAAAGTTGCCTCTGATGTGTATGTGGTGCAGTATTCTGTTACCTCTACCCTGCAGGTAGTTTTTAAAGAGCCCCTGTTCCTTGTAACTTACCTGGTAATGCTGTTTGTTATTTCGTACAAGCTTACCCTTATGGCCATGTTGGTAATACCGGTTTCGGCCTTTATTATATCCCGTATTGTAAAAAAACTAAAGGAACAGGCGGCCCAATCCAGTATTTCGCATGGCATTATGATAAGTTACCTGGATGAGGCGTTGAATGGCCTGAGGATTATTAAAGCCTTTAACGCAGTAAAATTTGTTACAGACAGGTTTAATGCCGAAAATGTTCGGTTTTCTAAAATAGGGCGTTCTATGGCCAAACGCCAGCAATTGGCCTCTCCCGTGTCTGAGTTTTTGGGTGTTTTAATGGTGGCTGCTATTGTATTGTACGGCGGTTCGCTGGTGGTAGCGGGCAAAGGCGAGCTAACAGGCGCCAACTTTATCGCCTACATTGCCCTGTTTTCGCAGGTTATGCGGCCGGCAAAAGCCATTTCAGATTCTTTTGCCCACATACATTCCGGCATTGCGGCCGGCGAGCGGGTGTTAAGCCTGGTTGATGAAAAACCCCTGATAACAGACCCGCCCGATGCCATTACAGTTACAGGCTTCAATGACTCTCTCAGGTTCGAAAATGTTTCGTTTGCCTATGGCGAAAGAACCATACTGCACAATATTAACCTTACCATACCCAAGGGCAAAACGGTGGCATTGGTTGGGCCTTCCGGTGGGGGTAAGTCTACTCTTATTGACCTGATTCCCAAATTTTTACAGCCGCAATCGGGCAGAATTCTATTAGACGGTAAGGATATACATGAGATAAAAACAGACTCAATCCGCTCTCTTATGGGTATCGTTAACCAGGAGTCCATACTTTTTAACGACACTATTTTTAATAACATAGCCTTTGCGCAGCCCGGCGCCGACCCTGCCGCCGTGGAAGCCGCTGCCCGTATTGCCAATGCCCACGATTTTATTATGGCCACTGCCAACGGCTACAACACCAACATTGGCGATAAAGGCGTAAAACTTTCCGGCGGGCAAAAACAGCGCATTTGCATTGCCCGTGCTGTATTAAATAATCCGCCGTTAATGTTGCTGGACGAGGCAACGTCTGCCCTGGATACGGAATCTGAAAAACTGGTACAGGATGCCCTTACCAACCTAATGAAGAACCGCACATCGTTAATAATAGCGCACAGGTTAAGCACCATACAAAATGCCGACCTGATTATTGTACTGGAAAGCGGCAGGATTATTGAGCAGGGCACGCATAGTGAATTACTGCTGAAAAACGGTTTGTATAAAAAATTGATTGATATGCAAACTTTCAGCTCTATTTAAAACTATGGGCAGCAGGCAAAAAGGTTTATGGGCGCCTGCCCAAGCTATCGCAAGGGCACCGGGCTTTCCGCTCATACTCCGGCACAAAAGCCTGGGCACAATGCCTTCACCGGGGTATCCGCTGCAATCCCTGGCGCGGTAGTGACACAGCAAAACAAATTACCGGCATGCTAACATGCAGCAGCCGGAACAAAAAAACTTATTTAACTAACCGGCATTGCCGGTACGAAGCCAACGGCTTCACTGCCTTTATTTAATATGTATCCATCCTCGTCACTCATTATATCCACCTATAACTGGCCACAGGCATTGGCCGTTTGCCTTAAAAGCGCCATACGGCAAACAATCTTGCCCGGCGAAATAATTGTGGCAGACGATGGCTCCCGCAGCGATACCCGGCAGGTTATTGAAGAATTCAGCAGGCAATCCCCCGTGCCGGTGGTGCATGTATGGCATGAGGATGAAGGCTTTAGGCTGGCACATATACGCAACAAGGCCATAGCCGCCGCCAGCGGCGATTATATTATACAGGTGGATGGAGACATATTAATGCACCCCCATTTTGTGCAGGACCACCTGCGCTTTGCCAAACCCAATGCATTTGTACGGGCCAGCCGCATTTACATAAATGAGCAGGTAACCCAAAAAATGTTGGCCCATCAGCAAATAAGTATTAACTTATTCAGCAAAGGAACCACCAATTTTTTCAGCGCTTTCCGTGCCCCCGTACTATGGCCCTTTTTTGCTACCTCTTACAAAAACAAGGGCGCTGAACGGTTTGAAATCCACGGCTGTAATATGGCCTTCTGGAAAAACGATGCCATTGAAGTAAACGGTTACAACGAAGATTTTACGGGCTGGGGCCCGGAAGACAAGGAATTTGTGGCCAGGTTATTGAATGCCGGAAAGGAAAAAAGGTTTTTAAAATTGGGCGGCCTGGCTTTTCACCTGTATCATAAAGAAAACGCAAAAAATAACCTGCAGAAAAATGAACTGCTGCTTGAGCAAACGATTATAAAAAATATTACGTTCTGTACTTCAGGCATTCATAAATACATCCGCCAATGACTAAACAAACATCTGTGGCCCTGGTAATTGCCACATACAACTGGCCCGAAGCGTTAAGGCTTGTTTTGGAAAGCGTGCTGACACAAACCGTGTTACCCGATGAAGTAATTATAGCCGACGATGGCTCTACCATTGCCACTACCGGCCTGGTAGATTCTTACAGGAAAAAATTCCCTGTTCCCCTTAAACATTTCTGGCACGAGGATGAGGGCTTCAGAAAAACCATTATACTCAACCAGGCTATAGCCGGCACCAAGTGTGATTACATTGTACAGGTTGATGGCGATATTGTGCTGCACAGGAATTTTATAAAAGACCATTTAAATGCGGCGGAGAGAGGATACTATATAAGGGGCAGCCGTGTTATGATAGATGAGCGAAGGAGCAATGAAGAATTGCTGATAGGCAGGATGAAAAAGGCTTCTGCTTTTTCCGCAGGCATCAAAAACAGGATAAATGCCTTACGCATACCCTTCCTTTCGCCCTTGCTTATTAAAAAAAGCAAACGCTCTGACAATGTAAGCGGTTGTAACTGCGCTTTTTGGAGAGAAGATTTTGTGAAGGTGAACGGCTACAACAACGAGATAAATGGCTGGGGCCACGAGGATATAGAACTGGCTGCTCGTTTTATTAACGCCGGCCTGCTGCAGAAAAAAATCAAAATGATGGCTGTATGCTACCACCTGCACCACAGTTTTGTTGACAGGCAAAGGGAAAGCTTTAACTACACTATTTATAAACGCACCCTGAACCAAGGCATACGGTACTGCTCAAAAGGCTATCACAGCTACCAGCAGCAGTACAACTAAAACTGCCATTTTAATAATTTTCCACCGGTTGGTACGGAATGACGATGGATGGGGTTTATTGAACCCCATATCTATCCTTAAGGCAAAGCCATTGATAAAGCCATCTTTTAAAGAACGGCGTAAAAAACTGAATTCATAACAGTTTTTTGCCCACATTACGTGAAAGGCTGTTGCCAAAGACCAGCTTTTACCAACAAGGATGGTTTTAATTAAGTTGGTTATAAATTCTGCAAGCAGCAAAGCCACTGTAAACTTAACCAATAGCGCCGCAGTACCTGTAAGTATAGCTACCGGTGTTAGCAATGTCAGCAGCAACAAGGTTTCTGACGTATTGGTAAAATCCCGGAAGGTATAATTGCTTACAGGTTGTTTGCGGGCGATTTGGCTGGCGCCGGCGCCATAGCTAACCATGCGCCTGGTTTGCACGCTGCCATTGCCCCACCAGGGATGGTGTACAACAGCCCCCGCAACAGGTATATATTTCTCATTAAACAGCAGGCTGCTGCGTGTAAGAAACTCAATATCTTCCGCATTAACCAGGGCCGCATCAAATAACCCGGGGTGCATTTTTTGCCGGTTAAGCATTACGTTGGCCGTTGGAGACCAGGTGAGTAATGGCTTTCTTAACGCATCAGTAAAGCTGGAAATGGTGCCGTTTATTTCCAGCGCTTTGGTAACGGCATTAATGGGTTGCGGAAACTGCGTAATGCCGGCAAAGCCAATAGCATCCGGATGTGTTTTAATAGCAGCGGCATATACCAACAGCAAATCCGGCTCAGCCTTAATATCATCATCCAGGAAAAGTATCCATTTGCTTTTGCCCGCTTTAATGCCCACATTCCTTGTTGCCGGGGCGCCCATGTTTACAGGGTTAATAATGAGTTGTATTAAGCCCTTGTTGTGCAGTTGCATAACAGAAGCAGGCACAACTACTTCAGGATTATCAGAAACGATGTAGAAAAATACGTTGAACCCGCCAGGTTTTTCAAGGTTAATGATGTTTAGCAATATCTCTTCATCCAGCCTGTAAGACGGTACCACAATATCTATCGCATGTATGTTCATCGGCTCAAATATACAGCCTGTGGGTGGTGTGCCTGGTAAGCGTTATCTCAAATTTTTAAGAGTTGTACTTGCTATACTGTAAATACGGTAAGATGTGCAGCAGCATTGTTCAACCCATTCAGGATTGGGTACTATTATCCAATACCAACCCCGGATTTTATCCGGGGCTATTTACATTGCAGCCCTTCGGGCTGTTGCACGGGTTTGTGCTGCACATACTATAACGTGGCCTAAAAGACCGGGCCGCTGCTATAACAACAACGGCCCAGTGTATTATCAGCCTGTTTCATTTTGCGTGAGGGATTGCAGCGGATACCCCGGTGAGGCCATCGCAGCAGGGCTTTTGTGCCGGAGTAGCAGCGGAAAGCCCGGCCCGCCCTGTATTTTGGCGGGGCACGCCCTGCATTTCTTCCTGTATTTATTTTGTAGCCGCAAGCAAGTAAGCCGCAAAGCGGTTAATGGCTGCAGCATCCAGCATCAACTGCTCCTGCGCTTCTTTAAAATTATATTGCTCTATGGCTTCGCGAATGCCAGGCATGGTTTTAACGCCGTAGCCCGTATAAAAACCAGGTGCATACAGGCTGTGGCGGTACCACCCGCGGCGGGGCAGGCCTTTTTCCAGCAGCAATTGCTGTTCGGCCTGGTATAAAGCTTTGTTCAACACGGCCGTATTGGCGCCAGAGGCCAGCGCTTTACCCCACACAATTGCCAGCGAATCGGCACTTTTTTGCAGGTTTACCAACGCATTTTGCAGGGGAGAGAAATCAAGATAAGGCACTTCATCTTTTGGCTTTGGCGCGGTAAATGGCCTGGTGGGGTCCGCCGCAAGGGTGTAAGCATTTTGCTTTAGTGCTTCGTTTTCGGCAGCAGTCGCTTCCCGCAGGTTATCCGTAGCAGCCTGTAAATCCGCTACATACTTAATGACTGTTTTATATAATGTCCTGAAATCGAAAGGCAGCACGTCGGCATTGGCCATACGCAGTGCCGCATGCCCGGCAGTTTTGGCCAATGCTACACCATAAGCAAAAGTGGGGTCTTTAAAGCGGCGGTAATCATCGTAGGAATCGTAAATAGAATGGTATTCGCCGCCATCGCCTTCGCCACCAAAACCCAGGTTTAAAGACGGTATGCCCAGGTGCTGGAAGAAAGGAGAATAATCTGAACCACTGCCCAGAGCACTTAACTCAAGGCCGGTTTTTGCCAATGCGTCTTTTTTTGCCTTGCCTGCGGCGGCGCCGGCAACAGAAGCTGCTTTGGCCCTTTCAAAAACCGAAACATTGGTTTGCGGGTCTGTTACGTTTTTAGCTATTTCGTCCATTAAAGTGGTAAGTGCGTGAGAGCCGCCTGCCCCCAAAAAGCCACGTTCATTACCATCGGAATTAATGTAAACCACGGTTTTTTGTTTCAGTTCTTCGGCATGGTCTTCTACCCATTCGGTTGAGCCTATCAGGGCTGGTTCCTCTCCATCCCAGCCGCAGTATACCAGGGTACGCTTGGGTTTCCAGCCTGTTTTAAGCAGTTCGCCAATGCTTTTGGCTTCTTCAAGTAAAGCAGCCAGCCCGCTGATGGGGTCGCTGGCGCCGTTAACCCATGCATCGTGGTGGTTGCCACGTATTACCCATTCATCTGGGTACTGAGAACCTTTTACCATACCGATTACATTGTGGCAGGGTACCATTTTCCAGTCGAATTCCAGCTTCAGGTGTACTTTGGCTATACCCGGACCTATGTGATACGTGATAGGCAAAGTTCCCTGCCAGTCAACAGGTGCTACTTCTCCACCCAGTGCTTCCAGCAAAGGCCTGGCATCGTGGTAGCTGATGGGCAACACAGGTATTTTAAGCAGGTTGGTAGCCTGCTGGCGGGTAAGTCGTTGCGCATTTTCAGTAGCGCCAATACCGGGCGTAAGCGGGTCGCCCGGGTAAACGGGCATATCCATTACGCTGCCGCGCTGCACGCCGTACTCATTTTTAAAAGCCCCTTTTGGGTAAACATCGCCCTGGGTGTAGCCATCGTCTTTAGGATCGCTGTAAATAATGCAACCCACCGCGCCATGCTCCTGCGCCACTTTAGGTTTTATACCCCGCCAGCTTCTGCCGTATTTGGCTATTACAATTTTACCTTTAACATCTACACCTATTTTAGCCAGTTCATCATAATCGGATGGCAGCCCATAGTTAACAAATACCAGTTCGGCAGTTACATCACCATCGGCACTCCATGCATTGTAGGTAGGCAGTTGGCCATCCTGCCCGCTGGTGGCATCTTCCTTTAACGCAGGCTCTTTCAATAATGCTTTATAAGCAACGGGACCTGTCATTTCCAGCACCCTTGTTTTAGGCGTGGGAAATAAAACAGTATAAGTTTCAACCCGGGCATCAAAACCATAGCTTTTAAGCCGGTTCATAGCCAGCTCCGCATACTCTTTGCTGCCGGCCGAGCCAAGATGGTGTGGCCTGGCTGAAAAAGTTTTGATGGTTTGGCCAATGTTTTCGGCACTAAGGCCCTGGTCGAACTTTGTCTCTGTTTGTAATTGCTCAGCAGAAGATTTTTCTGTAAAGCCGGTTATAGGTTTTTGTGCGGTAAGGTTAGCATAACCAAACAATACAACAGCAGCCAGTAATGCGTTTTTCATCATGTGTAACAAGTTTTAAAGTGCAGCCCTGAAATTATTGAAGAGAAGCGGAAAAAATGCATTTGAGTTTTTATAATTTAAGTGAGTGGTGAGTAGTGAATGGTGAGTGGTGAATGGTGAGTGGTGAATAGTGAGTGGCTGATTATGGTTCATCACTTCATGTTTTGCTCAATACTCATTCAATGTCGTTTAGTTAGGGATGTCAGCCTGAGCCTGTCGAAGGCGGATGCGTGAAAAGCAACGGACATAAAACGGTTTCGATTCCGAAGTTTCGGAACTCAGGATGACATCCTTAACTAAACGAAGTTGGATATCCATTAGCCGGTAAATATGATACTTTGATTTTTTGTTCTATATCCTTACTTCAAAAACATAGCCGGGTGGCTATTCTGCCAACCTGTATTGTCCTGGTAGAGTTTGGCTATTGCCAGCAGCCTGGCCTCTGCGTACAGGTTGCCTACAAGGGTTATACTCTGCGGTAAATTTTCCTTACCGAAACCGATAGGTAACGAAACAGCGGGGTGACCGGTAAGATTGGTAATAGCGCATTGGTTGCCACCCCAGGTAGGGCATATCACCGCGTCGAAACCGGAAAGTGTATCATTTACCTTTTGCATGAGCAGGTAGCGGTGGCGGTTGGCGTTGATATAATCCACGGCCGATACAAACCTCGCTGTCCTGAACTGGTTAGGCCAGTCATTTTTGGTTTGCCAGGTAAGCAGGTCGTCTTTATTGCTGCGGGTCAGCTCATCAAAAGCCGCGGCGCTTTCCGCACTTATAATGATGCCCATCATGTCAAAGTTGTAAGCGCCTTCTTCCGGAAAATTAACAGGCACAGGGTTAATACCCATGCTGCGGTAGCTTTCCAATACAGCCCACTCAGGGTCGTCTTTCTTCAGCTTGTCAAAGTAGTTTTTGGCGTAGGCTATTTTCAGTTTACGGGTATCTATGCGTTGCTGGTAATTGAATGCCCGGCTAACGGCGCTTTCATCTTTACCATCAGTGCCATGCAGGTAATAAAACACAATAGCGGCATCTTCAGCGCTGCGGCAAATGGGGCCCACTTTATCCAGGCTCCAGCTAAGTACCATACCGCCCGAACGGCTGATGCTGCCAAACGTAGGCCTTAAGCCTGTGGCACCGCAGGATGTGGATGGAGAAATAATGGAGCCCCATGTTTCTGTACCAATAGCGAAAGGCACCAAGCCCGCTACTGTAGCAGCCGCAGACCCGGCAGACGAGCCGGAAGAACCGTGTTTGAGGTTCCATGGATTGTTGGTGCGGCCGCCAAACCACTTATCTCCCATGGCCAGTGCCCCCAGCGTAAATTTAGCTACCAGCACGGCACCAGCTTCTTTAAGTTTGGTGTAAACGTAACTGTCTTCATCAATTAACTGGTTTTTGTAGGGCGCTGCCCCCCAGGTGGTTTTGGTACCTTTTACGGCAAACAAATCTTTTAAGCCATAGGGAATGCCATGCAAGAGTCCGCGGTATTGGCCTTTGGCAATCTCCGCATCGGCCTGCTTCGCCTGTGCCATGGCTAACTCTTCCGTAATAGATATGGTGCATTGCAAGGTATCGCTGTATTTTTTTAGCCTGCTGATGAAATAGCGGGTTAGCTGAACACTGGTTATTTTCTTATTTTTTACTAACGATGCCAGTTGCAACAGGTTGTAAAATGCCAGGCCATTGTTTTGCGGTGGCAGGCTTACGTTGGCCGGAATACTCCATTGAACAGCTTGCTGCCTTTCGGTTTGTTGCATGCCCGGTAACAGCGGGCTTTGCCACAAGCTCATGGGAACATTATTAGGTAATGGCAGGGCATGCATCTTATCTACGTCTCTGCGCAATTCTTTTACAGCACCATACATGGAGTCTACCTCAGCTTGTGTAAACTGCAGCCCGAAAATCCTGCCTGCTATGGGTAAATCTTTGGGGACGATGGTATCCTGTGCCTTACTAACAATAGCGGTTAACAGTAATACAGGGATCAAAAGATGTTTTATCATGGGAGCTTAACATTGCAGGCCGGAAATTAAGAAAGAATCGCTTCAGGCAGGTTTAATTTATGTTGGCGGTCTGTTGTTCAATATCCGCTTGTTTAATGTTCAACATTAGCAACATTCAGAACTTTTAATCCGTAAGGATTACCATGTTATCTACAACGACATGCGTTAACACAATAACAAGTATACAAACTAACCAGCCTGTTACACCTTCGGGTGAGGGATTGCAGCGGATACCCCGGTGAGGCCATTGCAGCTGGGCCTTGTGCCGGAGTATGAGCGGAAAGCCCGGCCCGAGGTACGAGGGACACCCCCTGAAAATCTTATCCCGGCAGAATACAATGCGCTTATTCTTGACAGGAGCGCATAAAAAACCCCCGGAGTTACAAAACCCACGGGGGAGTCGGGGGAGAAAACGTTTGGTGCTGAATGTTTGGTTCCTCATTAACAACATCAAACCCCGCCAAAGAATTCGAGTTATGTAGAGCAAACTGTATGCATTCTCAGCAACGCTTTCAACAATAAGCCACCATTTATATATTGCCCGGTAAATTGCCTTACGGCACGGTTACGCTAAATAAGAGTGATTCAGTATTTTCAGGGATATTGAAGCCTGGATATTTGTACAATCAGCTTGCACGTGCAGAAACAACGATATAAAGTTTAAAAGCGTACAGAAGAACTGTGAGCATAATCAAACCCGCATTTCATTATCACATAAGTGCTAATTAAATACAAAAACAGCAATGCTTTTTAAGGGATTGCTGTTCGCTTTAAATTAACAATTATCATACCTGATTTAGTTTTCCCCATAACAAATTAGACAAAGTGAATAATTTTACGGGTAACCAGTGCAAGTGAGGCCTTTAAGACGCATGCGATGAATGATTGCTGCTATCTTCGCAACATGCTATACCCGGTTATCAGGAAAATTTTTTTTGGGTTGCCCGCAGAAGATGCGCATTATTTTGCCATGAATGCTATGCGCAAAGCCTGCGCCTGGCCCTTATCGGCCAACATGGTACGCTCTTTATACCAGTTTGAACATTCATTGTTACGCAGAAACCTTTTTGGTTTACAATTTAAGAACCCTGTTGGATTGGGAGCGGGGTTTGACAAAAACGCGATTTACCTTACCGAACTGGAAGCCCTGGGCTTTGGCTTTGTGGAGATTGGCACTGTAACACCACAGCCACAACCCGGAAATGATAAGCCCAGGCTTTTTCGCCTGCCTGCAGATAAAGCATTGATTAACAGGATGGGATTCAACAACAATGGTGTTAAAGCCATAAGGGGAAGACTTGCCGCCTGGCGGGGGATGCGTAGCAAAGGCCCCAACAAGCTGCTGGTAGGTGGAAACATAGGAAAAAACAAAGTAACACCTAATGAAGATGCCTGGAAAGACTACGAAATATGTTTTACCGAACTGTTTGATTATGTGGATTATTTTGTTGTGAATGTAAGCAGCCCCAACACGCCAGGCCTGCGTGAATTGCAGGAAAAAGATTCACTGCGCAAAATTTTGGGCCATCTGCAGAATATTAACCAGGGCATGGCAACACCTAAACCGCTGCTGTTAAAAATTGCCCCTGACCTTACCAACAGCCAATTGGATGATATTGTAGAATTGGCCTATGAAGTTAAGTTAAGCGGCCTGGTAGCCACTAATACAACCATTAGCCGCCAGGCACTGCAAACACCGGCCAACAAGGTGGAGGCTATAGGCGCCGGCGGGCTTAGTGGCAAACCACTGCAATCAAGGGCTACAGAAGTGGTGCAATACCTTAGCAAGCAGTCTAATGGCGGTATACCGTTAATAGCCAGTGGCGGCATTTTTACAGGCGCCGATGCCCAAGAAAAGCTGGATGCCGGCGCATCGTTGGTACAGGTATGGACAGGTTTTATTTACGAAGGGCCGGGCATTGCAAAAAACATTTGTAAGTTCCTGGCAAAGCATTAGTTATACATTCATGCAACTTCAACCAAACAAAAAAATATACTTTCTTTCAGACTTTCACCTGGGCGCACCCAATTACGAAAGCAGCCTGGTAAGGGAGAAAAAAGTGGTTGCTTTTCTTGACAGCATAAAAAAGGATGCGGCTGAAATATTCATTGTGGGGGACATTTTTGATTTTTGGTACGAATACAAAACAGTGGTGCCTAAAGGTTATACCCGCCTGCTGGGAAAACTGGCTGAGCTGACAGATACCGGCATACCTGTTCACTTTTTTATAGGCAACCACGATATGTGGATGCGGGGCTACTTTGAAAAAGAGCTAAACATTCCTGTTTATACCGAGCCTAAAACCTTTGAATGGAACAACAGGACATTTTACATAGGCCACGGCGACGGATTGGGCCCGGGAGACCATGGCTATAAATTCCTGAAAAAAGTTTTTCGTAACCCTGCTTGCCAGTGGCTGTTTGGCTTGCTGCACCCCAGGCTGGGTATGGGTGTGGCCAATTACTTTAGCCGTAAAAGCAGGGCAAAAACAGGCAGCGGCGATGCCATTTTTTTGGGTGAAGACAAAGAATGGCTGGTGATTTACAGCCGGGAAATTTTAGCCAAAGAACATTTTGACTATTTTATTTTCGGCCACCGCCACCTGCCGCTGGACATAAGCTTAAACAAAAACAGCCGCTACATTAACCTGGGAGATTGGATTACCTATTTTACCTATGCCGTGTTTGACGGCAATACCGTAGCTTTAAAAAAATGGGAAGCTTAAAATTTTTACCCGCTTTTATCCTTCTTTTTACCGCCCTTCGGTTACATGCTTCCGGCGATACGGTACTGCATGCCACCATGCAACAAATGCACAAAGGCAGCTTCAGCAATTTTTATGCTGACAACCTGGGCAATGTTTACTTAATAACCGCCAACAACCAGGTTAAAAAATACAGCGACAAAGGCGATTCTGTTGGCCTGTTTAACGATGTACGCCGCTATGGCGATATCTGGAGTATGGATGTAACCAACCCGCTGCGCATCATAGTATATTATAAAGATTTTACTACGGCACTTGTTCTTGACCGTTTTTTAAACACCCGTAACGTAATTGATTTGAGGAATGCCGGTATTACCCAGGTTAAAGCAGTAGCGCAGAGTTATGACAACAACATCTGGGTGTACGATGAGTTGGATAATAAAATAAAAAAAATAGACGAGCAGGGTAAACTGGTATTTGAATCGGTTGACTTCAGGCTGCTGTTTGATGATGCCGTAATGCCTGATAAAATTATTGACTACAACAGGGCGCTGTACCTGTATGATAAAAACAATGGCTGGTACCTGTTTGATTATTACGGTGCCTTTCAGAAAAAACTCCCTTACACCAACTGGAAAGATGTGCAGGTGGCTGATAACTTTTTAAGCGGCTATCAAAATAACCAGCTTATTTCACTTCCGCTGAATAATTTTGCCGCAGATGCAACAGCCCTTCGTACAAGTATTGATATAACAACAGCGTTAAAAGCACAATACCAGAACGGCAGGCTATATGTTTTAAACGCCGCCGGGCTAACCATCTACAGTTTGCAGTAACTTTTACAACATGAACGATTTTTTGCAGCGCAAATTTTTAGACAATACAATAGAATTATACCTGTATGTGTTGGGCTCTATACTGGTAGCCCTTTTTATAAAACGTATCATCTCCAAGTACCTGGCAAAGGTACTGTTCAGGATATTTTCAAAGGCTGATAAAACGCTTTATAAGCAACCTTTTCTCGACCTTATTATTGGCCCGCTGGAATGGGTAATCGTTCTTTTTATCAGCGTGGCGGCGCTTGACAAATTAACTTTTCCGCAGATACTTGATTTCAGGATATACAAGGTAACCTCCCGCATGGTGGTGGATGCAATGGCCAATGCCGCGTTGGTTATCTGCTTCATCAGGTTATGTGTACGCATTACCAAGTTTGTAGGCATGATACTGGAGCAAAAAGCCCAGGCCTCGCTTGACCAGGCCGATAACCAGCTCATTGTTTTCTTTAAAGATTTTTTCCGGGTAATACTCATCATTATCGGCATACTGCTTATCCTTAAATTTTCTTTTCATTACCAGATAAGCAACCTGCTTACAGGATTAAGCCTTGTGGGTGCGGCCATAGCGCTGGCCTTAAGAGAAAGCCTGGAAAACCTGATAGCCTCCTTTGTTATTTTTTTCGATAAACCCTTTACCACCGGCGAAACAGTTAAGGTATCCAGCTTTACCGGTACAGTTGAAAAAATAGGGCTGCGCAGCACACGTATACGTACTGATCAAAAAACATACATTACCGTGCCCAACAAGCAAATGGTAGATACCATATTAGACAATATAACCCTGCGTACACAGCGCCGTGTAGATGTGCGGCTGGAAATATCCTTAAGTGCAACCGCCGAACAACTGCGCAAACTGGCCCCCGCCATAAAAATGATACTTCAACACGATGAAATTGAAAGCGCTACTGTTTTTTTAAGCGATACCGGTAAAAATGCGCATGTAATTACCATAGAATATTACACCGGCATACAACAGCCCATAGCAGAATTTAATGCTTTAAGGGAGGTGGTAAACCTTGAAATTATCGCCCTTCTTAATAAGATGGATATTGAGCTTGCCGCCGAGAATACAGAAATTGTTCTTCAGCAAAAGGCAGTAGAAAAGCAGTAGCCAGCCTTCGGCTGTCAGACATTTTTTTGTGCCCCGGCTTTGGGTACTTCATGGCATCGCCTGTTGAGCAATCTTGCGTGACGAAGCAGCAAGATTGGAACACTTGTACGTTCAGTTTTTCATGGCATCTTTTCAGACCCTGGCAGAAGCCCGTTTGCTTAGCGCACTTATTCTTCCCCAAATAATTCCGCAGCAATACCATCTGCCATTAATTTGCCTTTGCGTGTAAGCACCAGGTTATTATTATTCAACACCATCAAATCATTTTGCAAAAATTTGCCGGCGCCTTTTAAAATACCGGCAGCGGCAGGGCCATTCCATTTAGTTTCAACTGCAGCAAGGTTAATCCCCTCGGCTGTTCTTAACGCCGTCATTATGTACTCGTTTAGCTGCTGCACCGGGGTGAGTATTTCTTCTTCAAACGGCACTTTGTTTTCTTCTATGCTTTTAAGGTAGGCCGGGTTATTGCTAACATTCCATTGCCTTGCCTTGCCGTTAAAAGAATGCGCCGAAGGGCCCAGGCCAAGGTAGGGTTTGCCCTGCCAATAACCGCTGTTATGCCGGCTGCGGTGGCCCGGCAAGGCAAAGTTGGATATCTCATAATGCTCCCAGCCGGCGGCGGCCAGCCAGTCCATCAGCATTTCAAAATGCCGGCCCTGCTTATCCTCACTCACATCGGCTATTTTGTTTTTCCGTATCATATCGGCCAGGGCTGTTTTGGGTTCTACGGTTAAAGCGTAACAGGATAAATGGGTGATGCCCAGTGCCAGGGCTTTTTCTACGTTAAGCTTCCACTGTTCATCGCTAAGCGTAGGTGTACCGTAAATAAGGTCAATGGTAATATTGGTAAGCCCGGCATCCTGCGCCAGTACAATGCTGCTTTCCGCCTGTTGTACATTATGCGCCCTGTTCATCCATTGCAGGTCGCTTTGCAGAAAGGACTGCACGCCTATGCTTAGCCGGTTAATACCGGCATTCTTCCAGCCATGTAGCTTTTGCGCATCAATATCGTCGGGGTTAGCTTCAAGGGTAATCTCCGCATCATGGGTAACAGCAAATAAGCCGGCCAGTTTTTCAAGTATCAGTTTAATATCATCCGCACTGTATAACGATGGCGTACCACCGCCAAAGTAAACGGTTTCAACAGGTTCGGCAATGTACTGGCTTCTTAACCCCGCCTCTTTTACAATAGCCTTCAACATATCACCCATTAAACCGGTGCCCGTACTAAAATGAAAATTACAATAGTGGCAGGCTTTTCTGCAAAAAGGAATATGAATATAAATACCTGCCATATCTACGTTTATCTTTAGTAAACTTGTCGCCGGTTATGTTACCATAGCTTACCCGGCGCAAATAAACCGGTTACCCAAATTACAGGTTGATGCAACCTGCTGAGTAGCGGACAAGGCGTACAAGTGAGTGACACAAGTAAAGCCTCATAGTTGTAATGCAGCTAAGTGCCAAAAAATTGTTCACTGCCGGTTATACGCAATGGTACATTTCCACAAGCTGTAAATGGCAAAAATAAGCGAATATAAATGGCGGGCTTTGCTGGTGTTGTTGCCCTGTGTAATGTGCTGTAGCATTATGGCGCAAAACGGCTATACGCTTATAGTGCAACCCGCAGATAAATCCGCGGAATTTATACAGCAGCTAAAGCTTAACACAAAGTTCAGTTCGCAAAAAGACTGTATGGCTTATGTAAGCCGGCTGCCGTCTTTGCTTTCCTCCAAAGGATATGTTTCAGCATCAGTGGACTCTGTTTGGAATGATTCCACAACAACAGGCATTCATTTGTTCTGTGGCGAAAAATACCTGTGGCAGGGATTAACGTTTAGCGAGGCAGATATACCGTTACTACATAACCTGGGTTATAAAGCAGAAACTTTTAACAACAAGCCTTTTGATGCGCAGGCGGTATCTAAACTTTACGAAGACCTGTTGAATTATTTTGAAGACAATGGCTACCCTTTTGCCACAGTTGCGCTTGACAGCCTGCAACTGAACAATAACCTGTTAACAGGCCGCCTGAACATTGACAAAGGGATGTTGTATAAAATAGACAGCATTGCCATAACCGGTACCGCCAAAATAAACAGCAGTTACCTGTACCATTACCTGGGTATTGAAAAAGGCAGCCTTTATAACCGCCGGCAGCTAACCCGCGTTAACCAACGCCTGCAGGAGTTACCTTTTTTACAACAGGTACAACCGTGGGATGTTACTATGCTGAACACCGGCGCCGTATTAAACCTTTACCTTAACCAAAAACGCAGCAACGAAATAAATGCGCTGGTGGGCTTTCTGCCGGCCAACCAGCAGTTGGGCGGTAAACTGCTGCTTACCGGCGAAGCCACCCTTAACCTGAAGAACGCTTTTGGCGCAGGGGAAACTATTGGCTTTAACTGGCAGCAGATACAGCCACAATCCCCGCGGCTGGATATACATTTTCAGCGGCCGTACCTGTTCAGCTCTTTACTGGGGCTTGATTTTAATTTTCAGTTGTTTAAAAAAGATTCCACGTTTCTTAATATCAATGCGGTGTTTGGTGTTAGCTATGCTTTATCCGGCAGGCAAAGCGGTAAAGTGTTTTTGCAAACCGCCAGTACCAACGTGCTTAATGTAGATACTACCCTGGTAAAGCTTACCAAACAATTGCCCCAGGTAAACGATGTAAGCGCTCTAAACCTGGGTATAGAATACAGCTTTAACAACACTAATTACCGGTATAACCCGGTATCTGGCAATGAGCTTACCTTGATGGTATATGCCGGCAGAAAAACTGTTAGGAGAAACAATACCATCAGCCAGCTTAAAGACCCTGATTTTGATTATAACAGCCTTTACGATACCGTACAGCTTAACGCCTACCAGTTTAGGGTAAAACTGAATGGCGCCCGTTATTTTAAAACAGGGCGGCAATCAACCGTTAAAACCGCATTGCAGGGCGGCTGGTACCAAAGCCCTAACTATTTTTTGAACGACCTGTTCCAGGTGGGTGGCTATAAATTGCTGCGCGGTTTTGATGAAGAAAGCATCTACAGCAACTTTTACGCAGTGGCTACGCTGGAATACCGTTACCTGCTGGCGCAGAATTCGTATTTTTTTGTGTTTACAGATGTGGGCACGGTATCCTTTAAAACCAACAGCACCAGCAACAACCATAGCTACATTGGCACGGGTATAGGCCTGGCGTTTGAAACCGGCAGTGGTATTTTCAACATTAGCTATGCAGTAGGTAAAAGAGATGATACCCGGCTGGATTTCCGGCAGTCTAAAATTCATTTGGGATTTGTAAGCCGCTTTTAACATTGTTACTGCCGCCTGCTATATTTTTGCGCCAAGCGATGAGATTGAAATTTTACCTGCTTTTATTCCAACTATCTTTCTGGGGTGTTGCCATTGCACAAAATGACAGCGTGAAGCCGCTACGCAAAGATACCCCGGCAGCAAAGGCTGCCACTGTAAAGCAAGCGCCTGTAAGAAGAGATACTGCCAGGATAAAAACCGCAACGCCTGCTTCTGCCGCAACCCGGCGGGATTCTGTTAAGGCGGTGAAGAAAGACTCAGCGGCCATTGCAGACTCCCTTAGAATAGCAGCAGCCAAAAAAGATTCTCTCGCTAAAAAAGCGCTTCCGCCAAAACTTACCTGGCAAACAGATACCCTGTTTAACCGCTTGTTTAACCTGCCAGGTATACCCAACGGTAAACCGCTTTACCGCATAGAATCTTTTCGCCAGCCGCATGCGCAGGATGAACTTTTTTATGTACTGGTAGGTATTCTGTTTTTTCTTGGCTTTATAAGGCTATTCTTTCCTAAATATTTCATTAATACATTCCGGCTCTTTTTTCAAACCAGCTTTCGCCAAAAACAAACCCGGGAACAATTGCTGCAGGACAGGTTGCCATCGCTGCTCATGAATATCTTTTTTGTGCTGGTAGGCGGTGTGTTTATCAGTCTTTCTGCCATGCGCAATAACTGGCTGCAGGTAACCGGTTTCTGGTGGATTTTGCTATACTGCTCCGGCCTGCTGGCAGCAGTTTACCTGGTAAAATACCTGGTATTGCAGTTTACAGGCTGGGTTTTTAACGCCGGCGAAGCTACAGACACCTACGCCTTTATTGTTTTTTTAACTAATAAAATGTTAGGAGTTTTCCTGTTGCCACTTTTGCTTTTGTATGCTTTTTCCGGCGACGATGTAAATAAAGTGCTGATAACCATTACTGCCTGCCTGGTGGTAATAATGCTGGCTTACCGGTACCTGGTTTCACTGGCAACAGTACGTGGCAATTTGAAAGTGAACGGTTTACACTTTTTTATTTACCTTTGCGCAGTTGAAATAGTGCCTATAATTGTTATTTACAAGGTATTGTTCAATTTTGTATCCAGGAACATCTAATCCCATTTCTAAATATACAGAAAAGACGCATGCTAAAAAACGGGGCCAAAAGTTCAACAGCGGTTGCAAAAGGCGCTAAAAAAATTCTGATTACCCAACCCAGGCCGGAAAGCGAGAAATCTCCCTATTTTGACCTGGCAAAACGGTATGGAGTGGAATTAGTTTTTCATCCCTTTATACGCCTGGAAGGCATCCCTGCCCGAGATTTCCGCAAACAAAAGATTGATATCGCTAAATTTTCGGCCGTAATTTTTACCAGCCGCAACGCGATTGACCATTTCTTCCGCATGTGCGATGAGATGAAAGTTACCATCAGCCAGGATACCAAATATTTCTGCATTACAGAAGCCGTAGCGCTTTACCTGCAAAAATTTATACTGTACCGTAAGCGCAAAGTGTTTTATGGCGCGGATGGCAGCAATAAAAGCCTGTTTGATGTAATTAATAAACACAAAGGCAACGAAAGCTTTTTATATGTGTGCAGCGAAAACCAACAGGATAACGACATTGTAAGCTGGCTAAAAGCCAACAATTGCGAATTTCAGTTAGGCTTTATGTACCGCACCATCAGCAACGAAGTAAAACAAGTGCTGGAGAAAGACGAATACGATGTTATTTGTTTTTTTACGCCCAGTGGTGTAAAAAGCCTGCTGGACAATTTTCCTGAATACAAACAAAACGGAACATCTTTTGGAACTTTTGGCAGCAACACCACCAAGTTTGCCGAAGATGCAGGTTTTAAAATAGATATTAAAGCCCCGGCCCCACAAGCGCCGAGCATGGTAGCCGCTTTAGAGCAGTTTTTATCAAAAGGTGGAAAAGGTTAACATTAACTTCTCATTATACAACAGGCCCCGGCTATAAGCCGGGGTTTGTTATTTAGGGCGTGCCCCGCCAAAATACAGGGCGGGGTCGGGCTTTCCGCTATTACTCCGCCACAAAGCCAACGCACAAAGCTTCAGCGGGGTAACCGCTTCAATCCCTCACGCGGCATCCGTTAAAATATTAGCTTTATCGTATGTATTACGATCTTAAAAAATCCGACAAAAAGCTGGCCCATATTATTTTAGCCAAAGGGGTTGATGCTACTTACAAAAAAGGCCTTGAAAAAGCCGGGGATATTTTAGCACGCTGGAATGAAGGTAAGCTGGATAACAGGGATGCTTACATGGAGTTGTTTCAAACCATCAAGCAGCACGATAAAGCTATTGCCAGGCGGCATAATGGTCTTGGTGGTTCAGAATACCTGGGAGCCATTGCCGGCCTTCTGCACGATGGTTATGTTACGGAAGCTGATATACAAGACTTTTCTGACGAAGTAAAAGAAGTTTTGAAAAGATGGTTATCTTTTTTTAATGAGTAGCATGTCATATTAAGGCATCCTTGAAAATCCAAAATGACATTTTGGATTTTCAAGGATGGTAACGTATGCAAGCGTAGCTATCAAGCTGCCACTATTTTCAATGGCATCTCATCGTAGGTTCTGCCCCCCAAAATTCTGCCGGTTTTCTTTTTATTTGTTCCTCCCCACTGCTTGAAAAAGAAAGCAACCTCATTATCAACACATTGCTGATGGATATCCCACACCCACCATTCCTGCATAGGCCTGGCTTTTCTTCCACTTTCACCCCCAACAATTACCCAGTTTATATTCTGTAGGTTCATGTTCTCCAACGGACCAATTAAAGGTTCGCAGGAAAGAAACTTAGTTTCGGCATTGATAAATCTCAAATCATTTATACGGTGCAAGACTTTTTCATTTTCCACCGAAACACCCATCCAGATATTGCTTGTCCAGCTAAGTAAATGATGAAGCTCTTTTAGTCTCTCTGAACGCTTGGTTAACACCTGGTAAATATGCTGTGGTGTATCGTTCATTACTTCAAATACCCGCTGTATAAATTCATAAGGAATTTCCGGATGAAACAAGTCACTCATGGAATTCACAAACACAACTTTTGAACCTTTCCAAGTGTAAGGAATATGTAGTGATTCCTCGTGTGTTTTAACCGCAAAGCCATCAGCATACTTTTCGATACCCATAGCCTGCAACCGTTTTGTCATTACCTCCGCATAGCAATACTTACAACCTGCTGAAATCTTTGTACAACCAGTGGTTGGATTCCATGTCATTTCTGTCCATTCAATACTGGATTGTGCCATTACAATTTGTATTTGGGTTTAACAATATGATTGGCAATTTTAAGTGCTGCTTCGTTATTAGTTGCCATCACAAAGTGATACATGATAGAGTTTTGAGAATTACGTAGAACAAAAGCATCCGAAACAAATCGAAATACGGTTGATAACCTTTCTTTATAAAGAGCATGAATCTTTTGTATCGAATTACTTTCTTTATAGTGCAAAGTTATATCGGCGCCGAATAAATCTTGCATTGACACCTCTTTGTAAAATCTTTCTTTTATTTCACCTCTTTTTATACCCAAAAAATCTTCAAGTTTTGAATACCATCCATCTGAAATGTTACCATCATTTTTTAGTAATCTTCCAACGCCTATACCTGTTGGAACTAAAATCCATAGGTCCACACCTAAGCCACTTAATGCTTGTATAGAAGACCATTTAACAACCATACCATAAGGGTCAATAAATGCCAATACTCTGAAGTCGCGTTCTTTCTTAAGAAATTTTGCGAGATCAATGAGCTTCTTGTTACAATCTTCATTAACAACGAAAGCGTTCCTAATAGAAAAATCAGACTTTATTGTGGCTTCCAAATCTTTTTTGTATGCTCCATTCTTTTCAACAAAATAATACATGTCGAAAGTTTTAGGAGAATCGATTTCTAAAATTCTAATTGCGGTACCTTTTACGGTATCAATTTCCGATTCTTCTTTTGAAATGCTTCCAGAACCAGCAAATCCATCAAAATAGAGAGTTCTAAATTGTGGATACTTATTCATAATAGTCAGATAAGCTCTTGCATATGACACCACTATCTCTATTTTCTGTTGTGTCCAATCACCTCCGAATTGTTGATTCATAAGGGTATTTTTTAATTAGGAAAAATACGAAATCCATGTTAAAGCGTTTCGCTCAGATTCCTTAGTGCTAATCCAATGATCAACGCTAATAGCTTGATAACCTCATACCCACTTCTCCTTGAAAATCCAAAATGACATTTTGGATTTTCAAGGATGATAAAAAATTATATTATTGATTATCAATTAATTAAATAGATTTTCAAAAACAAACTATTGCAGCAGCATATTATTGAAGTAACCCTCTCAAAACAACCGCCCCTGTTCTCCCGGCCTTCTGAATTGCGAACAATCTAATTCCCAGCGCTCCGCATTAAGGCCGTAGAGTTTGTTGTACTTATGAAACTGCTGCCGCACCAAATCGCTGATAGGGCCTTCCCCACGCATACGCACACCCCAGCGGCTATCGTTCACCTTTCCGCCATGGCCACCTTCTATCAGGTGCCATACTTTGTCCGCACGGTCGGGAAAGTTTTTGTAGAGCCAGTCATGAAACATGATTTTAATAGCGCCATTAAGCCGTATGAATGTGTACGCAGAAAAGGTAGCGCCATTATCAGTAGCGGCTTTCATAATCCGTTGCATCTCATGCTCGTTAAGCCCTGGTATCATAGGGCCCAGCATAACGCCCATGCGCACACCTGCCTGGCTTAAATCGTGTATAATTTTTAAACGCTGGTTAGCCGTAGTAGTGCGTGGCTCCATTACCCGCCGCAGGTCTTCGTTAAAAGAGGTGATGGATACGAGTATGCTGATGAGTTTTTTCTTAGCCATTTCCTGCAGCAGGTCTTTATCCCGCAGCATGCCGGCGTTCTTGGTTATCATACCTACAGGCTGGTTAAATTCGTTACATACTTCCAGTAACTGGCGGGTAATACGAAACTTTTTTTCCGCAGGCTGGTAGCAATCCGTATTACCGCTGAGGCTTATAGGAAGGCATTCCCATTTGGGGTTCATCAAAAACTTACGCAACAGGTCAGGCGCATTTTTCTTTACGAGTATTTTAGATTCAAAATCAAGCCCGGCGCTGTAACCCCAGTACTCAAAAGAGTTGCGGGCATAGCAGTAAATGCAGCCATGTTCACAGCCCTGGTAAGGGTTCATGCTGTACCACATGCCAACGTCCGGGCTGTCAACCTTGTTCACGATGGTTTTGGGGAATATTTCAATGTATTGTGTAGCAACATCTTCTTCTGTCCAGTCATCTATCCCTTCTATATGCTCCCTGGTTGATTCATTGATGAGGAACCTGTTCTTTGTATTGATTTGCGCCCCCCTGCCTTTCAGGTAAGTTTCTTCGTTTTCCTGTTTGGGGCGGGGTTTTTCATTGGGATTATATGATGAGTTTTTCATGATGTTGTGTTTAATTGTTGCGAAAGCGATAATGCCGTAACACTGGCGAAAGCATGCATCTTTTTAAGCTGATGCACATTGCTGCACAGCGATACAGCCGCACAAGAGTGCGACGCAAGGGACGCCTCATAGTAGTTCGTCCTGCCGGGCCCATAAAAAATTTCCTGCCCGTTTAATTATTGCAAATGGATTAGTAAAACATGCGTTTGTTGATATGCCTGTCGCGGTGTTTGTAGGTGTCTTTGCTGTTGTTGCCCAGCAAACTTTTTTCCAGGATATGTATTACACAACTTACCACGCCCCAAACATTACTGCGGTCATCAAAGTACGAGAGCTGTATATCGCTCATTTTTTTATTGGCGGCGGCCAGCACCACGCTGTTGATATTTTTTTGCAGGCGGCGTACCAGCAATTCGCCATCTACAATGGCAACGATAACCTTGCCGCTTACAGGTTTAAGGCTGCGGTCAACAATAAGAATATCGCCATTAAAAATGCCATCGTCCATCATAGCATCGCCGTTCATGCGAAAGAAAAAAGTAGCAGGCTTGTTTAAAATAAGCTGTTCGTTTAAGTCTATGCCCCGCTCCATGTAATCATCTGCGGCTGCGCCAAAACCGGTGGCGTTGGCCGCCTGCACATCGTGTTGCGTAAAATCTTTGCTGCCGTTATAAGCGGCGCCATACATGCGTTCCCTTTCCATATAAACTGTTTTAAGGTGGCTCCCCGCATTGTCCCCACAAAGCGAAGGAAAATTTATTTGGTACTTACTAATTTATTTAGCAATTTTATGCTAAATTATTTGTTTTTAAAAATATTAGTTATGCACACTTCCTATCAAATGCACACCGGGCCTGCTTTTGCGGGGAATAACTTATACGAGTATTTGCTGGTTGTACACCCTGCTAAAGAAGTGTATGAACAACTGGTTGCAGAGAAGCAAAATTTTTATAACGCCTACCAGGAACGGATTGCCATTAAAACCCTGCCCCATATTACCATTGCTAATTTTATGGCCAAAGAAGCCATGGAAGAAACGCTTATACGTTACATGCACCGCATTGTTGGCTCGCACAAAAGCTTTGAAGTAATGCTGAATAATTTCAGCGGTTTTCCTTCTTCGAAAACACTGTATGTGCGTGTGCAGGAGCATGAACCTTTTAAACAAATGGCAGCATCTTTAAAAATGCTGGAACAATACATCAACAGCAATGGTTGCCCTAAACCCTTTTTTATTTCTCACCCGCACTTAACTATTGCCCGCCGCATACAGGAGCGTGTGTACGACAAAGCCATGCTGGATTATTCTCAGAAAGTTTTTCACGCCTCGTTTACAGTTGGAGAACTGGTGTTGTTACGGCGCAAAAGCCAGTACGATAAATGTGAAACCGTAAATGTATTCAGGCTGGCGGAAGCGTAAGGTTGCTGGATTATTCAACGCTAACGTTCAAGACAGATACTATAAGCATTGAACTTTTGAACATGGAACAATTTATGATACCAGCGAAAGTTTTTCATGGCATCGCCTGTTGCGTCGCAATCCTTTCATCGTTCGGAATATATGGCGGCTGCAGGCAGTAATGCAAGCCTGCACAATTAACTAAACATCATTAAAGCAAAGCATCAAAACTCCCCTTTAGGGGTTGGGGTATATTATGGAAAACGAATTACTGTCATTACCCGGTTATACCGAATGTGAGTTTCTGCTGGTGCTTCAGCCACATGAAGAATTATGGAACATGATTGTTGAAGAAAAGAATTACTTCAAACAGCAGTACCAGTGTGACACAACTTTTGGCAAGCCGCATATTACGCTGGTAAAATTTCAGCAGTACGAAATGATGCAGCCGCGTATTGTGCAGCACTTGTACAGCATTGCACTGGGCTTACCCGCCATTAAGGTTGAGCTGAAGAATTATGGCAGCTTTCCCTCGCACACTATATATATCAACATTACCAGCAAAGTGCAGATTGTTGACACGGTTAAATCCATCCGGGCTGCGCAAAAGCTGATGAAGCTGGATAAAGATCATAAGCCGCATTTTATTACCGAGCCCCACTTAACCATAGCCCGAAAATTGCAGCCCTGGCAGTACGAAAAAAGCTGGCAGGAATATGAGCACAAACATTTTCATGGAAGGTTTATTGCTGATTATATGCTGCTGCTTAAACGCCGCACCGGAGAAAAAGGATATAAAGCAGTTGAACGCTTTGACTTTAAAGACCTGAATACGAAAGCGGTGCAGAAAGGCCTATTTTGACTACACTGACGTATTTACAAGAAACGATGTTAACCAAAAACAGTTACATAAAAACACAGCCGGTTACCGGTTACCCCTTCGGGCGGCGGAGGGGGTTTTACGCTATTGTTGACTGCAACAGTTTTTATTGTTCGTGTGAACGGGTGTTCAGGCCGGATTTGAAAGAGCAGCCGGTAATTGTGCTGAGTAACAATGACGGTTGCGTAATCTCCATGAGCGATGAGGCCAAAAAGTTAGGCATTACCATGACGGTACCATACTTCCAGGCCAAGCCATTTATAGAGAAGCATAAGGTGGAAACATTTTCATCCAACTATAATCTTTATGGCGATATGAGCTGGCGTGTGATGGAGACACTTAAAACAATTGTGGAAGAAGACAATGTAGAAGTATACTCTGTTGATGAAGCTTTTCTTGACCTAAAAGATATTCCGCATGAGCAATTATATGAAGCAGCCCTGCAAATACGTTATACGGTAGAACAGTGGACAGGTGTGGCCGTTTCTGTAGGCGTGGCCCCTACCAAAGTGTTAAGCAAGGTGGCTAACCGGCTGTGTAAAAAAGATAAGGGGGTCTCTAACTGTGTAATGGTAATAGATACACCTGAAAAAATAAACGATGCGCTATGCCGTACAAAAGTTGGTGATATATGGGGGGTGGGGCACCAATATGCAGAAAAACTAAAACGCTTTGGCATTGACGATGCTTACCAGTTACGCTGTATGAACGAGGAGTGGGCCCGCAAAAACCTGGGTGGCGTTACTGGCCTGCGGTTGATAAAGGAGCTAAAAGGCGAGCCTGTTATGCAGATGGAAGATGAACTGGATGAAAAGAAAATGATTGCAACCACCCGCATGTTTGGAGCACCAGTAAAAACGATAAAAGACATAAAGGAAGCCATTGCCACCTATACATCCCGCTGTGCAGAGAAGTTAAGGAGACAGCAAAGTGCAGCCTCGGTTGTCAGCATTTTTGTTGTTCCCAAAGTTGCGCCTAAAGATGGGGAACGTTTCAGGCATGGCCCAACCATAAGTGCTTACACCGTTTTGCCGCACGCCACCTCGTTAACCCATGAACTTATTAAGGCGGCTGTAAAACTGGTGGATGAAGTATATAAGGATGGCTCTCTTTATAAAAAGGCAGGCGTTACGGTTAGCGGGCTGGTACCGGATGAATCTATACAGGGCAACCTGTTTGTACCGGAATCGCGGAATAATCACCGGATGCTGATGGGGATGATTGACAATATCAACTTCAGCATGCGGGATGATGCTTTAAAGTTTGCCGCTTCGGGAACAGAACGCAACTGGAAGATGCGGCAGGAGTTGCGGAGCCCCAGGTACACCAGCCGGTGGGATGAATTGTGTGAAACTGTGTGAAATGTTTTTGAAAAAAAATAATATCGCTTTTTTTTACTGTTTTGAAGTTTTTAAACAAAAACACCAGCGCTATGCCACTACATAGACTATTCTACTATCTTCTTATTGTTATTGTATGGCTTATTCAGTTTTACTATTACTTTAAAAATAACACAAGGCTAATTTGACAGTACAATAAAGTAACAAATCCATACTTTTTTGACTGGTTAAGTCAGTGATTTTACTACCGGAGAACATAAGTGAATTAAAGGATATAAAGCCCGGTTTTTCCGGGCTGTAAATCGTTATCACAGGGGTAATATTTTACGATGATATTTTTCTGTGATATCATAGTTAAGGGTGGTAGAGGGCCTACTAAAGGGGCATATTTGAATGTAAAAATAATATGCTAACCGTTGTTATTTTGAACATTTTAACGGCCGTGCAATTTAACCTGACAGGTGTGCAGAATTGACTACTTATTGTGTTTTTAGAAAAGTGTTTTTGCATTGTCGAAGGGAAAAATTGAAGTGAGTTGCCTATTGCCGGTTGAGTTTAGCCATGCTTTTTTTGTACAATTGATGGGATTTTATGAAGTTCCGGAAACTGCTTTTCCCACTGTGGGCTGATATTTTAAGGAACCTGCGCATGAAACTGCCGGCATTGAAAGCGGGCTGCATCACCTTTGGGTGAGGGATTGAAGCGGATACCCCGGTGAAGGTCTTGTGTGTCGGCTTTTGTGCCGGAGTATGAGCGGAAAGCCCGGCCCGAGGCACGAGGGACACCCCCTAACGATTATGACAATAATACAATTGGCCAGGGAAAATACGCAACTGCAGACCCAGGGTTACTTTTACCTGTAACCGAAGCGGGCAAGAAATTCTTCCTTGCGGCGGCTGGCCACTTCAATCATAACGCCATCTTCCATTTCAACAAGGCCGCCGCGGCCTTTTAAATATTTTCGTACATAAGTAAGGTTGATAAGATGCGAATTATGAATACGGAAAAATACGTCTGGGGGAAGCATTTCCTCATACTCTTTGATGGTTTTTGTACCCAGGAATTTTTGCCCGTCTGAAGTAAAAACATTGCAATAGCCGCTACTCGCCTCGCACCTGGTGATGTTGTTTACGGGAACAAACAGCAAACTCTCTTTGAAAGGAAGGGCGATTTTTTGAAGTGTTGTATTGTTTTTTTTAAGGTTATACAGCAGGTTATTCAACTGTTGGTTGGTATCCTTGTGTTGAATTCTTTTTTCGGCTTTTTCAACAGCCTCCTTCAGCTCCTCGATGTTTACGGGTTTTAAAAGGTAATCAAGCGCACTATATTTAAAAGCCTTTAAGGTATATTCATCAAAAGCGGTTATGAATATGATTTCGAAATCAACCGGCATTAATTTATCCAGCATATCGAACGCGTTGCCGTAAGGCATTTCAATATCAAGAAATACCAGGCCAGGATGAAGTTCTTTTATTAACCGGATAGCTGTTTCGGCATTTTCCGCTTCTCCGCAAATTTTTACCTGCGGGCAAAACTGCTCCACGAGGTTTTTTAATACCCGGATATTTTTAGGCTCGTCGTCAATAATCAATGCCCGTATCATAGTTTGATTGGTATTTAGTTCTCAATGACGGGGAAGCGAACTGTTACCCTTGTGCCGCGGGGTACCGCAGTTTCATCTTCCAGGTCTTCTATCATCACTTCTATTTTTTGCGCACTACTTTCGTTGATCAGTTTTATCCTGTCGCTTGTTAAAGACATGCCCTTGGATTGGTACTCAATGGTGGTATTTCCTTTTAATTGCCGCGACATTTTTCTTCCGATACCATTGTCCTCAATTACACAGACAAGGTAACTATCCTGTTTAGTTACAGAAATTAAAATAACACCTGCATGATCTTTCCTGTAACGAACGCCATGCCTTACACTATTTTCTACATAGGGCTGAAGTATCATGGGCGGTATAAGATAATCATGAGGATAAATGTGCTGCCCGGTAATAACCTGGTAAGTAAATGCATTTTCCAGCCTGTCTTTTTCAAGTTCCAGGTAAGTGGTTAAGTAAGTAATTTCATCCGCGAGATTAATATGTGATTTTGCGGAAAAAAACAATGTTTGCCTCATTAAACGGCTAAACCCTGATATGAATTTGTTGGCCCCCGCAATATCTTTATCCATTACGTACTGCTGTATAGAATTAAGGCTGTTAAAAATAAAATGCGGGTTCATTTGAGATTTAAGGGCAAGCTGCTCCAGCTCTGTAATTTTCTTGGCTATTTTTTGCTTTTCAGATTCATTGCGGCGTACATGCCTGATACGAAGATTGAGCAGCAGCCAAACAAAGGCAGCAATTGCCAAAATCAGTAATGACTTAAACCATGTTTTTTCCCACAACAGTTTTTCTACAGAAAAAGGTAATGACATGATATCGCTGTTGACACCAAATTTGTTAGTAGCCTGCAGCTCTAATACATAATCGCCCGAAGGAAGTGTGGGATAGCTTAAATATGTTTCCCTGGTTGTTTGCCAGACACTGTCAAGGCCAATAAGCCGGTAGCGGTAAGTAATATCTCCGGCAGACCTGTAAGAGATGCCCACAAAATTGAACTGGATATTGTTTTTATTGTGGGGGAGATTGAAGTTGCTGCTATCGGTAGAAAAAGAATTACCGGAAACGGAGATGCCGGTTAGGCGTAAATCGCAGCGGGAGTTAGAATTTATTTTTTGCTCATCAAAAAAAGTAAGCCCTTCACGGGTACCAACAAACACCATACTGTTTTCTACAAATACCGCATTAATAATATCTGAAGCAATTCCGTCAGAGGTTGTGTATTGAGTAACAGATGCCTTTTCAGCTTTAAAGGATATCTTGTTTAAGCCCTTATCTGTGCCTACCCAAAGTTTATTACCATCAATAAAAATATTTCGGCAAATGTTACTTGTAAGACCATCATCTGTTGTTAGATGAGTTATTATACGATTGTTTTTATAGGCGAGTAACCCATCGCCATAAGTTGCTATCCAAAGTGTTCCGTCTGCAGATTCTTTAATAGCAGTTATCCTGTTTTTAAAAGATAGTACAGAGGCGCCCCAATGTTTTGCAGGCTTACCACGCACAAGCAGGTGAAGCCCATCCAATGCGCCTATAAAAAAAGTATCGTTACGATAATAAACGGCTGTAGTGCGCTGGTTCCAAATAGTATCTAAAATGCGGAAGGAATAGGGGTCGAAAATCAAGGTACAGCTTGGTGTCGCGACGACAAATTTAGTCTTATCGACCCAAGAAACGGATTTGGTAGGGATTCGAACTCCTTTATCCGGTGCAAAATTACCAGCGGATTTCAATATTTGTGAGCTTTCAAAAAAAATCCAATCCCCATTACTAAGCTCTTTTACATCCAAAATTTCAGAAACTACAGCAACACCGGCCGCAAATCCCTTTTGAACTATGCTTTCAAGACCATCATCCACATTTACTTCATATAAAGCACTTAGGCTTGCGCCGGCAATTATCTTACTGCCTATTTTAAAAATTGCAGAAATAGAAGGCTTAGAATTACTTATTTCTGGCAAACCGAAGTTTTTTACAACCTGTGAATTTAACCTGCAAATACCTTGCCCTAAGGTTGTAAACCATAAGCTACCCTCTTTGTCTATTAACAAATCAGTCACAGGCCTTCCTTCTAGATAAGTTAAATAAGCAAGCGTTTTAGTATTAATAACATCAATGCCAGAATTTTTACAAAGGGCAACCAGGGAGTCATTAACAATAGTGTACTTAAAAAGCGTGTGAGGGTAAGGTATAATGATTTTTTTACCTGAGATTAAATTCTTTAATTCCAACTCATCTGAGTGGTGCTTTTTGGCTAAAAAGTTATTAGCCAAAAAGATTTGTTTGTCTAGAATACCAGCGGAATCTATCTCAGCGATACTTCTAAAAAACCCATTTGCAAATTCATACAAGGTATCATTTTCGAGAACCCAAAAATTACCTTGAGGACTTTTTGATATAACACCGATTTTATTAAAAAATCTTGAGTTTATAGTACTTATATTTTTAACTTCATTATCTGCCGCAACCAGGTAAAGCCTCGACCTGCTGTAATCACTGATTAAAATATTTCCATGGGCATCTTCTGCAAAATGCCGGATATTAGAAAGCAGCTTAACTTTTGCCAGCGTGGTATCATTTTCGGCTGTATGTATCACCCCTTTATAATAATAACAAATCTCATTTCTAAAAGGCGCCATCCAAACCCTTCCCCTTGAGTCAGTAAACAACTCAAGTATCTCATTATCCGGCAGGCCATCCCTGGTGGTAAAATTTTTAAAATGTGTTCCATCAAAACGGCTTAGCCCGTTTTCTGTGCCAAACCATAAAAAGCCGTCTTTGTCTAAAGTTGAACAATAAACGGTGGAACCGGCAAGGCCGTTTTTAGTATCATAGTGGGTGTAACTCAGCTCCTGTGCAAAAGCCAAATGGGGTAGCAGGACAATGGAAAATAATATCAGCGCACTATGTATTCTCATTACGCCGTAAATATAAATGCTGTTTTGCAGCAAAAAAGGCACTGCATCATTTACTTTCCTTTTCTCCTGCCTGCCCGGGTCTGAAAAGCCGCCCAAAGAACCAGACGATAAAGTGCTTGCGACGCAACGAAGTCCCCATGAAAAACCGAACGCCGGTAACCAAATTATATTTAATCCAACCTTTTTGTACTTCATTGTTCAAACCGCGGATAACTGCGTAAAGCAATGCCCCGCATTACCTTACCTTTATCAAAATAATTACGCTAAAAATCCAATATGAAGGCGGCTAACTTACCGGAAAACGAAAAGGAGAGATTGGAAGAATTATACAGTTACGATATACTGGATACGGCTTACGAAGAAGCTTTTAACCAGATTGTGCAGCTTGCTTCCGCCATAAGCGACTCCCCCATTTCCACCATTACAATGGTTGATGTTTCACGCCAATGGTTTAAAGCCAAAGTGGGTATTGAAGACGCGGAAGGCGACCGCGATATTTCTTTCTGCGGGCATGCCATACTGCATACCGAAATAATGGAAATTGCTGATGCACTGCAGGATGAGCGCTTTTTTGATAACCCGCTGGTTACTGGCAACCCCAACATACGCTTTTATGCCGGAATGCCCCTTATTACAAAAAAAGGCCTTTCGCTGGGTACGCTTTGCGTAATAGACAGCAAACCCAAAAGCCTTACTGAAACCCAGAAGTTTATGCTGAAAGTATTGGCTAACCAGGCCATGCAGTTGCTGGAATTACATAAAAAACATGCGGAAGTTGCCAACCTGGTTAAAACGCAGCAAAAAATATTGTCCATTGTTTCGCACGATGTTAGAAATCCGTTGGGGGCAATAAAATCCATCCTTGAATTAAAGAATGACGATATTATTTCCGCTGAAGAATTTGACGAAATGCTGGAAGTTGCTTCCAAACAAATAGACAGCACCATTGACATGATTGCCAACCTTGTGGAATGGGGACGGATGCAGATTAACGTGAAAAAGCTGGTGAAAAAGGATGTTGATTTTCCCGCCATCGTTCAGCATTGCTTTGACATGGTGCATGCCGCCTCTACGCTTAAAAACAACAGGCTGGTGCTTAATTCGCAATGCAACACCATCCATACAGATCCCGATGCGCTAAAGTTCATCATCCGCAACCTGGTTACCAATGCCAACAAATACACTGAAAACGGTACCATAACGGTCAGCAGTTTTACGCAGCACGATAAAACCCTTATACAGGTAGCCGATACAGGTGTTGGCATGACAGAAGAAAAACGTAAAAGCCTTTTTGAAAACCCTAAGAATTTTTCAGAACCCGGCACACAAAACGAGCCCGGCAGCGGTTTGGGGCTTATCCTCATCAAAGAATTCCTGGATAAAATTCACGCCGAAATAAGCATAGAAAGCGAGCCCGGCAAGGGAACAAAGGTTAACATTCTTATCTAATCAAAGCTCTGGTTGCCCGCTGCCGCAAGTTTCAGCATGCGGTCGTACTGCTCTGGTGTAAGGTCATTATAAAAGTAATAAACAGGGTCAACCGGCTGGCCGTTACGGTGTACTTCATAGTGGCAGTGCGGGCCGGTGCTTTTACCGGTGCTGCCCACATAGCCAATCACTTCGCCCCTTTTTACTTTGGTGCCGGTCCTCGCCTTAATACGCACCATGTGGCCATACAATGTTTCGTAACCAAAGCCATGGTTAATAACTACATGGTTGCCATAGCCGCCGGCATTGTAATCAGACTCCTTAACAGTGCCATCTGCCGTAGCGTAAATAGGGGTGCCTTGCGGGGCTGTAAAGTCAAGCCCGGCATGAAACTTATTGATTTTATACACGGGGTCTATACGGGTGCCAAAGCCAGACGCTACACGGGTAAGGCTCTTGTTGCTAACGGGTTGTATGGCCGGTATGGCGGCCAGCAGCTTTTCCTTGTTGTTTATCAGCCCGTCAATCTCCTGGTAAGATTTTTCCTGGTACGCAGTGCGCAGTATAAGGTTGTTCAACTGGCCGGCAATGCTGCTCACCAAATCGCCGGCACCCATACCCTGCACCAGTTGTATTTCTTTGGCCATGCTCATTTCTTTCAGGCGGGCACTATCCGGCACAGGCGCCGATTCAAAAATGGAGCGGTACACTTCATTATCTCTTTTTTCCAACTCGCCAACCTTTTGCTGCAACTGGTTAATGCGCTGCGAAAGCAGTTTGTAATTGGCTGACAGGTTATCATTCTGTTGCTTCAGTAATTTTTCTTCCGGAGATTCAATGTATTGAAACGCAATCAGCACAATAATGCCGGCGGTAACCACGGCAGCGGCAATAAAGCCAAATACACGCAACAGCTTTACCCTGAAAGGCGTAATCAGCTTTTCATATCGCAGCGTGTGGGTATTGTAGAAGTACTTAATTTTTTTCATCTTCCTGTCATCATCGGGTGTTTTTTATGGGGGACGGACTTTCGTGCTGCTATTAAGCTTCGTTGTGTCACTCACTTGTACGCTTTGTTCGCTACTCAGCTTTTCCCACCGGGTAGTTTCAGCTTTTGTACCCTTCCCCGCACTATATTTTCCAGCCCTTGTGCTTGGCGGTAATTTCCAAACCCTTTTCCCAAAGAGTGCCGGGTACCGCCTGCCTAAAATTCAGCAAACAAAAATTCTACCGGTTGCTTTTCTTTTTTTCTTTGCCCTATAGGGTGTTTGGGGGTTTCAATTACCTTTACAGCCCTTTAAAACGGGGCAAAGATAGCTGCTAAGCAGGCAGCGCAGTTGTAAATTTTTATTGAAAGTTTATGTTATCCAGCGCAGAAATAAGGCAACAGTTTTTAGATTTTTTTCGTCAGAAAGGCCACCAGGTAGTGCCTTCGGCTCCTATAGTTGTTAAGAACGACCCCACCCTCTTGTTTACCAATGCGGGTATGAACCAGTTTAAGGATTATTTTCTTGGCAACAAAAAACCACAGCATACCCGTGTGGCCGATACGCAAAAATGCCTGCGTGTAAGCGGCAAACATAACGACCTGGAAGAAGTGGGTGTAGATACCTATCACCATACCATGTTTGAAATGCTGGGCAACTGGAGTTTTGGCGACTATTTTAAAAAAGAAGCCATTGCCTGGAGCTGGGAATTATTAACGGAAGTATATAAGCTGGATAGCAGCCGCCTTTACGTTACCATTTTTGAAGGCGATGAAAAAGAAGGGCTGCCTAAAGATGAAGAAGCTTACAATGAGTGGAAAAAAGTAATTGCCGAAGACAGGATATTGCTGGGCAACAAAAAAGACAATTTTTGGGAAATGGGCGATACCGGCCCCTGCGGGCCCTGTACCGAAATACATGTGGATTGCCGCGGCGATGACGAAAGAAAAGTGGTAGATGGCAAAATGCTGGTAAATAATGACCATCCGCAGGTAATAGAAATATGGAACAATGTATTTATTCAATTTAACCGTGTTTGGTCTGATAAAAAAGGATTCGATGATTGGAACCTAAACACAAAAAATCCTGGCAAAGAGGAGCGGGCTCAGAAAATTCTTGAATGTACACGGCTTGAGGAACTGCCCGCAAAACATGTGGATACCGGTATGGGCTTTGAACGCCTGGTACGTGTGCTGCAGGGCAAGCAAAGCAACTACGATACAGATATTTTTACCGGCACCATTGCGGAAACGGAGAAAATAACCGGCAAAAACTACGATTATAGCGATAGCAGGCAGGCCATCGCCTTTCGGGTTATATCAGACCATATACGGGCCATTGCTTTTACCATTGCAGATGGGCAGTTGCCCTCCAATACAGGCGCCGGTTATGTAATACGCCGCATATTGCGCAGGGCTGTACGTTATTATTTCTCCTACCTGGATTATAAACAGCCGCTGCTGCACCAGCTTATGCCGCTGCTGGCAAGGCAGTTTGAAACCGTATTCCCGGAACTGCAGCACCAGGTTGATTTTGTAAGTAAGGTGGTGAAAGAGGAGGAGCATAATTTTTTAAGAACAATTGACGCCGGCATCAAAAGATTTTCTATATATACAGGTGCAACCGGTGGCTCTGCAAGCAGTTCCTTCATAATGGAAAACATTAATGATCCAGAGGAAGATTCAAAAGTTACAGCTTCGTATATTAGCTTGATTTCCAAATACGAATTTGCTAGAAAAAGGAAAGAAGTAAATGGCGAATTTGCTTTCGAATTAAATGATACTTATGGATTTCCTTACGATTTAACAGAGTTAATGGCAAAAGAAATTGGCTGGCATGTAGACAAAACAGAATATGATAGCCAACTTCAACAGCAGAAATCCCGCAGCCGTGCCGCCACTGCCATTGATACAGAAGATTGGATAGTGCTGGACGAAAACGGTAATTCCGAATTCGTTGGCTACGACCTGCTGGAAACCATCAGCAAAGTGGTTAAGTACCGCAAGGTAAAAGCGAAAGGGAAGGAAGCTTTTCAACTGGTTTTGGATAATACACCTTTCTACGCGGAAAGCGGCGGACAGGTGGGCGATACCGGCAGCCTGGACTTTGACGGCGAAGTGATAAATGTACTGGACACAAAAAAGGAAAACAACCTGTTCATCCATTTTACTGATAAACTGCCGGCCAACATTGAAACTGAAGCTGCCGCCAGGGTAGATGTTGCCAAAAGAAAATCAACCGCTGTACACCACAGCGCTACCCACCTATTACATGCGGCGCTGCGCAAAGTGCTGGGTACACATGTTGCCCAAAAAGGCAGCCTGGTTAATGCAGAGCACCTCCGGTTCGATTTTTCTCATTTCGCTAAGGTTACAGACGAAGAAATAGCCCGGATTGAACAACTGGTAAATGAAAAGATAAGAGAGAATATTCCCGTAGTTATTAAAGAGCTGCCGAAGGAACAAGCCCTGCAATTAGGCGCTATGGCACTATTTGGCGAAAAATACGGCGACGTGGTTCGTGTAGTAATTATAGACCCTGCCTATTCTGTAGAACTTTGCGGTGGTACCCATGTTGGCCATACCGGCGAGTTGGGTTTCTTCAAAATAACCCACGAATCTGCCGTAGCGGCAGGTGTACGCAGGGTAGAAGCGGTCAGCGGTAAATCCGCGGCCGGCTACATGGACGAACAACTGGCGGTTATAACCGGCATTAAAGAGGTGCTGAAAAACCCCAAAGACATCCGCAAAGCCATTGAAAACCTGGCCGCTGAAAACAGTGAGTTGAAGAAAAAAATAGAATCGCTGGAGGCCAAACAACTGAATGTGCTAAAACAGCAGCTACTGGATAAACAAACTACTTTTCCGTTAACGGAAGGCTTAGATGCTGTGTTTATCGGCGATGTGGTGGAAGTGGGCAGCGCCGATGCGCTTAAAAAACTTTGCTTCGACCTTCAGAAAGACATCAGTTGCTTTGCCATTGTGCTGGCGGCCAATGTGGATGGCAAAGCCTCCGTTGCATTGGCGCTTGACCAGGGCGTTATTGATATTAAGAAATTTGATGCGCCAACAGTTATCAAACAGCACATAGCCCCGCTTATTAAAGGTGGTGGCGGTGGCCAGAAAACTCTTGCCACAGCCGGCGGCCAGGATACTTCTAACCTGGAGAAAGTTATTGACGTGGTAAAATCTCTTTTGTAAGGGTTGCTCATCATCATAAAAAAGAGGCTGCGGCCTCTTTTTTATGACCTTACCCCGTTGCGCGGTCATCTTCCCTATTTGAACCCCGGCAATTCCCATAAATGGAAAGTAAAGCCGTACCCGTTTTACAACTTGTTGAAAATCAACCAATTTACATCTTGGCATACCGATTGAAAACCTCTTAAAGGTTTTTCATAGGATATTGGATTAAAAAGCGGGGCCGCATTTCTATGCAAGCCCTTTTTTGTTAACCTGTTTTCCGGAAAGCCAGGTACTATAACTGAAACTAAAATTGGTTGTATGCATTCGCTGAACTCTGTTTTAAAGTTTATTGATTTGAACAGCATGACTGTGGAGAGCTTTGAAAGGCAAGCTAAGCTTACGCCTGGCACCATAAATAATGCCCTGGAAAATTCTGCGGAATTAAAAAACCTGGATGTAAATAAGATTATAGCCCGCTTTGGGCCAGAACTGGTAAGCCTTGGCTTTATCATTTGCTCCCTTGAAGGATGGCCCGGTAGCCATAATGATTATGCCATAATTGAGAACGACCTAAACATGCTTTTCTTCGGCGATAAGAAGTAAAAAGGATGCAATTCCTGCCGCCAGGCCACATTTTCTTTTGAGTAACCATTAAAACAAAACTGAGTTTTATGCCGGGCCCGGCATAAACAGTGCAATACTTGCCGCGATAATAAAGGCTACATACTGTAGTATAAGCCAAAGCCGGTGTTCCCGGGCGGTTTTTTGGTTGTTGATGTAATAAATCATTGGGGATGTGCTGTTATAGAAAGTTACAAAAAATATTGCTTACTAACCAAAAACCAATTACCAATAGTTAATCAATAACAATTATTTCATTTTCTCCCCATGTGTCACTGCGTTATTGTACAGGCTGTTGTAACCCGGCCTTTTCTAATAGTTCGCATTTCATCATATACATATCCATCAAAAGCAATTCTTTGCCTTGTGTTGGTTTACCTTCCCGCCTGTTTGAATGGATAATGGCTTCAAGTTCTTTGATGCCCTCTGTAAGATTGTGGAGCTTGTCAGTCATTGCGTAGATATTGGATTGCATAAATTTAAAATTTAATGCATGTGCTTGCTCAAAGGTTACCTTATAATTTGCTTAAATGAGGTTAACAGCGGGCAAGCCAGGAAGGGCAGGTTACAGGTTACTGGCCTGGTGATGCGTAAGCGGATGCGTTTTATAAAGTTGCCGGGCACAACCAATGCCAAAATTGCCTCTACAATAAAACAGCAGAACATTGAACAAAGTAGAACCTGCTGCACCCTGCTGCGCAGCGAACAAAATGTACAAGAGTGCGACGCAAGTAAAGCTTCATAGTAGTTCGTGCTGCCGGGCCCATAAAGCTTTTTTTGCCGTGTAACGGCAAAGCTTTTGTTAGCAGGAGGGATTATTAATTACACTGCTAAGGTTTCTTTTTTCAACACGGCTTTATGCATGCGGCCTAAAAACTGTTGCATGGCCTGCATGTTTTTTATATCGTCAACCACCAACAGGAAGTTTTTTCCGGCCTGTTTAAGCCTTGCCTTATTGGTACCGGTTTGCAGGTACTGGAGGATATTTTTGAATGTGTCTGACTCGAAGTAAGGGGAGTCGTTTTTATTGATAAAGTAACAACGCAGGGTTTCTTCTTTCAGCGCCATTTTTTCAAAGCCCAGTTCAACTGCCAGCCAGCGGCAACGTACGGTGGTAAACAAATCATCCACCTGTTGGGGCATGGGCCCGAACCGGTCTATCATTTTATGGTGAAACTGCTGCAGTTCTTCCTCTTTTTCACAATTATCAAGGCGGGTGTATAGCGATAGCCGTTCGGTAATACTTTCCACGTAACTGTCGGGAATCAGCACTTCCAAATCTGTGTCGATGGTACAATCGCTTACAAAATCATCCTGGCGGCTTATTTCTTCCTTGAACAAGTCCTTAAACGAGGTTCGCTTTAATTCGCGGATGGCTTCGTCCAGTATTTTCTGGTACATCTCAAAACCAATTTCGGCCATAAAGCCGCTTTGCTCGCCACCCAGCATGTTGCCTGCGCCGCGAATGTCAAGATCCCGCATGGCAATCTGGAAACCGCTGCCCAAGTCGCTGAACTGCTCGAGCGTTTGAAGGCGTTTTCTGCTATCTGCAGGTAAAGTGCTCATAGGCGGGGCCAGCAGGTAGCAGAAAGCTTTACGGTTGCTGCGGCCCACACGGCCACGCAACTGGTGTAAATCGCTCAGGCCAAAATGGTGGGCATTATTAATGATGATGGTATTAACGTTGGGTATGTCAACACCGCTTTCTACAATGTTGGTGCACACCAGCACATCGTATTTGCGGTCTATAAAGTCGAGTATTTTTTCTTCCAGTTCATGGCCTTCCATCTGGCCGTGGGCGTAGGAAATGCTTAAATCCGGACAAAGGCCCTGCAACAGGGCCGACATTTCTTTTACGCCCTGTATGCGGTTGAAAATGAAAAATACCTGCCCGCCACGTTCCGTTTCGTAATAGATGGTATCGCGTATAAAGTCCTGGCTAAAGCTGGCTATTTCTGTTTGTATGGGCTGCCGGTTGGGCGGTGGCGTATTGATGATGCTTAAATCCCTGGCGCCCATCAGGCTGAATTGCAGGGTTCGTGGTATGGGCGTGGCAGTAAGCGTAAGGCAATCCACATTGGTTTTTAGTGTCTTCAGTTTTTCTTTGTGCCCTACGCCAAACTTTTGCTCCTCGTCAATCACCATCAGGCCCAGGTTTTTAAACTTTACGTCTTTGCCCAGCAAGGCATGGGTGCCTATAATGATATCAATTTTTCCTTCTTCTAATTTACTAAGTGTTTCCTTCTTCTCTTTGGTGGATTTAAAGCGGTTAACATAATCTACCGTTACAGGAAAATCTTTCAGGCGGTCTTTAAAGGTTTTATAGTGTTGAAAAGCCAATATGGTGGTAGGTACCAGCACAGCAGCCTGTTTGCCATCCAGGCAGCTTTTAAAAGCGGCCCGTATGGCTACTTCTGTTTTACCAAAACCAACATCACCGCACACCAGCCTGTCCATAGGCGATTCGCTTTCCATATCCTTTTTTACATCCGCGGTGGCCTTGCTTTGGTCTGGTGTGTCCTCATAAATAAAAGATGCCTCCAGCTCGGTTTGCATGTAATTATCCGGTGAGTGCGCAAAACCATGCTGGGCTTTGCGTTGGGCATACAGCTTTATTAAATCGAAAGCTATTTCCTTAACCTTGGTTTTGGTTTTTTCTTTCAGCCTGTTCCATACATCGCTGCCCAGCTTATTTACTTTTGGCGGGCTGCCTTCCTTGCCGGTGTATTTGGAAATTTTATGCAGGCTGTTGATGTTCACATAGAGTATATCGTTGTCCTTGTAAATGATGCGTACAGCTTCCTGCAGCTTGCCATTTACTTCCAGCTTTTGAAGCCCGCTGTAGGTACCAACGCCATGATCAATATGCGTAACAAAATCGCCGGGCTGTAAGTCGCGAAGGGTTTTTAGGGTAAGTGCCTTGTTTTTATTGTAAGCCTGTTTAACACGGTATTTATGGTAGCGTTGAAATATCTGGTGGTCAGTATAACAAACCACTTTCAGGTCTTCATCAATAAAGCCCTCATGAATGCCGGTGGCTACAGGCACAAACTGTATTTCGGTATTCAGGTCTGTAAATATGCTGTTAAGCCGCTCTAACTGTTTGGCCTGCTCCGCAAAAATGAAGATGCCATAGTTCCGGGCTTCATGATCTTTCAGGTCTTTAATCAGCAGGTCAAACTGGCGGTTAAAGGCCGGCTGGGGTTTTGTTTTAAACTCAATCTCAAAGTTTGATAACTGTGGCTTATACCCAAACTCAACAATATGCCGTTGTTGCACCTGCCTTTCTATGGTTGCTGCCGGTACAAAATCTGCCAGGTTAACTTCCTTTAAAATTTTGGTATCGTCTTCCTCATCGTTTACCTGTGGCGTGGCACCCTGCTCCTGCAACTTTAGAAAACTGCCCAGGTCGTTTTCCTGCTCCTCAATCTTTTCTTTTATTACGTCCCAATCCTTCAGCCATACAACCACATTCTCCGGTAAAAACTCCAGCAGCGATATTTTTTCATCGCTGTCAAACTGCGTTTCCACGTTGGGTATAATGGATACCTGCATCAATTTTCTTTCACTCAACTGTGTTTCAGGGTCAAATATCCTGATGCTGTCTACATCATTGCCAAAAAGCTCAACGCGGTAAGGTTTTTCGTTACCAAAAGAATAAATATCCAGTATGCCACCACGTAAGGCAAACTGGCCAGGCTCGTACACAAAATCTGTGCGCACAAAACCATACATTACCAACAACTCCATCAGGCTGTCAAGGTTAATGGTATCGTTGGTTTTAATATGGATGATGTTGCCGCTAAGTGTTTTAGGCAGTACTACTTTTTCAAACAAAGCCTCGGGATAGGTAACAATGATTTTTTTGTTGCCGCCTGCCGAAAGTTTGGTAAGCGCCTCTGTACGCAGCATTACATGCGATGAATTGAGCAGCTTAAAATTCTTCCTGTTTTTAAAAGAAGAGGGAAAATAAAAAAGGTCCAGCGCATTGGTCAGGTTTTCCAGCGTGTTGTGAAAATACGCCGCTTCCTCCGCGTCGTTCAGCACTACCAGGTGGTTAAGCTGTTGTGTGGAAGGATGCGTGAACACGGATGTTACCACGAATTCCGCACTGCTGCCCTGTAAATTTTTTAGGAAGATATGCTGGGTGTCAGCAAAAGAAAGCCTGTCCGCCAACTGAAAAAGGCGGGGATTTTGTTGATACTTATCAAGCAACACACTTAAATTCATAACTGCGGCGCAAAGATAGGAGATAAAAGTTTGCGGCGGGTACATTGAATACAAATGAACAGGGCAAACAAACAGTTAATGTTTGTGAATGTATTTGTTTAATACAGCTTTTATTTTGGTGACAGAAGCCTGGTTTTCAATTGGGCATCGTTGCGTCGCATTACGTTCATCGTTCAGTTCATTGGGCAGCTTTTCAGATCCGGATAGATAGACTGCACAAATATAGCCATACCGCGGACGGTAGCCTTTTCAGCATTGCAATATGTATTAACTTTCCTGCATGCACCTACGTTTATCTATTCTGCAACTCCTGCTTATTTTCAGCGTTGCTTCCAATGCTCAGCAACCTGCCGGCAAACTCTTCATTATTGGCGGGGGCAACCGCACCGAGGCGTTAATGAAAACCATGATACACACAGCAGGCCTTAACAGCAACGATTACATTGTTGTACTGCCCATGTCATCATCCGAGCCGGATACTTCCTTTTATTACATTTACCAGGACATCCGTATGGTTTGCCGCAACCCTGTAGCCAACCTGAACTTTACAACCGAAAAAGTAAGCAACCAGCAATGGCTTGACTCATTAGAACATGCCAAACTCATTTTTATCACCGGTGGAGACCAGTCCAGGTTTATGAAGGCAGTGCTTAATACGCCTGTTTTTGCAGCCATACACAAAGCCTACAACAGCGGGGCAACAGTAGCAGGAACCAGCGCCGGGGCGGCTGTTATGAGTGAACACATGATTACCGGCAACGAATTAAGAGGCGACACCACTTATCACTCAACTTTTGGAAGGATATGGAACGGGAACATAGAATTTACAGAAGGCCTGGGACTGTTAAAAAAAGCTGTTATTGACCAGCATTTTATAGCACGCAGCAGGTACAACCGGCTTATATCTGCCTTGGCGGCTTTCCCCCAGCTTGCCTGCATAGGTATTGATGAAGCTACCGCCATTATTGTACACAAGGATAAAGCCACTGTTGCCGGCAACAGCCAGGTGGTTGTGTTTAAAAAACCGCAGGGCTTAACAGAAGATCCTAAAGGGTTAATTAAATGGAAAGATATTTTGTTTAGTATTTATACCGATGGGGATAGTTTTGAGCTTGACTGATAACCATTTAATATGGGATGCCTGGTACCCGCTTAAATGCTGAATAAAGAACAAGGCGTACACGAGTGCGACGCAAGTAAAGCCCCATATTTGTTCCTGCCGCCGGGCTCATAAAAACTCCCTTTAACCATAGGGCCGCCTTACCATAAATGTTGTACGCTATATTTGCGGCCATGCAAAACAAACCTTCCTTATATACCATTTTATCTCCCGGGCTGTTAAACCTGTATGATGTATCTGACAGCATTGTTGTTATCATAGATGTTTTTCGTGCAACATCAACCATTGCTACAGCCTTATACAATGGCGCCGAAAAAGTGATACCCGTTTCCGGCGTGGAAGACTGCATTGCCATTGGCAGCAAACTAAACGCCATAACTGCCGGGGAGCGTGACGGTAAAGTAATTGAAGGTCTGCAGCACGGTAATTCTCCGGCGGAGTATTATCGTGAATTTATTGAAGGCAAAACCCTGGTGCTTACCACCACCAACGGCACCAAACTGCTGCACATGGCGCTGGAAAATGGCGCATCGGAAGTTATCACCGGCTCCTTCCCCAATCTCTCGGCTGTATGCGGACATCTTGTACAACAAGGCAAGAATGTTATACTGGGCTGCTCTGCCTGGAAGAACCGTTTTAATATGGAAGATACTTTGTTTGCCGGCGCTGTTATAGAAAGCATTAAAGAACATTTTACCATACAATGCGATAGCAGCCTGATGGCGGAAGATATGTACCACCTGCACAAAAGAGACCTTTACAGCTTTGTACAAAGAACCTCTCACTGGCACCGGCTGGCGGCTTATGGCCTGGAAAAAGACCTGCAGTATTGCATAACGGCGGATGTTGCCAACGTGCTGCCGGTATATAAAGATGGGGCATTGGCATTGCAGTAGCTTAGAGCAACTTCACCCAAACATAGTCATCCATGATGACGTTATTTTTTATAACGGCTTTGCGGCGTATCCCCTCCAGGTAAAAGCCATTGTTGCGCAGCACCTGCATGGATGCTTTATTGTTTTCAAAAACTTCGGCATAAACGCGGATAACGCTGAATTGACGCTGGACATACGCCAGCAGCAGTTCAACAGCTTCGGTCGCAATGCCCCGGTTCCAGTAGGGTTCGCCTATAAAGTACCCAATTTCCACAGTTTTGCGGTAAACATCTTCTTTAGGCACACATCCAATGCTGCCAACCACCTTATCGTTATACACAATGGCAAAGTTTACGGCAGGTTGCTGCGTAGCGCAGTGGTTAATCCATTGCAAAGCATCCATCACCGTGTAAGGACTGGGCAACCTGTCTCGTACCTGGTTCCAGATACTGCGGTTGTTGGCTACAGATGCCAGTTGCTGTGCATCGTCCCTTCTCCAGGGGCGTATTATAACCTTGGTTGCCGTATCATTCATATACATGGCATTTGTTGTAAGGGGCATTAAAAGCGCCTGCATATATTACACAAAATGTGCAATTGATAATTTTTGCTGACAAGTTATTTCAATCAAACGATTGCGCCTCGTTTTTTAAAACTTAATCATTTAAATTTATACATCCTTCACCAACCAAACAGCAATGCAACCAACCGAAACGGCAACACAACAGGAAATACATTTATCAGAAGATGAAAAGCGGCTGGCAGCATTGGGTTACAAGCAGGAGCTAAACAGGTCGTGGTCGGGGTTTTCCAACTTCGCTATATCATTTTCTGTTATCTCCATTCTCAGTGGCTGCTTCACCACTTTTTCCCAGGCGTGGAACAATGGCGGCCCCATTGCCATTTCCATCGGGTGGCCACTCATATCGGCGTTTATTTTAATCATAGCTCTATGCCTGGCAGAACTGGCTTCGGCATACCCTACCTCCGGGGGCATTTACTGGTGGGCATCCAAACTCGGGGGTGCAAAAACCGGTTTTTATACCGGCTGGCTCAACTTCATTGGGTTGCTGGCGGTAACAGCGTCTGTGGTATATGGTGTAGCCACTTTTTTAAACATTGTACTTGGTACTTACTTTAGCGGGTATTCTGCTGCTTTTTTTGGTGGGGATAATATTAAGCAGCAATTCGCCTGGTTTGTTATTATCATGGCTGTAATAACAGTGCTTAACTGTTTCAGCAGCCAGGTGCAGGCCATGCTTAATAATATCTCTGTTTGGTGGCACGTGTTTGGCGCCGCACTGGTTATTGTTATACTCATCGCCGTACCGGCAGAACATCAAACAGTTAAATGGATTTTTACACAGCAAATCAACAACTCAGGCTTTTCCAATGGCACTATGTACTGGCTGTATGTGCTGCCGCTGGGCTTTTTATTAACGCAATACACCATTACCGGTTACGATGCATCGGCACACATGAGCGAGGAAACCCAGGGCGCCCATCTTACCGCCGCAAAAGGCATCTGGCAATCGGTTTTTTATTCTTCTGTCGGCGGCTACATTTTGTTGCTGGCATTTTTATCTGCCGCCACCAGGCCAGATGTGGTAAGCTCATTCGATACCGCCATCAACCCCTATGGCAGCGGCTCTGTTATTACTATTTTAGAAAATGCGCTTAGCCCGCTTATGTTCAAAATAGTATTGCTTATTTCCACCGGCGGGCAATTATTTTGTGCTATAGCCTGCCTCACATCCTGCTCCCGTATGATGTTTGCTTTTTCCCGGGATGGCGCCATACCCGGCCATAAATATTGGGCAAGGATAAACAGCAAAACCCATGTACCGGTGCATGCCGTATTAGGGTCAGCGCTTATTGGCGTACTCATAACGCTGCCCGCTTTATGGAAAAGCCCCAGGGGCATACCCACTGCCTTTTACGCGGTGGTATCCGTTGGGGTTATTGGCTTATACCTGGCTTTTATTATTCCCATCTGGCTGCGGTGGCGTGCAGGCAGCCGTTTTAACGCCGGCGAGTGGAACCTGGGTAAACATTACAAATGGATGGCGCCTGTAGCCATGCTGGAAATAATTGTGGTATGTATTTATTTCATATTGCCGTTTGAGCCATCGGCAGTGCCGGGCAGCGAAAACTTTACCTGGCTGGCCGTAAACTATGCGCCCATCCTGGTAGGGCTTACACTCTTGTTTTTATGGATATGGTGGCACCTGTCAGTAAAAAAGTGGTTTAAAGGGCCAATAAAGCAATTGGGGTAAACAATACCTGTATCAACTATTCAACTAAAAAACAAGAAAAATTTTATGGGCCCGGCGGCAGGAATTACTATGAGGCGTCCCTTGCGTCGCACTCTTCTGCGGCTTGTTCTTTATTGAGCATTTAAGCGGGTATAAAGTAAGCGGTGAGTTTTGAGCTGTGAGCTGCCGGATGCTCTGCCGATTTGCAGTATAAAAGGGAGTGTTTACAAGCGACCGAAAATAATAAAACCAGAAAATCAGGCAAAAATCTTGGTGAAGGCAAAAAGCCAACGGCTCATAGCTCAAAACTCACAGCCTTCTTAACAGTACTACTATGTCAACATTGCTGCACGATGAAAGGTTAAGCGCTTTTATGGGCCGCATTCCCAGGCTGTCCGCTGTAACCGGCATGCATATACTCGGCGGCGGCCTAACCAACAAAAACTACCGGGTAGATACGCCAACCGGCACGTATGTAATGCGGGTAAGCGATAGTGAGCCCAACGTGTTAGGTATTAACCGGCTGCATGAAAAAATAAATACCCAACGCTCTTACGAAGCCGGCGTTGGCCCGGCCGTGATTGATTCGCTGGTAGAGGACGGCGTTTTGGTTATAAGCTGGATAAATGCCAAAACACTGCACCCGCAGGACATGCACGGCAACACCGTATTGCTTAACAGGATGGCAGCTTCGTTACGGTTACTGCATAGCGGGCCTGCTTTTGAAGGTACATTTCATTTTCCCTCCATACGCAAACGATACCTGCAAACGGTACTTGAGAACGGCTACTTTATACCAGGGCAATACCTGGAAACTGAATACAGGGTACTGGCGCTGGAAGAAGCTATTGCCGTTACTCCAGAACCGCTGGTATCCTGCAACAACGATTTGCTGGCGGAAAACTTTATGGACGACGGCCAGCATATCTGGATTATAGATTATGAATACTCCGGCCTTAACGAAGCCTCTTTTGAAATAGGCAACCTGGCCAGCGAAAGTGGCTTATCACTAAATGACCTTCACACACTTTGCGGGGCATACTGGCAAAAAGATGTGACAGCAAAAGTGGCCCGTGCACGTGCATGGTCAATGATTGCACGTTACGGCTGGACGATGTGGGCCTGCATACAGGAAGCTGTTTCCAGCATTGACTTTGATTTCAGAACCTGGGGCATGAAGAAATGGAATTCTGTACTGCCCGAATTACTGAGTGAAGAATACGACAATATCTTACATACTATAAAGCAACACAATTCATGAACCAGTTACCCTCAGAGGCAAGTATTGTTATTATCGGCGGCGGCGTTGCCGGCGCATCCATCGCGTACCATTTGGCATTAAAAGGAGCTGCCGATGTGGTAATTATAGAGCGTGGAGAGTTAACCAGCGGTTCTACTTTTCACTCGGCAGGCCTGGTTGGGCAGCTAAGAGGTTCTGTTACCCTTACGTCTATGATGATGTATGGCGCCGAACTTTACCGCAAACTTGCCCAAAACCCCGATACCGATCCGGGCTGGATAGAATGTGGCGGCATTAGAGTTGCCTGCACACCGGAGAGAGAACAGGAGCTAAAAAAACAGGTAGCCTGGGCCACCACTTTTGGCTTGCCATTAGAAGAAATTACAGCAGAAAGGGCGCAGGAGCTATTCCCGCTCATGTCAACCGAGAAGGTATTGGCAGCTACTTACCTGCCTACCGACGGATACCTTGACCCCAGCCTGCTGTGTAACTCCCTGGCTGGCGAAGCCAGGCGCATGGGGGTGAAAATTTTTCAGCAAACCAGGGTAACCGCTATCAACACAAAGGGTAACCATGTAGTATCGGTTACCACAGATAAAGGGACCATAAAAACAGGAAAAGTAGTAGCCGCCTGTGGGTTTTATACAGCAGAAGTTGCCCGTATGCTGGATGTACGCGTCCCAATCGTACCTATGAGCCACCAGTACCTTGTAACAGGCGCCTTCAGGCAGGTGGATAAAAATGCGCCGCATCTGCCTACCCTGCGTGACCCCGACCACCTGGTTTATTACCGTGAGGATGGTGCAGGCCTGGTAATGGGCGGTTACGAAAGGCATTCAGCCCCGGCTTTTTTAAACAGCGAACTGGTAGACGAAATACCTGCTGATTTTAACGGCAAGCTACTGGCCGAGGACTGGGAACGCATGGAGGAAATTATGATTAACTCAGCACTCCGGGTACCTGCCATGGCACATGCACCCATACGAAAGATGATTAACGGCCCCGAAGCTTTTACGCCGGATAATGAATTTTGCCTGGGCCCAACGCAGGTAAAAGGCTTTTATGTAGCGGCAGGTTTTTGTGCGCATGGCATAGCCGGCGCTGGCGGCATTGGCAGGGAGATGGCAGCCTGGCTGCTGGATGGGCACCCTACATTGGATTTATGGGAAATGGATGTACGCAGGTTTGGGGCGCAGTACAAATCTTATTCTTACACGCTGGCCCGTGTGGTAGAAAATTATGAGATGTATTACGACATACGCTACCCCGGTGATGACCGAAAAGCTGGCAGGCCATTAAAAGTGAGTTCGGCTTATGAATGGCACCAGCAACATGGGGCCGTTTTTGGTGAGAAATCCGGCTGGGAACGTGTAAATTACTATAAGACAAACGAGGATATGGCTTACGAGTCCTTAAGGCCTGCGGGCTGGGCCGGAAAAAACTGGAGCACCGCAATTGTAACAGAATCATTGGCCACCCGTGAAAAGCTGGGCATATTTGACGAATCTTCTTTCTCCAAAATCGAAATCTCCGGGCCCGGGGCAAGTGCTTTCCTGGAAAACTTGTGTGCCAATAAGGTAAACAAGGGGACAGGCAGCGTAACCTATACCCAAATGCTTAACGACGATGGTGGCATAGAAAGTGACGTAACCATTACCCAGTTAGATGAGCAAACCTTCCGTATGATTTCCGGCACCGCCCTGCATACGCACGATTGGGCCTGGCTTACTGACCACCTGCCCGAAGATGGTTCCGTTACTATCAGAAATGTAACGGCATCGTTAACCTGCTTTGGCATTTGGGGGCCATTGTCCAGAGAAATGATGTCAACACTTACAGATATTGATCTTTCAACCAAAGCAATGCCTTTCTTAAGCATGCGCCCCACTAACATTGGCGGCATACCTGTGCAACTGGTACGTGTAACCTTTGTTGGCGAATTGGGTTACGAAATTTATGCCCCGGCTGAAAAGGGACTGGAACTGTGGCAATTGCTCTGGCGCAAAGGCCAGGCTTATGGCATGGTAGCTTGCGGTTATAAAGCCATTGATGCATTGCGGACAGAAAAGGGATACCTGTACTGGGGCGCCGATATTACGCCGGAAGAAACTCCTTATGAAGCAGGGTTAAATTTTGCGGTAGCAAAGAATAAAGATTTCAAAGGCAAAACCGCATTGCTAAATAAACAGCTTAAGAAAAAACTGGTCACAATTTTACTAAATAATCCACGTGCACTTGTATTAGGTAACGAGCCGGTAAAAGTTGCAGGAAAAGTTGCCGGACGGGTTACATCAGGGGGGTATGGCGCCTACATAGGTTCTTCTATTGCATTTGCTTATTTGCCCATAGAACTGGCCGCTATTGACACGGAAATAGAAATACTCGTATTCGGTGACTGGATAAAAGGAAAAATTGCACAGGGGCCGCTGTACGATGCCAAGGGGACGAGGGTGAGGGAATAGCGTATCTATACAAAAATGTTTATACAGCTTTTATGATATCGCAGTTTTTGTTGGTGAGTCACATTTTTGAAAGCTGCTCAAATGCACCATAAAAGCCAATTACACCGCCGCACCTTGCTGCATAGCGAACAAAGCGCCAAAGAGTGCGACGCAACGATGCCTCATGCTTATTCCTCCTGCCGGGCCTATAATTTTTTTTACCCGTGACGAGGAAGCATTTTGGCTACCAGCGACATAGCCCTGTAGCACCGTCCCTTGCAAACATGGTTTTGTTATCATTTGGTCTTTCAGTGAAAGACCAAATGATAATCAATCCTTTCATCCTTCGGTTCATTGGGCGGCTTTTCAGACCCGTATAGTTTTACGGGGCAGGATCGAAAATTATGTGCAGCTTTGCAGCTAAAGAACTTAGCTTTACGGTAACGGGTGAACGATATGGCCAATCCAAACTTACATACAGAAAAATCGCAACTGAGCGCCGCGGAAAAAGAATACGAAAACAACATTCGTCCAAAAGAGATAGTGGAGTTTTCCGGGCAGCAGCAGTTGATTGAAAACCTGGTAATATTTATTAAAGCTGCTAAAATACGCGGGGAAGCGCTGGACCATGTATTATTTCATGGCCCGCCCGGCCTGGGTAAAACAACGCTTAGCCGCATTGTAGCCAACGAGCTGGGCGTTAACATAAAAGAAACAAGCGGCCCGGTTATAGAAAAACCTGGTGACCTTGCCGGCCTGCTTACCAACCTGGAGCCCAATGATGTATTGTTTATAGATGAAATACACCGCCTGAGCACTGTTGTGGAAGAATACCTGTATGCCGCGATGGAGGACTTTAAGATTGACATTATGATTGACAGCGGCCCTAACGCCAGGAGCATACAGATTAATATAAGCCCCTTTACACTCATTGGCGCCACAACCCGCAGCGGCCTGCTTACAGCGCCGTTACTTTCAAGGTTCGGCATAAAAAGCAGGCTGGAATACTACACGGCTGAAGTGCTGAAAAAAATTATTGAAAGAAGTTCGGCTATCCTGGGCACCTCCATAACAACAGACGCCGCCCATGAAATTGCCCGCCGCAGCCGTGGCACGCCGCGTATTGCCAACGGCCTTTTAAGAAGGGTGCGTGATTTTGCGCAGGTACTTAACGATGGCAATATTGATCTGGGCATAACCCAGCATGCCCTAAAGGCGCTGAATGTGGATGAGCATGGGCTGGATGAAATGGATAACCGCATACTAAGCACTATTATTGAAAAGTTCAAGGGCGGGCCTGTAGGTATTACTACCATCGCCACCGCTGTTGGCGAAGAGCCGGGCACCCTGGAAGAAGTATATGAGCCCTTCTTAATACAGGAAGGTTTTTTACAACGCACTTCCAGGGGGCGGGAGGTTACCCATAAAGCATACAACCACCTGGGCAAAAACCCCTTAAACAATACTTTGCCGGGAATGTTGTTTAGCTGATTATACCGGTATGCACCATGTGCCTGCAACAGGCAACAGTTCAGGGCTTTGTTTGGATTTAATCCAAACGATATTCCATTAATTTTGGGCACAATTTCAAACTTACCGGCATGAGCCTGCTTCCCTTTTCTGAATCACCTTTTCAATTGCAGTTAAGTTTTTCGCTGCTGCTGGGTAACCTGGAAGCCCAGGCGCTTAATAGCGATGCTACTGGCGAAAGGGCCAGGCAGTTGTTACAGGAAGCCCGGCTTTACCCGGAGTTAAGAACAGGTATAACCTCGGCCGTGCAAATTGAAAACAACAAAGCGTTTATCAGCAGGTTACTGGCGGATTATTTTCCGGCTGCTTTAACCCTTAACGAAATTAAGGCGGTAAACATACCTTACACGGATGTATTCTTTAACCATACGCAGCGTTTTCAGAACATACTTGCGTCCGCTGGGCCGGGTTTTGACCTTAGCATACGAGATTTTGACGACCACCAGTCCTATGTGCTAAGCTGCTGCCTTATCCTTAACGAGTTTTATGGTACCCGGCTGGATTTTGGCCGCCCGCTGTTTTACGATATACCCACCGCGGAGGGCATTACCCGGCATTACCGTATTTTATACAACGCCGATTTCCTGGATATACTGCCTACTGAAAAATCCAGGCAACTTACGCAGGATGATTTGCACCTGCTGATGGACAACTATGATGACCTTGCCTTATGGAAAGAAATGTTTCCCCCCGAAAGCTGGATACTGAAAGGCTTCGCCATCATGACGTTGTTTGATGCCACGGTAGAAAATGCGGTTTCTATTTTTAAAGAGAAACTGCTGGGCCTGCATACGGAAGGCTTCCAGGACAGCGTGGAATCTATTTTCCGTTCCATCTTCCGCATACCAGACCTTAAGATTGGCTTTAGCATTTATAACCCGGAAGACGGCAGTTTTAGCGCTGAAAATTTTGGCCAGCAGATACGCAGCTTTATACTGCAGAATGGCGGCTATACACAAGCGCAGGATTTGTTATGCTCTCAATCGTACAACTGCCTGGTTAAAGAGAACAGTTATTTCGCGGTGTCAAATACGGCGGATGTACTGGCAGCGCAGCCTGCAAACCTGCTGGCCAAAAGGTTTCTTAACCAGGATATACACAGCTTTATTTTAGCGCCGGTTATAAAAAACAACGTGCTGCTGGGTGTGCTGGAAGTTGTTTCATCGCGGCCACGGGAATTAAATACCATTAACGCCAACAAGTTGCAGGTGGTAATGCCTTTTTTAACCGATACAGTTGAGCGGCTGGTAGCACAGTTGCAAAACGAAGTACAGGCTGTTATACAGGACAGGTACACCAGCATACACCGCAGTGTGTACTGGAAGTTTAAAGAGGAGGCGCAAAAGCTGATACGCCGCCGGTTCTCCGGTAAAAATTACGTGCCCAAAGAAATTGTTTTTTCCGATGTGTATCCGCTGTATGGCCAGGTTGATATCAAAGGCTCATCAGAAGCACGCAATGCCAGCCTGCAGAACGATTTGAAGCTGCAGCTAACAACGCTGCAGGCCCTGTTGCAGCAAGTAAAACAGAACACGCATACAAGCCTTCAGCCATTGTTGCACCAGGTTAAAGAGTACCTGGCAGAGTTGTCATCGCCACTAAAGGCCGATACAGAACAATCTGTCAGCACCTACATTGAAACGGCTGTACATCCTGTATTGAAACAACTGCCTTTACCGGCCATCCAGGAATATTTTAAGGAAGCCAATAACAATAACGGTACTTTTCATGTTCACCGCCATAAATACGAAACAACTGTTTCGCAGATTAATGAAACTCTGGCAGATATTATTGACGATAGCCAGCACCAGGCCCAGCAATTGTTTCCCCATTACTTTGAAAGGTTTAAAACAGATGGTGTTGAACACAACCTGTACATAGGGCCATCCATAGCGCCGGGCCAGGCTTTTACCATGCAAAAGCTGTATGACCTACGCTTATGGCAGTTGCAATGCCTTTGCCGCATGGAGATTGCCCACCAAAAACTAAAGCCCTCGCTGCCTTATGGGTTAGATGTAACAACGCTTATTCTTGTATATCACTCCCCTATTGCCATACGCTTTAGAATGGATGAAAAACGTTTTGATGTAGACGGCAGTTACAATGCCCGTTTTGAGATTGTAAAAAAGCGTATTGATAAGGCCCATGTAAAAAATAGCCACGAACGCATTACCCAGGCTGGCAAGGTTACCATTGTATATTCCAGCGAGGTAGAAGAAGAAGAATACCTGGGTTATATACGCAACCTGCAACAGCAGGGCCTGCTGCAGGGCATTGTTGAAAAACTGGAAGTAGAAGATCTGCAGGGCATATCGGGCCTTAAAGCATTACGGGTAGAAATTACCCGTCAGGAAATATAAGGGCTTTTTATGGGACCAACTTTATTGCTACTATTAAGCGACTGTTGTGTCACTCACTTGTACGTTCTGTAATCCTATTCGCCATTGTGCAACAACTGCGTCACCATTATGCAGCATGTGTTTCAGTAATCCGGTTAACCGGTCTTTACCTTATAACCAATTAATCTTAAATAACCGGCGACTATGATACCGAAATTAATACTGTCAGGCTAAGCGCCGCCATAAGCAGAACTTAGCCTGACAGTAATTTTTTTAAGATAAAGCCTACTGGCGTGATTAGAAATTAAGCGCCAATTTAGAAAACAGGCGCATGCCGTTTCCGCCCATTTGTACAGCGTCCCAGGGCCCGCCGGTTTCGTTATTAAATGCCCATCCTTTTGCGCCAGGCGCCACTCCCAAATCGGGGTGCACATTAAATAAATTATCTACTCCCGCAAAAAGTGTGATGCTTTTCGCAAGTTTAAAAGAAGCAAATACATCTGTAACAAGTTTGCCTGAATAGTTGTATTGATCAGGAACATAGGCGCCGGTAGCATCGGTTGGTACCTGTGGTAACAGTACATTAGCCGGATTGCTGCCATCTCCATATCCCATCAATACAATTTTGCCAAAATAGGTAAATCTTGTGCCCACGGTGAACCTGTCTTTGCCATATTCAAGGTTGAAAGAGAATTTTGCTTTTGGCGCAGAAGCCAGAATAAAATTCTTTTCCCTCTCGCTCAGGAATGTGGAACGCAATTCCGGTGTTGCTGATAATCTTGAAGGTACATTTACCTTGTCTATAGTCATCTTCTGAAAATTTGCCGTAAACAATGCCCTGAAGTTTTGCTTTCCGGCAAATTGCCGGTTATAGTCAATCACAATATCAACACCCTTGTTGGTTGTATTTACGGCATTGGCAAAAAATTGTGCAAGGCTAACATTAAGCCCTTTTAATGTGCTGGTAAAAACAGGGTCGAGTGTAGGGTCATCCGCGCTGAACTGGCCGGAGAGAACTACACGGTCTTTTACCTTTACCCAGTAGCCATCTAATGTTATGGTAAGCCCTTTTGCAGGTTGCAAACTAAAACCAAGGCTGGCATTTAAAGATTTTTCCTGTTTCAGTTCGTCTATACCGGCAGATTTTGTGATGGGGCTGTAGTTGGGGGCAATCTTTACCTCAGCTATATTGCCACCCTGAACGGTAGTAAAAGTATTGCTGAAATTAATCTGTGCAAGTGACGGCGCTCTGAAACCTGTGCTTACAGACCACCTGACATTAAAAATTGAGGTAGCCTTGAAACGTGCTGCCAGCTTGTAGTTACTGGTAAACCCAAAGTCACTGTAGTTTTCAATTCTTATCGCTGCATCCAGCAATAACTTTTTTGTAACGTCAATCTCAGCATCAATATATGCGCCTACTACATTGCGGTTAGCGCTTACTTCATCCCCGGGTTGGTAACCGGGATAGCCCTGCGAGCCACCTGCTTTAAAAGTACTATCGAAAAGCGCATCGCCATTATCATCAAAAACAGGATTGCCATTTTCATCCCTTGTTGAATCTCTGAAAAGATAGTTAGGCGTGTAAGTTTTGTAAGAAGCTTCTTCGCCCCTATATATGGTATATTTCTCATACCTGTATTCGGCGCCAAAAGCCAGGTTAAAACCTGCAGCAATACCGGGTATTTCTTTGGAGAAATTAAGGTTAGCAGTATTCTGTAAAAAGTTGAAGCCGCCATCGTCAAAATGCGTTTTGTTGGCGCCAAGTGAAGCGTTAAATGTTTTATCTCCATAATAATGAAAATCATTTCTGCCCAGCGTATTGCTGAAATCCCACTGCCAGTCTCCCGCCATTTTGCCTTTAACACCAGCTGATATTGACAGATCTTTAATTCTCGTTTGTATATGTGGGTCAAAATGAGTATCCCCATCAGGAGTCTTATACATAATTTCTGGAACATTAATTAAAGCCACATCATCATCTATGCCCGTTGTGGGAAAACGCTCGGGACGGCCAGAGAAATCTCTTGTAAATGCAAAAGCGTCAGATTTTTTAAAGTTGTAGCCGCCAAATGCGTAGAAACTTGTTTTGCTACCGGAAAACGGAATTTCCATGTTAAAAGTGCCTCCGCCATTTATTAGAGAACCGTCGCCATTTGCTCTTCTTACATAATTTACCGGCAATGAATTTTTATCGTCAAGGTTATTGTTCAACTCTTGCCTGAATGTTTTTCCGTTAGCAATTAACTGTCCTGCGAAGTTTACATAGCCTCCATTGCCAATCGGCAATCCATAATTCAACCCTACATTTACGGCGTTTCCGTCAATCTTTCCATTGTTCCTGTATTCGCCGCTAGTACGCACTTTGTAGGTATTATACTTGTTATCCAGGTATCCCGAATAACCAATATTTGCGCTGAATTTCTGTACATCTTTTTTGAGAATGATATTGATAACACCCGCCATTGCATCAGAACCATATTGGGCGGATGCACCATCTCGCAAAATTTCAATACGGTCTATGGCAGACACGGGTATAGCACTTAAATCCGTACCGGAATTACCCCTTCCCCTTGTTCCGAATACGGCAACAAAAGCAGTTTGATGGCGGCGTTTACCGTTAATTAATACCAATGTTTGATCCGGGCCAAGTCCCCTTAATGTTGCAAGGTCTATGTGATCTGCTCCGTCACTACCGCTTTGTTTGTTATAGTTGAATGATGGGGCAGCATAATTTAAGATTGATGTTACGTCCATACGGCCAGTAGGTAAAGCAGCTTGCGAGACATTAACAACATCAACGGGAACGGGTGTTTCTGTTTTGATACGCCCGGCACGCCGGGTGCCTATCAAAACAACCTGCCCCAGTTCGGTTATGGATGGCTGAAGCGAAATATTAATAACCGGTTGCCCGTTTACGTTTACTGTTTGGGTGGCAAAACCTACGTAGCTTATTTCCAGTACATCGTTACGCTCTGCCTGTATTGTATAAGTTCCGTCTTTGCCGGTAAGCGTACCTGTTTTTGTTGATTGAACTTTTATAGAAGCGCCTTCCACACCGGCGCCGGTTGACGCATCTGTTACCTTACCGGTAACAGTAAATTTTTGTGCCGAAGCACCCAGAAATAACAGTAGACATACTACTGGAAGCAGAAGTTTGACGAGTCGCATAGCAGTTATTAGTTTTAAGTTAACAACAAGTTAATGCATATTTAATGGAAGCTTGCGCGGGCTGGCATTAAAAACTGCTGAAAAGAAAGAGATGTTTTGCAAAAATGGGAGCAAAATCTATCCAAGGTTTAAAACAGTTGCATGGCCGCGTGGCTGCAAATAACGCAACAGGTTACACCTTGGGTGAGGGATTGAAGCGGTTACCCCGGTGAGGCCATAGCAGCCGGGCCTTTGTGCCGGAGTAATAGCGGAAAGCCCGACCCCTTGCGATAGCTTGGGGGCACCCCCTTAAAACATTACTCCATCTGGCGCCCCTGGAGCCTCAATTATTGTTTACGCTTTACCTTAGCGGTATATGGAGGCGCTAAGACCGTTATTAACCACCTACGCTTATAACATACTGGGCTCGCTGGAAGAGGCGAAAGACGTAGTGCAGGATGCTTTTCTAAAGTTTATGCATATAGATGCCAGCCGTATAGACGACAAAAAGGCCTACCTGGTGCGTACGGTTATTAACCTTTCCATTAACGCGAAAAAGAAGCTGCAGAAAATGAAAGCGGGTTATACCGGTGAATGGTTGCCGGAACCAATTGCAACAGAGCAGGCGGATACCGCCATCAACCGCCGCGAAGTGCTGTCTTACTCGCTGATGGTACTGCTGGAAAAACTAAACCCCAAACAACGGGCGGTATTTATACTGAAAGAGGCTTTTGATTACGATCATGAAGAAATAGCCCGTGCCCTGGATATTACGGTTGAAAACTCCCGCAAATTGCTTAGCCGTGCAAAAAGCCAGCTAAAAGAAGATGCCCTGCCGGATAGCAGCGTGCCGCCAGGGTACCTGGGCAAATACCTGGAAGTAATTCAAAAAGGCGATACCGCAAGGCTGGAGCAACTGCTGAATGAGGATATTGTGGCTATATCTGACGGTGGAGGCAAAGCGCCTGCCTTTATTAACCCTATCTATGGCAGAAAAGATGTTATTGCCGGTATGCTGGGCATATTCAAAAAAACTTTGAGTATGAGTGCCAGTTTAAGGCTTGAAGAAAAAATCATCAATCATCAGCCAGCCCTTTACTACTATGTTGATGACAAACTGGTAACCTGCCAGATATTTTCTGTAAGAGAAGGGATCATTGAGAATATCTGGTTAATACGCAACCCTGACAAATTAAAATCTTTAGAAAAAATATCCTGAAACCTGTCACGTTTTTTTGCATGGCTTGTTTTTATATAAAACATGTAAAAACAACATTTATGGAAAGAATATCTTACAGGGATTTGCCCGCTGGCTATTACCAGGCTTTACTACAGGTAGAAACATTAATAGGCAAAAGCAGCCTTGACCACAAACTGCTGGAGCTGATGCGCTTCAGGGTTTCGTTAATCAACAATTGCGCTTACTGCCTGGACATGCACTTTAAAGAGGCTACCCATGCCGGTGAAACGCCGCTGCGGTTGTTTTCAGTAGGGGCATGGCGGGAAACGCCTTACTATACACCAAAAGAGCAGGCTGTACTTGAATTTGCAGAAACGCTTACCAAAATGCCGGCAGACGAACACAGCGACCATATTCACGATGAACTGCGCAAATATTTTACCACGCAGGAAATTGGCGCACTTACGCTGGCCGTAGCCCAGATTAATTTGTGGAACCGCATCGTAAGGTCATTCGGAAGTGTGCCCGGTAATTACCAGGTTAAGGAGAAGGTGGCCGCCAACTAACAGCCTATTCTTCTAATTGAGGCAGGCGCAAACATTATTTGTTCCTGCCTTAGTTTAATTTACAAAACACTATTCTTAGCTTCTGCTTTGTAGCCTTTCAGCGGCGTTATCAGCACTTGTCTAAATTCCACTTCCGATCCTTCGGCCTGTAAAGCTATACTGCCTTTGGTAGCAGTGCAGTTGTAGCCGGCATTAACAAGATCTCCGTTTTCCCAAACGGTAATAGAATCGCTCACACACTCAATTACCATCGTGTTCCATTCGCCCATCGGTTTTTCAGAACTATCGGTAAGATTTTTAATACGGCGTTCTTTACCATCCACCGTACCCCAGTTGGCTTTTGGCCCGCGGCGCTTTTCCATATCAGGCACCTCGATATTTTCAGAAATACACCAGAAATCACCGGCATTGTTATGCATCAGTTGCGACTCAATTGACTTTGGAAACATCTTGTACAGTATACGAGGTGTAGAAGCATGCAGTATAACGCCGCAGTTGCCGGGGTCGCCTGCAAAACGATACTGCACTTCAAGCCGGTAATTCTGGTAAAGCGAATCTGTTATTATATGCCCCTGCGGACTGGCAAGGCTTACCAGCAGGCCATTGCGGATAATAAAAGGGCTTTTGGCGCTGGCATTGGTGTCCATTGCCGGTACATCAATATGCCAGCCATTAAAATTCGTTCCGTTAAAAAGGCTGTGTGTTTGTGCAGTGCAAAAAGCAGCGCTTATTAGCAGGCATGCGGTGGTAAGGTATTTTTTCATGTTTATGATGGTACCGTAAATATATAGCGGCGCACGTTGTGTTTGCAGCAAAATTTTTATGGGCCCGGCAGCAGGACAAGCATTGGGCTTCCGTTGCGTCGCACTCTTCTGCGCCTTGTTCGCTATGCGGCTTTTCAGCCCATGTACCATAGGCCCGGCACAATTACTGTTCCCCGGTTTCTTCTTCCAAATCTTTCAGCAGTTTGTTTACATCTTCTTCAGTAGAAGTAAGTTTGGCCCTGCATATTTTAATAAGCCGGGTAGCCAGTTTTACTTTTTCTGACAGCTCATCCACCGATATTTCGCCTTCTTCAATTTCGCTTACAATTTGCTGCAACTGTTCAAATGCCTCTTTATAGGTTATGGCTTCTTTCATGGTAGTGTATTTTTTTGGGTTGATGATACCGTACTGGCAATGCTGCCATCGTGGGTTATGGTAGTAATGGCATCGCCCTGTTTTATTTCAGTAACAGATTTTACAACCCGGCCATTTTGTAAAGTAATGCTGTAGCCACGCTTTAATACATGAACGGGGTTTAGCAGGTTAACCGTTTTTTCCAGGCCGTTTATTTCAACCTGTTGGGCATGTAACAACATGCCGCTTTTCTGCTCAATTGCAGTAACAGCATCCTTCAACAGGCGATGAGTATTTTTTAATGATTGTAATGCATTCCTGTCAATGCTTCTTTGCAGTTGCTGCTGGGCGGTTTTGTGGTGCTTTATTAAATAGATGGCCTGGTTTATCATCCACCTTGCACGGTTATTTAAATACTGCTGGTTCTTTTGCAGCAGGCCCCTGGCTACAGAACGAAAAAATTTCACCTCATTGTCCAGCGCTGATTTTTCCTGCCGCAGCAATCGGTTGGCCAGTGTTGTTATTTTTTCCTCGGCCTGCTGTACAGGCACCGCAAAATCGTGAAATGACTGAATTAAATAATCAGCCAGTTCAGTTGGTGTTATGGCATTTTTAAAGGCCACCATTTCCGCAACCGTTTCGTTGGTGGCGTGGCCGATGCCTGTAATAACCGGTAACGGAAACAAGGCTATTTCTTTGGCCAGCCGGTAGTTATTGTAAGATGATAGGCCCACATCCCCACCGCCGCCGCGTATGATGGCCACCACATCAAAATGGCTGGCCACCGCTTTAATTTTCTGCAATTGCTTAATGATAGAATCTACGGATTGATCGCCCTGCAGCAACGCCGGGAACAGGTGCTGAAAAAAGCGGTAGCCCCAGTGATTGCCATTGAGTACTTTTAAAAAATCAGCGTACCCTTTGCTGGTTTCTACAGAAATAATGGCAATACGCTGTGGCAACAGCGCAGGTACTAACTGTTTGTTACAGGTAAAAATACCTTCCTGCTGTAACTGCTCTATCGTTTGCTGTTTTTCCCTCTCCAATTCTCCCAGCGACCAGGATGGGTCAATATCAATAATACGCAGGCTAAGACCATGCACGGGGTCGAAGCTGATGGTGGCACAAAACAAAATGCGGATGCCGTCTTTCAGCGGCTCTTTCAGTATGCGCAGAAAGTCATTATTAATACGCAGGAAATCATTCTTCCATAAAACAGAACGCAGTTGCGCCACCACTTTACCGTCCTTCTTTTCCAGCAGCTCCGGGTAACAATGGCCGGAGTAAGAGTAATGGTTAAGCTTGTTCATTTCTGCCTTTACCCAAAATACACTCTTGTACCTGTCTGCCAGGGTTTTCTGGATGCTTTGGGTAACTTCCAGCAGCGAGAATATTTTTTTATCGTTAATAGTTTCAGGCATTGAGATGGCGCTTTGAAGCAGGCAAATATCTTACTTATATGATGTTTTAACTAAAAATGTTAGTTTTGCTGTATGTTCAGAAGTCAAATGAATAGCAAAATTGGAAACCTGCTTAACTATCTGAGTACCCGGATACCAAACTTGAGTATGACAAAAGCGCTTAAGTTACTTTACCTGATTGATGAAACTTCTTATGTTCGGTCCGGTGCCCCTGTAACCTGGCTTGACTATAAGGTTTGGGAAATGGGCCCGGTGGCGGAAGAGTTGTACAATGAGCTCCGTTACGACCAAACACTTGTACAAAATGGCGAAGCTATAAACCTGAGCAATTTTATAGAAGCAAAGAGAGAAAAAGGTTTTGAAGGCCAGGAACAGGTAGTTATCTATCCAAAAGGAACTTACCAGTTGAATGAGTTTTCTGCCTTTGAAAAAGAACTCATAGAAAATGTTGTGGATCGTTTTGGGTATTGTTCCGCACGCCAGTTAATTGATATCCTGCACCAAGAAAAAACTTTGTGGCATAAATGCGTTACTGACAATCACTTGAAAGAAAATTTCAGGATATACGGCAAAAAAAGTAACCACTCTATTGATTTTACAGATTTAATAATCAGCAACCCTATTTTGCAAATGGCTGCCCAATCTGCTTTTGAAAGTATGCAGATGCAAGAGGAGCTTGATAATCTTGATGCTTAATACATGGAATGGAAATCCGGCCTTATCCTAAGGATAAAGAACTATAAATTTGAAGATGATAATTCTATACGTGACAAGTATTCTGTTGTGTTATACGCTACTGACACGGAGGCTTACCTGATCCATTCCCTTACTACCAGCCAGAATAATTTGCATGTTGGTGCACAAAACTATGGGTGCTCTGTACAGTATAATATCCCTTACTTCTTTTTCCCAAAAAATTATGTTGTTGGAAACGAGAACTTTTATTTTGAGAAGGATACATTTATCTTTTTTAATAATAATGTTCGTAAAGAATCTCTTTTGAAATTCAACCTGGCTGCAAGTAAAACCTTTGGAGTCATCAAATTAGGAGTGCTTACAAACGATGAACTCAAAAGAGTACTGAAATGTGCGTTGAAGTCAAAATTTTTAACGGAAGAAGTTGAAACAATTCTGTCGGCTTTTAAAGCCACATTATAAAAGTGCTCTTGTTTCTATATACAGTTGGTATCTATGAATTCCAATGAATCCCCGCTATATAGAGGGATGTTGTATTGGTTGCTCAGTAAAGTTCCGAACTTACAAGTGAGTGACACAACCGCCGCCTCACAGCAGTACCTCTGCCCGTTCCCAAAAACGCAGAAGCAAATGCTCCGGGCATTTGCTTCTGCCACCCCTAACTACTTTTCTTATATTTATCCCGTTTCATTTTTTAACCAGCGCTTTAACCAATGAAGAAACATTTAGCCTGTTGCCTGCTTGCTTGCGTATGCCTGTTTGTATCTGCCCAAAAAAACGACGCGCCGTGGTGGAAACAAAATAACCTGCGGGTTATTCAAACCAATTTGCCAGCTTATGAGGCCGCAACCCTTAACCCGGATTCACTGTTACAGGACCTGAAAAATTTTTCGGCCAATACACTACTGATAAATGCTGGCGGCATTATGGCTTTTTACCCTACGCAAATGCCCTTTCATTACACCAACCCATACATGAAAAGCAATATGCTGGGCGATGTGGTAAAGCTGTGCCATGCCAACGGCATTAAAGTGATAGTACGCTTTGATTTCAGCCGCGTACATGAGAGCATCTTTAAGGAACATCCCGACTGGTGCTACATCTCTGCAAAAGGTGAACGGATGATTAATACAGACATGTATGTGGTAAGCATTAACGGGCCTTATGTGCAGCAGAAGGCTTTTGAGATAATCGCGGAGGTAATGGATAAATACCCCATTGACGGAATATTTTTGAACATGCCGGGTTACCAGGTGCGCAACCCTTACGAAGACAAATACCAGGGCATTGACCAGAATGATTATGACGCCAAAGCCTTTGCCGGATGGAGCGGCGGCCTGCCGCTACCTAAAGAGGAAAATAAGGCAGATACTTTGTTTCAGCGCTATGCGGAATTTAAAAAGGTTACAGTGGAAGACTGGCAACGCCGCCTGCATGAAATGGTAAAGCGTAAAAATGAACAGGTAGCCATTTGTACGTATTCGGATAAGTATGTGGACATTATCCGTCATGAAAGCCAGGCCAGCCCATTGCCTTACTGGCCCTATGGCGCGTCAGACAATGTGAGCAATGCCGCACATTCTTTTCCGCGGCACATCATCAGCAACAGCAGCATACAGCAAATCTCTTTTCAAAGCAGGTATAATGCCATTGAACCGGAAGAAGTGGCTATACGGCTGTACGAAAACATTGCCAACGGTTCCGGCCTTGATATAAGCATGATGGGCGATATGCGTGGTTACGAGGATGAGCGCAACTACGAGGTAATTAAAAGTATTTATGCTTTTCATAAAAAACACGAGCCTTATTTTGGCAATTATCGTTCGGTAGCCAATATTGTTGTTGTAGCGCCGGGGTCATGGCCATCCGGGCTGCCCATGCAGGAGTACAGGGGCCTGCAGTTAATGCTGAAAGAAGCACATATTCCTTTCGATATAATAGAAGATGCCCAGTTGGCCAACCTTGCCGCTGAGTTAAAGAAATATAAGTTGCTGCTGCTGCCTGATATCACTTACCTGAGCGCCGCATCCAAACAGGTGCTGAAGAGCCTTGTACGTTCCGGAACAAATATTATCGCTACCAATACCAGCCTGTTTGATGACCCTGGACTGCTGCTTGAATTGTTCGGCGCCAGGATTGTAAAGAAAGAAAACGATGGCAGCGGCAACTACCTGCGGCCGGACAGTAAAAAAATTTTTAAGCGGCTTGAAAAGCAAAGCATGCTGTCCTGGAAATTAAACCTGGGGCTGTATGATTTTACAGGGGCTGATAGCACTTACCTGCCCATATTAAGCAAAGGGCGGCCTGGCCCGCCAGAAATTATTGGCGGGCATGAGCCTACCGGTTATTACGCTATGGGAATGAAGAAACATGGGAATGCTAAAGCGGTATTGCTTCCCAATAATATCGGCAGGTTATACTACCAGCATGGTTACCAGCAGTACAAAAACCTGTTGCTGGATGTGGTTGAACATCTTCTTCCAACAGCGGCAGATGTAATACAGACCAATGCACCCGGAAGAATTGAATTTGTATTAAACGAATATGGAAAGAATACAGCAGCCAACAGGGGTAAAGCGCCTGTTGCTGGGTTACTGCTTCATGCCATTAACCTTACCGGCTTTAGCGGCAATACCTATTTTAAGCCATTGCCGGTGTACGGGATAAAGATTAAAGTACAGTCAGCTTTTAAACCCTCCAAAGTGTTTGCATTAAGTACGGGTAAAGCATTGCCGTTTACATGGAAAAACGGTTACCTGGAAACAAAACTGGATGCACTGCAAAGCTTTGAAGTTATTGTAATGGATAAGTGATAGTTGCCATAGGAAATACTATAACACATGCACATCGTACATCTTAAATCCCACATCTCACATTTGTCTCATTTCCTCAGCCTGGCCTCTTCCAGGTCAAGGTCTTCTTCTTTGCGGCGAATCAGCTCATGGGGGTAAGTATGGTTTTTGTGAAATTTTTTCAGTTCGTTGCGCCTTACTTCAATCAGTTCCAGTAATAAGCGCCGGAAGGTTAAAAAGCTGTTGGTGTTGGGGCGTTCGGCATCCTGCTCCAGCAGTTTTTCGCTGGCCGCGTCAATAAGCCGCTGGTAACGGAATCTTAGCTGCCGGAAAGCTTCCTCTTCTGCCGCCTGTTCGCCACAGTTGGTATCAATATAATTGATAGCCGCGGTGGCCAGTGCAATCTGCAGGCTTTGCTCCTGCTCCTCTTCGTTATCCCTCACTTTTATATTAAAGAGTTTTATAAACCAGGGCAGGCTAAGCCCTTGCAGTACCAGTGTAAACAGTATTACTACAAACGTGATAAAAAGAATAAGGTTACGGTGAGGAAAAGCCGGCCCGCCTTCACTAACTACCAGCGGTACAGCCAATGCCGATGCCAGCGACACCACGCCCCGCATGCCGCTCCAGCCTACAATAAAAACAGGCTTCCACCCGGGGCGCTGCTCCCTTAAGCGTATTTTTTTGCTCAATAACCTGGGCAGGTAAGTGCCCGGAAAAACCCAGGCAAGCCGTACCGCAATGGTTACCAGGCTTATAATAACAGCATACAATACGGCTTCAGATAAGGAATAATCCCACAGGCCACCCACCACTTCGGGTAACTGCAGGCCTATAAGTATAAACACAACACCATTTAACAAAAACACCAGTGTATCCCACACGCTTTGCGTTTGCAGGCGTGTACTATAGCTAAAAATGTCACTGGAGCGGAAGGAAAGAAATAGCCCCCCGCTTACAACAGCCAATACGCCGGATACATGAAAATGTTCCGCAGTTATGTACATTAGGTAAGGTGCAATAATGGTAATGGCAGTATCAATACTGGGCGTGGTGGGCAGGTAGCGGTGAATAGCGTACATAATGTTGCCAATAACCAGCCCAATGGCAATACCTAACAGCACCAGCCAGGTGAATGAACCAATGGCTTTCGAAAGTTCAAACTCGCCGGTTTGCACCGCTGCCACTGCAAAGCTGAAAACAATTAAGCTGGAAGCATCGTTAACCAGGCTTTCTCCTTCCAGTATGGTAACAACCCGTTTGGGCACTTTTAACTCCTGCAATACACTTGTAGCAGCCACAGCATCCGGCGGAGAAATAATGCCGCCGAGTAAAAAGCCCAGCTCCAGCGGAAAACCGGGTATAATGGCGTGTGCCGTAAAAGCAATAACAGCGGATGTAAATATCACCAGCCCAAAAGCCAACAGGCTTATGGCCCTGCGGAAGCGCCAAAACTCTGCCCAAGATGTGTTCCATGCTGCGGCATATAGCAATGGTGGCAGAAATACAATAAACACCACTTCCGGTTCAAGCGTAACATGGGGTACATCCGGCAGCAGGCTTATGGCCAAACCCGCCAGTACCAGGAAGATTGGGTACGAAATACGCAGTTTTTGGCTAAGCATAGAAAGCATGCTTACCGCCAGCAATAACACCAGTACAAGTAATAATTTGTTTTCAAGCATAAGCAGAGGCTGTTTGCGGTTGTTTTTGCCACAATTTAAACATCCGGCGCCATCTGTACAGGTATATGGCAGGAAAATTGGAGTAACCTCTAAAAAGCTATATGAAAGCCACATTGATAATGCTGCTTTTCGCAATTGTTATAACCTCCTGCAATAATCAGTCGGGCCCGGCTGAAAATGCAGACTCCGCAGCGGTTAAGGCAGGGTTGCCCATTCCCGGCGATACTGTGCAGCATAAAGATACCGCAACGTTAGACGGGCGCTGGGTACTGCAACCTGTACTGGCATCTGACACTGCTGCCGGCCATAACCCCGAGATTATTTTCGATCTTTCTAAAAGTAGTTTTGCCGGTAATACAGGCTGTAACCGGATGAGCGGTACGTTTGTGCAAAAGGCTGACAGTCTTAAGTTTAACGAACAGGTAATTACCACACGCATGGCCTGCCAGGGGTATAACGAAAAAGCCTTCCTTGATAATCTTTTTATTGTTAACCGTTACAGGATAGAAAACGGCGTGTTAATGTTTATGAATAACGAAACCGTTGTATCCAAATGGGTGCGTAACTTAAAAACGCCTCGGTTGAAAGAAGCGTAAAATATTTATACCGTAACTATTCTTTATGGCAAGTGGGTAGGTAGCAAATGGCGAGTGGGATGCCCACGAGTGTTTACATCGTACATCCCACATCTTACATAAGAAGTACTTTGTATTTGTTATTTGGGGGTGCCCCCAAGCTGCGCAAGGGGTCGGGCTTTCCGCTCATACTCCGGCACAGAGCCCCGCCGCGATAGCCTCACCGGGGTATCCGCTTCAATCCCTCACCCGGTGGTGCAGCCTGTCGCTTCTGTTGTGGTTATGTTGTGTTGCAATAGCCTAAAACTTATTAATCTTAGCCAACTGCAGCCTGCTATGTCTTTGTGGGCTAATAATTAAATAAGCCCATGATTGCTTTTGCATGGTAGTTGTTAAAAACAATACCTTTATCGCCTGTTGCCACCCAAAAACTGAAGATCCTTCAACTATTTTTTAAACTCAGCTATATGATAACCAGGCGCTCGTTTATTAAAACCACCACACTTGCTTCAGCCGGCTTGTTGGTAAAATCTGCCTATGCGGCAAAAGGTAAAGGCTATATTGGCCTTCAGCTATATACCGTACGCGATGCCATGCAGCAAGACGCCGCAGGTACACTGGCCAAAGTAGCACAAATTGGTTTTAACTCTGTGGAGGGTGCTACCTATACAGGCTCTCAAAAGTTTTATGGAATGGATGCCAAAACATTTGCCGCAGCATTAAAACAAAACGGGTTAATTATACCCAGTGCGCACTACCGCCTGGGGCAGGAAAAAACAAATGGCACCGACACAAAAGGAACTATCCTGCATGAGTGGGACAAAGCTGTAGATGATGCCGCTGCTGCCGGTATTAAACACATGGTTTGCGCTTACCTATCTGCCGAAGAGCGGGGCAACCTGGACCACTATAAAAAGCTGGCCGATGAATTTAACAAGGCTGCCGCAACCTGTAAAAAAGCCGGCATACAATTTTGCTACCACAACCACGATTTTGAATTTGAAGCGCAGGATGGCGAACTGCCTTATGATATACTGCTGAACAATACCGATAAAGACCTGGTTAAAATGGAGCTTGACCTGTACTGGGTTGCCAAAGCCGGTAAGGATGCAGTAACACTGTTTAACCAGCACCCTGGCCGTTTTCCGTTATGGCATGTAAAAGATATGGACAATACCCCCGAAAAAGCGTTTACCGAGGTGGGCAACGGCACTATAGACTTTAAAAACATATTCGCCCACGCCAAAACATCTGGCATGAAGTACTTTTTTGTAGAGCAGGACAGGTGCCCGGGCTCTCCGTTTGACAGCATTACCAAAAGCATAGCTTATATCAAGGGCAATCTTGTATAGTTAGGTAGATACAGGTTTGGCATGTTCCTCAACCCAGCGCTTCTAATACCCGCTTAAATGCCGCCATAAAATACAGGTGTAAACGCTGTGCGACGCAAGGGACGATGCCATGAAAAACAAATAGCCGGGCTCATAAAAAACCGTTGTATAAAATCTATCTGGCAGACAAACAATCATTTGTTTGCTGTAGATTGTTAACCATATTTTCATAAAAAAACATACCCACATATTATAAACATTGTTATTTTTACGCCCTTAAACAATTTTAGATAACAATTTCATCTTTAACTGAAGTTGAAACAGAACACAACACATATTCAGGTTAGCTCCTCTCATTCATACAGAATGGGTGTTGTTTCTTTTACTTGCCCCAACCCTTTCATTTCCCGACCGATCCGACGACCTCGTATCTGATACTTCCGCATTGACAGACTTTAGCACCAGCGAAAGGGGCGGACTTATCGAATAAGCCGCATGTATTTTTATTTTCTTCGGTTAGCAATTTTTACAAACAAACAAAGTGGAACAGAACAACATCATTATACGGGTTGCAGAATTAACTGATACACACTACGCCATACGGATAACAGACGAAATGGAAGCTTCGGCCAAAGCCCGTGGTACCGGCATTGCCAAACGTTCTCCCGAATATATTGCCCAGAAAATGCTGGAGGGTAAGGCTGTAATCGCCCTTACCACTACCGGCCAGTGGGTAGGCTTTTGCTATATTGAAACCTGGAGCCATGGCAGCTATGTTGCCAACAGCGGGTTGATAGTATCCCCGGAATTTAGAAAAAGCGGGGTTGCCAAAGGCATTAAGAAGAGGATATTCGACCTATCAAGAGAATTATACCCCAATGCAAAAATATTTGGCTTAACCACCGGGCTTGCTGTAATGAAAATTAACAGCGAGTTGGGTTATGAGCCTGTTACCTATAGTGAACTTACGCAGGATGAAGCTTTTTGGGCCGGCTGTAAAAGCTGCGTGAACTATGACATTTTGATGAGTAAGGAAAGAAAGAACTGCATGTGCACAGCAATGCTTTATGATCCAAAAGACCACTATACCCCTGAAGAAACCACGCAGGATTTTGAGAAGAAAAGTAAAGTGTATGAAAGGTTGTTGCGGCTGAAGCAATTGTTTGTAAAAGACAAAGATAAAAACGGCAACAGGAAAATGGTAAGCAATGGCCCAAGGCCAAAATCTTTGCTGCAATATTTCTTTAATTTATAAAACCTACATCCCTGCAGAAGGGATTTTTTATAACCGCTTTCTTAATTCTTATATACAGATTTACAATGAGTGACTCAAAAAATTTAAGTGAAAACATGGCGGGCAAAAAAGTTGTTCTTGGATTTTCCGGCGGGTTAGATACCACCTTTTGTGTAAAGTATTTAGGAGAGGATAACGGTTACGAAGTGCACAGTGTTATTGTAAACACCGGTGGGTTTAGTGAAGATGAACTGAAAAAGATAGAAGCACATGCTTATAAACTTGGTGTAAAAACACATACCACTGTTGACGCCGTAAAAGGTTATTATGACCGGATCATCAAATACCTGGTTTTTGGAAACACTTTAAAGAACAATACTTACCCTTTAAGCGTAAGTGCAGAACGCCTTGTACAGGCACTGCATATTGCGGAACATGTAAAAGCATTGGGTGCAACTGCTGTTGCACATGGCAGCACCGGCGCCGGTAACGACCAGGTGCGTTTTGATATGGTGTTTAATATTATGATACCTGGCGTTGAAATTATTACACCTATACGCGATTTAAAATTAAGCCGGGAAGCAGAGATAGAATACCTGAAGAAAAAAGGTGTGGAGATGAATTTTGAGAAGGCTGCCTACTCCATCAACAAAGGTTTATGGGGTACCAGTGTTGGTGGCCGGGAAACATTATCATCTAAAGGAATCCTGCCTGAAGAAGCATGGCCTACGCAGGTAACAAAATCAGGCAGCGAAGAAGTAAAACTGCATTTTGAGAAAGGTGAGTTAACGGCCGTAAACGATCGATCATTTACACACCCGTCAGAAGCAATTCAACATTTACAATCCATTGCCGGCGCTTATGGCGTTGGCCGTGACATACATGTAGGTGATACCATCATCGGCATAAAAGGCCGGGTAGGTTTTGAAGCAGCAGCGCCAATGGTTATTCTGAAAGCGCACCATGCATTAGAAAAGCACGTGCTTACCAAATGGCAACTTAGCTGGAAAGACAATATTGCTAACTTTTACGGCAACTGGATGCATGAAGGCCAGATTCTTGACCCTGTGATGCGAGACATTGAAGCCTTTCTGCAAAGCTCTCAGCAGAATGTTACCGGTGACGTGTATGTGTTATTGCAACCCTACCGTTTCCAGGTTATTGGTATAGAAAGCAAGTACGATTTAATGAACAGCAAGTTTGGTAAATATGGTGAAATGAATAATGGCTGGACAGGGGAAGATGTGCGTGGCTTCAGCAAGATATTCGGTAACCAGACAGCCATGTTTCATTTAGTGAAGGAGGATGCGGAGAATACCCCCAACCCCTAAAGGGGAGTATGGATTTATCATCACTTGTTTATTCTCATGCAACAAGAAACCAGTCTATACATAAAACAAAAAAACAACATCCCTTTAGGGGCTGGGGGTAATCATTATACGTGGGGTGACAACTGCGATGGCTGGGTGCTGGTAGATACAGAAGCCTTATCCGTAAAGCAGGAGTGCATGCCAGCGCAAACTGGCGAAGCGTTACATTATCATCAAAAAGCGCAGCAATTCTTTTTTATTCTTACAGGAATTGCAACCTTTGAAGTGGAAAATGAAATTTATACGGTGCATCCAGGTCAGGGCTTTCATATAGAAGCCGGCAAAACGCATCGGATTTTAAACAATACACCGCAAGACCTTGAATTTATTTTAAGCTCTCAACCCTCAACCGGCAATGACAGATTTAATTGTGTTTAATTAGTCAGCAGCATGAGCAAACATATTAAAGTAGGAATAGTAGGAGGTGCAGGGTACACCGGAGGCGAATTAATAAGGTTATTGATTCACCACCCCAATGCCGAAATTATTTTTGTGCACAGCAAAAGCAATGCAGGCAACTCATTACACAAAGTACATAGCGATCTTATCGGTGAAACCGCCATCCGCTTTACGGATGAGTTGAGCAGCAATATTGATGTACTGTTTTTGTGCACAGGCCATGGCGAGGCAAAGAAATTTCTTGAGGCAAATGCTATAGCTGACCATATTAAGGTTATTGATTTATCCAACGATTTTCGCCTGGCTCAAAACTCACAACTTGAAGCCCGCAGCTTTATCTACGGCCTTCCTGAGCTAAACAAAACAGCTATCCAGTCAGCGCAAAATATAGCCAACCCAGGTTGTTTTGCAACGGCTATTCAACTGGGATTGTTGCCACTGGCCCAGGCTGGTTTGCTGGATGAAGTCTACACAACCGGCATCACCGGCTCTACTGGCGCCGGGCAGGGCTTGAGCAGTACTTCTCACTTTAGTTGGCGGGCAAATAATATACAGGCCTACAAAACATTAACCCACCAGCACCTGGGCGAAATAGGGCAATCATTATTGCAATTACAGCCCGTCGGAAAAATTGACCTCAGCTTTGTTCCCTGGCGGGGCGACTTTACAAGAGGCATCTTCATCAGCTCAACAGTACATTCCGAAAAATCAATAGAGCAGTTAACTGCGATGTATAAAGATTTTTACGAGTCACATCCTTTCACCATTGTTAGCGATGACCCCATCTTTTTAAAACAGGTAGTCAACACCAACAAATGTATTATTCAACTGGAGAAAGTAGGCACCAAACTGGTGGTTCACTCTATCATAGATAATCTTTTAAAAGGTGCATCAGGACAGGCCGTTCAAAACATGAACCTTTTGTTTGGTATAGAAGAAACCGCAGGGCTTAAGCTGAAGGCTAACTACTTTTAACTGATTAGCCGTTTAAAGGAAAACACATCAAAACATTTAATATAACATGAGCAACTCACAAAATAATCAAACATCCCAGGTTCCCCCTTCAGGGGGCGGAGGGGGTGTACTTTTCGACGTCTACCCGCTTAACAACATCACCATTACAAGGGCACAAGGTTCTTACGTTTGGGATGATAATGGAGCACAGTATCTTGATATGTATGGTGGCCATGCAGTAATAAGTATTGGCCATACACACCCGCATTGGGTAAAGCGCATAGAAGAGCAACTGCAAAAAATTGCCTTCTATTCCAACTCTGTTCATATCCCCATTCAGCAAGAATTGGCTGATAAATTAGTAAAGCTTAGCGGAAAGGAAAATTACCAGCTTTTCCTGGTAAACAGTGGTGCGGAAGCCAATGAGAATGCCTTAAAACTGGCTTCGTTTTATACCGGAAAAAAGAAAATTGTTGCCTTTAAAAAATCGTTTCATGGAAGAACATCCCTGGCTGTTGCCGCGACAGATAATCCATCCATCGTAGCGCCTGTAAACCAAACAGACAATGTTGACTTTCTTCCTTTCAATGATGAAGATGCTTTAAAAACCTACTTTCAAACAAAAGGCAAAGATGTTGCCGCGGTTATTATAGAAGGCATACAAGGCGTGGGCGGCATTAACATTGCCAGTGAAAGTTTCCTGCAACTTATTCGCCGCCTGTGCGACCAGAACAATGCAGTGTATATTGCCGACAGCGTACAGTGCGGTTATGGCCGTAGCGGCAAGTTTTTTTCTCACGATTATGCAGGCGTAAATGCCGATATCTATACCATGGCCAAAGGCATGGGTAACGGCTTTCCTATTGGTGGTATTTTAATTGCACCTCACATCAAACCAAAGCATGGTATGCTGGGTACAACGTTTGGCGGCAATCATTTGGCATGCGCTGCTGCGCTTGCCGTGCTGGAAGTATTGGAAGAGGAAAAATTGATTGACATAGCCAAGCAGCGTGGCACTTATTTACTCAACCGCTTAAAGGCAGTAAAGGGTATTGAAAATGTTCGTGGCCGTGGACTGATGATTGGCTTTGATGTGCCTGAAGATTTGAAAGGTTTGCGCAGCAAGTTGTTGAATGATTATTTCATCTTTACCGGCGAAGCCAAGCCGAACGTAATAAGGTTATTACCTTCATTGGGTATTTCAAGAAAGCAGGTAGATGAGTTTTTAGACACGTTGCAGGATGCTATTGCGGAGATGAAACCCCCGGCTCCTAAAGGGGAGAAAGAAGAAGTAGCGACTGTAACCGAATAGTGATTTGGATACCAGCGTTCGGTTCTTCGTGGCGACTTCGTTGCGTCGCAATCCGTTCATCGTTCGGAGCTATGTGGAGCAATTAAGCGAAGGGCGCTCTGCGAAGTCTTTTGCTCTGCGAAGTCTCCAGACTTCGCAGAATTATGCATCAAGTCTCTGACTTGATATTATATAATCGCCGGAGGCGATAGAATAAAAATGCGAAGCGAAGACGCTTCGCATAGCAGCACAAGTATTAAGTTCTTTTAAAATAAAATTCAATTTGGATAAGGCCACGCAAATATGTCTTATTAACCCAGGCTTTAAAGCCTGGGCTATACGATCGCAAACAACATGGCTTTAGCCAAAGTAGTTATCAAATAAAACTTTTGAATATTGTGAGGTTGACTGCATCTTGCTGAATAATGAGACAATCGCACAAGAGTGCGACGTAACGATGCATCATAGTAGTAATGAAGTCCGGTGCCAAAAAAATCATTTACATAAATAACCAGTTTCCCAATTAATGGAAAGTTCTGTACAAAGCCTTCTTAAAACACGTGATTCAGGAATAAAAAGTTTTATTTCTGCACATGATGTAACCAACATTAATGCACTTGTTGCAAAAGCACTGGACTATAAGGCAAATCCGCTGAAAGATAAAACGCTGGGTGAAAATAAGCGTATTGGTTTATTGTTCTTAAACCCCAGTTTGCGTACACGTTTAAGTACGCAGGTGGCTGCTGCTAACCTGGGCATGGAGCCGATTGTTTTTAATGTTGACAAAGAAGGCTGGGCGCTTGAATTTGAAGAAGGCGCCATTATGAGCGGCAGCACCGTAGAGCATATTAAAGACGCTGCACCTGTGCTGGGCAATTACTTCGACATACTTTGCATAAGGACTTTTCCATCGTTGAAAAACCGGGAAGATGATTACAGTGAATTGTATATATCGCAATTCATGAAGTATTGTGGTGTGCCCGTGATAAGCCTGGAAAGTGCAACGCTGCACCCATTACAATCTCTCACTGATATTATTACTATTAAGGAAGTTCTAAACCAGCAACCTGTTACCGGCAACCGGCAACTGAAAATAGTTCTCACCTGGGCGCCGCATGTAAAACCATTGCCGCAATGTGTTGCCAACAGTTTTGCGCAGTGGGTGAATGCATGGGGCGAAGCGGATTTTGTAATTACGCATCCGGAAGAGTATGAACTGGATGAACAATTTTCAAAAGGAGCTACCATTACGCATAACCAGGACGAAGCATTGAAAGATGCCGACTTTGTGTATGTTAAAAACTGGAGCACATTTAAAGACTACGGCAAGATATATGAGAACGACCCTGCCTGGATGATGACAGAAGAAAAGTTGAAACTTACCAATAATGCTAAAGTGATGCATTGTCTTCCTGTGAGAAGAAATGTTGAATTAAGCGATGAAATACTGGATGGGCCAAACAGCATCGTAACTCAACAGGCGGCTAACAGGGTATGGGCGGCACAGGCGGTGATTAGTGAAATCCTAACCCCCATCCCTTAAAGGGGTGTTTGGCTTGCCTGTTGAAATTGTTTTAAAATCCGTACTATGAAAGAGAATTATGCGAATGTATTTATGTATGCTGCTGTTGAGAATGAAGGGATGAATATGTACTATGGAGCAAGTAGTATCATTTTTCAAAGAGCTACTGAACTTAGAAATACAATGACGCCTGCTGAAGCAGTGCTTTGGAAGGCGATTCAATATAAATGAGTGGAAATTAAAATTTAGAAGGCAACACCCGGTTGCACATTACATAGTTGATTTTTACTGTCATGCAATAAAACTGGTGATAGAAATTGATGGAAGCGTGCATGAAGTTGAAGAAGTAAAAAGGGATGATGCTGCAAGACAAACATTTATTGAAGGGCTTGGTTTAAAAGTGGTAAGGTTTAAAAACGAAGAAATCTTTAAAAACAAGAAGAAAGTATTGGAGACAATTAGCCAAACAATTACGCAGCTCACAAGCCCCACTTCAGGGGATGGGAGTGTATTATATGTTATAAAGATTGGTGGGAATATTATTGATGATGAAAATAAGCTCAAAAGTTTTTTGTCATCATTCGCAGGAGTTGAAGGAAAAAAAATCCTGGTTCACGGTGGTGGCAAGCTGGCAACAAAACTTGCAGCGCAATTAGGCGTGGAACAGCAAATGATTGATGGCCGCAGGATAACAGACGCAGAAACGCTGAAGATTGTAACCATGGTATACGCAGGTTATATAAATAAAAATATTGTGGCGCAGTTACAGTCGCTTGGTTGTAATGCCATTGGATTATCCGGAGCAGATGGCAATGTGATACAATCGCATAAAAGGGTGCATGCATCTATTGACTATGGTTATGTAGGTGATGTAGATGCAGTAAACACAAGTTTATTAAAGAGCCTGCTTGACCAGGATGTAAATGTTGTAATGGCGCCTATTACTCACAACAAAGAAGGTTTGTTGCTAAACACAAATGCCGATACCATTGCACAGGAAATTGCACAATCCATGAGTGCATTGTATAATGTGCGGTTGATATATTCTTTTGAGAAGAGTGGTGTGCTGCTTGATGTAAATGATGAGAGTTCCGTTATTCCTGTGCTAACACATGATTACTACCAGGAGCTTAAAACACCCCTTCAGGAGACAGGGGTAACAAGGATTTTCGCCGGTATGATTCCTAAGTTGGATAATGCTTTTACTGCCATTAATAAAGGTGTAAAAAAAGTCATCATCGGTAAGGCCGAAGAATTGCAACGATTGGTGACAGGTGAATCTGGAACATCCATACAGCAGGGATGATATTGTTAATGAATGATGAAGATAATGAATGACAGTCTGAATACACATAGTAAGGAAGCAGTTGAGTTACTGAAGCAACTTATTGCAACACCTTCTTTCAGCAAGGAAGAAGATAAAACGGCGGATATTATAGAAAGCTTTCTAAAGTCAAAAGGGATAGAGGCGCAGCGTTACCTTAATAACGTCTGGGCAAAGAACCAGCATTACGATGAAAGCAAACCTACCATTCTCTTAAACTCCCATCACGACACGGTAAAACCCAACAAAGGGTACACCCTTGACCCGTTTCAACCAATTGAGCAGGATGGCAAACTGTATGGATTGGGCAGCAACGATGCCGGCGGTTGCCTGGTTTCTTTAATCGCTACTTTTTTACATTTTTACAAACAGCGGGATTTAAAGTACAACCTTGTTCTTGCAGCCACTGCCGAAGAAGAGATATCCGGCAAAAATGGCGTAGAAGTGTTGTTGCCTTTATTGCCTTCTATAGATTTCGGTATTGTAGGTGAGCCTACTTTGCTAAACATGGCGGTAGCTGAAAAAGGCCTGCTTGTGTTGGACTGCACTGCTCATGGTAAGGCTGGCCACGCTGCAAGAGAAGAAGGCGACAATGCCATCTATAAAGCGCTGAAGGATATTGAATGGTTCCGCAGCTATAAGTATGATAAGGTTTCTGATTTGCTGGGGCCGATGAAGATGAGTGTTACCATCATCAATGCAGGAACACAACACAATGTAGTACCACATGAATGTAAGTTCACCGTTGATATACGGGTAAACGAACTCTATACTTTTGAAGAAGTGCTGGATATTATTCATAATAATGTTGAGTGCGAAGTGCAGCCAAGAAGTATTCGTTTACGTTCAACAGCTATTGCTATTGACCATCCTTTGGTACAGGCTGGTATGGCATTAGGCAGAACCTATTATGGTTCACCAACCACAAGCGATAAAGCTTTGATGAAATTCCCGGCACTCAAAATAGGCCCCGGTGACAGCGCCAGGAGCCATACAGCGGATGAGTATATTTTTGTGGAAGAGATTTATGAGGGAGTGGAGATGTACATTCAGCTTTTAGAGAAGATTTTGTAGTTGCAGGTTACTGGATACTGGTTGCTGGTCTGTTGTGCGGATAGACGTGAATTGGTTTTTGAAAGGTTCTATTTGGAATGTGGATTATGATTATCTTTTACAAAATAATCCGTTTATGAAATCCTATAGAGAACTGGAAGTTTATAAGCAATCAAAATCATTGGCAATTAGGGTACATGGGCTTAGTCTGACGCTTCCAAAGTTTGAAATGTATGAAGAAGGCAGCCAGGTAAGGCGTTCATCAAAAGCAATAACATCTGCCATTGTTGAAGGATACGGGAGAAGAAGGTATAAAAACGAATTTATAAGATACCTTGTTTTTGCACAATCCGAATGTGATGAAACCAGGGAGCACATTGATTTTTTGTTTGAAACAGGTTCTATGAAAGATGAAACCGTTTATCGTGAATTAAGTGTTGCTTACGAAGCCTTAAGCAAGCAAATAAATAAGTTTATCCAATGGGTGGAAGATAAATACAAAGGAAACAAAGAGTAAATAACGAAGGATACTGTTTTGTGAAGCAAGGATTTGAAACTAGTTTATAGAATAAAAATTAGACAGACCTGCAACCAGTATCCTGCAACCAGCAACCATCATGAAGCTCTGGCAAAAAAATACAGCATCACTCAAAGAAGTAGAACAATTCACCGTAGGTAAAGACCGTGAATTCGACTTGTTATTGGCGCCTTTCGACATACTTGGCAACATTGCTCATGCAAAGATGTTGGCAACAGTGGGTTTGTTAACCCATGAAGAAGCAGAACTGCTCACAAAAGAGTTGAGAGAAATCTACAAAACCACGCAACCTGCAGGCACTGAAGCCACCCATTCACCACTCACTACTCACCACTCACCATTCACCATTCACGATAACATCGAAGACGTGCACTCCCAGGTAGAATTTCTGCTGACGGAAAAGCTGGGCGACATCGGTAAAAAAATTCACTCAGCCCGCAGCCGTAACGACCAGGTACTGGTGGATGTAAAATTGTTCTTGAGAAGTGAGATAGAAAAAACAGTTAGCTCTATTCAATCCTTTTTTGAGCTGCTGGTTACTAAAAGCGAGCAATTTAAAAATGATTTATTGCCTGGCTATACGCATCTCCAATTAGCCATGCCTTCCTCATTTGGATTGTGGTTGGGGGCTTATGCAGAAAGCCTTACAGATGACGCTACTGTTTTGAAAGCAGCTTATGATGTGGTAAACAAAAACCCATTGGGTTCCGCTGCTGGCTATGGCTCTTCCTTTCCTATCAACAGAACGCTTACTACAAAACTGTTGGGCTTTGCTGACTTAAACTACAATGTCGTGTACGCTCAAATGGGCCGTGGCAAAGCGGAACGTATCGTTGCCCAGGCATTGGCAAATGTTGCCGATACACTGGCAAGGTTAAGCATGGATGCCTGCCTTTACCTCAACCAAAATTTCGGTTTCATTAGCTTCCCGGCAGAGCTTACTACCGGCAGCAGCATCATGCCGCATAAAAAGAATCCTGATGTGTTTGAGCTTATCCGGTCTTACTGCAACCGCATCAAAGCGCTGCCTAACGAGATTACGATGATGACCACCAACCTGCCATCCGGTTATCATCGGGACTTACAGCTATTAAAGGAACACCTGTTCCCTGCATTTGAAACACTCCGCAGTTGTATTGATATGGCTGGCCTCATGCTCAGCAATATGGAAGTAAAGAAAAACATACTGCAGGATGAAAAATACAAATACCTCTTCAGCGTAGAAGAAGTAAACAAACTGGTGCTGGAAGGCCTGCCGTTTAGAGATGCTTATAAAAAAGTAGGGCTTGATATCGAGGCCGGCGAATTTACTTATTCAACAGATGTACAGCATACGCATGAAGGCAGCATTGGCAACTTGCAGAATGAAGCCATTAAGCTGAGTATGCAAAGAATAATTGCCTCATTTGATTTTAGTACTTACCACAAGGCTATAGACCACCTGCTGGGCAAGTAAAATTATTCTTTAACCTCATTCTTTAAAACCATACCATTCCTTACACCGGTATGGTTTTCATTTTCAAAGGTAACCTGTCCGTTCACCAGCACATACCTGAAACCCTTTGAGTATTGATGCGGCTTTTGATAAGTTGAAGCATCCGTTACTGTCAATGGGTCAAATACAACAATATCCGCTGCAAAGCCCTGCTGTAAAAGGCCTCGTTTCTCCAGGTTAAACTTCCTCGCCGGCAACGATGTCATCCTGCGTATGGCTTCTTCCAGCGATAGTACTTTTTCTTCCCGTACGTATTTACCCAATACCCTTGCATTGGTGCCATAGCCCCGCGGGTGTGGTACACCCTGGTTAAAAATGCGTATGCTGGCATCACTGGCAAACATGTTGTAAGGGTACTGCATAATTTGCTTTACATCATCTTCACTCATGCCATGAAAAACCATGCCTGCGCCACCCAGCTTCATCATATCAATCACGGTTTCAGCTTCTTCTTTGGCCTTGTGTTTCCTGTTCATAAGCAGGTTCACTTCTTCAATGCTTTTACCGTTATAACTGGTATCTGCTTTATAATTTGCCACTACCGGGTAACTAAAGTGTTTCAGCTTACGCTTCTTAAGTTTTTGCAGCATGTAATCAATCACCTGCTCTTTTATTGTCTCATTGCCCAGCCTTGCGTTTATGGAGTCCTGGTTATCTGCCAGCACCCAGTCGGGCAGCAGTGTGCTTAACGATGTACTGCTGGCCGTATAAGGGTATTGGTCAATAGTTACATCCAAACCTTCTTCCCTTGCTTTAATAATCATGGGCACAGTCTCGGCGCTGCGCCCCCAGTTTTGTTGCCCGCTTAATTTAAAGTGAGATATTTCAACAGGTATGTTGGCCAGCCTGCCTATGTTTAGCGCCTCAGTAATGGCTTGTGTTACACTGTCGCCCTCATCACGCATGTGGGTTGCATACACACCATTATATTTAGCGGCAATTTTGGCCAGGGCGGTTACTTCTTCTGTTTTAGAGTAAGTGCCCGGTATATATATCAAGCCGGTTGAAAGCCCTACGGCGCCATCTTTCATTGCTTGTTCGGTAAGCGCCATCATCTGCTGCATTTCATTGGCGGTAGGCAGCCTGTTGGCCTTGCCCATAACGGCTTTGCGTATATCGTTATGGCCAGCCAGCGATGCTACGTTTATAGAAAGTTTTATGCTGTCAATAAACTTAAAGTATTTGCCAAGGTCAACTTCCGAGAGCCCGCAGTTGCCCGTAACTACGGTTGTAACGCCATCGGCAATAAAGTTGGTAGCATAAGGGTTTTTTATTTCGTCGCCTTCAATATGCGTGTGCACATCAATAAAACCCGGCGCTATAATTAAGTTGGTAGCATCAATTGTTTTTGTACTTTTCCAGCCGGATAAATTTCCAACGCCGGTTATTTTCCCGTCTTTAATTGCCACATCGCCATAAAACCACGAGTTGCCTGTGCCATCCATAATTTTTCCGTTCCTGATGATGATGTCGGCGGTTGTTTGTGCATAAGAAACAGTAGTTAACCAAAGCAGAAGAAAGAAAGCGGTGATGTATTTCATTGTGTTAAGATAGCAAATTAAGCCTAAGCGCTGTTGCATGTAAAAGTGATGTTGCACCGTGCTGAGTAGTATTACAGAACGTACAAGAGTGCGACGCAAGTGAAGATGCATAGCAGCAGTTAAAGCCGGGCCCATAAAAATGTCTTTTAAAAAAGATGAAATCTTTTTTATGGCCTTAACGGCATTGCTGCTATTGGGCTTTGGTTGTGTCACTCACTTGTGCGCCTTGTCCGCTATGCGCCATAGTGCATCAGGCCTTTGGTATGTAATCTTTTACAGCCGGTCAGTTTTCGGTTATCAACTTAAAATCATCGGCATATTTATGGCTAAATGGTTTTTAGATTCCTGTAGTTTTATTCTTTGTTTTAATAAAAAATAGCTTATGAAAAAATGGAGACTGCTGTTTCTCGGCGCTTGCTTTTCCACCATGCTGCATGCACAGGAAACTTTTCCTGAAAACGGCGTGGCAGATAAACGGGAAGGTGTTTATGCTTTTACCAATGCCACCATTGTTAAAGATGCCGCTACCGTTGTGCAAAACGCTACGCTGCTTATTAAAGACGGAAAAATTGTGGCTGTTGGCGCCAATATAAGCGTACCGCAAAACGCCGTAGTTACGGATTGCCGGGGCAAATACATTTACCCTTCTTTTATTGACATTTACAGCGATTACGGCATACCTGCACCTGAACGTGCAGCAAGGGGCTTTGACTATCGTGCGCCGGCCCAGTTGGTTTCTAACCAAAAGGGAGCTTATGGCTGGAACCAGGCCATACGCACCGACATACAGGGCTCCCGCCTTTTTGCGCCAGACCAGTCAAAGGCCAAAACCCTTAGGGATATTGGCTTTGGTACCGTGCTTACCCACCAGAAAGACGGCATTGCCCGTGGTACCGGCGTACTGGTAACACTTGCGGATGAAAGAGCCAACCTGGTAGTGTTGAAAGACAAAGCCTCTGCCCATTACTCTTTCAGCAAAGGTGTATCCACCCAAAGCTACCCTACCAGTATGATGGGCAGCATTGCGCTGTTAAGGCAAACTTACCTGGATGCGCGATGGTATAAAAGCAATCCTGCGGCGGAGGGCTCTAACCTTACCTTAAAGTATTGGAATGAGCAGCAAGACCTGCCGCAGGTATTTGAAGCCAATGATAAATGGAATGCCTTGCGTGCAGACAGGATTGGGGATGAATTTGGCGTGCAATACATTATTAAGGCAGGCGGTAACGAATACCAGCGCCTGGATGAAATAGCTGCTACCAAAGCTACCTACATTCTTACATTAAACTACCCTATGGCCAAAGATGTGGAAGACCCTAACGAAGCAAGGTTTGTTTCGCTGGCGGATATGAAGCATTGGGAAATGGCGCCGGCCGAGGCAGGCATGTTTGAAAAGAAGAACATTCCTTTCTGTATAAGCCCGGCAGATCTGAAAGATGTAAAACAGTTTATGGCCAACCTGCGCAAAGCCATTACTTACGGCCTTAGCGAAAACAAAGCGTTGGATGCGCTTACCAAAATGCCCGCCACTGTGCTTGGCGTGTATGACAAGGTTGGCAGCCTGGATGCTGGTAAAGTAGCCAGCTTCATCATAAGTTCCGGGCCGGTTTTTAATGAGAAAACAGTTATTCTGCAAAACTGGGTGGGCGGTAAAAAGTATGCCGTAAAAGATGAAGAATGGAAAAGTGTTGACGGCAGCTATAACCTGGCTGTTACAGGCGCCGGCGCCACCACCAGCTATGCGCTGGAGATATCCGGCGGTAAAGCCAACATCATCAGTGGCGATACGCTTAAAGCTAAATTCAGCTACGATGGCAAAATTGTACAAATAAGCTTTCCGCAGGCTAAAAAAGCCCAATCTTCACTCCGCTTAAGCGGTGTTGCCAATGCTGATATATGGCAAGGCGCCGGTCTTGATACAGCCGGTAATACCGTTACCTGGACGGCAAGTTTTGTAAAAGCCGTTGCCGCCGAAAAAGAAAAAGACAAAACCAAACCAACGCCTGAACTGGGTAAAATTACCTACCCCTTTGATGGCTATGGCTGGGAGAAATTGCCCACGCAGGAAACCGTACTGTTTAAGAACGCTACTGTTTGGACCAACGAAAAAGAAGGCCGCCTGGAAGCCACAGATGTATTGGTAAAGGCAGGAAAAATATCCGCTATAGGCAAGAACCTTTCTGCTTCCGGCGCCAAAACTGTTGATGCCACCGGAAAATTTTTAACAGCGGGGATTATTGATGAGCATTCGCACATCGCAGCCGCTTCAATTAACGAGGGGGCACAAAGCGTAACATCCGAAGTACGCATTGCCGATAACCTCGACCCGGACGATATTGACATTTACCGCCAGTTAAGTGGAGGCGTTACCAGCTCTCATATTTTGCATGGGTCTGCCAATACCATCGGCGGGCAAACACAATTGATAAAACTGCGCTGGGGCGTTACTGACTCTGCCCTGAAATTTCAGGGTGCAGACCCGTTTATTAAGTTCGCCCTCGGTGAGAACGTAAAGCGTACCACATCCTCCAACAACAACCGTTTTCCTGATACCAGGATGGGCGTAGAGCAGGTACTTACAGATGCCTTTCAACGTGCTTCTGATTACCAGAAACGCATGGCGGCAGATTCCAAAGGCACCCGCCGCGACCTTGAACTGGATGCACTCGTGGAAATTATGAACCGGAAAAGGTTTATCACCTGCCACTCTTATGTGCAGACGGAAATTACGTACACTATGCGTGTTGCAGAGAAGTATGGCTTTAAGGTAAATACCTTTACCCACATACTGGAAGGTTATAAAGTGGCTGATAAGATGAAGGAGCACGGCGCCAGCGTATCCACCTTCTCAGACTGGTGGGCTTACAAAACAGAAGTACAGGACGCCATTGCTTATAATGCCGCTATTATGCAAAAGGTAGGGCTGAATGTTTGTATTAATTCCGACGATGCTGAACAGGCCCGGCGCCTTAACCAGGAGGCAGCTAAAAGTGTTAAGTATGGCGGTATGAGTGAAGAAGATGCCTTTAAGATGGTAACGCTTAACCCGGCCAAAGCCTTGCATGTGGATGATAAGGTAGGCAGCATTAAAGTTGGCAAAGATGCCGACCTTGTTTTGTGGAGTGATAACCCGTTAAGCATTTATGCCGTGGCAGAAAAAACAATGGTGGATGGCATCTTCTACTTTGACAGGGAGCGTGACCTGCAACTGCGCCAGCAAATAAAAACCGAGCGTGCCAGGCTTATCAACAAAATGCTGGGTGAAAAGAAAGGTGGAGGCCCTGTCGGCCCGGCAACGCCCAGCTTCCGCCACGTAAATAGCTGCGGAGAAAACGACCACCACAACGGGTTGATTACAGTAGGTAATGATGAAGGGATTATGTAAAATTCAAAAAAGTAACAAATGAAAAGAATACTAATGATACTCTCCTTATTCATTTCCGGAGGTGCTTTCTCGCAAGAGACGGTATATCCGGCAAAAGACTATAAGGGCTTGCTCTTTATTAAAAACGCTACCATCCATATTGGCAACGGGCAGGTTGTTGAAAATGGAACCATCAAAGTAAGCAATGGAAAAATTGAACAGGTAGGCACTAACATCGCCATACCTGCAGACGACGTGAAGGTATTTGATGCCAAAGGCGGCCATGTTTACCCCGGGCTTATTCTGCCTGTAACTGATTTAGGCTTAAAAGAAATCGGCAGCGGTGTAAGGGGCTCCAACGATTATGCTGAACTCGGTGATAACAATGCCAACATACATGCCCTGTATGCGTATAATACCGATTCAAAAATCATCAATGTATTAAAAGCCAATGGCATATTGCTGGCAGGCGTAACCCCCCAGGGCGGCACCATCAGCGGCGCATCTTCTGTAGTGCAACTGGATGCGTGGAACTGGGAGGACGCAGCTTACAAAAAAGACAACGCCATACATATTAACCTGCCGGATTTTATTTACCGTCCAAGCCCGTATGCTGCGTTCCTCGGGGTTCAGCAACGTAAGGCGGACGAGGTTTTAAAAGAGGCGGAAGAAAAGGCAGAAGAAATCAAAGCTTTTTTCCGCGAGGCCAAAGCCTATTTGCAACAGTCATCGCATGCGGATGTAAACCTAAAGTTTGAAGCGGTAAAAGGCCTGTTCGATAAATCGCAAAAGCTCTTTGTTCATGGAGACCAGGTGCGCCAGATGCTGGTGGCCGTAGATTTTGTAAAAGAGTTTGGTTTTAATGTGGTTATCGTAGGCGGCAGCGAAAGTTTTCAGATAGCCGGCCTGCTAAAGCAAAACAACATTGCCGTGGTGCTGAACAGCCTGCATGCATTGCCTTCCACTGAAGATGATGATGTTGACCAGCCCTTTAAAACGCCGGCCGTTCTGCAAAAAGCCGGCGTGCTGTTTGCCTTAAGCGATGATAATGGCGAAACCCGTTACCGCAACCTGCCCTTTGACGCCGGTACCGCCGTGGCTTATGGCCTTACAAAAGAGCAGGCATTACAGGCGCTTACACTCAACAGCGCAAAAATTCTGGGTATAGACAACGTTACAGGTTCGCTGGAGCCTGGTAAAGATGCCAACATCATCATCAGCGAAGGTGATATTTTGGACATGCGTACCAGCATTGTTACGCAGGCATTCATCCAGGGCCGGCAGGTTGATTTAAACAACAAGCAAAAGCAATTGTACGAAAGGTATAAGTATAAGTATGGCCTGTAAAACAGGTATGTTTCCCCTATAAAAAGAGGCCCTTTCCAGGGCCCTTTTTTATTGTATGGGCCCGGCAGCAGTAACTACTATGAAGCATCGTTGCGTCGCACTCTTGTGCTGTTAGATTCTCTATGCAGCTTTTCCCGCAGTATAGTTTTGTTTCTGCCGCCTGCGGCGCCAAAAAGCCAGGGCACCGCTTACTTGCATTACGGTAGTAAGTTTAGTTGATATTAAGGCCAATAATTAACCCTATCCAGGGCTTGTTCTGATAAATCCAGTATTTCCTGTTTTTATCAAGCAGGTTATCAAACCCAAGACCTAAACCAAACGAAAGGTTGTTGATGCCGATAATGCCAGCAATACCCTTGTTTAAAACAAACCCATCATACTCGGCGCTGATAAAATCCTGTGTAACCCAGGGGTTAACTGCGGTGGAGCCAAAACCGAGGAATGCGCCTACACTAAACCCAAAATGAGTTTCCGTTCTTTTATAATCGCCGGAAAGTTTTTGCGTGTAGGAAATTTTGTAAATGTCTGTACGCATGCCCACATATACAGCTCCGTTAAAGTTGGTGTTAAGCTGGTTAGGGAAGCCTTTAACTACCGGCCTGTATTTAAAGGGAATGGTGATGGCATCTATATCCAAAGAATTTTTCCGTAGCGTTGCATCGTTTTTATCGCTTGGTTGTATGGGTGGGTAAATGATAAACAACAAAGAGTCTGCGAGGCTTACCATCTTTTTGCCGGGAACTACAATTACTGTATCGTCTTCATCAATAAGCACGGCAGACATAGTTTTTTCATGCAATGAATCCGTGTAAGCAAAACGTCCTTCCGTAAAATTGTATTTGTGCGCATTTTTGTTGGTTGCGCAACCTGCGCAAAGCACAAGTATAACCACCGTAATAAAGGATATTCTCATAATAACAGGCAATACAATTTGCTATCAAAACCAGCCCCTTTGTTTAAAAACCCGTATCATCCATATAGGTACAATCAACATAAGGCCAACAGCAATATAAAAACCATTCTTGTGGTGCAGGTAAGGTATCCGGTCGAAGTTCATGCCGAATATACCGCCTATTACCGTTGCCGGCGCCAGAAGGCAGGTAACAATGGTCATCACTTTCATTACCTCGTTCATTTTCATGTTGGCCTTGTTCATGTAGAGGTCCTGCATGTTCATCATCATATCGCGGTAGCTCTCTACCATATCCGCGGCCTGAACAATATGGTCATAAACGTCTTTAAAGTATTTGGTGGTTTTTTCTTCCAGCAGGTCGCTGTCGCTGCGGATAAAGCCATTCACCATATCCCTAACCGGCGCCACGTTTCGCTTCAGCACAATCAGCTCTTTTCTTAAACTGTTGATGCGTGCCAGGGAACGGGCATTAGCATAACGGATAATTTCTTCTTCCAGCAGTTCAATGCGGTCGCTTAGCTTTTCCATTACCACGAAGTAGTTGTCTACAATCATGTCTATAAGCGAGTAGCACAGGTAATCAGCACCGCTTTGCCTTAGTTTGCTGTTGGCTATTTTAATACGGTTGCGCAAAGCGTCAAACACATCCCTGCTGGCATCTTCCTGGAAAGAGATAACAAAGTTCTTACCCAGCACTATGCTTATCTGCTCCTGTTCTACCGTTATGTTTTTTTCATTGAAGTACAGCATATTCAACAGGCAAAACATTTCATTGTCCATCTCATCCATCTTGGGCCGCTGGCCAACACTTAATATGTCTTCCAGTATCAGGTAATGTATATCAAAGCGTTTGCATACCGCTTCAACATCGGCTTTACGTAAGCCATCAATGTTAATCCAGGTAGTATTGCCATTGTCCCTGAAATGAAAACATTCTTCTATCCGGTCAAAGTTATACTCACGTATCTCATTACTGTTAAAATCAAATACCTGTATGCTTACTTCCTTAGCTTCCTCCCGCTGGGGAATAACTGTTGGGTTTACATGGAATATTTCCCCGGTTCGTTTGGTATTGAATATGGGAAATATTAACTGCAAATATTTGTTTGGCTTAATCGGTACCCGCATGGTTGCTGCAATTATTGGGCGACAAGTTAAGAAATACCGTTTTAAGTAACGGGCATTAAAACAATGATGCTTAGCAGTAAAAACTGTTAAACCAATTTTACGCTGGCCCTGCCTATTCTCCGGCCATTTGCAGGTCTTTTTAGTTTGTATAATGATGATAATTGTATCAATACAACATGGAATGATAGGATATTGGCATACCTTAAAAAGCGGTATTACATATTAGCTGTATTCCCCCTAAATTAGTAGCGCCTGAACGGGAAGATTGACCAGCTTTAAGTCGGTTACACGTTGCAGAGTAGCGAACAAGGCCCTTCGTTAACTCAGGGCAGGCTACTTCGGCAATTGCTGAATAGAATTGTTGCAGTACAAGTGAGTGACACAACAACCGGTGATAGCAGCAATGCAGTTCGTCCCAAAATTCCTGCCCCATGATTGCGCATATCTTGTTAACCACCAATGATACATATGAACTGGAAATTACTAACGATTTGCTGCACAGCCCTCTGTGGAAGCGTATTTGGGCAATCCCTTCATCCATCTCACAAAGTACCTGTTGAAAAAAGCCTTTCACAACAATGGAAACAGGAGCTGTGGGCTAACCAACGCAAAGTGTATAAAGGCGATGAACTGCTTACCATAGGCATGCCTTGCGGTGGTATTGCTGCCGGCCAGTTGTACGTACGTGGCGATGGCACCCTGGCCAACTGGTGGATTGCCAACAATGCGTACAATACCGGTTATGGCATTGACTCCCTTACACGCTTTAACACAGCGCTGGGCCCATGGAAAGTATGTTACCAAACATTTGAGCCGGCCAGCTATGTATCGCAGGGGTTTGCCATAACGGTAACGCAGAACAATAAAAAACAAACGGTAAACCTGGATAAAAACGGGCTTGATGATATTGCCTTTACCGGCGAATACCCCATCGCAAAAATTGATTACAATTCTGCCACGAAAAAACTACCGATAAAAGTGGATGCGGAAGTGTTTTCACCATTTATACCCATGAATGCCAGGGAGTCTGCAACGCCGGGTACCATTCTTAAATACAGTATTAAAAATACATCTGCCCAGCCTGCAACGGTAAGCCTGCATGGCTGGCTGCAAAACCTGGTATGCCTTGAAATTGCAGATGAAATTGCCGCCCTAAGCCGTAACCGCGTAGTAAAAAGCCAGGGCATTACGTCACTGTTAATGGACTTAACCCCCAAGCCTGCTAATGCGGCTGAAAGAAAGCCAACAATAAAAACTTTTGATGATTTTGAATCAGGCTATGGCAAATGGACAGTAACAGGCGAAGCTTTCGGCCAGGCGCCTGCAAATGGCAGCTTCGGCGGCGACCAATCCAGGCTTTCCGGCTTTTCCGGTAAAGCTGTGGTTAACTCTTTTTTAAATGGAGATAAGACTACTGGCCGCATGGTATCGCAAACCTTTACGATTAATGATGATTACATCGTGTTCAAAATTGGGGGCGGCAACCATCCCCAAACAACCTGCATAAACTTGGTGGTAGATAATGCTATAGTGCGTAATGCAACAGGTAAGAATACAGAAGGCCTTGACGCGAAATACTGGGATGTAAAAGACCTGAAAGGCAAGCAGGCGCATTTGGAAATTGTGGACGAGGATAAAGGCGGATGGGGCCACATCAATATAGATGATATAGGCTTTAGCGATATGCCTGTAACCAAAGAAAAATACTACCCGCAACAACATCCGTATTTCGGCAACCTGGCGTTGAGTGTATTATCGGCTGACGGTTTTGCCGATGCTGCATACGAAGGAGCTACCGATAACAACCATGCTGATTCTTCCAGTAAAGCTACCGGCGAAAAATTACTGGGCGGCGTAGGGGCGACCATTACACTTAAGCCTGGCGAACAAAAAGAAATCACTTTCCTGCTTACCTGGTATTTTCCCAACAGGCCGTCTTACTACTTTGGCAGCGATGTAACTGATATTATCAGCAACGACTGGAACCAGGCCCTTCCTACAGAAGGTGCTACTATTATCGGCAACATGTACAGCAACTGGTTTGGCAGTTCAATGGATGTGGCTAATTACCTGCAGCAAAACCTGCAGCGTTTATCGGCCTCCACCCACCTGTTTCACGATACCTATTACAACAACAGCACCTTGCCATACTGGCTGGTGCAGCGTACGTTAATGCCTTTGTCAATACTGGCAACAGAAACCTGCCAGTGGTGGGCTAACGACAAATTCTGGGCCTGGGAAGGCGTAGGCAGTTGCGTAGGCACCTGCACGCATGTTTGGAATTACGAACAGGCATTGGCCCGCTTTTTTCCCGAACTGGAGAGAAATATAAGAGAGCGTACAGACTTTGGTATTTCCTTTCAAAAAGATGGCAGTGTGCTGGCCCGCAATGGCTGGGGCGGTGTACTGATTGATGGCCATGCCGGCGCCGTACTGAAAGCTTACCGGGAATACCTGAACAGCAGCAACAGCATTTTTTTAAACCGCAACTGGGACAGGATTAAACGTGCCACTGAGTTCATCATTAACGAAGATGAAAACGAAGATGGCCTGATTGAAAAAACACAGGCCAACACCTACGACATTGCATTTTACGGCGCCAATACCTATGTGGGTTCACTGTACCTTGCCGCTTTAAAAGCTGCCGCCGAAATGGCCGTTATCATGAACGACACAGCTTTTGCCAACCGCTGCAATAAAATAGCAAAAACAGGTGAACAAAATACCGTTGCCAGGCTTTGGAACGGCGAGTATTTTATACAGGATGTAAACCTTAAAGAGCACCCTGAATTTCAATATGCTACCGGCTGCCTTGCCGACCAGTTGTTTGGGCAAACCTGGAGCCACTTAAACAATCTTGGATACATATACCCCAAAGAAAAAGTAAAGCAGGCGCTGCAATCTGTATGGAAGTATAACTGGACAACGGATGTGGGCATACAAAATAAAGTACACCCGCCCGAAAGAACCTATGCCAGTTTTGGCGAGCCGGGCCTGTTCATTTGTACATGGCCTAACAGCGAACACATGGGAGAGCAGGGCGTTCGTTACCGGGATGAAGTGTGGACGGGAATAGAATACCAGGTTGCCACAAATATGATTTACGAAGGCATGATAGACGAAGGCCTTTCACTGGTAAAAGCCGTGCATGAAAGGTACCGGCCGGAAAAGCACAACCCCTGGAACGAGATAGAATGCGGCGACCATTATGCCCGTGCCATGGCCTCCTGGGGCATCATGATTGCTTTGCAGGATTTTTACTACAACGGCCCGCAGAAAATATTGGGGTTTCATCCAAAAGTGCAGCAGCAGAATTTCAAGAGTTTCTTCACTTCCGCCGAGGCATGGGGTATAATAGAACAACAGCAAAACCCAGCACAACAAACCAATAATGTACAGGTAAAATATGGCAGCCTTACATTGGAGCAACTGCAAATTACCATTGCAAAAAAGCCGGTAAAAATAACTGTTACCAAAGCGGGGGCTACACTTGTAAGCAGCTTTACTGTTGACGGCAACAAGGTGGCTATCAAATTCAATGAAGTAAAATTGGGTGAAGGGGACACGATAAAGGTTGCGGTTTCTTATTAACAGGCAACAACCTCCGGAACTGCAATTTTTTGGCAGCCGGCTGGCGGAACACGGAAGGGTCATCGTTGCGTCGTCCTGAAACTTCGGGATTCATCGCCCGGTTTTTTATGGCGGCTTTTCAGCCCGGGTAGTTTGGTATCAACACTGTTATTACTGCAATAAAAAAAACGATGGGGCAAAATATTTGCCCCATCGTTTTTTTGGAAAGAATTTCCTGTTACTTCTTATGCCCACCCTTCAACCTGTGTAAGGCTGTTACCAGGGTATCAATATCGCTGCAGGTGTTGTACAATGCCAGCGATGGGCGTACAGTTGCTTCCACGCCAAACCTGCGCAGGATGGGCTGGGCGCAATGATGGCCGCTACGAACCGCGATGGCATAGTGTTCGTTAAGATAGCTGCCCACCTCCTCGGTTTTAAAACCATCCAGCACGAAGGAAAGTACGCCTGCCTTATCTGCCGCGGTACCTATTAAACGAATACCCGGAACCTGTTTTAGCAAATGAGTGGCATACACCAGCAGGTAATGTTCATATTGGCTTATGTTATCCATGCCAATACGCATTACATAGTCAATGGCTGCACCAAGGCCCACCGCGTCGGCAATATTGCCGGTACCTGCTTCAAACCTTGAAGGTGCATTGTGGTATTTGGTATGTTCAAAAGTCACATCCTGTATCATGTTACCACCGCCCTGCCAGGGTTGCGTTTCATTCAACAGCGCTTCTTTTCCATACAATACGCCAATACCTGTGGGGCCAAATACTTTATGGCCGGAGAATACATACCAGTCGCAATTGAGGTAAGTAACATCAGCCCGCATGTGAGATACCGCCTGGGCGCCATCCACCAGCACTTTGGCGCCGATGGCATGCGCCATATCCACCATTTGTTTGGCAGGCGTTACCGTGCCCAATGCATTGGACACCTGTGTAAAAGAAACCAGCTTTGTTTTGGGGCCTAACAGTTTGGCATATTCTTCTATAATTACCTGGCCGTTGTCATCTACCGGAATTACTTTCAACCTAAGCCCCTTCTTACCGGCAAGTATCTGCCAGGGAACAATATTAGCATGATGTTCCAGGTGGCTGATAACAATTTCATCGCCCTGTGTTAAATATTGGTCGCCCCAGCTTTGCGCAACAAGATTGATGGCTTCCGTTGTACCACGTACAAATACAATTTCATTCACTGATTTTGCATTCAAAAAGCGCTGCACTTTTTGGCGGGCAGATTCGTAGGCGTCTGTTGCTCGTGCGGCAAGCTCATGTGCTGCACGGTGAATATTGCTGTTCTCATGCTCGTAGAAGTAGCTTACGCGGTCAATAACCTGCCTTGGCTTTTGTGTGGTAGCGGCATTATCCAGCCATATAAGCTGGCGGCCGTTTACACGCTCCTGCAAAATGGGAAAATCCTGTTTAACAATATTTACATCAAATGGTGGGTGAGGCAGGCCGCTGTAAGTTTCCGTTGCGGGAGTTCCCTTTACCAGATAGCCTGAATAATCCTTCTCCAGCCCCTTGACACCGGGTATAAAATAATATTCCGGCGCATCCGGCAAACCATAAGCTGTTCCAGGAATTTGCGGTGTAGGCGTGTAGCTTTTTATGCCGCTAAGCAGGCCGTTTAAATCTGCTTCAAAAGGTTGCTCTGCATAAGGCAGGTAGCTAAACGATGGCGCTGTGGGAAACGCACTATGGGTTTGCAGCGGCGCCGAAAGAGGATGGTATATCCGGCTGTTGTTCTGCTGCTCTCCAAATGCATACAAAGCAGGTGTTTGCTGGCCTTGTTGTGCATACGACGGCGATATACCGCTGCCTGCTACCGACGGCGGCACTTGCCCTGTGCCGGCAAAATGCGGATCTGGATGGCTGGTTGGCGGTTGGTTTAAATTAAACGATTTGCCATGCTGTATGGCAGAAGGTGATACCCCGCTGCCAGCCACGGAATGCGGTACCTGGCCTGTATAACCGGTGTCTGGAAGTTTACGCGAAGCCTCACCGGGATTAAATATGTTTTCCCGGCCACCCGCGGAAGGTGATACACCACTACCCGCTACCGAGGAGGGCACATTACCTGTTCCAAAATGCGGATCTGGATGGCTGGTTGGCGGCGCATTTAAATTGAAAGATTTTTCATGCTCAATTGCCGATGGCGATGCACCGCTACCTGCTACTGAGGGTGGCACGTAGCCTGTATATTCTTCCCTTTCACCCGGGGCTGCAACAGCAGGGGATGTTTGTTCCGGCGTAGAAAAGCTTCCTGGTGTATTGCCAGGAGCATGGTTATCGCCGGGCAACGCTTTAAAATAAAGGTTGGCCAACTGCTGCAATGCCGCTTCGTCAGGAATATCGCTATAAGAAGACATAACAATGTGTTTATTTTTTATTACCGGCAAGCCGGATAATTTTTTTTCATGGGCCAGGGCTGTATTACTACTATGATGCTTCTCTTGCGTCGCACTCTTCTGCGGTTGAATATGCTACTCAACAAAGTGCAAGAATCAATATTGAATTGCTACTACCTGAAAGCCGCCTTGTTTAGTTTTCTACAGTAAGCCAGGGCATTGGCCAAAGCCTTTTAATCTGTGTTCGCTAACCCAAGGCTTTAGCCAATGCCACATTCGAATACTATAGTTCCACGCTTCATTCTTCGCTCTGCTGAATAAAGTTCAGAACGTACAAGTGAGTGACACAACCAAAGCTTAATAGTAGTAATAAAGCTAAGTACATAATTCTTCGTGAAGGGGGGAACGGTCAATCGGTAATACCAGACTTTCGTTTGCTATCCCATTTCTATTTCCTATTCACTACTCACCATTCACTACCATTTATAGTCGTGGTATTTTCCTATCTCTACGTCGTCCAGAACAGCAATGGCATCATCTACCAGCACAGCCAAAGAGCAGTACAGGGATACAAGATAAGAAGCGATAGCCCTTTCGTTAATGCCCATGAAACGTACTGACAAGCCGGGTGATAATTCGCCGGGAAGATTGGGCTGGTACAAACCAACAACACCTTGTCTTGCTTCGCCTGTGCGGAGTAAGATAATTTTAGATTTACCTTTCTCAATCGGCAATTTATCAGAGGGGATTAACGGAATGCCGCGCCATGTAATAAACTGTGACCCGAACAAGGAAATTGTTGGCGGCGGCACACCCCTGCGTGTACATTCGCGGCCAAATGCGGCAATGGCCTGTGGGTGTAACAGAAAAAAGCCTGGCTCCTTCCACACTTTAGCCAGCAGTTCATCCAGGTCGTCAGGGGTGGGTGCGCCGGTACGTGTTTTAATGCGTTGAGAAGGCACTGTGCTGTGCAGTAATCCGTATTCTTTGTTGTTGATCAGCTCGCTTTCCTGCCTTTCTTTGATGGTTTCGATAGTAAGGCGAAGCTGTTCGCTTATCTGGTTATAAGGCTTGCTGTAGAGATCTGACACACGGGTATGCACGTCCAGCACGGTATTAACAGCGGAGAGGTTGTACTCACGTGGGTTTTCTACATAATCCACAAAAGTTTGCGGAAGGGCACGTTCATCGCGGCCGGAGCAATCTACTTCCACATTTTCAGCATCTTTCACCTTGTTGAGACGGTACACGCCAGATTCAACGGGTATCCAGTTAAGTAAATGGGTTAACCAGCGTGGCGTAATAGTAATCATTTGCGGTACCGTACGGGTAGCAATAGCGAGTTGCCGTGCCGCCACATCGCCTAACGCGGTTTGCGTTCTTCCTTTTTGTTCTGCCATAAGATTTAAAATTGAAAGGTTAATTATATGAATATGTTACCCGCAGCCCGGATTCTTCAGGGGAGTGCACGAGTTAACAGGCGCAACCGGTATTTGGTTTATTGCACAAAATTAACTGGCACTACTATACTAATCCAGTATGCTGTTGTTGTTAGAAGATGTATGCTAATACCTTAAAGCCTTACCGTTTGCAGCGCCGGCCCACAATGGTAAACGGATGTTTAGTGGTAAGGTTTGTGAACTGGTTTATGAAACGGTTATTAAACAGGGTGGAAGGTAAGGAAACTATGTACAGGTTGAAATGTTTTTTTGCATCATATTTACCGAATCTCTAAAATCATATCATAATTCAGGCCCTTGTATTCAAAGGAACCGAGCGATTTATACCCCAGCTTATTATAATAGGCTACTGCCCGGTCATTACCAGCCTGAACACCACCCCACAAGATGATTCTTTTGAACCCGTTTTCTTTGAGTTGAGCAAGAAGATAATCAAAAAGTATTTTGCCTATCCCGTGCCCCTGCCAGGCATCAGCAACGGATGGGGCAAAAGTGCAATCTGTGTCATTATTCAATAAAAGCCCATAGCCTTGCAGCCGCTGGCGGTCATGCTCAAGAAAGCCTGATTTAATAATGGCATAAGCAACCAGTTCGCCGGTATCGGTCTCTTCGGCAATAAAACCTGTATGGCCTGGTTGGCTGTACAGTTCCTGCAGAGATGAAATATCAAAAGCATGTGGCCCAAAACGGCTTTTGGTTTCAGCGCTAAGGCTGCTTAAATAGGTATGCAGCCTTTGCAGGTCATCAAGGTAAAGCTGTCGAAAGCGTAGCTGGCGGTTGTTTTTTTGCAACGTTATCATAATGGCAGGAAGAATGGAAGGTTAGGAAAAGCAAACCCTGCACATAAACACGGCTTATGTGCAGGGTTTACAGGTGACAGCTTAGTAAATGAACTGCTCTTTTACAATTTTGCCATCTTTTACGCTGTACACGCAAATCTCGGCCATTACCTGGCGGCCCATGCCTTTAAAGGTAGCTTCAAAGGTAGCAGCAACTGCAAAGTGATCGCCGGCAATAACCGCGTCGCTTACTTCGCTGCTGTGCACTTCTTCAATCATCGCCATAAAATTGTGGCCTTTTTGAACAATCGCATCCCTGCCTGTAACAGTCTTTAGGCCGGGTGATCCGTCTGGCTCAATGCTTACGGCATCATCTGCATACAATTCTTCCTGTGCGGCGGTGTATTCGCCTTTGCGGCACAGTTCAACCAGCCTGTCCGCAATTTGTTGTGTGGTCATATGAATACGTTTAAGGGGTAAAAGATAAATAACTTACGGCAGCTTATATATTATGTAATGATGAAGCGGCAGGAAATTTATACCAACGGGTAAAGGTGCCTGTGCCTTAACCTGCCTGCAGGCAAACCAATAGGTTAACCCTGCGGGTAAAGGATTGAAGCGGATACCCCGGTGGGGAACTCCCGCCAACTCGCTGTAAAGATGGAGGGTTTACCTATGTAAGGTATTAGTCTGACATGCACAACTTTAACCAGCAATTTGACATTTAATGCCTGCCTCTGTCGCAAGATGGCTGCCTCCCCCAAGACAGTATGTCTTGCACCAACGATTTTTAGTTTCATCTCTTTAAACAGCTTCTTAACAGCTAACCTAAATCTTTCTTAAAACCCTGCTCTTCAACAAACGCAGCGGCATTATTTCCGTTCATAGTATAGTTCGGGCATTGCATTTGAACTATTTACAATTGAACAAATTTTAACGTATGAGACGCATCTTATCATTATTGCTCGTTGCAACCGGCAGCGCAGCAGTTATTACGGGTTGCCAGAAAGATCCATTGAACAATTTAACACCGGAAGAATCACGTATTTACATTACCAACCGCGACTCAACGGTTGACTTTAACAGCTATACTACTTTTAGTGTGGCCGACTCTGTAGCGGTGGTAGATAACGGGAAAGCAAGTAAAGAATTAACGAGTGTTGACCAGGCTTACATTGACGCAGCAAAAAAATATATGCAGCAGGCTGGCTATACACTGGTTTCGAAAAACCAAACACCTGATGTTGGTATTAACATTACCCGCATTTACCAAACATCGTCAGGCGTAATAAGCTACCCTGATTACTGGGGTGGTTATGGCGGTTACTGGGACCCCTACTACTGGGGTTATGGGGGTTATGGTTATGGATTTCCATATTACTCTTATGGCGTTTACTCCATTACCGAAGGCGCCTTATCCATTGACATGCTGGATTTAAAGAACGCCGCTTCTCATGGCAATAAGATTGACCTTGTATGGAATGGATTGGTACGCGGTTCAGGCATTTTCAATCAATCTACGGCAGACAGCCAGGTAAAAGCCTTATTTGACCAGTCATCTTATCTGAAAAAAAATTAAAGTAAACACGTATGAAAAGCATATTGAAAATAGCAGCGCTGTTTGTGGTTGCCATTCCTTTATCGTTATCTCTAAAGGCACAGCGCGGAGAAGTTAAAATGTACCTTAACTACAATTACAGCCTGCCGCTGGGCAGCTTTAAGAATGATATTGTAAGCAAAAACTCGCCGCGGGGTTTTACAGGTGACATTCTTTACTCTTTCAATAAAAAATTTGCATTGGGTGGCGCTGTTGGCTTCCAGGATTATTACGAAAAATATCCCCGCGCTACTTATAAACTGCCAAGCGGCGAAGATATATCCGCCGTTATCAGCAACTCTGTACAAACCATTCCTGTTATGGTAAAAGGTTTATACGCGCCATTAGGTGATAAATTTTCGTGGGTGCAACCTTACGTATCTCTTGGCGCAGGCATAAATATGGTAAGTTTTAAGCAATACCTGGGAGAATTTGGCAGCAGCAATACAAATGTAAGCTTTGCCGCACAGGCCGGCGCCGGCATACAGGTTCCTTTTGGCAGGTTAAGTAACTCAGGGTTGCAGTTAGGAGCTGTTTACAACTATGTTCCTTACACTAAAAACGGCTACAATAACTTAAATAATTTAGGTGTGCAGTTAGGTGTTCACTTCCCGTTAAGATAAGTGTATAAGATAATGTGAGGCGGTTAGTGTTGTGTGTTAAGTTTGGGGCAATGACAGAGCATGTGAATTGTTTAGTGAAGTAAACCCATTTCCCCAAATTTGTTAAGGGGTGGTACTATAAGTATCATCCCTTTTTTGTGCATATCAGTCTGTGTATTTGTAACCCATGCCCCGGGCAGAGTGAAAATGTTTTGGGTTACGGCTATCCTGCTCAAAATACTTACGAAAGTTGAGTATAAAGTTGTCTATGGTCCGGGTGGTAGGGTAAACATTGTAACCCCATACAACCTGCAATATTTTTTCACGGGTAACCACATCATCTTTGTTTTCGATAAGCAGTTTAAGCAGCAGCGCCTCTTTTTTGCTAAGTTCAATGGCCTCGCCTTTAAAATTATTAGCCATGAGTGATTTAAAATCTACACGGTTGCCGCCAAACTCGTATATATCACCAACAGATTCTTTGTCCTGAATTTTTTTATTCTTCATTATCAGCTTCTCTACCCGCAGCAGTAGTTCCTCCAGGTTAAAGGGCTTTGTAAGGTAATCGTCTGCGCCTTTTTTAAGGCCCAGCACCCTGTCTGCACTATTATTTTTGGCGCTTAGTATTAAGATAGGCACTTCACTGTTGTGTACCCGTACTGTTTCGGTAACGCTTATGCCATCCAGCTCCGGCAGCATAATATCCAGTATCAGCAAATCAAAGTATTCATTGCGGGTGGCTTTGACTGCGGCGTTGCCATCGAAGGCGGAAGTAACCGTATAACCCTCCATCTCCAGGTTAAGCTTCAGCGCTTCATGCAGGTTTTCCTCATCTTCCACCAGCAGAATATTTCCTTTATTTATGTCCATGGTTTTACAGTTTACCAACCAGCCTTACGCAGTTTTTAATGCGCTTAATGTTACAATAAAAACAGTTCCGCCCGGTTGGTTGTCTTTTATAGCAATGCTGCCTTTATGGTCTTTTACAATGCGTTTGCAAAGATAAAGGCCCAGGCCTGTGCCCTTGGCCTTGCGGGTAGCTTCATCGCCAACACGGTAAAATTTCTCAAAAACTTTTTTCTTTTCCTCGCCGGGTATGCCTTCGCCTTCATCCGCAACGGAAAACAACAAACTGTTGTTATTTTGTTCCAATGCAATAGTAACTGTTGAATCTTTGGGTGAATACTTAATGGCATTATCTACCAGGTTGTTCACCAGCATCTGCAACAGCAGACTTTCGCCTTCGGTATATATACCAGGCTGAATATTACAGATGAACCGCCTGCCTGTAAAACGTTCTGCAAAATCTTTGATGCTGTCTTCTACAATGTTGCTTAGGTTTATTTCCTGGCGGTTGAGCTGGTAGTGCCCTGCATCTAATTGAGAGGCAACAAGTATGTTGTTGCAAAGGCTGTTTAAACGGTTGGCTTCCTGCAGGGTGTTGGCAATAAGTTTTTGCTGTTTTTCTTCTTCCAGCCTTCTTTTCTGCAGGGTTTCCAGGTTAAGCCTGGTTACAGCAATAGGCGTTTTAAGTTCATGTGTAACCGCCATCATAAAATTTTGTTGCTGGTGGCTAAGCTTAATTTGCCGCCTGACCGCACGATATACAAAAACGGCGCATACCAGTATGAGTATTAAAAAAGTAGCGCCCTCACCAACGTATTGAAAGGTCTTTCTTTTCCGCAAATCAAGTATATGGCTGTATTTGGACAGATAGTCCGGGTCATCCTTATTAAGTTCTACCAGGCGCATTGAAGCCATGTAGTCGTTTTGCTGCGTAAGCTCTACAAACCAAAGGATAAGTGCTGCTACAATGTACAATAGCAAAAACCAGTAAACAATGGTTATTATTTTTAGCTGGTTTCTTTTGTAAAAAGCTCTCATGGCTATTCTGCTTTCTCCAGGCGTATGCCCGCATTCAATACATCATGCAAAGGGTTTTGGCGCATGGCCTGCTGCAACGTAAACCGGTAATTGCCGGTTTTAAATTTAATTGGTGCGGCATTCACTTTAATACGGTGCTCAAAAACATCGTCCATACCACTGCCCAACCACCCTTTGCTGTTATTGGCAAGTATAAACTCCTTAAGTTGTGTTTGCGCTGTATCGCCGGGGGGAATAATGGTAAGGTTAAGCCAGATGTTATTATAGCTGTAAGCATCGGTATGGCGCAATACTACAAACAGGTTGTAGCGGGCCATACTGTCTTCAATCTTAAACTGAAACTCCGGTTTTATAGCTGCATCCCAATCCTGCATTTTAAAATAATATGTTTTTTCGTACACATCTATCGGCCGGCAGGAAGCAACAACCGTAACAATTGCCACAAGTATATAAACAAAGCTTTTTCTGAAATGAAAACCGGGATGCTTCTTCAATGGATTTTTTTTACAAAAGTAAGCCAGAAACATAAGTAATAGGATAATGCTGTTTTACCTGCTGCAAGCAATTGATAAAGGTTAAAGCCGATAGCGGGCTTAAACTGTTGAATAAAAATAAACCCTTTCGCTTTGCAGGGGCGGCCGCTGCGGCAATTGGTGAGTGAAGGCTCATCTGCCCATTGCGCACCTTCTTCTAATGGAGAAGGAAGATAGCTGAATAATGTTCAGAACGTACAAGAGTGCGACGCAAGGGACGCCTAATAGCAGTTCCTGTTGCAGGGCCCATAAAAAATAAAAAATAGCCGAAGGCTATTACAGAACGTTCAGCACCTGTTCTTTTGCTTTTTCCAGTTCATCTTTCATAAGCACTACACTTTTTTGCACATCAGAATCGTAGGCTTTGGAGCCGGTGGTATTTATTTCGCGGCCAACTTCCTGTAAAATGAATGAAAGTTTTTTCCCCTTGCTGTTATCGTTTTGCCTTAGCACAGTTTTAAAATAATCGCAATGGTTTTTAAGCCTTATCTGCTCTTCGCTGATGTCAATTTTTTCAATATAGTAAATCAACTCCTGCTCAAGGCGGTTGGCATCGTAATTGTCAGCACCAACATTATCTTCCAGCACTTTTTTAAGCCCCTCTTTTATTTTTATGCGGCGCTGCGGTTCAAACCCGGCCACCACTTCCTGTTGAAGCTCTATGTTTTTTATGCGAAGGAGTAAATCTTCTTCCAGCATCCTGCCTTCATCTTTGCGGTGTGCTATTAAATTATCCAGCGCTTCTTTTAAAATGCCGGCAAAGCCATCCCACTCCTCATCCGTAAGCATTTCTGATGAAGGTGTAATTACTTCAGGCAGCTTAAGCAATGTGCTTAATATGTCTCCTGTTTCAAGGTTAAGGTCTTTGGCAAGGTCTGCCACAGGCTGGTAATAAGCTTTTGCCAGCGCCGTGTTGATGGTTACGGGCTTGGCAGAGCCTGTTTGTTTAAGCGTAATAATACATTCAACACTGCCACGCTCCAGCTTTTCACTTATAAGGCCGCGTATCTCAAACTCATAAGGTTTAAGCAAAGCCGGAATAAGCAACCGTAAATCGAACTGCTTACCGTTTAGTGACCGCACTTCTACGAGAAAAGTTTTATCATTTACCGATTGCTCTGTTCTTCCGTAGCCTGTCATGGATAAAAGCATAAACAAAATTTAATGATTGCAAATGAATGTAGTGGTGTTGGTTAACCTTTTGCAAAGAATAATTAGGCAATATAACAAAACTTATTTGTCGTTCATATTTTACTGCAAGGGGTTACCTGTTCATTGCTTACATTTATGTGCAAATGTGCCAGGTTGCTTACCGGTTTCCTTACTACTTACAGCTAAATTTTTTTTATGAAAGTGCTCTGTATTGGAGAAGCTTTAATTGATATGATTTGTACCGACAAAGGCAAATCCCTCAGCGATGGCGATAATTTCTTAAAAAAAGCAGGCGGGGCGCCCACCAATGTTGCAGCAGCTATAGCGGCCCTTGGCGGCCAGGCCCATCTTGCCGCCAAAGTGGGCGCTGACCCTTTTGGCAGGCACCTGGTAGAAGTGATGGAATCGTTTGGCGTATCTACCCAATGGGTTATACAGGATGTAAACCATTTTACCACTTTCGCTTTTGTTTCTTTAATGACCAATGGCGAAAGGGATTTTTATTTTAACCGTGGCGCAGATGGCCAGTTGAGCATAAAAGAAACAGAAGCCATCCGGCTTTCGGATTATTCAATTATACACTTTGGCTCTGCCACCGCTTTTTTACCTGGCCCGTTACAGGAAACTTACAAAGCCCTGCTGCTGGAGGCATCCCGCCAGCAGGTGTTCATCAGTTTCGATCCTAACTATCGCCACCTGCTGTTTCAGAACAATACCAGGAGCTTTATTGACCAAAGCCTTGATTTTTTGCAATACTGTCATTTCTTTAAAATAAGCGACGAGGAAGCATTGCTGATAACCGGCAAGCCCACACTTGAAGAAGCCGTTGAATTTTTACAGCAAACAACCAGGGCCATTTTTGCCATTACCATTGGCAAAGACGGCACTATGCTGGGCATTAACAACACGGTTGAAATTATACCAAGCATACCCGTAAAACCTGTTGACACTACCGGCGCCGGCGACGCTTTTGTTGGCGCTGTGCTGCACCAGTTGAGCGATAAGCCCCTGAAGGAAATTTTAGCCTTACCCGTAGAGGATTGGAAGAAAGTAATTTACAATGCCAACAAAGCCGGCGCCCGTACCTGCGAATACATGGGCGCAATGGAAGCTTTCAGGCATTTGAGCGGGGATATTTTTAAATGAACTTCACGTTAACCAGGAATTTTTATTTGGTTACCAACGACGGTTTTTCATGGCCGCCCAGTTGTGTCACTCACTTGTACGGTTGGTTTTTTATGGCGGCATTTAAGCGGGTATTAACCCACCCTGCAGATATTATTCTTCGCCGGTTAGGCCATACATATTCATCAGTTTCAACAGTACGCCGTTGGTCCACCCAAAACCATCCTGCGACGGATATTCTCCGCCACCGGCTTCTACATTGGTATCTGTCACATTGTACTTCTCCATTAGCTTACCCGTGCTTTTGTACACTTTTACATTCAGGTTAACCCAGCGGCCCGCTATTTCTTTTGCCAATGCGCCCATGCCGTAATTTTCCAGCCCTTTAATAGTAATCCATTGCAATGGGGCCCACCCATTGGGCGCATCCCACTGCTGGCCTGTATTTTTAAGTGTTGTTACAACGCCTCCCGGTTTTGCAAAATGGGCTTCCACCATTTTTGCAGCCCTGGCAATATGGGCATGCGGCGGTATATTAAAAAAGAAAGGTGTTATGCCTGCAATGGTTGCTTCCGCACTTAGTTTACCATCGTTTATTTTGTAGTCGTAATACCAGCCATCTGTATTGTTGTACAGGTATTTATTAATTGCTTTTTTACGCTTTTCCGCAAGCTGGTTATACAGGTTGGCCTGCAGCAGGTTGCCACCGGCCTTATAAGCTTTGGCCAAAGTAAGTTCAAGGTTATATAGCAGGCAGTTTAAATCAACAGGTATAAGATTGGTTACCTGTATGGTGCTGAGGCTTTTTCCATCGGCCAGCCATCGGCTGCTAAAGTCCCAGCCGGTTTCTGCACAGGAACGCAGGTTGCGGCAGATAAGTTGATACTTTACCAATGCTGCTCCATCCTTTTTGGTGCTTTCAGGTATATAGCCAGACCCTGCCGCTGCCGTTTCAACATCTTCATAATGGCTTTCCTGCCTGGGTGCAGTACTTTGGTCGTAGTACCTGTTAAGGGTACTGCCATCCGGCATTTTGACTACATGCTTTGTCTTACTGGTTTTATCCATCCAGTAATCGTACTCCAATTGTAGTGGCCGCTGGTATTGTGCAAATACGGCGGCGCCGTTTGTTTCAGCCAGCAGCCCAAGCATTAATGCAAAATAGGGTGGCTGGGAGCGGCTGAGGTAATAAGTACGGTTACCATTGGGTATATGCCCGTACTGGCTAATGAGGTAGGAGAAATTGTTTACCATGTTCTCCACCATTTCTGTTTGGCCACTTTCCTGTAAGCCCAGCATGGTAAAGTAAGAATCCCAGTAATAGATTTCCCTGAAGCGGCCGCCCGGCACGATGTAAGAGTTAGGCAACGGCAGTAAAGAACTTCCTGTTACAGCTTTATCGGGGTTACGCTTTAGCACCTGCCACAACTGGGTAATGTGCTCTTTAACATCAACATTTTTGTCACTCTTGTAATTGGAAGTCGTACCGGCCGGCAATTCAAAATTTTGCTCTACAAAAAGTTTTAGGGAAAAACGAACGGCAGGGTTGTTTTTTATTTTCAGGTAGTCCGCAACAATCTCTGCCGGTTTGCGCTTAGGCACACAGTCAACAAAAGTTTTGCCATCCGGAAAAATGCGGCTCATCTGCACATCTGCAAACAGTTCTCCATACAGCTTATCCGGCGTAGGTGGCGCCTGCGCCTTAACCGAATAAAAAGAAACCATACCGGCGATAAACAGCAGCGGAATTTTTTTCATGCAGGATATTTTCTTTGTTGACAGCTTAAAGGTAAAAAGAAAGAGAAAACATTAAAAGAGGGGCTGGTATGAGGCGAAATTCTCCATGTGCTCAATAAAATCGTATACCCTCCATATTCTGGAACCAATATAAAACGTACTGATAAAAATACCCGTGGTGATATTAAACAGCCAATTTTCATGATAAAAGCTAACGCTGTCAGGCTTTGCAATGAAAGCTATGCAATGGCTAATTCTTTCTTTGTATTCATTACACTTGCATTTCTCAAACGGGAGTTTTCAGGAACAATTAATTTGTAAGGCCGGTTAAACGCTTCCTGCGAAACTTTAAAGTAGGCAGCCAGCTTTCTGATCACTTCTTTGGAAAGTCCTTTTTTGTAATGCAGGATATCAGAAACATACCCCTTGCTGATTCCAAGTATTACTGCTACATCTTTAGCCTTCAGGTTATGTTCTTTAATAAACGAATGGATCAATTGTACAGGGTCTAAATCAGTAGATGAAATGTGCTCAGCATCCCACTTCTCAATCAGCAGGGTAAGCAATGCTATTTCGTCCTTAGTATTTCTGTCTTTAGAACCAGAAACTACAAGCTGCTCTAATAGATTGCAGTATTCTTTGTATTGACTTTTGCCCGTAATTACCTTGTATTTGAGTGTCTCCATGTTATAATATTTAATAATTGCTTACACTATATTGCTCACCTGCATTGCAAAGTTTGTTATACTCTGCATGTGTACCAATCCAGCAAACAAATAAGTGTACCTGTTTATCACCAAAAGCATATTTGCAAATCATTCTGTACTTATTTCCACCAATATCAAAGATTGCCCGGCCTGAACCCTTTCCAAACAAATCAGTAGGAGGGAAAGTAATCTTCATATCTGCGGGCACTTCCCAATCTGCATACTTCAATTTAATAAGCCATTCATCAAATGATACCCTGCTCTGCGCATTTTGTTCTGCAAATGCCTCAATAGTTTCTTTTCGGATTAAATGAACTTTCATGGCAAAGGTATATTTTTCAATTAAGTTCACAAAAAGTGAACTTGGTTCAGGGTTTAAAACCACCGCCTTATTGTAAAGCCGGATGCCGTACAATTATAAACTTAATTTCGTAAAAAAATACTGTGTTTTCCGGGATGCTAACACGCTGCCATTGCAAAGCTTGGCTGCCGCCTGCACCAACTAAACCACAGCCTGCCTGTAAAAACGCCGCTTGCAGCACCTGCGGGTGAGGGATTGAAGCGGTTACCCCGGTGAGGCCCATGCAGCAGGGCTTTGTGCCGGAGTAATAGCGGAAAGCCCGACCCCTTGCGCAGCTTGGGGGCACCCCCAAAAGCAAGTACGAAGTTTGAAGTACGAAGTGCCATTTTATGTAAGATGTTAGATGTGGGGTGTACGATGTAAATGTCTTGCCACTGCCTATTTGCGCTGATAATGTAAGATGCGGGGGTACTACTTCATCAACTCAGCCAGCCGCTTAAAAGTACGCTGGTTGTTACTGCTGTAAACAGCCGCCGCTATATCGGCTTTTTCGCTGGCCGTAAGGTGAAAACTAAGCGACGCCGCCGCGTCTTTTGTGGAAGGCACGTACTGAAAGCTGAGGCGGTGAAAGTTATTGCCAAAACTGGTTTGCATATATTCAAGCTGATCGCCCTGGTAATAATCCTGCAGCTTTTGCCAGTTATTCTGCAACAGCAAAAATGGTTTGGTAACAAAGCTGAGGATGCTGTTGCCATCATAAGGTTTTTCCCAATCTCCCAGGCGGCGGTCCCGTATTTGTATCAGCACAACTTTACGGGTGTTTTGCTTAAACCAATCTTCGAAAGCGCCGGTAAAACGCAGGGCTACTTCCTGGCCGTAATTATCCCGCAGGCCGGCATCCATCACGTCTATAACAGGCTCTGTGGGCAGCCAAACATTTGGCAATACGTAAGGGAAAGTGGCATTCATGCGCAAGGCAGACAGAACACTCAAGTTAGCTGCGTCCTGTTTGTCAAACAGGGAGGTAAAATCAACAGCGTCGGGGTCGTGGGGGTTTATGTTCAGGCTATCATGCGTAGGCCGCATTAAAAACCTGGCCGGGTGGGTGGCCACAATCATTTTACGTGCATCGCGGCTTATAACAGCGTTAAAGAACATAATAGGTATCAGTGCTTTTTGCTCCGCCGCGGCATAGTCAGCAATACGTTTGTTTAAAATGCCACCCGTATTTTCATTAAGGCGTTGCTCAAAAGCATAGGCCCGGTCTTTTACATATTCGTAACCGCCAAAGCTAAATTTTCGGGAAGGGCCCGTTAAATCCCTCGAAACAAAGGAACTGAAGAGCGGGTTAAGCAGGTCGCGGGAAATATTGTCAACATATTGCCGGTTGCGCAGGTTAATGTTACGGCCGTTTATTTTTTCGTTATACAGCTCTCTGAAGTAAGCGGCGCCAAACATACCGCCGGATGCCCCGCTTATTAATACTGTACGCTGCATAAGCGTGCCATTGGTAAGGCTATCAAGGTACTGCAAAACATTCATGGCAAATGCCGCGCTGCGGCTGCCGCCACCGCTTACGTTAATAATAAAGGCCACAGGTTTACCGGTATCCTGCCTGGCTTTCCAGTTTTCCAAAACCTGTAGATAATGCCCTCTGTCAGCAGCCACGTTACTGTCTGAAGCCAGTTGTAAAATATCATCCCTTTCGTATTTAGGCCGGTCTTTTTTGCCGGCATAGTTAAGCCCATAGGCTTTGTTGCGCAGGTCAATAACTTCGTTCTGGTACAGCCAGTTGAGCAGTACATACAATACAACCAGTACCGGAAAACTCCAGCTACGCAGGAATAGAGACACAGCACCAGCCACTGCTATCAGTATGGCAAAGAACACGGTAATGCTTGCCGCCGCAGGAAACTGGAAAAAAGGATTATCCCCAAAAAAGCCAATAGCTAAAAGTACCACAAAGGATAAAAAAATAGCTATTACCGCTGCCACATGGTGACGCTTAAAGATGGCCTCCAAAAAACCCTGGCTGTAGTGGCGCACATCCCTGGGTTTACGCAGGTTAAGCCTGGCGCTCAAAAACCAGTCAATGCGAACTTCATTATTATCCGTAGGCAGGGGGTTATCTTTAATGGCCAACGCATAATGTACATTGGCTGTATCAATTACACTTGCAAAACGGCGATAGATGGTTTTATCAGCTCCAAAAAAATAGCCGAATGCCACAAATATGCAGAGCAGGTAACCACCTAAGAAAGAAGCCGACAGCAAAATAATTTCTTTGGCGGAAAGCAGTTCCTGTGTATCCGCATATCCAACCGCTTTTGTAAAATAAAAAAGCAAAAAAGCTAAAGGTATAATGCCATTGTTAATGCAATACTTTAAAAATGGTTGTGAAGTAGTTGCCAGGAAAGTGATGTGCCGGCTATGCAAAATAAACGTGGTAATATTCCAGCTCATGATAAAAATACCTACCGTAAAGCCAACAATGGCAATGCTAAGCGGGCTTACCTTGCCAAGGTATTCGGGTGCCAGGTACAGGGAGTAAGCGCCGAATGTTTCCATAAAAGCACCCCCCACGGTAGCGAACAGTATATACCAGAAAACAAGCAATACCTGGTACCGCCTGAAATGCAGGAACAGCAACTGAATGGGCATAGAGTAAATAAATCCTACCAGGTATTTTCTCATATCTCTTGTTAATGAGCAGCATGTTTATCCAAACGCTGCATTATATCGTTCATAATGTCTATCTGTATCTGCTGTATTTCCAGTAAGCGCTCCTGCTGGTTTACAATCAAATGGTCTAGCTTTTCATGCAGCAGCCGTATTTCAAGTTCAGACTTAAGGTTAATCATATAATCATTCTTAGCTCTTTCCCTGTCTTTTTCTTCCTGCCTGTTCTGGCTCATCATAATAACCGGCGCCTGTAATGCCGCTATGCACGACAGAATAAGGTTCAGTAAAATAAAAGGGTAGGGGTCAAAACCTTTATTCATTAAAAACGCCACGTTCAGCAACATCCAGCAAAAAATAAAAACACTGAAGATGATGATGAACTTCCAGCTACCGCCAAATGTGGCAACTTTATCCGCCAGGCGCTGCCCGGCGGACAATGCTTCCGGTTTATTATCAACCAGTTTATCACTTAAAAGCTCATCGTTTTGCATGGCTTTCAGTACCTGCTGCTCCAGCTTGTTAAGCGTACCCAGCTCGCTAACCAGGCTGTTTTGTATATACCTGTTGCGAAAAATATTCAGCTCTGCTACAGATGCCTGGCTGTTATCATTAAACAGTGGGTATTCTTTCTTTATTTCATCCAGCACACATTGCCTTATATTTTTGCCGGTAATCCTTTCCCGCAGGGGAAAATGTTTTTGCGATATATCGCTCACAAAAGTTTGCATACAGCTTATTACAGGCAAAAGTTAGGTAAAATGAGCTTAGGAATATGCTAAAATAAAAACAGGCTGCAGGGGTGCCGCACAGCTACATCCGGTGTGGTTACCATATACCAGGTGTTTTGGGTAAAGCTGCTGAAGCTTGCAGATACTACCTCTTACATAAAAGAGTATTTCGCACCTTAATCTTCGTATTCGCTTTTTTTGGAGGCGCCCCAAGCTATTCCCAAGATATGGGCAGAACTACATTCGTAACCTTTTTCAAAACAACTTTTAGTTGCTTTCTCCCGCTTGTGCCTATACTCTGGTACAAGGCCCTGCTGCGATGGGCTCGCCGGGGTTACCATTGCAACCCCTTACCCAAAATGTAACACGCTGCTTTTTCTACAGGATTGTTGGAATGTACGTTCATAAAAATAGCCGCTGTGCAATACACAACGGCTATAAACTTGTAAAATTTAAGGCTTACTTGTTCATGGATTTCTCTCTTATCGCCCGGAATTCAGAGCCTTGCTTCCATTTTGGAAAAGCTTCTGCCGCATCCAGCCTGCGGGTTACTTTAAACAGCAACTGCAGATCATCAATAGCGCCTTCCAGGTTCCAGGTACTGGTATATTCGTCTGAGGGCTGGTGATAGTTTTTGTCGTTGTATTCTTCCTCCATTTTTTTACCATACGCCTTATCTTTTCCAATTACGTCAATTCCGCTATTAGCAAACATGGCTGGTACGCCTACCTTGGCAAAATTGAAGTGGTCGCTTCTGTAATAGTGGCCGGCTTCAGGGTGGGTTTCATAGGAAATATAGCGGCCTGTTTTTTCAGCCTCTTCTTTCAGTATATCTTCCAATTCACTCTGGCCTTCACCCACCACAATAACGTCTTTGGTTTTGCCATACCAGTTAAGCCCATCCATGTTAATATTCGCCAGTGTTTTATTTAAAGGGTACACCGGGTTTTCAGCATACCAGGCAGAGCCCCAAAGACCCTGTTCTTCTGCCGTTACGGAAAGAAATACGATGGTACGTTCCGGTTTTTCCGGCAGGCTTTTAAAGGCACGGGCCAATTCAAAAAGGCCGGCTGTGGCGCTGGCATTATCCAGGGCGCCGTTAAAGATTGAATCGCTGTTTTTATCCGGGCGGTCCACACCCAGATGATCCCAATGGGCGGTGTAAATAATGTATTCATCCGGGTGTTTGCTGCCGGTTATTTTGGCAAGCACATTGTGAGATTGATTGTATTCTGCTTTCACCTGCATGCTGGTAGTAAGTTTCAGGCCCAGCGGCATTGGTTTAAACCCAGGTTTATCAGCGGCGGCAAGCAAGCTGCTATCCTTACCGGCAGCAGCAAGTAGTTTTTTGGCCGCATCAGACGATACCCATCCAATCACATCGCTCAAATGTTCTGTTTTTCCGCGATTATCCAACCTTAGGCGAGAGGTATTCCAGTTATTCTGTACAACGCTAAAGGGATAGCTGGCCCCTTCTGTATTATGCACGATAAGGCAACCTGCGGCGCCCTGCCGGGCAGCTTCTTCAAACTTGTACGTCCAGCGGCCATAGTAGGTCATGGTGCGGCCTTTGAATAAGGCAGAGTCTCCTGCTGCAAAACCGGGGTCGTTTACCAGCACCAGCACCACTTTTCCTTTCACATCAAGGCCGGCATAATCATTCCAGTTGTATTCCGGCGCCACTACACCGTAACCAGCAAAAATCAATTCGGCATTGTTAAGTTTAATCAGCGAATCTGTTTTGTTGGTCCAGATAACATAATCATCAAAACCCTTTAGAGAAAAACCACCTTTTGCAGCGGTTACCTGCATGGCAGGTGCAGCATTGGTTGTAATGTTTACCATCGGCACATCCTGTGTATAGCTATTGCCATTGCCTGGTTCAAGCCCCATTTCTTTAAACTTGTTTTCCAAAAAATTAACAGTTCTTGTCTCTCCTTCCGTAAACGGTTTACGACCCAGAAAAGAGTCTGATGCCAGTATTTTTATATTGGCTGCCAGGCTATCTGCATTAAAAGCTGTAAGGCCATCCCCGTTGGTTGTACTGCCTTTGCAGGCAGCCAGTACAACCGGCAAGGCCCAGGCAAAACGTAGCAATTTATTCATGTGCTTTAAAATTAAGGTGCAAAAGTTAACGCAAATTGGAAAGAGGTGGAAAAGATTTTGGCGGGCCTTTTCCATAATAAAGCATGGAAAATGCTCAACTGCAATAGACGGTTAAAGGGTAATGCCAACCGGCACATAAGCGGCCTGCATAAAACAACAAAGCCACTGCAAAAACGCAATGGCTTTGTTGATTGTTAATCCTTTTACCAGGTATATTATTGCTGGGCCTCTTTAGCCGCGTCTGTTTTCATTTTTTCGTTGGCAGTAATCAGGAATTCCACACGCCTGTTGTTAGCGCGGCCTTCTTCAGTATTATTGTCATATTTAGGAGTTGATTCGCCAAAACCTTTTGTAGTTACCCTGCTTGGGGCAATATTGTGGCTTTTCAGGTAGGCAGCAACAGAACCGGCTCTTTTTTCACTCAATGTCATATTGTAAGCGTCTGCGCCGGTATTATCTGTATGGCCCTGTACTTCAATATTTGTATCAGGATACTTGTTCAGAATAGTTACAAGATCATTTAGAGATGCCTCTGAAGCAGAAGTTAAGGCAAAGCTGTTCAATGCGAATAATACCTTACTGTTAAACTCTACCACAATGCCTTCTTCCACTCTTTCTACCTTAGCGCCGGGAATTTCATTTTTAATTTCAGCGGCCTGCTTGTCCATTTTCTTACCAATCACAGCACCAGCAGCGCCACCCACGGTAGCACCAATGATTGCGCCAAGTGCAGTATTACCAGTCATTTTACCAATAACACCACCTACAACGGCGCCGCCGCCTGCACCAACTGCCGCTCCTTTCTGAGATTTGTTCCATGTGCTGCAGCTACTTATCATGAAAGCTATTGCGGTAATGCCTACTAAAAATCCTTTTTTCATAACGGTATTTTTTAAATTTTTTAAGTTCACCTGCTCTGTAAGCCAAAAGATATGCCAAATAAAATGGGTAACCGGGCAGGGTAACGCTGTTAAGTTTTAGGCTGCAAATCTCATGATTCTTACAATACAAACAAAATAGGAGTTTAGACAGCGGGCGGTAAATGCCGGGTGCAAAAGAAATGTAACTTCAAGTAAGAGTTATTAAGTACAAAGTACTTTATGCTACAGCCAGATACGCAATAAACGTGCGTTTTGGGCGCCCTACACACCTGTATTGAATAAAACTATTTTACTTTTTTGCCCCCGGAACAAGCCCGGGACAGGCTTGACACAAAAAAAGGAAAAAACGATATACAGCACGTTTCTTCCGTTCGCCCTGATTAAGCTTTTGTACTACTATGATTTAAGCAGCAGGATTTTCATAAACAAAAAGTTACTTCGCTTTTAAATACAGCCTTACTGCTAAGACAACTGCCTGTTAAACCTTTGGGTGAGGGATTGAAGCGGTTACCCCGGTGAAGGCCATTGCAGCAGGGCTTTTGTGCCGGAGTAATAGCGAAAAGCCCGACCCCTTGCGCAGCTCGGGGGCACCCCCAAGTACGAAAGTAGAAGTACGAAGTACTTTTATTTGCCTGCACCATGTTATATGCAAATGTGAGAAGTAGTGAAAATGCCTCTGGCGAAGGAAAGGCCTGTCAATTATCGTACTTAGTATAGCGTACCTAAATTGTTACTGAATGTAAGATGTAGTTACTGCTGTAAGGAAGCAATGTATTCCATTACTTCCTGCAAAGAAGTTTTGAGCTTTATACCGGCAGGTATGGAACTTTTTAGGGTTTTGGTTAACCTGCCGGAAACAATAATGGTGCTGGCCGGCAAACGGCTGGCAATACTTTGGGCAAACTTTTCGAAATTAAAGTTGCCCGAAACGGAGGTAAGGTGGGTATATAAATAGTCCGGCTGTTTTAAACGCGTTACGTATTCAATATCTTTTAACGGCGTATTGGCCCCGATGTACAAAACTTTGATGCCACGGGTTTTAAGCAGGTAATACATGTACAGCAAACCAATTTCATGATGCTCGCCTTCGGGCAGAAAAAGCAGTACGGTTTTGTTTACCTGCACCAGGCTTACGGTTTCTTCTATGCCAACAATAAGCTTTTGACGTATCAGGTTGCTTACCAGGTGTTCCTGTGCCGGGTTGATATTGTTGGTAAGCCAGAGTATGCCAATACGCTCCAGGAAAGGAAAGATTAGCTGGTTAATGGCTTTTTCTATGCCGTGTGCATAAATGTAATCGTCTATCCTGCTTTCAAATTCATCCATCTGCAGGTCTATCATTAACTGAATGAGTTCATTTATCACCCGCTCCTGCAGGGCTTGTGCATGGGATAATGTGCGGATTTTTTCTTTTATCTCCAGTTCCGTCATACGGTTGATATGCGATACTTTATAGCCGTAGCGGTTGAGCAGTGATATGTTGAGGATGGTTTTAAGCTCGTCGTTACTGTACAGCCTTATATTGGTATCTGTACGTTTTGGACGTAAGAAAGCATAGCGTTGCTCCCATATACGAAGGGTATGCGCTTTAATGCCCGAAAGGTTTTCTAAATCTCTTATGGTAAACGCATTCATAACAGTAATACAAACGGTTGCCGCAAAAAGTTCGTAGAAAATAAAATAAAAAGCCTGACCTTTTGCAGGGTCAGGCTTTTAAACAAAATTAAAGGTAATATCAGGCTTTTAGCCTTCTTAAATATTCTCCATAACCGCTTTTGGAATATAAATCTGCCAGTTTAAGTAATTGGCCATGATCAATAAACCCCATGCGATAAGCCACTTCTTCTATGCAGCCCACTTTTTGGGCCTGGCGTTTTTCTATAACCCTCACAAATTCGCAGGCATCGCTTAGCGAATCAAATGTACCGGTATCCAGCCAGGCAACGCCGCGGTTCATAACCCCAACTTTTAGTTTGCCTTGCTTAAGGTAAACAGCATTTACATCAGTTATTTCGTACTCGCCCCGCGGTGACGGGGGAATATTCCTGGCTATTTCCACCACGCTGTTGTCGTAAAAATAAAGGCCGGGAACAGCATAGTTTGATTTAGGTTGTTTTGGCTTTTCCTCTACGGAAAGTGCGTTGAAATCTTTATCAAATTCAACCACACCGTAACGCTCAGGATCGTTTACTTCGTAGGCAAAAATGGCAGCGCCATCCACATCGTTAAACGATTGAACAAGTTTGCTAAAGCCAGAACCATAGAAAATGTTGTCGCCAAGTATTAATGCCACTTTATCGTTGCCAATAAATTCTTCGCCAATTACAAATGCCTGGGCAAGGCCGTTGGGCTTTTCCTGCACAGCATATTGAAAAGTACAGCCTACGGCGGTACCATCGCCCAGCAGCCGTTGAAACTGTACGGAATCCTCGGGTGTGGTAATGATCAAAATATCTTTAATGCCCGCCAGCATAAGTATAGAAAGCGGGTAATAGATCATGGGTTTATCATATACCGGCATTAATTGCTTACTAACGCCCTTGGTAATGGGGTAAAGCCTTGTGCCGGAGCCGCCGGCTAAAATTATTCCTTTCATACTGCCAGGTTTGCTTTAAGGCCCATGCTAAAAGCAGGGTTGATGTTTTTCAATAATGGATTTTGTTTGTCTTTATCAGAAAGTATTAAAGTTTCTTCAGGTAACTGCCAGTTAATGCCCAATTCGGGGTCGTTATACATTAAGCCTCCTTCAGACGCCTTGTTATAATAGTTGTCGCATTTGTAAAAAAAAGTGGCTTTTTCACTCAGCACTACAAAACCGTGGGCAAACCCCCTGGGAATATACAACTGAGTACGAGATGTGGCTGACAATTCCAATGCAAAATGCTGGCCGTATGTAGGTGAGGCCTGCCGTATATCCACAGCTACATCCAGTACGCTGCCTTGTAAAACCCTTACCAGCTTGGCCTGGGCAAATTCGCCGGTTTGAAAATGAAGCCCACGCAATACGCCTTTTACAGAGGCTGATTGATTGTCTTGCACAAAATCGGCAGTAATACCGGTTTCTTTATAAAATTTCTCTTTGTTGAAGCTTTCAAAAAAATAGCCCCTGCTGTCTTCAAAAACTGTATCGTGAATAATGTAGCAGCCGCTAAGGGGTGTTTGTTCCAGTTTCATAAATTGTAATAATGCCACAAAAGTAGTGGCTTTGTTTTAGGTTAATGTTTAGGGTTATGCTTTGGTGGCCGGCGCCAGGAATGCTTATTGAGCATCGTTGCGTCGCACTACGTTTATCGTCCGGTTTTTTATGGCGGCAGAGAAACAGGGCTGATTGATCAGTAGTTTCATATTCAAAGTTTGCCAGCCGCCGGTTACAACCAGTAACACCAGGCTGCATAGCGGACAAGGCGTACAAGTGAGTGACACAAGTAAAGCCCAATAGTAGCAATACAGCTAAGTGCCAAAAAAATTACAGCTACCTTTCCGCGTACTGCTGCTCATAATATTTCTGGTAATCGCCGCTGGTTACATGCTCCAGCCATTGACTGTTTGCCAGGTACCAGTCTATTGTTTTGGCAAGGCCTTCTTCAAACGTTACGGAAGGAGACCAGCCCAATTCTTTGTTGATTTTAGTGGCGTCTATTGCATAGCGCAAATCGTGCCCGGGACGGTCTTTTACATACGAAATCAGTTGCTCGCTTGTACCGGGTTGGCGGCCCAATTTTTCGTCCATCAATTTGCAGAGTAGCTTAACCAGGTCAATGTTTTTCCATTCGTTAAAGCCGCCGATATTATAGGTTTCGTTGTTTTTACCATGGTGAAAAACGGTATCAATAGCGCGGGCATGGTCTATTACAAACAGCCAGTCACGGGTGTTTTCTCCCTTGCCGTAAACGGGCAATGGCTTGTTATTGATGATATTATTGATAAAAAGCGGTATCAGTTTTTCGGGAAAATGATTGGGGCCATAGTTATTGGAGCAGTTGGTAATTACGTACTGCATGTGGTAGGTTTCGCCATAGGCCCTCACAAAATGATCTGATGAAGCTTTGCTGGCGGAGTAGGGTGAATTTGGTGAATAGGCGGTTGTTTCGGTAAAGAAGCCGGTATCGCCAAGGGTGCCATACACTTCATCGGTAGAAACATGGTAAAACCTGTGGCCGGAAAGATTGGCTTTCCATTGTTCCTTGGCTACATTCAGCAAGTTTACCGTGCCAACAATATTGGTGTAAATAAAATCAAGCGGCGAAAGTATAGAACGGTCAACATGCGATTCCGCGGCAAGGTGAATAACATCGGTAATGCCGTACCTGCTGAAAACTTCGCTTAATTGATCAGGTTGCAGGATATTGGCTTTTTCGAAGAAATAGTTAGGTTCGTTTTCTATGTCTTCCAGGTTTTCGAGGTTGCCGGCGTAAGTAAGCGCATCAAGATTGATTATTTTATAGTGCGGGTACTTTTTTACAAAAAGCCGTACCACATGCGAGCCTATAAAGCCGGCGCCGCCGGTGATGAGAATGTTCCTGCTCATGATAGTGTTTTAGATTTAGCTGAGTTAAGGGTTAATGAATATGATAATAGGTTTTATACCAGTTCACAAATTGCTTTACCCCGTATTGTATACTGGTGGATGGTTTATAACCAATATCGTTAACAAGGTCAGAGATATCCGCATAGGTTTCGGGAACATCTCCGGCCTGAAGGGGCAGCATTTCTTTTATAGCGGTTAAATTTAACTCCTTTTCAATTGCCAGCACAAAATCCAGCAGGTTAACAGGGGCGTTATTGCCAATGTTATAGATTTTATATGGTGCGCTTGAAGCGGAAATATCTAACCCTTCGGTCTTCCATGCGGGGTTTTGTTGGGGAATATGGCTTAGAACCCTTACCACACCTTCAACAATATCATCCACATAAGTAAAATCACGCAGCATTTTACCGTGGTTATACAATTGAATGGGCTTGCCTTCTATTATGGCTTGCGTAAAAAGGAAAAGCGCCATATCAGGACGGCCCCAGGGGCCATAGGCTGTAAAAAACCTTAAGCCTGTGGTTGGAAGGTTAAAAAGATGACTATACGTATGCGCCATTAATTCATTGCTTTTTTTAGTGGCGCCGTAGAGTGAAATAGAATGGTCGGTATTATCGGTAGTTTTAAAAGGGTATTGCTCGTTAAGGCCGTAAACGCTGGAACTGCTGGCATATACCAGGTGTTGTATGCTGTGCTGCCGGCAGCATTCCAGTATATTGACAAAAGAAATTATGTTGCTTTCTATATAAGCATCAGGATTTATAAGGCTATACCTTACGCCTGCCTGGGCAGCGAGATGCACCACATAATCGAACTTTTCATCGGCAAAAAGCTTTTGCAACTGGTTTTTATCAGCGATGTGAAGTTGCTGGAAAGTGTAATTTTTATTTGTTTCACTTGTTATTTTAGCGTTTTGTACCAGTTTACGGGGCATAATACCCTGGTTGTTCAGCCTGTCGCATTTTAGCTGAACGTCGTAATAGTTGTTGAGGTTATCAATACCAACAACCTTGTGGCCATCCTGCAACAGCCTGTTAACTGTGTGAAAACCAATAAATCCGGCTGCGCCGGTTACGAGTACGTTCATATCAAAGGGCGCCTTTTTGCTTCAGGCAGTCATAATACAGTTGTTTGGTTTGCTCCACTTCCCGCTGCCGTGAAAATTTTTGCGTGGCAAAAATACGGCCTTTTTGGCCCATGGATTGCCTGAGTGAAGGGCTCTGTATTAATAAATTGAGTTTTTCAGCGAAATCTTCCGGGCTGAAGCTGTTAACCAGCAACCCGGTTTCTCCTTCGCTGATGGTATCTCTAACACCGCCAACATTGGTAGCCACGATGGGTTTGCTGCAAAGCTGGGCTTCAATGAGTGAAAGCGGGGTACCTTCGTTGAGTGAAGTAAGTGCCACAATATCAAGGCCATGAAGCACTTGAGTGATATCATCCACCCAGGAAGTAAAGATAACCGGGGCTGCGGGATTGTTACCTTGTTCTGCCCAGACAATGCCTGCCTGGCTAAGTTGTCGCTGTAGAACAGGCTTTAATTCGCCATCGCCAACCAAGAAGAAGCGAAGGTTTGGGCTACCATTTTTCATCATTAAAGCCACCACTTCAACAAACAATGCCTGGTTTTTTACAGGCACCATGCGACCAATGATGCCGATGGCAATCTCATTCTCTGAGAGATTGTACTGTTTTCGGAAAGAAGCCCGGTGGATCTCTGAATCCTGGATATAGTTAGCCGGATCGGAGCCAAGCGGGATTACATGAATTTTTTGCGGAGGCGCTATTTTGTATACTCCGGTCAGCTCATTTTTTTGAAAAGGGCTAATTGCGACAATCGCCGTACTGATACTGCCGAGAAATTGCTCAGCTTTTTTTACCAGTAAAGAGACAAAGGAGTTATAGTACGAGTGAAAAATATGCCCGTGAAAAGTATGCGCAATTACTTTTACCCCGGCCATCCGCGCCGCTAACCGGCCTATTAAGCCTGATTTGGCGCCGTGGGTATGCACAATATCTGGCTTTATTTTTTTGATCAGGCGATAAATTTCAATAAAGGCAAGCACGTCTTTTAAAGGGTTAACTGTACGTTTTAAATGCTTTATTTTCTGAACGTTATGGATTGGAAACTTCTTAAGAAGAAAAAGGGCATCTTCTTCATCGGGTTGCTTATCGCCATATACGACGTTAACGGTAAAGTTTTTTTTAGCCAGATAATGCGCCAGTGGTATGGTGTCTAAGGATTGGCCGCCGATAACGAGCCGGTTAAGGAGGAAGAGGAGTGTCAAAGAGAATAAAAAGTTGGTAAATTTATGAAGTGACTATAGACGGCGGAATTGTCATTTTTCGTCTTTAAGAATTAGTTGGTACAGCTGATGCCAGGACTGAACGAATGGCTGATTGGGTTCCTTAAACATCGGCTTATGAAAATCCAAGTTGCCTTTTATAGCTTTTAACATAAGGGCAGAGAGTGAGTTTACATCTGTAGTGTCGAAAAAGCAGGCTTTTTCGTAAGTATTAACTGTTTCATAGGCATAGCGGCAATCGGCTACAAGAATAGGTAAATCAAAAAATTTGGCTTCTGTTATGGGAAGTCCCCAGGTTTCCATTTTAGATGGAAACACCAGGCAATTACTTTTTCGATATAAAGCCCAAACGTTTTCTCTTTCCTGCACACCTATAAAGCAGATACACGGAAGGTCGCTATATTCTTGTTTCAATCGGGTTGCATACAAATTTTCAGTACCGTCAAAAGTTACAATCAGCTCAAATTTGTAGCTCTTCCGGTACAATATTCTTGCTGCATCAAATAATAACTCAAAATTTTTTGAAGTGCGTGGTAAAGCGGGATATAAAAAACGGAAAGGTTGAACTGCCTCCTTTGTTTCTTCCTTAAAATCTGGAACAATAACATTGGGATATGCTACCACAACATTGGACAACTTGAAAGCTTTTTCAAATTCAGTTCGCATCCATTGTTGCTGTACAAAAACATACCTGTTTGAATGAATGTTTATCCTGTAAAAGAGTTTATAAAGAAAGTGAAAGAAAAACAACTTCTTGCGCCAGGTAACATCTTTTTCCAACTTATAAAATGGCGCGGGATTGTGGCAGTAAACAACTTTCTTTTTTGCTCTTGCATTTGGTGTGAGATCGTTTATAGAAATCCATACATCCGTATGCAGTTTTATTGAAATGAACCAGCAGTGTACATACTCAAACCATATACGTAGTAACCACGATTTTTTGGGATAGGCAAATTGCCTTATTTCCACGTTCTTTAAATGAGCAATCTCTGTAAACTGAATTTTATTGTTAACAAACAGTATCAGCCTGTAATCTTCAATGTAATCTCTCACAAACGCATTTACAGCATCTTTCAAAATACTTAACGGGCCTCCGATAGTAAGATTTACAGCAGAGATGAGAACAATTGGCTTTTGCAAGTTGAGCATCTTAACAAATTGATAATGCCTTAAAGAAAAATTATCGGATACGCTAAAGGATAATTCGTAGTAAAAAATAACCGCATGCTGTTGGGGGAATCAAGAATCGGACAATTCACTCTGCCGGATCAGTTATCAGTTAATGATAATCTCGTCGCAACGCATAGCAGGCTGCCTGTTTGTATTTGAATAGTTCGACTTGCCAATCATTTTAATTGCAACTTTAATGTAGCGGGCTTTTAAGGCATTTACAGCATTAAAGGTAAATGGCTTTACTTCCTTTTTAACACCGAGACCCTGATAAATATTCTTAGCCACACCTATGTTATTGAAATGCTTATTATCATCGGAAATATCGAATGTAATTGTTTCGGGAAGCAGCGATTGAAAGGATGGATCGTGAAGAAAATTTATTTTTATTGAACTAAAATTGATTTCCTTTTTTAAATCTATGATCAATTCAACATACGGTTGCTCAAAAGCAACCCATTTTTTGTCAGTTGCCTTACTGGCAAGCATGCCATCAAAAAGTACAGCAAGACTGTTTTTCGGTATGTAACCCTGTGGCTTTGTAATTATGGCAGTGGCATTTAGCGCCAGGCTATTGACGAACTTTTGCCTCAGGTAAACGCTTTGTTCCGTATAATACTCATTGAAGTTCATCGTTCCTTCATTTATGAGCGTAGCGTTCTCTTCTGCTGCAACATTTTTGAAAGTATCCAACAATTGCATATAGTAAGCTGTATTCCCCCTGTCTGTTTTTCCTTTTACTTCAAGTATTGCATATCGTAGGGCCTGCGCGGCGTTCATGATTCTTTTACGATACACCAGGGCCGCTTTTTTAAGCGCATCTGAAGCCAAGCTAAACTGACGCTGATAAATGCTGATTTGCTTGGGCGACAGAAAATCATTTACATGATCCAGGGGCGCATCATTATTAAAAAGCGTAACGCCCTTATTCTCCCGGACGCTTTTGTTCAAAGCATTGATATAATTATTGACATACACGCCCCCTGCACCATAAAAATAGTCTGTGAACTCCTTAATGGCTTCGGAAACATTAATGTCGGGGTTCCATAAAAGTTTGGCTATAATATAGCACCTTAATTCACTGAATTCGCCCTCGGAAAAGGCCCATCCCTGCTGAAACGTATAGGATACATTGTTGCGTGAAAGAAATTGGATATTTGGTTGCAGGATTCCAAGGTTAGGAAAAGGCATATAGAGATGCTGAAAATTTATCACATAATCCCAAAAGAAAATATTATCAGTTTTTTGTTTCCATTCTTTCAAATCCGAATAAACAGATCCCGGGCTTCTATCTTGTTCAAAAGAAATTGCTCTGTTTACACCTGTGGCGCAAAAATATACCGCTACATTTTTAATGGCTTTAAGCGTTGCAGGCGCCTTTCTACTATAATTGTATGCAAGGGTAACTATGGTTTTATCTGGAAACTGTGCGGCCACTTTATTCACAAAATCTATGATTGGCCCACTTTGACTGTTTTGCTCCTTTACCAATCTTTCACAATTTTCACATTGGCAAAAGCCATCATTATCCATTTGACTCACAGAAAAATAAGTATCATCTGCGTGTAATTTTATAATGTCTGCCAGGGTAGAAGTTGCAATCTCTACTACCTCCGGGTTGGTGAGATCAAGTTGTGTTTTTACTCTTTTTCCATCCCGTAATGCGAAATACTCCGGATGATTTGCATAATATTTTTCAGGAGGCACCAGCTTAAACAGCGAATGTACCGGCAGCCCCCACCCGGGCATTTTAACCGTGTTAGGATTACCTGAAATATTGGCAAGCTTGTTCCATGCAGCATAACTTCCCTTAAAGGCTTCGCTATAATTTATATATCTGTACTTGATACGTGGTGTATATGTGTAATTCAGGGAAAAGGGTATGCTCAGTTTTTCCCTCCTGGGAAGTAGCACTGCATCACTTGCAAAATACCTGCAGCCCAAAAACTTTTCCAGAAATTCATAAACAACATTTTGCACGCCAGTCCCTCCCCCACCTGCCAGTAAAAGTTCGTTTTTATAAACACGCATGTATACACCATCTAGCCCAAGCGTAGATGGAGCATCGGAAAAAATCTTCCTGGCATTTTCAAGACTTAATACAAGAATCTGTCTATCTGCTTTTTGGCTTGTAATTTCAAACTTAGTACCGCATATCTTTTGGAGATAGCTTTGTAAAATTTCTGCAGCATTCGTTTCCTGCTCGTTGCCCGCAGTAACGAAGATAGAATAGTTGGTTTTACCTGAGTTACTTAATACCAGGGATTGCTGCGCATCAGAATGGGCGGAATAAATCAGCAGTAGCGGCATAAGCCAAATAAAAATATGTATACGTGCTAACATTCGCTGCAAGATTTTCTGATTGTTTGCATTTCTAAAGATGCGTCAGGACACACTTAATTATCCATCCCTTCTATTTGACGAAGAACCTTTTTATTAAGCTCATCACGCTCCTTATCAACGAACCATCCCCATTTATTAAAATATTTTATAGCAGATGCAACGTGATATCTTAACAGTTTAAAGCTCGCATAAGAACCTTTAGCAAATCCGTGAACTACAACTACCTCTGGATAAAAAACAGTTCTTGAAATCTGGTTAATTCTTCTTGTAAGATCAACATCTTCCAAATACATAAAAAATTGCGGATCGAAGCCATTTACAGCCTTGAATATTGATGTCTTTATAAACATAAAACAACCGGAAAGGTTCGGCGTATCTAATATTTTGTCATAACCAAAATGACTCAATTCATATAAGCTGTTTTTTCTTTTTATATTGTCAAGAAATAAAAGGAACCGCCTGCCAATGAGGTCCGTAGGCGTTGGAAGCAATTTACATAGGCGTTGTATTGTGCCGTCATTGTAAAACACTTTGGGCATAAGTTGTCCAATTTTTTCATTCTTTTCCATAAAAGAAAATATATGCTCAACCACATCTTCTGAAAAACTGATGTCCGGGTTTACAATCAGGTGGTACTTGCTTTTTCCCTGAGAAAGCCGCAAAGAAATGTTATGCGCTTTGCCGTAACCTATGTTTCCGTTATTGAAAACATACTCCACAGATGGATATAAGGTCTTAAGTTCTTTTAGCCTGTCCGTGGGCGAATTATCAATCAAATACATTTTGTATTTCAGCCTTATTTTATTAACACATGCCAATAAATTCCGAATTTGATCCGGAGGATTTTTATACAAAACAAGAGAAATCGTTAAGTCTAAATCGGTCACGGTCACTTAGTAAATAAAATTATGTTCATAGTAAAAATTATCTCTTGCATCCCACAAAATGCTAGCGAAAATTATATGGGGCTGTCGCCTGTAGTAGCTTAATGTCGCTGGAGTTCCGGCTTTTCACTGCAACTCGGCCACAGGCAGCGCTACATCTCCCTTTCAGGAAAGCCAAAGAGGTGGCGGGGTTTCCGTTTCAATCCGGCAGCCAGTCAGGCAGTAAACCGTTACCGAGCTTGTGCATAAGGTATTTATAAAGCAGTGTGCGGTTTCAAATAAACCCTAGCTTTAAGCATTTTTGCACCACCCCAAAATCTATATCAATTCAGCCACATCTGTAAAACTATTCAAAAAGCTGTTGAACGCGTTCTGAATTTCTTTTTTATCAAAAGAATTTCTTATGCAATGGTTGATCTGGGTTACAAATTCGTTTGGAACATTCGCGAAAAGCATGGCGTTGTGAGAACAAACTGTAATCCCCTCAAAAGATATAGGCGTACCTATCACTCTACAGCCATTCGACAAAGCATCCAACACTTTAAATTTTATTCCTGCGCCAAGAAACAAGGGAGAAATAAGTGCGGATGCACATTGCAGGTATGGCGCAAAATCATCAACGAAACCAAGGTATTTAAAAGATGCTGGTAACGCGTTTTGCGTTTCTGCCGACATGTTGCCGCCAATAATAATGAATTCGACATCCTCCCCAAGCAATGGATGTACATTTTCGATAAACCATAAGAGCCCCTGAATGTTCTCCTGCCTGTTCCATGACCCTAAAAAAGCGAATAACTTTAAATCTCTTCTACCGTCATAGTCTCTTACACTATTGAACCGGCTTTTGGGTATTATTGCCACTCCGTTTACTCCATAAATTTTTTTAGCTATACACTTGTCCTTGTGTGATGGAAAAAAGATGTTTCCTGATCGTTTAAAGAAGAACTTTTCGGAATAAAAGATGTAAGCCTGCACATACCGCTTATACCACTGTCCTTCTGTAGCGCGGGAAAATCTCTGAAGTATAAGATCATGACACATGATAAATAGCTTTCGCTTATTGCATATAAACAAGCTATAAATGAACATCTGGCTATAATCCAGGTAGATAACATCGTATTGTGATTGTTTGGAAATTAAGTAGCCACATACCCTTGATGAAAACCTTATGGTATAAAATGGAAAAAGAGGTATAAAAACTGCGGCATAGAAATATTTAATCAATCTATTGTTTTCTATCAGCCTGATATTACGGCAACGCTCTGGCCTGTCTACACTATGCCCTGGATAAGTGAATGCAATTACATCAACAATATAATGCTTTTTAGATAAGTCATCAATAACTGTGTTGGTGATACTTTGCCCTGCCGTAATTTTGTTTGGCGGAAAAGGAGTGATAATCAGGACTTTTTTAATATCCAATGATGAGATGCGTTTTTTGGGTATTATGATTTAATGATTTGATTCGGACAACAGCGGTCTCTGCTTTTAGCATATCTCTATCCATTTTCAATTTGCAAAGTTTGGTCCGGTAGCGTCGCTCTCAGAGATTCTCCTAATTTAAAGCTGAGTTAATAAACTATTTGAAAAACTACCCGGTTTTGCTACTACATAACTGTGCGACATTTCCGCTCTGCAAAACTGCCTGCTTCTGAATTTACCGGGGGAGAAAAGCAAAAGCTAAAAAGAATAGTAAGAAAGAAAAAATCGGTAAAGCCTTTTACGTTTAGTATAAGACAACAAATGAAACTTAGTAAGAGAAATTTTTTAAGTGGCTTATTACCTGGATTTTTTGAGATAGCAGATTCTATCCCAGCGAATTGCAGTATAAAATAGCAAACCATACCGAAGATACCGAAGTAATAAGTAAGCCGTAAATAACCTACGTCTGTACCCATGTAATACGAGCTGCCCGGGTCACCAGCAACCTGGTAATACCGGCCGTCTCCGATAAGGTAGGTTTTCATGTTATCTGGAAAAATAAACATCGTTTGCAAAACAGAAGTTGATTTAGAGGAAAACTCGCCTTGTTCCGAATAATTGATAAACATTTCAAACCCAAAAGCAGCTGCACTACTCAGTGTGTCTTGTAATTTTGGAGATACTAAAAACAAAAGATATAAGCCTGCTATAGGCAAAAGGATAAGATTTAATAAAAATAAGAGTTTGTTTTTAATTATTCGCCTGTTGGCTTTCAATGATGGAGTAAGAAGATATATCGCTGCCATTCCCAAACCTATAATTGTTGTCCGAGCCATCATCATTCCGAGCACAAAAACCATTATAAAGGAAAGCGTGAGAAAAAAAATTCTTCTGTTGGAGTTTCCGGGATTACTTAATAAAACCGCCACTATTAACAGCGCATAACTATTAACAATTCCGGCACCGAAAAAAGTTGCGCCGAAACCCGTTAGCCTAAACTCTGCTGTTTCCTCAAGCTTTGAAATGTCAAACTCAGAAATCGACTGTATTCTGTTTAAAATGTCTGCAAAAGGTGGAAATAGAAAAGATAGCAGAGCCAACATTACCTGAATAAGAACAGCAACCAGTATATATTTCATTATTGTTTCATAAGAAATATTTCGGTACGTTTTTTTAGCTATAAAATGTATAAAGTAGGCCGCCAGGATAATAAGCACCAAAGACACCGGATACTTAACAAACTCATAATCCCTTGTATTGTTTAATATTAGGCTTAAAACAGACACAAGGATTATTAAACCAAATAGAAAAAAATAAGTCAGAAGCTCTTTTTTTATCAATATTTGCTTAAACGTCTTCACCTGCTTGTCAATTGTAAACACTAGTATGGCAAATCCACTCATTGCCAATAATATTCTTGACCCAAACGGAATGCCCGTTAACTGCACCGAGTAGATGTAAAAAAAAATGCATAGTTGCAGAAAGCCTTTTTTGAATAATCTAATAAATCCTTCTACTTTCATAAAACTCCTCATGCTGGACAATCATAGACGCTAAGCTATATTGCTGCACTTCATTAAAAATTTTGCTACCTAAGCTTTCTCTCAACGCGGCATCTTCCATAAGTGTAATTAATCTTTCCGAGAGGGCATCATGATCTTTCGGTTTAAACAAAAGTCCCGAATAGCCATCTTTTATTATGGTTGTTACGATTGGAATCTCAGAGGCTATTATAGGAGTTCTCATAAAGGCCTTCTCAAGCAGCGCTACCGGAAATCCCTCAAACAAAGATGCAAAGACGCCGATATCTGTAATTGCAAGTATTTTCTGAACCTCCCGGATATTTCCTAAAAAACGTACAGAATCCAACATCTTGTTTTCGGCAACAAACAACTCAAGCTCTGCCCGTAGTTCGCCATCGCCTACAAGACATAATTTAACGTTAGAGCGTTTTTGCACTTTTTGCCATGCTTTCAACAACGTAATATGATTTTTGCCTTTATCCATTCTCGCCACATAGGTAACAATTAACTCACCCTGCTTAAAGCCAAAAGCAGATTTGCTTATACTTTGCCGAAGCTGGTAGTCGAAAATTTTTTCATCAACACCGTTGCAAATGCATCTTATGCTTGCGGCGTTATTATTAAAATACTTTATGCACTTATGATATACTGGTTCAGAAATGGCAATTATATAGGGATTCGTTAGCCTGGTGGCTACTTTTTCAACAAGCAGCCGGAACGCATTAACTATTCCCTTTTCGGAGTAGTATAAGCCCTGTGTATGTACCGTATGGAAATGTTGAATACCTGCCCGTTGAAGCTTTATGGCCGATGATACAAAGAGAAGCTGTTGAAAAAAGGTATGGGAATGAACAATATCGGGGTTAATCTTTTTTAGGATAGCTTTTATTGCCCGAAGCCCCTTGAACCAAAAATAAATTGCTTTAAAACCCTCAAGGCAATTGTAGTTAATGGGTAGTGTAAACACCTTAACATTGTCTTTTAGCTGTTCTAACTGTTTATTGTGATCCTTTGAAAACAGTACAATAAAAACTTCATATTTTTTTGGGGATAAACCATTAGCGAGTTCCACAACTATTTTTTCGCGACCACCAAAAGAAAGGCTCCCAATTACAAGGACTATTCTGATTCGCCGGCTGTCTGCCATCTATATCCTTTCTTTGATAGTTTCCAGGGTTAATCTCCAGTCTATTCCTAACAAGGCTCTGAAAGATTGTAGCTTTACTTTAAAAGAATTCTCCCTGCTTTTGATTATGGAAAACAATGCTAAGGCCATATTTTTATCAAAAACCTTTTCTAGTATTTTTGCATTGAATAACTGCAGTTTATCATTCTTCGCCAACAGCTCGTTTTTCCAAAGCGAAAAAGCGCTTATTTCCCTGATCGTTGATTGTCTATCCCATTTTCCCTCTAAAAACCGCAAATGCCACCCCAAAAATGATTCTGCAAAAAGGTAAGGTTTCGCATACATGTCAATGATTTTCTTAAACGCATCTGCTTTTTTGTCCTTTTGCTTTATACTTATATTATCGCCATGCCATCTGTATTTAAGAAGGACAGTTGGCAGGTTGGCTACAGCATATTTCTGTGCTATTGCCAGCCAAAGCTCGTAATCTTCCGCAGGCACTAATCCTTCTTTGTATTGAGGTAAAACGCTTTTCCGAATCATTACCGCCGGGTGGGCAAAGGGGTTACTGAATAATAATTGTATTTTCAACTCCTCGTTGCCGGTTGGGAAATGTACTTTTTTAATCGGCTTATTTCGATCGTCAATTACTATGTAATTTGTACCACATAATGCAGTTTGAGGATTCTTTTCCAAGAAAGCTACCTGAGACTCAATTCTGTCCGGCATTGAAATATCATCTGCATCCATTCTCGCAATGTATTTTCCCTTTGCTATTGATAGGCCAAGGTTTAAATTTTGGACGAGTTGTAAATTATACTCATTATTCACAATCTTAATCCTTTCATCTGCTTTCGCAAGGATGGTTAGAATTGACAAAGTATTGTCTTTAGACGCATCGTTTATAGTGATTATTTCCAGCGATTTATATGTTTGTATCATAATAGACCTTACAGCGGCTTCAACAAACTTTTCCGCATTATAGCAAGGCATTACTACCGATACCAACGGTTTAATTTTCATTTTGTAAACTATACACTCAACAGCATTAAATTAAGCTATCGCTTGCTTTATAAATTTTATGGTAACGTCAAAATCTGATGTTGTATTCAGGTAATCATCCAGGCAACTTGCATCGCCTTCGGCAACAACATTATTTTCGCTAAGGAGATCCAGCAGTTGATGGAAATCATAGGCAATCATGCTTCCCTTGGTTATTTCGTCATAACTAAAATAAAATTCTCTGCTGGCATCAAGGTATTCATTAAGATCGTAAGGATAAAAAATTATGCGGCGCTTTAACAGTGCGTAGTCAAAAAAGATGGAAGAATAATCGGTTATTAATATTTGCGTAAAAGGTAAAAGAGGATACATGTCTATATTTCGGTCAACAAGTTCTATGTTGGAATACATACTTACATCCTCATTAAATACGGTGTTTATATGAGTTTTTAAAAGAAATAGCATGTTGTTTTGCGCACAAACCTTATTCAATAGTTCAAAACGCGGTAACGCTTGCGCCAAAAATTCAGGATTCGAATCTCGCCAGGTTGGCATATAAACACAAACTTTGTCATAAGATCTGAAACGAACAAGCAAATTTTCCAGAGCCTTGGTTTCAAACTCATGAATATGTTTGATCAAATCGTTCCTGTTCCAATAAAATGGCATTAGCCTTGGATGCTGGCCTATAACAACATTTTCTCTTTTAAGACGAAACGCACTGCAAAAAATCGGTTTTAGCTTTTCTGACGCTGCTATAGCGGCGTGATGCTTTTTTGTTAGCGGTGGGGAGTAAATAAAACGCTTAACTTTTTCACAAAAACTGGTTGGATAGTACAAATAGCGAATAGGCCCTTTAGTAATGTCATATTCTATTTTTTTTAATGGAGTACCATGCCACAAATTAAAACGAAAAACACCGCCAGAATATGCGGGATTACAAATATCAACGCTATAGGAGCTATATACTTGAACAGAAGCCCGAAGCGACAAAAAAATGGCTTTCGCGGATTTTTTATGATAACACTCGTATCCACGTTCTCTTAAGTAATTAATTACCTCATCACTTTCACAAATCCATACATGCCTTATTTCCGGGTTACTTTTATTGGCATAAATAAACAAGTATTTTGCATTATCAACAAACTTTCCGGCCAGGCTGCTATAAAGCCACAAGCGCTTACTCCTCGGAATAAGGCAGGAAATATAATGGCAGCAATAAATAATACACCATTTAATTATGTTGAGAAAAGTTTTCATGAAGTAACCCTCTGTGCCGGTGTTGTAAAATGATTCTCGAGATTAAACAACTTATATTTGCGAACGGCATAAACGCGGAGGAGAAAAACAACAGATTCGGTTATCAATACCATATAGGAAACAGTCACCAAACTCAAAGATCCCGATACAACCAAAAAACCTAACCCCAACAAATGCAAAACCGAAGACATAATTACGGATCTATTTGCAGCTTTTGTATAACCCAACGTACCCAGTAATGGATATCCAAGCAAAATACTGGGAACAATAATAATGCACGCTACTAACAAGATCCTCAGCGCGTCAGCAGACGGGGTTTCGGTTGTTTTATATATAAGGCGCAATACCTCTTCTGTTTGAAACAAGAGTATAAGAATCCCTGCTGAGTTTAGAACAGTAATCCCCCAAAATATTTTCTTAAAAAGAGTAACGTTTTTGGTTTTGGCCATATACGGATAAATTGAATTATTTACTGGCACATAGGCACTTTGCAATGCAGTAAACAATTTTTCCGCGGCGGCATAGTAACCAACAATTGTATTGGATCCGAATAATCCTAATGTAAATGAATTACTAATGGTATATAATGATACTGATACCCTGGAAACAAAATATTGCGAACTGTCTTTCAAAGACTCTGTTATTTCTTTGAAAGATGGCAAATAGAAGGAGATTTTAAATATTCTTTTCGCAATAACCAGGCCGGCTATACCGGAAATTACGGCTCCTGTTGAATTAATGACGGGAACAAGGAGATAATCATTTGACGTTGTCACGAATAAAAAGATGGGAGCGACTGAAAGCACCCTTGTAACTATGGTTATCGCAGTTATAAACTTCATTTTTTCCATTCCCATGAAAAACCATACGGGAAATAACGTGTTACCTACCACCATCCCAAAAGAAAAGATATACACCAGCTTATCTGAGCCAAACTTATCTGAAACAGTTATAATGATTAACAAAAAAATGATTCCTACCAGTAACAGCAGTAATTTAGAAGCCATTATCCGGCTGAATATCCGTGATCGCATCGCTTCGTCATCCTTTGCTTCAGCAATTAATTTTGTTGCAGAAAGGTTATAACCGAAGTCTGTAAACACAATAAAATATTGAATGAAGGCTGCTGAAAAATTTATAAGACCATACTTTTCAACATTAAGGGTTCTAAACAAATATGGCACGGTAACCAACGGTAAAACATAGTTAACCCCCTGCAATAACAGCAACGATATAAAGTTACCAACAAGGGGGTGGTTTATTTTTTTAAGCATCAACGCCGACTTAAGAAGAAAGTAATGTTTTGATTAGCGTCGTGGATATCTCATCTGTCCGTGGCAGGTATATTACTTCACAATACGGTTTCAAAAAATCAAATTTTCCGCCCCAATCATTTCCCATTACAAAGAAATCAGCCTTATATCGTTTTACATCGCTTATTTTTTGTTCCCAGCTATACTCTTCAAATATTTCGTCTACATATCTTATACTACTCAGTAATTCTTTTCTTTTATCGAAAGAAAACACGCATCGCTTTCCTTTAACTTCATTAAACTTATCTGTTGATAAACCAACAACCAATCTACCCCCGTAGGTTTTGGCACGCCTTAATAATTCAATATGTCCATAGTGAAACAAATCAAAAGTACCGTAAGTAAGTACCACCTTCATATATTAGCCATTTTAAAAATTCGTGAACTCAAGCTTTAATTTTAAGCGATCATATCTTAAATACAGACAGCTGCAGATTTATTTTGCTTCCTTGATATCTAGGTTGGACAAAATTTTTCTGATGATCAAAAACCCACAAATTAAGAACCCACCTAAAAATCCTCCCGCGATTAAACTAAGCAGTTTACCTGGTTTTTTTACAAGCAACGGAAGGGTTGGTTCATCTATAATCTGGTATAAAGGAGTTTCTTTTTGCAGTGTTATTTTAGCCAGCTCCAGGTTTTTTATTACTTCTCCGTATGCTAACCCCAATGCCTGTGTATGCAATTGTCCTTCCGCAACTCCTGACCGGCGTACCTGGTATGCAGGGTTAAGGTTAAATGTTTTATCGGTTTCCGCAGCAGCAGAAGCAATAGTACCGCCAAGCAGTACTCTTATACTGTCTGCTTCGTGTTGTATCAATGATAGATTTCTTTTGGCGTTACTCGTCTTTGTATCAATATAAAATTGTGAAGTCTCATCAACCAGGTACCGTGTAAAATAATAAGAAAAAGTTTCGTTTTTTGAAGTTGTTACCACCTTGTATACGGAAAGCTTATTATCAGGTCTTGAAACGTCAAGCATATTTTCTGCAACCTTAAAATAGATGTCCCGGAATAAGCTATCCTGCACCATACTCATTTTTGATGCAATCTCTGGAAAGGGATAAGCATTTGCTAATCGCGGAAGCTCTTTCCAGTCTTTATCAAGCTTAAAATCCTCCACGTAAATGTTTACAAGCGTTTTTGTTTGGCCATCCGGTTTTCTAAGCAAGGCCTTTTGTATCATGCGCCTCGACTTCATGAGCGAAATAATATTGTTACCCGCAAAGACGTCATCACTGCCGCCACTTAGATCGATCCCGAATTGGCTTGCTAGGCCAAGAACCCCTTTATAGGAAGAGGAACTGTTGGACAACACAAAATTTATGGAGGCGGCATAAGTTGGCTTTGATTTATAAGCGTACAGCAGTCCCAAACCCGCGGTTATGATAGCAACAACAATAATTGTTACCCATTTTGATAAAAGGTATCGTGTCCACTCAACCAGCTGTGCAATAATGTCCTTCAACGAAATCTCATCTTGTTTCAACTCTGGCATCTTCAATCTTTTTACTTCGATAAATTCAATATCGCTATCACTACCCCCGCCAGCGATGCCAGCGCACTGGCCAGGCCTATCGCTTCACCGGGCCGTATACCCTGCCGCTCGGCTTTTTTGGGTACAATTATTTCTGAGCCGGGCATTACCCTGGGGTAGGTTTTAAAGAATAAGAAGTTTCTTACCGAAGCAGCTTTGCCATTGGCATATAAAATATAAGACTTTCGTTTCCGCCCATTATCAGCCACACCTCCGGCAGAAGAAAGGTAATCCTTAAAACTGTATTTTTCATTGTAGGGTATCTGTGTAGGAAACAGCACACTGCCGTTGATTCTTACCTGTGCATTAAACTTTGGCACGTGAAACTCATCTCCAGCCTGTAATACTACATCTTCAAGAGAGCCCGGGTTGGCCATAATTTTAGCTATATCCAGGGGTATCTGGTCAAATTCCCTTACCAGGTCTTCCTCCACATCGTCAGTAGAATCTTTCAGTCCTTCCTGTATTTTTTCTGCCTGTAACCTTTTTAGCTTTTTTCGCTCCTCGTCCCTGTCATATCTTTTCAGGTAAGCCCCTTCTTTAAAGGCTTCAGGCGAAAAACCTCCTGCCCGGGCAATCAGGTCGCTTACACGTTCTTCCCGTTTGGCCAATACGTATGGCCCGGGATATTGCAATTCGCCGGTTACCCTAACAGATTGCAAAGTAAGATACCCTGGTTTTCGTCTTACACTAACAACATCAAACGGCTGCAATTGCAAATTTTTCTGTGGGGATGATAAATCCTCCATTCCACTAATCTCAATAATATCGCTGGCACGTATATCCTGCCTTGTAAGAGAGTCTCTCCTTATCAGCCTGGCTACTTCTATCCGTTGCGGGTATGCAGCATCGGTAAGCCCGCCAGCCTGCACAAGCGCATCCTTAAGGCTAAGGTTTTGAGAATATTCGTAAGTGCCCGGACTTCTAATCTCGCCCTGCACAGATACAAAATATTCGTCCTTTAAATCAAAAATTGATTTAATAATAATAGAATCTTCCCGCCTTAACGGAATAACATTTGCACCTGTAACAGTTGTACGGGCATCAAAAGAAACAATCTCTTTTGACAGGTCGTCCCGCAATCTTATAATCTGCCCCCTTGCGGTATAAGCATCTTCCTTAAGTCCGTCCGCTTTTCTAATCAGCTCTCCCACGGTAAGCCCCTGGGTAAGCTCGTAAGTTCCCGGCCTGAAAACCGCGCCGGTAATGTTTACCCTGTTGGCAAACCGGTTTAATATCTTATCTACCTCGTACTGGTCGCCGGCCTGGGGCTGGTAACCGGCAAAATCGTTGCTGCTGATATCTTTTACCTTCAATTCCCTGTCTGTAAACTGTGTAACTTTTACTGATGCACGGTATGCGCTATCCGCAAAACCTGATGAATACTCCAGCAGGTTTTTAAAAGTTTCCCCGTGCAATATTTCAAAAATACCCGGCCTTTTTACATAACCCTTAATTTCCACCCTGGTTTTGTAAGAAGGTATCCTTATCACATCGTTATCCCTTAAGCCTACATTATCCGTTTGGTCTCCGTTTACCAAAAAACGGTAAAGGTCAATTTTTTTGTAGAGTTTGTTGTTCCTTATCAGTTCAATTTCCCTGAAAGAGCCAACCGGGGAAGGCCCGCCACAAACAAACAAAGCGTTAAATACTGTGGAGAGAGAAGAAATAGTATAATTACCAGGCTTATTGCTACCGATTACTGTTATCCTTATGCTTCTTATGCCGGCAAGATTTACTGAAGCCTTTGAGCCGCCGCTTCTTAAAGATGGGTAAACAGTATTACCCATCCTGTTTTTTATTACCTGCGTGGCAGCCTCAATGGTTAAACCGGCCACTCTAACCTGTCCTACGTTAGGCACATAAATAAATCCTTCGTTGCTTACCCTTAAATTATGGTTTACTTCCTGTATGCCGTAAACCGCAACCTCCAGTTCATCGCCAGGGCCCACTTCGTAATTAAGGGGTGTAGCTATTTTAAGGTTGGGCTCAAATGTAAGAGATGCGTTGTTAAACAGTTCCGATCCAAAAATCCTTGGGTCAATCAATGGATTACGCGGTAGGTCTGCCTTTACAGAATCCGTAGAATCAGTATCCAGCCCCATACCGGCTGTATCACCACTTTGCCTGCTGCTTCCGGTTCTCGCAGCAGTTCCGCCCATCATGCTCAAGCGCTGCCTCAGTTTTTCCGCCTCTCTTGCCGGCAATCCTCTTGATACAGCCAGTTGAATAGCCTGCTCTGCGGTTAAACCGGAAGATTTAAGCCTTTGCTGATACTTTAAAAAATCAGCGTCGCTTATCTGGTCTATTTTAATCTGGCTAAGGTTTGCATTCCTCATCAGGTCCTGCCCAAACCCGCACTGGCAAACAACAAAAAATGCGGAAAATACAAACGCAACTTTTAAAAAGCTATGCATTCTGGTAGGTTAATTTGTGGGATGTTGGTATGAAAATAATTGTTTTAATTAAGACTTTGCACAGCTCCGCCACCTGAATCACAGCCCCGAAAAAAAAAGTACCGGCAAATCAATACCGATACCATCATATTTTATACGTTAAAACAAGTATTCCGGGACAACAGGATTCATACAAAATCTACTCACTGCAAATCTTTTTCAATACGGCGGCAAATATAGGGATATAGCTTTAAGTTTCATACTGCTTACATGGGCGTTAACACTTTAACCTGTTATTTACACTATCTTCATCCCTACCAATTTGTATGAACCAACGTTACTACTCCCTTGATGTTTTTCGTGGCGCCACTGTGGCTTTCATGATACTGGTAAATAACCAGGCCGGCGCATCTTATGCCCCGCTGGATCATGCTGTATGGCATGGCTGCACCCCAACTGATCTTGTTTTTCCTTTCTTTCTTTTTGCCGTGGGCAATGCCATGGCCTTTGTAATGCCACGATTACAGCAGGGTTCAACCGGCGTGTTTCTGCAAAAAGTATTTAAACGTGCGGCCCTTATTTTTTTAATAGGCCTGTTTCTTAACTGGAGCCCCTTTTTTCGGTGGAATGGCGATTCGTTGGTAGTAAAAGGTTGGACATGGGTTAACCCCGTCAGTGGAGCCGTTACCGGCATACGCATACTGGGCGTGCTGCAGCGCATAGCGCTATGCTACCTGTTCGCTTCCTTATTGCTGTATTTTTTTAAGCCACGTATGGCCTACGTTATAAGTGCGGTTATTTTATTGCTTTACTGGGTTTTATGTTTTACGCTTGGTTCGTCCGCGGACCCCTACAGTATTACCGGTTATTTTGGAACGGCCATAGACATAAAAATTCTTGGAGAACCGCACATGTACCACGGAGAAGGTATGGCTTTTGACCCTGAAGGAATAACCAGTACGCTTCCAGCCATTGTACAGGTTGTTGCCGGATATTTTGCCGGCAGGTATATACAGCAAAACGGTAAAAGCTGGCAAATGGTTTCGCATCTTTTTATAGCAGGTTGCATATTAGTTTTCGCAGGTTTCTGCTGGGATTTGTCTTTTCCCATTAACAAAAAAATATGGACAAGCAGTTACGTACTTTATACTTCCGGGCTCGGTATTTTAACTCTTGCCATGTGTATTTATTGTATTGAGTTTAAAGAATGGCGTGGCGCCTGGAGCAGGTTTTTTGATGTATTTGGCAAAAACCCGCTTTTTATATTTGTGCTAAGCGGCTTTTTACCCCGTGTATTAGCTTTACTGCGCATACCTAACGGGTTAAACAGTACAGGTAATGCCGTTTATACTTCACCTTTCGGGTGGTTTTACCTGCACATTTGTAAGCCGGCCTTCAATAATCCCAAAAACGCATCATTGCTGTATGCGATAAGCCTTGTGCTTTTATATTGGTCTATCGGGTATATTATGCACAAAAGAAAAATATATATAAGGGTATAAAGAAAACATGCAGGGGGTGCCCCCAAGCTATCGCAAGGGGTCGGGCAGAACTGCGTTCGCAACCTTCGTCAAAGCAACATTTAGTTGCTTTTCCTTGGTTGTGCTATTACTCCGGCACAAGGCCCCGCTGCGATGGCCTCACCGGGGTAACCGCTTCAATCCCTCACCCGAAAGCCGGTTACCGGATACAAGTTGCCGGTCTGTTTACGTAATTGGTTGAGATTTTTTAAGGCGATAAAGCGCAAGTCCGCATAGCGGCAGAGCCGCTAACATTAAACGTTGAACAAAAGAACATTGAACAGCCAAAGCCTCGCAGAGGCGGGATGTTTAGTAGCTAACGAAAGAAAGATTACCCGGAAAGCGCCGTAGGTGCGATATGTTAAGCTGGATAATATGTAGCGGCATGACTGATGAGCACCTGGCCCTGAAAAGGTGTTGTCATCCTGAGTTCCGAAGCTTCGGAATCGAAGGCGGATGCTCAAAAAGCAACGGACATAAAACGGTTTCGACAAGCTCAACCTGGCATTGTTTTCTTAACTAAACAACACTGATTCATTATTCCTTGTTCCTTGCTCAATATTCATTCCGTGAATCGGGACCAGCCATAACATTTAAACGCTTATCACATACCGCTCCTGCGAAGCTTTACAAATACGGCCCACTCCTCCTTTTCAATTGTAAAACCTGCCTGCAAAAGCAGCGGCGTGTTGCACCTGAGGGTGAGGGATTGCAGCGGATACCCCGCTGAAGCCTTCGCAGCTCAGGCGCTGTGGCGGAGTAATAGCGAAAAGCCCGGCCCGAGGCACGAGGGACACCCCAAAAAAAATTTTATCACAGAATGGCCAAACAGAAAAGAGAAAATTATTTTGCGTATTTATTACGCAAAATTTGGTAGTTTAAATTTTGCTATTAATATTTGCGTACAAATTACGCAAAATGAAAACAACTGCTGTTATTGTAGCCCGCTTTCAAAGCCCTTACCTGCATGCCGGCCACAAATACCTGGTAAACGAAATTTCCGCAAAACACCATAAAGTTATTATTGTACTGGGCACCAGCCCCGTAAAAGGAAGCACCCGCAACCCTTTTGATTTTTATACAAGGGAACGCATGCTTAAACAATTTCAACCCTCCCTTATTATACTGCCCCTGAAAGATGAACGCTCTGATGAATTGTGGAGCCGTAACCTTGACGGCTTGCTCCGCACTACTTTTCCGATGGAATCTTTTACCCTTTATGGCAGCAGGGATTGCTTCAAGCCTTATTACAGCGGGGCTTTTGAAGTAAAAGAACTGCCGGATGCGGGCAATTACTCCGCAACGGCCATCCGTGAAGACAATGCTGATAAAGTAATGGATTCAGAAGACTTCAGGATGGGCATTAATTATGCTTATCATAACACGTATGCCAAAGTTTACCCAACTGTAGATATTGCCTTGCTTAACAGCAGCGGCACGCAGGTGTTGCTTGGCCGCAAACATGGGGCAGCGGAATGGCGATTTCCCGGCGGGTTTGCCGATGTTACCGACGACAGCTACGAAATGGCTGCCGCACGGGAATTAAGGGAAGAATGTGGCAATGTTGAAGTAACCAACTTAACGTACATTGGCTCAGCTAAAATTGATGACTGGCGTTACCGCAAAGAAAAAGATAAGATAGTTACCATGCTCTTTAAAACAACACTGGTTTTCGGGCAACCAAAAGCAGCCGATGACCTTGCAGAAGTGAAATGGTTTGCCATAAATAACCTGCAGCAAATGGCCGATGATGGAATGTTAACTACCGAACATACTGTACTGGCCGCTATGCTGCTAAAAAACTTACAATAACCTTATAATATAACCCACTACTAAATTTTTCAAAAAAATGAAAGCACAGCAACACAATCTTGTATTACTGGCAGACGCGTACAAATACTCACACCACAAGCTATATTATCCCGGTACCAACCTTATTTATTCTTACCTGGAAAGCCGTGGCGGCGAGTTTAATGAAACCGTATTCTTTGGCTTACAATACCTGCTTAAAAAATACCTGGAAGGAACGGTGATAACCAAAGAAAAAATTGACGAAGCTGAAACCCAATTGATGCAGGTGTTTGGCCGCAACGATGTTTTTGATAGAAAAAGGTTTGATTATATAGTCGAAAAGCACCATGGCAGGCTGCCCGTACGCATTAAAGCGGTTAAGGAAGGCACCGCCGTTCCTGTAAGTAATGTGCTGATGACCATAGAAAGCACAGACCCAGAATGTTTCTGGCTCTCCAATTTCCTGGAAACACTGCTGATGCAGGTGTGGTACCCCAACACCGTAGCCACAGTATCCAGGGAAATACGCAAAATAGTAACACGCTATTTTAAAGAAACTGCTGACGAATCTTCACAGGGCAGCATTGATTTTATACTGAACGATTTTGGTTTTCGTGGCGCCAGTTCTGTAGAAACAGCCGCATTGGGCGGCGCCGCACACCTGGTAAACTTTAATGGCAGCGATACCATTGCCGGCAGCCTGTTGGCACAGCAATACTATGCGGCTGGCAAAATGTATGGAATGTCAGTACCTGCCACTGAACATTCCGTCTGTACACTATTGGGCGAAGAAGGCGAGCTGGAAATTTTTAAGCATGTGCTCAACACTTTCCCTACAGGCATCGTGGCCTGCGTATCTGACTCATTTGACATTTTCAGGGCATGCAGCGACTACTGGGGCGGGGAACTGAGGGAGGTTATTTTAAACAGGCAGGGCACACTGGTTATCAGGCCAGACAGTGGCGACCCCGTACTCACCCTGCTACGGGTGTTCGACATACTTTTTCAAAAATTCGGTTATACCATTAATCAAAAAGGTTGCAAGGTATTACCGCCGCAGGTAAGGGTATTGCAGGGCGATGGCATTAACATCAGCAGCATACGCACCATTTACGCTGCAATGAAAGTAAACGGCATCGGGGCGGAAAACCTGCTGCTGGGCATGGGTGGCGCATTGCTGCAAAAGGTTGACAGGGATACACAAAAATTCGCTTTTAAATGTTCTTATGCAGAAATTAATGGCGAAGGGGTTGATGTGCAAAAAAGCCCGCTTGAGATAGATGCCCACGGCCGGTTGGTCAGGTCATTTAAGCGCTCTAAAGCAGGCAGGCTAAAACTTATCAAAACACCGGAAGGCTATGCTACGGTAAACCAGCACGAACACCCTGAGCTGCCTGATGAGTTGGTTACCGTTTTTGAAAACGGTACGGTACTGAATGAAACCAGCTTTGAAGAAGTAAGGGAAAGGGCGGCCATTGAAGAAAAGGCCTTTAGCATTTGAGAAATGAATGAAAATGAGGTAGGGCTTAACGCAAGCTATCGGAAGAGGCCGGACGGAACTTCGTTCGCTTCAATCCCTCACGCAATATCCAAATACGATAATCTTAAAATCCAATTTATGCAAATCAATCACAAACTAATAGCAGAAGATACCCTGAAAATAATAGACACCGGGTATTACATAAACCATAAGAATGAAAAGGTCGAAATAAAACAACTGACGGATAATGCCGTAAATGGCACCCAGCTCTATACCCCGGCGCAACTGGAGGAACTGACAGAAAAGTGGCATCCCGCAAAAACATTCACTACACAATTTGAAGTTACGGCAGAAACAACGTTGAATGCGGTTAGAAAGTTGGCAACAGAAACCAAAGATATCCTGTGCCTTAATTTTGCTTCAGCCAAAAACCCGGGAGGGGGTTTTCTTGGTGGCGCCGTAGCGCAGGAAGAGAGCATTGCCAGGGCTTCAGCTCTATACCCATGCCTGCTAACTGCCCCAGGTTATTATCAATTCCACAGGTCACAACGCACCTGCCTGTATTCTGACCACATGATTTACTCACCTGCAGTGCCCGTTTTTAAACATGAGAATGGCAGTTTGATGCATGAAGCTGTACTAACTTCCATTATAACTTCACCGGCTGTAAATGCAGGCGTTGTAAGAAGAAATGAGCCAGGCAACTCCGATAAAATTTTGCCTGCAATGAAAAATCGAATGGAAAAGATGCTTAGCCTCTGTGCATCGCGTAAGCATACTAACCTGGTGTTGGGTGCCTGGGGCTGTGGTGTATTTCAGAATGAACCGGAAGAAATTGCGGAACTTTTTGAATATTTCCTGAAGGGCAAATTCGCAGGTGCATTTCAACGGGTAACATTCGCAGTTAAATCTAACAACGAAAAATTCATAAACCCGTTCAGAAAAAGGTTTCTTTAAAACCAAACCCATCAACTCAAAAGCAGCAATATGAACCTCGTTAAACTATACAGGCCTGTTGGTGAAAAAGAACTTGGGCTTATCAGGAAATCCGGCTTTGCCAAATTTCCCCCAAGGCTTGAATGGCAGCCCATTTTTTACCCTGTTTTAAATGAAGCATACGCCAGCCAGATAGCATTGGAATGGAATACCAGGGATGCATTTTCCGGTTTTGCAGGCCATGTACTTTGCTTTCAGGTACCTGAAGATTATTTCCTGCAATTTCCCATACAAAATGTGGGTGGCAATATTCACGAAGAATTATGGATACCGGTTGAAGAACTGGAAAATTTTAATAACCATATCGTTGGAAAAATAGAAATTATTACGTCTTATTATGGAGAGGAATATGAGAAGTAACATTTCTGTTTACGACAGGGTTAGGGGAGCTTTATTTGGATTAGCTATTGGTGATGCATTGGGTGTTCCTGCAGAATTTCAAACAAGGCAATTTTTAAAGAGTAATCCTATTAAAGATTTGGAAGGATACAAAAGTCATAATCAGCCGCCGGGAACTTTTTCAGATGATACATCTTTAGCTTTCTGTCTTGCAGAATCTATTTGCAATGGATATAACATTAATGATGTAGCTCAACGCTTCACCTGGTGGTACCGTGAGGCATACTGGACTGCTAATGGAGATGTATTTGATATAGGCATCACAACAAGCAACTCTATCCGAAAACTTGAACAAGGTTATAAACCCCACGAATCGGGAGAATGCAGGGAAGGAAGTAACGGAAATGGTTCATTAATGCGCATATTACCCCTTGTATTTTATGTGCAAAATATGCCTGCTATAAACCGCTATAATCTTGTTAAGGAAGTATCCTCAATAACACATGCACACATACGGTCTGTTATTGCCTGTTTTTACTATGTTGAGTTTGCCCTGCTATTACTCAACGAACAAAATAAGGAAGCAGCTTTAGAGCAAGCGGCAACCCGCGTACGAGAATTTTTACATGCTCAAAGTATAGAAAATGCGGAAACAGATCTTTATAGTCCTTTATTTCATAACGAAATCCCTGTTTGGCCAGAAGATAAAATCCACTCATCAGGTTATGTGTTGCATACGCTTACTGCGGCTGTCTGGTGCTTTATGAATAACAACTCGTACCGGGATACTGTTATCAACGCTGTAAATTTGGGCAACGATTCTGATACAACAGCTTGTGTAGCGGGAGGATTAGCAGGTCTATATTACGGTTATAACGCAATTCCTCAAACCTGGGTAACCGCAATAAAAAGAACTAACGATATTGAAGATTTGTGCCAAAGGTTTTATCAAGCAACAAACTGAAAGTTTAAGCTTGCATTTCCCAGATAAGACAGGGCTGTCTCAATACTTTTGAGACAGCCCCCTTTAAACTATCCTATCCCTTACAAAAAAATTAAACTTATCTCAAAACAGGCTGCACCTTGCTGAGTAGAATTACCGAACGTACAAGTGAGTGACACAACCAAAGCCTCATAGCAGCAATGCAGCTAAGGCCAAAAAAAATCGGGACCACAATTGAAAATGAGTGTAACATGCCTCAAGTCATTTATTTACTCCAATTTACCTTGCCCGACTTTACATCCCTTGAATTAGTACCAATATGAACAATAAACTCACCGGCCTCCCAATCGTATTTCAAATTGCTGTTGTAAAATTTTAGCTGCTCCGGCGTTATGCTGAAGCTCACTTCTTTGCTTTCACCAGGCTGCAACATGATTTTCTGAAAGCCCTTTAAATCCTTTACCGCCCTGGTAACACTCGCAACAGGATCTGTAATGTATAGCTGCACCACTTCCTGGCCTGCGTACTGCCCGCTGTTGGTAAGGGTAACAGAAGCTGTGAGTGTTTCATTTCCTTTCAAATTTTGCTTGCTTAGTTTTAAATCACTGTAACTAAATGCAGTATAGCTTAAGCCATAACCGAAGGGATATAACGGCGAGTTGGGCACATCCAGGTAATCGCTGCGAAATTTTTGAAATGCTTCACCTTCCAGGGGCCTGCCCGTATTTTTGTGGTTGTAATAAATGGGTACCTGGCCTACGTTGCGTGGAAAAGTAGCTGTAATCTTTCCTGCGGGGTTGTAGTTGCCAAACAGCACATCTGCTATGGCGTTGCCAGCTTCAGAACCCGGAAACCAAACATCCAGTATGGCGGAAGCATTGGCATCTTCCCAACTGATGGTAAGCGGCCTTCCGTTAAACAATACCAGCACCAGCGGCTTGCCGGTTTTTACCAACGCCTTCAGCAGGTTTTGCTGGCTCTCCGGTAAGTCCAGGTTGCTGCGGCTGGCGGCTTCCCCACTCATTTCAGAGGCTTCGCCTACTACCGCCACCACTACATCAGCTTTACCGGCAGCTTCTACAGCTTCTTTTATCATTTCTTCGGGGGAACGGCCATCAAACTCTGCCCGGGGGCCAAATACATTTACATTCTTAGCCATGCTGCTGTCATCAGTAAGGTTGGCCCCTTTGGCGTAGATGATGTTAACGGCATTACCGGTTACATTCTTTATACCATCCAGTACCGGTACAGATAGTTGCGGGTCGCCCGATACCGCCCATGTGCCCAGCATATTGTTCTTATTGTTGGCCAGCGGACCCACCAGGGCGATAGTACCAGACTTTTTCAGCGGTAATACCTGGCCGGCATTTTTCAGCAGCACAAATGAATGTGCGGCTATCTCTCTTGCAGCAGCCCTGTTTTCGGCAGACAGTAATTCTTTGGCTGCCCTGTCTTCATTAATGTAACGGTAGGGATCCTCAAACAAGCCCAGTTGATATTTCGCTTCCAGGATGCGGCGGCAGGCAGCATCAATTTGCTTTTGCGTAACCTTACCTTGCTGCAAAGATTTTTTAAGTGTAGTTAAGAAACCCTCGCCCACCATGTCCATATCAAGGCCAGCATTTAAAGCCAATGCCGAAACTGCCTGCAGGTCGCCCATGCCATGGGCTGTCATCTCGTTTACAGAAGTATAATCACTTACCACCAATCCCTTAAAGCCCCATTGCTTCCGCAGCAAATCTGTAAGCAGCCATTTGTTGCCCGTAGCCGGCACTCCATCTATTTCATTGAAAGAACTCATCACACTGCCCACGCCTGCATCAACAGCAGCTTTGTAAGGAGGCAAATAATATTCATACATCTTTATCCTGCTCATGTCAACCGTGTTGTAATCACGGCCGGCTTCAGCGGCTCCATACAGTGCAAAATGTTTTACGCAGGCCATTAAGTTTTTGCCGGAGCTATAACCTGCTCCCTGGTAGCCCTTAACCATTGCTTTCGCAATTTGTGAGCCCAGAAACTGGTCTTCACCTGAGCCTTCCGAAATACGGCCCCAGCGTGGGTCGCGGGCAATATCCACCATTGGCGAAAAAGCCCAGCTTAAACCATCGGCCGTTGCTTCTGATGCCGCTATGCGGGCACTGCGCTCAATAAGGTTCATATCCCAACAGGTGGATAATCCCAACGGTATCGGAAAAATGGTACGGTGCCCATGTATCACATCCAGCCCGAAAATAATGGGTATGTGCAGCCGGGAGTTTTTAACGGCAATGTCCTGTATCTTCCTTATTTTATCCGGGCCGGTAATGCCAAAAAGCCCTCCCACGTTTCCTTTGCGGATATTATCATCAACGCCCTGGCTAACCACGCTGCCGGTAACTGAGCCACCGCCGGGCACTACCAGGTTAAGCTGCCCAATCTTTTCTTCCAGCGTCATCTTGCTCATCAGGTTGTTTATGTAGGCATTCATTTTAGCATTGGCCTGTTGCGCATGCAGGTTTGTGCAGAATACGGCATAGAGTAAAGCCACGCAGATAATCTTTTTCATGACAAACAATTTTGGTCTTTAAAATTAGTACGGTAAAATGTAATTAGTGCTAAAGGTGAGTGAGTAATCTTGATTTTTTGCCTGATGTTTAAATTATTTTTCAGGGTACCAGCGACAGTATTTCATGGTATCGTCCCTTGCGTCGCAATCCGTTCATCTGCAAATCATTGGGCGGCTTTTAAGCGGGTATTTGCATTGGGCTTTGTATTAAGCAATAGTGCCAGCTATTCAGCAAAGGACTATCCAGGTTTTTCCGGGTGGGGTTCCTGGTTAACAATGAATCATCGGCCGTTCGCAAAGGGCATCCGTTATTCGGAATATTAATGAACAACTATATAACCACTGCACAATAATGGTGCACAATGGGAAATAGGCGGTAAGTTATTTGCCTGAGCCGATTAACTTCTGTAATCGGCTCATTTTCTTTCTATATTTGAGCCGAATATAAGATGTAATCGGCTCATGAAGATTTACAACTGGCAACAGGCGGACTGGCCGCATTTTTCTTTTTCGCCCAAAAATGTGGAAGGCGATCTGCTTTTGTTTGCCGAGAAAGCGGGCCGGGTTTCCGGCATCTTGCAGGCATTGCCAAAAGATACCAGGCAAGAAGCCATTATTGATATTATCCTTTCCGAAGCAATCAAAACATCAGAAATCGAAGGCGAATACCCTAGCAGAAAAGATGTCTTGTCGTCCATCAAGAGAAACTTAGGCCTCATAGAGAGCCTGCCGCCTGTGAAAGACAAGTCTGCTATCGGACTCGGCGAACTCATGATTGACATACGGAAAACATATAATGACCCACTCACGGCAGACAAACTTTTTGCCTGGCACAGGATGCTGCTGCAAGAAAACAAAAGAGTAAATAGTGGCGCCTGGAGAACGCACGAAGAACCCATGCAGGTTATCTCCGGCGCGATGGGAAAAGAAAAAGTACATTATGAAGCACCGCCTTCATCACATGTTCCGGACGAAATGAACAGGTTTATTGCCTGGTTCAATGAAACAGCGCCTGGTGGCAAAAATGAGATCAAAAGCGCACCTATCCGTTCCGCCATCGCCCATCTTTATTTTGAAAGTATTCACCCTTTTGAAGACGGAAATGGCCGCATAGGACGTGCCATTGCCGAAAAGGCATTGTCCCAGACCATTGGGCGCCCCATTATCTTGAGCTTATCAAAAACGATAGAAGCGCATAAAACAGATTATTATAATTCGCTGGAACTGGCACAGCGCTCTAATAAAATCACTCCATGGATTGAATATTTCGTAAGAACCGTGCTTGCTGCCCAAACGGAAGCCGAAATACAGATTGCTTTTATCCTGAAAAAGACGCGTTTTTTTGACCGGTTTAAAGACAAACTGAATGATCGTCAACTTACCGTTATCAAGCGGATGCTGGAGGAGGGGGCTGGCGGCTTTGAAGGTGGCATGAATGCCCGGAAATATATCAGCATCGCCAAAACATCCAAAGCTACAGCCACCAGGGACATGCAGCACCTGCTTGAGATTGGAGCGTTTGCCCTCACTGGTACCGGCGGCGGGCGAAGTACGAGTTACCAGGTGAATATTTAAAAATCATAATCTGTGCACACTACCGGCGGACAATGTTTCATTGCCGGCGTTAGCAATCACATTTAATGTTGGAGAGCTTTACCAATAAGCCTGTACATACATTGCCAAACGCATTGTTATGGAAACTGCAGCCGCCCAATGAAACAAACGATGAAGTGCTTGATTATTAAATGTTCTTTCACTGAAAGACCATTTAATAACAAAATCATATTTGCAACGAAGCTCCCATGAAAACCCATAGCTGGTATCCAACAACTAATCTTTTAAATAGGGCTCAAATATTTTTTGCCAGATGGCATATCCCTTTTCATTCATGTGCAGCCTGTCTTCTACGAATATATCTTCCATCACTTTTCCGTCGGCGTTAAACATAGCGTTGTAGACATCAATGAATTTTGCTTTCTTTTCGGTTTCCAGAAAAGCTTTAATCTGGCCGTTGGCTTCTTCAAATTTCGGCCATAAATGCTGGCGGCTGGGGCTGGGCTTCATGGAAACAAAATCAACACGCACCTTCTTCCAGTGGCTACGTATATCGTTAAACAATGTTTTAAAGCGGCCTACAACAGTAGCAACAGACACAGTATCAGAAGCGGCAAAATCATTTTCTCCGCAATAGATTATTATTTGCCTCGGCTTATACGGAAATATCACATCGTTTTCATAATGGATAAGGTCCGGCAGGCTGGAGCCGCCAAAGCCTCGGTTGATAATGGTATGAGACGGAAAGTATTGTTGCACGTCCGTCCACTTGGTAAACGAAGAACTGCCGACGAGCAAAATGGCTTTTCCGGGTGGAAAATTAAGGCTATCCTGCTGTTTAAATTTTTGGATGTCGTTGTAGAAAGGTGGTTGTTGGGCGTGGGTTTTACCTATAAGCAACATTACAAACGCAATAAACAGCGTTGCTTTTCCTGCAGACAATCTTAAGCTTGAAATATTTACCATAAACAAAATTGGCTTTTAATACAAGACGTTACAACTTATTAAACTGAAAATATTCGTTCCTGTGAAAGTTAAAGATATCATTAGCTAATTGTAGCAGATGGCTGCTTTTTGCCAGGCAAAAAGGAAGCTATAAATTAACTTTAAGCATGGAAAAATTTGTAGCTGTTATAGAAAAGGCTCCTCAAAATTACTCCGCTTATTTACCGGACGTTCCAGGCTGTATAAGTACCGGCAGCACGCTTGATGAAACCCTTCACAACATAAGGGAAGCCCTTGAATTTCACCTGGAAACACTGGCCGATGAAGGCGCTGTTATGCCGGTGGCTTTTACCCTGGAATCGCATTTATCCAATGGCGATATTATACTTGAGGAGGATGTTGTTATCGCATATGTTACCGTTGATATTCGCAGCGAATCCGCTACGCATAGTTAAGTAAAGCGACTGTAAAAGAGCTACTGTTTACTCACCGGCTTTTCGTTTGCCAGCTTCCTCAAAGCCTCCTGTACTTCCGGCGCACTCATAAATAGATTCCATACCAGGCCCGAGCGATAGTTTTCTATCATCACCGTTACCGGCGCCTGGTTAAGGCCCATGAATATTTCTGAGCACCAGTTATTATCCAGGCTAAAAGCATCTTTAAAGCCATAATTACCCCATAAAAACTTACCATAGTTACGGTAATAATTTTTTAGCGCCACCATAGATTCGGCAGGCGTATAAGGAAACGAGGCCAATGCACCGGTAGCGGTAAGTTTGCCTTTATCCGCATGCGGTACGGGTTCATCCGCGGCATAATTGTGCGGGCCATCACTGGCCGTTAAACCCCATGCTTCCGGGCCATAACCGTTATGATTTTGCGGGTTAGCCACACAGTACCTGTAGTTGATTAAAGCGATGTTTTTATTGTTCCCGAAATAGTTGGTATAAGCATCTGAAAACGTATGCGGGTTAAGCCCCATAAAGGAATAGTGCACAAAGAAGAGCGGCCCGCCGTTAGATACGCCCACCTTTAACGGAATACCAAAATAAGTGTTGCCATTGGTATAGTGAGAGCCATCTTCTGTTTGCCCCCATGCACTGCGGTATTGCTGTGCTTTTTCTTCCTGGCTGGCCCAGCCTGTGTAATACATAGAAGCAGGTACGCCATGTGTTGAAGAGGCAATGGCAAGAAAATAGGTTATCAACGTTTCATTCCATCCAATGAGGTTGTGGTTGATGATCCATTCCTTATCCGGCGACCAGTGCCAGAACAAATATTTACTGTCTTTTTCCTTACGGTACCAATCCCATTCAACGCCGTTCCATACTTTATTAATACGTTGCCTGATGGTGGCTTCTGCCTTTGTATTGCGGTTGAAATATTGCCGGGCCACCAGCAAACCCTGCATTAAAAAAGAAGTTTCCACCAGGTCGCCGCCATTGTCGTTATCGCCGAAAAACGGAACTACTTTGCCGGTATTGCCGTCTATAAAATGCGGAAAAGCGCCATGAAATTTTTCCGCTTTTTCCAGGAAGAGGGTAATCCTGTCAAACCGGTTTATCAACTGCTCACGTGTAATAAATTTCCTTTCCGCCCCTGCAATCAATGCCATCATGCCAAACCCTGAAGCGCCTGCGGCTATCATGTTACTGCGGCCGGGGATATCTTCCAATGCAAGGCCACTGTTGGGTTCCGCGCCATCCCAATAGTAACGGAAGTTGGCTTCCTGCACCATACTGAGTAGTGCGGAATCTGACATGGGGTGCGTGCTGGCAGAAACCATGTTGGATAAAGCTGATTCATGATAATTCTCATCCAGCAGGCTTATGCGGTAGAAAAATTTTTTGCCGGTAGTATCTGTGTAATCCGCGTAGCTGTTAAAATAAGTTGGTTGCACTGCTACAGGATAAAAAATTTTTCCGTTGCCAGAGCGGTATAGTTTAACATACTTTGCACCATTTTGGACAACGGGTTTCCAGGCAATATCCACATGCTTTTCATAAGCTTTAGCCTGTACAATTACAGGTACCGGTAAAACTTTTGCAATAGCATCTGCCGGTAAAAGCTCTACCTGGTCTATGTATATTTTATGCTCTTGCCCATCATTACCGGCCTGCCTGAAAATAATTTGCTGAATGGCCCTGGCATCCGCACTAAGTTCTGCCAGCGGTATTTTTACAGCCCGCCATTTGCCGGCTTGAGCAGATGCGACAAAATCTCCCAATGCAAGGAAGGATGAACTGTCTTTTTCATTTTGCACCACCGCTATTTGTGGCAACCCGGTTTTACCTGTTTGCGGTGTTGCTATGTATAGCCAGAAAACCAGTTGTGTTGCATCAGTAAAATTATCAACGCCCCTTAACTCTCTATATTGTAAGGCTGCCTGCCAGTTGCCATCCGTGGCGGAAACGTAATGCAACTCCAATGCATTGCCGGGGGTAAAGTATTGCCCGGTTGACACCGGCAGTTTTTGCCGCACATTTTTTATCCATGACTTACCGCTGTAACCTGCCGAACTGTAATAATAGCTGCCGGCCATGGGGCTGTTTACAAAGAATGCTTTATCGTACCGGCGCTCCTGCGCATGCAGAAGCGTGTATGTTAAAAGGAAAGCAAGCAATAGTTTGTTCTTCATGGTTATTTTATTTATTAAACTTCTTTGGGTTTAATTTTAATAAAGTCAGAGACTTGATGCATAAGGCTGCGAAGTCTGGAGACTTCGCAGAGCGCTTCTTATGTAAGTGTTTATGATACCAACTGAATAGCCTTGTGGCATCTTCGTTGCGTCGCAATCCGTTCATCGGTTGGTTCTTTGGGCGGCTTTTCAGACCCGGATAGCGCTGGTGCGTGGAGACACGCACCAGGGAAACGGGAGACACGTACCTGGGATTGGAGCAGTTTCTGCCGCCTCCGGCGCCAGAAACGTTGCCGGCAACGGGTTAGAACGCTATTGAGGCTTAGAATTGTAATATTCCAAAACATGGAATTTTGAATAGAAAAACATTGATATGCTGGTGCGTGAAGACACGCACCAGGGGTTGGTTTCCCAATTGCTTTTACATTGAACTTTGAACACAAGAACATTGAACAATCAAAGCCTGTTACCCAATGCCGCGTAGAGAACAGAACGTACAAGTGAGTGACACAACGGAAGCCTCATAGTAGTTCCTGCTGCCGGGCCCTTAAGAAAATTCATTGGTCAACAAGACAGAAAGTCAAAGAGCAAAAAATAAGTAACCGGGTAATATTAGAATGCCGCTCTGCATTTACTGTTTGTAATACTTGCTTTCAAAGCCCAGGCGTTTAAGGCCGTTCTGTATATCGGGTATGCTCATAAAAAGCTTCCATAACAAGCCTGTACGATAGTTTTCCATCATCACAATGATAGGCCCCTGGTCTATGGCCAGGTGTGATTTGGCGTACCAGTTCTGCGACTCGTTGAAACCATCCACAAAGCCGTATTCGCTCCATATCTTATCTCCCAGATCATCGTAAAAATGGCGGAGGGCCTTCATGGAATATTCCGGTGTATATGGAAAGGCAGACAGCGCCGCGGTTGGTGCAATAGTACCGCCGTCGTTATCGGGCGAATAGGCGTTGTAGCCGTTGTATGTATCGCCTGCGGTTAGTCCCCAGCAGTTTTCGCCATAACCTTTATAATGATTGGGATTGGCCACACAATGTTTGTAATTAATGAGTGTGTGGTTATAATTCTGCTGCCAGTAATCGGCGTAACGGTCTTTTAATCCGTTCGGGTCAAGCCCCAGGAAAGAGTAATGCGTGAAGAACAGCGGCCCGCCATAATCGAAACCCAAGGGTAGCTTAACACCATAAAACTCCTTGCCATTTTTAAAGTGGCTGCTTTCTGCCCAGCACTGGTGGTACACCCTCGGATTAATAGGGTAGCGCGGCGCAGATGCGGCCAGTATGTAAGTGATGAGTGTTTCGTTCCAGCCACGCAATTCAAAGTTCATGGCCCAATCGTAGTTGGGGCTCCAGTGCCAGTAAAGCAAGTCCATATTGCCGCGGGTATGCCAGTTGAAATCAGCCTCTTCCCATAGCCAACCGATGCGGTTGCGCAGCTCCCGCTCTACGGGGTTATCCGCGGTAAAGTATTGCCTTACGCAAAGAAGGCCCTGGAAGAGGAAAGAGCTTTCCACCAGGTCGGCAGCATCATCCCTGCGGCTGAAAGGGATGGTTTTGCCTGTGGCGCCATCCATCCAATGCGGAAATATACCATGATAAGCCTGCGCCTTTAGCAGGAAATTGACCATTTTAAGCAACCTTGCCGACACGGAATCACGTGGTACCCATTTGCGTTCGGCAGCAACAATCATGGCCATTACGCCAAAGCCGGTGCCGCCGGTAGTTACCACTTCATCGCCATAATCGTAAGACCGGTTGCTGCGCTCACGGGCCATACCACTTACGGGGTGTCCAAACTCCCAGAAATAGCGAAAGGTTTGTTTTTGCACCAGCTCCATCAGGGCGGTGTCGGAAAGATTTTTGGGACGGTTGAGGGGGTTGAAGGGGGAGGTATTTTGGGCTTGCACATGGAAATTTATTGACGCAATGCAGCACAGACACAAAAGAAAACTCCGTTTCATTAAATAAGTTTTTACGGTTAACCAAATACAAACTAAAGAGGCATGAGCTATTGTTTCGCCGGGGCATAAAACAAAAGCGGCTCATTGTTACGGGCGACAAGTAAAATGTTCCCTTTGCCTTTATGCAGCCATTTTATATCCCGCACCTGGCCTTTAACAGATAAGAGATCAGGCTGCCTTATATAAGTGACCTTATTGCTTAAAAATTTAAAGAGTGCCAGAGGCTGGGCATCATAGCGGCCTTCATATGGTATTACATCGAAAAAATTACCACCGGCTAAGTAAGCTTCTCCACTACCAGTTAAAGGCAGTTTTTGAAAAGAAAATACCGGAGCAAGCTGAAGGTGCGCTGGTAAATCATTGATTGCAAACCCGCCTTTTCCATCACCATAACAAACAGCAGAGCCGAGTCTTTCTGCTATCATGGGCTTAATGGTATCTATCCATCCATAAAATACATCCTTCATTGGCACACCAGCATACTCGGCATATAAGAGATAATGCTTTTTCAATTGAGGCAAGGGGCGTTCCACCTCGTCTTTCGCCAAAAAAGGATATTCCTTTCCATCAATTGTATATGCCACTAATTGATCTGCCATCCCATTTTTGTTGTAATCGGAAACATACATTTTCAATGGGCCGTTTTTGCCGCTCCAAAATTTATTGTTGTGCCCCCAGTTTCCGGCGAGAATGTCTGGCTTTCCATCTTTATTTACATCGTCAACAAAAACAGATTGCCAAAGACCTGTTGAATTGGGAATTTCTTGTTTTGTAAAAGCAGACTTATTGTTAATAAAAATTGTCAGGGGCATCCATTCACCTGTTACTACTAAATCCTGCCAGCCATCATTGTTTATATCCGCAAAGGCTGAAGCAGTAACCATACCAATTTCCCTGAGATTTATCTTACCTGGACCGGCCAAACTGAACTTTCCTTGCCCGTTATTCAGAAACAAAAATGAAGTTTGTGGATAGCCATAAGCCACAGGGTCGGCAAGGGTGCCAATAAACAAATCATTGTCGCCATCTTTATCAACATCAGCAGCAGATACACAGGATTTACTAGCGTACATAGCAGGTAAAGCTTCCATACTGCGTTTAAAGTGTCCTTTACCATCATTTAAGTACAGCCTGTCTAATAAACCTGGGTTGTTGCCCTTTAGTTCATTACCACCACTTACAACATATAAGTCTTTGTAATTGTCCCCGTTAGCATCAAAAAAAAGAGCATCCACATCTTCGCACCCCGCGTCCGGATTGAAAATGGCTGTATCTGAAGCAAGAAAGTTTCCGGATAGCTGCTGAACCATTAAGGCGCCGGCCTGGCCTTTTGCGCCGCAGGCATAAAAATCGTCCAGCCCGTCTCCATTAATGTCCGCGACAGCTATTTTTGGGCCACGTGTTGACTGTGCATGGGGTATGAGGTATTGTACATTAAAGTCGTCAAAGCCATCTTCTTTGTGCCGCCAGTTACAGGTGATTGAATCTGTTTTGTCAAGAACAAGCGGCAGTTGTTCCTTAAACCAACTACTGTAAACAAATATGCCGGCTGCATTTTTCTGCGACACCTGTAACAATTGATTGGCTTTTACATTCCTGATAGTCTCACAGCGCTGATTTGGCCACACGATAAGTACGCTGTCCAGCATACCCGCAGAATCAAGGCCAAAGTGAAGGCGTGTATCGCAGGAGGATTGAAACCCCCTTGTAAGCATTAGCTGCTGGTATTGCATTTTATCGCCGGAAAACAGATAGGCTTTTGCACCGATACTGTTTGTATTGAGCCCATCGCCCTTAAAAAGGATAGAGAGATAATTTTTTTGGGGAGCATTATTTTTCAATACAACGGCAGGGGCATCAATACAATTGATAACAAGGTCTAATCTGCCATCATTATCAAGGTCTGCATAAGCTGCTCCGTTATAATAACCCTTCATTTTACCTGTTCCCCAGGCATCACTTACATCTTTGAAAGATAAATTGCCATCGCCTTTAAACAGGAATGGGTGCGAACTTCCATCGGGCATTTTTTCAAGTGCCTGGTCATCAAACTTATCAGTTTGATTTAATGCCTGGTGAACCGCGATATTTGAAACAAAACGGATATAGTCCAAATCAACAGGCCGCTTTACGATGCCGCTGGAAATAAATAAATCTTTGTTGCCATCATTATCAAAATCAGCAAACAATGGAGCCCAACTCCAGTCAGTGGCAGATACGCCGCTTAGCAACGCCGTTTCGCTAAAACTATTTCCGCTACCATTATTTTGCTGTAAACAGTTTTTTGAGTACTGGTACTGGTAACCATTATTTACCAGCTTTACACGGTATATGTCCGGATTTTCATCACTTCCGTATGTCTTCAATGTTTTTTCATCAGGAGGAAGCATGTCTACCGTAACAATATCCAACTGTCCGTCATTATTATAATCAGCGGCATCATTGCCCATACTAAACCTGCTGTAATGGTTAAAATGTTTGGCTCCACTTTCGGTAAAAGTACCATTGCCGTTATTGAGGTAATAGTAATCATTCTCATGAAAATCATTCCCTACATATACATCTTCCCATCCATCGTTGTTAAAGTCAGCTATTGATAAGCCAAGACCATAACCGAGGCTGCTTTGGTAAAGACCAGCAAAAGAAGAAACGTCCGAAAACTTTTTCTCAGCCGTATTCATATCATTTCTGAAAAGTCTGTCGCCGGCATTAGGATCATATTTACGACGCATGCCTGTATCAGGAATATTTTCGTTACGGGCGTGAGATTGGTTAAGCAGGTAACAGTCTAAATCTCCGTCATGATCATAATCAAAGAAGGCGGCTTGTGTACTGAAACCTGAAAAATCAAGCCCGTAGGTTGCTGCACTTTCTGTAAACGTGCCATTTTTATTGTTTATGTATAACTGATTTTTTCCCTTAAGACCAAAGCTGTTGCTTACAGCACAAACATAAATGTCAAGATATCCATCACCGTTTACATCTGCCATGGTAACACCGCTGCACCAATCTGCAATTCCCTTTACACCAGCTTTTTCAGTAATATCCTCAAACTTAAAATCTCCCTTATTTAGATAAAGTTTATTAGCGCCATTGCTATTGGCTGAAAAATATATATCGGTTAAACCATCGTTATTGATATCTCCAATGGCAACACCACCGCCATTGTAGTAATAGAGGTAATACAGTATGCCGAAAACCTTGTGCTTTTCAAGCTTGTTCGCAAACTGAATGTTTGTATGGGATGAGGGCAGTATTTCAAAAACCGTATCCTCGCTTCTGCAAGACAAAAAGCCGATGATTACCAGGATAAGATACGTTCTATACGATTTCATTGTAAATTAATTGTTTTCCATTTCAAGTTAGGCAATACCGAAGTGGAACCATTTTATTGTTTTTGAAACTCCTGAATCCTGCAAAGAAGATGCTGTATTAGTTTCCAGCTAACGATAACGATCTAACCAATACAAAGGGCTGCGCTTGCGGCAGCCCTTTGTAAATTGATTGATTAATAACACTATCAATAATCCGGGTTTTGAATCAATACACCGCTGGATGCGTCTACTTGTCCTTGCGGCAACGGGTAGTACCTGTTTTTGTGTACATATCCACGTGATTTTAAAACAGAATCTGCAATACCCCAGCGAACCAGGTCGAAAAACCGTTCGCCTTCCATAGCTAATTCTACGTGACGCTCTTTCTGAATAATAGCCCTCATATCAGCCTGGCTACCAGCGGTAACATCCGGTAATACGCTACTGTTACCGCCATTGCTTTTTCTTGCCCTGTCCCTGATAACGTTAATCCATTTAACGGCTGTAGCAACATCGCCTAATTCGTTTGAAGCTTCCGCCGCCATTAATAACACATCTGCATATCTCAATATCCTGTGGTTTACCCAACCACCAGATTGATCCCCCGTAGCTTCACGCATCGTCGGGTTAGTATATATCTTCTTGTTCCAGTATGGCTGGGGAAAGTCGTTTGCATTGTATGCTGGTAAAGTTTTGCCGTAAATTCCATCAGACTGTCCACTAAACAAAACAGTGGCATTTTTCCTGGGATCGCCGGTTTCGTAAGAGTTAACCAACTCTTCTGTAGGCGCATTCCAGCCCCAACCTAAATTCCACTCTCCAGATCCCCTGGTTCCCTGGCTGCCTGCAAAATTCCAAAGAGCGCCAACGCCGCCATCGCCAGCGGCCAAGGTAGCCTGAATTTCAAAAATGGATTCATTTCCGTTTTCTCCATTTTCACTGAAAATGTAAAAATAATCGGTTTCCAACCCATACTTACCCGAGTTGATTACGGCGTTACAAAGCGCTAAAGCATCCGCCCATCTTTGCCTGTATAGTAATGATTTGGCATGTAATGTCATAGCTGCATACTTCGTAAGACGGCCAGGATATTTATTGCCCCAGTCATCCGGAAGCTTTTGTTCAGCTTCAGTTAAATCCGCATCAATTTGCGTATAAATCTGCTCTTGAGTAGATTTTGGAATGTTAGACTGCGAGGCGCTATAAGACCGGAAATTAATTAAAGGCACCTGTCCGTAAGTTCTTACCAGGTCAAAGAATACATATGCCCGGAAAAACTTTGCTTCGCCCATATTAATAACTGATCTTTCATCGTTTTGCTGAAGCGAGTCGCCAATCTGGATCATTTTGTTTACATCTCCGAGAAAACCAAAATGATCCGCCCAATACTGGTCATTTGACCAGTGGCTTTTGGTGTAATTGAAATCATCAAAGATAGATCCCCAATCAGAGCCATCACCGCTACTACTACCCTTACGGGAGTCATCATCCCTGAAGCTGTGAAATGCAAGCCAGGGGATGGTATTAAAACCATTACTATAGGTGCCCCGCAAGCCTGAATAGAGGCCCAATGCCTGGCCTTCCAGGCCGCCGCCCGGTATATCGTCAAGCGTTGCATCTAATGGTTTTCTATCCAGGAATTTATTGCATCCTGAAAAAACCAGCAGTAATGCCAATGCAAAACCGGCAAAACTCATTTTCTTAATGCTATTCATAATAATAACCTTTTAAATTTTAAAACGTAACATTAATACCAGCGGTGTAAATAGCTGGAACAGGCCCATTACCATTATCAATTCCAAAAGAAGTGGCGTTACCACCAAAATCTGGAGTATAACCATAGTTCTTTTTAAAAGTTTTCAGGTTTTGTGCACTGATAAAAATCCTGAGACTTTTTATGTGAGCCTTTTGCAACATAGCCCTGTCGAAATTGTATCCCAGCTGTACATTTCTAATCCTTACATAACTACCGCTTTCTATGCCAAAGGTGGATAAGCCTTTGCTATTTATGTTGTGATTATTGTTTACCTGCGGAACCCAATTGGATGTGCCCTCACCGTGCCAACGGTTCATCTTCCATTGTGGATAGTTGAAAGGAGCGAATGTAAGCTCCGATGTTCCCCAGTACCTATAAATTTCGTTTCCGGCCACACCCTGCAGATCAATGCCTAAATCAAAGCCTTTATAATTTAATGTTACAGAGGCCCCGTAAGTAAAATCAGGCGTAGGGTTACCAATCATCGTTCTGTCTTTGCTGTCAATTATCCCGTCAGGCTTGCCATCAGGGCCACTAATATCTTTAAACTTAAGATCGCCCGGACCATATTCGCCAAAACCGTTAACTGTTGGAGAATTGTCCACTTCGGCTTGATTTTGGTAAACACCTTCAACTATGTAACCAAAGAAGAAACCAATAGGCCTGCCAACTGCAGTTCTGTTGGGATATTGCTCATTAGCACCAGTGATACCATCAGGATCATTGGAATACAACGAAACAACGTTATTCTTGAAAGTTGTAAGATTGGTATTAACAGAAAAAGAGAAATCATTAGAAATCTGCTGTGTCCATCCAGCAGTAAATTCTAACCCTTTATTTGAAATACTGCCAATGTTGCTTAACCGGGCCGGGAAACCAAGCAATCCTGGCTGAATGGCCAACAGGTCTTTTGTAAGTTTATTATAGTAAGCAGCCTCAACATGCAGACGGTTCTTTAAAGCTGTAAACTCTACACCAATCTCTTTTGCATGCACGGTTTCCCAACGCAGATTTTCATCAGGAACATAAGAGGCCGCGTAAGCTGGGTAAATTGTGTTTCCAAAAACCGCACTGCTTGCCTGAAGCGGTGCATAAGAAGGATAGGGGTTACTTGTACCATCATTATATGTTGTACTCTGGTTACCCAATACGCCCATTGATGCTTTTAACTTCAGGAAATCGAAGAAATGTTGGCTTTGCATGAAATTTTCCTTAGTTAACTCCCATGCTGCGCCAACAGCCCAAAAGTTTTGCCTCGGATTGTTTTTAAAGCCGCTTGTACCGTCATTCCTGAATGAAGCGTTCAGCAGGTATTTGCCTTTGTAGTTGTATAACATACGGGCCAGCCACGATGCCGTAGTTCTTTCAAATTGTGTTGATGACGCCCTTACAGTACTTTGATCAACAAGTGCATTATTGATATACCACATCCTTTTTTCATTAGGGATTGGGTCGCCAGTGCTGCTTTGTTTTCCCGTTGCTGTTAATGTGTATTGGGACTCGTAATATATGGTAGTACCACCCGTAAGTGTTAACCCATGATCGCCAAAATCTTTCCTGTAGGTAAGGATGTTATCCTGCTGCCATTTGTAGGTGCGGTAATCCCCAATATTAAGGCTGGTTAAATTATAGTTGGGGTTTATAGTAATTGAATCATTTAATGTTGGCAAATAATACCTGAGGATGGGCGAGTAGCTTGTTTTGTTACCATTCGTAATATCGCCATAGCCTGTAGCCCTGAATGTAAAGCTCTTTAAAAAGTTTACCTCGGCAAATACACTGGCCACTGTCCTGAATTCTTTCTGGAAATTCTTATCATAAGTACTTTCCAGCAGCATCAGAGGATTGGTGATTTGTGCACTTTGGAAACCAGGCAATATAGAATAAACGCCATTTATAGTAGCTGTTGAGGCAACAGGAGATACACGGCGTGCATCTGTTAGCAAATTACTGTAGGAATTTGTTGGGGTTAAATAAGGTATATCCTGCCAGATACCATTTACATTAAAACCAACTTTAAAAGCCTTGCTAACTTTATACTCATCACTTAATGTAAGCAATATCTTCTTCAGGCGTTCGTGCCTTACCATGCCCTGGTCATTTATATAACCAGCATTCATGTAAAACCTGTTTTTTTCAGAGCTTGCTGTTACACTGATGTTATTTGTATTAAAAACCCCTTTCTGAGATAATGCCTCAATCCAATCTGTATTACCGTTCCAGTCGGAGAAATCAAATGGTACATCTCCCTGGTTTTGCAATTGCTCGTTATAGAGTAGTTTAAACTCTTCTGCATTAGTAAGCTTTATCTTATCAACCAGCCTCTTGGTACCGTAAGTTGAGTTAAAGTTCACCAGCATTTGCCCTGCTTTTGCTTTTTTAGTGGTAATTACTATTGCACCTGCAGCGCCTCTTACGCCAAATATGGCCAGCGAGGATGGGTCTTTAAGAATCTCAATGGATTCTATATCGTTGGGGTTGATGAAATCTATATTATCATTTAATATACCATCCACTACATACACAGGCCTTACAGAGCCGATACTGATGGTACCCCTTATGCGTATGTCAGGCTGGGCGCCGGGCGTTCCGCTATTTACTACCGATACACCGGCTACCTTACCCTGTAAAGAAGCCACAGGGTTAGGATTGGGTTTATCAGCGATATCTTTACCGGCAACCCTTGCAATAGATCCCGTCAAATCTCTCTTATTGGCTGTACCATACCCTATTACTACTACATCTGTTAGGGTGGCATTGGCATCCTTAAGGCTTACATTTATCTGCGTTTGGCTGCCTACCCTTATTTCCTGTGTTTCAAAGCCCACATAGGAAATAACCAGCACATCATCGCTCTCTGCATTGATAGAAAACTTTCCTTCATTATTGGTGGTGGTTCCGCGGGAAGTACCTTTTACCTGTACAGAAACACCCGCCATTGCGGAGCCATTTTCACCGGTAACCGTTCCCGTTACCACGGCCTTTACCGATTCCGGCGAGCCGTACACCTGGCCTTCTCCTTTTATTACTATCAGGTTATTGTCCATAAACTGGTAGGAAAGGCTGGTATTTTGAAACAGCGTTTGCAGTACCTGGCTTATTTCGGCATCCGCTACACTTAAAGAAGTTTTTTGTTTGAGTGCAGTTAAGTCGTTGTTGTAGAGAAACCGGTAGCCGGATTTTTTCTCAATAGCGGAAAGTATATTGGATATTTCCGCATTGCTCATGTTAATCGTAATCTTTTTCTGGCCACGCTCTTTGGCTGATACGTTTAAAGTAAACAGCAGCAGAAAAATGGCCGTCAGTTTCATAACAAGCAGTTTGTAAGAAAACGATTTTTTAAAAACCGTTTGAAAACATTTCATACTATAGAAATTGTGGGTTATAAAATCCAACCTTTCAGGCTGGCTTGTTTTAGTTTGTTATAGTGCGCAATTGCTGAACAGGGCCGTACGTAATGCCTGGCGAATAGAACTACTGCAGTACAAGAGTGCGACGCAAGGGACGCTTCATAGTAATTACTGCCGCCGGGCCCATACATATTCCTCCGTTTAGCTTGCGGGTATAACCTTCCGTTTACCCCGGAGAATAATACCCTGTTTTATTTAGGGTGCAGTTTACTTTGGTGAACTAATAAATACTTCATGGGCATGTATTTTAAAATTGAAGGGCACAGCCGCTTTTAACGCCGTAAAAGCCTGCTCCACGGTTTCGTTTTCAAAAGAGCCATTAAAATTTAACTGGCGCACTTTACTGTCTTCAAAAACAATTTTTATGTTGTACCAGCGCTCCAGCTTTTGTGCAAGCGCCTCAAAATTTTCTCCCCTGAATGCCAGCCTGTTATACAGCCATGCTGTTTCAATAAGGTCTGTGCCGCTAAGGGTGGTATCTAAATGTGTAACCTGGTAAGGGGGCAAAGGCTGTTTTGCCGTTGCCTGGGCCGGCAGGTTTTGCTCAACGCCCACTGATTTTTCAACAACCAGTTTTTCGTTGGGGTGCAGAAAAATGGGCGCCCGGCCAGGGTCGTTCTGCCGGGTAACCTGTACAAGGCCGTGAATAAGCGTTGTTTCCACCGTTTTATCGGCAGGGTACGCCTTAACGTTAAAAGCGGTGCCCAGCACTTTTATGCTGATGCCGCCGGTGTGGACAATAAAGGGCTTGGCAGGGTTTTTAACTACATCAAAATAGGCCTCACCTTCCAGCTTTACCTCCCGCAGCGGCCCGGAAAAATCGCCTGTAAAGGTTACCGACGAGCCGGCATTAACCCAAACGGTGGAGCCATCCGGCAATATGCTGCGGGTACGGCTGCCGTTTTGTACCGCTATTTTCTGGGGGGCTGTTTCTGCGGCAGCCAATGGTTGGCGGGTACCTGCTTTCCAGTAAAAAACAAACGCCCATACCGCTGCAAGCACCAGGCTAACTGCCGATACGCGTTTCAACAACCGCCTGCGCCTTTGTTTGGGGGATATATAAACAGGCTCGTCTTCCATTTCTTCAGATTGCTTTTTTTTTGCTATCTGAAGAATGCGGGCTACATGCAGGCGGTCTTCCTCGCTTACTTCTTCTTCCGCATGCGGCTGGGTATCCGGCGCCCATAACCGGCTTATAATATCATATTGTTGCTGTAACTGTGGATTTTTACTGAGGTGTTGTACTAATTCAGCATGCTCGTCAGGGGTTATTTCCCTGCTAAGACCCCTGGCCATCAATACCCATAAACTGTTAGAAGGTTCCATTAGCGGCAAGCTGTTCTATTGGCTAAGGACAGGCATTTGTGAAAGTTCTACTAAAGCTTTGTGAAGATTTTTTAAAAATTTTAATGTTAATGCATTCCTGGCAGCTCGTTTCTCTTTTAATTCCATCACCGCCCCGTTCTCTTAACTCATTATCATGTTATCGAACTATTAAGTTTTATGGTTAGCTTTAAAGCTAACTTTTTTGCAAACATGCCCTTTTTCAGGAAAAACCCCATAACCAGCCTGGCAGCTATTGCTGGCTGTATAACGCTCCTGGTTTTGCCCGGACTTTTTGCCCTTAATAAAAGAGAGTCTCACCAGCCTTTTTTTTATAATGCCGCCCAGCTAATCACTTCCTTTTTATTCATGCTGCTGCCGGCTGCCCTGTTTTACCGTAACATTAAGCTTTACCTGTACCTGTTGCTTATACTCATAATACCCTCCACACTATTTATTTTTTCTATCTATTATTTTGATGTGTGGCCCGGGTTTGAAATGGTGGTACTCTCGCTGCAAACCAACCTTACAGAAGTTCGGGAAATTGGCGCAGGTTACGTTAAATGGTACCTGCCGTTAACCATAGTGTATGTGGTGCTGTACCTGTTGTGTGTAAAAGCGCTGCCTTTTAAAAGAATTTCTTTGTTTGCGGCCATCAGCATTTCTGTTTTAAGCTGCCTGGTTATTGGCTGGAAGCTGCGTTTTGAGAAGCATTTATACAAATTCAATAACTACGACCTGCTTAACCGCTATTACCCGGCCAGCGTAGCCAGCGGCATTGCGCAGGCATACAGCATACTTAAGAAAAATAACCTGTCTGCCGCCGGCAACTTTTCTTTTGGCGCTTACAAAAAAGACAGCCTTCCACACAGGCAGATATACCTGTTTATTATTGGGGAAGCTTCCCGCTACGACAGGTGGCAGGTAAACGGTTATGATTCTGTTACATCTCCCAGGCTGGCGGTAAGGGAGGGCCTGCTTTCTTTTCCCGATGTTATCTCGGGCTCTAACCTTACCTGGATGTCGGTTCCGCAAATGATTACCCGTGCCACACCCGATAATATTGACCTGCAGTTTAAAGAAAAAAGCATCATCACCGCTTTTAAAGAAGCCGGATTCAGAACGGCCTGGCTAAGCAACCAATCTGATAAAGAAATATTCTGGGGCGGCACCATTAACCTGCATGCCAAAACCGCTGATGCTGCTGTTTTCTCTCCAACCCAGTCTCCTAACTTTGAACTGGAAGATTACTACGACGAACGGCTGCTGCCCCTGCTGGACAGCATCATCAATATAGACAACCGCGACCTTTTTATTGTACTGCACACCATGGGCAACCATTGGGATTATGCCCGCCGCTACCCGGAAGATTTTGATTATTACCAACCTTCCGGCTACACTACTTCCATTAACCCGCCTGATATGAGCAGCAGGCTGGCCATCAGTAATTCTTACGACAACAGTATTTTATACGCGGATTATGTGATTGACAGTGCTATTGATATTATAAACCGCCACAATGCTTTGTCTTATGTTATGTACCTGTCTGACCACGGAGATGACTTGTTCGATGCAAGTGAAGAGCAAATTGACTTTCATTTAAAGGCTTCTCCCATCACCCTGCATGTTCCCCTGTTTTTATGGACGTCGCCCCTGTATAACCAGGTGCATGGCTTCAAAACAGCCCAGCTTGCTCAAAACCGGGATAAAAAGATTGGCTCAGAAAACACTTTCTTTTCGTTGCTTGACCTTGCCAATATTGATTTTAAAGGAAATGACCTTACCAAAAGCATAGCCTCGCCATCTTTTTCCGGCAGCATCCAGAAGTTTTTTGATAATGATGACAGGAAGGCCTATTACTACAAAGACCTGCTGGAGTAAGCAGGTCTTTGTAACGACTTTGTTTTATTGCAACTAAGTTTTTACCCGGGAATACGCGAAATGTATTTTTCAATTTCCTTAATCTGGTCAACCACCTGTTTGGTTTTGGGGTTAAGCGCCTTGGCCTTTCTGAAAAAGTCTTTGGCAGCACGAAACTCCCGTTTATTCATAAATATCTGGCACATGCTTAAATACGCAACAGCTTCGCTTTCTTTATCGGGAATGCCTGCACGGATAGCTGCACGTATATAACTTTCGCCCTGCTTAAAATCACCTTTCTGCAGGCTCATCATGCCCAGTTGCAGCTTATTGGCGCCTTCGGCCTCCGGCATGGGCGAGCCAAGTTCAGAGCTTTTCTTTAAATGCTTTTCCGCCGTCTCAAAATCCTGTTCCATCATGGCCAGGTTACCCTTAATGGTAAAATAGGTAGAGCGTATAGGTTTGTACAGCAGGTTAGGAAACCAAATGGTATCCAGAATTTTTTTTACTTCCTCCACATTGCCTTGCTCCATGGGTTCCTGTATCAGGCGCAGCGGGCCAATAAAAAAATGGCTGAAAAGGCCTATCACGCCCAAAAAGTACAGCGGAAATGCCGGCCAGAAACCGGCGGTACCGGTAACATTCAATAGAATAGCCGCCACCAACGCAACAATACTTAACCAGAAACGATACTTGATAACAAGGTTGTAAAACTTCATACCCACGTTTTAAGAGCGGCAAAAATAGGGAAGTTTAAGGGTGTTTTGGTTAACACGCTTTCTTATAGTATTCAACATAGCGCAGATAACATAAACTGGAGAGTTTTTGTTTTTGCAAAACAAAAAGGCAGCGAAAGGTTTTTTGGGCCCGGCAGGAGGGATTACTATGAAGCATCGTTGCGTCGCACTCTTGTACGCCTTGTTCGCTATGCGGCAACGTGCAAAAGGCGCTGACTGTTCGATGTTTTTCTGTTCAAAGTTCTATTTGCCGAATATTACAATCTATGCTTCAATAGCGTTCTAACACGTTGCCGGCAACGTTTCTGGCGCCGGAGGCGGCAGAAACCGCTCCAATACCCGGTGCGTGTCTCTCGTTTTCCTGGTGCGTGTCTCCACGCACCAGCGCTACCCGGGTTTGAAAAGCCGCCCAATGAACCAAACGATGAAAGGATTGCGACGCAACAGGCGATACCATGAAATACCGTAGCTGGTATCCAAAAAATTGTACTGGTAAAGCTGTTAGTCTTTGGCGTCGTTAATTTCCAGCCAGTAACCATCGGGGTCCCGCAGCCATATTTGCTTAACGCCGTCAATACGTTTGCTGTACACCATCTGGTTGCCGCTTACATCCTCGAAAGGGATGGAGTGTTTCTTCAGGGTCTCAATAAAATCCGTTACAGATTCTACGCTGAAGCAGGTGTGGTTATTTTTGTAATACTCTTTAGGAACATCGGCGCCCTGTATAATGTGCATGGACGCACCGGGCCCGATGCGCAACCAGATATGCTTGTTATCATGAAAGGGTTCGGGAATGGTATCCAGCCCCAGTATGTTCATGTAAAAATTGCCGGATTTCTGTAAATCAACCACATAAATGGCTACGTGGTTAATACGGGCTTTGGCCTGTGCCTGGCCATAAAGAGAACAAGCCGAAAAAAAAGCGGTAAAAAGGGCAATTCGCAGTGTCATGTAGCAACAATATTAGGGCATGAATGTAGGTAAATAAGCAGTTAATTGTTTTTATCCTCGGCAGAAACTATTATTTTTGCGCCCTGCATAACGGCAATGGCCCTGTAGTTCAATGGATAGAATAGAAGTTTCCTAAACTTTAGATACAAGTTCGATTCTTGTCGGGGCTACCAAACCGGGAATAGTACTCCCGGTTTTTTATTTTCATGCGCAAGCGATTTACTATCCAGAATTTGTTTTTTGCTATTTACTTTTTGCCTTTATATTTGCAGCCCTTTTACAGGGATTTTAGCCGGTGAGGTGGATGAGTGGCTGAAATCAGTAGTTTGCTAAACTGCCGTACGGGTTAAACTGTACCGCGGGTTCGAATCCCGCCCTCACCGCAGTAGTTTAAAGCCCGCAACAGAAATGTTTGCGGGTTTTTTGTTGCGTATACCCAACCCTCCTTACCACGCATCCCTTGTTTCTCCAATAAAAAAACCGGCAATAAATTGCCGGCTTCCGGTGGGTTATGTGCTTATATAAAGTAACCAGGGTTTTATCGTACCTGGCTGTTAAAATCTAACTTACACTTCGGCCCCGCTGCCCTGCAGGTGCAGGTTTATCAGCTCTATAAGGTCTTTGCTTAAAAAGGGTTTCGATATAAAATCATCAGCGCCATACTGTTTAAAATCATGTTCCGTATCGTGATGGGCCGAGTAGAGAATTATTTTTATACCGGCTGTTACGGGGTTTTCTTTTAACTGTAAACAGACATCCCGGCCATCTTCGCCGGCCATCATTACATCCAGTATGATAAGGTCTGGATGATAGCTGCTGATAGTATCAAATATATTGTTGGGGTTATTGAGCGTTTGTATCTCGAAGTTGTTTTTCTTAAGCAATTGGGTTAAAGCTGTAAGCAGGCTGCTGTCATCGTCAACAAGTAAAAGCTTAGCCATAATTATCAGAATTAAGGATGATGGAAAAATTGCTGTAATATTAAAACAGAATTTTTCTAAGGGGCTTAAGGGGGTATTAATTAAACCCTTATTTCATTAAAGACATATTAAAACAAAAACAGTTGTTTAGTTTTTTTAACCTTTTTACTTTGTACAAAATACACAAAGCACCGACTTTCTTACCGAAAAAAACCGGTAGCCTTATAGCCTGCATTAACTAAAACATTAGCTTCACCATATCTAAAACACTAACATCTATGAAAAGAATTATCTGTGGCTGTATGGCCGTTATGCTGGTGGCAACCGCATTCAGGCAGCCGCTTCAAAGTGACTGGATTTCGCTGTTTGACGGTAAAAGCCTGAACAATTGGAAAGTGGGTGAAAACGCATCTACTTTTTCAATAGAAGATGGCGCCATAGTTGCCCACGGCCCGGTAGCCCACCTGTTTTATGAAGGCGATGTACAGCAGCACAATTTTAAAAACTTTGAGTTTAAGGCAGATGTTATGACAACGCCGGGCTCTAATGGTGGCATTTACTTTCATACCGTTTACCAGGAAGGTAGCTGGCCCAAAAAAGGATATGAAGTTCAGGTGAACAATTCTCATACAGACTGGCGCAGAACAGGCAGCCTTTATGGCATTGATGATGTAAAAGAGGTTTACGTAAAAGACAATGAATGGTACACAGAGTACATTAAAGTGGAAGGTAAAAGGGTAATTATTAAAATAAACGACAAAACCGTTGTTGATTATACGGAGCCGGATAATGTGCAGCGCCAGGATGCGGGCCGCGTTATATCCAGCGGCACTTTTGCCCTGCAGGGCCACGACCCCAAAAGCAAAGTGTATTTTAAAAATATTATGGTTAAGCCATTAGCAGACTAACACTGCAAGCTATATGTAATAAGCCCTGCAACCACCTGTTGGCAGGGCTTTTTGCTGTGCTTTAGTTGATGTACTTTTTATAAACCGCCCTTTTACCTGCCAGTAATGCAAAAGGTGTAAGCAGGGCAAACACTATGCGCTGGATAGCGTACGAAGGCTTAAACAACCTGAATTCTTTGCTGTACTTTTTTGCCAGCAACGCTACCTGTAACAGGCAGGGGTTGCCATCAGCCTTAGTTTTGTTATCACTGACCAGGCCCATAGTGGTTTCAAAAAAGAATTCTGTTGAAAGTGCCGGCGCCACTTTCCATTTTAGCACTGTTTTAGCAGAGCCATTGTTCCACATACTGTGCGTGGTGTTTTTGGGTATCTCTATGCTCATGCCCCTGGTAAGGGTTATTATTTTTCCGTTCTTTTTAATGGTAAGGGCGCCTTCCAGTACGGTAAAATATTCATGCTGCAAAGGGTGATAGTGGGCCACGGGTTCTTTGGAGTGTGGGGCATAAGAAGTAACCATTTCCAAAAAAGCCCCATCACTGTCTTCTGCCGTTGTTACAAATTCTATTGTTTGCCCCGTTTTGGGGTTACGGATTATTTTTCCTTTGTATGCCATTGGTATATATGCTGTTGAAAAAACAAAATTATTACGCTATTGGCTGGCCGTAAAACGGCGCCTGTATGAATTGAGGAAAGCGGGCAATATACTGCATTGACTAAGCAGGATGAACTGTTACATAAAGGCCCAGGCCCTGTGCCCGTATGCAGAAGTAACAGCCTGTTGCACTTTCGGGTGAGGGATTGAAGCGGATACCCCGGTGAGGCCATCGCAGCATAGCTTTTGTGCCGGAGTATGAGCGAAAAGCCCGACCCCTTGCGATAGCTTGGGGGCACCCCGTGAAAATCGCTTCAAGATTTTAATTTCACAATGCTAACAGCATCGCCCGTGGCAATAAACCCTTCGCCGCTGTGCAGCAGGTTTTGGCCAAAGTAAATACGGTTGTTGCGCATACGGTAACCAGACAGTGTTTTTAAAGGTTCTTTGGCTTTGGCAGCGGTTTGCTGGTTAATGGTCGTTATAACGCAGCGGGCACAAAGTTTTACGCCAAAGAAGCTGATGCCGTTAATGGTAAAATGCTCCATTACATCTTCCTGGTAAGGTTGCCCACCGGTAAACACAATGTTGGGCCGGAAGCGGCTGAAGGGCAACGGTTCGGCAAGGCGGCTGTTCAGGTCATCCAGCGAAGCCTGGCCAAGCAGCAGAAAAGGAAAACCATCTGAAAAGCTGGTAATTTCTTTGTTAAACGCGTACCTTGTATCAACACGCCGCTTGCTGTTATCGGGCATATACACCAGCCTGCACCGCGTGGAAAGCATGTCAGAAAACCATTCATCCGCCTCTGCACTAACCGGCAGGGCTTTGCAGCTATCGCCCCATACCTGCACTGTAACGGGCGGGCCGCCCTGCGGCTCAAAAGGTACTGCTACTGTTGATTGGTTTTGTTTATGGGTAACCAGCAAACCGCTCTGCAGCAGCGATACCTGCAGCAAAGCCATGGCGGCAATTTCCCGCTGGCTTATAAACTGGTTGTTGGCATCAACTAGCATCCACCGGCGGTCATGCTCAAGCCCGGTAGCGGTAACCTGGCCGCGGTCAACTTCAAAACCACCCAGACTTTTTACCGGGTATATGTACAAACCGCTTACAGTTAGCATGCTATTGTTATTTTATCCTGCAATTTAAGCGGCTAATAAATAGCCGTGGCGTTATGGCTAAAGCCATAAAGAAATTTTGCTTACGGACGGCATATCCGTGTGGCATCGCCTGTTGCGTCGCATTACGTTCATCTGCAACAATTCTATTTGGCTTTTATCTAAGCGAAAACTTGGAATGCATCCCTGAACATTGCGGAATATTGACAAGTTGCACAAAAACAACCTTTCATCTGAAAGGTTTTTAACACATAAGCTTCCAGGGTCATTATTTTTCAACCAGGTTTTCCGCAATAGCATACAAAGCCACATGGCTGATTAATGCTTTTGCTTTGGTTTCTTTTATAACAATGTCAACCGCATCCGCCACCGTGGATGGGAAAGTAAGGATGCGTTTGCGGCCAATGGTTGTAGCTTCTACTTCTCTTACCGTTTCGCCGTTTTTCTTTAGCAGTATGGTAAAAGAAATAACGCGTTGGCCGTACTGCACAGGCTCCTGCAGAACAATACAGTTAACAGCCGAAGTGGTGGGCAGTTTTAAGGTTGTCTTGTTATTGGTTACAGGCACATTCTTTTTAGCCAGCAGCGGCGTTTTAAAGTTTTCGTCCCGCAGTTTTTTAAAGCCAACCAACGCGGCACTGTCATGCTCGTTGAATAAGCCCCTTCTGTCCGGCGGAATATTTAGCAGCAAAGCAGAACCGCGGCCAACAGATTTAAGGTACAGGTCAAACAACTCTTCAGGTGTTTTTACCTGGTCGTCTTCTTTTGCATGGTAAAACCAACCCGGCCTTATGCTTACATCGCACTCTGACTGCAGCCATACTTTACCATACACGTTGCCCTGGTTTAGCGTATCGTTTGGCGGAGAGCCTAAACCTCTTGCAAAGCCCGCGGTATCCAGCAGGTTCCAGTTGGTTTTGCCGGCAATGCCTTTTTCGTTGCCTACCCAGCGTATATCGGGGCCAATATCGCTAAACACCGGTGTGTTGGGCGCAATGGTACGCAGGGTTTTCTCAAACCGGTGCCAATCATACACTTGTTTTTTGCCGTTAGGCCCCTCGCCATTGGCTCCATCCCACCAAAACTCAAACAAGGGCCCATACCGGGCAACTACTTCTTTCATCATGTTTACAAATACGTCATTGTATTCGTCTGTGCCGTATTTGGGGTGGTTGCGGTCCCACGGAGAAAGATAAATACCCATTTTAAGCCCGTATTCTTTACAGGCATCGCTCAGTTCTTTCAGTACATCGCCTTTTCCATTGCGCCAGGTGCTCTGCGCTACCGTGTGGGTTGAATATTTGCTGGGCCACAAACAAAAGCCGTCATGGTGTTTGGCAGTAATGATAATGCCTTTGGCCCCGGCAGCTTTGGCAATGCGGCACCACTGGCGGCAATCCAGGCTGGTAGGGTTAAAAACTTCTTCATGCTCGGTGCCATGGCCCCACTCAAGATCTGTAAAGGTGTTTGGCCCAAAATGAGCGAAAAAATAGTATTCAAGCCCGCTCCATTGTAGCTGTCTTGCGGATGGGGTTGGCCCCACAGGCTTAACATTCTGGCAAAAGCTTACACAAACAAAGCAAAGCCCGGTAAGCAGCAAATGCAATCTTTTCATAACAGGTTATGTTTTTCTGTAAGGCCAAAGTACACAAACCCCGGCCCGCAAAAAAGCAGTGGTAAAAAAGTAAGCAGGTAGGATAAAATAAAAACAGTGCTGGCTACATTTTTACCAGCAACCCCACGCCAACAAGTGATTTTAATTGCATACCCGGAGAATCATCGTTTTTACCGAAAAGCTTAACATCATCATCATAAATAAGGTCAAGGCTCCATGTAGCAGAAAGCACCCTTGATAATTTTGCCGCGAAAAGGTTAGTCATGAAAAGGTCAACATTCTGCGGATTTTTACGGTAGTTGCTAAACAGGTCCATCCTGCCTTTATAGGTAACTGTTTTATTAAGGTTAGCTGTGTAATTAATGGATGCAAAAGCACCGTATTCCATTTTACTGGTTTTACCTGTATCCACGCCATAGGCGCCCTGCGCCGATAAAATATCATCTTTTACAATTACCCATCTTGCGGTAATAGGCGATACAAATATGGAAAGGTTTTTAACCGGCTTCCAGTCTAAACCCGGGCTTAACAGCAGGTAGGCAGGGGCCAGCAGGTCAGATACAAAAACTTTGGTATCTGCGTTGGGATAATTATAGCCTTTAAAAAATTGTGTACGAAAATCCAGCAGGCCGCTAAGGTTTAGTTTGGGGTTTAAAGCATAGCCATACTTGGAAGTATAGTTAACACGGTCGTCGTTTTTACGGCTGCCCAGGCTGGTAGTGTTTACATAACCCAGGTAAATATCCAGGTTGTTATCCCAGGAATGTTTGCCTTTTTTATAAAAAGCAAACATGTTTACATAGGTATTCAGTGATAATGAAAAATTATCGCCGCCCGCTGCCCAGTTGCTAAGGCTGCCCTGTGCCACATTTAAACTAAATATGCCGCCTTTTTTCCAGACTTTATTCGTGGTGTCGTTGGGGTCTTTTTTAATGGTTTTGCCAGATTCATTTTGCAGTCCTTTAATTGTTTCATCCTGCGCCATAAGTTGAGAGGTAATGAGCAGAGAAAGGATGATCAGTGCTTTTTTCATAACAATTGTTTGGTGATAGAATGATTTACCAGTTTGCAAAAGGGCTGCCGGATTTTTTGTAAACATAAAAAAAACTGGTTTGTTCGCCGGCTTAAAGCAAAAAACCCTGCATAAAAATGCAGGGCCTAAAAGTGCTTTCAACACTTTTATGAGAAAAAAACTGATTAAAATTAGGTGTGCAGCAAATATTTGGCTCACCGCTTATGTAATAATCGGTAGAACAGCTTTGTTGTGGCGTGTACGCATGATAAAATTGCTTTACTATAAGGTAAATATGGGGAAGTATAAAAGCCCGGTTGAGCAGATATTTATTGAACATTTAATGCTAACGAAAACTTGTCATTACCACGCAAACACCCCGGCTAAAACAGGCCGGAAAAACGCTTTCTACGCATTGCATTAACCAAACAAAATATACCAACGCATGCCAAAAAATTTATACCTCAGCCTATTGCTCTGTCTTGCAGGCCTTACTTCATTGCCTGCCCAAAAGAAATTAGGCAACGAAACACCTGAACAGAAACAGCAACGAATGGCCTGGTGGACACATGACCGATTCGGCATGTTTATCCATTGGGGCCTGTATGCACTGCCCGCAAGGCATGAATGGGTAAGAAACTATGAGCGCATTACCAACGAGGATTATGAAAAGTACTTTAACCTGTTTAACCCAGACTTATTTGACCCCAAGGCCTGGGCAAAAAAGGCCAAAGCCGCCGGCATGCAATATGCAGTGTTAACCAGCAAGCACCATGAAGGCTTTACACTGTTTGACAGCAAATACACCGACTATAAAGCCACCAACTCTCCCGCCAAAAGAGACCTGATTAAAGAATATGTGGAAGCCTTTAGGGCGGAAGGCATTAAGGTTGGGTTCTATTATTCCCTGATTGACTGGCACCACCCTGATTATACTATTGACCGTGTACACCCACAACGGCCGCTTAAAGACAGCGATACGGCTTATGAGCGCCTAAACAAAGGACGGGATATGGCCAAATACCGGGAATACCTGTACAACCAGGTGACTGAAATACTTACCAGGTATGGCAAAATTGATATTCTGTGGCTTGACTTTTCTTTTCCCGGTAAATACGGAAAGGGCAGGGATGACTGGGGCTCTGTAAAGCTGCTGGAACAGATAAGAAAATTACAACCCGGCATTATAGTTGACAACAGGCTGGACCTGAACGATTATGAAGACGGCGTGGACTTTGAAACACCGGAACAGGTATCTCCCAAAGAACTGGAAAAATACAAAGGCAAAACCTGGGAAACCTGCCAGACATTCTCCGGCTCCTGGGGTTACCACCGCGATGAAAATACCTGGAAAACACACCGCCAGTTGCTGGATTTACTGATAACTTCTGTTGCCAATGGGGGCAACCTGTTGCTGAATGTTGGCCCTACCGCCCGAGGGGAGTTTGATGCCCGTGCCAACAAAGCCCTGGATAGCCTGGGCTACTGGATGCATGCCAACAGTAAATCTATTTACGGATGTACCTATGCCCCTGATGGTTTTAAAGCGCCTGAGGGCACCCGGCTTACTTATAATGCGGCTGCCAAAAGATTGTACCTGCACCTGTTTGACTATCCTGCGGGCACACTTACCTTAAGCGGATATGCAGGTAAAATAAAGTACGCACAGTTTTTACATGATAACTCAGAGTTACAGCTAAAAACCGGCAATGCGGGTGATGTGCTCTTAACCTTACCGGCTAAACCAGCCTATGATATTCCGGTGGTGGAGCTGGTGGTAGATTAGCAAAGCCATTACTATAATTTTATGTATTGCCCACCTGCCGAAAGCAGGTGGGTATTTTTTTGATACCGGTTTTGGCTTCCCATGGCAACTTTTCTTACGTTGAAAACGACTGGCAAGATTCGCCAGCGATAAAATAACAAGGATGGCTGGCCATCACTTTATCGTTTGGTTCGATGACTATTTTTTGACGGGGGTAGCTAAAATTGAAAACAATGGAAAAAACAATGTTTTAACAGCTAGACTTCTAATAACCATTCACCAGCCAATTTTTACCGTTTGTAAAATGTAGAAAAATATGTATTTACATAACTGATTAATAATCAACTGATTTATTATATCAAGAATACCTTCCTGCGCCAATTACTAAAAAAAACTTGGTACTATGTGTTGCATAGTACTTATAAATCCCCCATCTTTGTGTGGTCAAAGAGAATACGGTGAGCTGAGGGCTGAAACAAAAAGTTGCTTGCGGAGCGGAAAGTGGTGAATAGAGAACAGAACGTACAAGTGTTCCAATCTTGCTGCTTTGCCACGCAAGATTGCTCAACGAAAGCTCAACAATGATTCTACAGACGGTCAACAAATTCATTAAAACTTTCAACCCCGCAAGGGGGTGGGAGGACTTTAAAAAACTCCATGTATGGATATTCAAAACACACAAAGCCAGATGCGGAAAGGGGTATTGGAGTTTTGCATACTGTCAATAATACGCAAGGGGGAAGCTTACCCCAGTGATATTGTTGAGAGCATGAAAGCAGCCAACCTTCATATACTGGAAGGTACCCTTTATCCTTTACTAACCCGCCTTAAAAACGCCGGCTTGCTCACCTATCGCTGGGTGGAAAGCAACAGCGGCCCCCCGCGCAAATATTTTGTAATGACTGACAAGGGCCTTGAGTTTTACCATGAACTTGAAGTAACCTGGAAAGAACTGGCAGATGCCGTGGAAGCCATTACAAAAAGCAATCACCAACAAGAAATTCCCAGCGACAACCAATAAACGAACAAAACATGAAAAAGGTAATTAACATAAACTTCCAGGGCAGGGTAATTCCGATTGAGGAATACGCCTACGACATACTTAAGCAGTATGTTGAGAGCTTGCGCCGGTACTTTGCCAATGAAGAAGGAAGGGATGAAATTATTAACGATATAGAGAGCCGCATAGCTGAATTGTTTGGCGAAACCCTTAAAAAAGGCAATACCTGCATTACTGAAGACGATGTAAACGCTATTATAGCCAGCATGGGCCGCCCCGAAGACTTTGATGATGATGAGGCCAGTGTAAAAAGCCAGTTAGGCGGCGAAAGCACCGGCAGCCAGTTTCACAACACAGAAAGCGGCGCCGGCCAAAATACCCGTTACTACCGCGATGAAAACAATAAGATAATAGCCGGTGTATGTAGCGGCCTGGCCAACTATTTTAATATAGACCCGCTGGTAATACGCATTTTGTTCGTGATTTTCTCCTTTGGTTTTGGTTTTGGTTTTCTGGCCTACCTGGTATTGTGGGTGGCTGTGCCCAGCACCGCATCCCGTGTTATAGGCTCTGCCAAAAAAAGGTTGCTGAGAGATTCTGAGAATAAGATCATCGCCGGTGTGTGCAGCGGCCTATCCCACTACTTTGGCGTTAACCCCTGGATACCAAGGGTGCTTTTCCTTATACCCTTTATGTCGTTTATTTTCAGGTGGTCTCATTGGGGAATGTTCGACTTTCCACACTTTTTAAGCATCACTTTCAGCCCCGGCGCTACACTAATATACATTATCCTGTGGCTGGTACTTCCAGAAGCAAAAACGGTTAGTGAAAAACTGGAAATGAAGGGAGAAAAAGTAGACCTGAACTCCATAAAAAAAAACGTAGCTGAAGAATTGAAGGGTGTACAGGAACGTGTAACCAAATTTGGGAAAGAAGCTGCCGAAACAGCCGAAGAAAAAACAAGAAACATGCGCAGTGAAATGTCTGGTGCAGCCCGCAGCGCCTCAAGGGGTATAGGTGATGTGCTTACACTATTGATAAAGATCTTTGCCTACTTTATTGTGGCAGTGGTGCTTTTGTTTTTAATTGGTTTGCTGTTCTTCCTTGGCGTTGGGGCTACTGGTTTAATGCCTTTGAAACCTTACCTTATAAGAGAAGGCACACAAAGTATGCTTTTTTGGGGTACGCTAATACTCTTTATATGGGTACCGATAATTGGCATCATCACCTTCATTATACGCCGCATAGCCAAAATGAAGAACAACAGCCAGTTGATACGTTATGGCTTCCTGGCACTGTGGATTATTGGTTTGTTTTGCTTCATTAACCTGTTTATTTCTGTTACAAGCGATTTCAAAAGGCACAGTACGCCAACAGAAAGCTCTGTTTACTTAAGTAACCCCGGTGCGGCCAAGCTTGAATTAAGGGCCCAGCCTTTTGGCAAGTATTACAGCACCGGTAACTGGCTGCGCCTGGAACCCTTTGCCGATATTGATGAAGACACCGCTAACGTAAGAAATGTGCAGATACGCATTATAAAATCTGCTACAGACAGCTTCCAGGTTACCATGCTTAAAATGGCCAACGGCCGCGACAGGCAGGCTGCTGATGAACTGGCCAGGAAAATAAACTATCATATAGAACAAAAAGATTCGGTGCTGCTGCTGGATAAAGGCATAGCCATTACGCCCAACGAAAAATTCCGCAACCAGATGGTGTATGTTACCATAGCGGTGCCCGTAGGCAAGCGCATTGAAATTGATAACAAGGCCGGTGGCTGGGGCCGCGATGCACACTTTGGATGGGATGACGACTGGAACTGGAGGGATAATTATTTTGAAAATGCCTTTAACTGGAACCACGATGTGGAATACATAATGACCAACGACGGCCTGAAAAGAGTAGATGGCAAAGACAATGATGACCAGCATAACGACGACTACAACAACAAACTGGATGACTACAAAAAGAGCCGTGAAGAATTAGAGCGGGAACTGGAGCAGAAGCAGCAGGAGTTTGACGAGAAAAAGAAAGAAATGGAAGAAATGAAAAAGGAACTGGAAAAGCAGGTAGACAGCACCCGCTACCGCTACCAGCCATCCACACCAGACAGTGTTAAAAAAACAACCGTACAAACAGTTACACCTAACACCTCCGGCATAGGTTCCATAGCACCAGCGCAAAACTTACTGGCGAGATTCGCTATTTAAACTCGGTTAAAGTTGGGAACCACAAAGAGAACCTTGTCTTCATTGGTAAGGCAGGGTTCTTCTTTTTAAAACCGGCCGCTTACTTCCTATCCACCTACATCAGCAGGCACACGTTAACAGGCAGGCAAATTTTTATGGGCCCGGCAGAAGAACACCTATGAGGCTTTACTTGCGTCGCACTCTTCAGGGCTTTGTCCGCTAACCGGGCAGCATAGCGTAACCGGCATCAGCGTAAATAACAGTAACACACGTAAACTTAATTTTATGAACCGCATTACCATCACACCGCTAAAACGCCTTCTTATACTTATACTGGTGCTTTTGCTGGTAAGCCAGGCAAAAAGCAAAGCCCAGAAAACAGAGGTAGCCCCTTACACACAGGAGCTTGTTAACCGGTTTATTGCAAAAGACAGCAGCCTGTTCAATGCCGTTTTTAATACCTGCGATACCAAAGAGATAGAAGCCATATTGGCAAGGGACTTTGTGTACTACCAGGATAAAGGCTATTATGAGCACACTGCCATACAATCCCTGGATCAGTTTATTGCCAACATTAAAAAGAATTTTTGCGACAAAGCCACCGCTAAACCCAAAATGCGCAGGGAGCTGGTTAAAGAAAGCATAGAAGTTTTTACTGAAAACAAAACCACTGCTACACAAACAGGTACGCAGCGCTTTTATGTGGTGGCAGATGGGCAACCGGACAGGCTGGTGGAAGAATCCAAATTCTCCCGTGTATGGCAATTGCAAAACGGAGATTGGAAGATGAAGAAGGAAGTAGATTACCTGGTAACCACCCCGGCTGCAAAGCCGGCTGTGCGGCAACTGCCACATTATGTTCCGGAAGCCTATACGCCCGATGATGAAGCGCTGTACAACGAAATACTGATAATGGACAGCCTGTACTTTGACACTTACAATACCTGCAACCTTGAAAAAATGAACAGCCTGATGAGCGACAGCCTGGAGTTTTACCATGATAAAGGCGGGCTCTCTACTTCAAAAAGCGGTGTTATAGAAGCCATCAAAAACAATATTTGCGGCAAAGTATCCAGGATACTCGTTCCCGGCAGCATAGAAGTATATCCCATCAACAATTACGGCGCTGTGGAAATTGGTTACCACCGTTTTCAAAACCATGCAGAAGGTGGCTCTGTTTCCCGGCCCGGCAAGTTCATTATCATTTGGCAAAAAACCGCCGGCCAGTGGCAAATTACCCGTGTGGTAAGCCTGCATTAGTTACCGCCATTAGTTTACCCTTTAAATAAACGAAAAATGAAAAAGCCCATTTATATTATAATCGCCTTTGCAATGGTTGCCTTGCTTACCCAATGCCGCAGCCACACCCGCAACTGGCAAGCCTATTTTTGGACAAGCACAAAAACCGGCATTGCACAATACCTGTACATAAACAACGTTATGAAAGGGCAATTGCCCTACCTGTCATCCGGCCCGGATTGCGATGATGCTGCTGCAAAAAGCCGCACACTGCACCTTAAACTTAAATCCGGCACGTACGACATTACCGTTAAAGACCACGATGGTAACATTTCCTTCAATGAAACGTTAACCATACGGCTGAGCAACGGTAATAAAACCATCAGCACCACGCAGGAAGATAAAACGAATGGCAGCAGGAATGTGGTGGAAGACAACTGCCTGGTACACGAGATATATTTTTAAGCAATTATACCAACCGGTTTGCCATTGAAAGAGCGCAGAAAGATTCATCAACATTAAAATCTTTTGTATGCATTCATCAAGAGTTTTTTCTTACGAAAAAAATTTCCAGGGTTTTAGCCTTATCGCGGCGCCATTGCTTATGGGCTTATCCACTTTTTTCTGGAAAAACGGGGAGTACAGCGTACCCTCGGCAACCATGCTCATCCTGTCATTATTTTTTTGGATACCCGCGTTAACAGGTTTATTTGCCCTGCTTAATGATAAAATGCCGCGTTATTCAGTATATGGTTTGTGGGTAGCTGTATTTGGTTGTATCAGCGGTGTATGTTTTGCTTTTCTGGGTTATCTTACCAGTGTATTGAATATATCGCACGAAGCTTATATAAAAGAGCTGGCCAATTATCCCATCACATCCCAGTTACTGCTGTTTGCCACGGGGCCATTGTTTCCGTTAAGCTTAATGTTTTTAGGCATTAACCTTATACGCACCACCTCCGGCGTATGGATAGGTTTGCTGATCTTCCTGGGCGGCATAGCTTTCCCTGCCAGCCGCATCATGCGGGAGCCATTGTTGGCCCACCTGGCCGATGCACTGCTGCTGGCGCCTTGTTTAATGGTAAGTTTCAGGTTAATAACAGCGCCAAATATCAGGTCGTTTTTGCTGTAAAAAATACTATCAAAGTATGCGTTATAAAATACGAAGTGCGTTGGCATAGTCCGCTTTATTCTACCTTCCTTGTTCCTTGCTCGATATTTTACTTCTACCCGGGTCTGAAAAGCCGCCATAAAAATCCTCAGTACAAGTGAGTGACACAACGAAGATGCCATGAAATACCAAGGCCCGTCCCCCACAAAAAGAAAAGCAACTATTTAAGCGTGTAGTAATATTACATTGGTGCTTCGCCTATTTTTGCGCAAAATTTAGTTACAGAAATGAAAACAACTCCATTTACACAAAAGCACATTGCACTGGGCGCAAAAATGGCTGAATTCGCAGGTTATAACATGCCGATAAGTTATAGCGGTATTAATGATGAGCATGCAGCCGTACGCAGCAACGCAGGTGTTTTTGATGTTAGCCACATGGGGGAGTTTATACTGAAGGGCGAAAATGCACTGGACCTGATACAGCGTGTTACCAGCAACGATGCGTCTAAACTTACCAATGGCAAGGCGCAATACAGCACTTTGCCCAACAATAACGGTGGCCTGGTAGATGACCTGATTGTGTACTGCCTGGAGGAGAACAAAGTGTATATGCTGGTGGTTAACGCGTCTAACATTGAAAAAGACTGGAACTGGATAAGCAGCCATAACACCGGCAATGCAGAAATGCACAACATTAGTGATAAAACCTGCCTGCTGGCCATACAGGGGCCTGACGCCTGCAAAATATTGCAACCGCTTACAGAAGTAGATATACTTAACCTAAAATATTACACGTTTGCCAAAGGCAGGTTTGCCGGTGTTGATAATGTGCTTATAAGCGCTACCGGTTATACCGGCAGCGGCGGTATTGAAATTTACTTTGAGGATAAAGATGACAATGCTACTGTAATATGGGATGCTATATTTGAAGCGGGCAAAGCATCAGGCATAAAACCCATTGGCCTGGGCGCCCGGGATACATTGCGGCTGGAGATGGGGTATTGCCTGTATGGTAATGATATTGATGACAGCACATCTCCGCTGGAAGCTGGGTTAGGCTGGGTTACCAAACTTAATAAAGAAACAGCTTTTAGCTCTAAAGACATTTTTGCAAAGCAAAAAGCCGAAGGCATTAAAAGAAAGCTGGTGGGTTTTGTAATGATTGACCGCGGTATACCCCGCCATCATTATAAAATAAAAGACGCTGCCGGCAACGAGATTGGTTATGTTACCAGTGGCACACAGGCTCCTTCTTTAAACAAGGCTATCGGGCTGGGTTATGTAACCGTTGAAAACGCCAGCATAGACAGTGAAATTTTTATTGATATCCGTAATAATCCGGTTAAGGCTAAAGTGGTAAAGTTTCCGTTTAGTTAAGTTTTGTAAATTTGGGTATGGCTGAAATTTATACAATAGAAGTAGAAGGCGAAGAAGAGCTTGAAAAGCTTACAGCTTTTGCAAGCATACATGGCATTCATTTTTCAGTTAGAAAAAAATTGTCGGTTGACCTATTGCAGAATAGCGGTCAAAAACTTGCCAAAGCGCTGGAAGAGATTGCGGGCAAGGGAGGGCTGGAGAGTTTTGGAGACGCTTCAGAATGGCAACGCGAAGTACGTAAAGACAGGCCGTTACCCGGCAGATAACACATGGTTATTGACAGTAATATAATTATATATGCAGCAAAGCCTGCCAATCATGCCCTTAGAAAATATATTTCTACCCGTTTTGCTATTATTAGTTCCGTTACAATTCTTGAAACACTTGGTTACCATCTTTTAAAAAAAGATGAAGCAGATGCGCTAAACTATATTATTGAGAATGCCGTTGTAGCTGATATAGACAGGCATATCATTACCATCGCCACATCAGTAAGGCAAAAAGTAAATGTTTCTGTAGCGGATGCAATCGTTGCCGCCACAGCTTTGTATTATGAGTTTGAACTGGCTACAAATAATGAATCTGACTTTAAAAACATAACCGGTTTAAAATTGGTAAACCCGTTAAAGATTATCTAAACCCCTAATGCCTACCATTCGCCTTTCTACCAGCATTAATGCACCTGTAGAGCGGGTGTTTAACCTAGCCCGCAGCATTAACCTGCACACTGCCAGCATGCAACACACAAAGGAACTCGCTATAGCCGGCAAAACAAGTGGCTTAATTGAGGAAGGAGAATCCGTTACCTGGCAGGCAAAGCACCTGTTTAAAACAAGAACGCTCACTACAAAAATTACCGCCATGGCACCCTACCGTTTCTTTACTGATGAAATGACGGAAGGTGACTTTATAATGATGAAACATGAACATCATTTTATACAACAGGGTAACCACACCTTAATGACAGATGTGTTTACTTTTCAATCTCCGTATGGTATTTTGGGTAAAGCTGTCAACGGATTATTCTTAACCGGCTACATGACGCGGTTGCTTAACAAAAGAAACAGCGTTATAAAAACAACGGCCGAAGGCACTGGCTGGCAAAAGCTTTTGTTGCAACCTTAAAGTAGTTTACCGGCTTGCTTTTTTTGCTGCATCAAATATTTTTCTCTCCTTCCATTCATACCATTTTACGGGTATTGTTCTTTTAAAGAGTGTGTCAATGCCACGCATGCCCACCAGGTTCCAGGCGCCCTTTAATTTACCGGTTACCGAGTTGTTAAGAGCACGCAGGCTCATGGCAAAACCACTGTCAAGATATTCCATGTGGTGCCAGTAGCCGCCCGGCATAAATAAGGTATCGCCATGCTCCAGCGTAATATCAAAGCCATGCGCAAATTGTACGGCCGGAAAACGGGATGTGTCCAGCTTGCTTTTATCCGGGTCGTAGTAATTGCTGAAATCTGCAATGCTCAACACTTCAAAAGGTTTGCGGTAAAGCTTGTGCTGCTCTTTGTACGGAAAAAGCAACACCCTTTTGCGGCCTATAAACTGAGTGTGAATAATATGGCTTAAGTCAATATCAAAATGCATGTGCGTAATAGAGCCCTGCCCGCCCGTAAACAGCATGGGCACCCGTTTTACAAATCCTTTCATTAAGTGGTCAGGCCATGTAAAATCCTCAATAAGCTGCGGCGCATGGCTGAATATGTTAAAGAGAAATATACGCCACTCGGCAGGCCCATGCGTAATCATATCAATATACTGCCCAAATGTAGTGTAGCTATCCGCTTTATTTACAGGTGTGTAGGCATCGCTTTTGGTATTGTTATAAATGCCAACCTTTTTGTCTCCAACAATAGATTTAAAGTATTCCCAGGTCCATTTGGTATAAGCCGGCCACTGTTTGCTAAGGTCACGGATTACTAAAGGCCTTTGCTGGTCGTAATAGTGGCGTTTAAATTCTTCAGCGCTTATACTGTTAACAACATCTACAGGTAGCAACTGCATGTTGACTTGTTTTAAGCTGCAAAAATAACTGGAACTGTATGTTAACGCAAAGTTGATTTTGCAACGGTGGCCTGTTACATTATCAAAGCATTTATGCCAAACGGCATGTCATGCGGGCATTAACGCTTACCTTTGAAGCATGCTATTATACATACATCCTGATAACCCGCAGCCGCGCCACATTAAAGCGGTTACTGAGTGCCTGAGGGATGGAGGCGTAATTATTTACCCCACAGATACTATTTACGGGCTGGGTTGCGATATTTACCAGCACAAAGCCATCGAACGCATCAGCCGCATTAAAAGAATAGATTATCATAAAGCGCAGTTTAGTTTTGTTTGTCACGACTTAAGCGACATGAGCAAATACACAAAAAGCATTTCAACGCCTTTATACCGTATGCTAAAAAGCTACCTGCCCGGCGCATATACTTTTATTTTGCCTGCCAGTAAAGAAGTGCCAAAAATTTTACAAAGCCGCAAAAACACCATCGGCCTTCGTGTGCCCGATAACAACATTGCCAGAACAATAGTAAAAGAACTCGGGCATCCTATTTTGTCAGCAACCTTGCCAGGCGAAACAGTGGAAGAATATACAGACCCCGAATTAATCTATGAGAACTTCAGGGGCCTGGTTGATATTGTAATACATGGCGGCATTGGCGGCACCATTCCATCTACGGTTGTTGATTGTACTAAAGATGAATATGAAGTGATAAGGATGGGCGCCGGCGAATGGGTGGAAGAATAGGTGATCATTTAAAAAAGCAGCCCGGTTTGTATAATTAACAACAGCAATAAAGTTTTGGGGGGGTCCCTCGTACCTCGGGCCGGGCTTTCCGCTCATACTCCGCCGCAAAGCCACCGCACAAAGCCTTCAGCGGGGTATCCGCTTCAATCCCTCACCCGAAAGACGGTTGCCGGTTACCGGTCACAGGTTACCAGTCTATTGATAGGTAAGTGGCTGGCAATTTGTTTAGTCAATAGAGCACAGCAGAAATTCAATAATTGCTGCTAACAGTATACGTTGAACATGCGAACATTGAACTGTTAAAGCTAATTAGCTGCCATGGCCCCGCATGTTTATATCATCATTTACTGCAGGCTTTGCCTGGGCTCCTGGGCTATAGTAATGTTTGTTTCAAATAATTCCATCTGGCCACCGGCAATATCAAAGCTTCTGCGATGGTATTTGCAAAGGCCATGCTGCTCTATGGCCTTGCGGTGTTCTTCCGTACCATAGCCCTTGTTGCGCTGCCAGTTATAGTGCGGAAACTCATGGTGCAGTTGCGACATGTAGGCATCCCTGCCGGTTTTGGCCAAAATGCTGGCCGCTGCAATACTTGCATAAATGCCATCGCCTTTAATAACACATTGGTGGGGTATGCCTGTATAACGTGTAAACCTGTTGCCATCTATCAGCAGGTACTCTGGTTGTACCATAAGCCTGCTTATGGCCAGGTGCATGGCTTTAAAAGAAGCTTTTAGAATATTAATGCAGTCTATCTCATCGTTGTCAACCATAGCCACCGCGTAGCTAATGGCATTTTGCTCTATAAAAAGCCTCAGCTCTTCCCGCAGGGCAGGGTTAACCTGTTTGCTGTCGTTTAATGCGGGGTGATAAAAATCTTTGGGCAGTACAACAGCCGCTGCAAATACAGGCCCGGCATAGCAGCCACGGCCGGCTTCATCGCAACCGGCTTCAATCAGCACATCCTGGTGAAAAGCTTTTAACACCCGGCAAAATTGTGTAAATAGAAAAGAAAAGGCAAATTAAAACACGGCATTTTATACACATGCATTAGCACACACCCGGCTTTGCCAGACATAGATTGACCAGGGATGGTACGTTAAGCTGCCGCATAAAGATTTGCAGTACACGAGTGCGACGCAAGCAAAGCCCAATAGCAGTCCCACCGCCGGGCTCATAAAAAAGCAGGCCGAAGGCCAATTTACCTATTTGACAAGGGTAATGTTTACAGGGCTAATGTTTAGCCCGGATTTTGTGCTGTTGTGTTGTTAATTAAACATCCGCTAAATTTAGTTTATGCGCATTTTATGGACCTACCTGCACCCACACCGCTGGCTGATTGTGTTTTCTTTGCTGCTTGCCGCGGCCAGCCAGGTATTAACAATGGTTGACCCTATTATTTTCGGTAAAATAATTGACGACTATGCGGGCAACCCTGGAAACCGTCCACAGCAGCAATTGATTAATGGCGTACTCATGTGGCTGGGCATTGCGGTGGCTATTGCACTGCTGGCAAGGCTGGCAAAATCTTTCCAGGAATACCTGATGAGGCTGGTGGTGCAAAAATTTGGTATGCAGGTGTTTAATGACGGCTTAAAACAAACGCTGCGGTTATCTTTCCAGGAATATGAAGAACAACGAAGCGGCGAAACGCTGGCCATTTTGCAAAAAGTACGTACAGATACGGAACGGTTTATCAATGCCTTCATCAACATACTGTTTACATCTCTTACCGGCATGGCGTTTTTAATATGGTACGCCGTTACCAAACACTGGGCGTTGATACCAATTTTTATCATCGGCATTTTATTACTGGGCGGGTTAACCGGGCTGCTAAGCAAAAGAATGAAAACAGTGCAACGCTCTATTAACCGGGAAACGCTCCAGCTTTCCGGCGCCATTACTGAATCGCTGCGCAATATTGAACTGGTAAAAAGCCTTGGGCTTACGTTTCCCGAAATAAGAAGGCTGCGGCAGTTTACGCAGAAAATATTTGACCTGGAGATGCAAAAGACAAGGCAGGTGCGTACCCTTTCTTTTTTACAAGGCACCACGCTTAACCTGCTTAAGCAATCTATTCTGTTTGCCTTGCTGTGGCTTATATTCCGCAACGTGCTAACCACCGGTGAGCTTATCAGCATGCAGTTTATAACAACGGCCATCTTTGTACCGCTACAGGACCTTGGTAATATTATTCTTCAATACCGCGAAGCAGAAGCTTCGTTGCAGCTTTTTCACAAGCTTATGCAGCAACTGGTAGAAGAGCGGCCACCCGAGCCCATTGAAACAGGTGACCTGGAAAACCTGCGATTCGATAACGTGGTATTCCGCCATAAAACAGCATCGCAAAATGCTATTGATGGCATTTCGTTTTCTGCGGCCAAAGGTGATACACTGGCTTTTGTGGGGCCATCAGGCTCTGGTAAATCCACACTCATTAAATTATTGGTAGGCCTGTACAAGCCTGTGGAGGGAGAAATTTATTTTAACGAAGTGCCTTCAGCGGATATTCGTTACAACGCTTTGCGGCGCCAGATTGGGTTTGTAACGCAAGACACGCAATTGTTTGCCGGCACCATAAAAGATAACCTGCTGTTTGTTAAACCAGATGCTACAGACGAAGAAATTACCGACGCTCTTGAAAAAGCATCCTGTGCTGGTTTATTGTCCCGCAGCGAAAAAGGTATTTATACCAGGCTGGGCGAAGGCGGCCTTAAACTGTCTGGTGGGGAGCGCCAGCGCATTTCTATTGCCAGGGCCTTGATACGCAATCCACGGTTGCTGATATTTGATGAAGCCACTTCAGCGCTGGATTCACTAACGGAGGAGATAATCAGCGATACCATTCGCAGCATTTCTGCCCGCAGGGAGCAGATTAATATCCTTATTGCACACCGGCTATCCACAGTGATGCACGCCGATACCATCATTGTACTGGAAAAAGGTAAAATAACTGAAACAGGTACCCATGCTTCTTTACTGGAAAGCAAGGGGCTTTACTACGCCATGTGGCGCCAGCAGGTAGGCGAAAGAAGAACCATTTCAGCGGAATAATTGGTTAACGGTTTATAATACCGTAATTTTTACTGCTACGGGTAATCCGTGGACGAATATGCAAGGCTTTTGCCCATACGCTTGCCTGAACAGCACAACTGTTTCCTGTATTTGCAGCCACAATCAGTAAAGTTTACGATGCGCCACATTTTAATTACCCGAATAATCTTTTAAATAAGATGTTTCAGGAAATTTGTAAGCACTGCAAACACCGGCAGCTAACCATTTAAAACATTAACCCCCAGGTTACTTACTTATTTTGAAGAAACTGTTTACAATATTTCTTCTGTGTGTGTTTTCTTTTTATATGGCCGGATGGTATTCCATATTTGCTATTTGCAAGTGGGAAATAAAAAAGAGCATCAAAAGCCAGGTAAAAAAAAGGATCCCCGATTCAAAGCTTACTGTTATACGAATAAGCAAGGCATCTGCATGCAGCTTAAATTGGATAGAGCAGGGAAAGGAATTTGAATACGGGCACAGGATGTATGATATTGTAAGAATGGAAACCTGCGCCGGTGGCATTAACTATTATTGCATTGATGACGAGGAAGAAAAGCAGCTATTCCGTTTTCTTGATAAAATGGTGCAGGACTTTATGGCGCATTCAAAAAGGGCAAACAGTCTTAAAGCACTCGAAAAAACATGGCTGGCTGTAAATTCTGTTCCCTTAGAAGATTTTCATTCCTCAAAACACAACGGCGTTTCATACACGCAATACAAGCATCTTTTTTATAAACCCGTTTACCTGGATATAATTTTACCGCCTCCCAAATAAGCGCATAGCGTTTCATAAAAAAACCAATCAATTAAAATTCTCATCCTTCCTTGCTGGGCTGCAGTCGGTTTTAAGTTATGCTGCATGCTGTTGTTAGCGTTTGCACTTGTGTAATCTGCTGTATGCAATGGCATGGGCAAAGCTTAACCATGCCGGTAAATACCGGTTCAGATTTTTTTTAATTTTTGTAACACTCGTTCTATGGGTAGCGCTATGCCTGAAGGCTGGCAATGCTATCGCACCATACCACGTATGTGGTATATGTTTTCTTGCCTGCCACTTTTTCTAAAACTTCAAATTATGAGAAAACATATCCTAGTACTTTTTTGTACTTTTTATTGCCTCACCGCTTTTTCACAATCTACTTATATAAAGGGCCGCGTTTTTGATGCCTACAGCCATAACCCGCTTGAAGGTGCCACCGTAAGTGTAGCAGGTAAACAGGCAGCTATTACAGGCAAAGACGGCGTTTTTTCTGTATTGTACAGCGATCCCTTAGCCGAAATAACAATCGAATACATCGGGTATGATGTATACAGCGCTGTACCAAAAAATACCGGTTTGGTTTTGCAGATCGGTCTCATCGCATCCAATACCAGCCTAAACAATGTTGAAATAAGCGCCAATATTAAAACGCATAGTTCCGTGCTTAAAAACCCGCAAGCCATCGGCATTTTAAGCCGTAGGGAACTAACCCGCAACGATGGCGTATTTCTTGAGAATAGCCTAAACCTGGTGCCCGGCGTAAGAATGGAAAAACGAACAGCCAACGGTGGCCAACGCATAGTAATACGAGGGTATGGCAATGCCAGCAATTTTAATGGCAGCGGCATAAAGGCATACCTTAACGGCATTCCTGTAACAGATGCGGAAGGCACTACTATTTTTGACGATATTGATTTTTCTACACTCGGTAAAGTAGAGGTAATTAAAGGCCCTGCTTCCGCGCTGTATGGCAATGGCATTGGTGGCGTAGTTAAATTGTTTACGCTTAAGCCATCGCCCCAGGCATCAAAAGTTACACAGGAATTTACCGGCGGCAGTTATGGTTTATGGTCAAGTAATACCCGGCTTGAATCTGCCGGGGACAAATCTTCTGTACTCGTAAACTATGGCCACCAGAACTATGATGGGTACAGGGTGCACAGCAGCGCCAGGAAAGACTTTGTAAACCTGCTGGCAGATTTTACTTCCGGCGAAAAATCGCTTTTCTCCATATATGCCGCTTACAATAATTCCTACAACGGGCTGGCCGGCCAGCTTGACAGCGCTTCTTTCTTTAATAAAGAAAATAAGGGAGAAGACCGCTACCTGGGCAACGATGGCCACTCTGCCTATGAAAGTTACCGTACAGGTTTGTCTCATAAATACAATTTCTCCAACACGGTAAGCAATACCACCAGTACCTATTTTACCAACTACAAATTAAACCAAACGGCGGCGCCCAGCCTGTCAAGCAATATGGTAAGCAATGTGGGTGGCAGAACAGAATTTAATTTCAACTTTCCCGGGCAGGTAGTAAGCATTACAGGTACGGCGGGCGCTGAATACCAAAAAACAAGTGCGTTTAAAAAAACCAATGCTATGTCTAACAGTGTATTGGGGGCATTAACAACTGATCTTGAAGTGGCATCTTTTCAATACTCATTTTTTACAGAGTGGAATGTAATATTGCCGGCAGGCGTTACTGCAATTGCAGGTGCTGGCCGTAACACTGTCAGGTATAACATAACAGATAAGCTTACCAATACGGCTAATCCCACACATCTTGACCAGTCTGGCAGCAAAACTTTCAAAGCTGTTATAACACCACACTTTGCCATTCAAAAAATGTTTGCGCAAAACATAACGCTGTATGCCTCGCTCAGCAAAGGGTACTCGCCTCCGGCTACCGGGAATGTGGTTATACCTGTAACCGGCGAAGTGGTTAAAGACCTTAAGCCCGAAAGCGCAACACAGTATGAAATAGGCAGCAAAGGAAGCCTGTTGAACAAAAAACTGTCCTATCAACTGGCGCTGTTTAGTATGAAAATAAAAGACAAACTAAATACACAGGCTGCGGTGGATGAAGATGGCACTGTACTTTATAGCTACAGTGTTAACGCGGGTATTCAGCAAAACAAGGGTATTGAGCTGTCTGTAAACTATGCAATTATAGATGACCGCTTTAAGACCATTTCACTGGTAAGGCCTTTTATCAATTACAGCTACTCACATTTTCGCTACACCAATTTTAAAAGCGATAACAATAACAACGAAAAAACGGTTGACTACAGCGGCAACAAAACCGTAGGTGTGCCTCCCCATAACCTTAGCGCCGGGGTTGATATTGGTTTCCGTAACGGGCTTTACCTGTTTTCAACTTTTCAGCACATAGATAAAATGCCCATCTCGTACGATAACATGCACAACGCCCCAGCCTATTCCCTGCTTAATTTCAAAGCAGGCTACAAGCGCAATATCGGCAAGCGCATACAGTTAGACCTGTTTGCCGGCAGCAATAATGTTACCGGTAAACTGTATTATAACATGGTCTTCCTTAACTCATATACCGCTGCGGCAGCCAATCCGAATATTTACCTGCCAGGCCCATACAAGGCAACAGTTTATGGCGGTTTCAACTTTAGCTATATTCTATAATTTTTTGCAGGGCAGCCAAGGCTGCCCTGCAGTTTTAAGCTCTACTATCATGAGAATACTCGTATTTATTTTACTGGTAATTGCCACTACTTCCTGTGGCCGTTTTGCCAACAAAGAACAAGACAATAGTGGCGGCGGGGAAAGAATAGTTTCTGTATCAAAGCAGTACACGGAAATAATGTATGCCCTTGGCGCCGAAAAAAACCTGGTAGCAGTAGATGTGTCCAGTGTTTATCCCCCGCAGGTAAAAAAGCTGCCCACTGTTGGTTATCACCGTGCCCTTAGCCTTGAAAGCCTGCTGGCTGCAAAGCCTTCGGTTATTCTGGAAGATGGCCCGGAAAGTATGGGTCCGGAGCATGTGGTTACCCAGCTAAAAAGTCTTCAAATTCCTATGAAGGAGTTTAGCACAAAAGCAACCAATATAGACAGTACAAAACTGCTCATCCGCGAAATGGCAACCTACTTTAAAAAAGAAAATAATGCGGATGGCCTTTGTAAAAAGCTGGATGCCGATATGCAGGCAGCCTTAGATTCAGCTTCAAAATATACCGACAAACCTAAAACGCTCATCATTCATTTCGGCCGTGCCATGAACGTTTATATGGTTATGAAAGACGGAAGTACGGCCGGTAAAATGGTGGAGTGGGCCGGGGGCAAAATGGCCATCAGTTCCAGCGACGCAAAAAGCATGAGACAGATATCCGCCGAGCTGGTGGCAGCATCAGATCCCGATATCATCATACTTACAGATTTCGGGTACGACCGCCTGGGCACAAAAGATAAAATAAAAGAGCTGCCCGGCGTTGCCAGTACAAAAGCTTTCAAAAACAACCGTATTTACCGGTTTGAGGAAAACGACCTTGTTTACCTGGGGCCACGTACCGGCGAAAATGTTTTAAAACTTCAACAGCTTATACACCCGCCTCATGCAACAGTTCAGTAAACATTATACGGCCATCTATCCTGTATTGGTGGCGCTGCTTATTATTACAACCTTATTTTCCATTCGGTATGGCGCGGTTAATATACCTGTACAAACCATGTATACCGCCTTGGGCAAGGCTTTTAGTAATGCCGGCAATGCCACTTTGTACGAAAGGATTTTTATGGAAATAAGGTTGCCCCGGGCTTTACTTACTGTACTGGTAGGTGCAAGCCTGGCCGCCGGGGGCGTATTAATGCAGGCGCTGTTCCGCAACCCTATTGTTGAGCCGGGGCTTGTGGGTACTTCCAGCGGCGCTGCTTTTGGCGCCGCCCTATACTTCGTCCTGGGCGCAACTTTTCACTTTACCGCCGGCGAGTGGACGCTGCCACTGGCTGCCTGTGCCGGCGCTGTCATAGCAACCGGTCTTGTATTTATCCTTTCCGAATCCGGCGCCCAAAAAAATTCTGTAACAGGCTTACTGCTTACGGGTATCGCCATCAATGCGCTTTTCATCAGCGGCGTTGGGTTTATGTCTTACATAGCCCGCGATCCGCAGGCCCGGTCAATTACGTTCTGGACGCTCGGTACGTTATCCGGTGGTAGCTGGCACGCTGTAGCTATTGTATTCGTTAGCTCGCTAACCTGTATCGGAATTGCTCTGCGCTACAGCAAGCAGCTTAACCTTTTAATGATTGGTGAAGATGAGGCGCAATACATGGGCGTTAACACCAAAAACATGCGCCGGGCAATTCTGTTGGTTAACGTAATTATGGTAGCAACAGCAACGGCCTTTACCGGCGTCATTAGTTTTGTTGGCCTCATTGTACCGCACCTGTTGCGTATGCTGAAAGGGTCAGATAACCGGTTTCTTCTTATTGCCGGTTCGCTGTGCGGCGGCTTGTTGTTATCCCTTGCGGATATAGCCGCACGTATGCTCGTGCAACCAGCCGAACTGCCAATTGGTATCGTTACTTCAGTGGTGGGCGTACCGGTATTCATCCTTTTGCTAAAAAGAAAAAGCAGGCAGTATCAATAATATACATGAGACAGTATTGGGGGCGTGCCCCCAAGCTATCGCAAGGGGTCGGGCTTTCCGCTACTACTCCGCCACAAAAGCCAGGCACAGGGCCATCAGCGGGGTAGCCGCTTCAATCCCTCACGCAAATCCGTTTCACCCCTTTATTATCGGTACCGCATCAACAAATGACAGTTAAATCAAAAGGTAATGCTTTCAGTACAAAATGTTTCTTACAGTATAAACGGCAGGCGGTTGTTACATGGTGTAACAACTGCTTTTTCTCCGGGCCAGCTAAGCCTTATCATCGGCCCTAACGGCGCGGGCAAATCAACCTTTATAAAATTGTTGTGCCGGCAGCTTCCGCCTCTGCATGGGCAAATTTTAATGGATGGCAAAAGCCTGGATGAGTACAGCAGCAGGCAGCTTGGCATAAAACGGGCCGTGCTTTCCCAATCAATAGAAGTAAATTTTCCCCTGAAAGTATGGGAAGTTGTAATGATGGGCAGGTACCCGCACTACCAGTTAAAACCCTCGGCAAAAGACAACCAGGCTGTTGAAGCTGCTATGCGTTATTTTGATGTATGGGATATGGCCGAAAGGGATTTTACCACCTTAAGCGGGGGCGAGAAACAAAGGGTACACTTTGCCAGGGTATTGTGCCAGGTGTGGTATGCCCCTAAAGAGGGTTGCCGCTATTTAATAATGGACGAACCACTTACCTTTTTGGATGTGTATTACCAGTTTCAGTTTATGCATAAAATAAAGGATCTGCTAAACAACAGCGATATGGTGGTAATAGGCGTAGTGCATGATTTAAACCTGGCAGCCCGTTTTGCTGATAAGGTTATACTCATTAACAGCGGTACAATAGTGGCGCAAGGCAAAAGCAGTGAAGTATTAACGGAAAGTAACATACAGGCAGCATATCAATTAAAACCGGTTGTTATGCATGATAAGGCAAGAGATACGGTAAATCTTTTTTTTGAATGAACAACAGATCGCTGTTATACAGGTTGCTGTTAGCGTAAGCTATAGTAAGCGCTAACGGTATGCCCTAAAACAACATCCTGATTATCCTTTAGGTAAATACTGTAATTTGCCTGTACTAAACAGCTTCCAGTTCATTTAATAAAACCAAAGACACTTATGAAAAAATGCATGGTATTGCTTTGCCTTTGTTTTGCATTAAACAGCCTGTACGCCCAACAAAATAGCGCTGTGGCCATCATACCCCAACCGGTAAAAATCACAGAGAGTGGCGGTGTTTTTAAATTACCTGAAACAATAACAATACAGGCGCCGGAAGATGCTGAACTAAAACATACATTAAGCTTTTTACAGGAGCGTTTTTCTACTACCACGGGCAAAGCGGTAAACGTTGCAGCCAATGCTGAACTGGCTGCTATAAAACTGCAATTGCTATCCACGCCCGATGGTATAATTGGCAACGAGGGCTACCATTTATCCGTTACGCCGGCCGGAGCGGTTATAACAGCCAACAAAGCGGCTGGAATATTTTATGGCGTGCAAACCTTGCTGCAGTTGTTACCCAAAGAAATTGAAGGCAAGGAAAAAGCTGGCGATATTAACTGGCAAGCCCCTTGTGTGGAGGTTACAGATTATCCACGGTTTGGTTGGAGGGGGCTGATGTTCGATGTTTCCCGACACTTTTTTACCAAGGACGAAGTGAAGAGCTATATTGACAAAATGGCCCGCTATAAGTTCAACCTGCTCCACTGGCACCTTACCGATGATGAAGGCTGGCGTATTGAAATAAAAAGCTTACCCAAACTGACAGAAGTAGGGGCCTGGAATGTTAAGAAAACCGGCTACTTTGGAACTTTCTCCGCACCCACACCTGACGAGCCGCGAACTTATGGTGGGTTTTACACGCAGGATGATATTAAAGAAGTGATCGCCTATGCCAAAGAACGGTTTGTAAACATCCTTCCCGAAGTAGATGTTCCGGGACATAGCCTGGCTGCCGTAGCTTCTTACCCAGAGCTTTCCTGCACACCCGGGGCTGACAAATACAAGGTTGGTTCCGGCAATCCCTTTATTGACTGGACTGATCACGGCATGGTGGCGCATCTTGACAATACGCTTTGCCCGGCCAATGAAAAAGTATATGGATTTTTAGACAAGGTGTTTACCGAGGTGGCTGCCCTCTTTCCCTTTGATTACATACATGTTGGCGGCGATGAATGTGCCAAAACCTTCTGGCATAAGAGTGCGGCTATAAAAGCACTGATGAAAAAGGAAAACCTGAAAACGATGGAAGAAGTGCAAAGCTATTTTGAAAAAAGGGTATTGAAAATAGTAGAGGCCAAGGGCAAAAAACTGATAGGGTGGGATGAAATACTGGAAGGTGGCCTTGCACCCGGCGCCGCTGTAATGAGCTGGCGTGGAGAAAAGGGGGGTATAGAAGCGGCTAAAATGCAGCACGAGGTAGTAATGAGCCCCACCACATTTGTTTATATTGATTACATGCAGGGAGACGCTGCCATAGAACCACGTGTGTATGCCTCGCTGCGGCTAAACAAGGCTTACCAGTTTGAGCCTGTGCCCGAAGGTGTGGATGCCAAATACATAAAAGGGGGCCAGGCCAATCTTTGGACAGAGCAGGTTTACAATATGCGCCATGCAGAGTACATGACTTGGCCCCGGGCGTTTGCTACGGCGGAAAGTGTATGGTCTGCAAAAGAGGCAAAAAACTGGAACAATTTTACCAGACGGGTAGAGCAGCATTTTAAACGGTTTGATGCTGCGGAAACTAATTATGCACCCAGTATGTATGACCCTATATTCACTTCGTCGTTTGATGGCAAGGGGCAGTTACAGATAACCCTGGCTACGGAAATTGAAGGCCTTGATATTTACTACAGTTTCGACAACTCTTTTCCGGACAGGTTTTACCCCAAATACACGGAAACAGTTACCGCCCCCAAAGACGCGGTAATGATGAAGGTGATTACCTACCGCGGCAAAGAACCTATTGGACGCCTGATTTATATGCCCCTGGATGAAATGAAAAAAAGGGCAAAAGCGAAGAAATAATACCGGGCGGCAGGCAAATGTTGCCAAAGGCGGCAAACGCAAGTCTGCACGGTGGGCAAAGCTCCATAGCGTATCAACAGTACAAGAGTGCGACGCAAGTAAAGCCTCCTGCTTATTCTTCTGCCGGGCCCATAAATGTATTTTGTTATTAATGCAAAGCATTAATAAACAAAGCCGCCAGTTTGGTGGCTTTGTTTTTATACGCCCTGTTGAGTAGTTATTTTCCCTGCAATTTCTGTGGTATTTCACATAGTTCCGGCCTCAAACCATTTATAACTTTAATCCGTAAATCTTAATAAATGTTGCAGCGGTTAGTCATACCCGTTTAACCCGGCACTACAGTTAACATATAAGTTTTGCTGACCGGTTTTAACGCAATTTTTTATTACAAACAGGTAACAATTTCACATTAGCGGCATCTTATTGTTATACCAGTTTAAAGCAGAGATCATGAAAAAGCAAACTACACACCAGGAAGTATTTTTAATGACCAACACCACTTTTGCCCAGCGGCAGTGGATTGAAACAGGTAACGACCAAAACCAACATTATCACTCTAAAAACGAACAGTTGGAAGACGCCTGCTGGAATGGCATGCTGTACGATATGTTGCCGGGCATTATCGCAAAGTCTCCTACAGGTAAACAGCTTTTTCTGTGGCAGATGAAGCAAAAAAGCCTGGGCCTGGAAATGGAATTGGGGGAGTTTCCACCAACGATAGAGCGCTACTTTTCCATTGACCCACTGTATTTTTTGCCTGAAAAAAGCTACAATTAAATGTTGTAATGGTTTCTTTGTACTACACCAATTTACTACAGCCTTGTTTTAAAACTCGAAAAAGAAGACAAAACATAGCCTCCCTTATCCGGGTATCGGACCTACCATAATTGGTGATATCCAACCTAAATTCAGTGAAAGGTTGCACCTAACTGCAACATACATATCCTGTGGCGCAACTTATTGATTTATAATAGTAACCTAACACTGGTCACTTTTTCGCCATCAAACTACCTATTTTTCCATCACCCTGACCTCCTTCAAATCAATGTTTCTAATCAATGAGTTAATGATTTACCTGAAACTAAACCACTCTTAATTTTGTTATGCGTGTAGTACTTATACTACGTGGTTACCAAAAAAATTCTTACTTCCTTTCTATTAATCCAACTATTTTTTACGGCCTGCGCTTAAAGTTACTTTGTGTTATCAAACTGAATAAACGCCCCGGTTTAAAAGTTTAATAAACAGCAGTTCATTGACAAAATCCAGTATCCTACAATATTAAGCATATCGCTAATGATCCAGGTATATCAACAGCCATATGCACAAGGTTAGTTTCACCCATAAACAAACCTTTGTCGTTTTTTCCGTACCCTAATGGAAACTCTTAAAAGGTAACAGCTTCAAAATAAGCCTGCCCCATTTATGTCTTTAAGTTTTTTCCGTGCCTTATGAAATCTTGCTACTGTATTTTGACAATAAAGAACTGTTTAAAAGGCTAACGCATCCTCCGTATTCTTTTCAGGTAGTTAAAGGTTCACAATCTAAAACCATAAGATTCAATATTATGCAAATACTGATTTATACCAGCAGCAGTACTACCATTAAATGGGTAGAAGACCAGGTTGTTAAAACCGGCAATTGCTCTTTTGCGGTTGATACCTGCAGCATAGCTGAAGCAGGCATGTTGCTTAAATCAATACAGTTCGATGCGATTGTACTTGACGTAAGTGACACTGAAAAACAATCTAAGCAGGTAGTTAAGGCGCTTCTTGAGTTAAGGGCACAAATACCCGTTGTTGTAGTAACCGGCGTATTAACGCTTCCCGCGGCAGTTGAGGCTGTTAAGCTGGGCGCGGAAACATACCTGCTGAACGAAAAAGCCGAGCCTGGTATTTTAGCGGAGTACATTAAAGTGGTGATAACAAAAAAGGCTGAGGTTGCCAGGCGTTATGCACTTGCAGAACCTTCTCCGGATATTGTTTACTTTTTAAACCAGCCAGCTATTCAATAAGCCTTTATGCAACACGTATTTACACAACAGGAAATACTGCTGATGACTGATACGAGCTATAGCCAGCAGCAGTGGTGCAAAAATCCACCTGCGGGTAAAAAACAATCCCATGCCATAGCAGATAAACTTGAAGAGGCATGCTGGAACGGGCTGTTAAAAGAGATGTTGCCCGGCATACTGGACGAAAATGCCAATGCCAGTAAACTTTTTCTGTGGCAGATGAAGCTTAACGAATGCTGCCTTGAAATTGAACTTGGCGAATACCCGGCTGAAATTGAATTTTTTTATTCAATTACGCCAAAAAGCTTTTTGAAAGAAAAACCGCTTAGTTAATAGTACCCCTGTTTAGTTTCGGCAAAGCCGAAATAAGGCATAGGTAAATTAATCCGTTCTTTTTACAATCCAATATCCTGTGTAGCTGCTAAATTCTGGCAGCATAGAAATACAATAATCCGTACCCGGGAAAACAACCATAACCTTACTTTATTAAACATTTAATCTTTAAACCCCATGCAATTACCAAATTTTCGTAGCAACGCCAATGTGAGCGGTTTTGTTACGAAAGAACAAACAGAAACAACCCCGGCCTTGTATGAACTTGAATACCTTACAGAAGCAGTAATGTTAATAAAAGCAGACTTTCTATCGTTACTGAAAAATATTCCTGAGCTGAGGGAGAAGATAAAAAGGGATAATTAACCCCTCTTTTAAAAATACAGCCGCGTATGGTAAGAACATGCTTGCCGGAACCTTAGTAAATGTCCGTTTTTGATCTACCGTATGCGGCTTAACTAAATGTTTATTCTAAAGTTCACAATCTCTCTGTAACCATCCGTATCCTTCCGTACCCCCTTTTTTCAATTACAGCACTAAATAATTACAAACAAAAACCGTGTTTTTATATCTCCGGAACAGTTTTTCCTGGTTCGTCAGTATGGTCAATGTCTTCTACAGGCACTTCTGCAATATTCGAAAAAACTGATTTAAACTGGCCACCCAAAACATCAGAAACGGCCTTAAACGTTTGATCAAACAACTTTTTACCGGCAGGGGTATTAAAAAACCACACACCTACACCGGCAACTGCGCCGGCTAAAAGAAATGTTCCTATATTTTTCATGCTATAGTTTATTATACATGTTCAAAGATGCTGCCAGTTTATTTCAGCTCGTACATTTCTATGGCTGATGGATATTTTCTGCTGTGGTATAGCCTTACCTTTATTTTCTTAAAGTCTTTTTCTTCTGCTTCGCTGATATTCATAAACTGCTGTGGGTTTCTGTCAACCAGCGGAAACCAGGTGCTTTGTACCTGCACCATAATTTTATGCCCTTTTAAAAAGGTATGTGCAACATCATTTAGCTGAAGTTTTACCTCCGTAACCTTTTCGGCGGTAAAAGCTTCCGGTTTCTCGAAACTGTTACGAAATTTTCCCCGTAAAACTTCTGCCCTTACCAATTGTTGGGTTTGGTCGCCATCTGGCTCAACATCAATAAGTTTTACAATAAAATCGGCATCGCTACCCTCAATGCTTACATACAGGTTGGCCGTTAGGGTACCTGCTATGGTAAAGTTTTGCTGCAATGCCTGGCCGGTATAGCTTAGCACGTCTGGCCGCCGGGAGGCAAATGTTTGATCTGCTGCCATATACTCGTCTAACCTCCCCGGCGCCCGGTCTTTTATGTAAGGTACCGGGTCTGCCGGGTCGGAAGTATATTCATCAAAACCAGTTAAGTGCTGAGTTGACGATTGCAGGCTTTTATCATTACCCAGGAATAAAGTTGTTTTAGTTGTTTTCGGCGCTGGCCATTGACTAAAGCTTTTCCACTCATTAGAACCGGTGAAAAAAATGCTGGCTTCCGCAGCGGTAAAACTTCCTTTGCCTTTCAGATAATAAGTAAAGAAGTTAAACTCAAGTTGCTGAAAAAAAGTATTTGTGTTGCCGCCAAAATCATAATTTACAAAACTTGTCCAGCTATTAGCGGCCCAGGCGCCGTGCGTCCATGGGCCCATTATCAAATGGTTGTTGTTTACAGGCGTTTGTTGCTCAATGGCTTTGTATGTATTAAGTGCGCCAAACAAATCCTCTGCATCAAACCAGCCACCCACAACAAGCACGGCAGGTTGCACATCCTTTAAACTGGTACGTATATTCCTGGCCTGCCAATAACTATCTTTTGTATTATGCGCCAGGTATTCATTCCATATTTTACTGCGGTTATTAAAGTATAAATCATTCGCATTTTTGATTGGGCCAAGTTTTAAAAAAAACTCATAGGCATCTTTTATTTCTATGTTGTTATTAATGGATGGGTATTTTTTCCAAGGTTCTTTGCGCGGATGATCAAAATAGTTAAGAAAGCCAAAGTTATCCATCAAAAAAAAGGCGCCACGGTGGTAGGCATCATCTCCCTCAAATTCATCTGTTACCGGCGCCTGGGGCGATACAGCTTTTATTGCCGGATGAGCATTAGGCAACGCTGCGGCAGCATAAAAACCAGGATAAGAGATTCCGTATAGACCGGCATTTCCGTTATTGTTCGCAATGTTTTTAAGCAACCAGTCAACCGTATCATAGGCATCTGTGCTTTCATCGGTTTTTTTACCTGCCTGGCTGGCATTTATGGCCGGCGTCATTTCTTCAAAATTTCCCTCGCTCATATAACGGCCCCGAACATCCTGGTAAACAAAAATGAATTTTTCCTCTGCAAAGCGCCTGTTAGGCCCAAGCCTGCGTGTGTTGTAATTATCTTCCCCATAAGGCGCACAGGAATAGGGTGTACGCATTATAAGAAACGGGTATTTCTCAGAGGTATCCCTGGGCATGTAAATAGCGGTAAACAGTTTAATCCCGTCCCGCATTGGTATCATGCGTTCTATTTTAAGGTATGTGTCTTTAACCGAAGCAGTGGAAGGGCTGCTTTGTGCATTACAGGAAATGGTTATAACCAGCACAGCCAGCAGTAATACATTTTTCACCTTCAAAAATTTTTCTTTAAAATCAAATTTCATAAGCATGAATTTAAACAGAAAAATTCTTGCTAATCAAGCGTTTGGTGATATTCGGGAAAACCATAGTGCGGTCTTGCTGCCCAACAAGGCCTTTTCTGGGCTATTGCTAAAGGTTTTTGGGGGGTGTCCCTCGTACCTCGGGCCGGACAGAACTGCGTTCGCAACCTTCGTTAAAGCAACGTTTAGTTGCTTTTCCTCGCTTGTGCTATTACTCCGCCGCACAAAGCCTTCAGCGGGGTAACCGCTTCAATCCCTCACCCAAAGTGCAGCCTGTTGCTTCTTTTGCAGGCGGTCCTTATGCGTAAAACAAGAATACAATAGTACTGTAATCCTGATCGTAAGTTAAAAATTGGGGAGCTTCCCGGAATAAAAAATAATACCTGTAATGTTTGGGGTGCGCTGTAAATTGTTGAATAAAGCTTTGGACGTACAAGTGAGTGACACAAGGGACGCCTCATAGTAGCAATGCGGTTTGTCCCATAGCAAAAAAATAGCCCGCCAGGAATAACGGGCTCTTACCAAAACTAACTGCTTATTATGAAATATTAATGATTTGATGTACATCCGTATATTACGGTTAACACTGTGAATTTTGGCAATAAACGCTGAACAGAAAACTTATTTCGGTTAAACCGGCCAAAATATATGGTGAAAAAGATAAATTTAAAGCTGGATGAGACGCAGTTATAGCGGAAAATGCGGGTTGCTGTTGTATTGTTGAATGTAAAATTGATTATTCTAAAAAGAAAATGTATGCCATATCAGTTATTGTTAACCAGCCTTGAAAATGGAGTTTTTACTATTACCATTAACAGGCCGGATAAGCTGAATGCCTTAAATACCCGGGTAATTGAGGAACTAAGCACCGCGGTAGAAGAAGTTTATCATAACCCTGAAATTAAATCTGCAATTATTACCGGGGCCGGCAGTAAAAGTTTTGTTGCCGGTGCAGATATCAGCGAATTTTTGCAACTGGATGCGCTGCAGGGTGAGGAACTGGCCAGAAGGGGCCAGCAGATGGTTTTTGACAAAATTGAAAATGCCCCCAAACCTGTTATAGCCGCCGTTAATGGTTTTGCACTGGGCGGCGGTTGCGAGCTGGCGCTGGCCTGTCATTTTATAATAGCTTCTGAAACGGCCAGGTTTGGGCAGCCGGAGGTTAACCTGGGGCTTATACCCGGCTATGGTGGTACTCAGAGATTAGTGCAGGTTGCAGGCAAAGGCAGGGCGATGCAGTTGATAATGACAGGAGAATTAATTAATGCAGCAGATGCAATGCAATATGGCATTGTAAACAGTGTGGTAAAACCGGAAGAGTTGTTGGATAAGGCCAAAGAAATTTTATCTGTTATTAACAGTAAAGCCCCTCTTGCCATAAGCCGGGTTATTGCATCTATCAACGCTTTTGACCATACCCAGGCAGGTTACGATTACGAAATAAAAAAATTTGGCGAATGCTTTGGCACCGAAGATTTGAAAGAAGGCGCTACAGCTTTCCTGGAAAAGAGAAAACCCAATTTTAAGGGGAAATAAGCGGTATAATAACTTTAAGAAAAACAGGCCGTATCACCTTCGTGAACAGCCTGTACGGAAACCATAGTGGGGGGCTATCTATGAACCAAAGAGGTAAGTATTCCTGGAATTTGATCGAAGTCGCTTGATTTGTCAACAAAGTTATCGGCGCCCAGTTTTTTACATAATTGCCGGTAATGCTGGCTTGACTGGTTGGTAACCATAACAACCTGGGTTTGAGGGTAGTTGGTTTTCACCAGCCTTAGTAAATCAATGCCGCTTGCATCAGGCAGGTTAATGTCAAGCAACAGGCAATCAACAGGCATTTCCTGCAAAATTGTTTTAGCCTCCTTGCAGCTAAAAGCATATTTAATTGAATGAGCGTTTTTTACAGTATCCAAATCCTGCAGCATTTCAATTAAACGTTCAATAATTAAATACGAATCATCTACAATAAGTATAGTCCTGCTCCTGTGTTCCACCATTCTCGTAATTTCAAAGTAAACATACAACAGAGACAAGCGTATTGGCAATAGAGGATGCCAGCAGTTTAATGTAGTATTTGTACTACACAAAGGCAGGTAATGATAGAAGGCATTTCTGCCAGGGAAGTAAGAAATGGTAAATTAATAATCTATAAAAGCTTGTTTTCTATGGAGTAAATGGTTAGCTGCGCATTGGTTTTCATATTCATCTTTTCCAGTATCCTGGCCCGGTAGGTACTAACGGTGGTAACGCTTAAAGACATTTGAGTGGCAATATCCGAAACGGATTTTCCAGAAGAGATAAGTTTAAACACTTCAAATTCCCTGTCAGACAGGTATTCGTGCGGCAATTTTTCGTTGTCTTTATCAAGCCCAAGAATCAATTGATCTGCGATGGATGGAGTTATATATTTCTTACCCAGCAGTACCCGATGTACAGCTTTTACCAGCTCTTCGGGGGCAGATTCTTTATTAAGGTAGCCGGAAGCGCCTGCCTTTAGTACCCGTATAGCATATTGCTCTTCAGGGTGCCCGCTCAATACAAGTACCGGCAATTTAGGGTAATGAAGTTTTATTTGCTGAAGCGCCTCCATTCCAGACCTTCCCGGCATTGACAAATCTGTAATTATTACATCCCACTCTTCTTTCATTACTTTTTTAAGTAATATTTCTGCATCGGCGCCTTCTTCTATGTGAGCAGAAGGAAATTCTTCAAGCAATATCTGTTTGAGGCCTCTCCTGACTACCATGTGATCATCAGCTATAAAAATCCTGATCATACAATAAGATTTATTGATCTTTTAATATCAACATGGATGTTTTTCCGTTAGCAACAATCTATGCATCATCAGCATAACTGAATTAGTATGCTGCTTAAGCATGCGTACGGTTTATTAGAATAAGTTAACACAGGTAATACAATGCAGCTTCGGGTGCATGATATAAACTGTGCAATAGCTTTATAGCCGATATACGCAGTAATATCAAGTTCCCTACAAGTAAACTTCCATCTTATGTGGCTATGCCGGGATTAAAAATTATAGCATTACCGGAAAATAACAACCCATTATTTAGGTTTTGTTTCTTGACAAGCCGTCAATTCCGGTAAAACGTACAGATAAGATTTCAAAGGGTTGACACTATTTATAAGACAGGGATTATATGCTATGCTGAAACATTTGTTATTTGTTTAAACAATAACGAACATAAAGTTAAGCAAAAGCGCATACTTGCCTAATTTTTTTCAACCCTAAGGCAGTGATAATCTATTTAATGGTAACAACTCCTGCGTTTTAAACTTTTTTGCAACATATATTTCATCATTTGAATATTGCGCTTATATTTGCAGCCCAATTAAACAGGGGCAACAATTTTTGCTGCTCTTTTTAATAAGGATGGTGCGGTAGCTCAGTCGGTAGAGCAAAGGACTGAAAATCCTTGTGTCGCCGGTTCGATCCCGGCCCACACCACATAAACGCCTTGTAACACAATTACAGGGCGTTTTTATTTCCACAACTAACTGCTGCTTTTTATACCGGTTTAACTGGGTTTGTCTTCCGCCCGGCACTTTCAATTCCGAAAGTAATCCCCCCAATATCTTAACCCAGGTCTTTTTTCTGCAAATTTGGGTTAAATACCTAAGTTTAGGCGGCTATATCGCCAGTGCTTTGTAATATTATCCGCCAAAAAAATTGTTCTTGAAAAAAATATACGCTGTTCCTGTTTTATTGTTTTGCTTCTTGTTTGCGGGTTTTTCCGCTATTGCGCAATCGTACAATTTACAGGGCAGGGTGGTAGATTTTTCAAGCCGTAACCCTGTAGAAGCTGTTTCTGTGTTTAGTTCATCTGGCCGTGTACGCATTACAGACAGCCTGGGCCGCTTTACCATACCAGTTACCGGCAAAGATTCTGTTTGGTTTTCCTTTCTCAATAAAAACACACAGAAATACTCCATTGATACTATTGCCAACCTGTCAAATTTTGAAATAGCGCTGCATATAGAGGCCACCTGGCTGCCTTCTGTTAAAGTAAAAAGTTCCGACTATAAGCTGGATTCCATTTTAAACCGCCGCAATTATGCCAAAATATTCGACTACAAAAAACCCGGCCTGGCATTAAGCAGCAACCCGCCATCTTCCTATGTTCCGGGCAGCTTAACGGTTGGGCTGGACCTTGACCAGCTTATCAACATGTTCCGGTTCAGAAAGCAACGGCAAATGCTCAGTTTCCAGGAAAGATTGCTGATTCAGGAACAGGACAAATACATAGACCACCGCTTCAATAAAAGGCTTATCAGGCAAATTACCGGCATAGACAGTGGTAAAACGCTAACAAAATTTATTACCATTTACAAGCCTGCGTACGAAATACTGCTGCAAATGAATGATATAGAGCTTGGCTATTACATACAACAGTGCTACAAGCAATTTACGGGTAAAGGGCGGCAGGAACTTTTTTTGAAAAAACCAGAGGAGCTTGAGGAAAACCCGCCTTTACGATAAACGAAATTTGAGCCACTTCACGCAATCTTACATTTTCCCAAACAGCCATTACCGGCTATTTTACTATATTTGTTTCGCTAAAAAGTTGAAGTATGATTAAGACAGGAAACCCGGTTATCAGTATATATACCGAAATGACACCAAACCCGGAGACCATGAAGTTTGTTGCCAACAAATTACTATACCCCGGTAAAAGCATTGATTTTCCTGACGAAACCACCGCAGGGCCATCTCCGCTTGCAAAAGAATTATTTAGTTTTCCCTTTATAAAAAGCGTGTTTATTGCCAGCAATTTTGTTACGCTTACAAAAACGCCGGAAACGGATGAATGGCAGGACGTAATTCCCGCCGTAAAGCAATTTTTAAAAGATTACCTGGAAGGCGGCGGTATTGTGATAAACGAAGATGAGGTGGCCAAAACAAGGCAGGAAGCCAGCAATACTGTTTCCGCGGATGATGATGATGTGGTTAAACGCATAAAAGAACTGCTGGACAACTATGTAAAGCCGGCGGTTGAAATGGATGGCGGCGCCATACAGTTTAAAAGCTACGATGCCGGTGTGGTAAACCTCATGCTGCAGGGTAGCTGCAGTGGTTGCCCGTCATCTATGATTACCCTCAAGGCAGGTATTGAAGGTATGATGAAACGCATGATACCCGAAGTAAAAGAGGTTGTGGCCGAGGCTGAATAAGCAGATTTTTTTTGAGTGAATAAATACGGTGCCTGTGCAGATTAATGTACAGGCATTTTTATTTTGGATTAGTTGGGGCTTTCGCCTTTTAGTTCTTTAGCAACAGTCGTCCCGGCTTTTCACTGCAACTCCGCCGCCAGATCATCCGCACAAGGCCTCAGCGGGGTTTCCGTTGCAATCCGGCAGCCATTCAGCTTTTCCAATCCTGACCCGGCAAGGCATCCCTCTCTGAATTATCCCACGTATAAGAGCGGGCCGAGGTACGAGGTACACCCCCGAAGCTTACCAAAGCATAACACAACAGCCCGCCGTCTTTACAACATAAAGTTTCGTGCTATTTGTTAACGAAATAAGCAACAACATTCAAAGCACTCTTATTGTAAATTTAACGGGTGAACCTAACCGAATTTCTTCAACAGTTTTACGAAGGCATCAGAAACACTTCTGCCCCTGAATATATTGCCGTACTTACAGGAATAGCAAGCGTATGGTACAGCAAAAAAGAAAACATTATTCTTTATCCTATCGGTATCATCAGTACGGTTATTTATATCTGGCTTTCACTTAAGGCGCACCTGTTTGGCGAAGCAAGCGTTAACCTTTATTACAACAAGCATTTCTTTTCATGAAAAAAATAGTGATCATAGGGCCGGAATCAACAGGCAAAAGCACATTAAGTGAGCAGCTTGCCGCCCACTTCAACACACTTTGGTGCGCGGAATATGCAAGGGAATACCTGCTGTGCCATGGTAAAGAATACAATTTTGCAACCCTGCTGGATATAGCTAAAGGCCAACTAGCACTTGAAGAAAAATACGCTGCTGAAGTTGAAAAAAAGTTTTACCCGGATGCAGGCCTTTTCAGCGCCCCATTGCTGTTTATTGATACCGATATGTATGTGATGAAAGTGTGGTGCGAATATGTTTTTGGCAAGTGCCATCACTATATTCTTGAAAAAATAGCAGAAAGAAAATATGACCTGTACCTGCTCTGTGATACGGATTTACCCTGGACAAAAGATGAACTGAGGGAATACCCGGACGAGCAGCCCCGCAAAGAATTGTACAATATGTACAAAGACATTCTTGTTAACCAGCAGGTACCGTGGATTAATATAAGTGGGGATTACCAACACCGTTTTAAAACAGCGCTTAATGCTGTGCTGAAGATTTTATAAATGCCTGAGGAAAAGATGCAGACTAATTTATACGCGGTGGTAAAAGCCGAATAGCGGACAAGGCGTACAAGTGAGTGACACAACCAAAGCCTCATAGTAGTTCCTCCTGCCCGGCCCATAAAATTTCCTGACGTTAATAAAATCTCATTAACTCAATAATCTGTTTTTACTTTCTTATCAAACGGAACGGTAAGTTGTTCCGTCAGGCTGCCATCGTTTCTGCCCTCCAGTACATCTAACCCATACCGCAGTTCACTGGCCGGCGTAAAACGGTAAGTGCCAAACAACCTGTCCCACAACGAAAAAATATTTCCGTAGTTACTGTCTGTTTCCGGCCTTACATAATGATGATGTACCCGGTGCATGCCTGGCGTTACAATAAGCCAGCCAAGCGGTTTTTCAACCCATGACGGAAGCCTGATGTTTGCGTGGTTAAACTGGGATAATACAACGGATAAAGTCTGGTACATCATTACCAGCCAAATAGGGGCGCCGCTTACAAAAACAGCCAACACTGTAAATACCGCCCTGAATACGCTTTCACCCGGGTGGTGGCGGTTAGCCGTGGTAGTATCAACAAAAGTATCCGCATGGTGCACCAGGTGAAACTTCCACATCCACTTTATTTTATGCTGTATTAAGTGTACCAGGTAAGCACCTACCAGGTCAAGCACCAGCAGGCCGGCCAGCATTTGTGCCCACAGGGGCAGGCTTACCCATTGCAGCAGGCCAAAATTATTTTGCCTGCACCACTGGCTGCCAAAAACAATCAACAGCACAAAACCAAGATTAATAATAACGGTGGTAAAGGTGAAAAAGATATTTACTGAAGCATGTTTCCATTTATTGTACCTAAACCTGAATACAGGAATAACTGATTCCAGCATCCAGAATAAAGTAATGCCGCCGGCTATGATTAATGCACGGTGCAGAGATGGGATACTTTCAAAATATGCTGCAATACTTTCCATGGCGACCCTTAGTTACTTCTAAGTTATACAATCTGCCGGTTCGCCAACTTTCAGGCGCATTAAAAAACCGCTGCATTCAGCGGTTCTTAACTATTGTTTTGTAATTATACTGTAGTGTTTAATTGTTCAGCATCAGGGGCATCACCAGCATCAGCACATCCTCATCATCGCTTTGTTCTGTTGGTTTTATAATTCCGGCCTTGGTAGGTGTAGATAGTTCAACCTTTACTTCTTCCGTATCTGCGGAGTTAAGCATTTCAATTAAAAATTTGGCGTTAAAAGCAATCTGCAGGTCTTCGCCATCGTACTGGCAACTCATGCGTTCGTTGCCTTCAAAGCTAAAGTCTACGTCCTGCGCGGCCAGTTGCAGTTCGCTGCCGCTTATGCTAAGCGCTACCTGGTTGGTGCTTTTATTACTAAACACACTTACACGGCGCAATGCACTCTGAAAGTCGGATGTATTTACTACCAGCTTATACGGGTTATCTGTTGGTATTACCACTTTGTAATCAGGAAAGCGGGCATCTATTAACCGGCATATTAACTGGGTAGATCCATGTTTTACAAAAAGGTGGTTGCTGTTGTAGCTAACCGTAAGCTGGTCTGCATTATCCGGCAATGCGTTCTTTAACAGGTTTAATGGTTTTTTGGGTACAATAAAGCTGTCTGTTTTAGGACAGGCAACATCCTTACGTTTATAGCGCACTAACCTGTGGGCATCTGTAGCCACAAATTGGAGAGAATCTTTATTCAGCTCAAAAAACACACCGGTCATAGCTGGCCTTAAGTCATCACTGCTTACGGCAAACAAAGTTTTATTAATCGCATTTACAAAAGCGCTGCTGGCTATGGTGAAGTTATTCGTGTCGTCTGAAGAGGGTTCTTTGGGAAAATTATCCGGGTTTTCGCCCATTACTTTATACTTGCCATTGTCGCTGGTTATTTCAATGGCAAAGTTGCGTTCTATGGTAAAGCTTAAGGGTTGGTCGGGAATGTTTTTGAGAGAGTCCATCAAAATCTTGGCCGGTATGCACACCTTGCCATTTTCCTTACTTTCCACATCCATTTCAACCCGCATTACGGTTTCAAGGTCTGTGGCTACAACACTCAGCTTTTTATCCTGTATCTCAAACAAAAAATCTTCCAGTATGGGCAATACGGTATTGGCATTAATAACGCCATTAATCTGCTGCAAATGTTTTAACAAAGCCGAAGAAGACACAATAAATTTCATAAGAGAGCTAATCTGTTATTTACTAATGCAACAAACCTACTGTAAAATGTTAACATTCCACAATCTGTGTTACTGCGGTAAACTTATTAACACCGGGATGTGAATTTGTTGTGCGCTAAGGAGGGACTGTCAGGGCGTTACTGACGAAAGAAGCTCGCTGAATTTTTCCTTGTTTACCGGCTTCAGAATGTATTCCGAAACCGCCTGGAACTCTTTGGAACGGTTAATATCATACTCATCTATAGAAGAGCTGACCATGTACACGATTACATTTTTTTTAAGGCCCTCACTCACAGGCTGGTATTCTTCCAAAAACTGCCAGCCGTTCATCACGGGCATATTTATATCCAGGAAAATAACATCAGGCAGTTGCGAAACATCTTCAAGGTGAGATTTCAGGTAATCCAATGCTTCCAGGCCATTTGAAAACACCATTACACTTCCGGCCATACCGGTTGCCTCTATGGTCTTTCTGGCGGCAAATTGATAAATCCGGTCATCATCTATCAGGCATATACTTAGCTTGCCGGGTTGCATTGGGTTATATAGTTTTACTATAAAAATAAGCATTCGCACCATAAGATGCTATTATTTGCAGCTAATTTTAAAAGTTTTGATGTGCCAGAACAACGTTATATATCAAAAGATAAGGCCCTGCAGAAAATAAAACATTTCTGCGCCTGGCAGGAGAGAAGCCATAAAGAGGTGAAAGAAAAACTGTACTCTTTTGGGCTTAGAAAAACAGAAACGGAGGATCTGCTTGCCCTTTTAATTGAAGAAAATTACCTTAATGAAGAGCGCTTTGCCCGTGAGTTTGCCGGGGGTAAATTTCGCCTTAAGCATTGGGGCCGTATAAAAATTCAATATGAGCTAAAGCAAAAACAGGTTAGTAACTACAACATTAATAATGCGCTTAAAACTATTGACGAAACGGATTACACAGCCACTCTAAAAAAACTTGCGGCTGTTAAATATGCTTCTTTACAAGGCGAAAACCATTTTATGCGCCGCTCTAAAACTGCGGCGTACCTGCAACAAAAAGGGTTTGAAAAAAACCTTGTAGATGAAGTATTGAAAGATATTTCTACCGGCGGTTAATAGCTGCAGGGCGCCTGCCCACGCTAAGGCGATGGGCACCGGGAGGAACTGCGTTCGCAACCTTCGTCAAAGCAACACTCAGTTGCTTTTTCTCAGTTGTGCTCATACTCCGGCGCAAAGGCCCTGCTGCAATGCCCTCACCGGGGTATCCGCTGCAATCCCTGGCGCGGTGGTGACACAGCAAAACAGCCCGTAAAGCCTACACAGTCAATCAACGGCATTATCAACTGTATTTAAATAACTTTACGCCCTAAAATTTTCCTATGGCACAGTTCCGCAACTTTAAAATGGTAAGCTATGTAGTATATGGCAGGGGCAGCTTTAACCAGTTAGATGAAATACTTGCACCACAAAGAAAAAACGGTGCGCCCATGATTTTTTTGCTTGACCATTTTTTTGACGGCAAGTCTTTAATGGGCCGTATTCCTTTACGCGGTAACGATAAAATAATAACCGTAGATGTTACTCATGAACCAAAGACATCTTATGTAGATAAGCTCGCCAGCGACCTTAAAGAAGAATTCGGAACAGTAAGCGGCATCATTGGCATTGGTGGCGGCTCTGCCATGGACCTTGCCAAAGCTGTTTCTTTAATGATGAACAACCCGGGCTCTTCCGCAGATTACCAGGGTTGGGACCTAGTAAAAAATCCCGGTGTTTATAAAGCCGGCATACCTACTTTAAGCGGCACCGGTGCGGAGGTTAGCCGTACCACTGTATTAACAGGGCCCACCAAAAAGCTGGGTATGAACTCTGACTTTACGCCCTTTGACCAGATTGTGCTTGACCCGGAACTTACTGCCAATGCACCCGTTAACCAGCGTTTTTATACCGGTATGGATTGTTACATACATTGCATTGAAAGCCTGCAGGGCACCTATCTTAACGAGTTTAGCAAAAGCTACGGCGAAAAAGCTTTACAGCTTTGCCAGGATGTATTCCTGAAAACAGGGTGGGACGATGCGAGTGATGATAAATTAATGATGGCATCTTACGCCGGGGGCATGAGCATAGCCTACAGCCAGGTGGGTGTTGCACACGCCGTTAGCTATGGCCTTAGCTACTTGCTGGGCACCAAACATGGCATTGGCAACTGCATTGTAATGAACCAACTGGAAGAGTATTATCCTGAAGGTGTTGCTGAGTTTAAACGCATGGTGGAGTTGAACAACATTGAAATTCCGCAAGGTATTTGCAAAGGTTTATCAGATGACCAGTTTGATGCAATGATAAACGTGTCTCTTGGTATGAAGCCCTTGTGGGAGAACGCCTTGGGAAAAAACTGGGAAAGCATCATGACAAGGGAAAAGCTAAAAGCGTTGTACCAAAAATTATAAACCTTACGGCGTAGCCTGTGGTTGCCTTGTTGGCATGGAACTTGAATAGATTAAGGGTTTAATACTAACTTTATTTAAATGTTAAACAAAAACAACCCGGTTATGAAAAGATTTACAAGGGGCTTGATGGTACTCGCCATTGCAGTGTGTGGTTTATTTGCTTTTACAACATTTCAAACCGGGGGTTCTATAAAAGGTACTGTTTCACCTGCTGACGGCGCTAAGTATGTTTGGGCTGTATCTGCCACAGATACACTTAAAACATTAATTGCAAAAGGAGCTTTTCAAATAACAAATGCTAAAGCGGGCACCTACAAGATTATGGTTGATGCAACAGTACCCTATAAAGATGTAATAAAAGATGGAGTACAGGTGGCAGATGGCCAACTTACAGATGTAGGGGAAATAAAGCTGGAAAAGTAACGTAATATTCGTTGTCGTCTCATCAAAATAGAAAAAGCAGTTGATCATTTTCAACTGCTTTTTTGTTTGTTACTACCTGCTGATATTACCATTAATTATCAACTCGCTTCATCAGCAGATGGGCCATACAAGCCTGGTACCTTAAGGTTTAGCAACCGCATATAAACTATCAGTTGCCCGCGGTGATGGATAATGTGATTGAATACCATGCTTCTCATGGCAACAACTTTGGGCAACTCAAAAAGCGTGAAATCTCCTTTACGCAGTAACCATTTGGCGGTAAGGTCTGCGTCCGTTGCGTTTTGCAGAGCAGTTGTTGCTTCAGCAAAACGGGCTTCAAACCTTGCAAGTACTTCTGCAAAATTGCTGTCTTTTCCTCTTACCATTTTATCACCGGCAAGGTCTAGCTCACCGGCAGATAACATAAGGGTTATAAAGTTTGGCAATTGTGCAATATGCGTGGCAAGGTAGCCCAGGCTGTAAGATTTTTCGTGTGGTTTCCAGTTAAAATGCTCATCGGGCAGCAGTTGCAAAACCTTCCGGGTATTGGATGCTTCATGCTTAAACTCGGGTAATAAAGATTGGGCGATACTCATATTGTGCTGATTAAATTGCGTTGAATGTTATATGGTTTTGTGATGCCCATTGCTGAATAGAATTGTTGCAGCAGAAGAGTGCGACGCAAGTAAAGCCTCATAATAGTTCCTGCTGCCGGGCCCATAAAAATTCTGCTGCCTTACCACGTACAACCAACAAAAGCAATTTAGGCTACTCCACTTTTTTTACTTCTGTTTTTTGGCTTACCCCGTTTTCGTTAATGGCTTCAATGGTAAAATAATACGTGGTATTCTTGTCCATTGATTTAAGGTAGTATTCAGCCGCATCGTACACCATAATATTATTGTACAACTTGTCAGGCGCAATGCCATAATAAATATTGTATGCATACGCATCGTTTGACGGGTACCATTTTAGCCAGGCATTGCGTTTATCATTCTCAGGGCGTAGCACCATAAAGTTATTAACCGGCGCCGGCGCAGCGCCATTGCCTTTACCGAATACACGCAAGCCACTGACAGCGAATTTTCCGTTGGCCATGTGCACGTTTTCCATTTTAATAAACCGTGTTTTTACGGGTTGTTCAAATTCTATATAGTCGTGGGGTACATCTGTTTTATTGCTGCTTTTGTCCATAAGAATTTTCCAGCTCTTTCCATCGTTGGATTGCCACAGTCGGTATTGGTGGTATATATCAGTACGCTTTCCTAAAATATCAGCATCCTGGTCGGCATAATTTAACTGAATGGCATTAACGGTGGCAACTTCTCCCAAATCTGTTTGTATCCATTCTCCCGCATTGGCGGTAGCAGCGCACCAGTAGGTTTTAATACTTTCATCTACCGCGTTATTGGCATAATAACTACCATAAGTGCTGGAAACTGTTACCGGCTTTTTATAGTTCAGCAACATCCAACCGGTAAACCGGCTTTTTAAATGGTCAACCGGGCCTGTGGGCAGCCAATGCGGGTAATCTCCAAAGGCGGTATTGCAATACATGATATCGTCTTTATCAAAACCGGCGGGCCATATACCAATCCTTCTTTCAAAATTATTTTTTACGTTAATAACCATGGTAGATACATGCCACCAGTTGCTATATCTATCCTGGTAGGTAGCTCCATGACCAGCTCCCCGGGCAAAACCACCCGGCTTGTAACTAAAAGGGTTGTGTTCCTGGTAAGTAAAAGGCCCAAGAGGTTTATCACTAATATATACCCCATCCGCATAGCCACTGAACTCCGTACCCGGGGCTCCGTATTGCAGGTAATACTTCCCATTGTGTTTATTTACAAAAGCGCCTTCTACAAAGGGGTTCATAAAATTATTGTCGTTGTATTCGCCAAAACGTTCCCAACCGTGCTGGTCGTCGTGCAGCTTCATTAAATCAACCCGCTTGCCAACGGGCTGTAAGGTTTTACGGTCAACCTCCTGGCCGTACAGGGGGTAGGTATTGCTGGAGCCGTGGTAGAGATAAAGCCGGTTATCATCATCCAGGAAAAAGGAGGGATCCCAAGCGCCGGCCTGGAAAGAATCAACAGCCTCTTTCCAGTCATCAACCCGGGGGTTGGTACTCATCCAGATAGGGAAATTCTTTTGGTAGGTAGAGCCGATTACCAGCAGCGTATCGCCCAATACAAATACGGCAGGGGCGCAAAGCTCATCATACACTTTATGCCAGGGTTTTAAAAATTTGCGAGGTACAAAGTTCCATTTAGCCATATCGCTGCTCCACCAGTAACCCCATTGGTTGGTAGAGAAAAGGTAATAGTCGCCCTTAAAAAAAGTAATTACCGGGTCCGCTGTGGCACGGTGACGGCCGGCTTCAGAAAAATTTGGAATTGGCGTAAACCCATAATCTATGTTGATAGGGTTGCAATAAGTTTTTTGTTGTGTATAGCTTGCAAGGGAAACAGTGATAAACAAAAAAAACGCAATGCATTGGCAAACAGGTTTCTTCATAATACACGTATTATACTCAAATTAAAACTAACGAATCGGGGAAAAAAATACTGAATTGATTGGAATAATAAGTTCTTAATTTGTTGCGCAAAGGCAAATAAATATTCTAAAATATTTAGTATTTACATGATAAATATATTAGTTTTGCAAAACCCATTTACTAAAAAGAAAACTTTGATGCAATGTCAAACGCAGAAAAACTAAAAGCGCTGAAGCTTACCATTGATAAGATAGACAAGGATTTTGGCAAAGGAAGCGTGATGATGATGAACGAGCGTGCCGAAAAACAACTGGAAGTTATTTCCACCGGCTCCATAGGCCTGGATACGGCACTGGGCGTAGGTGGTTTACCAAAAGGCAGGGTTATTGAAATTTATGGGCCGGAATCGTCCGGTAAAACAACTGTTGCCATACATGTTATAGCCGAAGCGCAGAAAAAAGGCGGCATTTGCGCTATTATTGACGCGGAACATGCATTTGACAGTTCTTATGCCAAGAAACTGGGGGTTGACGTGGATAACCTGCTGATTTCTCAACCGGATTATGGTGAACAGGCCCTTGAAATTGCCGACCGGTTAATTCTCTCCGGTGCTTTGGATGTGGTGGTAATAGATTCCGTTGCCGCGCTGGTACCCAAAGGAGAGCTGGAAGGCGAAATGGGCGACAGCAAAATGGGCCTGCAGGCCAGGTTAATGAGCCAGGCGCTGCGAAAGCTTACAGCCACCATTAGCAAAACCAATACTGTTTGCATATTCATTAACCAGTTGCGTGATAAAATTGGGGTTATGTTTGGCAACCCGGAAACTACCACCGGCGGTAATGCATTAAAGTTTTATTCTTCCGTTCGTTTAGACATACGCCGCATTTCTCAAATTAAAGATGGTGATGAGGCTGTTGGTAACAAGGTTAAAGTAAAAGTGGTTAAAAACAAGGTCGCACCTCCTTTCAGGGCTGCGGAATTCGATATAATTTTTGGGGAAGGCATCAGCAAAATAGGAGAAATTCTGGATATTGGGGTAGAGTTGGGCATAGTGCAGAAAAGCGGGAGCTGGTTTAGTTACGATGGCAATAAACTTGGCCAGGGTAGGGAAGCCGTAAAACAATTATTGTTGGATAATCCCGAGCTGTCTAACGAAATAGAAGTAAAAATCAGGACAAAACTGATTGATGTTCCCGTTGCTGAAGTTATAGGAACGGATGAAGATTAATAAGCCATTATAGGTTTACAAATAAGTAGATGGGTTAGTAAGTACAAAAGGCCATCCCTTAGTGGATGGCTTTTTTGTTGGTTGCTGCCACAAAATTTAATAACATGTGCAGCGAAAATTTTAGTTTTTCTCTCTTTCTTTTCTGCAACCAAACCCATCCTTTATGCCAAACGATGCACTTATTATTTTTTCCAGGAACCCGCTTCCGGGCAAAGTAAAGTCCCGGCTGGCAGAAGCTATTGGCGAGAAAGAAGCCCTTTCTGTTTACAGGCAATTACTGCACCACACTTATTACATTACCCACAACCTGCCTGTTGATAAATACGTGTACTACTCAGACTTTATTAACAACGATGATCTTTGGGAAAGCAACAGCTATTTCAAAGAATTACAAACCGGCAGAACATTAGGCGACAAATTGCTGGCTGCTTTTGAAAACATGTTTTTCTCCGGCTACCGCAAGTGTGTTATTATAGGCAGTGAAAGCATTGAAATAGAAGCCACACATATAGAGCAGGCTTTTTCGTTGTTAGATAACCATGATGTGGTAATAGGCCCGGCCCAAACCGGCGGTTATTACCTGGTTGGCCTCAACAAATTATTTGAACCCATGTTTACCGATAAACCCTGGGGAACCAACAAACTGGTACTTAGCACCATACAGGAACTTGACAGCTATAACATGAGCTATCACCTGTTGCCGCTGCTCAGTGATATTGATGAAGAAAAAGAGCTGTACTTGTTACACCACAGGCAGTAATTTTATACATCAAAAGGTTCTTTTTTAAAATTACCCTTCCCTTTAAACCTGCAGATATCTGTTCAACATTTCATACCTTACTTTTACCAATTAGTCCCGCTAAAAGATGATTAATGCCAAATAATCAACAACCCGTTACAGGTATGTTTGATTTCCCCGTTTTAATTTCCATTTTTGTACAACGCTTTAACACTCATCTCCTTTAAAACAACCAAAATGAAAAAAACACCGCTCCTCGTGCTTACTGCCCTTTCCATTATTCTTTTATCCTGTGGCGAACAAAAGCCCGCCTCCGGAACAGGTGTGCCCATTACTCAGGACAGCCTGGTAAAACGTGGACAATACCTGGTAACCGTTTTAGGCTGCAGCGATTGCCATACCCCGAAGAAAATGGGGCCACAGGGCCCTTTTCCTGACCCGGAACTGGAACTTTCCGGCCATCCTGCCGCAATGCCCTTAGGCAAAATAGATACAGCCGTACTTAAAGACTGGGTGTTGTTTAATATGACCAATACAGCCACCGTAGGCCCCTGGGGTATCTCCTTCAGTGCAAACCTTACACCTGATGAATCCGGCATTGGTTCGTGGACGGAAGCTCAATTCATTAAAGCCATCAGGGAGGGGAAATCAAAAGGCCTTGATGGTACCAGGCCTATTTTACCGCCTATGCCCTGGCCTTCTTACGCCAAAGCTACAGATGAAGATTTAAAGGCCGTTTTTGCTTATTTAAAATCCATCAAACCGGTTAAAAATGTAGTCCCACAACCGGTGCCTCCTACCCAGTTATCACAGCTTTAGTGATTTTAAAAAGAATACATGTCTATAACAAAAGCGGGATGCAATGTTGCACCCCGCTTTTGTTAGTAGCTATCATAAAATTTCCGCCCATTCAAGCCCCGGCGGCAGCATTGTATTCGTAAACTCAATATGAATAACCCTGCGTTTACGGTTGCCTGTTGTTTTACCGGAAGCGTGCAGCAATAATGGTTTCATTATCATTACGCCGCCCTTTGGCACTACACAGGTAATTTCCTGTTCTGCTGCCCAGTCAATATTCTCCGGGCGGTAAATGCCTTTCACATGGGAGCCAGGTATCACTTTTAAAGCGCCGTTATCTTCATCGGTATCGTCCAGGTGTATGCGCAGGGTAAAGTTATTTTCGAGTATTTCCAGGGGCGGTTGTACAGCAACAGCATCCTGTTTTACAGTCCAGTTAATAAATCCCGGTGTTTCCTTTTTCCTGCGCAGGGCTATCGTTAAGTCCTGGTGATAGCTAACAAACCAGTTGGATAATGCAGGTTTATCAAAATAAATAGACTTCACCACAAAATAATCGTGTCCAAAAAGATCGTGTATTAAACTTTCCAGGGGTTTATTAAAGACTAATTCTTTTACAGCAGGAACTTCATGTAAAAACCGGCGGATGGCAAACAAGTCTGCCGTTTTGCGAAAAGCCTGGCCCGAATTATCCGCTGCAGATATTTTGTATAGTATTGCGTCTATTTCTTCCGTTGAATATATTCCTTCGGCTATTGCAAAGCCGTTTCTTTCAAATTGTTCCTTGAGTTGGTTAATCACGGGTAATAATTCAGCATGTGTTTTCATATTGATTTTTTGCAGGGTACCAGCGACATATCCCTGTGGCATCTTCGTTGCGTCGCAATCCGTTCATCGTCCGGTTCGGTGGGCGGCTTTTCAGACCCTGGTAGAAGCCTTATACACTTTTTATCGCCGGCTTCTTATACACCGGTACCGTGCTGCAAGGCTCACCGTACATGATGCTTTTAGCGTAAGGGCGTAATTTTTTCGTTATTTCAAAATAAGCAGCTTCGGGTATGGCAATGTCGCCGCAACCCTTTACTACAACCCGTTTATCCAGGTACTCTTCTCCACTAAGGGCCGCTAGTTTTTTAATAAACAAGGTGTTGACCAGGGTTTTTTCATCTCCGTTTACCGAATCCAATGCGTAGGGCTGCAGGTAGCTGGCCACCAGCATATAAGCCCATACCGGTATAATGGCATCGGCTGAACAGGTTACGGCAACATAAGCGCCATTGTATTCTTCCCAGTTTACTGACTGCAAAGCCGCACGAAAGTCTTTTTCTTTCAGTATAAGGCCCATAAAAAGGTAATCTTTCAGGTCAAAAACCTTTATTGGCGCATGGGGATAATATGTTTCAAGGTCAAGGGTTATTAAACCGCTTTCTGCCACTTTGTTCACAATAGTTTGTTCCATAGTATGTTTTTTAAACAGCCTGCCTCCAAAATTACTCAACAATTGTGCAATACATTGGTAAAGTAGTTTCTTATGAATAAATGGCAGCAGGTTTTCCATAAAACGAAAGGATTCCTCAGCTAATCTACCAGGGCTAAAAAGCTGCCCATCGAACCGGACGATGAAGTGCTTGCGACGCAACCGGGCCGCCATGAAATACAAAAGCTGGTATCATAATTCCATAAAACAAAATACCCGCCTGCAGGCGGGTATTTTTTATCTAATGTTTTAGCTTCTACTACTAATAAAATTCAGAACGGTAATCTTTCACCACAGCGGCTTCTCTAACAGCCTGAAGCGCCCGGTAGCCAATCATATTGCGCAGGTTGCTTTCCATAGATGTTCTTACGGTTTGAGCGTTACCGTCTAAGGAAGCTCTTGCACCTATGGTTTCCCCTTTAATTGCAAATACACCACTTGTGCCTGCAATGGGTTGGCTTACTTTACCCTGTAAAGATTTATTAAAGGCGGCGCCTGCCATTTTAGGCTCGTTGCCAACAGCGGAAATATAAGGAGACTGAAAAGAAATGCTGTCAGCACGCTGTACCGTAGTTTTTGTGCTTTGTGCCAGCGCTTCCAGCGTATTGCCTTTCATGGTGGTATTTATAATTTGCTGTGCCTTCTTTTCATTGCGAAGGATGTTTTCCACTACCGGCCTGGCACTGGCAGCATTTTGAAGACCCGGTTCGTTAACGTTGGTTATAATGGCAACAACATATTTACTGTTAATCTTTACCGGTTCAGAAACCGTACCTACTTTGTTCTCATAAATCCATTTTACAAAAGTGCGGTTATCGCCAAGGGTGCCAATGGAAAAATCATTTTCTTTAATTCCATCGGCAGGCAGCATAGGTTTGTTTTGTTTTGCCGAAGCTTCCTGGAACTTTTTGTAATCCCTTGCAGCAGCGGCAAACTGGTTTGCGGCGTTGTTTGCGGTAACATCTGTTTCAGCACTAACAGAGATGGGTTTTGAAACATACGCTATTTTATAAGCTGGCTCTATTTTACGCTGGGCCAGTACTTCTATGTAGTGATAACCCGCATATTGTGCGTTGGCAACTTTTACCGTTTTTTTCTCTCCTACGTTGCCATAAAAAATTGTTTCCGCAAATTCTTTGCTGATGCCTGAAAACTGTGCCGCGGTAAAGTCATACTCACCTTTGGTAGCCTTGCTGCCCGGGTCGTCGCTGTATTTCTGCACCATTGAATCAAAGCTTACGCCATTGCGTATGGCGGTTACAATGCTGTCAATCCTTTTTTTGGCTATACTGTCAGCCAACACCGGTTGCTGCCTGTCTTCTGTTTTTATTAATATATGGCGGCATTTAACGGAGTCCGGCATCATGCGGCTGCCTACCATTTTAGCGATGGTATAGTTGCTGTTATCCAGGTAAGGGCCAAAAACCTGTCCGTTGGCCAGCCTGGTAATGCTGTCTGCATTGGGTACCTGTAAAGTAGACCTAGTTACATAACCATCAAAGAAAGGGGTTGTGCTTGCTTTTGATGAAACAAACGCCTTATCATCCGCAGCAGCGGCAAAATCCGCTTTTATGCCTTGCAACTGGTTAAACACAGCGGCGCTGTCCTGTGCGCTTGGGTTGGCATCAAAAGAAACATAAGATATAGACCTTGTTTCTTCCTCCTGCTTAAACTGGTTGCTGTGTTTGCTGATGTAAGATTTAATGTCATCATCACTTACTTTAATAGCGCTGTCGCTAATGGAATTGTAAGGAACAAATACATAAGATATATTGGCAATAGCGTTATTATCAGCGTTCATTTTTTCAGACATCCATTTGGGAATGTACACAGCACCGGTAACCAGCAACTGGTATTTCTTCTGTAATGCCTGGTCAACTGTTGGTTGCAGGTAAGCCTGCGTAATAGCTATAGCCTGGGCGTCATTAGGTTTCTTTTTCATTTGGGCAAACTGCTGCCTGGCCTGTTCTTTATTAAACTGGCCCGTGTTAGGGTCAGTAAAACCCTGCACCAGCCATTGCGGTGGGTTATCACCAAACAAAATGTCGCCTAATTCTTTTGATGAAACCTGCAGGCCCAGTTTGTTGTACTCCTGGTTCATGGCTTCCTCGTTTACTACCACATTCCAAACACCAGCCACCAGTTCTTCCTGGCGCATGCTGGCAGCCTGCTGGTTGGTTTGCTGTATCAGCGCAAGTTTTTTATCAAAATCATCTTTTTTAATAGGCGTACCGTTAACTTTTCCCAGGGTAGAAGTGTTGGTAAAAAGGCTCCCTTTACGGTACAAACCGTCCTGTAGGATAAAAGCAATCAAGGCAAGGGCGATAATACCGAAGATAATCCACGCACCTTTATCACGAATTCGTTGAATAACTGACATATTAGTTAATATGGTTTAAAATAAAAGGATGGCAAAAATAGGGTATTAAAACATTTGAACAAATTGTGGATAACGCATGTAATATTTGACGGCAGTGGGTTACAGCACACGGTTAGCCATAAAAAGCCCGGCCTGCTGTTTTTTTGTGGAACATCAATTAACAGGCGGCTGTTAATAAGCGGTTTTAACGGTTAATAAACCGCGGGTTTTATAATCCACGCCGGGGAAATTATGCTGATAAAAAGGCCGCTTTCTTCAAGTTTGGCGGAAGGGCTAAGGTTTACCACTTTTTACCCTGCCTTAGTTAACAGTTAAAATGTTGTGGACAGCAGGCTGGGTATAAACCCCCTCCCTGTTATACACAACTGTTAAAAAAGGCCGGCTTTTTGTATTTCACGTACGTTTCACGGTGTGGGTAAAATGGGGATAGGTGTGAATAGCCACCCACTCATTAACTTTGCGCATTGGGGATAAGTAAGTTATCCCGATATCCACAGCCGTAATAGTAGTAGCTGGATATATAAATATGTATTATTAAATACTAATACAGTTGATATTCACAATTATAAAAAGGTTGTTTATAAAACGCTTCTCAAAAAAAATTAAACGATAACCATGAGCACAACAACAGTGGAAAAAGCGAGGATGGAAGTTAACCGCCGCGGTTTCCTGGATATTGATATAGACCCGGAGCTGGATTTGTTTCACGAAATAGAAAGGCTGAAGAAGGAAAAGAATGCTGTGCTGCTGGCGCACTATTACCAGGAGCCGGATATACAGGATGTGGCCGACTATATTGGCGACAGCCTGGGCTTGGCACAACAGGCGGCTAAAACACAGGCTGACATTATCGTTTTTGCCGGCGTGCATTTTATGGCAGAGACCGCCAAAATTTTAAACCCCAACAAAAAAGTACTGCTGCCAGATCTTAAGGCAGGCTGCTCCCTTGCAGACAGTGCCCCGGCTCCCCTCTTTAAACAGTTTAAGGCCAAATACCCCGACCATATTGTTATCAGCTATATTAACTGCAGTGCCGAAATAAAAGCGCTTAGCGATATTATCTGCACCTCTTCCAATGCGGAAAAGATTATTGAAAGTGTTCCACCGGAGCAACCTATTATTTTTGCGCCCGATAAAAACCTGGGCGCCTACCTGAGCAAGAAAACAGGACGTGATATGGTATTGTGGAATGGCGCCTGCATGGTACACGAGATATTTAGCCTTGAAAAAATTACCAAACTTAAAATAAGGCACCCGCAGGCTAAGTTTATTGCCCATCCCGAATGCGAGGATGCTGTATTGCAAATAGCCGATTATATAGGCAGCACCACGCAGCTTTTAAAGTATGCTGTTAACAACGAAGCGCAGGAGTTTATTGTGGCTACCGAAACGGGCATACTGCACCAGATGCAGAAAGATGCACCGCATAAAACATTCATTCCCGCCCCACCCAATAATAGCTGTGCCTGTAATGATTGTCCGCACATGAAGCTGAACACCTTGGAAAAGCTGTATCTGTGCATGGAGTACGAAACCCCTGAGATAACCATGCCGGAAGAACTGCGGCTGGCGGCTTTAAAGCCTATGCAAAGAATGATGGAGATTAGTAAGGCAGCCGGGTTAATAGGGTAGTACCCCCCATCCCCCAGAAGGGGGGGTGTAAGAGCGTAGTAATTATGGGCCCGGCAGGAGGTGCTGCTATGAGGCATCGTTGCGTCGCACTCTTGTACGGTTGAATTCGCTATGCAGCTTTTCCCGCAGGGTAGGGAAATTAATTGTTTAATGTTCTTTTGTTCCATGTTTAATGTTGGTTGTTGTATGGAGAATGCTGCAAGCCTAATAGTTAGCGCCGTAGGTGCGATATGTTAGTAGCTGATAAATAATCCAATTTTGTTATAAAGCCTTGTAGAGGCGGCATGTTGTTAAGGTTGTATCACCAGTTGTTAATTATTCAATCCTGTTTTTGTTTGTCATGCTGCTAAACATATCGCACCTACGGCGCTCAATTCATCATCTGTTTGTCTAGCTACTAATATGCCGCCCCGATGGGGCTTTGTTTGTTTAATGTTGGCTGTTGTATGGAGAGTGCCGGCCAGGAAAAGGCTTCTATAAAAGCCTGAAAGGCTTTACTATGAATAGCCCCGGTTGCAAACCGGGGCTACCGTATTTTAGACAGCCAACCCTGCAGGGGTTGAACCTCCAGAGTATTCAACTCTTACAGGGTTGCCGGGTGATTGATTCTTTAACCCCGGGTAAAACCCGGGGCTATTGTTATTTATGCCCTTCGGGCAATGATGAAAGTTGCTGACTTTTTTGATTTAATAAAATTGTGCCGCTATTAGCATGCCGCCCCGATGGGTCTTTGTCTGTTTAACATTCTTTTCTTCTATGTTTAATGTTGGGCTGTAATGCTAAATGTTTATCCAGCCTAACAGTAATCGCCGTAGAGGCGATATGTTGCTAAGGTTGTATCACCAGTTGTTGTTTGCTGTATCTTTTTCGTTAGCCCCTATCCGGGTCTGAAAAGATGCCATGAAAAACCAGCCGTACAAGTGAGTGACACAACGAAGCCTCCACAAAGAACCAACAGCCCGTTACCAAAATAAATACTTCTGAAAATGGCGAAGCCATTAAAAGGCTCTGCGTGTTTCTGGAACTATTTACTTCCTGGTCATTCTTAAGAAGCGGATAATTAGAAAGATGGAGTTAAACGTTAGCCCGGTAATCAACCCCAGCCACATGCCGGCGGCGCCCATGTTAAAATGAAAGGCCAGTACATAACCCACCGGCAGGCCGATGCCCCAATAGGCGATGGCTACCAGGGTAGTGGGTATTTTAACGTCTTTTATGCCCCGTAGCAGGCCTGAACCAATGGCTTGTGTACTATCTGATATCTGGAAAATAGCGGCGAATAAAAGCAGCAGGGATGCCATTTGAAGCACTTGTGCATTATCATTGAATAAATGGGGTAACTTGTTACGGAATACGGTAAAGCATATGGCACAGAAAAGGCCATATAGCAATGATGTTAACAATGTGCTTTTACCAATAACTGCAATCTTTGGCCAGTCAAGCCGGCCATAAGCGTTGCTAACCCGTATGGAGCCTGCCTGCGATAAACCCATGGACACCATGAATGTAAAAGCGGCGCAGCTTAAAGCTATCTGGTGAGCTGCCTGTGCAACGGCGCCCAACGTGCCGATGATGATACCGGATACGGCAAAGGCCCCTGCTTCCATACCTATCTGCAGGCTGCTGGGAACGCCGATATGCAGCAGCTCCCGCATGGTTTTGCGGTGAATGAACCATTGTTTTTTACTTACAGCAACATATCGGCGAAAAGTTTTGTGCTTTAAAATAATAACACCGAGTACAAGAAATAACAAAGTACGGGTGATGAGGGTGCTCCACCCGGCGCCTGCCAGCTCCAGCCGGGGGAACCCCCAGTTGCCGTATATAAGCAACCAGTTAAGCAATATATTGATGGGCATACCGCAAAGGCTAAGCAGCATGGCGGTTTTGGTGTATTCAAGCCCGTCTGCAAATTGTTTAAGCGTCATAAACAAGAGCATAGGTATAATGGAAAGGCTCATAAGTTGCATAAAAGGCATGGCAAGGGTTACTACTTCAGCGTCTTGCCCCAGGTGGTATAACAGATTTTTACCCAGCAGGAGATTGAGCGAAATAATTACGGCCGTTGCAGTACACAACCAAAAACCATTGAAAAAGTAGTGGGAAACCAATTGCCCATCCCGCCGGCCATGGGCCATAGATACCATTTGGGAAACAGAGATTGTCATGCCAATGCCCAGCACAAAGGGAATGTTCATGGCATTAATAACCAGTGCGGCTGCGGCCAGTTGTTTGTAGCTGATGGCGCCCACCATAGCGGTATCAATAATGTGGAGGGCCATTTGGGCCAGTTCCCCAATGATAATGGGTAATGCCAGCCTGATGGTTTTAAAAGCTTCTGTACGCATAGACAATCTTGAAGACGGCGGCGAAATTAGGGGATAAATTTCTGGCAGGGCCCCGTTATGAATCGAATGGGTTGTATTGCTGTTGGGTGGCAGAAAAAAGTTTTGGGTAAAGCTGCAATGCGTGTAGCAAATGGCGAAGGCTTTTCGGGAGCTACTTTTCCAGGGTAGAGTTAGTGGCAGACGAGCAGGAAAGTATAGCTGATAGGTGGTGGGATTTTTTTGCTGAATAGAGAACAGAACGTACAAGTGAGTGACACAAGGGACGCCTCATAGCAGTAATGCAGTCCGTGCCATAAATTTTTCACATCTTCTCGGTTACTTCTACATCGCCCTCTTCATCTTTTGTTTTGTGGTAATCCTGGTTGGCTTCCTTTTCAAATGTCTTTTCGTCTTTCATGTTTCTTTTTATAAGAAAACAGATAAGCAATATGGCAGCTATACCCGCGGGGATGATGATATACCAGTTCATAGCAGGATGTGTTTGTGTTTAAAGTTACCACCTATTAGCAGGGCGGTATATTAAGTTTGCGTTGCAGCAGGGTGCAGAAACCAGGAACAAAATTTTCTGCAACGTTTTGTGCAGTTATACAGTCAAGGTAAAAAAATGTAATCTTAATGAACAAGCTTTTGACGTACACAATAGGTGTAAGCCTTATGATAACTACGATAACCGGGTGCAAAAAAAGTTCAGATAGGTTGGCTACATCTGATTCTATAGAGGGTACCTGGGAGTTGCGAAAAACATCCGCAGCCATGATGCCCGGCGCTGTTATGCACGAACCGGGTAACGGCAACAAACTTAAGTTTACCGGTAATAAATTTGAAATGTACATAAATGGTGTGCTTACCGAAAGCGGCACATACCAGGTGGTTGCAGATGCTACAGTTGAAGAAAGTGTATGCCTTGTTTTTGCGGATGGCCAGTTTGAAAACAGGATTGTGTATGATGTGATTAATAATGACAGTAAGATATTCTTCCAGGTAGAGAATAACAAGCTAACCTTTCAATCGGGTTGTTATGCTTATGATGCCGGGCATAGTGAGGTATATGAAAGGATAGAACTGGGGGCTAAGCGTAATTAGGTTTAGGTTGATAAACGCAAAGGCTTCTTTATTGTTTAAAGATTATTGGCCTATTAAAAACTTTACAGTAAAAGTGGCTTCAATTGTATAAAAATTGTTTAATAAATTATCTGAAGAATAAGCTGTACTGAAGAATTCAGGCAGCTTCCTTGAATCAACGCCAGGATAAGGGGGATAAGCTGTCCATCCGCCTGACTTGTTTTCTTTTTTAGCTTCTGTTATTGATTGTATCCCAGAGATATTTAAACCCGCAAGTGATGCTATTGACTTAGCCTTATCAGTAGCTTTAGTAATTAATTTTTTGTGAAGGTGTTCATAGTACGGGTTTTCATTCATTGCCCAGTATGAAATTAAACTACCACTCATAAAAGGGATAGTTTTGATGATTTTGTAAAGCTCTCTTAGCGAATCTGATGAACATGTTTTAATATCACCTGAATAAAACGATACATCGTCTTTTTGTATGTCAAATTCTTCTGTAAAAGAGTCTTGTGTTATATGAAAGCCCCTGGCTTTTAAAAGGTTGATAACTGAGTCGAATGTTGTTTTCAGTTTGGTGTTTTGTATTTCCTGTCTTTTTCTGAAACTGGCTGGTTTTTTATATCGCTCTTCGTTGTATACCTCATCCTCCAGGTTTGCCATGCAATTTATTCTGTAAACATAGCAATCTGGTGGTACCAAAAGGGTGTCATATACGGTAACCTCTATAAATCTATCTTGGCTGTATGAATCGGCAAAGATTAAAATGAGAAGCAAAGTAATTATCGTTTTCATTTCAAGAGACTATTTGTATGAAAATATGAAAAGAATAAATGGCTTTGCATAACAGTTCTTATTAATGGTATTCTTTTACCTTTAAGCATGTTTGAGGCTATCAACGCATACAGCAGAAAATTCATTAACCCCACTGCGGAAGAACTAACCCTTTTCAATTCTTTATTAGAACATAAAACCGTAACTAAAAAAACTTTCCTGTTACAGGAGGGTGAGTTGTGCCGGTTTGAAGCCTACATTAATAAAGGCTGCATAAGAACCTATTACATTAACGAAACCGGCGCCGAAGTAACCCTGCAGTTTGCCATTGAAGACTGGTGGGTTAGCGATATTACCAGCTTTCACGAACAAAAGCCCAGCCGCATGTTTATTGAAACGCTGGAAGATTGTGAGTTGCTGCTGCTAACACCCGCCACCAAAGAAACGCTGCTGCGGCAGGCGCCGTGCTTTGAAAGAATGTTCCGGATTATGGTACAGCGCAATTTGTCAAGGTTGCAGGAAAGGCTTTTCCAAACCATTGTAACTACGGCTGTTGACAAATACCTGGATTTTCTGGACAGGTATCCCACCATTCCACAACGTGTTGCCCAACATTACATTGCATCTTACCTGGGCTTTTCTCCGGAGTTTTTAAGTAAGGTGCGGACGAAACTGTCTAAAAAATAAACTTTTTCTTTTTCTTGTCTTAGTTCAATGTTTTCGCTGCTGCGGTATCCGAATTTTACACCCATAAAAAACAAACATTATGGAAAACAGGATACAAGGCATACACCACATTACGGCGATAGCCGGAGATGCCAAACGCAATTTTGATTTTTACACAAAAACAATGGGCCTGCGGTTTATAAAAAGAACCGTAAATTTTGATGACCCGCAAACCTATCACTTCTACTTTGGAGATGAGCAGGGTACACCGGGCAGTATATTAACTTTCTTTCCCTGGGGCAGTGCTGTTAGGCAGGGGCGGCGTGGGGCCGGAATGGCAACCGAAATTGGTTATTCTGTTCCGGAAGGCAGCCTCGATTTTTGGGTAAAACGTTTTGAAGATCATAACGTTATATACAACAAGCCTGCTGAAAAATTCGGCGAAAAATACCTTACTTTTCTTGACCCCGATGGGCTTAAGCTGGAATTGATTGTACCTTCTTCCACAGACGAGAGAAAGCCTTTCGAAAGCGGCGACGTTACTGCCGGTGTTGCTACCCGTGGTTTTTATAACAGCACGCTTACATTAAACAATATAGAAGGTACAGCCCGTGTACTAACAGATATTTTCGGGTATAAGCAAATAGCTAAAGAAGGCAACCGCTTCAGGTATGCTACAGATGCTATAGGTACAGCTAATATTATAGACCTTGTTGAATTGCCCACGGAGCAGCGCGGTTTAGGTGCTAACGGTACTATTCACCACGTAGCTTTCAGGGTTAAGGATGATGCGGCACAAATGGATATCCGTAAGAAGATTGTTGAGGCTGGTTTAAATATCACGCCGCAGATTGACCGTAATTATTTTCATTCCTTATACTTCAGGGAACCCGGCGGTGTGTTATTTGAAATAGCTACCGATAACCCTGGTTTTACGGTTGATGAACCATTGGAAGAATTGGGCAAAAACCTTAAGCTTCCTGCACAGTACGAGCCTATGCGTAAAAAGATTGAAGCTCATCTTGCTCCGCTGGACTAAGAAATGAATTTTGTACTTAGCTGGGTTACTACTATGAGGCTTTGGTTGTGTCACTCACTTGTACGCTTTGTCCGCTACTCCACATTGTGTAGCGGGCTTAGTATTTACCTAACTTAAAAATTATAAAATAATGAACTACCAGGATTTAAAATACATATACAAACCGTCTGGAAAAAACGGAGCATACACGCTGTTGTTGTTGCACGGCACCGGTGGAGATGAAACCGATTTGTTACCGCTTGCAGAAAAGTTTGGAAGCGATTTGAATGTATTGAGCCTTCGCGGCAATGTGCTGGAATCAGGAATGCCGCGTTTTTTCAAGCGGCTGGGTATGGGCATCTTTGATGAACAGGACTTGGCTTTCCGTACGCATGAGATGGTGGCCTTTATTAGAAAACTTGCCACTAAAGAAAATTTTGATGCACATAAAGTAATTGCACTTGGTTACTCCAACGGGGCTAATATTGCCGGCAGCACATTGGTGATGTACCCTGATTTTTTTGCAGGAGCAGTTTTGTACAGGCCTATGCAGCCGTTCAAAAAGATGCCTGAAGTTAGCAGTCAATCACATGCGCCGGTTTTTATGAGCAACGGCTCTATGGACCCAACCATACAGCCTGGCGCAACAGAAAAATATATTGAATGGGTAAAGCAATCTGGGTATGATGTGGAAGCGTATGAAGTGCGTACCGGGCACGGACTTACGCAACAGGATCTTCAGTTATCGGTACAATGGTTTCAGAAGAATTTTAATACAGTTAAAGCCGCTGGTTAGCGGCATTTTCTTTTATACTTAGATCAGATACAGGGGGATAAATTAGTGATGTGGATGATTAGCTGAGTAATGAACAAAGCGTAAAAGAGTGCGACGCAACAATGCTTCATAGTACCTATGTAGCTGGGCTAAAAAAAATTCAGGCCTTTTTATCCGTTGCTTACTATACAATATCGTTTACCGTCCCATATAAACCATTAGTATTTGTACATCACTTGGGTTAACGCCGCTTATCCTGCTTGCCTGGCCAAGTGTTCTTGGTTTAATGCGTTTAAATTTTTGCAAGGCTTCATTGCTTAGGGCGGCAATACCATCATAATTAAAACTGTCAGGAATTACCAGGTTTTCCATTTGCGCCATTCGTTCAACCAGTTCCTGCTCTTTTTCTATGTAGCGTTCATATTTTACCTGTATTTCTGTTTGCTCCAGGTCGTCATTACTGTACTGCTGTAAGACAGAATTTAATGAAGCAACAGATGCGGACAAATCTTTGAGGTTAAGGTTAGGGCGCAGCAAAATCTTGGCAGCCTTTTGTTTCTCGGAAATGGCTGAAGAGCCGATACTTTCAAGGAATGGGTTTACTTCGGCCGGCTCCAGGAACAGGCTATTCAATTTCTGCCTGATTATTTCTACGTTTTTCCTTTTGTCAATTACCTGCTGCATCCTTTGCTGGCTGGCCAATCCAAGACGGAAGCTTAGCTCAGTAAGCCGCAGGTCTGCATTATCCTGGCGAAGTAGTGTTCTGTATTCTGCACGGCTGGTAAACATCCGGTAAGGTTCATCCGTACCCTTGCTGATGAGGTCGTCTATCAGTACGCCTATATATGCGTCGTTACGTTTCAGAACAAAAGGTTCAAGATTCCAGGCTTTTTGGTGAGCGTTAATGCCCGCCATCAAACCCTGGCAGGCAGCTTCTTCGTAACCGGTAGTTCCATTTATCTGCCCGGCAAAAAACAGGTTGCCCAGCAACTTAGTTTCCAGGGAATATGTAAGCTGTGTTGGTGGAAAGTAATCATATTCAATAGCGTAGCCCGGTCTGAACATCCTGGCATTCTCAAAACCCGGAATTTTACGAAGTGCTTCGTATTGAGTGTCTTCAGGCAAAGAAGTTGAGAAACCATTTACATATATCTCCACTGTATTGAATCCCTCCGGTTCCACAAAAATCTGGTGCCTATCCCTTTCGGCAAAGCGGTTTATTTTATCTTCTATGCTGGGGCAATATCTTGGGCCAACGCCTTCAATGCGCCCGGTAAACATGGGGCTTCTGTCAAAGCCGGTTTTTAAAATATCGTGTACCTGTTGGTTTGTATAGGTGATAAAACAGCTTCTTTGTTGTGCGGCGGTAATCTTTGGTACGTCCAGGTAAGAAAAGCCGGTTATTTCCTCATCTCCTTTTTGCTCTTCCATTTTGCTGTAGTCAAGGCTTCTGCCATCAACCCTTGGGGGAGTACCCGTTTTCAACCGGTCACTTTCAAAGCCCAGCTCAACCAGTTGTTCTGTAATACCAGTGGCCGCAGTTTCCGCAACACGCCCACCACCAAATCTCTTCTCGCCAATATGTATGATTCCGTTTAAAAAAGTGCCACTGGTAATTACCACAGATTTGCTTTTTATTTCATGCCCCAGTCCCGTAACTACACCACAAACGCGGTTGTCTTTAACGATAAGGGATTTAACCATGTCCTGGTAAAAATCAACATTGGGTGTTTGCTCCAACATTTCCCGCCAGGTGGAGGCAAAGAGCATGCGGTCGTTTTGAGAGCGGGGGCTCCACATAGCCGGTCCCTTACTGCGGTTAAGCATCCTGAACTGTATCATGCTTTTGTCTGATACAATTCCGCTATAACCACCCATCGCATCTATCTCACGAACAATCTGGCCTTTGGCAATGCCACCCATGGCCGGGTTACAACTCATTTGGCCGATTGTCTGCATATTCATGGTAATAAGTAAAACCTTACTGCCCATGTTAGCTGCCGCTGCTGCTGCTTCAGACCCTGCATGGCCTGCACCTGCTACTATTACATCGTATTCCGGAAACATAGCTGCAAAGATAGTTTTAAGGTTGTTGAAAAAGAGTTGAAGTTTGGATCGTGTAAGAAGTAGTAATAATAAGTCAGAATCAACCAGAGGTTAACGTGGAATTTATGCGTTTTTGTAGTCCTAAGATAGCAAGGTGTTATATTAGGCCTTGAGGTGCTCAACCTCCAAACCTTTTGAAAAGCGCTTTTTCAGCCAGTACTTCATTCAGGGATACGCCTTCATTTAGTTTGGAAAATTCATAGGGCGTGAAATCCTGTGTTGCATCCAGGTATGTTTTATTGTTCAGCAAAAATTGTTCAAGTCTGTTACTGCTGGATAATTGGGCCGCTTCAACTTCTTCAATTTTCTTCACCATCTTAAGACAAACGTAAAAGCCGGTGCTGTTATATACTTTCATAAAGTACGCTTTGGCGCTGATGGCATCAACCTGCTGGAGAGGGTTTTTGTTTTCCTCCAGCTTCTCCACTCGGATATTTATGAAATTCCAGCATAACTGGAGGTCATCATTGTTGCTGAAGTCGAAATAGTTTAACGGGACAACGTGTTCAAACTGCCAGGCAGTTGAGAAATTATCCCATGTAAGTGTTTCGTCAAATTGGGAGGAGATCCAGTTTCGCATGGTATCCACATCCAGGCCAAAGTAAACCGCATAGGAAGACGCTTTATTTTTCTCCAATACATAGCGCCTCAAGGCTATCTGCCACTTTCGCTTTTCCCTGAATTTGATAAGTGTTTCTGTTACTTCTGTTTTAGCTGTCCAACGTTTTCGCATTACCAAAAATACTGTTTCTTAAAGAAACTGTGTTTCGTGGAACCTGAATAGGAAGTTGAGATTAAACGAGGTGATGGAGCCTTAAAACGAAATTTAATGCTGCATTTCATAGCTTACTGCTTACCGTTTCAAACAAATTACCTCTGTGTTTGGGAGCGAGTGTTAATTGGAAAGTGGTATATCAAAGTCGTTTAGTTACGAGAGTAATGGAGGTTGCAGCCTGCCGAAACCGTTATTTATCACTAGGTTTTCACACATCCGCCTTTGACAAGCTCAGGCTGACATCTTTAACTTATGGACATTGACTGTAGGTAAACGCCGCTTGCTAAGAACCATGCTCAGATTTGCCGGGTTGAAGTTATGTTATGACCCGTACAGTTCACGTATATGCCTACATATGCTACGGCTTAACCGTAAGCTTAAAAGAGGAAGAACAATACGTATTAAGCAAATATTGTTCGGAAGCTTGCGGACACCCTTAATTGTTAGAATGGAGAACATTTTCCTTGCTTTTGGTTTACACAGTTTACCATTGATATACACCGGGGAGCATGGTAAGAGGTAAGGCTTTTTGTGAAACTACAATGTTTCTCAAAGAAACTGTGATACGTGAAACCTGTTAGCTGTTCTTTTTTAGATAAGTTGAAATATAATATTCTTCCTTGGCCCTCATAACTGTAGTTTGTTGTTTGGTTTTGTCTTTATAACCACATAAGTGTAGTGCCCCATGGAATATTACCCTTAACATCTCTTCTTTAAAGGGTATGTTCAATTGTTTGGCATTGTCCCATACCCTATCTACACTTATATATATTTCAGCGTTTATTTCCCGCTTTTTTGGTTCGGATAGGTCAAAAGTGATGATATCAGTGTAATAATCATGCTGTAAAAAAGATTGATTTATGCCTAACAGGTAGTTATCAGAGCAAAAGATATAAGTTAATTGGTCTAAAGGTTTGCCTTCATTCTCGAAAAGCCATTCTATATGGGTCTTGATACCCTGCTTACCTGTTACCCTTAGTGTCCTGTCTGCGTAGTTAAACCTTACAAGTTTTGACATGTTATTCGCTTTTCGCTTCCAAAATTCGTAACAAAATACTAACGAGGCTGTTTACATTTGCTGATAATTGTGGTTTATGAAAAAACTATCAGATTTAGGCATTGGCAGAAAGGCGATTATCAGGGAGTTTCAGAAAGACGACATTTTTATAAAACTGATGGAAATGGGGTGTATCCCAGGAGAAGTTATCCGGATTGACCAGGTAGCCCCGCTTGGCGACCCTATCTGTATTTCTGTTGCAGGCTACAGCCTTAGCCTTAGAGTGAATGAAGCTGAGCAAATACTGGTAGAAGAATTAGCATAATGCTGCTTATGAAAATAGGTTTATACTTTGGCTCTTTTAACCCTGTACACATTGGTCACCTGATCATTGCTAACCATATTGCCAGTAATTGCGATATTCAGCAGGTTTGGTTCGTGGTTTCGCCTCAAAATCCTTTCAAACATTCATCCTCACTCCTTAATGAATACCAGCGCCTGCACCTGGTAAACCTGGCCATAGGAGACAATACCCAGCTAAAAGCCTCTGATATCGAGTTCCGCCTGCCTAAGCCTTCCTATACTATTGACACGCTGGCCCATTTAAAGGAAAAATACCCTTCTCACCAGTTCAGTATTGTGATGGGCTCAGACAGTTTTCAAAATCTCGACAAATGGAAAAATGCTGATGCTCTTAAACGGGAATATGATTTTATCATTTACCAGCGTCCATCTTTTAAAATAATTATTGACCCTTCTGTAAGGGCCTCGGTAGTAGATGCGCCTTTACTGGAGATATCGGCTACTAAAATCAGAGAGCTGATTAAGCAAAAAAAGTCAATTCAGTATCTTGTACCGGACATGGTGAGAAAGGAAATAGAAAGCAACAATTACTATCGGTGATGTGGCGGACGGATGGGCTACCGGTTTGCAACTATTGATCCTGGCTGGTAAGAAAAGCTGAATAGCGAACTCAAAAGTAAAAGAGTGCGACGCAAGGGACGTTTCATAGTAGTTCTCCTGCTGGGCCCATAAAAAATCCATTTATTTTCTGAATCTAAATTAGCCAGCCCAGTAGTAAGCAACCAAAAGGTATCAGCGGAGCTTTCACTTTTGTGAAAGAAAGCAATGCAAAAGTGGCCACTATTACTGCTACGTTCATGATGTGAATAGTAGAACCATCGGTAATATCCAGGGAAATATCTTTCATCAAATACAGGCAGGCGCCGGCCATAATGCCCACAACCGCGGCGTTGATACCTTCCAGCGAACGAAAGATAACTGCGTACTTTTTGAGGTTATGCCAAACCGGGAAGAAAAATAACACGAGCAAGGCACTGGGTAAAAAAATGGCAATTGAGCCAATAACACAACCAAGTAACTGTACGGATGCAGACTTATCTTTCATTGCCATTCCACCCACAAAAGAGCCAATGGAAAATACCGGGCCGGGAATAGCCCTAACCATACCAGAACCGGTGAGAAACTCCTGTTTGCTGATTTTCAATACATTTACGTTGGTTTGTTTTTCCTGGCGTACCTGGGGCCTAACTACATATTGTTCATACATCATCGGCATCAGCACATCACCGCCGCCAAATACGAGGCTGCCAAAACGATAAAAGTTTTCGAAAAGATTATAAGCGCCCCTGTTTTTCCATTCCTGTTTGCGGGCAGTTTCACTGAGAAAACCAGTAATGAGAAACAATGCAAAAAACAAAACAATGTTTCCCCATTTAATCTTTTTGGGGGGCACCCCCTTTTGCGGAATGCGTTTATTACTGAAGTTGGTAACTATGCCTGCAGCAACAATAAGGCTTGGAAAAATCCACGGCGTTTTAAAAAGAAACAGCGTTAATAGCCCACAGGCTACCATAATAATACGCGTTACAATATTTTTTACTGAAAGCCTGAAAAGCCGGAATGCCGAAAAAGCAATAAAACCAACCGCCATCGGCTGTATATACTTAAAGATGCCGGTATTGATGGAGTTTTCGTTGATATAATCCAATAAAAAAGAAAGACTGCCCATAAGGGTACATGCGGGAAGTATCCAGATTATCAATGTAAGGATAGCCAGTGGCAACCCCCCCCTTTTATAGCCTATAAGGGTAAGTGTTTGGGTGGAAGATGCACCCGGCAGCATTTGGCAAAAGGCGTTAAAGTCAAGCAGTTCTTGTTCCGTTACGTCTTTTCTTCTGTGTACAAATGTCTCGAACATCATGGCCAAATGTCCTTGGGGGCCGCCAAAAGCGGTTACACTATGTAAGAGAACCGCTTTTAAAAAAGGTATATGACGGAGAATATGCAGGGAAAACTATTTTATAAGTTATGTTGCAGAACGCAATCTTGTCGAGTATTAATTCCGGCGCTATTTTTTAAGACCTATTTCCCTCAGCCTTTCATCCAGGTAATCGCCTGCGGTAATATCATCATACTGTTTAGGATGAGAGCTATCTACACAGTTATCCAGGCATGCCAGGCTCATCTCACTTTTTGGGTGTAAAAAGAAGGGCATGGAAAAACGGCTGGTATGCCACAAATCCCGGGCTGGGTTTATCACCCTGTGTGTAGTGCTTTTTAATCTGTTGTTGGTAAGTCGTTGCAGCATGTCGCCCACATTTACTACAATTTGCTCCGGCAGGGATGTTACGTTTACCCACTCACCCTGCTTGGTAAGTATCTGCAAGCCATCGGCAGAAGCGCCTACCAACAGGGTAATCAGGTTAATGTCTTCGTGTTGTTCTGCCCTTATAGCGCTTTTGGGTTCCGTAGTTATTGGCGGGTAATGTATGCAACGCAATATTGAATTGCCATTCTTAATATGCTCATCAAAATAATGCTCATCCAGCCCCAGGTATAGGGCTATTGCCTGCAGTAAGGCTTTACCACTTTTTTCAAAGGCGCGGTAAGCATTAAAAATAGTTTCATTAAATTCCGGAACTTCATTTACAACAACATTATCCGGGTAATCTTCTTTTGTAAAGACCTCTCCCTCTATAGTTTGTCCGTACTGAAAGAATTCCTTAAGGTCCGGCGCCTCGCTGCCTTTTGCATGTTCTTTTCCAAAACTGGTATACCCACGTTGCCCGGCCAGCCCTTCTATTTCATAAGTTCTTTTTTTATCCAGCGGCAACGAGAAAAACTGCTGCACATGTTCATACAGGTTTGCTATCAATTCACCGGGGATGCTGTGGTTTTTTACAGCCACAAAACCAACTTCTTCATACGCTTTGCCTAGTTGCTGGATAAAATCATTCTTTGTTTGTGCGCCGCCATTTATAAAATCAGAAAGGTCAACTACAGGTATGGACATAAGTTGAAAATATTTTAAGGTAAACTGTAATAAATTGTACTGCCAGGCAAGCAAAGCCTGTGCCTGCAAACCTAAAATATTTTATACACAACTGCTAAAAACAAAAAGCCATGTAAGAAATTACACGGCCTATTTATATACCCCCAATAAAAGTAATTTTAAGATCAGCAGTTAAAATTACCCTGCTGTCTGTGTAATATCAGATTCCAAATTGCATGCCAACATTCAACAGTTAGCCAATGTACAGCTCATGGTTTCATCAATGCCAGCTCTTCTTTGGATGCATCCATAAGCACATACTTTTTAACGTCGTTAATAGCCATTTCGTCCAGCGCATCAACAATGTTCTGGTATGATGCTTTGTCTGTAGGTTTTATGAGAACCAACGTTTCTGCAGCACTGCCAAACATTTTTTTAACTGCCTGTTGCTTGGCCTGTATTACAGCCCTTATGCCGCCAGCATGATAGCTGGTGGTTTTAAACCCTACCATGTTAACCCCATGATAGTAATCTATCACATTACTGTCTTTTAACACCAGGCTTAGGGTTTTACTTTCCGCGGCGTTAGTTTCAACTCCATCTGCCGGAAGTATTAACTGCATTACTTTTGGCTGGGCCAGCGTTGTGTTGAAGATGAAGAATGTAAGCAGCAGAAAACCCAGGTCAACCATGGGTGTAAGATCTACACGTGTAGATAATTTTTTACCTTTTGTGCCCTTTACTTTTTTAGGGCTTTGCGTGTTAATTTCTGCCATAGCGTTTTTTGCAAATAGGATTCTGCTATTTGTTTATTCCACAAAGCATATTACCTGCAAAAAAAATGTAGGGCGCCTGCCCACGCTAAGGCGATGGGCACCGGGCTTTCCGCTGCTACTCCGCCACAACACCCCTGCTGCAAAGCCTTCAGCGGGGTATCCGCTGCAATCCCTGGCGCGTTGGTGACACAGCGCAATTATGCACATAGTTTTAAACCAAAGAGCAGGTGCTGATGCCTGTTAATGTTATCTATCCGGGCTGAAAAGATGCCATGAAAAACAGAACGATGAACGTAGTGCGACGCAACAGGTGATACCATGAAAAGTTATGGCCAGCCACCAAAAAAACCGCCGCTGAATGAACTTACATCAGCGGCGGTCAGTTATTCGTATCAATTGCTTAGTTGCCGTATTCGCAAAGAAATTTAATGCGCATTATTTTCAGTTGCTCCCAGTTATAATTACTGTCTGCCATCTCTTCCTGTGCCACCTGCAGCGATGAGGTTTCACAGCTTTTAAAGTAATCCAATATTTCATCCTGATCGTCATCATCCAGCATATCCCCTATCGCGTAATCAAGGTTAAGCTTGGTACCGCTTGCAACAATGGTTTCCATTTCTTCCAGCAGCGCATCCAAACGCAGGTCTTTATTTTTGGCAATGGTTTCAAGCGGTATTTTCTTATCTACGTTCTGTATAATGTAAATCTTGTTGTTGCTTTTGTTGATAACGCTTTTCATCACGAAATCATCAGGTCTTTCTATGTTGTTTTCTTCAACATATTTGGCAATCATTTCAATAAAAGGCTTGCCGTAGCGCAGGGCTTTGCCTTTGCTTACCCCCTGGCATTTTTCAAGCTCCTGCAAAGTGGTAGGGTACATGGTAGCCATATCCTGCAGGGAGTTTTCGAGGAATATAACAAAAGGCGGCAGGCTCTTTTTCTTTGCTTCTTTTTGCCTTAGCTCTTTCAGCATTTCAAACAGCCTGGTGTCCGTAGCGCCACCGGTGGCGCCGGTTTCAGCACCATCATCATCATCTTCATTGGCTTCTTCAAACAGGTTGTTCAATACTATTTTAAACGATGCCGGTTTCTTTAAAAACCTGGCCCCTTCTGCGGTTACCTTTAAAAGCCCGTATTCTTCTATATCTTTTCTCAAAAGGTTTTCCAGCAACAGTTGCCTGATAAGGCTGTTCCAGAAATGCTCGTCCCGTTCCTTGCCCTTGCCAAACACGTCCAGCTTCTCGTGGCGGAACATGGTTATTTGTGGCGTAAGTTTCCCAATAAGAATATTTACAACATATTCTGTGGGGAAATTTTCCTCCAAAGCTCCTACAGTTTTCAGCACTTTAACGGCTTCATCTTTTGCTTCAACCTTTTCTTTCGGGTTAAGGCAGTTATCGCAATTACCGCAATTTTGGGTTTCCCATTCTTCACCAAAATAATGAAGTAAGATTTTTCTGCGGCACACAGAGCTTTCAGCAAAGGCAACAGTTTCATTTATCAGTTGGGCGCCAATTTCCCGTTCGCTTAATGGCTTGTCACGCATCAGGTGCTCCAGTTTGGCAACGTCTTTATGCGAATAATACAAAATGCATTTACCCTCCAGCCCATCACGGCCTGCACGGCCGGTTTCCTGGTAGTAATTTTCTATTGATTTAGGAATGTTGAAGTGTATTACAAAACGTATATCCGGTTTGTCAATGCCCATACCGAAAGCTATGGTAGCCACTATTACCTGCACATCTTCATTTAGAAATTGGTCCTGCCTGTCGGCCCGCAATTTAGAATCCAGGCCGGCATGGTAAGCTACCGCTTTAATATTGTTAGCAACCAGCAATTCTGCCAGTTCTTCTGTGGTTTTGCGATTAAGCGTATATATAATTCCGCTCTTGCCTTTGTTTTGAGAAATAAAGCGCACAATGCTCTTTACAGTTTGCTCTTTTTTTATTTTGGGTTGAATCTCGTAGTAAAGGTTGCCCCGGTTAAAGGAGGAAATGAAAATATTCGGGTTTCTTAAGCCGAGGTTTTTAACTATATCGCTTTGTACCTTGGGTGTGGCGGTAGCGGTTAAGGCTACAACGGGAATATTGGGATTGATGATATCCATCATTTCCCGCAAGCGCCGGTACTCAGGCCTGAAGTCGTGGCCCCATTCTGAAATACAATGGGCTTCATCAACTGCAAAAAAAGATAAGGTAAGGTCGCTGAAGAAATCGAGGTTTTCCTGTTTGGTAAGTGTTTCTGGGGCCACATACAGCAGTTTGGTTTTACCGCTGGTAAGGTCGTCTTTTACCTCTTTTATCTGGCCCTTGTTTAGTGATGAATTTAAGAAGTGTGCAACATCGTCTTTTTCACTGTAACTCCTTACAAGGTCAACCTGGTTTTTCATTAATGCTATCAATGGGCTTACAATAATAGCACAACCTTCCATTATCATAGCAGGTAACTGGTAACAAAGGCTTTTGCCGCCACCCGTGGGCATAATTACAAATGTATCATGGCCATTCAGCAGGCTGTGTATGGCTTCTTCCTGCCTGCCTTTAAATTGCTCAAAGCCAAAATTTTCAGAAAGGCCACTGTGGATATCAAAACTGTGCAGCTTACCATTAACCGATGGGTTTGTTTTACCTGCTGTTTTCTTCACGCTCTTTGCTTGCTTTTCTACAGCAGCTTTAACGGGCCGTGCCCCGGTTTTTTTTGTACTTGTTGCCATTGTAATTGAGGGTTCCTCCCGCACGTTTATGTGACTTCTTAAGTTACTTTATTTCTTCCGGATATACCAAAATAATTACCATATACCGGATAGTGAAAAACTCACAATTGGTTTGGTTGGTCGAACTTTGAAAGGGTAGCGAAGTTAACAATAAAGAAAGATTAAGAATCAGCTTGGTTGTTAAAGTTTAATTTTGCGCCTCATGAACCAGAGCATAATACAGGCAGGCAAACGAACAGTAGCTTTGGAAGCTGCTTCCATAGCCGGCCTGGAAACATTCATCAACGATAGTTTTGAAAAAGCCGTACATGCCGTTCAGCATTGTAAAGGCAGGCTGGTAATAAGCGGTGTTGGCAAGAGCGCCATAGTGGGGCAGAAAATTGTGGCAACACTTAATTCCACCGGAACACCTGCGTTGTTTATGCATGCTGCTGACGCTATTCACGGAGACCTGGGAATGATACAGAAAGACGATGTGGTAATGCTCATCAGCAAAAGCGGCAGCAGCCCCGAAATTAAAGTGCTGGTGCCCCTTATAAAAAACTTCGGTAATACACTTATAGGCATGGTTGGCAGTTTAGAAACCTACCTGGCCAGGCAGGCAGATATTATTTTAAACACAACCGTTAGCCAGGAGGCCTGCCCCAATAACCTGGCACCCACCAGCAGCACAACTGCCCAAATGGTAATGGGCGATGCACTGGCCGTTTGCTTAATGGAGTTAAATGGTTTTACAGGCAAGGATTTTGCAAAATACCACCCGGGCGGTAACCTGGGTAAACGCATGTACCTGCGTGTGGAAGATTTGTATGCTGATAACAGCAAGCCAAAAGTATTGGCCGGGGCTTTTTTAAAGGAAGTAATCCTCGAAATATCAAAAGGCCGGCTTGGCGCTACAGCGGTTGTTGATGAGGGGGATAATGTATTGGGCATAATAACAGATGGCGATGTGCGTAAGATGCTGGAAACAATAGATGACTTGCATGCGGTTAAGGCTGCGGATATTTTAACGGAACATCCTAAAACCATTGCGGTTGATGCCCTGGCGGTACATGCGCTTGAAAAGTTAAGGGCCCATGATATCAGCCAGTTGATCGTGGTAAATGAAGATGGTAAATTCCTGGGTATGCTTCACTTGCATGAACTGGTAAAAGAAGGAATTATTTAGAAACTTTATGCGCTTGTAAAAACAATAAAGTATTTTGCCCACTAATTTTTTTCTATGAACCAACATCACTATGTAGCCATAATGGCCGGGGGTATAGGCAGCCGCTTCTGGCCCATGAGCAGAACCGCTTTCCCCAAGCAATTTCTGGATATACTTAACCTGGGTAAAACCCTTATACAATCCACATTCGAACGTTATGCGTCCTTTATTCCCGTAGAGAATATTTACATCGTAACCTCCCAGGAATATGTGCATATTGTAGAGGAACAATTGCCCAGCATAAAAAAAGATAATATACTGGCAGAGCCCAGCCGCAAAAACACGGCGCCCTGTGTGGCTTATATTTCTTTTAAACTTTTGCAAAAAGACCCCGAAGCTTCTTTAATCGTCGCTCCCAGCGATCATATCGTTTTAGATACAGAAACATTTGAACAGGTTTCCTTGAAGGCGCTTGATTTTGCTGCGCACCTAAAAGCATTCGTAACATTGGGTATAAAACCAACTTATCCTAATACCGGTTATGGCTACATCCAGCACGATACGCTAAGTGTTGCAGAAGAAGTGTATAAAGTAAAAACGTTTACAGAAAAGCCCAATTTAGAACTGGCCAAAACCTTTATTTCCAGTGGCGACTTCTTGTGGAACGCAGGCATATTTATTTGGCAGGTTAAAAAAATAGTACAGGCTTTTGAGCAGTTTCAGCCGGAAATGTATGAGCTATTTGCTACAGAAAAAGAGCTGTTCAACACACCCAGGGAAAAAGAGGCAATTAACCGTATATACCCTTTGTGTACCAATGTTTCCATTGACTATGCTATCATGGAAAAAGCGGATAATGTGTATGTAATTCCGGCTTCTTTTGGCTGGAGCGATCTGGGCACCTGGAACAGCGCCTACGAAAACATGGAAAAAGATTACCTGGGTAATGCTGTTACCGGCGATAAGGTTTTAATTATTGATGCCGCCAAATGCATGGTGTCCTCTCCTGAAGGAAAGCTTTTGGTATTACAGGGGCTGGAAGATTTTATTGTAGTAGATACCAAAGATGCCCTGCTTATCTGCAAAAAAGAAAAGGAGCAGGAGATCAAAGAATACGTTGCCGAAGTAAAGCGGAACATCGGCGATATGTATTCGTGACAGTTTTTGCTTATTAGGGCGCCTGCCAAAGGCACCCGGCTTTCCGCTCATACTCCGGCACAAAAGCTATGCTGCGATGGCTTCACCGGGGTATCCGCCATAGCCGTCAGGTTAAGGTCAAAAGGGTTCATATTATGAAAATAAAAACACCATGCCGTTGAGGCATGGCTCAATTTTATTATTCATGTCAGATAATTTTTGAAAGCCGGATGAAACATCGTCAACAGATTTGTCCGGCTTGTTCCTGAGTAGATATTTACTGTGCATAAAGTTAAGTGAATCATTGCTTACAGGGATATTTGCATTAATAAAATTTCTTCTGTGCCCACATGATTTTTTTTCGCCGGGCGTTCGGCACTTTGTGGAGGCATCGTTGCGTCGCACTACGTTCATCGTCCGGTTCTTTGGGCATCTTTTAAGCCCGTATAGATAGAAAGCAAAGGGCTGTAATATTACTCCGTAACGTTCCACCAGTTACCGTTGCCTTGTTGCGGGGTTGTACTTTCCGGCGAAGGCATTGCAGATTTTTCCACCGGCTTCACCGCAGCCCTGGCAGCAGCCTGCTCTTTTAATAACTGATGAAAAGATGGCTGCTGGAAAAGCTGGTTTACCTGCTGTTGAAATTGCAATGCTTTTACAGGGTCAATCATTTTTATGTAATTGAGATAACCCAGGATAACGGCAGCTATATCTTTATTGCCGGTTTTTATGTCCGCGTATCCCTTTGTTTTCAAGTTGTGCAGCATAGCCCTGAAATTGCGCAGCTTCTGCCGGCTAAGGCTTAGCTTTTTGTTTACCACTACCCCGGTAACCTCCTGCCTTGTGCCCTTATGCATAATGCGTATTTTATCGGGATGTATGTTAAACCCTTCTTCCTTCAATATTTTTTTAACCCGCCATAGTAAAGCTTCTTCTTTAAGCTGCTGCCCCGTTGCGGAAAAAGTAATGTCATCAGCATATCGTGTATAAGTATACTGGTGTTTAGATGCTACTCCCTGAAGCCTTTTATCCAGGTGATAGCAGATAATATTCGTAAGGGCCGGGCTTGTAGGGGCGCCTTGCGGCAAAACCCTTTCGCCTTTTTGAATAAAATAATTTTTGCCATCAATCATTACTTCTTCAGTAACCGGTTCTGTACAAACCAGCGCCAGTATAGTAGCTGTTTTTTCCGAATACCCCAGCGCTTTAAAAATCCCTTTCACCCGTTTAATATGTATGGAGGGAAAAAAGTCTTTTACGTCTGCATTTATCACCACATCTTTTGCAATATGCTGCTGTGCATTGGTTACAATAGACCTTTTGCCTGTAAAGCCATGAACGGCAGTGTGCAATGTTACTTTCTGCAATACGTTATGCAATATCCAATACTGTAGTTTTTTAAGCCGGGGCATTGGTGCTGAAATAAGCCTTTTGCCGCCACTTTTTTTGGGGAGGTAAAATTTACGGTAATGGTTAACAGTTGATACACTGCGGGAAAAAGAAAGGAATTTTAGTTCTTTAAGTTCAATGCCGGCTGCACTGGCAAGCTCCTGCTCATCATAAAACACCGGCAATCCTTTTTGTTGCAGCAATACAACATTATTTTCAGTATGGTTTAACCCGCCGGATACCCCCTGGCCGAGATAAAAAATTTCTGTTTCTTTTTTCTGCCGCCAGGCTTCCGCCTTATTAAAACGTTGCTCTTCTCTTTTCTTTTTATTGTCTGCCCTTTTTTGTTTTGCCTCAGCCATGCGCTTCATGCGCATTTCCTTAAGTACAGCTTGTTTATTATCGTACTTTCTTTGTTCTGCTAATAGCTTATCCAGTTCTTTACCAAGCTCAACTTCTTTTTTAATAAGTAGTTCAGAAACAGATGGATCATCCTGGCCGCGGCCCCAGAAACCAAGGCGTTTCATCTCTTCCAGGATAAAGTCATCTCTAGAGGTTTCCCTGATACGGTCGTAAATCTGTTGACGGGTTAATCTGTTGTCGGCCATGATAGTAGGTAAGGGGTTCATGTTTTTACAGATGGATGGCTGCTGCCTTCGTGCCTGCCCGGGACCAGATTAATCAACGCCAGGCCACAGGGTGCTATATCATTATTTAGGCACACGGGGCCTTCACTGTAAATAGTGATATAGCACCCTGTGGCCATAGTAAAGATTACATTTGGTGATGCATGAGAAACTCATTTTGCATGAGCGACGAAACATCGCTCTTTCCTTTCGGAAGCAAGGTGCATTACACAAGCATTGCTGCTTATACTTTACCATCCATCTGTAAAAGAACATGAAATGCAGTTAACAAATATAATTTCCTGTTTTTAATTAACTCAATAAATTTTACACAAAATCATTCGCGTTAATCCTTGTTTTATTATAAGCCTGCCGCATAGCCAGCATGTGCTCGCAAGGGCCTTTGTAAAGCTTGTTTTCTGTATAATAGCTGCAATCGCAATGGCCGCTCACAATTTTCTCATCGGCGTCAATATTCAGCAGCGGGTTAAAGGTTTTTTTGTTTGTTTTTACGGTGCCCTTTAACTGCAGGCCATCGCCGGACGTATGCTGCACATTGTATTTTATTTCATGTTTTTCCAGCAGGTTAGCCGCCAGTTCTTCCCTGGGGTTATCAAAGCGCAATTTGTCAAAAGGCAGTGGTTCACGGCTTAACTCCCGCAGGCGGTAAACCTTGCTGTTTAAGTCATAAATTACCCGGCCGGCCTGTGTGTAAGCGCTTAAGGCGCCGGAAGCGCTTGCCGTGGAAATATCCAGCTTATCTGCCACTTGCTGTGCTGTAGCAAGCCAACTTTGTTTAAGCGCATGAAATACCTTTTGTTTGATGCTATCATCAACAGCCAGCCTTGGGGCCAGCAAGTCAAAGTTGCCTGCATGGCTCCAGTCGTTGGTTGTCCAGCCGCTCAGGCCCAGCGTAAAATTCATATCGCCCAGGTCGGCAACGTAAAAAGTGGGTAGCCCTGTGCCAAGCAAATGCACTGTAAATTTTCTGGCAACAGGTATCAGCCGCTCCAGCGTTAGCAATCTTCTGCGGCCCCAGGTTCTTATCTCATGTTTCTGGTTGCCTGTATAAATGCTCCTGCCGCAAATTATTTCTTTGCCCCATGGCTCTAAAACAAGTTTAACGGGATGGCCAGGCTCCAGCAGGTAACGTAAAGAGCGTGGGCCCCGTTTTTCTTTAAAGCGGCGTAATAACAGGCAAAGGCTGTATATGTCCATGGGGTGAAGCTCAAATTGTATGGCAGGCAGCGTCATTGCGCTGCTTACCTGCAAAAAGCCACGCACCCAGCTTTCCGGCAAATCAACCTTTACTTCTTTATAGTTTTCTCCGCCTGTAGTTTGTACGTTAAAGCCAGAAGGGTCAATCTTTAGTTCCGTTTCTTTATAATCCCTTATTTTTTGAAATTCTCCGTATAATTCTGCTGAATAATCAACATTGGTAGTACCGCATTTAAAATCATCTAACTGTGTAAAAACATTGTAATTACAGCCGAGCTTTGCATAGGTGGATTCATCCTGGCTAAAGCACTCGAAAAACAGTTCATCCGGGTGTATGGTAATAACCGGGTCAAGCACTATCCATGCCTCCCGGTGTTTTAAATAGAGGTAGTTAAAATATTTTGCGCGGGCCTTATAAAACGGGCCCATTAACCTTTCTTTTTCCGCACGTATGCCGGTAAGCTCAGCTTTAATGCGCTCTATTTTTTCGTTGGCAATACCGGCATCATAGCCTGCCATAAAATCTGCAAGAAAAGCCGCCTCATTTTGCGCTGCCCACTCCTTGTAAGCTGTTTTATCTTTGGGCTTAAACCTAAGATCGCTTACCACTACATCGTGCAGCGCTGAAATAGCTTCCCTAAAAGCTATTTTTCTGTGCAGCTTTCCTGCAAACCAGGCGCTTTCCCGCAAGGTATCCGGCGCAAAAGACATACCTGTCATGTGCGCATTGCTGGTTACGGTGGAAGATCCGGCAAACCTGTAATTAAATATCATATACTGTTTTTACGCTTTCAAATTTTGCACCCCTACGCAGGATTCAATGGTTTACAGGTTATTCTTTACCTTGTTTGCTATAAGAATATCTTTTAATGCTGCAATTTCCCCATCCCAGGTGTCCCTCAAGGGTATGCCGTAAGCCAGTTGGCTATGTTGCCAAACCAATAACCATTTTTTTGTTTTGGTAACCTTGTAAATTTTATCCCAGCTAAACCGTGCGTTAAATAGCTCCCCGGAAATGCCGAAGGAATCTGCTTCTATTATATAATCATAAGGCTTTGTAACAAGTTTGTTTGAACGGAGCATTTTTTTGGAATTGTACCAGGTAAACAATGGCGGCATAGCCAAGATAAGTACCGGTAAAATAAAATTGGAAATTGTAACACTGCCCGGTTCGGCAATTAACCCAAACAATGCAACAATAAATACTGCCAGCGCTATGCCTATAAATAATTTTATGGCCGGTTTTTGATATAAAACCACCAGGGAGAGTTGTATGTAATCCTTGTCGCTCAATCGTGTTTTAATGGTCATTGAAAATACGGTTGCATTTGCTGAATAAAGTTTAGAACGTACAAGAGTGCGACGCAAGGAACGCCCAATAGAAGTTCCTGCTGCCGGGCCCCAAAAACTATCTCATTTCAGTTTCTTTTATGTGAAGTGGCGTAGCCACGTTGTACAATGATTTAAGCTGCAGCAAAATTTCAATACATTTAGCCTTATCGCCAATGGCAGCCGTGGCAGAAATATCGGACAGAATGTTGCTTACTGCAACAGCGGCGCTTTCTGTTTTTCTGCCTTCGGTAAGCAAAAAGTGATATATCCTGTTTTTGGCTACACGGCTTTTGTTAACACGGGTAAGCACAGAACGGAAATAAAATTCAAGCTGCTGTATTTTATCAATATCACCGGCAGCAAACCGCTCCACGTAGTTGCTGGCAAACAATTGCATTTTTTCACCAGGGTGCTGGCTGAGCCGCAGTAAATAAAAGAGGCCATTATCATCGGTAAAATACCGGGTAATAAGCTCTCTGCCAAACGCTTCAACATCTGGCTTAATGGAATCAGCCAGCGCTACCAACGTTTCCGGATTCCAATCGGTTTCTGAAAAATTGCTCCTGAAATACTGCATGGCGAAAACCCTTGTATCGTGCCACCTGCTATCCAGTAACTGTATGGCCGCCTCTTTTTCGTATTTTATCCTTGCTTCCTGTTGCTCATAAAACCGCCAGCACCATTCGCGGACAGTAAGGTTTTCATGATTGCCCAACGCTATTACCTGCGGTATGGTAAGCTGGCCCGGCTGCGTATATTTTTCAAGTATAGTTACGCCAACATTTTGGGCGGCGGCAAAAGTTGAATACACCAGGTTAAGCGCTGTTGTTTTATTGGCATTTTGCAAATGGTTGCTAAGCTGGTTGCAAAGAAGGCTGCTTACATCCGCATGCAAACCTTCGCTGGTTTCTTTACGCAAAAGATAAGGCAACAAAAGTTCGGCGGCTTTATCACCAAAGACTTTATGGTGCTGTGCCAGGCGTTCTACTAGTGGTGGCAGGGCTTTGCGTACATCCAGGTGCACAGACAGGCAAGCTTGTATCAGCACATCCGAATGTTGCAATGCGGCCTGTTCTTGCATGCTATCAAGCAATATTATGCCTGCATGCCTTACCCGCTGATGGGCATGGTTAAGTAACCCGGATATAAAGCTGGAAGGCAGCTCATTTAAATTAATAAATTGCTGGTTAGCGGTAAGCAACTGCAGGCCGAATAACAAAACGCCTGGAACGGGATGTTGCAAAAGATCGGCAATAACCATGGTATTAACTTCCTGCAACTCGTTGCCCAATAGTGCAAATGCAGCCGCTGCGCCATCCTCTAATATCTCGCTGCCAGGGGCCTGGCTTGCAGACAAACCAAGCAGCCAGGCAATTGTTTTTCCTGCCACAGCCTGTTTTGTAGTAGTACTAATGCCAGCGTTGGGCAACCATGTTTTAACCCTTTGCCGTACGATGGCGTGCCGGGCAAATAACAGGCCCAGGATAAATTCCGGCTGTTGTAAGTAAGTGGCCGTGTTGGCATCAACCCACTTCCATCCTGTTAACTGGGCAGGCTCATGAATACTGTTGAGCATTGCCATGGCGAGGCTGGCAGAAGGGGTTGCGTTATCATATTTTTCAAGGGTGATGGAATAACCCATTTCAGCAGGTATGGCAAAAGCGGAAAGCAGCAAGCTGATGCAGGCATTATCATCCAGCTTTTCTTTTATAGCTGCATATTGCGGGTGAACGGTAAGGTTTTCTTTTGCAAACTGGTGTATCTCACTCATCTCAGCCTGCATCAGCAACTGAACATAAGCCTCGGGCATACTGTTCCACAAATGAAGATAAGGTGTGCCGTTTTTATCAGGCTGCGGCTTATCTGCTACCGGTTGCTGCTGTGATTTTTCAGGTGTATTCTTTTTTGCAAAAAAGCTTTTTATTCTATTCAACAAGCCGCCAGCCGTCTTTATGGTAGCCGAAACTGCCGGGTGTTTTACCTGTTCAATACGCATGTGCCAGCTCCTGCCGGATAACTGTATGCCAGGGTGCCAGGCACTTAAAAGCTGGTGGAGGTACAATGCGTGGGCATTCTGTAAATACCGGGTTTCTGTATTTTCGTAGTTTCTCCCATTCCAGTTATACTGGTTAGTGCTGTAATGGGGTTTGAAATCCTTATTAAACCTGTAGGCAATTAGAATGCCTGTAGCAAGACGCACATAGTCTGTATTACCAGCTTTTCCCATCATTTCCAGGCGGCGGCGGGTGCGGCCATGAAAATACCATCTTGTTTTATTGGAATATGCTATGCGGCTTTCCTGCTTTTTAAACTCCTTTACCAGGTTAATAAAATCATCGGTTTCAGGAACATGCGTTTTTTTATTGGCTGCTTGTTTGGCTGTAAGAAAATGCGTAAACATTTCTGTTTCTCGTTCCATACGACAGGAAAGCAAGCCTATGGTCTCAAAATCATCAACAAGCTCTGCCAATTTAAAAATATGGCGTATATGTTTAAAATAACCGGGTTTTAATGGCAACTCTTCCAGCGCACTTTTTAAAAAAGGCCTCATCCATTTTTTATCAATAGATAATACAAAAAGCGTTTCCAGCCATTTATACGATACCTGCTGCTGTGCAAGCCGTCCTGTTAACAAGCTATGAAAGTCAGTAACACTTTGGTTAAGCACTGTAGCCTTAAAATCTTCAGGTAATGAATTGGTGTATTTGTTAACCAGCTTTTCTTTCTCGGCCCCATCTAAAACCAGCAGTAACCCTACCCCGGCAATTCCTGACAGCATGGGTACATTACTGTTATCGTAAATAGAAGTTAACACCGGTATGGCTTGTTGCTGCCGGCAGCGGGCCAATGCCCATACACAACAGTAACGTTGCATGGCATCGCCCGTATTAAAAAGCCTGGCGATATAAGGGATGGCTTCTTTTATTTGATATTCCCCGGCCTTCCATATAATTCGTGATAACTTCCAGGCTTTTTTTGAAGGGTTAGAACCCCCGTTAACAGCATGGTTCAGGCGTAACAGTATAGCTTTCTCCCTACTTGGGGGCATTGCAGCCCATTCTGCAGTATCGGGCATTTGAATGTGGTCAAGCTCAAAACCTTTGGGTGTCACCACTTGGGAACGGCCGCTTTCATCTGTAGTGTACCCTTTGGTAAGTTTTTCGGTTTCTACCGCGTCATATATTTTTTCTGCCTCCGCAAGTAACACCGGCACGGCCGTTTTGGTGCCTTCTTTTAAAACGGAGCCCCTTCTTCCATACCTGAAGTTTACAACATAGCGGCCTGCGCCTGCATCGCAAAGGCTTAATTCGTAAACTTTATCAGCATTCCCTTCCCTGAAAAAAAGTACGGCCTGCTTTATCAATCGCATAACTAAATGGGTTGAAAAGGGAAGATAAAGAATAACGGGCAAAATACGATGAGGGTCAGTAACATTAAAACCTATACCTCCGTCCTCTTTCCAACTTTTCTGTAGCTTCATCGCCATGAACCAGTTTTCGCCGCTGCAAGCCTACCAGCAGAATATAACAACTTTTGAAAACCAGCTTGTTTCTCTTAAAGGCAAAAGCAGCCGCATTGCCTGGCTAAGGCTGGTTGTTTTTGTGGCAACCATTGTTGCCATTAGGCTTACCTGGGGCAGCGATACCTGGATTGTTATTGGCACAACTATAGCGGGCATAGCCATTTTTTTAAAACTGGTTGCAGCCGATGCGGATAACAAAGAAGAGATACTTAACCAAGAACGGTTGCTGGCCATCAGCAAAGCAGAAGTGGATATACTTCATCACAATTTTGCTGCCCGGGATGCCGGCACTGAATTTATGCCGCCGCACCACCTTTATGCCAAAGACCTTGATATCTTCGGGCCTGCATCTTTATACCAATACATTAACCGCTGCAGCTCTCAGCAAGGCAAACAATTGCTGGCCGGCCACCTGTTGCAACCTCAACCTGCCGGGCATATAGAAATGCAGCAGGAAGCAGTTAAAGACCTCTCCCAACGCCCTGCATGGTGCCAGCAGTTGCTATCTTACGGCATGGCCGGGGCTATTACAGCCGCTACGGAAAAAAAACTTATCCAATGGCTGCAACAGCCCCCGGTTATGGCACAGCTCTACTGGAAATGGCTGGCTTACATTTATCCTGTTATATCCATCGGTACTATTATTTTATTTGCCGCAGATGTAATTTCCACACCGGCGTTCAATTTTATTCTTGTGCTGTTTTTTGCTTTCTCTTTTTCGCTGGTTCGCTACACACACCCTGTGTATGTATTGCTGTCAAAAGCGGTGGACGAGGTAAATACCCTGCAACGCCAGTTACAGCACCTGGAAAATGAGCAGTTCAACAACAGGCTTATTGACGGCATTAAGCAGCAAATAAAAAGCAACAGGGCAAAAACTGCGTCGCAGGAAATCCTGGAGCTAAAAAACATACTCAACCGGTTCGACCTGCGGCTTAATATTTTTGCCTTCGCCGTATTAAACACCCTGCTGCTGTGGGACCTCCGGCAAATGCTGGCCCTGAATAAATGGAAACAAAAAAACGGCCAGGCATTACCCCATTATTTTGATGCCATAGCAAAGCTGGAAGTAACCGCAAGCCTTGCCACGCTGGCGTTTAATCAGCCTGGCTGGTGCTACCCATCGGTTACGGGAGAACACTTAACTTTTAGTGGAACGGGTATTGGCCACCCTCTTATCCAGGAAAATAAAAGGGTTTATAACAACTTTGCCATGCAGGGCGCCGGTAAGGTAGTATTGGTAACCGGCAGTAATATGGGCGGCAAAAGCACTTTTTTGCGCAGCGTTGGCATTAATACCGTGCTGGCATTAGCGGGCTCTCCGGTTTGTGCGGAAAGCTTTACTGTCTCCCATACGCAGCTTATGACCAGCATGCGCATAGAAGATAACCTGGCCGAAAGCACTTCTACTTTTTATGCTGAGTTAAAGAAACTGGAAACCATCATAAAAGCGGTAAACCGCGGAGAAAAAGTTTTTATACTGCTGGACGAGATACTGCGTGGCACCAACTCGCTTGACCGGCATACCGGTTCCAAAGCACTTATTCAGCAACTCATACAGCACAATGCTACGGCCATTATTGCCACCCATGATATTGAGCTGGCCAAACTGCAGCAAAATTTTCCCGCCGCTATTACCAATTATCATTTTGATGTACAGGTTGCTAACGGAGAACTCTATTTTGACTACAAGCTAAAGGAAGGCATTTGCCAAAGCCTCAATGCATCCATCCTTATGAAAAAGATAGGGATAGAAATGTAGCGCTTACACGGCTAACCTAAACTGTTACTAATATTGTTAACTTCGCTGCAGGCAGGCAACAAGTCAACCCGGTAAGGCGGATATTTGTTTTATCAGGGCGTGTCCCCAAGCTATCGCAAGGGGCCGGGCTATCCGCTGCTACTCCGCCACAAAGCAGCGCACAAGGCCTTCAGCGGGGTATCCGCTTCTATCCCTCACGCTGGGCTCCGGTTGATGTTTGCGTTCCTTTTTTGATCATTAAAATTCTTTGGGAGATACCTGTGGCATGTTTACCACCAAAAACCTTTCACCTGTTCAGCTATCGGCATTAACAGCACTTTTTTTATCAGTGCCCATCAGCCTGGGTTTTTACGTTATACATGGCAAAATATGGATAGCGGCCACTGCACTTATCATCATCTTTCTTGGCAGTTACCTGCTTATACGGTTTGTACTGGAGTGGTTTATCTACCGGAAAATAAAACTCATCTACAAATTCATTTACCAAACAAAGGCAAGTAAAAAAGAAGAAATGTATTACAAGTACATACTTCCCAAAAAGAGTATTGACGAAGTGCGGGAAGATGTAGAAAAATGGGCTGAACAACGTAAGGAAGAAATTGAGTTGCTCCGCAACAATGAAGCCTACCGGAAAGAATTTCTGCAAAACCTGGCGCATGAGTTTAAGACACCCATTTTTGCCATACAAGGCTACGTGGATACATTGCTGGGCGGCGCTATGGAAAACGCCGCTGTAAACAAGCGCTTCCTGGAAAATACGTACCGTAATGTGGAACGCATGGTAAACCTGGTGAACGACCTTGACGAAATATCGCGCCTTGAAAGTGGCGAACAGCCCCTCTACAAACAAAACTTTGTAATACAGGATTTAATAAGGGAAGTGGTTGAATCGCTTTCCATTAAAATTGCCGAACGCAAAATGAAGTTCAGCATAAAAAAGGGTTGTGAAGCGCCGGTAAGTGTTTTTGCCGATAAGGAAAAGATAAGGCAGGTGCTGATTAACCTGGTGGAAAACGCCACCAAATATGGCAAATACGAAGGCAATATTGTAGCCAGCATTTATAAAACAGATGAAAAGCACGTGCTGGTTGAACTGAGCGACGATGGCATGGGCATTGCCGAAGAACATCTGCCCCGCATATTTGAGCGCTTTTACCGTACTGACCGTGGCCGCAGCCGCGATGTGGGGGGCACCGGCCTTGGCCTGGCCATTTGCAAGCATATTATTGAAGTACATGGCCAAAGCATGCACGTACGCAGCAAGCTGGATGTTGGCACAACCATCGGGTTTACACTGGAAGCCAAACGGGATTAGCAGTTTACTGTTTGTTAAAACAGGCACTGGTTATACCCGCTTAACTGCAGCCATAAAAAACCGAACGATGAACGTATTGCGACGCAACCTGGCTGCCATGAAATACCGACAGCCGGTCACCAAAAAATTAATGCTGGGCAAAGCCCGGTATTCAGTTGGCACTAACAGGGTTAGCCGCCGCTACCGGTGCAAACTTTCTTTCGCCAATTTGCTGGCGCCACATGGCATAATACAAACCTTTTTCAGCCAGCAACTCCTGGTGGGTGCCGGTTTCAACCACCTGGCCGCGTTCCAGCACATAAATTTTATCGGCATGCATAATGGTGCTTAGCCGGTGTGCAATCAACACGGTAATCTGTTCTTTATCGGCAGATATGGTTTTAATGGTAGAAGTAATTTCTTCTTCGGTAATAGAATCCAGTGCGGAAGTAGCTTCATCAAAAATCAACAGCCGTGGTTTGCGCAGCAGGCTGCGGGCAATGCTCAGGCGTTGTTTTTCTCCACCGCTTAATTTAAGGCCGCCTTCACCAATCATGGTATCCATGCCTTTTTCCGCACGGGAAAGAAGGTTTTGGCAACTTGCCTTATACAATGCATCTTTCACATCTTCATCAGTGGCTGCCGGGTTAACAAACAGCAGGTTCTCTTTAATGGTACCGGCAAACAACTGCGTATCCTGCGTAACAAAACCAATCTGCGTACGCAGCTCATCAAAATCTATATCCGCGCCATGTGTCTTGTTATAAAGTATCTCGCCATCCTGCGGGCGGTAAAGGCCCACCAGCAATTTAACCAATGTGCTTTTACCAGAACCCGATGGGCCTACAAACGCAATGGTTTCCCCCTTGTTTACATCAAAGCTTATGTTTTCTATGGCTTTGTATTGGGCTGTATTATGCTTAAAGCTAACCTTGTCAAAAGTAAGTTCTCTTATATCTCCGATATGCAAGGGGCTGGAAGGTTTGGGCTCTACTGACCGTTGCATGAGGTTATGGAAATTTTGCAGCGAAGCTTCTGCCTCTCGATAAGACATTATAATGTTTCCAATCTCCTGTAATGGCCCAAAGATGAAAAAAGAATAAAAAGTAAGAGTCATTACCTCTCCTGCTGTTAGCTGGCCTTTAAAAACAAGCCACAATAAAGTAAACATAATAACCTGCCGCAGAAAATTAACGAATGTTCCCTGTATGAAACTTAAAGCACGAATTCCCTTTACTTTCTTTAACTCAAGCCCCAAAATTTTATATGTGTTACTATTTAACCTTGTAATCTCTTGCTGGCTAAGTCCCAGGCTTTTTACCAGTTCAATATTTCTTAGCGATTCAGTTGTAGTACCGGCAAGCGCATTGGTTTCTGTTACTATTTTCTTCTGGATGATCTTTATTTTCTTACTAAGCAAGCTGGTTAGTACTGACAGGAATACTATTCCAACTGCATAAATTGGCATGATTGACCAATGCAGGCGGAAGGAATATATGCTTATAAAAACAATACCAACAATAATTGTAAAAAGAACATTGATAAAAGCAATAATAAATTTTTCTGTATCAGTTCGCACCTTTGAAAGCGTAGAGAGAGTTTCGCCACTTCTTTGATCTTCAAAATCGGAAAACGGCAGTTTCATTGAATGCTTGAGCCCATCAGTAAAAATGCTGGCTCCGAACTTTTGAACTATCACATTGCTGAAGTAATCCTGAAAAGCTTTAGCAATTCTTGAAACCATAGCAACACTAATCAAAATTCCTAGAAAACCAAGCACTCCCCAAATGTATTGGTGCTGTGTTCTTATCCCTGTAGCGATAAATTTTTTATCGTCGTCAAAATATCCAGTCTCATGCGGATGCGTTAAATATTTGTCGAACAGCTTTCCAAAAAAATATGGATCAAGCATTGAAAAACTTTGGTTTATCGCAGCCATTAAAAGAGCCAGCACTACTAGCCCTCTAAATGGTTTTAAGTATTGCAGTAAAATCTTCATAATCGTTTGTTGGAGAACTAAATCTGTACTGAAAATAAATTGAATTATTCCAGTACACAAAACTTAATCCACGGGTGGTTAAAGCCGGCCGGGTGGACTTTATGTCAGGCCAAACAACGTGAACTGGCGTAAAACAGGGCTGCATGCAATGCCATTACGTTATTACTCCGGCACGGGCAGCGCTGGCCCCCTTAAAAAAAGTTAGCCAACCAACCTGCAAAATCCGCCTCCCCGTTTCAATACATACATTATTGCTACCTTACATTTTTAAAAAATTGTTCATGTATTTTGACCGTAAGTCACTAACCAGCGAAGAACTGGTTGATATATACAAAAAACTGCTGTACCCGCGGATGATTGAAGAGAAGATGCTCGTATTGTTGCGCCAGGGCAAAATAAGCAAATGGTTTAGCGGCATAGGGCAGGAAGCCATTGCCGTGGGCGCCGCTTACGCCCTGCAGCAGGATGAATGGATAATGCCCCTGCACCGTAACCTGGGCGTATTTACTTCCCGGGGTATGCCGCTTAGCAAACTGTTTATGCAATGGCAGGGCAGTAAAGAGGGCTACAGCAAAGGGCGTGAACGCAGTTTTCATTTCGGTACAAAAGAGCACCATATCTGTGGTATGATCTCCCACCTGGGCCCGCAACTGGCCATAGCGGATGGTGTGGCGCTGGCCCATAAACTTAAAAAAGAAAACAAGGTATCGCTGGCATTTACCGGCGATGGCGGTACCAGCGAAGGTGATTTTCATGAAGCGCTGAATGTGGCTGCCGTGTGGGATTTGCCGGTTATTTTTCTTATTGAAAACAATGGCTATGGCTTGAGTACCCCCGTTTCAGAACAGTATCGTTGTGAAAGCCTGGTTGACCGTGCCAAAGGCTATGGCATGGGGGGCGTACGCATTGATGGTAACAACATTCTTACCGTTATTGATACACTAAAGGGGGTAAGGGATTACTGCATACGCGAACAAAAGCCCTACCTGGTGGAATGTATGACGTTCCGGATGAGGGGGCATGAAGAAGCCAGCGGTACCAAATACATTCCGGCGGAACTTTTTGACGAGTGGGGCAAAAAAGATCCTGTTACCAATTTTGAGCACTACCTGCAGCAACAATCGGTTTTAACTGTACAGGATGCAGAACTGATAAAGTCATCATTAAAACAGCAGATAGAAGCAGAATTGGCTGTGGCTTACGCGGCAGCGCCGGTTATAGCGGATACGGAAGAGGAAGTTAAAGATGTATATGCACCGCAGCAGCCCGTTGAAGGATTAACGGTAGTTGACAATACAATGCCGGGCTATCAGGCTGCGGGAAATAACAAGCGTTTTATAGATGCCATCAGCGAGGCGCTGCGGCAGGCCATGGAGCGCCAGCCAGGCCTTGTGCTGATGGGCCAGGACATTGCCGGTTACGGCGGCGCCTTTAAAATAACGGAAGGTTTTGTGCAACAGTTTGGTAAAGAGCGGGTACGCAACACTCCTTTATGCGAAAGCGCTATTATTGGCGCAGCGCTGGGCCTTAGCCTGCAGGGGTTTGGCAGCATGGTAGAAATGCAGTTTGCAGATTTTGTAACCGCCGGCTTTAACCAAATTGTAAATAACCTGGCCAAACTACATTACCGCTGGGGACAAAACGCCAATGTGGTAATACGCATGCCAACAGGCGGTGGCATGGGCGCCGGGCCTTTTCACAGCCAAAGCAACGAAGCCTGGTTTACGCATGTGCCCGGCTTGAAAGTAGTGTACCCATCATCGGCCATAGATGCCAAAGGGTTGCTCGTAGCTGCGCTGAACGACCCCAATCCCGTGCTTTATTTTGAACACAAAGCCCTATACCGCAGTGTGCAGGGCCCGGTTCCGGAAGAATATTATGCCGTTGAAATTGGTAGAGCCAAATGGGTGCAGCAAGGGGAAGACATTAGCGTCATCACTTATGGCAGTGGCGTGTACTGGGCGCTGGAATATGCAGCCCAACACCCCGGCTTAAGCATAGACATTCTTGACCTTCGCACACTGCAGCCACTGGATTACGAAGCCATACGCAAGGCGGTGGCCAGAACAGGCAAGGTGCTGCTATTGCATGAGGACACATTAACCGGCGGCATTGGCGGTGAAATAAGCGCCTGGATTGGTGAACATTGCTTTGAGCTGCTGGATGCGCCTGTTATACGCTGCGCAAGCCTGGATACCCCCATACCTTTTAATACTGAACTTGAAAAAAACTTTATGGCCAAAGCCCGGCTGGCGCAAGCGGTGGAAAAGCTGGTGGCTTATTAGCCCTCTGTTAACTTGTTTTCTCTAAAATAAAAATGCAGAAATATTTGGTGCGCCACATTTTCTGTGGCGGTGCGTATAGTATCCGCAATTTTTTTTGGGCCCAACTGCATTACTACTATGAAACCCGGTTGCGTCGCACTCTTCAGGGCTTTGTTCGCTCTTCGGCATAGTGCAGTTAGTATTATTTAGCAGATAATGTTGTATTAACTACTGCAATAGTGGATTCATCAGGCAACAACATCAGCAACCTTGCCTTTTAACGCCTTCCTTACCTCCGGCGCTACTTTGGTTCCAAACAATTCTATAGAGCGCATCATTTGTTTATGCGGCATGCTCGCAACACTCATTTGCGCCAGGAACCGGGTATGCCCGAACAGCTCATGCTCATAGAGAATTTTATCAACAACCTGTTGCGGGCTGCCAACCAATAGCGAGCCTTTGGGGCTTCGCATATACTCGTATTGTTCGCGGGTGGTTGGAGGCCAGCCACGTTCTGCCCCAATTTTAGACATAGCCCTGGCATAAGAAGGATAAAATTCATCCGCGGCCTGTTGCGAGTTGTCGGAAATATAGGTGTGGGAGTTGATACCCAATTGCAGTGTTGCCGTGTTGTGGCCAGCCTTGGCAAAACTGTCTTTGTAAAGCCTGGTGTAAGGGGCAAACCTCTCCGGCGTGCCGCCTATAATTGCCAGTGCCATCGGCAGACCAAGGTTTGCCGCCCGTACAACAGATTCCGGCGTGCCGCCCACGGCAACCCAAATGGGCAATTGCTGTTGGGTGGGCCTTGGATACACACCCAGGTTGTTAATGGCAGGCCTGTGCCGGCCATTCCAGCTAATTTTTTCCTGCTGGTTTATCTTAACCAGCAAGTCAAGTTTTTCAGAAAACAAGGTGTCGTATTCATGCAGGTCGTAACCAAACAGGGGGAAAGATTCAATAAACGAACCACGTCCCGCCATTATCTCTGCCCTGCCGTTAGAAAGCAGGTCAACCGTGGCGAATTGCTGAAACACCCGCACAGGATCGTCTGAACTTAAAACAGTTACAGCACTGGACAGCTTTATCCTTGAAGTTTTTTCTGCCGCCGCGGCAAGCACTACCGCGGGTGACGAAACAAGGTATTCCGGCCGGTGGTGTTCGCCTATGGCAAATACATCCAGCCCAACCTGTTCTGTAAGTGTTATCTCTTCCATAAGGTTGAGCATGCGCTGTTGTGCGGTAATGGTTTCTCCGGTAACCGCGTCGGGTGTCAGCTCAACAAAAGTATAAATGCCTAGTTCCATATTATGCTCCTTTAAGTTATCGTCCTTAAGTATTACGTTGTACTGCCATTGCAAAAGCAGCGTTGTATGTTAAGCCTGCAAAGCTATGTACCTTTGGTATCTAAAAGATACTGCTATCCTTCCGGATACTGCTACCATAACATTTGTTTAAGCCAACGATATGTTTAAAAAGCAACAACTTACCAAAACTGAATGCAGCCAAAGCATGCAGGCTATTAAAGATGCGCTGCAGGTATTAAGCGGCAAATGGAAACTGCCTATCATATTGGCCTTGTCTGACGGGCCGCTGCGCTTTAAAGAACTGCAGCGGGCGGTAAATAACATAACTCCCAAAATACTTTCCAAAGAATTAAAGGAGCTTGAATTAAATGAATTTGTAGAGCGTACCGTACATGCCACATCTCCCGTTACGGTTGAATACAACCTAACCCCTTATAGCGGCACATTGGAAAAGCTGATAGCTGAGTTGCAAAGCTGGGGTCTGCAGCACCGGCAGTATATATTTTCAAAGTCTAAAATGCGGAAAGCTGTAGAAGCTTGACTTGGTGTGGAGACCGATGTAAAAAAGTAGGTTCAACGTAATAATGCGCCCTACCCGGTTAAACAATTAAGAAACACTACATCAGGTGGCGAACGTAAAGCCATAAACCGGGTAACGCGGTGAAGCCTGATTGGCTGCCGGATTGAAGCGGAAAGCCCGCAGCCACGAGGTACGAGTGGCGAGGACTTGCAGCGGAAAGCCGGGACTGCAGTTATATTGAAATACTGTAACCGAAAGCCCCATATTTTTCCGCATAATTTTACGGGATGCCAGTTCGCATTTTTTAGATGAGCAAAAGCGCAAAATAAATTTTGCAAATTAGACCGAACGGTTTATTTTTGTTCTGTAAATGAAAAAAGCAGAAAAAACCAGGCAGTTTATTATTGAAAAGGCGGCGCCGATAATTAACCGTAAAGGGATGGCCGGCACCTCTATCAGTGATATTATGCAGGCCACTCAACTGGCCAAAGGTGGTGTATATGGCAACTTTGAAAGCAAAGAAGAAATTTGCGCCGCAGCCCTGGACTACCTGCTGAGTAAAACCTACAGCCAAATTTGCGCAAAGGTTGATGCAAAGGCCAGCTACAAAGAAAAGCTGTTTGCATTCCTGGATTTTTATAAAACCAGCGCAGGCCAGCAGGATAATTATGGCTGCCCCATGCTAAACTTTGGCGCAGAGGCAGACGATACCAACCCCGATATAAAGCTGCGGGTAAGCAAGGCCATCAGCGATACCGAGAACCTTGTTGCTACATTAGTGAACGAGGGCATAAAGGCCGGCGAATTTTTAACCGGCTTTAACGCGGCCCTTTTTTCCGTTAAAGCGCTTACTATGATAGAAGGCGGCTTGTGGGCCTCCAGGGTGCAGGCCAATAGCCATCATATAAAGCTTGTTACTGATTTACTAAAAAAAGAAATAGAGGATAACACAAAGTAATTTTTTTTGCCCAATAAAAGACCAATCGGTCTATTTTTTACAACATACAATTTCATAAAAACTAAACATCACAAAGTCATGAAAACGCAAAACAAAACAATTCTGATTACAGGCGGCGGTTCGGGTATTGGTTACTCTATTGCCAAAGCTTTTTCAGGAAAGGGAAACCAGCTTATACTGGTAGGCAGGAACGAAGAAAAGTTAAAAGAAGCTACAGCCCAAATAGCTGATGCCGCTTACATTGTGGCAGATGTTGCCAGCGAAAAAAATGTGCGGCAACTGGTGCAGCAGGTAACTTCAATTTACGGCGGGCTGGATATACTGGTTAACAACGCAGGTGTGGCTAAACAGCAATCACTGGTTGATAATGACAGCCTTTACAACAATGCGGTGTACGAAATAAATATTAACTACTTGTCAGTAGTGCGCCTTACAGACTTATTGCTGCCGTTGCTTAAAAACAGTAAAGAGGCGGCCATCGTAAACATTCAATCTATACTTTCCTATGCGCCCAATGCAACGCTGCCTACATACAGTGCTACGAAAGCTGCTTTACATTCCTATTCGCAGGCATTAAGGCTTACGCTGCAAAAAACAAACCCACAGGTAAAAGTGTTTGAAGTGTTTCCCCCGCTGGTTGATACACCGCTTACAAAAGATTATACTGCCAGCAAACTATCGCCAGACGAAGTTGCCAACGATATTATTGATGGCCTGGAAAACAACACGTATGCCATACGTAATGGCAGCACGAAAAACCTTTACCAGTTGTTCCTGCAATCGCCCGAAGCTGCATTAAACCTATTGAATGGCATAGAAGCGTAAACTTGCAGGTGCTGCACCGGTTATTTTTAATTTTTCGTCCGCGGCCTTCTGCAAAGCAGCACCCGTTAGTAAAGCAGGGTTGTGCTTCAGTCCACCAACCGTTAACGCAGCAAGGCCGCACCATTAAAAATGTACAAGGCGCAAATAAGGCCTTCACCAATCATAAGCGGTACAATAAACTGAATAAAGCGCATACGTAAAGAGCCTGCTGCATAACAAACCAGGTCAGTAGGTGTAAATGGCGTAAAAGACCACAGCAGTACAAACCACCACCCCAGCGGGCTATTCAGTTTCTGCTTTATACTCCCCGTTTTATTCGGGTATAATTTTTCAAAATAACCACAAAAACCAAGATACCCGGATGCATAAAATAAAAACGCTGACACAATAAAAATACTCGACAGGAAAACAATGAACAGCAGCAACGGTGTATGCTGAAAAAGATAAATACCGGCCAGCAAAAATGGAGTGGCAGGCACCAGGGTAAGCCCACGCAATACACATACAACAAAGTAAACGGCAAGTACATACCCGTTATAACGGGATACAAATGTGGCTATATTTTCTTTTGTAAGTATAGGTGCATACCACACGTACAATACAATGCAGGGTAACAAAAAAACAACCCAGGCAATGCGCAGGTTTCTTCTGCCTGTTTCAGAAATTGAAAAGCTATTTTTTGGCATAATAAACAAACGCGGGTGGAAAATTAAGCAGGGCAAAACCACAGCTTACTGAAAGGAATTTTTGCTTTAACAGCTTAATATCATTCAGAGAGTATTGAAACTGTATGTAATAACCTCCTGGCTTAAGCACTTTTTTGCAGGCGTTTAAAATTTTCATTTTCTGTTCAGCACAAATATTGGCCAGCGGCAGGCCGGATATAATGTAATCCGCCGATTGTTCCGCAGCATAATCCTGCAACTGCAATACGTTATCGTTAACACCGGTAAAGCGTTTATCCTGTACCTGCTGCAATCTTTCAAAAAGAGATTCATTTATTTCGAAAGACATGAGCGACGAACCGTACCCCATTTGTGCGAGGATATGCTTTGTAATACTACCTGTACCCGCTCCCAGCTCTACAATATGCACTGGTTTTTTAAAGTTGATGATACGCGTCATACGGCGGGAAAGCTGCGGTGAGCTTTCCATAACAGAGCCTGTTTGTTTAAGGTTGCCAAAAGCGGCTTTTAAGAATGTCAGCATAGTGTATAATTTATAGGGCAAAGAAATTTTTACAAGGTTACCCGGAGAAATAAAACCGACAGGCATGGCTTCACCGGCAACAGAAATTTCTTTGCGGCTACAAAACCACTGTTAAGCCGGCTTTAAAGCCCGTTGCCGCAAACAGGCCTCTTGTTGCCGGGAAGTTTATATTCGTCGTTAAAATTTTTCATTCGCCACCTGATGGCGATTTTTACAGCATGAATATTTTAGCCCTTGATTATTCTACAACAGACGGTAAAAAAAGAAGGGTGGTTTTACACCTGCTCTTCTGGCTGTTATTCTTTGCTGCGCAATATTATATCGGGCAGGTATCGTTTAACGACCTAAAGTTTACACAGGCAGCATATTTAAACCCTATAAGGGTAACCGTATGCCTTTTACTTATTTATTACCCGCTTGTGTACCTGGTTGTGCCACGCTTTTTTTTGCGTAAAAAATACCTTGCAGCCACTATTGCCAGCATAGTTCTTTTTGTAGTTTATGGCTGCATGGATGCCGCATGGGAGCTTGCCATACTGGAAGACTGCAGCCAATGCATGGATATACTGCAGCAAAAACAACCGGCGTACTATAGTTACCTGCAGCGAGGGTTTGAGAATGTAGCACTATCCCGCATTTTAAGCCTGGGCATTCTGTACCAGCTATTCATACTCCTTTCCTTGCCTGTTGGCTTAAAACTGGCCCTGGAATACTTCCGGCAAAGGCTGGCATCGCTACAACTTGAAAAAGAAAACAAAGAGCTGGAGTTTAATTTTCTAAAGGCCCAGGTTAACCCACATTTTTTGTTTAACACACTTAATAATATTTACGCCCTTATACTAAACGACCGCAAAGACGAATCCGCTGAAACTGTTGCAAGGCTTGCGAGCTTTATGCGCTATTCCCTTTACCAGGATGAAAATGGCAATACCATTGGTAAGGAAATACAGCTAATGAAAGATTATATTGAGCTGGAAAAAATAAGGCTGAACCAAACCATCATTAACTTTAATTACGAAGTAGATGATCCATCCCAGCCTTTTCCATCATTGCTGTTGATGCCTGTTCTTGAAAACGCATTTAAGTTTTGTATGGAGGAAGCGGGTAAGGATAGCTGGATACTGATACAGCTAAACCTTAAGCAAAAAAATTTGTACTGCCGTATATCCAACACCTGCATGCCCGGCAAGGTAAATGAGCCCGGGGGCATTGGGTTGCTAAATATTCAAAAACGGCTGAAGCATTATTATAACGGCGATTATACATTTGAAGCAAAAAAAGAGCATAGCAGCTTTACTGTTAATATGCACATAAAAACGGGCAGGCATGATTAACTGCATTATTGTGGATGATGAACCGCTGGCAAGGCAGGTGATAAAGCAGCACCTGCAACATTTTCCGGAGTGGGTGGCTGTTAAGGAATGCATCAATGCTGCCGAGGCATGGCAGGCCCTGCACGAATCTAATGTACAGGTTATGTTCCTTGATATACAGATGCAGGGCGTTAGCGGTGTGGAGTTTTTAAAGTCTCTTAAAAACCCGCCGGTAGTTGTGTTTACCACCGCTTATACGCATTATGCCGTTGAAGGCTTTAATCTGATGGCGGCAGATTACCTGCTTAAACCCATAACTTTCGACCGCTTTAAACAGGCCATCATTAAAGCACAGGAAAAGATAGCCGCACCGGTGGTAACCATACAGCAAAAGCTGCCGGATACAAAAACAGAAGCCCTCTCATCAGACCATATTTTTCTTAAGCTGGATAACAAATTGCTGCGCCTTAATTTCACAGAGCTGCTTTTCTTTGAAGCCCAGCGTGACTTTACCAAAGTTTTCCTGCAGGAAAAAAACATGCTCGTAAGCTTTCATCTTAAAATGCTGGAGGCCATGCTGCCACAGGAAAAGTTTATGCGCATACACCGTTCTTACATTATCAACAAAGCCAAAATATCCAGCATAGAAGGTAACCGGGTGTTTATTCAAAAACATGAAATACCCATTGGCAGCAATTACAAAGAAGAATTTTTTAAAAGCCTCGGCATATAAAGTTTACTGTGCTTTTGCGTGAAGACACGCATTAGGGAGAGAGTGTGTGCCAGTAAAATTTAGATACCGGCGTTCGGTTTTTCATGGGAGCTTCGTTGCGTCGCAATCACTTCATGGTCCCGTTCTTTGGGCGGCTTTTCAGACCCGTATATAATTGCTGCATGAAGACACCCACCAGGGAGGGATAATGATACTGTCAAAGCCGTCTTTCTCTTTCTAATGACAACTTACTACCTGCCGCTGCGGCCCGGGCAACATTGGGCTTACGTAAGGAATGTTAAGCCCCATGCCACGCAAAACAAACAATACGCCCACCAGGCCAATAACAAAAGGCAGTGTTTTACGTATGCGTTCACGGTAAGAAAGCCGTATCCTGTAACCATAATACGATAACAAAATCATGGCCGGCGCGGTGCCCACGCCAAACAACAGCATAAAAGCCACGGCACTCTTTACATTACCTGTTGACAATGCGCCAGCTACAGCAAAATAAACCATGCCACAGGGTAGGAGGCCATTGGCAACTCCAATAAGGAAGAAATGGAATGGGCCCGTTTTATGTATATGCCTGCTGATTATTTTTTGTACAGCTACATGCATTGTTCCAACAAACCGGTTGCCTGTAAAAACCCTGCCCACCGCCAGGTAAACAACAAAGCCCAACATGCCAATACCTGCCGCCACAGATAGCCAGCTTTGCAAACCGGCCAGGTAAAGCTGGCGGCCAGCCAACCCGAACAACAAACCCAACAGGCTGTAAGTGGTTATTCTGCCAGCATTGTACAACAATATTCCCGGCAATTTACGGGAAGGGTTTATGGCCTGCAATGGCAGCGTAAACGCTATGGCGCCGCACATGCCTACGCAGTGAAAACTACTTAACAACCCCAGCATTAATGCAGGTATCGTTTGTGCCCAGCTCATTGGGTACTTATTGTTATGCTCTGTTCGTAATAGTATGGGGTTTCCGCCTGGTACAAAGAAATTTTTACCAGGTAGCGAACCGGCGTTAGCTGAGATTTATTTATCTGCATATCTCCGTCGTTATTAAAGTCAGGTGGCAGTTTAACATCGTTGGCAGCATTTGCAGGGCAGTAAAAATGTACCTGGCCCTGCAGCGCCAAACCTTTTAAAGTTCCAGGCAAGCGAAGGTGTATAACGCCGGCACTTTCCTCAATTGTTACTGCGCCTGCTGTGCCGGCATTACGCAGGCCATTTATTCGTTCCTGGTAGCGCAGTTCTTCGTTATAATAGTCTTTAGACACCAGTTGAAAATCCTGGTGCATGCATTTGTAAACCAGCGTGCTCATAAGGGCGGCGAAACCCACAAATACTATTATTAATTTATTTCCCCAGTTCATGATGTTTTATTTTAAGTACATAATGATTGCCAATAAGTTTATCTTTTTAATAATCTCAGATGCAGATGGCAACCCTTTAATGTTGAAGCAAAAGTTTCCGGCGCCGAAGGCGGCAGGAACAACACTATATTGCGGGAAAAGCTGCGTAGCGAACTCAACAGTACAAGAGTGCGACGCAAGTAAAGCCCAACGATAGTTCCTGCTGCCGGGCCCATAAACCTTATTGCACCGGACCAAGAAAGTTCGTTTTTACGACAGACAACAGCTTATTCCCTTCGTATAACTCCAGTTGTATATTGGTCTTTCTTGCATGTATGGTATTTTTTGGAAGTACCACGAAAAATGAGCCGCTGCCCTGTGCCTCTTTAGCTATGCTGATTACCGGCTTGCCAATCATTTGCACCCTGCCCGGCCCGCGGAGCCTGATACTAAGCGGCAGGTGTTTTAATGTTTTGTTGGCAAATTTTATGTTGTAAAGGTTAGAGATGCTGTCCTGCCCCCGCTCCTGGAACAGCATGCCCGGTGTGCGGAAAACGGTGGCATCAATGTCTTTTCTTGTAATAATGAGCGTTGCCAGCAACCCTGCCGCTACAGTACACAGCAAGGTGTAAAACTTCATCCTGCTGCTATAGCGCAGTGGTTTACCCGTGGCAATGCTGTTCTCACTTGCATAACGCACCAGGCCTTTGGGCTTGCCTGTTTTTTCCATCACGGCATCGCAGGCATCTATGCAGGCCGTACAGCCAATACATTCCATTTGTACGCCATTGCGTATATCAATGCCCGTTGGGCAAACCCTTATGCACTGAGAGCAGTCAACGCAATCGCCAAAAACATTCTGCTCTTTTTTCTTTTTTATGCCACGTGGTTCGCCACGCTGGTAGTCGTAGGCTACTATCATGGAATTTTTATCCAGCAATACACTTTGCAGCCTGCCATAAGGGCAAACAGCGGTACATACCTGCTCTCTAAACAATGCGTACACGCCATAAAAAATGCCGCTGAAAATGAGTATGGCCATAAAACCTCCCACATGGCTGGAAACAGGCGCTGTGATAATTTTCTCCAGCTCCTGCATGCCAATGATATACGATAGAAAAAAGTTGGCGATGATAAAAGACAACACAAAAAATGCAATGTGCTTGGCTGTTTTTCGTAAAAACTTTTCCGTATTCCAGGGGGCTTTGTTGAGCATTTTTTGCTGGGCCGCGGTACCTTCTATCCAGTATTCCACCTTACGGAACATCATTTCCATAAAGTTGGTTTGCGGGCATGCCCACCCACAAAACAACCTGCCGAAAGCCGCAGTGAACAATACGATGAAGAGCACAAATGTTATCATGCCTACGCCGATGATAAAAAAATCCTGCGGAAGAAACAGTTTTCCAAAAATTACAAACCGGGCATGCGGAATATCGAACATAAAAAGTGGCCTGCCGTTAACATAAATAAACGGTAACCCGAAAAAGAGCAGGAAGTATAGAACACTCAGGTACGTTCTTACACGGTAAAACCGGCCTTTGGGCTGCCAGGCATATACCCAGTTGCGCTTACCGCTTTTGTCAACGCTGGCCAGCGTATCACGAAAAGCAGCGGCATCAATGCTTTCCTGGTATTTGTAAGTAGTGTTGGGCATGGTTAGCGTTTACTGATATCCACAGGTTTAACAGCAGGAGCGGCAGTGGTATCCGCAGCAGCATTCTCTTCTATGTACAGGTCTCCCTGGGGTTCTTTGGCTCCCGGCGGATGGGTGCCTTTGAGTGTGATGATGTAGTTGCTGATTTTTGCTATCTGCGCAGGGGAAAAATCATCCTGCCAGGCTTTCATCCCTTTCTCAGGATAGCCGTATTTGATGGTTTTAAATATGTCTTTTACGCCGCCCTTGTGCAGCCAGTAATCATCCGTAAGGTTGGGGCCTACAACGCCCTGGCCTTTATCTCCATGGCAGGGGGCGCAGTTACCAGTGAAAAGCTTATGGCCTTCTTCAACGTAAGCAGGGTCGGCATTAAGCGCAACGGTGTTTTCATCCACCTTATCCGCACTCTTTTTAAGAAAGGCTTCTTTTTGTTCGGCTGCTTTGGTTAAAGCAACCTGTAATTCTTCCGCCGGTAACTGGCCTGTGTGCGAAATATGAAAACGGTACACATACACCACGCCGAACAATATGGTAAGATAAAAACCATATACCCACCAGCGGGGCAAGCTGTTATCCAGTTCCTTTATGCCGTCATAATTATGGTTTAGCACCAGCGCTTCTTCTTCCCTGGCAGATTTAAAGTTGTTCATTTTTTGCCAGAGCTTTTTCCAGTCGAATTTCTTTTCAACCGCTGTTTCAGGCGTTGTTATCGCTTTTTCTTTTTTGACAAATAGGTTGATGTAATAAATCATTACCAGTATTACAACCAGTTCTGTTGCTATAACCCCTGCCAGTGCATAAAATGAAAAAACTGAAAGCCCGCCGATAGAAGTTACCGCCTGCGGAGCTGCTTCTGTTACTGTATTATCCTGGGCAAAAGCTGTTACAGATAAACCGCAGAAAAGCAGCAGGCTGAGTATTTTGGCAGCGCCGGCGGCTTTCTTTTTTTCTTCTTTCAGGCGTTGCATATACACTTCCGCCACGCCGGTAAGCACATGCGCCAGCGTAACAATGGCTATCAGCAACACGCCAGCAATAACCACCATTACAATAGCCAGCGTATTGTTCATTTCAGATGGCTTGCGGGGCCCTTCCGCAAAAACGTAAGAGCTGCCGAAGAGTAAGAAAACCACGATGACTGCCCTGTAAATTATTTTAGCAAAATATTTCATGATTATTGAACATGTTTAGGTTAACTGTTTCCGGTGTCGTTAAGCGGTATGTTGCTAAGGGTTTCTATCAGCTTTTTATCTGCTTTCCACGCCCACAAGGCCATTATGGTAAAAAAGAAGAAGAAGATTAAAAAGGCGCTCATGGCATATACATCCACACTGGTTATTTTCTCCAGGTAATTAATAAATTTCATAGCTGTTGTGTATTAAGGTTTACTTACGGTTTCGGGTACTTTAATATCTGTGCCCATTCTCTGCATGTAAGCTATCAGGGCTATAATTTCGCTATTGGCCGCTACGGGCAGCTTTTCTTTTTTAAGGCCTGCCTGTATTGCCTGCGCCTGAATTTTCATATCCCTGGTGGCCAGCTTATCATAGCCTTCAGGATAGGGCACACCCAGCTTCATCATAGCCCTTATTTTGGCGGGTGTAACAGCGCTGTCAACCACATCATCAAAAAGCCAGGGATAGGAAGGCATGATGGAACCCGGCGACATAATGCGGGGATCGAGCATGTGGTTATAATGCCAGCTATCCGGGTATTTGCCGCCTATGCGGGCAAGGTCTGGCCCGGTTCTTTTACTGCCCCACTGAAAAGGATGGTCATATACAAACTCACCTGCTTTGCTGTATTCGCCATAGCGTGCCACTTCATCCCTGAAGGGGCGTATCATTTGCGAGTGACAGGTATAGCAACCTTCCCGTACATAAATATCACGGCCCTCCAGTTCAAGGGGCGTGTAGGGTTTAACCGCCTCAATGGTGGGTACGTTGCTTTTTATTAAGAAAGTAGGAACCATTTCCAGTATGCCACCTATGGCAACGGCTATAAGGCTGAAGACCAGCATTTGCACAGGCCGCTTTTCAATCCAGCGGTGCCAGTGTTCTTTACCATGCGTTGCTACCACTTTGGGCAGGGGCGCTGCTTCGGCCGCTTCGTTGGCTACAAAGCTGCCGGCTTTTACAGTTTTATACAGGTTGTACACCATAATAAACACACCCACCAGGTAAATGCTTCCGCCTAGGCCACGCAGAGCGTAAAAAGGTTTCAGGTATTGCACTGTTTCCAAAAACTGGTATTTCAACTGGCCTTCTTCAGTAAAGGTTTTCCACATGGTGCTTTGTGTAAAGCCGGCCCAGTACATAGGCAGGGCGTACAGCAGTATGCCGATGGTTCCAATCCAGAAATGATTATTGGCCAGTTTTTTAGAATATAGCTGTGTATTAAAAATGCGCGGTATAATCCAGTACAAAACGCCAAAGGTTAAAAAGCCATTCCAGCCAAGGGCGCCAACGTGTACGTGTGCAATGGTCCAGTCAGTAAAGTGGGATATGGCGTTTACGTTTTTAAGGCTAAGCAGGGGGCCTTCAAAAGTGGCCATGCCATAAGCGGTAATAGCCACTACCATAAATTTAAGCACCGGGTTCTCCCGCACTTTATCCCATGCACCGCGCAGGGTAAAAAGGCCGTTAAGCATACCGCCCCAGCTTGGTGCAATCAGCATAACGCTGAATACAACGCCCAGGCTTTGCGCCCAGTCTGGCAGGGCTGTGTACAACAGGTGGTGCGGCCCGGCCCAGATGTAAATAAATATCAGCGACCAAAAGTGGATTATAGATAACCGGTAGCTGTAAACTGGCCTGTTGGCCGCTTTGGGTAAAAAGTAATACATTAACCCCAGGTAGGGGGTAGTTAAAAAGAAGGCCACCGCATTGTGGCCATACCACCATTGCACCAGCGCATCCTGCACACCCGCGTACCAGCTATAACTTTTTAAAAAGGTAACCGGCATTTCAAAAGAGTTTACTATGTGCAGCATGGCAACAGTAACCCAGGTGGCTATGTAAAACCAAATGGCCACATACAAATGGCTCTCCCGGCGCTTAATAATGGTGGCAAACATGTTGTACCCAAATACCAGCCAAACAAGGGTAATGGCAATGTCTATGGGCCATTCCAACTCCGCGTATTCCTTGCCTGTTGTAGCGCCCATCAGCAGGGTTATTGCTGCCGTTACAATAATCAGTTGCCAGCCCCAGAAATGCACACGGCTTAATATGTCGCTGTACATTCTTGTTTTGCACAACCGTTGCAGGCTGTAGTACACGCCCATAAAAATGCCGTTGCCCACAAAAGCAAAAATTACAGCATTGGTATGCACTGGCCGTACCCTGCCGAAAGTGGTAGGCGCATAATCAAAATTCAATGCGGGAAAATACAATTGAAGGGCTGCCAGCAAGCCGGCCAGCATACCTACAGCGCCCCAAAAAATGGTGGCATAAGCAAACAGTTGCACGGTTTTGTTATCGTAATAAAACCGTTGCGGCGCTATCGCTTTAAGCTGCTCTTCCTCGCTGATAAGTGTTTCGTTGGAATCCTGCGTTAACATTGGTTATTCTTTGTTTGTAGATGTAGGGGATGGTTTGTCGTCAAAAAGCATTCGCAGGGGCGGACTATCCTCATCATCATACTGGCCATGTTTTACGCTCCACAAGAATGCGCCAAGGAATAAGGCTGCTACGGTTATGCTTGCGGTAAGTAAGAGAAATACAACGCTCATGGTTATGGTAATGAGGTGTTAAAAGTATCGTTGGCTCCGGTGCTGTTTACTGACGCGGCTCAATGCCGGACATGATTATTATCATACTGTTACATCTATACAATACACTTGTTCGCTATTGATTATTTATTCTGAAATACAGGAAGATCATGGTACCAGCGAAATTTTTTCATGGCATCATCGTTGCGTCGCAATCCGTTTGTCGTTCTGTTCTTTGGGCGGCTTTTCAGACCCGTGTAGTACCGGAGTGATGAGACACGCACCAGGGAATGAGATAACATTAAACATAGGATTATTTGAAAAAGAGCAGGCTCTTACTATGTTCCTGAGGGACATGTTGTGGGTAGAAGAACCATCCACGTTCTATTATGTTCCGGAAGAACATTTTGTGCCCATCCCACAGATACAGGCACAAAGCGTTCCTCTGGAACGCAGGGTAACACACTGTAATGTTCTACCCACAAAGTGTTCCGCGGGAACACAGGATGCGCAATTCGCTTATTCTACCCAATCCTGGATTAAACAACCCCGAACAAGGACGCATAGCAGAGAAGCCTGCATTAGCCCAGGGCAGGCTGCTACAGCAACTGGTGAATAGAATTGTTGCAGTACAAGTGAGTGATCCCTAATCGTTCCTCTCGGGACATACGCAACCAAAGCCAAATAGCAGTACTGCAGCTAAGTACATCATACCGCCTCACAAGCTGCGAAGCAGGTTACCTGAGCTTTAATGCTTTGGCGGCCAACTGGCTTAAGCCAAAGGTTACCAGTAAAATACTAAGGCTGCTGGCTGGCATAAGTATGGCCGCTATTACCGGCGAAAGGTTGCCCTGCACCGCATAACTTATACCAACAATGTTATACAGTATAGAAACAACAAAACTGGCCAGAACAATACGTTGGTTTATTTTACAAAGCGTAATGAATTTTTGCAGCAATGGCAGCTTACCCGCTTCCAGTATGGCATCGCTGGCAGGGGTAAAATTGTTGCTGTTATCGGTAATGGCAATACCGGCGTTGGCCTGCTGCAAAGCACCGGCATCGTTAAGGCCGTCACCCGCCATTAGCACTTTTTTGCCCTGTTCCTGCAATAGTTCTATGGCAAGCAGTTTATCTGCCGGTTGCTGGTTAAAACGCAATACCGCATCGCTGCCCAGCAACTGGCGCAGGTATTGTTTTTCGCCTTCGTTATCGCCACTTAATATGGTTACCGGGTATTTATTTTTTAACAACGATAACAATTGCGGCACCTGTTGCCTATACTGGTTGCGAAACCTGAACAACCCCACCTGCCGGCCCTCAACAGCCAGGTAAACGGTAGTGGCAGCATCTGGCTGGGCATCATTCAACACAAAAGATTTTGAGCCCAGCATAATAAGGTCGCCATCTACAAAGCCTTCAATGCCTTTGCCTGCGGTTTCTTTAAAAGCCTGCACATTTACTATACTGCTAACACGTAAAAATTTAGCTATCGCTTTACTGGCAGGGTGTACTGACTGGGAGGCAAGCGCCGCTACCTTGTTTTTTAAAGCAGCGGTAAGCGGCTGGCCTTCATATTCTATGCTTTCGCTGCTGCCGGTGGTAAGCGTACCTGTTTTATCGAACACGATATGGTTGATGCCCGCGATAGATTCTATGGTTTGGGCATTGCGCAGGTAAAACCCGTTACGGCTTAGTATGCGCAATATGTTGCCATTGGTAAATGTGTTGCTCAGCAGCAGTGCGCAGGGGCAGGCAACAATCAGCACGGCGGTAACACTGCTCCATACTTTGTGTGTATCACCCTGTATAAACCAGTATAATGCGGCTACGGCCGCGATGGATAAAACTATCCAGGTAAACCACCTGCTTAAAAAATGAACAAAAGAGTTGTTGGCATCCTGTTTATCTTTTTCGGCTGTATCGCGGTTCCACAGGCGGGTTAAATAACTCTGTGCCACTTCCTTTATGACCAGCATTTCAATATTGCCGCCGGTTTGCCTGCCACCGGCGTAAATTATTTCACCCATTTCTTTCAGCACGGGGGTTGTTTCGCCGGTAACAAAACTGTAATCAATTAAAGCAGAGCCGCGGGTTAGAATGCCATCCGCAGGCACCAGTTCGCTGTTATGTATCAGCAGGGTATCATTAAGCTTTATCTCAGGCAGGCTAACCGGTTCTTCCTTACTATTGGCAAGGCGTGTAACCGCTACAGGAAAGTAAGCGGTATAATCCCTGTCAAAATTTAACTGCCCGTAAGTCTTGTCCTGCAATACGCGGCCTGCCAGCATAAAAAATACGATACCCGTCATACTGTCAAAGTAGCCGGCGCCGGCGCCAGTTACCACTTCGTACATGCTGCGTACAAACGTAACCAGTATGGCCAGCACAATAGGCGCATCTATGTTAAGAAAACGGTGCCGCAAGCTTTTATAAGCGCTTATGTAAAATTCTGAAGCGCTGTAAAAAACAACCGGCAGGCTAAGCAATACGTTCATTACACGAAAAAGCCCCGCCAGCGATGCTTCTTTGGCATCGATACCAAAGTATTCGGGAAAGCTAAGCAGCATAATATTGGCGAAGCAAAAACCGGCCACGCCCAGCTTGTATATTTTGGATTTATCAGCAACGGGTTTTTTACCCTTCATATCACCCAGGCTTATGTAGGGTTCGTAACCTATGCCGGCCAGCAGTTCAGCCGTTTTGCGCAATGATACTTTTTGGTGGTTGAATATGATTTCCACCTCTTTCCTGGTAAAGTTTACCTTGCTGCCGAGTATATGTTCGTTTAGTTTGTGCAGGTTTTCCAGCAGCCACAGGCAACTGCTGCAATGTATTTGCGGCAGGTAAAAACATACATGGGTTTGCACCGCATCTTTATAGGTGATAAGCGGCGTGGCAATTTTTTCATCATCCAAAAAAGCGAATTTACCCTCCCTTACCCGGTGTTTTTGCGAAGCGCCGGGATTAGCTGAAAGGTTGTAATACTCGCACAAATCATTTTCAGAAAGTATTTCGTACACCATTTTGCAGCCCTGGCAACAAAAGCTTTTATCATGGGCTTTTACGGGCTGCCTGCCGCAATCTTCACCGCAGTGAAAGCATTGTATGTTACTTGTTACTATTGCTGAAGCCATACTTGTGGTGATTAAGGTTTTGCGACATGCCCCAAGGGCTGTTGTTTTTTCTTTTGCTGTGTACAAAGCTGCCCGCAAAAAGGCAGCGTGCTGCACTGTCGGGTGAGGGATTGAAGCGGTTACCCCGCTGAAGCCATCGCAGCTCTGCCTTGTGGCGGAGTAATAGCGGAAAGCCCGACCCCTTGCGCAGCTTGGGGGCACCCCCAAACTCTTTCCAGACAGGGCAAAGCCCTGCTGAAAAAATGTATCAAACAAAAGCAAAACTATACCGCACCATAAACCATAACATGATAAATAACAATCCGGTATATGATTATCGTCAGCATTTTGACTGTGATGCGAGGTTATTTTCGGAAGATGAACAATAGCCTTTTGCCCGACATGCGGCTGGTAAAAAAATACAACACCCCGGTACCCAGGTACACCAGCTACCCCACTGTACCATATTGGAACGGGCAGGTTGATATTACTGCATGGCAGCAGCGGCTTACAAAGTCATTTTCCGCTTCTAACACGGTTAACGGCATTAGCCTGTATATACACCTGCCTTTTTGCGAGTCTCTCTGCACTTACTGTGGCTGCAATAAAAAAATAACCGCCAACCACCAGGTTGAAAGTGCTTACCTGCATGCTTTGGAAAAAGAGTGGAGCCTTTACCTGCGGTTATTGGGCAGTACGCCGGTGATACGGGAGCTGCACCTGGGCGGGGGCACCCCCACTTTTTTTAGCCCGGAAAACCTGGGCAGGTTAATGGAAATGCTGCTGGAAAAAAGCGCCATTCACCCTATGCATGAGTTTAGTGTGGAAGGGCACCCCAATAACACTACGTTAGCGCACCTGCAGGTATTGTACAAATATGGTTTTCGCCGCATAAGTTATGGCGTGCAGGACCTTGATGAAAAGGTGCAACAGGCTATTAACCGGGTACAGCCTTTCAGCAACGTGCAGCATGGGGTGCAAATTGCCAAAAAAGCTGGTTTTACTTCCGTAAACTTCGATTTGATTTATGGCCTGCCGCTACAAACACAACAAAGCATTGAAAACACTATGCGGCAGGTATTGCAGCTTAAGCCGGAACGCATTGCCTTTTACAGCTACGCACACATACCCTGGAAAAGCAGGGGCCAGCGACTTTTTGATGAAAGCCATTTGCCTGCCGCGGGGGAGAAATTGCAGTTATACTTAACCGGCAGGCAAATGTTGCTGGCCGGGGGTTACACCGATATTGGCATGGACCATTTTGCCCTTGCCGGCGATGCCTTGCATACCGCCTACCTTAACGGCCGTTTGCACCGCAATTTTATGGGCTATACCACCAGCCATACAGAAATGCTTATCGGGCTGGGTGTATCCGCCATCAGCGATTGCGGCATTGGCTATGCCCAAAACGAAAAGCAATTGCAGGATTATTACAGGCAGGTAAACAGCGGGCAGCTTGCCATTAAAAAGGGATACCTGCTTAACAGGGAGGATATTGCTTTGCGGCAATACATACTGGATATCATTTGCAAGGGGCGTACACAGTTTGCAGAAGATGATTTGCCTTTGCTTAATAAATACTGCTTTAACCACCTGGAAGCGCTTGCCGCGGATGGCCTTGTGCAGTATAACCAAACCGGGGCTGCTGTAACTGAGGCCGGGCATTATTTTCTCCGCAACATTTGCCGGGCTTTTGATGTAACGGCGGAACGGAACAGTTTGCAAAGCAATATTTTCAGCAAGGCCATATAGCCTGATGAAACTCATGCGGCATATTGACTGCCGTTGTGAGATGCGCATTAACCGCACACTACATTTGTTATGCTGCCGCTGTTTAGCGGATATAACAGGAACAACTTAAAGGAGTATGAGATGAAATTACTTATCAACGATAACACAACCACAGAAAAAATACAGGAAGTATTCGGCAGCCTGTACCCGTTTTTACGGATTATATTTTATGCCCAGGAAACAGCGCACCCGCAACGAAGGCTGGTAAACGGTAACGTAGCGCATTTGCTGGCACATGCAGAGGAATATTGCTTTGTAGATATAAGTGGCCACCGCACAGTTTCAGAAGTGGAAGCTGATTTTTTATCGCTGGGTTTGCAGGCGCAGATATTGCGCAAAAGCGGCTCCGTATGGATTGAAACCCTGCTTACACGTAACTGGCCGCTGGAAAGGCAAAACCACGAAGGCGAATTGCTGAGCGCCGCCCTGGCGCCGGTTAGCAGCAGAAAGTAATTTTTTACAAAACCTAATTATGTTTTTTTATAAGACTGTTTGAAGAACTTATGAATCTTCAAAATCCTGCAACACGCCGTTGTACAAAGCCTCTTGTTCCCAGGTTATACCATAAGGGGCGCCACCACTGGTATATCCAGCGATAAAAGCAAAGTTTTCATCGCATTCAATCTCTGAATCCGCTGGTTCCACGATGCTTTTTGCTTGCGCTTTCTCCTGTTTCTGCCTACCTCTTGCTGCCAGGCTTTGCCTAACCGCAGTCTCGTATTGTTCGGTTATTTCAATGCCCAGCATACGCAACTCCTTTATGGCACAAATAAGGTCAACACCAAATTTTTTGCTGTAGCCTTTTACAATATTTTTTCCGCTATATGTTGGCATCCATTTCATTGCCAGGTTCAATCTTTCTTTCCGCATACGTAATTTTCATTTTACCAGGCCGATCTGTGAAAAGGGCATACTTTATACTTCACAATCAATCACCCTTTAATACAACAGGTTACGCAGTTTGTTTTCATTAATCAACGTAATGGAGTGGCCATCTATGGCTATCAACTGCTCTGTTTTAAAGTCTGCCAAGGTGCGTATTAAAGATTCAGTTGCTATGCCAATGCTGTTGGCCAGGTTTTCCCTTGATAAGGTGAAGGAAGTTTTTTCCGCCCCGCCCTTCCTGAATTTTTCAGCCGCCTTTACCAGGCCATACGCCACTTTTTTTCTAAGGGAGTTGTAAGCGATATTTAAAAGCATTTCTTCTTTCTCCGCAATATTACGGCTAACCAGCTTAATAAACTGCCTGGCCACCTGGGTGTTGGCCGTAACCAGGTGTAAAAATTCTTCCCTTGGTATCAGCATCAGCCTTGCATCTTCCAGCACCTGGGCATTATCTGTGTAATTGGTTTCTTCCAGTATGGGCAGGTACCCCAAAAAATCGCCCGGGGCGTATATCTGCGTTATCAGCTCTTTGCCATCGGCATGGGTACGGTATCCTTTAATGCGGCCGCTCACTACATAATACACGGCCTTGGGCTTTTGGCCCTCACAGTACAATACTGTCTTTTTTGTATAATCGTACATCTCCCGCTCGTCAGACAGCAAGGGGTTTTTATTGGAAGATGCTTCAGACCTTATGCTTTTTAACTCATCCCCCGCAGAGTGAAAGCTTTGTTTCAATGCTTCTGTTTTCTTAAGCCTTATTTCAACGGCGTTCAGCAGCTCTATGCCATCAAAAGGTTTTGTTATATAGTCATCGGCGCCCATTTCCATACCCTTTCTAAAGTCTCCTTTTTCAGATTTTGCGGTTAGAAAAATAAACGGGATGGCATTTGTTTCAACCCGTTTGTTAAGCAGGTGTAATACGCCATAACCATCCAGTACAGGCATCATGATATCACAAACCACCAGGTCAGGCAACTCACGCAACGCCGTTTCCACACCTTCCTTTCCATTAGGGGCGGTAAAAACTTTGTAATTGGATAGTTCCAGTATCTCGGCAATATTTTCCCGCACTTCATCATTGTCTTCTATTACCAGTATCTTTTTCATGGTAAGGCGTTTATTTTTTGTGGTAGGTGTACGGTAAAAGAAGTTCCCTCATTCAGCTTACTTTCAACGGCTATGTTTCCATGCATCAATTCAAGATACTTGGTTATAATGTGCAGCCCAAGCCCGGTGCCCTGTATGTTAACGGCATTCTTTGCACGAAAGAAACGGCCGAACAAACGCTCCATATCATCTTCAGCAATACCAATGCCCTGGTCTTTTACAACAAGTGTAAAAAGCCTGGGTTGCAATATGGTTTTTACTTCAATCACGGCACCCTCGCCAGAAAACTTTATGGCGTTGGATAGCAGGTTGTTTAAAATATTTTTCAGCAGGTGCCTGTCAATTTCCACGCTGGCATGGCCCTCTTTTACAAATGTTACCTGCTGGTCTTTTTTAAGGCCCTGTTCCATTTCATGTATCGCATTCTGTATTTCTGCAAAAAGCTCTTCGGGCGTTAAAACCTGCATGGTGGCGGTAACCAATCCTTCTTCCAGCCTGCCCAGCGACAGAAAATCCTCCAGTATATTCTTCATATCGCTGACAGCCCCTTTTATGCGGCCGATATGCTTTTGCGTTTTGCCGCTTTCTTCACCTTGTGTATATTTTTCAAGCAGGTAGGTGGATGAAAGGATGGTGCTTAATGGCGTACGGAATTCATGGGAAGCCATGGTAACAAACCTTGATTTCAACTCTCCCAATTGCTTCTCTGTTTCCAGCGCTTCACTTAGCTCTTCCTTGGATTTTTCAAGGGCACTCATCGTTTCCCTGAGCATATTGGTACGGGCTTCTACCTTTTCTTCCAGCAAACTGTTAAGCTGCTTTATTTCCAGTGTAATTTTTTCCAGTTCGGCCTTCTGCTGCAGCACCAGTTGTTCCTGTTTTTTACGTATGGTAATATCTATGATAAAAGCTATAACAAACATTTGCCCCTGCAGCTCGTAATTGCTAAGGCTTATCTCCACCGGAAATTCAGTACCATCTTTACGTTGGGCAAACAGGTCACGCCCTTCACCCATTCTCCTGGGCGCAGGGTGTTGGTAATAAACATCCCGCTGCCTGTGGTGCCCGTGCTGAAAACGGTATGGCACCAGCATGTCAACCGTTTTGCCCTGTAGCTCCTGTACAGTGTAGCCAAATTGCTGCTCAGCATAGCTGTTGGCATTTACAATAATGCCATTGCGGTTGGTAACAATCATACCCAGCGTGGCATGATTGAACAACGCTTCAAACTGGTTGGCATTATCTGTATGTTCATGTTGCATGTTTATATGGAGGTTGAGCGTTAGCCGGAGGCGGCCATAAAAATACATTTGTATACCCAAAGGCTAAAGTATTTAAGGACGGTTTTTGCATATTGATGAACATCAGTTTTGCAGATGATTGCAATCACTGTAAAAGTGTTATAGCTGCGGGGATAATTTTTGCATTGCTTTATGTTGCAAAGTACTTGTAATTAGCTACATTCATAATACAGAGAAAAAAACAGGCAAAGAACACCATAACCAAGGCATTATGAAACCAGGAAAAAGCCCCTTTGGACGTTACCGGAAAAGGCCCGTTTCATTGTACATCATGTCAGCATTGTACGTGCTGGCCGGCCTCAACCATTTTATTAATACAGATGCTTATCTTTCTATGATGCCGCCTTATCTGCCCTGGCATAAAAGCCTTATTTACCTGAGCGGCACGCTGGAAATAAGCTTTGGGCTTTTACTGATACCTTACAGCACCCGCCGTTTTGCCGCGTTGGGTATTATATTTCTGCTAATTACGGTTTTTCCTGCCAACATACAGGTAATGCTGAACTATATGGACCACCACAGCCCTTACACATGGCTTACTGTTGTAAGATTATTCCTGCAATTGGGGCTTATATGGTGGGCCTACCAATACCACAAGCGCCCTTTAAAAACATACAAAGGCTTCGATATAACAAGGCAACGGCTGGAAATTAATCAATAAGATTTTTGCAGAAAGAGAAGGATATTATGGGCCCGGCAGCAGGAACGCCCCCGTCCCCTGAAGGGGTGTTTTATGAGCCCGGCAGCAAGAACTACTATGGGGCTTTACTTGCGTCGCACTCTTCAGGGCTTTGTTCTTTACCGGGCAGGCATAGCGTAACCGGCAACAGGCTTTTTGCGCAGTGCTTTACTCTTTATGCTTATGCAGGCTTCACAGCAAAGTTCACCCAAAGTATAATAAGCTTTGTTCTTAACAGCAACCCAGTTATCGCCCTGTTTGCAACACAACTGTGCATAAGGGCCTAACAGTGCCTGCATATCTTCTTCCACCTGGTTTACCTGCCTGTGTTTACTGATATCAATTTTCCAGTTACAGGTATAGCCGTCATAAAAGCGCAGAGATTGTACAGGCTTTAAAACAACATCTGCCGGTATAGGCTGCTTACGTTGCGGAAAGCGGAAGAACTGCACCTTAAGTAAAGGATAAGCCTGCTGCATCTGCTGCTGTATGCTGAATACTGGGTTCGCTTTTTGAATAATCAAAAACATAAGGATGCTTTAGAAATAACTATTTATTACTTTATACCACTTTTACATTCAAGTTGTTTACGTAGTATAAGCCTGCCTGCACTATAGGTGCTACCGTATGTACACATTTTTTGAAGAAAAAAAAGGAACACGGATGACACCGATAAAATGGATTTTCACTGTTTGTTTTCGCATTTGCGAAAACATCCATTAAAAAATCAAATCTACACACCAGGAAAAGCATGGATTTGCACGACTAATGCTGCATTGCAGCATTAAAAATCCTGCGTATCCGTTCCATCCGTGTCATCCGTGTTCCATTTAATATATGTGTACACACGGTAGCTATGGGTGAGGGATTGAAGCGGATACCCCGGTGAGGCCATGGCGGCGGGACTCTGTGCCGGAGGATGAACACAAGCGAGGAAAAGCAACTAAATGTTGCTTTGACGAAGGTTGCGAACGCAGCTCTGTCCGACCCCTTGCGATAGCTTGGGGGCACCCCCAAAACCCAAGTACGAAGGTAGAAGTACGAAGTACCTTTTCTATGTAAGATGTTAGATGTGGGGTGTACGATGTAAACAAGTACTGATTTACGAAATACGTAGTACTTTTTTATGTTAGATGTGGGGATGTATGATTTAAAACAACCCACTCACCATTCACCACTCACCACTCACGAAAAACACTCCACTCACCCTAGCGGGCAAGATAACCACCATCAACAGGATAGTGACTGCCTGTTATAAAAGATGCTTTATCCGAGCTTAACCACACAACCAGCTCGGCCACTTCGTTTGACTCGCCCAGGCGGCCTATGGGATGCAGCGGCACCAGCAGGGAATTTTTCACCTGGTCATCCATGCCCGCGGCAGAAAGCAGCGGCGTATTAATGAAAGCCGGGCCAACCGCGTTTATACGGATGCCTTTGAATGAGTATTCCAACGCTGCTGTTTGCGTTAAACCTATAACACCATGCTTGGCCGCCACATACCCGGCAGACCCTGCAAAAGCTACAGCGCCAAGAATAGATGAATTGTTTACAATAGCACCAAAACCCTGTTTTTCCATTTGCTGCAACTGGTACTTCATGCAATAAAACACGCTATCGAGATTAACGGAAATAATGTGATGCCAACCTTCAATACTCATCTGGCCAACAGGATTAATCTCTCCGCCTATGCCAGCGTTATTAAACGCTGCATCCAGCCGTCCGTAATTATCTACAGTAGCTTTTACCAGCAGGGCGCAATCTTCCGCATTACTTACATCGGCCTTAACAAATATGGCTTTACCACCCTGCTTTTGTATAGCATCCGCAACCTGTTGCCCTGCCTCCCCATTAATATCCGATACCACCACCGAAGCGCCGTAAGCGGCATACAGCATGGCTGCTGCCTGGCCTATGCCAGAAGCGGCGCCTGTAACGAGGGCTGCTTTACCTGTAAAATATTTTTCCATGCGTACCTGTATAGCTGTTGTTATTAAACTTGTTTACGCCAGTAAATAAGAAGCTAAAGAAAAAAGGATAATGCCGGCATTTACTGCCCATGCAAGAAACAGGGCTGGCAAAGTAACTTTTGTCGGCTGGGCTGCCAGTGTTAAAGCAAGTGAAGGCACGTTAACTACACAGGCCAGTATCCATAAAGCGAAGTTGTTACCGCCAAAATAAACAATTGAAAACAGTGCGCAAGGCAGGGCCAGGCCAATTTGCCCCAACAATGTCAATGCTGCCCACATAAACCTTTTGTCTTCCTGCGTTGCGAACCAGCTAAAAAATCTTTTAACCGCGCCAGCTTCTGCAGTGTTTGTTTTTTTGTATGTGGCCGGAACAAAGCCGGTAACTTTTTGAGTGGTTAATACATTCTGCATATACGAATCATTTTAGAACTGCAAAGCTTAAGATACAGGCGATGTTAAAACCTGACCGTGGCAAGGTACATGCATGATTATTATCATGTTCTGGATAGCTTCCTGTTTATGCATACCGGCCTGACGAGCATCAGTAACCATGCTGACAGGCGTCATTGCCACGGGCCGGCTGCATTTGTATTTTCATTAAAATTATTTGCCATGATAGGAATGCTTGAAGACGCCCAGATAGAAGATGTGCTGAGAAAACAGCTTGTCGGGCGCATTGGTTGCCATGCGGATAACCTTACTTACGTGGTACCAATCAGTTATGCTTATGAAAACGGTTTTATTTATGCACACACTTATGAGGGCCAGAAACTTGACATGATGCGAAAAAACCCATCTGTTTGCTTTGAAGCAGATACCATGGAAAATATGGCCGCCTGGAAAAGTGTTATATGCCAGGGTTATTTTGAAGAGGTTACTGATGAAGCCGAACGTATTAAAGGAATTCGCCTTTTGCTTGACAGGGAGTTGCCATTCATTTCCAGCGAAACCGTTCATCTTACACCTCAATGGCCATTTTCCTCAGATGAATTTGATATGGTGAAGGGTGTTATATTCCGCATTAAGCTGCTTGAAAAAACAGGCCGTTACGAAATACAGGCCGCTACCAAATATTATGCTTCTTAAAGCGGTGCGGTACAAAATATTTAAACAAACTTTCAAAGCCATTTTATGGAAAAAATATTAGTTGCTTTTGACGGCGTTAAATTAAACATGCCGGCCCTTGACTTTGCCGCCTTCCTGGGCAGGCTTACCGGCTCCGCAGTAACAGGCATTTTCCTGGAAACCATTAATGATGCAGAAAGGTTAAGCATGGAAGAAAGAAACAAATATAATTACCTGAACCCTGGTATAGACGAAGAAACGGTGGCTTACCGGGAAAAAATTGACATAGTAAGCCACAACATTCTTTTGTATAAAGATGCCTGCCAAAGCAGAGGGGTGCGTTGCAATGTGCACCGCAACAGGGCGTTTCCTGCACAGGAAATAATTAATGAAAGCAGGTATGCCGATGTTATTGTGATGGACGGCGAAACTTCCTTCCGTGAAAAGTTTGAAGGCAGCCCCACTAACTTTATAAAAACGGTTTTAAAAGAAGCGGAATGCCCTGTAATTATAGCGCCAGAAACATTTGATGAGATAAATGAAATTGTATTTACTTATGATGCTTCCGCATCAAGCATTTTTGCCATTAAACAGTTCACCTACCTGTTTCCGGAATTGAAAGACAAAAAGATTACTGTGCTGCAGGTACAGGAGGATGACACTACGGCTACCCTGGAAAAATATAATTTTAAAGAGTGGCTGAAAAAGCATTATAACCTGACAGTATTTGAAATCATCCGGGGCCAGGCAGAAGCAGAGCTGTTTTCTTACCTGTTTAAAAAGAAAAACACTTTTATTGTAATGGGCGCTTACGGCAGAAGCAGCATTTCGAGGCTCTTCAGCCCCAGCCATGCAGATTTGTTAATCAAGACTTTAACCCACCCATTTTTTATAGCGCACCGGTAAATAAGATACTTTTTATGGGGGGAATATGTATGGATTATTAGTGGCTTCTTTAAAAGAAGCCATTTTTTGTGAAGTTAGGTGTAGGAATAACTTTCAAAGCTATCTTTATGCATAGAAGTATATTCTTTTGATACCCATATGATCATGAAACAACTCCTATACCTGGCTTTGCTTTCTATTTTTACCTTTTTTGCCTGTAATACCGGCACTAACAAAAACACCCTGCTCTCACAGAAAAGTCTTCAAACTCAAACTTTCATAATTAATACGGCCAGGGATACAGTTGTGCAAACGGCAAACGGCGCCATGCTGAAAGTACCTGCTGGCACTTTGGAAAATAAAAACGGAGCAACCGTTACGTTACTGGTAAAAGAAGCTTTTACTCTTCAGCAGATCATCAAAGCTGGGCTTTTTACAGCATCAAATAGTCAACCACTAAGCAGCGGCGGCATGATTTATATAGATGCAAAAGAAAGCTCACAAATAATTTTCAAGCAGCGCATACAGGTAGCAATACCATCTGATTTTCTGCAACCCGGCATGCAGCTTTATAAAGGTGCGCAGCAAGCTAATGGACAAATAAACTGGGACAGCCCTGAAAATTTACCAGAAAACAAACAGCTTAATAATCTGGAATACGGGAAACAAATATTCGTGAACAACTGCGCAAGCTGCCATGCCGTTGGCAAATGTCTGACTGCCCCTGATCTTGCGCATTTTATGAAAAGATTTCCGCCGGATGAAAGTAACTCCATATACTATTTTCACTACACAGAACTTTATAGGATGTTTTCTGAAATGGGCGCACAAGACACAGCGAGGCATGCACATTATGATTTGCCCGATAACTACAAATGCAATCTTCAAAAACTGTCTGGTATGGCTGCAGGCGTACCATTTCCAAGTTTGTCATTCTCAGATAGGCTTGCCATTATGAAGTACGTGCAGAATGAAAGCGACAGGCGTAACCTTAGACTTCCTGAGCATGCATACCTGAAAGATTGTGTGGACAGTTGTGAAACTTATATAAGGCTAACCGGTAAACTGAATAAACTAAAAAACCTCTCCATAAGCGAACGGCAGAGGTTATCAAGTGAGAATGGTCCAATGTTTTCGGATAACAATGAACCCGGCGCTGCCCCACCTACAACAACTGTTGCAGATTTTGATGAAAAAGTGAGTCCCCAATATTTTGGAGCCACATACTACCAGTTTTCTATTGAGAATTTTGGCTGGTACAATATTGATATATTGTTGAAGGGGATTGAAGGGGTTAGTGAGAGCAAATTATTGGTAAGAATAGTTGGTGAATACCGCAAAAGAATAAGCATTTCCCTAATTATACCATCACGCAAGGTATTTGTAGCAGGTGGCCCCGCAGGACAAAATACTGATTCGTACGCTTTCTACAGTACAAACGGTAGCATACCCCTCCCGCAAAAAGAAAAGGCCTTTGTATTAGCTGTAACTGAGGAAAATGAAAAAATCGCTTTTGCAGTACATGAATTTGTAATAAAGCCTAACCAGGAATTTAGCATAGAATTAAAAGAAGCGTCAAAAGAGGCGGTTGAAAATGCAGTTCAAAAATTAAATATAGAAAATTTTACCGTCAGCGTCAGCAAGACTGAAAATGCAGATTCCATAATTCTATTAGATAAAGAAATTAAAGACATAGAACTGCAGTTAAAAAAGGCGGAAAAGCTAAAACCCGGAAATTGCGATTGTGATTGTGGTATGCCCGTTGCTGAAAGAGCCTATTGAAATAGAATACAACAAAGGATACATTACCGGTTAGCTCAGTAAGGAAGCGAACGTACAAGAGTGCGACGCAACGGAAGCTCAATAGTAATTCCTGCTGCCGGGCCCATAAATTCTTGTCTCTGATAACGGATAGTGGTTGAAAATGCTCACATTCACTTATTAAACACTAATTCCGTCACCTCAATATTGGCCCAGTTAAAATCGCCGGTTTTCAATTTCCAGGTCACTTTGTTCTTATGTGGTATGCGCATACCATTAAACACTTTGTAATCCGTCATTTCAACCAGCCATTTCTCAGGTTTGGCGTCTTTGCCGCTGCCCATGTAACGCCAGGCCTCAAAGCTTTTGATATCTCCACTGGGTTTAAATTTCATGATACCAGAAACCGTGATGCCTTTGTATGTCATTACCGCCCTGGCTGCAGTATCGTCAATAACCTGCCAGCTAATGTAATTGCTTAAGGCCGCTGTGGGAAACCAGGTAATTTCTGCCAGGTAGCGTAACATAGTAGCTGTATTTGTTTTATCATCGCCGGTTGCGGAAGCAACGTTGATTAACGACCATAACTTTATATCCATTTCACCTTTGCCATCACAAAACCTGTCACGCCCGGTAAGCGTTAACAGCGGCATCATCCGTGCCTTTACCTGCCAGTTAAACTGCGGTTGCTGTACAGTAAAGTATTGCGTAGCTTCAAAAGGCATCCAGCGGCTGCCGGGTTTGGTACGCATTTCACCAACCTGCCGCAACCATACTGTACTGGTTAACTGCTTGCCTACAACGCCGGAATGCCGCAACCATTTTTGTACAACAGCGGGCAAGTGTGCAAGCATTTCAACGGTAATCACAGTGTCCGTTTCATGTGCCTGCAAACGCATGGCCGATACTTCCTGCCTTATTTTGGCTGTAAAACGCTGTTGCGCAAATGCCGGTATGGCCACAAGGAGTATCAGAATGTTTACAAGCGTACCGGCCGTTGCATCTTTCCACGAAATAATTATCAGCGCCTGCGAAGCAACAACCGCTACCAATACCGGTATTAGCCAGCTATCTTTTTTAAACAGCCATAAAGTACCGGCTGCAAAAAACAGAACAGCAGCCAGCAGCCATCCAACACCTGCCGCCCGGGAAATACTGGCTGTTACCCGTAACAGTTGATGATAACTAAAAGCAGTGGTAAAGCCTGCCAGGTGTATAAACCCATGCAGGAATAAAATAAAGGCAAAAACATAACGAAGCATAGAAGGATGATTTTATAACCAGTGTGTAATGCAGTTAAATTAAAGGCTTTCGCAAGTTCAAAAAGCTGATTTATCTCAGCAACAGTAATGACTGCCATTATTTTTACAACCTCTCTGCAACAATAGCTTTGTTCCCTCATCAATCATCAACAAAACAATAAGGAGGTTTTATGGCAACACAAGCTTTATCCAGGTTTTCAGAAGGCATGCCCTCTGTATTTGAGGATTTTTTCAGACCATGGAACGAATGGTTTGAAAACGGCAGCCTGTTAAACAAGACCCTGAAAATACCTGCCGTAAACATTACAGAAACCGCACAGGCCTATAACGTTTCGTTGGCAGTGCCTGGCTTCAAAAAAGAAGATTTCAACATAACCCTTGATGGAGGTATGCTAACCATTAGCAGCAGTAAGGAAGAACGGAAAGAAGAGAAGGAAGAAAAAGTAACCCGCAAAGAATATAATTACGCTTCTTTCAGCCGCAGTTTTTCTTTACCGGAAGAAGTAAACACAGACAATATTGAAGCTGGCTATGAAGATGGCATCCTTAAGATTTCCCTTCCCAAAAAGGAAGAAGTTAAAAAAGCATCTGCCCGGTTGGTAACCGTAAAATAACTGGTTACCCTGTGAGGATATGCCCTGCCATAACCGGCAGGGCTTTTTTGCAGGCTATACCGGCAGCATGATGGATATCCTGCCTGTGCCTGATGCAAATCATACCGCCCTGAGAAGCATATTAATACTTTACACGGGTTATGAAAATCATTTACAATTTACTCATCCTAACAGCCGTACTGGCAACAGGTTGCAGGCCATCCGCAATAACAACTTCATGGAGAACCAAGGATAGCCTGCCATTGCACTATAACAGGATACTGGTAATGGGCGTCGCACAAAACAGAAACGCCAATAACGCAGTGTTGGAAGAAATGGAGAGTCATTTATCAGGAGACCTTAAGGATCTCGGGTATAATGCCGTAACCGCTACAGATGAGTTTACCGGGCAGTCTTTTATGGGATGGGATGAAGAACAGATTACAAGCCAGCTTAACAGCCGCGGAATTGATGCTGTGCTTACCGTTGTTTTGCTCGACAGCAAAACAGAATGGAAGCACCTTCCCCGCGATATGGACTATGCCGCCAACGACTACTATTACAGCAGTTTTTGGGGTTACCGCAACGCCTTACAGAATATTCTTGTAAAGCCGGTTGTAAGCTATGCAAATACGCAGTATTTCTGGGAAAGCAGCCTGTACAACCTGCAAACCAAAAAACTGGCATGGAATGCCACAACAAAGGCTTTTGACGAAGAAGACACTAACCAAATGGCCCACCGGTATGGCCGCCTGGTGGTAAAACGAATGGTAAAAATGCAGGTACTTAAACAACAAATAAATTAACCATAAAAACAATTGTTATGAAGTGCAACGTTGGTAAAACAGACAGGAATATACGCATATCCGCAGCCATCCTTATAACCGCCATTGGTGTTTATTTTACATCCTGGTGGGCGCTGGTTGCCATTGTACCCTTAATAACCGCATTTGCGGGCTTTTGCCCATTGTACGCATTACTTGGCATTAATACCTGCCGCAGAACTATAAAGGTGAACTAACAACTATCAGCACGCCGGTTAAAAATTCAACTGGTCTTCATTATCCCAGTTGGCACGTATGCTTAGTTTTTTGGGTATGGTCTGCACCAGCTCGGGCTGTTTTTTCAGCTTATAATTTCCGGGGTCCCATTTGCCGTTTTTGTTGTCGTCAAACAAAATACGCATTTCGTATTCGCCCGGTTCGTACAGGCGCTGCCGCCATTCTTTTCCGGTTAATATGATGGTTTGAAAAAGCTCTTCTCCTTTCATTACCTGTAATACGGGGTTCTTCGCCAGGTCAATATTATTAAACCGCAGAAAGATGCTGCCATAATCGCTTTCCCGTTTAGTGGTAAAAGATAAAGTATCCGCTTTGGGCAGGTTAACGCCGGCACTGTCTGCAACAGCCGTTTTGGCCAGTATCAACTTAAAGGGGGTATTCTCCGGCCAGGCATACGCAAGGGTTAATTTGGTGCGGCCGGTATCTAACGAAAAACTTACGCCGCCAAGTGCAGTATAGTTGGTGTCGGTAAGCTGTATTTGTGTGGAATCGTACGTACTTAGTTTGCGGCTGAAAGTAAATTTCAGGCTATCCAGCAGCCCTTGTTCATTGCCGCTGAGGTTGGTGGTAAACTTCAGTCTTTTATCTTCCTGTTCCTGGTCTTTATCCTTTTTTTGGTTGTTACCGGAAGATGTTGCAGCCGGCCTGGGTTTTTCCTTCTCTTCCTGGTAGGCATACAGCGTAACATCCCCTGTTGTATCGTTTACAAAAACCGGCCTGTTGATGAACGCGAACATTTTGGTGGAGTCGTCGTAAGTTTTGCTGTAATCATTGGGCAGCACGAACACATTAAACGTATCACTCGGCAAAAACCTGAACCTGAAGTTGCCCTTACCATCCAGGCGGGTAAAATACCGCGGCCTCAATTTTTCCACGGCCGTATCGTTAAGGTTGTTGTGCAATACAACAATCAGCGTACTGTCAACCTTTCCGTTTTCGGCAAGTATCACCTTGCCGCCAAAACCATTCTCGTCCAGCTTATCCCCTGTTGAAAATACATACGTGAAATTCTTAAATGGCGTGCCTTCATTAACATCCTTAATGGAATTGCCAAAATTAATGGAGTAAGTGGTATTGGCTTCCAGCGAGTCCCGGAGTTTAATACTTACGGTTCTTAGCCTGCCCTCAATATTAGGCGGGTTTACCGGCATGGGCGAAACCACCAGTTGTTCTGTATAAGCCTGGTCAAGCTGCACAAATTCATCGAAGGTTAAAACAATACGGTTGGTTTTAAAGTTAAGCGCCGAATCTTTGGGGTTGGCCGATACAAGTTGCGGTGGCAACGAATCCCTTGGCCCCCCTCCCGGCGGTATAATTACGGCGCAGCCCGGGCCGCTTACCAGTACCATTGATACAAACACAGAAACAATAAAAACTGCTGAATATGCTATCCGCTTCATATATAGATTGTGCAAACATAGGGAAGAAAAAGTACGGGTTATGAAGTAGGAAGTACCTGGGCCCAATGGTTTACTTGTTTTAACAGGATGATAGGGAACAAAACAGGGGCAGACCAAAGCAGATTAGTTTTTCTAATGGCTGCCCGTTATATGAATACAGGAATTTTTTGGGCCCGGCAGGAGGAATTACTATTGAGCGTTCGTTGCGTCGCACTCTTATACGTCCGGTATTTCTATTCGCCATGGTGGGGCAGCATTGTTATTGGTAGCAGGCTTAGTTGCAGGTAGCGGATAGTTTTTGTAATGGCATCGTTTCCATAACAACATTGCGCTTTACACATTTAACAGCGCAGCGATCGCATCCGGTAACCGGCAATCATGTCTATAAACATTTACCTTTGGCACATGCCATCCAAACAGTACCATGTAGAAAAATTCAGGGAAATTTACAGCAACCTTAATGAGCAGCAGCGCCTGGCCGTTGATACCATAGACGGGCCTGTTATGGTGATTGCCGGGCCCGGAACAGGCAAAACGCAGATACTTTCTGCCCGCATTGGCAAAATACTGCTGGATACGGATGCCCTGCCTGAAAACATTCTGTGCCTTACCTATACCGATGCCGGTGTTGTGGCCATGCGCAAAAGGCTCACAGGTTTTATCGGGCCGGATGCCTACAAGGTTAACATCTACACTTTCCACGCTTTTTGCAACGATGTGATACAGGAAAACCTTTCGCTTTTTGAAAAGCATGTACTTGATCCTGTGTCGGAACTGGAGCGTATTGATTTTTTTAAGCAGCTTATTGACAGCTTTCCTAAAAACCACCCGCTGAAGCGTTACCGTGGCGATGTGTATTTTGAAATCAACAACCTGCAGCACCTGTTCAGCACTATGAAGCGGGAGGGCTGGACGCCGGAATTCATCAATGCAAGAATTGATGAGTATGTCAATTCTCTGCCGCAGCGGGATGAGTTTGTTTACAAACGTGCCTATAAACAATTTAAAGCCGGCGACCTTAAAAAAGACAAGCTGGAGGAAGAGCTGGAGCGCATGGAAAAACTGCGGGCCGCCGTTAATGAATTCAACCGCTTCCAGCAAATTATGCGCAGCAAAAACCGGTACGATTTTGATGACATGATCACCTGGGTAATAAAGGCTTTTGAAGAGAACAAAAACCTGCTGGCACGTTACCAGGAGCAGTTTTTGTACATACTGGTGGATGAATACCAGGACACCAGCGGCACACAGAACAGGCTGGTGCAACTGTTGATTAACTATTGGGAAAAACCGAATGTTTTTGTTGTGGGCGATGATGACCAGAGCATTTACCGCTTCCAGGGCGCCAACGTAGAAAATATGCTGGCTTTTGCGGATAGCTATAAAAAAGATTTGCTTACCGTGGTGCTTACCAATAATTACCGCTCCACGCAGCCGATACTGGATGTATCTAAAAGTATTATTGAAAAAAACAATGAACGGCTGGTAAAGCAAATTGATGGGCTTAGCAAAAACCTGCTGGCCTCCAACACAAAAATCAGTGCCCTTACCCACTTGCCTGTTATTAAAGAGTATGAAACAGCCAGGCAGGAAATGATAGACATTGCGCTACAGGTACAACGCCTGCTGGCAAATGGCACTGAGCCTGGCCGTATTGGCATTATTTATAAAGAGAACAGGTATGGCGAGGAACTGGCTAAGTATTTTAAACTGGCTAACATACCGGTGTACAGCAAGCGCAGCATTAACCTGTTTGAAATACCGCTGGCCGCTAAAATAATACTGCTGCTGCGCTACCTGGCCGCCGAACATGATGTACCGGATGGCGGCGATGAAATGCTGTTTGAAATACTGCACTTTGACTGGTTTAACATTCCTCCTGTAGAAATTGCCAATCTTACCATAGAGGTAGCGGGCAGGCAGTTTGGGGAGAACAAAACTTCAGTAAGAAGATTGCTGTACGAAAAGAGCAACCAGCCACCCAGGGATTTGTTTTCGCAGGGCATAAACGCTAACCTTAAAAAGGCAGGTGAAATACTTGAAAAGCTGATGGGACTGGTGGCTAATGAAACACTGCTGGTACTGTTTGGGCGTATTATTACCGATACAGGCCTGTTGGGTATCATCAGTAAAAGTGAAGACAAAATTTGGCTGATGCAGGTGCTTACCGCCCTGTTTGATTTTGTGAAAGAGGAAGCCCACAGAAACCCATCCCTATCCTTAAAAAGCCTGGTGGGCATGTTTGACCTGATGGAGAAAGAAGGCATACCACTACCGCTGGTGCAGGTAAGCGGCAGCGAAAAAGGGGTTAACCTGTTAACAAGCCATGGCTCTAAAGGGTTGGAGTTTGAATATGTTTTTTTTGCAGGCTGCAATGCAGCCTACTGGGAAAAGAAGCGAAAGCCCGGCGGCGGTTACAAACTGCCCGATACCGTGTTTTCATCAGCCGCTGCCACTGCTGAAGACAGCGCCGAAGAGCTGCGCCGTTTGTTTTATGTAGCCATCACCCGGGCAGAGCAATATCTGACCATTTCTTACAGCCGCTTTAAAAACGATGGCAAGGAAATGGAGCCATCTATGTTTATCGCCGAAATACAGCAGCAGCATAACATACCGGTTGAAAAAATTTTTATAGACACCGCGGTGGTTACAGAATTTCAAATACTGGAGCTGGAAGGCAACCTGCAGCCGGAAATTGAACGGCTGGAAGATGAATTTGTCACCCGCCTGCTGGATAAATTTGTGATGAACGTAACGGCGCTTAACAACTACCTTAAATGCCCGCTGGAGTTTTATTTTAAAAACCTTATCCGCATACCGTCGCCCCGCAACGAGGCTACGGAGTTTGGCTCATCCGTACACTATGCCCTGGAGCAGTTGTTTAAAAAAATGCTGGACAACGAAAAGCAGTTTGCACCCAAAGATGACTTTATTAAAGATTTTACCTGGTACATGCACCGCCACCGCGAAAGCTTTACCAAAGAACAGTTTAACCGCCGGCTGGAGTATGGCGAGGAAGTGCTGGCCAATTACTATGACAAATACATCAACACCTGGAACAAAATAGTTACCGTTGAGAGAAACATCCGCAACATTGTAGTAAACGGCGTTCCGCTAAAGGGCAAGCTGGACAAACTTGAGTTTGAAGGTAAATCTGTTAACGTGGTAGATTACAAAACCGGCGACCCCGATAACGCCAAAGACAAGTTGCTGCCCCCCAGCGATAAATACCCCAACGGCGGCGATTACTGGCGCCAGGCTGTTTTTTATAAAATTCTTATTGATAATTACGAAACCAAACAGTGGAATGTTATAAGCACAGAATTTGATTTTATTGAGCCAGATAAAAAGAAAAACTACCAAAAGCGCAAAGTGGTAATTACCCCTGAAGATATTACCACCGTAAAGCAACAGATAACCAGCGTTTGGCAAAAAATTCAGGACAGGGAGTTTTACCAGGGCTGTGGTAAAGAAGATTGCCACTGGTGCAATTTTGTAAAAACCAATAACCTGGCTATAGCTTTGCATGAAGTGGCAGAAGAAGAAGAGGAATAAACATCAATGATACTTTTCAATCACCCCCAGGCCAAACAATGCAAAATCATATTTAACAGGGTCAAGCGGGTCAAGCTGCTGCAGGTAAGCTGTTAATTCCAGGGCTGCGTTCCAGTCTGTTTGTTTGCGGTGCAGCAGGTTAAAACGTTTGGCCACCCTTGCTACATGCAGGTCAACCGGGCATATAAGCTGGTAAGGCTGCAGGTGGTTCCAAATACCAAAATCAACGCCGGCATTATCCTTCCTTACCATCCAGCGCATAAACATGTTAAGCCTTTTACAGTTGCTTTTCTTTTGCGGGGTAGCTATATGCTTTTTGGTCCTGGCAGGCACATCTTCCAGTGAAAAAAAGTAATGGTGAAAGCCCGTAAGCATGTCTTCCATATTGGTTCCCCAGCGGGTAAAAGCTGTTTCCAGCGAGCTGTTTTGGCCGTAATGATGTTTCAGGAATTCAATAAAATACAACAGGTCGGTAGTATTAAAAGTACGGTGCTTAAAATGCAGCAGGTTTTTTAAATCCTGTGGCTGGTGGGTGGTGCAAAAATCATAAGGGGCCATGTCCATCAGCTTCATTAACTCCCTGGATTTATTGATGATAACAGTCCTGCTGCCCCATGCAAAAACTGCGGCAAAAAAAGCCGCTATTTCAATATCCTGCTTTTTGCTAAACAGGTGCGGAATACAAATGGGGTCATCCTTAATAAACGACGGCTGGTTATACTGCTGCACCTTACTGTCCAGAAAATCTTTCAGCGAAGGAATCATCCTGTAAAAATAAGGCGCAAAAAAAATCCCCGCCTGGAAAAGCAGGGAGCTTGAACATTGAAAATGTATGATGATAATTGTTGAGTCAGGCGTTTTTGATAAGTCAAAAGTAGGGCGCACCCGCCACCGGCAAAACATAGCCTGTAGTGAATTGGCTGTTTTGTGTACTGAACTGTTGCGAAAACCACATCAACCGCAAAAACTTAAGCCGGGTTTGCATAAAACATTGGTTACCATTACGTGCTATAATTTTTAGGGGGTGCCCCCAAGCTGCGCAAGGGGTCGGGCAGAACTGCGTTCGCAACCTTCGTCAAAGCAACATTTAGTTGCTTTTCCTTGGTTGTGCTCATACTCCGGCACAAGGCCCAGCTGCGATGGCCTCACCGGGGTAACCGCTTCAATCCCTCACCCGAAAGCCGGTTGCCGGCTACAATTGGCAGGTAGCCAGCCTGTTGACAGGTAAATGCCTGGTGATGTTTCAGATGATACTCGAACACAGAGAAAGAGGCATCATGCTACAGTTACTCTTCTTCCCATTCCTCTTCTTTCTCGTCAGTAAACAGGTTTTCATATTCTGCTAACTGTTCATCCGTAAGCTCATCCACAATTTCATAAATGCTGTCTTCTTTTTTTCTCCAGAAAGCGCTTTCGTAGTCATCATGGTGCATAACAAGATAGCATGCATCGGTTTCCATAACCGGCTGTACCAATACTATTTCTTCGTTTTCATTTTCTTTTACAAGATAAAAACGGTTTAACTGAAGGGAGGCATAAGTGTTCATGGCTTGCATATTTTGCCATGAACTTAGCTATGTGGTATTATGTTGTCGTAAAGGGAAGGTTAAGTAAATGTTACAGAAGCCCTGAATATCCGCATTGCCAAGGGAAAAGCCTTTGGAAGCGGAAGCACATCTACCCTGCGGGAAAAGCTGCGCAGCGAACAGAACGCACAAGAGTGCGACGCAAGCAAAGCCCAATAGTAGTTCCTGCTGCCGGGCTCATAAATATGCAAAAAAACTGCAAAGCAGTTTATTACTACACCGGCAGGGGCCTTACATAAGGGTTGTGCGCTTTTTCGTGCCCGATAGTGGTTGCAGGGCCGTGGCCGCAATAGACCACCGTATCATCCGGCAACGTATAAATTTTTTGCCTTATGCTGGCTAGCAATTGTTCTGAGTTACCTAACGGCAAATCTGTTCTGCCAATGCTCTCGTAAAGCAGTACATCGCCGCCTATAAGAAAGTTTTGCCGGGGGCTATAAAAGCAAATGCTGCCGGGTGAATGGCCCGGCGCCAATATTACCTGAAGCTCGTCCTCATCAAGTTGTATGGTATCGCCTTCGTTTAAAAAATGCAGCGGGCCTTTGTAAGTATCAAAACCAAGGCCATAGCGTAATGCAAAAGTGCCGGCACCCTGCAATATTATCTCCTCTTCGGGATGAAGATATAGCTCAAGGTTATAATATTTAGCAGCCCATTTAGCGCCGAACACATGGTCTGGATGGCAGTGAGTAGCCAGCAACTGCACCGGCGTAACACCCAGCCGTAGAATTTGATTTTTTAACGTTTCCTGTTCAGCGGAAAAATAGCAACCGGGATCTATAATAATCGCTTTGCCTTTTTCGTTGTGGAGCAAAAAAGTATTTTCCTGGAAAGGGTTAAAAGTGAACAACGATACTGTGAGCATAAACGTATATTTTACAGACCTTTTTAAGTAATTATGCTAATTTTAAAATTCTAAAGATCGGATAATGAAAGTGAAACGCCTCTTGACTGGCCCGTGTTTTTTATTCATTGCTGCTATCGTTCCTTTTATCGCCCACGCACAGGTTAACAGCGTGGAATTCGGCAAAAACCGTATCCAGCACAAGAAATTCGACTGGAAGAATTACCAGAGCCCCAACTTTAATATCTACTTTAACCAGGGCGGCCTTGAACTGGGCAAGTTTATTGCACAGCTTGCGGAGGATGAACTGCCGGGCATTGAAGAGGCTATTGAATACTCCTTACAACGCCGGGCCAATATTGTTATTTACAACACTTACGACGACTATAAATCCAGCAACATTGGCATGGGTATAGACTGGCAGAATGCCGGCGGCCTTACCAAACTGGTAAATAATAAAATGGTGCTGTATTTTGATGGCAACCATAGCACGCTAAAGCGGCAGATACGGGAAGGTATTGCACGCATATTAACCGACAACCTTTTATTTGGCGATGACGTGGGGGAGTTTGCCAGCAACCAGGCGCTGCTTGACTTACCCAAATGGCTTACTGATGGTTATGTTGAATACATTGCCGAGCCGTGGAGCACACAAAAGGACGATGACCTTAAAAGCGCTGTACTCAGCGGCAACTACAACACCTTTTACCAATTTGCTTTTGACAAGCCCATTCTTGCTGGTCATGCCTTTTGGTATTATATAGCAGAGCGGTACAAACCTGAAAATGTTACTTATTTTTTATACCTCTCCCGCCTGTACAAGAATATCAACACCGCGGCGCAGCGCATTTGCAAAAAGAAATTTAAAGAAGTACTGGCTGAGTTTATGGATTTTCAGCAACAACGCTATTTTGCTGATATTAAGCAGCGCCGTAATGCACCACGCGGCCGCCTTACAATTGTGGAAGAAACCAAAAAAAGCGATTTCTTTCGTTTTACGGCCAACCCCAACCCCCGCAATATGTCTTACGCGGTGGTTGAGTTTACCAAGGGCGTTTACAGGGTGAATTATATTGACAACTTCTCAGAAAAGAAAGTATTGCTGAAGTATGGCGTAAGAACCTACACCGGCGACATTAACCCCAACTATCCCTTACTGGCATGGGATGGCAAGGGATCCCGCCTGCTGGTTATTTACTGGAAAGAAGGTAAGATAAGAATGTTTGTGTATGATGTTATTGCCAACATCAAGCGCTTTCAGCAGGAGATTACCGGGGTTGACCAGATACTTGATGCGGGCTTTATGCTGGATGCCAATACTATTTTGATGAGTGCCGTGAAAAACGGACACTCTGATATTTACACCTATAAAATTAACGAGGACAAATTCAAACAAATTACCAACGATGTGTACGATGATCTGGACCCATCGCTGGTAGCATTTCCCAACAGAACAGGCATCATCTTCGCATCCAACCGGCCCGGCCCCAATGCTGCCAAGGGCGATACTGTTTTACCCAGCCGCTATCCTTTCAACATCTTTTTGGTTGACATTAATAACAATAGCGAAGTGAAGCAAATTGCGCAACTAAGCAATATTAAAATGGGTAATGCACGTTACCCTATGCAGTACAATACCAACCACTTTACGTTTGCCAACGATGAGAACGGCATTAACAACCGGTGGGCTGGCTTTTTCAGCACACAGCGGGATGGGCTGGATACCTTATACTACATAGGCGACGAAATTCTGCGTAACCCGGTTGACAAGGAACTGGACTCCACCCTGCAGGCCTGGCAAAAGCCCGAGCCGGACAGCATCAGCTACTTCCAGGTGTTTAAAGATTCTACCTATACTTTCCCCATTACCAACTACCAAAGCAGCCTGCTGGAAACAAAAGTAGCCGGCAACAACGGGCAGGTAACCGAAGTAAGAAGAGAAGGGGACTATAAGTTTTTGTATAAGCTGCGTGTAGATTCAACCACGTTGCGTAAGCGCAATGTAAACGCAAGGCCTACCGCCTATGCAAAACGGGTAATGCAGGAGCGGAAAGCCGCTACAGGCGAAGCCATACAGGTAGCGCCCGCCCAAAAGCCTGATGAAGCGGATGCGGACAGTACAAAACCAAAGCAGAATGTTTTCCAGGATGAATTTGAAGAAGAAAGAAAAACAGATACATCTGCACAAATGCCGGGCATTTCGCCGGAAACGCAGACGCCTGCAAAACCATCGGTACTTTCTAAAACATCCCTGTTTAATTACAGGCTTAAGTTTAGTGCGGATTATGTGCTTGCCGGTATTACCAACAACATTCTTGTTAACCGCTACCAGCCTTACGCCGGCGGCAGTGGCCCCATACAGCTAAACAATGGCAACGATATCAACTGGTCTTTCCGCGTAGGCGTAAGCGATTTGTTTGAAGACATTAAATTCATTGGTGGTTTTCGCTTTGGCAGCAGCCTTAGCGACAAAGACTTTTTCTTCTCTTTCCAAAACCTGAGAAAAAGGGTTGATTGGGGGCTTACCTACTACAGAAGCAATATCAAAAATTACTTTGGCTTTTTTGGCAACCCCGGCGACCCCAATGCCGATCCAAAATCCCAGTACGAAAACATGCTATATACCAGCCTTTACCAGTTTAATGTAAACCTGCCATTTAACGAGGTTAAAAGCCTGCGGTTTACCGGCGGTTTAAGAAGGGATAGAGGTGTAGTAAGGCCGTACAATATATTCAATGGCCAGCCGGATGAAACTGGCCTTACTTACAAAGATTCCACCGCTTCAACCGTGCTAACACACCTGGAATATGTGCATGACAATACCATTAACCCTACACTTAACATATGGAACGGCATCCGCTGGAAAATATACTTTGATTTCAATATGGCTTTAGGCAGCGCTGCAACAGAAAGATTTGGCGGTAAAAACACGTATAACGTAGGTTTTGATGCCAGGCATTATTTGAAAATATACCGCAACTTTATATGGGCCGTAAGGGCAGCAGGCGATGCTTCCTTTGGCGATGGCAGGATCAATTATTTCCTGGGTGGTGTTGATGGATGGATAAGCCCCAAATTTATTAACGAAAACCAGCCAAAGAATACCAATTACGCGTTTCAGTCGCTGGCCATTAACATGCGTGGCTTTCACCAGAACATAGCCAACGGCAACAATGCCCTGGTTATCAACAGCGAATTGCGCTTACCCGTGTTTACCACCCTGCTTAACAGGCCGGTAAACAATGCATTCCTCCGTAATTTTCAACTGGTGCAGTTCTTAGACCTTGGTTCAGCATGGGAAGGTGCAATTACCAATATTGCCAGGCCAACACAAATATTCAGTACGGGCGATGGAAATAATCCTGTGCAAATGCGCTTGAGGGCAGGTGGCATAGGGCCTTTTGCAGGTGGTTACGGTTTTGGCGCCAGGAGTACGCTACTGGGCTACTTCCTTAAGGTTGATGCCGCATGGCCCATGAGCGGTATATTCCGTGGCAAGCCCCTTTGGTATTTTGCCTTAGGCCTTGATTTTTAATATCACTACCTCATTTTTACCATAAATAGCTCCGCTCCGGCGGGGCTTTTTATTTGAAGGCGGGTTTTTTATGTTCATGAGAAGATGCGGCGCTTCCTGTTTACCCCAGGCAAAAAATTGTACAATGAACCCAGAGATTAAGTGTTTGCAGCCCAGCCCCAAAGTTTAGTCTTCATAAAAAGACTGCTGGATGATTAGCGGATAATTACAATTTTTCCTGCAAACCATTTATAAACCTGTTGATATAGCTCGGGTACGTCCACCGGTGGCCCAGCCGTACAATAACCAGGTTTTTGGAGGGGTCAACATACACCTGCTGGTTAAGTACGCCCTGCGCAAAATAAGTGCTGCCGGTGCGGGATAGCCACCACTGGTTTTTGTAGCGGTAGCCCTGTATGCTATCCCGGTTGGTGATAGAGTTTACCCATTGCGTGGGAATGAGCTGCCGCCCGTTCCACCAGCCATTCTTCAGATATAGCACGCCCAGCTTGGCAAAATCCCTTGCGGTGGCATTAAGGCAGCAAAAAGCCCGCACTTCATCGCGGCCATCGGTATTCCACGTAGCATCGCTTTCCATACCCAATGGTTCCCATAGCTTTTGCCGCAGGTAATCTTCCGTTTTGCGGCCGGTGGCTTTTTCCAGTATAAACGATAGTATTTGCGTATTCAGGCTCTGGTATTCAAAATCGCCGTTACCATTGTCAAGGCCGGTCTGCAGCATTTTTTTACGCATGTTGTTTTTAAAACCAAGCTGTATAACATCGGATGTTGGGCTGTTGTAACGCTCTGTAAACTTAAGGTTGGTACGCATGTCCAGCACCTGCTGAATGGTAATGTGTGCATAGCCTGTATCGGTTTTCAATAAGTCTGGCAGGTAATTGGTAATGGGCTCAGCCGTGCTTTTTATATAGCCTTCACTAATGGCTATGGCTACCAGGGTGCCTACAAAAGATTTGGCTACGGAAAAAGAGGGCAGCTTGCTTAGCGTATCAAAACCATTAAAGTAACGCTCGTAAATAATACTGTCGTTGCGTATTACCAAAAAAGCGGCGGTTTGCGTACCGGCCAGGTTGCTGTCTAAAAAATTACCCAGGCCCGTATAGTTGCCGGCAGCAGGTTGTATAAAACGGTAGGGGCTGTCACTTTTGGGTATGGTTACAGAGGCAAGTTTTTCATGGTCCTGCAGGTTGAACTTCCTGAACTTGTAGGCCCGTGCCAGGTAGCAGGAGCTGAACAGGCAAACAGCAAAAACAAGCAGCAGGCCATTTATCAGTTTCATACTATTAAGATAAAACCTTACCTATTGTCAACTTCGCCAGTTACTCTCTAATTTTTGTTAAACTATTCATTACTGTTAAACATCTTTTTCATTTTGGCGGCCTGCCTTGCCGCCAGCAGGCCTTTTACCAGGTACACGATTATAATGAGTTTGATGATGCCACCGCTAATAAGCGCAGAGGGGTTTTCAATTACATCCACAGTAACCAGCAACACATAAAAAATAAGCGTGATTAATATAGCTGTAAAGGGGTAGCGTTTACATAACAAAGCCATGGCAAAGAAAAACACGGCAACCCCGCCAAAAACAAACCCCATCAAAAGCCTTCTTTCTGCGGCGGACAGGTAAATAACAACAACACCTGCCAACAGTTGTACCACCGCCACAATGTAAATGGTATTTTCAGCAGACCTTATTTTTCTTTCATAGGCGGCAGTATCAAAAACGTCTTCCAGCAAATTTTTCTGCTGCCCTGTTTTCTGTGTTTCCTGCTGCTCCATAACCGTGTTTATAGTATTTAATATTACGATTTTTTTTATGGGCCCGGCAGAAGGTTTGTTATGGAATCGTTCCTTGCGTCGCACTCGTGTACAGCAAATCTATGTGGAGCAAAGCCCCGCACACCGCTGTCATGTATGCCGTAACAATCACGGTTTATCATCTCGACCTGTCCAATGTTGAATATGTAACCATACCGGATTATAAACCTCGCAAAAAAATAAATTTTAATTGGCATATTTAGCTTCTCGTGTTATATTGCCGTATATCCTAAACCATTATCCTCCAGGCTTTTGTGAAGTTTACAAATGCTAAACTCATTATCGTTCCGGTTGTGAAAAACCAGCGGCTCATCAGCTAACTTTTTAATGCAAAATGTATGATAAACACCCCCGCATGCTACCTGGTAGCTATTATCCTATTGTTGGCTTCCTGTTCAAAGCAACAAGCTGCTTCGCCGGAGCCAGAGCCTCTGCCAACTGAACAGTACGCATTACAGGCAAAAGCTGTTTCCATCGGCGATAACATTGGCGGCTTTTATGAAGCACTTCCGCCGGATTATGAAGGCAGCAACAAAAATTTTCCGCTCCTGCTGTTTTTTCATGGCTCCGGTTCGCAGGGAAATGGTACCACAGAGCTGGATAAAATTCTTCGCTTTGCTTTACCCCAGCTTATTAAAGAGAAAAAGCTGCCGGTTTCTTTTACTGTTGATGGTTCGGCCCATTCATTTGTTATACTAATGCCGCAATTTAAAGCATGGCCCAAACCAAGCCAGGCAAACGAATTGATAGATTATGCAGTGAACAATTACCGCATAGAGCCAGGCCGCATTTACCTGGTAGGAACAAGTATGGGTGGCGGGTTAGTGTGGGATTATAGCAGCCGCAGCGCCGATTGGGCTAAAAGAATTGCCGCCATTGTACCTGTTTGCGGCGCAGCAACCCCCGATGCGGACAAAGCCTCAGTTTTGGCCGAAAACCATGTTCCGGTCTGGGCTTTTCATAATAAAGACGATCAAAATATACCGTTCCAGGACTCTCAAAATTTTATAAGCTGGATAAATGGATATAACCCCCTTATACCAGCCAGGTTTACCATTAGAGACAAGGGCGGTCACGACGCATGGACACTTGCCTGCAACCCGGGCTACAAGGAAAATGGGCTGAATATTTATGAGTGGATGTTGACATTTAAAAGATAATGGTTTCATAGCTCTTATCATGGTACATGAAAGCTCAGCATAAAAAGCAACCGGCTATACCTTCGTGTGAGGGATTGAAGCGGTTACCCCGGTGAGGAACCGCAGCCGGGCCTTGTGCCGGAGTATGAGCACAACCAAGGAAAAGCAACTAAATGTTGCTTTGACGAAGGTTGCGAACGCAGTTCTGCCCGACCCCTTGCGATATCTTGGGGGCACCCCCCTTAACCGAATTATTCAAGCACAAAAAAGCCCCGTTTTGTACAGGGCTTTTTTTTAAACAGATGTAGTAGAATTACCAGTTACTTAATCTTATGCCAAAAGCATAAGGGTATTGCTTAAGCGCTTCTTTATGAAGGGGGTTGATGCTGTAGGTGCCATACAACCGTACGGGGCCCAGGCCAAGCTCGCCAATGTAAGCAAAGCGCCAGGTGTTTAGGCCAATATTGCCTGATATTTTTTGTGTTCCCCGTTCGTCGCTGCTTTGTTTGTTGCGGCTGCTGTACATCCACCCGGCGCTAACACCAAAGCTAAAACTCAATCCTTTTCTTCTTCCGCCGGAGGGGTCTATGTTTACCATAAAAGGCACGGTTATATAATCCGCTGCCAGTTTGTTTTTTGAGAAGAGTACGGTATCCCGCCAGATGCTGGCCGGGCCTTTGGTGTAGCTGGTGGTTAATTGCTTTTCGTAAAAGAAATTGTACATGTTAATGCCAAGGCCATATTTAAGGTTTACCACATGGTCAACCACATTTAGCTTTTGCATAAACAGCCAGATGTTTACATTCATGGAGCGTACACTTCTTAACGTAAAATCTTCTTTGGTAAAACCTGGCTGGTTACCGCTGGTAACCAGGTAATTTCCGGATAAGCCGCTGCCATAGTTGGTCCTGTCATTCCAGTTGTTAAAGCCAAAATCGAAAATGAACCAATTGGTGCTGATGTTATCGCGGTACCTTCGTCTTTCCCCACCCGGTTTGCCTATCTGTATGTTGAAGGAGCTGTCTGTATCGCTGTTGTAATTGGTATCATCGTTCCTGCTCTTTTTCTTGTTTTTCTTTACGATGATAAAATTGCCTACCCTTATGGTATCCGGCTCATTCTTCTGCGTACTATCTGACTGGGCCAGGGTTGCGTGGGCAAAAAACATAGCTGCTGCAATAAGTAAAAGCTTGTTCATGTAATTTGGTTTGATCGTTATTTGTTTTCCTTGTCTATTTCAAAACTGGCAATCTGCAGCTTGCCGTTATCAATGTCTTCTTCGTTTTTATTTCCAAACAGGCGGGATGCCTTTTTGAGTAAATTTTTTACTTTGGATTTATTCAGTTGCATGGAGCCTACATACACGGTTCTTTGCTCCGCATCTATATCGGTATCCAGTTCTTTGTAAGTAGTAGCAACTGGCGTTGCATTGTTACTGCCGGTTGTTTCTGTTGTAATGGAAGGTTTTACTGTTATGCTGCTCTCCCGGTTAAGGTTACCCACAATAATGGGTGCATCTTCGGGTTGCTTTACAACAGGTATAACCACAGCATCATTCGTTACCGGTTTTGCAGTTTCAACCCCGGCAATTTCTTCATCCGGTAGGGATACGGTATTGGCCGGTTGCCGTTGCTTACTGTTTTCTTGAGGCGTTTTAGTGTTAGCAGTTACAGGCGCCTGCTGCGCTTCCTTTCCGGGTTTTCTGTCTGTACCTGTTTGTTGTGCTGGCTGTGCTGATTGCTGCGCAACAGCAGGCTGTTCGTTTGCTTTTTGCTGTACCTGTGGCTGTGTACCGGTAGCTGGCTGTTGACTCTTATCAATGGTCACCAGGCCTTGCTCCTGGCTGCTTTCTTTTTCACCGGCATACCATACAACTGTGCCGGATATTGCCAGTACTAATACAGCGGCCGCGGCCAAACGCCACCAGCGCATAGCAATTATCCTTCTTTCCTTCTTGCGCCTGTAAAGAACGTCTTTTTGTTTAAACTCAACGGTTTCCGGTGGCAAGGTTGTTTGCTGCAGCAGTGTAAACTCCTGCTGCAACTGCGGGTGCTGCAATACAAATTTTTCTACATCTTTTCTTTCATCGGCAGATAGCTCATTATCTATGTATAGCAAAAAGTATTCTTCGTAATTGGCCAGGTTAATATGGCTCTGTGTTATTTTATAAAGATTGGCTTTATTACCAAAGCCCAGCTTTTCATCTGGCAGCAGCCGGGCCTGCTGCAACAGCTCCAGCTCTGCCGCAAGGTCTGCGTTTTGCTGTACAAACCACTCCACTTCCATACGCTGATGGATGCTCAGTTCATCATCAACATACAGCAGAAAATACTCTTCGTAATTTTGCCTGTTTACTGCCACGGTTGTTTTTTTAGCAAATGGTAAATTATATTTTGCGGGCAAAAGCCCTGCCATTAACACCGGTAATTGTTTACAACTTACATTACATTTTGCGGGCTTACCAGGTAGTTGCGCAGGATAATCCTTGCCCTGTGCAGGTAAACTTTAACCTGGCTGCTGTTTAAGCCTGTAATTTGCCCAATTTCATCGTAACTGTACCCTTCGTAATCTTTCAGCATAACAAGGCTTCGTTGTGTTTCGCTCAGCCTATTCAACGCTTCATGCAGGGTTTTCCTGGCGTTGTTCACCTGTGTTTGCTGAACTTTGGCTTCGTCGTTAAATTCTTCTTTCAAATGTATGCGTTTTACCTTTCTTATGTGGTCTATCATCTGGTTATAGGCCACTGTGAAAAGATAAGATTTGCATTTTGCCGGGTCTACCATTTCTATATTCCGCCAAAGCTTTTCGAAAGCCGTTTGAACAATATCCCGTGCGTCTTCCTCATGCCGCAGGTTTTTCACAATAAAGCGAAAAACATTGTCGGAGTAAAGGTTAACACAGTCGTTAAATTCTTTTTCTGTCATAAACAGCGGAGATTGTTCAGTTATTGCCTTGCTGGTTGTTGTACGATGTTGTTTTAAAAAAGTTACAGGGTGCTGTAAAAAAGTTACCGTAAAGTGGTGTTAATGCGAAAGAAGCTTTCGTTAAACAGTGAACCGCCGCCGGGAGTGTTTGTGTTGGAATCCTTTTTTTGGCTGGCCTGTTGCTGGTTTTGGCTATGACGGCCACCTGCCTGGTTTTGCCGGGGAGACAATACCCATGCTGCCGAAAAAATCGCAGCTATCATTAAAAAAGGGATGATGTTTCGTATGGGCTTCACTGGTTATAGATTTGTTCTACGAAGATAATCGTATATTGGATATTCAACAATTTTTTCTTGCGGGTGCTTTTTATTTCACATACCCTTAACTGAACGTAAAAACAGTTTGATTGTTACACCAATACGCCAGTATTTTTAAAATTTGACGCAAACACAACCCCACATAACTAATTGTTAGCCAGTAAGTGCCTGAGTAAGGGATAAGAAAACATTACGGATTATTTTTTGAACCGCAGCGTATAGGAGGAGCAGTTGAAGATTAGTTAAGAAGCATTTTCTGAGCCCGTTTCAAGTGCTAAAGTGCCGCACTCAACGTGTCATTGATTGCCGTATAGAACGGCAATGATTTACTATTGCCCATTCCAGCAACAGCACTAACTACCCTGGCTGAAAAGCCGCCAAAAGAACAGAACGATGAACGTAATGCGACGCAACAGGCGATGCCATGAAATACCGTCGCTGGTAACCAAATACAGTTTTCAGTTCCTTAAAAAATAATCTAATACCGCTTAAAATTTTACAGCCACGCTTAATATCAAATCCGTAACATATTTTTACTTTTCCTATAACATTGAACATAACATATGCTTAAACCCTTAACACTACCGGCACTGCTGGTGCTTGTATCCGTATTTGCCTGCCCCGCTTTAGCACAGGAACGTATTAACAGCGGCGAACTGCTTGACAAAGGAGTTGCCCTTTACGAGGAACGCAAGTACAAAGAAGCCATCGCCCTTTTCAGTAAAATTTCCCGCAGCGATACCAATTACAGCCGGGCTTTGCATGAGCTTTCGTTAGCCAGTTACTCAGACAGTAATTTTACCGCCAGCAAAGCTTACGCTGAAGAAGGAATTAAGCGCTTTCCTGAGCAAAAAGACAAATGGTATAACCTGCTGGCCAATACCCTGGATGAACTTGGCAAAAAGGATGAAGCCATTAAATACTACGAAGAAATAATAAAAATAAGTCCTTACAACTACCTGGCCTGGTTTAACAAAGGGGTTACCCTTATGGGCGAAAAGAAATATACAGAAGCAAAGGCCTGCCTGCAGCAAACCGTTTTGATTAACCCTTACTATCCATCTGCCCACTACTTTTTGGGTGTGATTAACTTTGATGACGGACGTATGGCGCCCGCCATGCTTAACTTTACCACCGCTTTGCTGATAAACCCCGAGCACAAGTATGCCGGCCGTATTACACGCTACCTTTCCAGCATAGCCAACGCGACAGATGATGTGGCTAAAAACACCGCCAAGCGCAAGGCTTTAAGCACAGATGATTTTGAACTGCAGGAAGAAATACTGGCCAGTAAAGCGGCGCTTGACAGGGGCTACAAACTGCAAACCTCTCTTGAAGACCCTATTACCCGCCAGTTACAGGTGTTGCTGGAAAAACTGGAATTTAACCCCGCGGATAAGGGCTTTACCATGCAGTATTATGTACCGTATTTTACCGCTCTTTACCAACAGGGAGACCTCAACAAAGCTGCCAACTATATGTTCAGCGGGCTGGATATAAAAGATGTTCAGTCTTTTGTAAAAAAGAATAAAAAAGAACTGCAGGCTTTTGCAGATAAACTGGTTACCTACTTTAATGAAATTAAAGAAACCCAACTGGCTGATGCTGCTGCCCGTAAAACGGCCAAAACCCGCTTTTACTGGTCTGATAACTATGTTGCCGGTAAAGGCGAGTGGACCATAATTAACGATGAAAAGAAGTTTACCGGCCCCTGGGAGTTTTATCACAGTAATGGCGCATTAAAATCCAAAGGCATGCTGAATAACGAAGAGGGCAACGAAGGTGAATGGGTATTTTACTATAACAGCGGCCAGTTAAAGGAAAGATCGAATTTTAAAGCGGATAAGGCGGATGGTAAAAGTACGTCCTGGTTTGGCAACGGCATGCTTATGAGCGAAGACAATTATGCCGCCGGCGAACTGAACGGAGAATCGAGAGATTATTACTACAACGGCCTTTTGAAAAGGGTTACCCAATACAGTAATGGCAAAAAAACCGGAACTGAAAAAAGCTATACCCTGCGTGGAACTCTTGATTATGTGTACAACTACAAAGATGATGTACAGGAAGGAGAGCAGTTGCACTATTATGTAAACGGGCGGTTGCTTAGCCGTACCATTTACAAGGATGGTAAGGCAAACGGGTTGTTTCAAAAATATGAAAACAACGGTGTGCTTGTTATGGAAGGCAATTTTGTGGATGACCAGCAGGACGGCGCCTGGAAAGAATACTACTCAGATAAAACATTGCACAAGGAATATACTTATGTAAACGGCAAAATGCAGGGAGAATTTAGAGAATACCACCTCAATGGCAAACTGAGTGAAAAATCAACTTATGAAAATGGCCAATTGACAGGTAAATCTGAAGACTACACAGAGGATGGAAAACTGTTTACCGAAAGCACATTTCAGAAAGATCGCTTTAAAGAAATGAAGTTTTATGACTATGAAGGAAAAGTTATCGGTAGCAATGCATCCAGAAACGGGGGTGGTAACATTACTTATTACAACCAGGATGGCACAAAATCAAGCGAGTTTATTTTTACCAAAGAAGGCATAAGGGATGGGGCTTTTAAAGGATATTATAAAAACGGCCAGGTTAAAATGAGCGGTATTTACAAACAGGGCCGCCTGCAGGGAGAACGTACACTTTACCATAGCAACGGGGCATTATCTGAAAAGATAAATTTTGTACAGGATGAAGAAGATGGATGGTACGAATCTTACCATGATAATGGTAAACCCAGGTACCTGGGCTGGATGTCTGCAGACAAAAAAGAAGACAACCATATTGAATATGATTATGCAGGCAACAAACACGCCGAAACGTATTACAGCGATAATGAGCAGCATGGCTATACTGCTTATTTTTATCCTAACGGAAAAAAAGACTACGAGCAACTGTTTACTTATGGCTGGTTAAAGCATATTACACAATTCGACTCTACCGGAAAAGAGGTGGCAGATATTGATATGCCCCAGGGAAAGGCTTCTTTTACATTTAAACATTTTAACGGTAAGGATTATCTGAAGGGCAGCTATGAAAATTATGCCTTGAACGGAAAATATGAGGCTTTCTTTTTTGACGGCAGCCTTAATACTTTGCAGTTCTACAAACAAGGTTACAGGGACAGCCTCTTTAAATCTTATTATTATGGCGGCCAACTGGAAGCAGAAGGACGTTATGCGGACGGCAACCCCGATGGGTTGTGGAAGCATTATTGGCCCAATGGCAAACTTGAGTACCAGGAAAACTATATTTATGGGCAGCAGGATGGCGATTACCTGGTGTATAATGAAGATGGTACACTGGATAAGAAAATGCTGTATAAAAACAATATGCTACATGGCCCTTACAGCATTTATGGGGATAACAACCAACTGGCGGTACAGCTTAACTACGAGTTTGACAGGCTGGTTAGCTATACTTACCAGGGTAAAGATGGCAATATGGTGGCGCCGATACCGGTTTTATACGGTACAGCCATGGTAACTGCCTACTATAAAAATGGCAACAAAAGCGCTGAAATGAATTTTGAAGACGGTGTTATAAACGGCATCCGTAAAATATATTTTACTAATGGCCAGCCTTATATTGATGGGACCAGGGCAGAGGGCAGGGAATCCGGCATTAAGAAAATTTATTTTACCAACGGCCAGTTAGAAAAAGAAGAAAACTACCTTGCCGGTAATAATCACGGCCTGCAAAAATATTATCATCCTAACGGCAAACTAAAAGCTGAAGAAAACTGGTATTTAGGTAAGCAGAATGGCCTGTGCAAATACTACGATGAAACCGGGAAGCTCAAGCAAACAAGGCTGTATTATTACAATATGTTGCTGGAAGTAAAATAAACCCCTTTGCCCAACGGCATTTAATTACATAAACAAACTCAACATACATGAAAACATTTGGTACGCTATGGATATTGATGGCGGCAGTGGTGGCCTGGCCTGCCCGGGCTTCTGCCCAAACCATCGAAGAGCTTGCCGCAAAATATCCCAACAATTATGCGGTATTCCTAAACTACAACCGCGATACCCGCATTTTCCTGAAAGACAATGTGCCACAGGCAGAGACCAAAGAATACATTGAAATTGCCGTGCTTGACGACAAAGCAAACGGCTTGTATAATAAATACAAAGTCTTTCATGGTTCCTTTGACGAACTGAAAGAACTGGAAGCCTATACCCGCTACCCGGATGGCAACCGTTATAAAAAGATAAATGTGCCGGAAATAAAAACCCAAAGCTCACGGAGCAGCGGCGTTTTTTATGACGATGTAAAAGAATCCGCCTTCGATTTTTCCTCGCTTGTAAAAGGAGCTTATGCCGTTGTAAACAGTACGGAATACAACAAAGACCCACACCTGCTTTCGCCTTTTTATTTTGCTTCTTACCTGCCGGTGGTAAACGCGAAATTCACTATCAGTTTTCCTTCTGACATGGAGATAAAATACAACATCAGGAACGATGGGCAGCAAAAAATTAAGGTAAAGGAAGACAATAAGGGCAGGGAACATTCTTATGAATTTACAGCCAATGATGTAAAACACCTGGATCGTTTTGGCGATGCGCCCTCCATGTCTTATTACGAGCCTCATGTTATTGTGCAGATAGCATCTTATAAAAACGATAATGGAGAAAATGTAAACTACCTGCGCAACCTGGATGACCTTTACCAATGGAATTACGCCTTTATCAAAAACCTTGACAATACCAAGGGCGAAACCATTAAGCACCTGGCAGATAGTTTAACAGCCGGCATTACCACACCCAAAGAAAAAGCCAAGCGCATTTACCAGTGGGTGCAGCAGCATATTAAGTACGTGGCTTTTGAAGATGGGCTGGAGGGTTTTGTACCACGTAAGGCTGAAGCCGTATGCACACGCCGCTATGGCGATTGCAAGGATATGGCCAGCCTGCTTACCGCCATGATGCAATTGGCCGGTTTGGATGCACACTTTACATGGATTGGCACCCGCCATATTCCTTACGATTATACCGAAGTATCGCTGCCCATAACGGATAACCACATGATATCTGCCGTAAAAATTGGCAGCGAGTGGATTTTCCTGGATGGCACCGATCCGGGTTGCATTTTTGGTTTGCCCAGCAATGCCATACAGGGCAAGCAGGCTTTAATTGCCATCAACGAAAAAGAATACAAGGTAGAGCGTGTTCCAGTAATTGAAAGCGATAAAAACGCGGTGGTTGACAGTACATTTATTTCCATTGCCGATAACGGCATCAAGGGCCGCAGCAGTGTATATTACCAGGGCTACTTTGCAACAGATATCAACAACGGCCTTATGTACCGGGATGCCAGGGATACCCGGGACTTTGTTAAAAGCCGCATGGGCAAAGCCAGCAACAAATTCATACTGGGAGATTACACCATTAACAACAAGCAGGAAGATAAAAGCCTGGTAAACATACAAGCAGATTTCCATGTGCCAGATTACGGTAAAAAAGTTGCGGACGAACTGTACATTAACCTTAACCTGGAAAAGTTCTTTGCATCCTCAGTTATAGACACCGCCAAACGCAAAGTGGCCATGGAAAACGACTATCATTATGTTATTACCCAATACACCATACTGGATGTTCCGGAAACATACAAGGTAAATTACTTGCCCAAAAACTTCAATCTTAAGAACGATGCTGTATCATTCGATATACAGTATAGCGTGCAGGGAAACAAAATAATAGCAAAACAGGAAATAAGGAATAACTTCCTGCTAATGCAGCCAAAAGACTTTGCTACCTGGAATAGTGCCATAAAAGAACTTCAGAATCAATACAAGGAACAGGTAGTTATTACAAAAAGCAATTAAATTTTACAGATACAGTTGTATGAGAAAATTAATTTTTACAGCGGCATGTTTGTTAGCAGCTTATGCCGTTAATGCCCAACGGTATACTTACAGTCCGCTTACACGCTGGCAGGAAAAACCAGTACTTCATAGCATTGCCGATTCTTTTAAAACCGAAAGCGCGGTAGCCATTCTTGATGAAAGAAAGATACACTACCGTAAAGAAGATAAAGACATGTTTGTCTACACCACCTATCACAAGATCATCAAGATAAACGATGATAAGGGTATAGAAATGTTCAATAAAATATATGTACCGGTATATTACAACGCCGCCATACAGGATATAAAAGCCAGAACACTTACAGCCGGCGGCAAATTGTACACCTTAACAGAAGACAAGATCAAAGAAATTGAGGAAGATGAACGCAGATACAAACTCTTTGCCCTGGATGGCGTTGAAAAAGGCGCCGAGGTAGAGTACAGCTACAGCATTAAAAAACCACTAAGTGTTTTTGGAATAGAAATCTTCCAGGACGGCTCGCTGCCTGTTCAGGAGGCCGTATTTACCCTTATAGCTCCTAACCATTTAAAGTTTGATGCAAAAGGCTATAATGGTTTCAACGTAAGCGCAGATTCTGTTATTGGCGAAGAACGTTTTATTGACGGCAATGCCGCCAACATACCCACGCTGGAAGATGAAAAGTACAGCATGCGTGATAAATATCTTAAACGTGTGGAGTATAAACTAAGCTATAACCTTTCCAATAATTCTGACGTTAGGTTGTACACCTGGAAGGAGTTCGCCAAAAAAGCCTATGGCGTTTATACCACACGCACACCCAAGGAGCAAAAAGCCGTGGATGGACTTTTCTCAAAAATGAAAATTGCAGATGGCGATGAAGCGCATACAATCCTGGCAGTAGAAGATTATGTAAAAACCAATTTCAATATAGATAAAAAGCTTATCTCCGAAGATGGCGACGACCTGGAAAAAATCATCCGTACAAAAGCCTGTAACGATGGGGGCTCTCTGCGGCTGCTGACTGCCCTGTACGATAAATTAAACATTAACTACCAAATCGTCTTTGCTTCAAGCCGCGGAGATTATCCGCTGGATGAAGAGCTGGAAAACTGGAACCGCATAGATGATATGCTGCTTTATTTTCCCGGTACCAAAAAATACATTTCCCCGGTTTCTGTAGAGCTTCGGTATCCCTACATTTCTCCCGTTCTTGCCGGGGGCAGGGGGCTGTTCCTAAAAACTCTTTCCATCGGCAACCTTAAAACGGCCATCGGTTCTTTTGGCGATATTGCTATGGAGCCTTTTGAAGAACACGCCATTAACCTGCAGGCCAGCCTGCGTTTTAATGAATCGCTGGATACCCTGCTCATTACCAGCAAGCAAATTTTAAAAGGTTATGGCGCTACCTCTTACCGCCCCATTTATGTATTTCTGCCTAAAGACAAACAGGACGAAGCCACCAAAGAAATTATTAAAAGCGTAGGTGGAGAAAGCACCGATGTTTCCAATATTAAAATTGAAAACACCCTGCTGCCGGATTACTTCGACAATAAACCACTCATTATTGGCGGCGATATTAAAAGCGCCGATATGATGGAACGTGCAGGCAACAAAGTGCTGTTGAAAATTGGCGAAATAATCGGCCCCCAGGTGCAGATGTACCAGGAAAAACCCCGCCAGTTACCTGTAGAATTGCCTTATCCGCATGTGCTGCAACGCACGGTACAATTGCAAATACCCGACGGTTACAGCATAAAAAACCTGAAAGATGCGGATATGGATATTTCCTATAAAGATGGCGATACAGTTACCATGGGTTTTACCAGCACGGCAAAGCAAAATGGCCAGCAGGTTGAAATTATCATTAACGAAACCTACCGCAATCTTACCTATCCGCTTTCGCAGTTTGAAGACTTTAAAAAAGTAATCAACGCGGCGGCAGATTTTAATAAAGTGGTATTTGTGCTGGAGAAAAAATAAGTTGCCAGTTAAACGGTTTAAAAAGGCGCCCGGCGGGCGTCTTTTTTTGTGACTACAGTTTAGGGCGCCCCCGCCAAAATACAGGGCGGGCCGGGCTATCCGCTGCAAGTCCTCACCACCTCCGCTAAGGCTGCGGTGGTTGCGGGCTTTCCGCTTCTATCCCTGGCGCGGTGGTGACGCTTCGTAACATTCTGCCAGCCCGCTGCCGTTCAGCACATTAAAAAACCCCGGCAATGCCGGGGCCTGTTGGTTGGTTTTGGTTTATAAAGAGAAACTTTAATTTTTCTTCCTTTTATCTATTTCGGTGCATAACGATGCAAAGATATCCTCTATATTGCCTTCTCCGTTAAGGTTTACCACTTTATCAAACTGGCTGTAATAAGCCGCAACCGGCAAGGTTTCTTTCTTGTACACATCCTGCCTCTTCTTTTGAACTTCCACATCCGCATCATCCAGCCTGCCGCTGGTCTTGGCACGGTTTACCAGCCGTTTAACCAGTTCATCCTCGTTTACCTGTAATGCCAGCACAACACCAATAGAAGTCTTTTTCAGTTCCAGCAACCTGTCCAGCGCCTCCGCCTGTGCCACTGTGCGTGGAAAGCCGTCAAACAAAAAACCTTTGGCGCCGGGGTTGGCATCCAGCGCTGCGCTTATCATGCCTATAACTACTTCATCCGGAACCAGTTGCCCCTTTTCAATCAGGCCCTTGGCCTCAAGGCCCAGGGGTGTTCCTTCTTTCATCTCTTTCCGCAACAAATCACCTGTGCTAAGGTGAATAAGACCGTATTTAGCTATTAAGTTTTCACTTTGCGTACCTTTACCACTACCCGGAGGGCCGAATAAAATAATATTGAACATATTGCTTGCTGTGATTAGGTGAGTGGCAAATATAGCAATCGCTTTTAAAAACCTTTAACAAATGGCCCCGCTTTTTGAGATTTGTTCACTCAAATCTCAAAAATGAGTTAAACCATTCAAGCCTTTAAACCGTTAAACAACAATAACCGTATTTTTCTAAAACGTTTATATATGAAATGGTTAAGCCTGCTATTTATCTATGCATTTGTAATACAGGGCTGTTATGCTCAAAACAATAAAAAACAAGATAAGAAGATGGAAAATACAGACAAAAACGCCAAAAGCACTGTTTATTCAAGAACAGATACCGCTAAAGTGGCCATCGCAGATGAGGAATGGAAAAAGATTTTGTCGCCCGAAGTTTATTATATAGCCCGTGAAAAGGGCACAGAGCGGCCATGGACAAGCAAGTTTGAAGACTTTAAAGAAGTGGGCACGTATTATTGTGCCGCCTGCGGCAACGCACTTTTTAAAAGCGATACCAAGTTTGAGAGCGGCTGCGGCTGGCCCAGTTTTTACCAACCCATCAGCAAGGCGGCTATCATATACACGCCAGACAATACCCACGGCATGACAAGGACTGAAGTGCAGTGCGGCCGTTGCAAGGCCCACCTGGGGCATGTATTTGAAGATGGGCCGCCGCCAACCGGCCTGCGTTATTGCATTAACGGCGTAGTGCTTGATTTTGAGAAAGCGCAGGAAGCAGAAAAAAAGTACAACGAAGAAAATAAACAATAATAAAAAAACGGGGCTTCACTTTGCAAAGTGAAGCCCCGTTTTTTTATTCTACCCTGCGGGAAAAGCCGCGTAGCGAACCCGGAAGTACAAGAGTGCGACGCAACGGAAGCTTAATACTTGTTCTTCTGCCGGGCTCATAAAAATTCTAATGTCTTTTCTTTTCTCCCTGGTTGCGGAAGAGCATAATATCCCTGTCAAACAAATAAATACCGCCCTTGTCTTCGCCCACCAGTTCCAGCTTATCATTAAGCGTACGTGCCAGGTGTTCTTCTTCTATCTGCTCGTTTACATACCACTGTAAAAAATTGTGCGTTGCATAATCTTTTTCAGAAAGAGATAAATGCACCAGCTCATTAATGCTTTCGGATACGCCTATTTCGTGTTTTAGAAATTCTTCAAAAACCCTTTTAAGAGAAATGAAAGTTATAATGGGCTGTTCAAGTTTGGGCACCACCGCAAAGCCGCCACGCTCGTTAATAAAGCGTATCAGTTTCAGCATGTGTACCCGCTCCTCATCAGACTGCGTATAAAAAAAGTTGGTAACACCGTCAAGGCCTGGCTGAATTTCTGCCCAGCTTGCCATGGCCAGGTAGGCCTGTGAGCTTTCCGCTTCAAGCTGAACCTGCTTGTTTAGCGCTTCCTGCATGGGTTTTGATAACATAATGAATGGTTTTAGTGTTTCAAGATAGATAATTTAACGGTATAACAGAAGTATGGTGTTTTACTTTACAATATCCAAAAACTCATCCTCGGTAATAATTTTTATAGTGTTTATTTTTTTAGCTTTTTCCAGTTTGCTGCCCGCATCTTCGCCCACTACCAGGTAATTAAGTTTGCTGCTCACGCCGCTTACAATTTTACCGCCATGCTGCTCAGCAAGCGCTTCTGCCTCGTTACGTTTAAGCTTTGCCAGCGTGCCTGTAAATAAAAAGGTTTGCCCGTGCAGTGTATCTGTACCGGTTTTTTCTTTCTTAACGTTCTTAAGCTGCAGGCCCAGTTGCTGCAGCTCTTCCAGCATAGCAAGGTTTTGCTGGTTGCTGAAGAAGTTATAAACGCTTTGAGCAACCTTAACACCAATGTCTTCCAGTTGCTGTAGCTCTTCCTCGCTCATTTTGGCCAGGTCCATCAGGTTTTCCACCGCATTAGCCAAAGTTTTTGCGGTTGTTTCTCCCACAAAACGAATGCCCAGCGCATATACCAGGCGGTAGAGCGGTTGTTGCTTGCTGGCTTCAATAGCGCTGCTGAGGTTATCTATAGATTTTTTTCCAAAGCCTTCCAGTTGGCCGATTGCATTAAAATCAAGCTTGTAAATACCGGGAACATCTTTCAGCAGGCCCAGGTCGTAAAATTTTCTAACGTTGGCCTCGCCAAAGCTTTTAATATCCATGGCATCTTTACTTACAAAGTGTATAATGCGCTCTACCGCCTGTGCGGGGCATTCTATATTAATGCACCGCCAAACGGCTTCTGTTTCTTCCTTATACAGTTCGCTTTTGCAAACAGGGCATTGCCTGGGGTAAACAATTTCTTTCTCCTTACCGGTTCTAATGTCCGGCATTGATTTTACAATTTGCGGTATTACATCCCCTGCCCGTTCTATTAAAACGGTATCGCCAATTTTTAAATCTTTCTCTTTTATATAATCCTCGTTGTGTATAGAGATGCTGCCCACCGTAACGCCGCCCAGAAAAACAGGTTCCAGTTTAGCAACAGGTGTAACAGCGCCGGTACGCCCCACCTGGAACTCCACAGCACGCAATTTGGTGGTAGCCTGCCTGGCTTTAAATTTAAAAGCTATGGCCCAGCGTGGGTGGTGGGTGGTCATTCCCATTATATCCTGCAGGCCAAAATCGTTCACTTTAATTACCATGCCGTCAATTTCGTAAGGCAGGGTATCACGCATGGCTTCAAAATCCTGTACATGTTTTATTACTTCCTCAATACCCTTTACTACCATTTTTTCTTTTTTAGGAGAGCGGAACCCACATTCCCACAACATATCCAGCGAGCCGCCATGCGTTGCCAGGAATTTGCTCCTCGGCAGCTCATCATTCTGTTCCCCGTCTGATGAAAAGGTAAATCCATCTATGGTGGTGTAATAACTAATGTGGTACAGAAAAGCATCCAGGTTTCTTTTGGCAACCGCTTTAGGGTCTTTTTGGCGCAGGCTTCCGCTGGCGGCATTGCGAGGGTTGGCCAATGGCGGCAGGCCTTGTTCTGCAAGGCCTTCATTGTATTTGGCAAATGCTTTCTTGGTCATTATTATCTCGCCACGTATCTCCACCTGCTGCACCCCATATTTTGAAAATGGGGCAGATAACGGTATAGATTTTATCTGCTTTATGTTGGTGGTTATGTCTTCACCTTCCACGCCATTGCCACGTGTGGCGCCCCTAACCAGTATATCGTTCTCATATATCAGGGATATGCTGGCCCCGTCAAACTTAGGCTCAATACAATATTCAATAACATCCAGGTTAGTAGCTTCACGGGCTTTGCGGTCAAAGTCAAACAGGTCTTCGGCGTTGTAGCTGTTATCCAGGCTAAGCATGGGTACCAGGTGCTGCACCGTTGGAAAGTTTTGGTTAAGGCTGCTGCCCACACGCTGGGTGGGGGAGTCTGTTGTTATCAGCAGCGGGTTACCAGTCTCCAGTTTTTCCAGTTGTTTGTACAGTTGGTCGTACTCGGCGTCAGAAACCAGCGGATCGTCTATTACATAGTACCTGTATTCATGAAAGCGCAGCACATCTCTCAGCGCCTGAATATTATCTGCCGTAATGCTTGCTGTATTTTCAAGAAATGACTGGGTTTGCTCCTGCAATTTTTTAGAGGTGGCCGCACTATACATAAACGGTAATTTGTGGCTAAGATAAAAGTTACATCGTACATCACACACCTAACATCTTACATTGTTTACATCGTACAGCCCACATCTAACATCTTACATAGAGAAGGTACTTCGTACTTCAAACTTCGTACTTGCTTTTTGGGGGTGCCCCAAGCTGCGCAAGGGGTCGGGCTTTCCGCTATTACTCCGCCGCAACATCCGGCACACAAGGCTTCAGCGGGGTAGCCGCTTCAATCCCTCACCCGGTAGTGCAACAGGCTGCTTATTTTGTAAACATGCTGCACTCTCAATTTATTATTATGTTATGTTTTAATAAGAAAAAATTGGTAAATATGTACCCGCCAACTTTGTTGTATGAATACCTGCATGCTACCCGGCAAAAATACCTTTGCAACCTTTTTAGTACTGCTGTTCTTTTACCAGTCAATAGCCCAGGTGGTAGAGCCTGGTAAAGCCCTGCCCGCATGGCAGGAGGGCTTCCTGGATCTGCACCATATCAATACCGGGAGGGGCAATGCCGCATATTATATTTTTCCAGATGGTACTACCATGCTTTTTGATGCCGGCGAAATGAACCCAGCGGATGACAGGGTTTTAACCCCACGCAACTCAGTTATAAGGCCTGATAACAGCAAGCACCCGTATGAGTGGATTGCGCATTATATTCAACAGGCAGCGCCTAAAAGCCACAAGGCTGTACTGGATTATGCCGCCATATCTCATTTTCACGATGACCATTTTGGCAGCATGTACCCAAACACACCGGTTGCTGCCTCAGCCAGGTATGCGCTTACAGGTATTACCGGTGTTGGAGATATAATACCAATAAAGACTTTGCTGGACAGGGGCTATCCGGATTATTGTATACCTGTAGATTTAAAAAAACTGCTGGCATCTTATAAATCAGAGGGAACTTTTTACGAGAAGTCTTTTTACAATTACCTGGATTTTATAAAAGCACAGCAGGCCAACGGACTTAAAGCGGCCAGGTTTAAAGCGGGTTCAAAAGAGCAAATAAAAATGCTGTACCAACCGCAGAAATTTCCCGGCTTTTATGTTCAGAATGTAAAAGTTAATGGTGATATATGGACTGGAAAAGATAGCTCCACCCTTCAACACTTTCCACCCGTTGATACGGCTAACCGTAAAACCTGGCCGGATGAAAACAGTCTTAGCCTGGTATTTACCATCAATTATGGCCCCTTTGTTTATTACACCGGTGGAGATTGCGGCGGCAACATATTTTACGGCGATGCGCCCTGGCGTGATGTGGAAACACCTGTAGCCAAAGCCATAGGAGAAGTAGATGTAGCTACGCTGGACCACCATGGCAACAGGGATGCGGTTAACGAATTCCAGGTAAAAACCTTTAAACCCAAAGTCTGGATAGAACAGGTTTGGAGTGCCGACCATCCCGGCCACGAGGTGTTGATACGGTTAACCACCAAACATTTATATAGTGAAGAGCGGGATTTATTTGCCACCAATATGCTGGATGCTAATAAATACGTAATAGGCCCATTGATAGACCGGTCATATAAAAGTACACAAGGCCATATTGTGGTGCGGGTTTTACCGGGCGGAAAGGAGTATTACATTATTATTCTGGATGACAGCAGGAAAGACATGCCGGTTAAGCAGGTTTTTGGCCCATATCTTTCAAAAAAGGGTACTCAATAGGTTCGGGCTACAAGCCAAGTTCTTTGGCCGGGTCCCAGAAAAGGTTTTTAAAATCCACCACCTTATCGTTTTCCACTTTTACTTTTTCTTTCTCCAGCAGTTCCTGCATGCGTGTAGGTGATTCAAAATGCATTTTGCCACTAAGCATGCCGTTCCTGTTAACCACACGCTGGGCCGGTACTTTGGGCTTTGCAGCAAAAGCGCCATTCATAGCCCAGCCTACCATACGGGCAGATAATTTGGTACCCAGGTAATTGGCAATAGCACCATAAGAAGTAACCCTGCCCTTGGGTACCTGGCGGGCAACATCCCACACATCTTCAAAAAAAGAATGCTGCTTTTGTTTGCCGGCAACCGGCAAACTTTCTTTATTTTTTTCTGTAGTGGTTTTACTTTTCTTCATGCTTTATAACTATTACCTGTAAGCTTTTTATTGTTGTCTACAAAACAAGACAAATGCTGTGTAACAACAATACTACAATGCTGATTTATTATAATCTGTTGATTTTGTTCACTTTACAATAAATGAAACAGTTTTGTGAGCCTTGGTTTCCTGTAATGTAACGCGCTACACCGGTCTTCAGAAAATATTACAATTTGTAGTATGTTTTCTACCTGTGTAGTTGATAACCAGTACCTGCGATATACTTTTCCTTCTATTTTAAACGGCCCCGCGCTGTTGTTTCTTTGTGTTATCAAATTAATCAAAAAACAAATGATTAAAGAAGATAACACAAATTAAAATAAAGCGCAGCGGCTTCATCTACCTCCGCCCGTTTTAAAATTCCAATCATCCATTATCTAAAAATCCTTTTCAAATGAAAAACCAATTTTTCATCAAGGGCATAGTATTGCCCGTTTCAAAAGCAATCTTAGTTCTTACGGCCTTCTTCGCGTTCAGCTTTTCACAGGCCCAGACGCACACTCCCATCACAAAAACAGTTGACACCTACATCAAAGGTTTTTGGGAGTATCTTCCGGCAGATTATGCCACTTCTACCAAAAAGTACCCTCTAATTATTTTTATGCACGGCATTGGCGAAGTTGGTAATGGTTCACAGGATGCCTTACAGAAAATTTTGAAAAACGGCATCCCCAAGCTCATCAACAACGGTACATTCCCCAAAACGTTTACTGTAAACGGCAAAACAGAATCTTTCATCGTTATCTCTCCGCAAATTTCAACTACCGCCAGAAATACAGCAATGATCAGGAATATGCTTGATTACTGTATTGCAAACTACAGGGTTGATGCCAGCCGCGTTTACCTTACAGGCTTAAGCCAGGGCGGTGGTACTACATGGCAGTTTCTGTTTGGCAACTACTACAGCAAGGCTACCGGAAATGTTATCCTGGGCAGCAGGCTTGCAGCAGCAGTGCCTATCTGTGGCAACTATCCCTCATCTGAAAGCTCTGCCGCAACAGTAGCAAAAACAGGTTTACCGGTAAACATATTTCACAATAACGGAGACCCTACTGTTGCACCAGCAAACAGTATTGGCTGGTACAATAACCTTAACGCGGCCAACATTAGCCCCCGCGCTATGTTAACATTGTATACAGCAAACAGCCATGACGCCTGGACAAAAACCTACGATCCGAACAATAAACAAAATGGCCTTAATATTTACGAATGGATGCTGCAATACTATCGCACCAGCAGCACAAAAGTAGAAAGCGTGTTTACCAGCAGCGCCCCTGCCCCTACAAATGAAGCCCCGGTTGCAGCCATCAGCGGCAACAGCAGCACTACTTTACCTGTTGATTCAGTAGTACTCAGCGGTACCGGTTCTAAAGATAATGACGGCAGCATCAAATCTTATAGCTGGAAATGTACGGCTGGTACCTCTGGTTATGCTTTAAGCGGCGCAACCTCTTCTTCTTTAAAAGTTTCAAAACTGTCAGCAGGTTCTTACACCTTCCAGCTTACTGTTACAGATGATAAAGGCGCTTCAGGTACTGCAACCAAAAGTGTTACTGTAACTGCGTCTCAAAACAATGCCCCCAAAGCTGTTATAAATGGCGTTAACTCCATCACCTTACCAACAGATTCAATTGAATTTGACGGCGGCGCATCTTACGACACTGATGGATCTATTAAAACCTACAGGTGGGACAGGGTTTCCGGCCCGGCAAACCATACCGTAAAAGGCTCCGGTATTTCAAAATTCAAAATCACTTACCTCTCAGAAGGCTCTTATGTTTACCAGCTTAAGGTAACTGATGACAAAGGCGCAATGGACAGCACAACCATAAGCTTTGTGGTAAATGCCAAACCAATAAATGTGGCGCCCAAAGCTGTTGTAAATGGCCCTTCTGCCATCACACTGCCTACCGATTCTATTCAATTTGATGGCAGCTCTTCTTACGATGTTGACGGAACTGTATCAGCATACAGGTGGGACAAAGTTTCTGGCCCTTCAGGACAAATTGTAAAAGGTTCTAACATTTCAAAATATAAAATCACTAACTTAAAAGCTGGTAACCATGTTTACAAGCTAAAAGTAACAGACAACAATGGTTTAACAGATAGTACAATATTCAGCTTTACGGTAAATGAAGCCGCAGCAGCCACTTCTTCTGCTGTATCAGCTTCAAATGACTTACCAACCGCCATAGTAAAAGGCGCAAAAAATATAACACTTCCTGAAAACAGCCTTACACTGGATGGCAGCTCATCAACAGATGCCGACGGAAGCATCAAATCTTACTACTGGATGTTTATTTCCGGCCCTGGCGGTTATGCTTACACTAACCCGTATTCATCCAAGATAACTATCAGCAACCTGGCCCCCGGTACACGCACATGGCAGCTAACAGTTACAGATAATGACGGTAACGCAAACTCTACCCAGGTAACTTTTACTGTAAGTAAAGAAAGCGCAGCAGCAGCCAAAACAGTTTCTGACACAGTGATAAACGCTACAGCACCGCAACAGGCTGGCGCTGCCGCAGCAGAAAGCATTAACAAGGCTCTTTACACCAAAGCGCTGACTGTTTTACCCGGCTTAAAATTAGCTCCTGTGCCAGCGGTAAGCAACATGACCATTACACTGAATGATGAAGTAACCGGTAAAGTAACCATAGCTATAATGGACGCCAGCGGCAGGACAGTTATGATGAACAGCAACAATAACAAGGATGGCAAAGTATTTCAGACCACAGTAAATGTTTCAAGATTAGCCAGGGGCGCTTACTACTGCACAGTTATGGTAGGTGCTAAAAAATATGACAGCAAGTTTGTAAAGGTAGATTGATGGATGATCAAGGGCCGCCCTTAGATAAGGCGGCCCACTTTTCAGAGACTATCGAAAAAATAAGTTTGTAAAGGTAGATTGATGGATGACCGGGCCGCCCTTAGATAAGGCGGCCTTTTTTATACGACAAAGGAAGCGGCATCCCGCTTCCTTTGTCGTTATAATTTACCACATAATGAGGCTTGATATTTATAAGCGTGCTGCACTTTGCGCCAGGGATTGAAGCGGATACCCCATAGCCGTCAGGTTAAGGTATTATTATTTGATAATCAATTATTTAATATGCCACAGGAATAAGAAAGAACTGAATTTGGGAGCCCGACTGCTCCGTGATTTTGAACAAGGGCTGGGCCAAAAGGTTTTGGAAGTCTTCAGTGCCGGGCATTTAATGCAGGTAGCCCGTGAGACGGGGTTTGCCAAAAGAAGCCCCCGGAAGCTGACACCCCATTGTTTTTTGAATATGGTATTGTTCAGCCCCTTTGATAACAAAGAGGTAAGCCTTAATGACCACAGTGTACAGTTGAGGATGAATCACGAGATAGCCGTATGCAGGCAAAGCATTGATGAGCGTTTTAACGAAAATGCGGTTGAGTTTATCCGGCATCTGCTGGCAAAACAGTTATCCCTGCAGATAATACAAAATATAGCCCCCCTTGCGCTGGAAAATTTCAGCAGTGTAAAACTCAAAGACTCCACCCGGTTTCAGTTACCCGATAGCCTCAGGGATGCTTACCGGGGGTGCGGGGGCTCCGCATCCCGGGCCGGGATGCACATCCAGTTTGAATTTGATTTAAAAACCGGTAAGGTCAATGAGGTGAATGCCACCGATGCCCGCAGGCAGGATAACAGGGATGCCCAGGAAACCCTGGATAAGATAGAGAAGGGGTCGCTGCTGCTACGGGATACCGGGTATTTTTCCATAGAGGCTTTACAGGGGATAGCAGCAAAAGAAGCTTTTTACATAAGCCGCCTGCCACCCAATATAAATATTTATGAAAAAAAAGACGGCCTTTACCGCCAGGTAGACCTGGATCAGGAGCGGCAGGAGATGAAACGGTATGGCATTGATTACCGGGATAAGGAAGTCTATATTGGAGAGGAACAAAAACACCCGGTGCGCATCATCATGGAAGTATTACCGGAGGAAGTGGTTAACCAGCGCATGCGCAAAGCCGCCGCAGATGCCCGCAGGAAAGGGGAAATGCTCAGTGATGGATATAAGGCTTACGCGTCGCTGAATATTTTTATCACCAATGTAACGGTACAGCGGCTGGCAACGGCCCATGTACGCACCCTGTACCGGCTGCGCTGGCAGATAGAACTCCGTTTCAAGTGCTGGAAAGGGCTATGCAATATCCATAAAGCAAAAAAAGCAAAAAGGCACCGGTTTGAATGTTATTTGTATGCACGCCTGCTCTACATTCTAATCTTTTGGGAACTGGCGGTCAACCTTTCCCATATATGCTTTAAAGTGCACAGGGGGCTTTTAAGCATATATAAGTGCTTTAAATCCCTTATCCAAACAAAAGACAGCCTAAAGGAAATACTGTTTTACGCAAGGGAGAAACTGCAACAGTACCTTCAGAAACTCTATGATATGAGTATGGACAACCTGGTACTGGAAAATCATAATATTCATTGTATTACAAAGTTGCGCCAATCATTTTTAAACAGTTTCTGCACTATGCTTTAAATTGCCGCATAAACACCACCCATCATTTATGTATCGCCGGCAATTATTTTTACTGGTTATCATTTCGTCTGTAATAAGGTTATTGGTTGCCGCAACGGTAGAGCTGGGTAATGATGAAGTATATTATTATACCTATGCCTTGCACCTGCAGGAAAATTATTTTGACCATCCGCCCGGCGTAGGCCTGCTCATATGGTTATTTTCAGCAAATCTCTTTTTTAAAAGTGAGCTTTTTATAAGGCTGGGCGCTGTTGTGTGCGCTGCTTTGGGCACTGTTGCCAGCTACGGCATAGGTAAAGAACTGCGCAATGCAAGAACCGGCTGGTTTGCCGCGCTGTTATACAATACCAGTATTTATGCCTGCATTATAGCCGGTACTTTTATATTGCCGGATAGCCCGCAAATATTATGGTGGTTGCTTTCGCTTTGGCTGTTGTTGCGGCTGGTAAGCAAAAAAAACATGACCGTTTACCGCTGGATGGCTTTTGGGGTTACTGCCGGCCTGTGCATTATGTGTAAAGTGCATGGCGGTTTTTTGTGGATTGGCGCCGGCCTGTATGCCTTGTTGTACGACAGATCTCTTTTTAAACAGCCCGGCTTTTACCTGGCCGGTATTATTACGGCCATCATCATCAGCCCCATTTATTTCTGGAATGCTTCCAACGATTTTATCACCTGGCGCTTTCATAGTGAGCGGGTGGAAGTGCATGGTTTTTCCATTGACAAAGACAGCTTTATACAAACACTGCTGGGCCAGGTATTTTACAACAATCCGCTTAACGTGGTGCTGATAGTAATGGCGCTACTGGGTTATCAACGGTACCGGTTTACCGCTAAAAGCAGTTACCGGCTGCTCTCTTTGTGTGCCTGGCCGCTGATACTTTTTACCACCATCATATCGCTGTTTAGAACGGTATTGCCACACTGGAGCGGCCCTGGTTTTGTAACGCTTATTTTCGTGGCAGCCGCTTACCTTGATTATCGCTTACAGGCCAGGCCACAGGCCCGCATAAGGCTGCTTATACCTTATGCCGCCGGCCTAATTCTAATCATACTCACCGGCGGGGCCTTAGCTATTAATTTCTTCCCGGGCACATTGGGTAAAAAAGAAGAGGCCCGCTACGGCGATGGTGATTTTACCTTGGATATGTACGGCTGGCAATCTTTTGGCCAGCAGTTCCGTAGCTGGAAACAGCAGCAGGTTAAGGCCGGCCACCTGCCCGCCGGTATTGCCACTGTTTGCGATAAATGGTTTCCCGCTGCGCATATAGAGTATTATGTAAACCTGCCCGAAAGCGGCCATGTTACCGGCGTTGGCAAGTTAACAGATCTTCACCATTATGCCTGGTTAAACGAGTATAGGGGTAAGTTGCCCCTTACCAAACAGGCGCTTTGCATTGTGCCCAGCAATTATTACCAGGATGTAAACAGTACCTACGGATTGTATTTTCAAAAAGCCGTGTTTCTTAAGCGCTTTGCGGTAAACCGTGCCGGTAAGCCTGCCCGGTATTTTAATGTGTACCTGCTGGATGGCTACAAGGGCAACGATGAGCTTTTCTCCAACCAGTTTAACTAAGGTTCCTTATATATTATTTTGGGGGTGCCCCCAAGCTATCGCAAGGGGTCGGGCTTTCCGCTCATACTCCGGCACAGAAGCCCTGCTGCGACGGCCTCACCGGGGTATCCGCTGCAATCCCTCACCCGAAAGCCGGTTACCGGTTGCCAGTTACAAGTTGCCGGTCTGTTGAAGTGCAAAAGGCTGATAATTTGTTTAGCTGCGTAAGCGCAGAAGCACTACGTGCCGTCAACATTAAACCTTGAACAGTTGCCGGTTACAGGTAGCTGGATACTGGTCTGTTAAAGGGTAAAAACCTAATGGTCTGTTCAGTTGATAAGCTACAGAAGAAAACAAACTCCCGCTGCTGACATTAAACCTTGAACAAAAGAACATTGAACAGTTGCCGATTACAGGTAGCTGGACAATGTCATTAAGTTAAGAAGAAAGACTTTGTTCTCTGCGCCGTAGGCGCTGCATGTTTGTAGAAATAGCATACAATATGGGAATTATGCCGCATAGCGGCTACCCTTAAGCGACGATTAGGTAGCCACTACGTGGCATCCGTTCATCTAAATCATTTTGTTTCTACAAACAGCAAGCCCCGATGGGGCTTAACTTAATGACATTGGGTAGCTGGATACTGGTCTGTTCAGTTGATAAACTACAGAAGAAAACAAACTCCCGCTGCTAACATTAAACTTTGA
>NZ_VVIP01000044.1 GCF_009650435.1 Foetidibacter luteolus
GCTGGAAAAGGGTGTGGATGTCAAATATATTAAGGATCTGCTGGGTCATGCGAGCCTGATGACCACGGAACGCTATTTACATGTTGCCAGGGAGAAACTTGTTGTTATTGCCAGCCCGCTCGACTACCTTTTTAAACAGCCGGAGGCAAGTCCGCAAAACGGATTTGCGCAACTCAACGACAAAAAACAGAAAAACGTAACAAATTGATAATCATCACTATTGATACCGTAGTTTTTGGATATCCTGTACCCCCTAACCGCGGATATTAATAGTTATGTGCCATTCGAGATGAACTTCCTTCAAAAAATATTCGGACATAAGCAACCTGACAAGCAATCGAACGAACCTGCTTCCCAGCCTCGTACAGTCGAGCAAATTCAGGAAGCCACAAACAGGCTTTGGGCATTGCTTCGAGAGACCGTAGAATATTATAAGTCGGTTGCTTGTCCTTGTGCTTTTCCTCGTTTCATTCAATATACAAGCATTGACTGTCGGGAGACACATAACTCATTTTATACGAGCGAAACAGAAGGGTTCATTCAGACTTCGGGTGACTGTTTTGAAGGCAAAGAGATTGACAAAGACGACGAATGCTATAAAGCAATATATACTTGCAAAACTTGTGGTTCGACATACCTCAACGCATGGAGCGACTTCAGCATACGGGTGAGCCGGACATACTTGAAGCCAATTGAACTCAAAGCGAAACAAATTGGCGCTGACGCTGAGCAACCCACGCCTTTCTTTGTTGGACTGTTCGGACACAGTTATCCAGACAGGGCAGACTTTAAACATTTGGGCTTTGACGAATTCCGAGGCTACGTCCGAGCATTGAAGAACGGCACATAACAACAGTTTTGCAATAGGCTGGCTGACGGAGGAGCGATCGGCAACAAATCGCTAATCGGTAGCAGTCATCAGCAGGACGTTCACTAATCATCTTTTGTTTTTATTTTCATCTTTAGTAAACGTATCGACATTTGTATCGGCAGACGAAACACAGAAGTCCAGCCCATCGCAAAGCTGATAAATGTTGTATGTAACCAATTAGCGACACTGCTTACATCAGCAGATAATTAATTATGAGCGACCATAGTATTTCAATTGTACCAAGACAATCGGTGTACCCTGACAAAGAAATTAAAGCAAAGGAAATTTTGGATTGGCTTGTTTCTCTTGACATAGTTAAGCCGACAACTTCAGACTGTATTTTAAGTTCCACTGACGGCTATCCAATTTCGGAAGGGGCAAGAACTGTATCAAGTGATCCAGATTTATTACCATTTGGCTTATGGACGAGTGGACTTGAAATAATAACAGAGCGACAAGTTTTCCATACAGGACAAAACGGAATGGAAGGACTTATCTGTCCTAATTGCAAACAAGACATTGCGAATGAGGATTGGGATTTTTTAAGTGAATGGGGCGACAATAAAAGTAACCATTTGACTTGTCCATTATGCAATGTTGCTACTGACATTCATCAATTCAAATTCACACCTGAATGGGGGTTTAGCGACTTAGGATTTACGTTTTGGAATTGGTCAAGCTTGACCGATAGTTTTATTAGTGACTTCAAGCAGAAGTTAGGCTGCGACATTAATTTGGTTTATACATGGATTTGACATACATCAACTGACTGACTTTGGCTACATACAACAGGCGGTTTGGCAATATGGCGGGGCGACGAATATATGTTCAGCTTTTTGTTCACTAATCGGCTTCAGTTCCTGCCGACGAATAGCGCCGAGCAATAGAATAAACAATGAGCTTTTATTTATAAATTTAGCAGCGGTTACGGGCTGACGATTTTCAAATGCCGCCACATCGCCAAGCCGTAGCCGTTGCAAGCAATGCGGCAACTGGTCTCCCATTCGCAGGGGTTAGACAGAAAACATTTATCAAAGCATAGATTGACTTGAAGAAAAGCCCACATAGGCTTGACGTTCGCCGTTCATCTTTTGTACATTTTTTGTTCTTTGGTTTTTCAATTGGGCATTTGTATCGGCTGGACTTTTATTCAAGTCATTTTATGGCGGGACACAAACGCATTTTTAGGTCGGACACTGCGGACAGACAAAAACTAATTGCCGCATCGTTTGCAACGACCAACAACAGTTCTTTATTTTTTTTGCAGCAGCTTTTAGGTTGACAAAATCTGCTTCGCCAGACACCTGCTTTTTTTGCGGAGAAAAAGATTGCAAGTTGCGTTTGTTGTTTGCGGCAGCTTTCGGTGGACACAGGACTTGTGGTTTGACACAATCAATTTTTGAAAAATGAAAATTTTGAAACCGTATTTTTTTTCGCAATTGCTTTTTGGCAGACAAAGAACATTTGCTTTTGTCAACATTGTCTTGTACGACAATTGACAAAAACAATTAGCAGGCTTCTAACTGAATGCACTGCTTGCAACATATAGGGCTTAAACGAAGCGGAGCGCAGCGGAGGTTCGATTTAAGCCTATGTTGACTGAAGCTTGGGTAGCCGTGCAAATTAGTTATGGATTTTGAATGGAGCGAATGCCTGCATTGTAAAGATGCTGACGGGCTTGCCGGGTTGTTGATGTCGGCATTATTTATTTGGGTTAAGCTTTTTAAGGGTGTTCTCTATGCAAAGACAGTTCTTTTTGTGCCTGTAAAGGTTGTTTTTGTACGCCAGCTACAATAGGGTTCCATTTCAAAGGCCCCGCTTTGAAAAAATAATCAGCCATTTGTTTTCTGCTGTTGTGTTTTCCATTGGGCCATCATATCACAGGGAGGGCCGTTGGCGCCGAAACTTAACAGTGTTATCATTTTGCCTGTTTTGCAGCAGGGACACTGTTCTACATCAAAATGCAATTTTTCTTTGGTGATGATTTTCCAGTCCTGTTTTACTTTTTGTTGGGGCACTATGCCCATCTGCATTTGCTGCATTTTTAACCGCGGCCTGCAGCGGCTGGATAAAAACCCATAATGCCTTATTTTCCTGAAACCCTTTGGCAATATATGCAGGCAGAAACGCCGCAGGAACTCTTCCCCATCCAGCACCATCAGCTTTTGTTTGCTGCCATCGGCATAATCTTTATAGCTGAAGGTTACTTTTCCATTGTCAATGCTTTTGATGCGGTGGTTGCTGATGGCTACTTTATGAGAATAACGCCCCAGGTATTCTATTACCTGTGCAGGCCCTCCAAAGGGTTGTTTGGCATATACCACCCACGCTTTATTGTATAATGTTTGCCGCAGGGTGGCATCCATGGCCAGGCCTTTGTTCTTCAACAACAACAGCAGGCCTTCCATGTACTTGTGCTTAAAAATGGGGCTCATCACTTTTGCCGGGAACAAAACCTGCCTTTGCTTTTGGCGGGTTTCCATACACCTGTATCATCTATACCACCACCTGGTACAATCATGTGCATATGCGGGTGCAGGCTGAGGTTTTGCCCCCAGGTATGCAGCACACTGATTATGCCCGGTTGGGCGCCCGGGTGTTTTTCATCTCCTGCAAGCTGAACGATGGTATCCTTACTGCACCGGAACAACAGGTTATACATCTCACGGGGATGGTGCAGGCAATAGCTGTTCAACTCCTGCGGCAGGGTGAATACCACATGAAGGTAAGTTGATGGCAACAGGTTTAACTGCCGGGCATCTATCCATCTTTCCCTGGCGGTATTTTGACATTTGGGACAATGACGATTACGGCAACTGTTATAGCTGATGCGCAGGTGGCCGCAACTATCACATGCATCTACATGGCCGCCCATCGCTGCCGTACAGCATTGCTCTATGGCATGCAGTGCAGACAGGTGCTGTTTAAGCGGATGATGTTGATGGATGAAGGATGCTTTGTACAAGCTTACCACCTGCGCCAGTTCATATACCGGCTTCATATTGTGCAGATGGTTTACTTGATGTTATACAGGCTGTCCAACGGACTATGCGCCGGTTTTATCTTTACCTGTGCCACATGCAGGTACACCAGTGTGGTCATCACGTCTGCGTGCCCCAGCAGGTGTTGTATGGTATGTATGTCTATACCGTCTTCCAGCAAATGGGTGGCGTAGCTGTGGCGGAGGGTATGCATGCTTACCTGTTTTTTGATATTGGTTTTTTGCAAAGCTTCGGTGATGATGTACTGTATGCTGCGTTCGCCCATGGGTTCCGCGGAGGTAAGACCTTCAAACAAATACACCTGCGGCTTCACTTCCTGCATGTAAAGGGGCAGCTTGCGGGCGATGAATTTGGAGAGGCCTACATACCGGTTTTTTTTGCCTTTGCCCAGGCGGATATGGATTTGGTTGCGCTGCACATCTACATCCGTTATCTTGAGCAGCCGCAGTTCATTCATCTGCAGCCTGCGTAGGCAAAGGTTAACAGGAAGCGGTGCTTTAAGGTGCGGGGGCTTTGAACAACTCTTTGCATTCCTGTTTGGATAACACGACAGGCAGCTTCTTTTCTTTCTTTACAGGCGGCATCTGGATGGCCTTATCTTACTATTAAACAGCCGGAACCAGTAACGCAGCGCAAAAACCGCATGCTTGAAATAGGTAAGGGAACATTGCTCATGCACCATCATGCGGTAGAGGTAACTGTTAATCTCTTCTACCGTGACAAGGTGCGGCGGCCGGTTAAAATGAATAGCGATATACGCCAGGCTGCGGCTGTAATTTACCAGCAGGCTTTTACTGCTTTGTTCTATTGTTGCCTTTTCAATAAATTTGGCGTATGCATCTGAAAAACCCGGTACGCCTTTCTTTGCCTGCGATACAACTGTGTTGTACTGTCTCTTGATGGAACTCATAATGTAATGTTTTTGTTGAACCTATAAGTTCCGAATTTGGCATACGGCAGGAGAGGCTACCGAAGGTTTAGTTCAACATGGGGTTTTCTGCTATGCTGGCCGACAAATATGTGCTGATCGTCCCGTTCGCTTATCGGCTGGAGTGCGGGCTTAACGTATAAAGCCCAGCAACAGAATATAACATCAAGAGTTATCTCCCGACTGAAAGTTGTTACATAAACATACCCATTGGCTGTACCTAATTTAGAAACTTGAATGTAAAATGTCCCTTGCTCTTCTAAGAGTCGAGGTTTCACGGCAGAGTTATAATGAATTGTTGCAACAGACTGTGAAAACCCTCCGAGACAAAAAGCAAATTGAGTTGGAGTTAAAAATCAGTTGACTGGCTTACATGCTTCCATTTTTCTAATTCCTGTAGTCGTTTTTCATCATTTGCTGCCACTGCAGCCACTGCATCTGACCCCAGCAAAAGCCGCAATGGCGGCTTCCCGGTGTTGACTATTGCTAAGATAGCCGCTGCTGCTTTGTCCGGGTCGCCAGGCTGGTTACCGTTATACTGCTGTTGAAACCATGCGGTTACACCCACCGTTTCTGCGTAGTCAGGCAATCCTGCTGCAATGGTGTAAGACGCTCCCGCAAAGTCTGTCCTGAAACCGCCGGGTTCAATGATCGTTACTGCAACATTGAATGGCTGTACTTCTTTTGCCAATACTTCTGAAAAGCCTTCCACACCCCATTTTGCAGTAGCATATGCCCCTCTCCCGATTGGCCCTATTAGGCCGCCTACAGATGAAAATTGTACAATATGCCCTGACCTGTTTTTCCGCATAAAAGGTAACACTGCCTTCGTTAAGATGATAGTACCAAAAAGATTTGTTTCTATCTGCGCCCTGAAATCTTCCAGCGATGTTTCTTCTATCGAGTTGATGTAGCCATACCCTGCATTGTTAACCAACACATCAATCCTGCCATATTTTTCAATGGCGGCGTGTACCGTTTCATTTGCATTAACGGCATCAGTCACATCCAATTTTGCAATCGTTACCTGCTGAGGGTAATGCATTTTAAGGAAATCAATGTCACCGGTGTTGCGTGCTGTTGCAATTACATGGTCACCGGCATTGAGCGCGGCTTGCGTAAGTGCTTTTCCTAATCCTCTTGAAGAGCCTGTTATCAGCCATACTTTAAATCCTGTTGCCATAACATTTGTTTAAGTAAATTTAATTGTAGCGCAACTTAAGACTGGTTGCCGCTAAACATCCCGGTATCACTATATTTGGCGCCTTTTAATATTTGAAACATTAACAAATCACTTTCCTTAGCAGCTACAATACCGGGTGACTGTATATCCAACACTGCACTATCTCCTTTGCTTAACAATTGGTCGCCGATATCGATTGCCCCGTTAAAAACGTACAGGAAATTAACCACTTCCGGTTCGGAAAAAGGAATATTTATTTTACTGCCTGCGCTGAGCCTGATGTCATAAATATTTGTTTGCGCACGCAATTGCAAAGGCGCTACTGCGGAGTTGCCTGCCACAAGCCGCCACTGATCAATACTGTGAACCTGATTAAACTGGTGAAATTGTACTGCAGGCGCAAGGCCGTTTTCAGAAGGCCGCATAAAGATCTGCAGCATTTCCACACCCTCCTCCGCTATTTCCTCATGCTCTATCCCAGCTCCTGCATTCATCATCATCAGCCTTGATGCGTTTAAATGTTCAGTATGTCCTTTGGTATCCTTATGTATTTGAGCACCCGATCTCATGTAGGAGAGAATCTCGTCATCCCTGTGCGGATGCATGGGCACCACGCCTGGTGGCCTGAAGAAGGCATGGTCAATCCGACCAATCGTTAAAAAACCGGTGTCGTTTGTATTCAATGCGGCACCAGGATAAAGGATGTCTATATGAAAAGGGCCGCCGCCGTAATTGCGTCTTTTAGATGCCTTGATGATTTTCATTGTTGATTTTTTAACTGATGAATATTTGATCGTAACATCAAATATTTAAATAACAGTGTGTGCCATGCAACCTGGGATCGCACACACTGTGATAAGAATTGATTAATGGTAATTTAAAATTCCCATCAATTTTTGGCCGTTAGGGCTTGTCCAGTCAATGGCCAGTTCTGAAATGATCTGGTCTACTGTAGTAATGGCAGCACCTGCCTCACGCATTCTTTGCAATGCTAATTCGTCGCCATATTTAGTGTAAGATGCAGAAGAGTCTGCAGCCACCTGCACATCGTAACCTTCGTCTAACATTTGAAGCACCGGGAACAACACACAAATTTCAGTGGTGATACCTGCCACAAACAGTTTCTTACGGCCCAGCGCTTTTACTGCATTGTTGAAGCCTTCATGATGCATGGCATTCACAATGCCCGGGCGCTGGATTCTTGCTGCGAATGCTTTAGGTAAGATCTGTTCCAGTTCAGGTATCAACGGGCCCTGTACATTTGTTTCCATGCTTGAGGTGAGTGCAACCGGTAGATTCAATGCGGCAGCAATCTTGGCCAGCTTAATGGCATTTTGTTTTACAAGATTTACGTCGTGTGAGTGTGTCCACCCCATGGTGCCTGTCTGGTGATCAATAAGCAGCATGGCTGCGTTGTCTGGATTGAATGCATTTTTGTGCACGATTGATAATTTTTTTGTTATTAATTTGTTTTTTAAAATTGTAATTGTTCGTATCAATTACGATGTAAAATTGCACTGCGATGAATGCTCAAAACGATGACCGACGGCAAATAAAAACGTTGACCTGCGTCAACAAAAACGGGTTGAGCAAATGCTGTGATTGATAATGTGTGCACATGATTAAAGAATGATTTTATGTACGAGAGCCTGTTTAACTACATCAGTTTATATTCCACCGAAAGTCTTTCAGAAACTGAAAAGGAGTTGATAAAAAGTATTTGGGAACCAAAGCGGCTTAAGAAGCATCAATTCTTTCTTGAGGAAAACAAAGTGTGCACCTACACAGGTTTTATTCTCAAAGGCGCACTGCGACAATACCGGGTGGATAATGTCGGCGTAGAACACATCATTCAATTAGCCATTGAAAACTGGTGGGTGGCAGATCGTGACAGTTTCTTTAACAGAACGCCTTCTAAATACTACATAGATGCCTGGGAAACTACTCAACTGCTTATTATGCACCGTGATAACCTGGATGCATTTTTAAAAATACCTGCAGTAAAAGAAATGTTTTGGGAGATGAACCAGAAGAATCACATTGCTTCGCAAAAAAGGCTGGATGACGCGATGAATTTATCAGCCGCAGGCAAGTATCATAATTTCCAGGATCAATATCCTGAGCTGATACAACGCTTTCCCCAGCACCAAATTGCTTCCTACCTAGGTATAGCTAAGGAAACATTGAGCCGGCTCCGAAGGCCTAGCGCTAAATAAAGGCTGGTATCTTATCCCCTTACTTTGGCGCAAGCGTCCGCTTGCGCCAAAGTAAGGGGAATAGCAACAAAGAATTTTGTAGAAATTATTAGTAACAATGCCCGTTGCGAAAGGAAACTACTCAACTACTGTGTGGATTTGCCGTCAGCCTTAATCTTTTAGGCACCGCACCGAATAAGCAAACTCTTTATAAATATCCGTTGATGTGGCGATGCGGCTGTCATAAGAAAGGCCCAGAAACATCGCGTTTTCGCCAGTGGTTCCAGTGGTGCTCCACCAACCTCCTTTTTGTTTCAGACTGTAGAAGCGGCCCACAGCATCGCGATAGCCACCTGGCAGAGCTGAGAACCCGACAAAATCGTTTGCCGAAGTATTTGGCTGCTGCCATAGTGAAGAGACCGCTTTAAGTTGCCCCCCAGCGAAGAACTCTCCGGATAAATATCCAGTCAGCGCAGCCCATTCCTGCTTGGCTGGTATATGCCACCCGTCAGGAGCGAGCCCACGGGGATCCGTCACCGCGTACCAGTTATAAAGCTTACCATATAATGCTTCGCTTGATGGATCATTGTTATAGTAGCACCAGGCGCCGGATTTCAAATTGCGCCATTGATTTGCATCAGTTACATGGGGTATTGAGTCGCCATTGCGATACCTCGTTATATTGAGATTTCTGCGAGTCCAGTACTGATTGCCAATTTTCACACCTAAGGTGTCCGATAATTCGGATATCATTCCCACATTTTTAGAAACAACGAAGATCGCTCCGTCGCTGATCTTTAATGATGCTCCGTTAACTATAATTTGTAGAACATCCAGGATGCATTTTCCGCCGGCTTGCGGTCTGATAACAATATTGCAATCAGGAGGCAGGGTGGAAGGCGGCAACAAATTGTCTTGCCAGTTAGATACCTGCGACCAGTTTCCGTTTCCGATAAATGTGTATGTGTTTTGAGCAGACAGTGCGGTGCTGGCCAACAACAAAGCCAGACAGGTAAGCAATTTCATTTAAGATTATTTGGTTGACTGGCTAAATATAACATACGGTGGCGGGTTATACAAGCTTTCCAGTTTAAAGTTTGAAATTTTTTAAGCTCTCTGAAGAACAAAAAGCCCGGCATGAACATACCGGGCGTCTCAACCCTAAACCCTTAAAAAATTGTTTACAAGATAAAAAAATGGGTAATATATCGAATTGGCCCTCTGCTCAATGCAGCTATTTAGCTGTTTTTAATAGAATGTAAGGAGTAATTAATTTAAGTCTTTATTGATAACCAGCACCTTTGTACTGGAGTTTGGTCAATCTCTCTGAGCCTATTTTATACCCCAACAATCAACTACAGGTACTTCGTCAGCCCCGTTTATTCGGGGCTTTTGCTTTTAAAAAATTGAGGCCCCCGAGAGGCTCACAGTAGTATTTTTCAGGCCCGAAATATTAGCAAACACATGTGATTACAAAGCAAAGTGGGTGCCAGAATTGTTGGCATAAGTTGTGCGGTGTATTAATCATTTCTATTGCAAGTGCATATAGTATGCATCCAATGAATAACATCAGGCGGCCGTAGTGGCCGCTTTTTTATGGGAGTTAACCGTGCGTAAGCTGTGCACACATCAATGATAGCAAGGGATTATGCGTGAGGAGGTGCCAAGTTTGGGATCGCTTATAGTTAAGCTTATTACCACAATAGAATATGATGCTAAAGGTGCCATTTAAAATGTGGCGTATTGGATCCCAAAGAACCTCCATTAGGTAGACTTCAAATTCCTGAATTTATACGCCAGTCAAATCCCGTAAAATAAATGGTGCTCAACTGGATTTTCACTCGGTATTACTTCACCGAAATGAAATGCGCTTCAAAGCGACATCAAATATGCTTTACAAAATGACACAATAAAAATGTGAAACACACCTTTACAGATTTAGGATCTACAGGAGGTCTATAGCTATTCTATACAGTAAAATTAGCTTTTTGGAAACAGGTGCGTGCAGTCCCGTTGTTTTTCTTCACGGAAATCCAACTTGTCCTTTCATGTGGCGCCATATTATCCCTATTGTCAGTCAGACAGCGCAGGGTATTGCTCCGGACCTGATCTGAATGGGGAGTCTGGGAAACCTTCCGGGGATCATAACGGGTTTCATGACCATTTCGGGTATAATGAGTGGTTCCGTGAAATGGATTTTATTGATCAGGTTATTCTGGTACTTCATAATTGGGATCGGCACTGGGATTTCACTGGCTTATCAAAACCGGATAAGGTTAAAGCGATCATTTAAATGTAAGCCATCGTTCGACCTGGATATGATCTGATTTCCCTGATGAAGGGGATAAAATATTTAACATGCTTAAATCTGAAGCAGGTAAGACGTTAATGTATGAAGAGAATTTCTTTGTAGAGACCGTTTTGCCTAAAAGTATTATCAGGCAACTGAGCAAGGAAGAGATGGAAGTATTCCGGGCGGCGCTTACTGTCAGGCTTGACCGAAAGACAACGTTAGATCTGGCCAGAGATCTCCCGATCTAAGGCGAACCTACAAATATCGTTGCTATAGTTGAACAATATGGAAGATGGCTTTCCGGCTCTTCTGTTCCTAAATTATTGATCGTTGCAGAACCCGGTGCCTTCCTGCATGGACGCAATCTGGAATTTGCGCGGACCTGGGCGAACCAGAGCGAGGTTTTTGTTAAGGGAATACATTATATTCAAGAAGATTCGCCTGTCGAAATGGGACAAGCAATAGTTACTTTCCTGCGCTCATTAAATTAGTTCGTCGGCTGCTAAAAAAATAAACTCGGAACATAATATTTTAGTGGTGTTTTATTTTGTATAACTATTTTTTTGCGATTGCGTTTGGTGACACTCCAAACTTTTTTTTAAATGGCATGCTGAAATGCTGGGGAGATGAATAACCCAGTTCATATGCAATCTCTGATACAGATTTAACTTTTTTCAGCAGATCCATCCGCCCCAGCTCCAATCTCTTTTCTGAAAGAAAGCCAAATACCGTTTGACCGAAAACCTCTCTGAAGCCTTTTTTTAGTTTGAATCATTCAATCCGCAAATCCTTGCCAGCTGGATTAAAGAAGGCGGGTTGGCCAAGTTTTGAATAAGGTACTCTTTTGCAAAATAAATACATTCAGTGTCGTAACTGCTCCTGATAACGGTATTGTCAAAGTGCTCCATCTTTTCAAATCCGAAGTAGCAATTTTCGGTTGGGGGCAAACAGGTGTGTTGAATTTGTGTAGGCGTATCAATGGGCAGGCCGGGAGCATTGGTGGCCAATCATTAAAAAAACATAGTGATGAAAAAAGCACGCAGTAGAAGCATTTGCAATATATGTTTTTGAGTGTTTGAAGAAATTTTTCGTTGGCAGTGTCGAATGCCCGCTGCCTTTTTGCTAAAAAACGTAAACCCTAATACAGAAGCCTTTAACCATTTGTCAAAAAACAATACCTAGCAATGTTTCTGAACTGTCTACAAATTGGATTACAGCATTGAATCGCATCGTCGTATTCGACAGCCTGGATATATCTGACGTAAAGTTGCCAGCAACACTGATAAGCAAGCCCAAGCTGTCGGGAACATCACATTGGTGTATTTGCTCAATATTGCCTGAGATAGCCGGCAGATCACGCCCTTGCTCAAGTTTAATTATTATTGAGGCGTTTCGTCCGGGAAGCAACCTCATAGCCTGTTGTTTTTGTACGCTTGCCTGTATGTAATGGGTGTCTTTGCCACCATTCTCAGGAAGCGAAATGAAAGCATTTAGTTGCTTTTGTTGGGGGTATCTAATTAATGCGGTGAAAAACAGGATTAGGGCAACAACAGTTGTCAGCAAGAGCCACGTAATATTCGACAACTTGTCTGTTCTGCCGAATACAATTTTTTCCAATGCAGGGCTTCGGTAGTTTTCGCCCGGCTTATTTTTAGCACTTGCATGATTTGTTTTCATATTTCTTTTGGTATTGCTAATTATCCAGCTCCAACTGATTTCTAACAAGTTCGTAATACCTGCCTTTCAAAATTGAAAGTTCGTTATGTGTGCCCTCTTCCACGATGCAACCATTTTCTAGTACTACAATCTTATCAGCATTCTTAACAGTACTAAGCCGGTGCGCCACTACCAGGACAGTTCGCCCTGAAAAAAAATGACGAAGGTTACCCACGATGACTCTTTCGTTTTCAGTATCTAATGAGTTCGTTGCCTCATCGAAAAATAAATATGCAGGTTCTTTATACAGCGCCCGGGCGATGAGTAGCCGTTGTTTCTGACCCTCACTCATAACCGATCCGTTTACCCCCAGACTGGTATGAAAACCATTAGGAAGCGATTCGACAAACTGAAGGATATTAGCCGTAAGGCAGGCCTGAAGCAAGCCCTGTTCCCGGGGATCTTCCTCACCCACGGCGATATTCCCGGCAACCGTATCATTGAAGATATAGCCGTTTTGCATAACAGCGGAACAGCAGCTTCGCCATGCCGCTGGTCGTATATTCTTCAAATTCAACGGCCCCACCATAATTTCTCCTTCATGGTTATCGAAAAATTTAAGCAACAGTTTTATCAGAGTTGTCTTGCCACTGCCACTTGCCCCCACAATCGCCGTTACTTTTCCCTCGGGTATACACAGCGACAAGTTTCTGATGACTTGCGGATTACCCGCGCCGGGATAACTAAATGACAGGTTTTTAATCTTAACATCGCCACTTATAGTATTGTCATCGGAATAATTTCCATCGGTTTCTTCATTCTCAGCCTCATGAACTTCATTCAACCGCTCCATGCTTATTCCTGCATCCTGCCCCTGCTGAAGAAAGAGGATGAATTGCTCAATTGGCGCAGCAAGCTGACCAATGATATATTGGATTGCAAGCATCGAACCCAACGTAATACGGTTTTCAAACACCAGCTTCGCAGCCATAAAGCTGATGATGATGTCTTTGCCCTGACTGATAAGTATTGCTCCGGCCTGCTGGAGCTGCGTATAAGAAAGCTTTTTGAAGGTCAGCTTAAAAATCCGCGCCTGGATGTTCTCCCATTCCCACCTTTTAGCTTGTTCGGCATTATGCAGTTTAATTTCCTGCATACCGTTAACAAGCTGGATGGTAGCATTATTTTCCATCGCGGACAAAGAAAATGCCTGGTAATTTAACCGTCTTCTCAAGCGCAAGAACAAGCTGACCCATAAGTAGTACATGACGGACCCCGTTGTAAATATCAGGAAGAAAACAGGGTTATAAAATGCGAGTACTGCTGCAAACACCAGGAAACTTACGAAAGCGAATCCGGTATTAATCGCAGTACCGGTAAGAAACTCCTGAACCTGCCGGTGGTCACCTAACCGCTGCATGATATCGCCCGCGGGATGCAGGGTAAAGTAAGCGATAGGAAGCCGGGTGAGTTTATGCCAAAAGTCTGAAAGTATGTAAAGGTTCAGCCTGCCTGATATCAGCAGGAGAAGCCTGTTTCGGACAATATCTATAATGGAGCGGCTGACAACCAGCATCAGTTGCGCCATAAGCACAAGCTTCATATAGGACATATCCCTGCCGGTGATGCCGATATCAACAATACTTTTGGTAAGATAAGGAAATAAAAGCTGGAGGGCTGTGGTAATGATTAGGGCAAAGCTTATCTGGACTATTTGCCAACGGCTTTTCTTAAGGTACTTAAACATGCGCGACCAGTTAAGCGGGTGCTGGGGATCTGCTTGCTGCCGGTAAAATTCGGGTAGCGGTGCCAGCAACAACGCAGTTCCTTTTTCCTTTTGAACTGACGTATCTGTTATCCAGTGACTTTTAAATTCTTTTTCAGTTAAAGAAAGCATACCATTGAGGGGATCTGCAACCCTGTACCGCCGCGCCAACCGGCTACTGAAAGGGTATAGCACAACAAAATGATGTTGGTTCCAGTGGAGGATGGAAGGATGTGCGGCATCTCGTATCAATTCATCCATCGATAATTCTACCGGAGATGTTTCAAATCCTAACTTTTCGGCCTGCTGCCTGAGTCCTAAAAGGGTCATGCCCTCTCTACCAGAAGAATCATCACCAGAGAGTCTCGGACTATCGGCCTTTAAAAACAGACCGTAGTATTTGGCCACCATCCGCAGGCAGGCAGGCCCACAATCGGTTGTTCCTGTCTGACGGTAATAAGGAAACTGTTTCATTCAAAAACCGTTATAGCTTGCGCTTTTTTGAAAATGTGTCTTCATGAGCTGCTGAGTGAAATAACTGATTATTCCACGGCCATTAACTGGTATGCCGAGGTGAAAATACAGGTGGCTTAAGAGCATTGGTAGGTTAGGGCCAAGGGCACAATAATTCCTAAAAAGCAAAGACCAGTCTGCAATGGCCTTCAGACGCGGGTTTGGACTACCCCGGATGATGGACAAACAGTCCTCGTAAATTTCATTCAGCATACCGCCTGCCTCTTTATATCTCTGGTCATATCCGCCCCGGACCGCATCCATCTCTACCATTTTCCCAAGTTCATGCGTGTAAGCCCGTGCATCAACTCCTCCATCCAGGAGTACCAGCAAGGTTAAATACAATGATGCGGAGAACAGGTCTTCCAGGTCAAAAGGATCAGTTTCAAAAGCGAGGTAAAGCTGCTTTGTAGACTGGCTCCACAAATACCGGTAAGCCGCCCGATCACCTGTTGCGGCCTGTGGCAAAAACTGGTGAAGACTATGACAAAGCGTATTAAACGGTATATTCATATACACTTGTTCAGTTGTTGCCAATTCGTCGTTATAACTTTTCAGGCCCGGAATAGATTGAAAGTATCCTGTAAAAAAATCATTAAATCTGCTGATGAAGGCACCACACTGCCCAGCAGATACCAGGCAGGACAGTCCTACATGATCCCCCTTGTTGGTTCCGAAGTGGATCAGATAATCTTTAAGACCTGGTGGGGAAGAATTAAAGAACGGATAGAGCCCCTTCAGCAGCAGGTCATGCCACTGATGCTGCGGGTAAAAAATGGAGAGAAACAGCCATCGTTCCTGTGTGTCTATTTTCATCATGATACTATAATTATTCCTTCCCCAAAACACCCGTTGTTCACAGCGATCCTTTTCTGCTTTCGGTTAGCATTCATTTTATTACGGTTACTTATCATTGAATGAAACAACAGCAGGTGGTTCTGGAGCTGATAATCTCTTATCTTCACGAACCCGGATAAAGCTAATGTTGTTCCCGGAACAGACCCTGACAAATAAACGGCCTCCTCCTCCCTGACATAGGTACCCCTCTCCCAATCGTGCGCCAATAGAGATTCCTGGTATTTATATCGTTTCGTTTTTAGCAAATCGGAAAGCCGCATGGCAGACCGGATGGAATGATCCTGAACAATGCCCCTGCTATACGTATTATCGTTAAAAAGGTATAAAAATTCACTTCTGGCAGGATCAAGCTGTTTGATATAGATACCTTCTTCACTTAGCTGAGCTTCCTGCCCTTTGGTTCTTTCCTCCTGGCTGTGGCTAATTGCATTGAGGTATTTGGGATTGTTTATAACGACCCGGCGCCGGCCGAGCTGCTGTAGCCTGAACGCAAAATCATAATCATCAAACCCGTAGTTATTCATAAATTCGTCAAACCCCTCTACAGCCATAAAATCTTCTTTAGTAAAACATACTCTCCCGAGCACGTCCCGTTTCGTCATCGGCTTCCTCTCGTAAATAGTTGTCAAAAAAATATTGTTGTTTCTAGTAAAGCACCTGCTCACAAAAGCAGCATAATCTTTACCGGTATAGTTATCAGCATCTACAAGACATACAATATCGCCGCCGGCAAGCTTTGATACCATGTTTTTGGAATGAGCCATTTTAAACTGCCGCGGCTCCGTAGTGCGATAATATTTCAACCTTCCTGAAGATAAAAGTGATCTAAACTTGGCCCTCACCCATTCCTCCATGTGATCAGTAGAATGATAGTCCAGAAGTACATGCTCCATATTTTCATATGAAGCATTATCCTCTATGTTTTGAGGCAACGTTTGCTGCAGATGGTATAGGCGGTTCATACTCACCGTACACAGGGAAATTTTATACTTTTCTTTCATACGTCTTCTACTTGAAAAATGGGACGCCCTGACGTTACTGCCAGGACTGTCCCAAAAACCATTGTACATGCAATCGCTGCTGCAACTGTTTTAGTTACAGCCTCCGGTTCCCGGAGGGACGTTGGGCCCAACACAAACGCATGCGCCCATAACAGGTACACAATAACCACCGTTGCAATAAGTGAACTGCATGCAACCGTCCCCACCTTTGATAGCTTTTTGCTCTTCAGAGGTAAGAACTTTACCGATGTTTTTGATTTTTTTCATAAACCATTGAACTTTTAATGAAAAAAAATTGCCTACTCTCAAGGTTTTCGGCACCCCCTTTGGAAATCACAGATATTGGAGATCTGAAATATTGTACTGTTCGGGTAAATGATACCCGTTTACAAAAAAAGTTGGAGTGAACATGATGCCGTTCGCTTCACACCATTTATACATTGCAGCTATCCTGGCTTTTTGGGCAGGAACCTCTATGTTGACAGGATATTTAGCTGCAAAGACATCGTATTTCTCCTGATTACTCGGATAGGAAGAAAGATACCAGTCATCGAGCGCCCGGGTCTTCATCCATGATTTATTTTCTTTTTCAAATATTTCACTAATGGACATCAGATGGGTGGCAGCAATGAACTTCAAATCATTTTCCACAGCCTTGGCTGAAAAAATGATCTGAACTTTCCAGTTATCGTTGTTGTGTATCAACTCTTCTATTTCCGGGTGGGCCTTCGCACAGGGACCGCAATAAGGATTACATACCTTGATAAGGGTGTTAGAGGCTGCCGGATTGCCTAAGGTAATGCCGACCTCTCCGGGCTGTGGCTGGCTGGTCACCGGTACCTGCTTGTGTAGCATAGCATAAAAAACTTCGGGGCTGTTTTTAAATCTCGCCAGAAGGTATTCGAGCTTGTTTTTTGTTTTTGCCGAGTAAACATACTGTTTCGAAAAAAACCACGCAAATGAGGGGATGAAAAAAGAAAGAACCAGTAATAACCATGTATCCTGAGTTCCTGTCCCCGAAAGGCTGAAAAATCCATTAGATGCCGCAAAAACACTCAAGAATTCTGTAACCAGCAGAATTTGGGTCACAAGACAAAGCACGCACCATTGCTTTACTTTCACAGCCTGGTAGGTAACAGAGAAGATAACATACGGCAAAGCTGCAATATTCAACCAAAACATCAGGGGAAGTGCGGCAGTGCCTGCCATCAGCAGAAAAAGAGCACCGCCCATGAAATAGATAAACCCAACTTCACTCCAGGACAAACCACCCACGGTTTTGGCAGCTTTACTCGACAATACGGCTGAGCAGTTGGTTTTTTTGCCGGAAGAACAGAGTTGTTTCAGCAATGCGTTCTGGCTGTCGTAGTCGTGGAGTAGCAGAATAAGCGCAATACAGAGCCCTGTTATTTTACAGGCTGCAAGCAGGGTAAAATAGAGTCCTTCAGTTTCAACATTTGTCAAGAAAACGAAAGATGCCCGGGTTGAAAGCAGTAGTACCAGTCCTACCACCAGCCCGGGAATTTTGTAATGCCCCAGTTTTTCTTTTTGCAAAAGCGCTTTATAATCTTTTTCACCACTTTGCGCTGTTGCTTCTGCTGCCAACATCACACCGTCCCAGTACAGCAAAAAATCCGCCATCTCCATCCTTCGTTTTTTGTCCTCGTCATCAAAATACCAGATTGCATCATCGCTCGTTTCCACAATAACGATAAATTTTCTTCCATGCCACAGGTAAGCAATGAATGGGCATGTAATATCCGCCAAATCAGATGCCTGAATTTTTAAAGGATATGTGTCCAGTTTCCATTTTTGCAAACTTTCATTGATACTAAACAAACTCAGGTGATGCGGGTGAGACAGCAACGCTTTTTGTATACTGGTGACTGTTACGTTCACTTTTAAAATTTCCAACAACTTAGCGGTCACATACAAAACGTTTCTATCCTGTTTTTCAAGAGAATGGAAGGAATTTTTATTCATGGCAGCAAGGCTAGTTTTAAGTGATAAAACTCATAGTCTACCAATAAGGGGTGCAAAAAGTTTTTTAAAGCGGAGAAAGAAGGGATAATATTAGCACTGGCACGACCATAAACACACTTTCAGGTAAACATAGATTTTTTTTTCAAAACGGTCAACTTAATTTTCATCCACAATCGCTTTGCTGTGTGATATTTGAAGTTCCTGAAGGCGGAAATAATAATCGCGGCACCAAACCCAAAAGCGATCGCGGATGATTTGACATTAAAAGAAATTAGCTACAATAACAGCATAAATATTCCCGATATTCTGCCAATTAACTGTCTCAGTGAAAACATTTATACAGAATCAATTATTTAATATGCGTTTTGTTCGTCGCTACTCACATAAAAAGCAATATAGTTGAGTTAAAAATTGTCGCCGATTAGCAAATAGCTAATTTTTGAACATGAAATTTTCCGCATTCGTCATGGATTGCGTCAAACCGGTTTCAGCTGTGCCACATGAAGTATAAAGATAGTAAACAGGCAGATGAAATGCGCCTTCACATAGAAAGCTGCAAAGCAAGCGGTCAAACGGTTATCGCCTATTGCCATCAGCACGGGTTAGCCCCATCAAAGTTTTATTACTGGCAAAAGCGCCTGCAAGATGCAGATGTTTCATCTGGTTTCCTGCAAATACCCGCTCATTCAACACAGAACAGCAATGCTTCCATCCACTTTCCCAATGGCATCAGTATTTCATTTGCAGGCAATGAAAGCATAACTGTTTTAAAGGAGTTGGCATGCTGCATCTAACCTTTCGGAATGCCATTCCGCACTATTGCCGATGAGCAGTTACTCGTCACCCCCTGCTGACGCAAAACTGCCTGTTGTGTGCTGTATTTCTCGTCCTTAAGTATTTTTATCACCCATGCAATTCTTTCTGATAATTCTGTCTTTTCAAATCGATAGAAAGCTTTAGTCAGTTTTTCAATTAAGCTGTCAGAGAACAACCAATTTTTAAATACAAGAATGTTTTTTGTACTTTTCTCATTTACTTTGATATGTTTTTCCCGGAAAAGAGTGTGAGCTTCGTCATAAATATAGTTGCTCAAATGTTTAATGGCGCTAAAAGAATTATTTATCATCCATAAATCTGTCAAGTCATTAAAACTCGGATAGAAGTGTGCAATTGTAGCAAAATAATCATCGAATTCCCATTCTGCTTTTTCGCTGTTATCAGAAAGCAAATTGCCCCACAATGCTAAGCTAAACTCATTGATTGCATTTTGATCTTCTGTGTCCCATTTTTGAAAGTTGCCATCTTGAAGCTTCTGATACAAAATCCAAATGTCGTATGGCGTGTCAAGCAGCGCTGTCAATTCAAATAATCTCGGCAAGAAATGTTTCAAGTCGTTTGTGTCGCCCCACGTAGAAATAACCTTGCCGGAAAATCTTGAAAGGTCTTCACTTGTTAAATTTCGAAGTGACTTTGAAAGTAAAAATTTATTCCATTTCGCTACGTCGTCATATATAGGACTCCCTGTCATGTTTAGGTTGCCATGATACTTGGCGAAAGTGTCGTAAAGATTTTCGACTGATATTTTTAAACGAGGAGTCATTTTTAATATAGCACACGACGGTCACGGCTTGGCGAAGTGCGGATAATAACATTCCGCCTGCCTGGAACCTCTGCCAATTTTTATTTAGAGTTCAAGATAATTTTTTTCCTGGGAAATATTCCGTCAGACCGGGACAAAAGCTGATTACAGATATGTTGCTGATTATTCTTCCGTCCAGCCCGCATTTTACCAAACCGCATGTTGTGCATTCGTACCGTGATGCAATGTATCACAGGTTATTGCAACAGTTTTTCTAGAATTTTTTTTCCATTCTCATTTTCAGGATTTAACTCGATTGACTTTTGATACATTTTGATGGCTTCTCGTTTTTGTCCATTTGCTAAAAGGGCTTCAGCATAGCTGTCATAGGCATTCCAACTGTTTTGAAAGAGAGCTACATTCTTTTTTAGTGTTTCCACGGCTAGTTTATAAAGGTGTTGCTGGGGCAAATGGTAAGGATTACTGTTCCCCATAAAATCGTAGCCCAGCGTATTCATTTCGTCTTCATTGAGATAATAATTGGCTGTATCTTTTTTCAGTTTCTCTAATATTTCATTTGCGGCAATTACGCCTTTGCCCACCAGGGTGTTTCCATAGATTTTGGCTAAACTTCTTTTGGGCATATCCACCTTTTTACCATTTAATAGCATCATTAGTTTTGAAGCATTTTCATGTGCATTAAAATGTGCATTATCAAATATGATCACTGTTTGGCGTTTAGTTATATTACGTAAAATATTAGAACTTAGTCCCATCGCCGCACCACTGTGGTAAACGAGTTTACCCAGCGAAGTATCTTTCTCCATTTCCCAGCCTAAGCCAAAATAATCAGGATTAGTTTCGCCGCTATTTAATTTTATGGGTACAAATGCTTCTTCCAATGTTTGTTGTTTTAGTAAAGTATTTTTGTACAAGGCATTATCAAATTTCCATAAATCCCTGATGGTACTTACATAATCCGCAAAGCCATTAAAACCGTAAGAGTGCCAGTATTCTCTAACGTAAGGAATAGAGTTGGATTTTACAGGTGTCGCTTCATAAAAGTGCAAATACACATGTGGAAAGGCGAAGTCCTTTATTTTTCTTCCGTCAAATTGTTCGGGCAAGGGGAAGAGTGAAGTTTCAGCCATATCCGCAGGTTGCAAAATGTTTTTTTCGATAAAGTTTTTATAGGGTATTCCTGAAACCTTTTCAACAATCAGGGCTAAGACTAAAAAGTTGACGTTGTCATAGTTACCTTTTTCTCCAGGTTGATATTTGAGCGGTTGCTTGTGAGCAACAACCTCTAGCATAAAATCTTTGTTCGTGAACGTTTTGTCCGGGCTTTCTTTTTTGGCTTTATCAAAAAAAGCATTGTAGGGTGGAAGCCCTGAAGTATGTGAAAGTAAATGTTTGATGGTAATTTCAGGATATGGAAATTCGGGCAAATATCGGATAATGGGATCTGTTATATTTAACTTGCCTTTTTCATTTAACTGAAGAATTGCCGTTGCAGTAAAGATTTTTGAAATACTTGCAATTGGAAAACGAATACCGGTTGTGTTAGGTGTCTTAGTAGTATAATCTGCGTATCCAGCAGCGCTCTCATAAACAATCTTATCATTTTCTATGACCAACACACTACCACTGAATTGTTGGTTTTTAACCAGCGCTTTGAAATAGTCGTCAATGTCTTTTTGTTTGGATTGTCCCGACACATATAGTCCTGCGAAAATCACCAGGCAACTAACGAAGACTTTTTTAATCATAATGTAGGCTTTGTTTGGTTATAACGCAAAAAGTTTCGCTATCGTATGACGCACGAGTTTTCAGGGATTGGCGCAGTTGTGGAAACAGCATTCCGTCTTCTCGGCCTGGACTGATCATAAAGAAACGAATTTTAAAATTAATCCTAAATCTGTCTATCTTTAGTCCACTTTCTAACAAATAAGGGAAAAAGATTGCATGAATAAAGATGGCAGCGATACTACTCAAACTTTGTATGAATGAATTACTTGTACGCCGTCAACCGTAAGAAATATCATGAAATATTTATTGAATACCCGTCAACTTCTCAGCACCATCAAGTTTTTGTTAATGATGCTGCTCTTCGCCATACAATCAAATGCTCAAACTTTTGATAGTCCCAAACCTCTAACGGAAAGGGTTACCCCAACGCCTGCTAATGCCATAAAGATTTTCGAAGAAGCAGAGATGCATCCCTACGAGCACCTGCTTACACAGGAAGAGCGCCAGGCTGTGGTGCAGGCATTTGAATTATTGCCGCCACTGCACCAACGTATTTTAAAAGAGCATTTAGAAGGGATTAGCTTTTTAGACAGTATGCCGAATACGGCATTAACTTCCACCATTGAATCTGGTGACAGTGTGAAGCGCTTTCACATCAGTTTCAGGGCAGGTATATTAAAGCAAACCATCTCCCAATGGCTTACCGAAAAAGAAGCTACCTGCTTTACTGAAAATAACGGCGATTACAAAGCGCATTACAATGCGGGTTCAATGAATGCAATTGTGTATGTGCTGCTACATGAAACCACCCATATCGTGGACGGCTCACTGGATATCTTTCATCATAGCGATGGGGGCTTTGCCAAAACATTTACTGGCGGTGTGTGGAAAGACCGGGTCTCGCTGGAAACAACAGACAGCCTGCTCAGCAAAAATCATTTTCGCAGGGGCAAACTGTATCCTTATACGCTTGCCACCAGTGTGTACAACCGCCTGCAGCAAACACCCTTTGTGTCATTGTACAGCACCAGTAGCTGGAGTGAAGACCTGGCGGAGTGCCTTACTGTTTACCATTTAACGCGGCGATTAAAACAACCCTTCCAATTGTTTGTAAGCAAAAAAGGAAAAACTATTTTCTCGTATGAACCAGTAAAAAACAAACGGGTGTTTGCTAGGATGAAGGCGCTGGAACAGTTTTATGCTGCCGGGTGATAACATCGAGTATATGATGTTTATCAAAACAATTGCAGGAATTCTGGGTCGTCTATTCAAAGCTGTTATTAAAAGAACTATTGTGCCAGGGATGCCAAATATTTAGACCGAAAGACCGAAGGTGACTCACCGGGGGGAGAATACCGTTGCTACTGTTAGTCCCTTGCGTTTGCTGCTTTCATCTTTTTAACCCAAAACGAAGTCTGGAAACAATTGGTTGCGCTTTCAACAGGACTTACTATCCTGGTGCCACTTGCCGGTAAGGCGTTTGGACGAAATGATATGGCCCTGAATGATAAAAGTGGCGGACACCATGTAGCATAATCTACCATTGAAAAACCGCAGTGAAAATCATGCCCATAAAAGGTTTTGGTAAGCCGAACGACCACATACTGTGTATGTATACTTTTTTATATTGGGTATAGCAATTGGACTTACCAGTGTGGTTAGCTACTCAGGCCGGCGATGCTTGCCCGTTGCCGATAATTATTTTTGGTGACCTACATTTATCTTTTTTCGCCGCTACAATTTTAAATGCACCCATCACACCAGCAAACGATACAATTAGCTATTTTTGACTTGTGTTGAGAATAAAAAAACAATGTCGAGAAAAGTAAACCATATTCCTGTGAATCCTATGATAGCCGATTTAGGCACAGGCATTTTTGTAGGCAAAATATACAGCAAAGATTCTCATTTATATGAGCAGTTTGAGGAATTTGACAACATAAAACAATCTCACAGAGACGAATATCACTTGTTTTTCTTGCAAGAAAAAGGAACAACAACTATTGAAATAGACTTTAAAGAATACACATTAAAACCTTCTTCAGTTGTTTTAATTCATCAAAATCAAGTACATAGAACCTTATCGTTCAAGAATGCAACAGCAAGCATTTTGGCAATTAGCAATGAAAATCTAAACCCAAAATACTTGAAATTATTGGAAGATATAACGCCAGTCAACCCTTTGTCATTAAAGCAAGAAACGTTTTTGCTTATTACAGAAGCTGCATCATTTTGCTTAAAATTAGCCGAACGTAAAAACGAAAAACTATATTACTCTTTGTTAAACGGCAGTTGCAACACTTTAATTGGTCTTGTTATTTCACAGTATTTAGTCCAACCAAAACCATTTGACAAACTTTCACGGTATGAAATTGTAACCAAAGCCTTTAAAGAGTTGTTGGAGCAAAATTTTGCTATTGCCAAGCGACCAAGAGAATATGCCCAACAGTTAAACATTTCCTCATCTTACTTAAATGAATGCGTGAAAAACACAACGGGTTATTCTGTTTCGCATCACATACAACAACGTGTCGTTTTAGAAGCCAAACGCTTACTTTATCATTCGGATATATCTGTAAAGGAAATTGCTGCCGAATTAGGCTATGACGACTATCCTTATTTTTCAAGGCTATTTACGAACGTTTCTGGAATGACCGCTTTGGCGTTCCGAAATAAAAACCACGATTAGTCTAATATTTACCATTTTCCTGCATTGTTTGAAATTTTCAATCGTTGTTCCTTTACATTGAATTAAGAAGCAATAAACAATGATTTCAAAAATACCAAAATGGGTGGGTGATTTATTCGAAGGTACACTTCGACCCAACGCAAGAGTCTTAGAAATTTCCAACATCAGTTCAAGAATAAAAAAAATACGTTTTGAAGGAAATATATCAAAAATGAATTTTCAGATTGGCTATGCTAATGTACTTCGTGTTTCCGAAACTGAATACAGGAATTATACGGCTGCTTATCACGACAAGGAAAAAGGAATAATAGACATAATCTTTCATATTCATACCAATGGAGTTGGAAGTACATATTTTGATTCTTTAAAAACAGGCGATGAAACATATATTGGTCCATCAAGAGGAAAAAAAATATACGATCCCAGTATAAAAAATCAATTCTTTTTTGGTGATGAAACCTCGATAGGCGTTGCGTGTGCATTACTACCTCTGTTGAGAAGCAATAATCAGCAATTTCAATTCTATTTTGAATTGGATAGAGAGAACAAAAACGTTCCCGAACTTTTGGGATTTGAAAACTTTACTGTTTTTCCAAAGGACGGTTCATTCAGAATTGAAAAATGGATAATTGATTTGCCTATTTTCACAACTAAAGATTGGAATAATGCCAATTTTGCATTAGCTGGAAATGTGAAATCTGTTCAGACATTCAGAAAAGTTCTGAAAAACAAAACCCAGGGAAATGTCTATTCGCAAGGGTATTGGCTTGAAGGAAAAAAAGGTTTGTAATTACTAAGGTTACGTACTATGATGTATGTATTTGAACCTCGGTGAAGACATAAAAAGCCATAAAAGCAGTCCTTTAGTCGCAGCTTCGGCTTGGATGCTGAGAAACTAAGTGCCCGTTATAACGATGGGATATGCGGTTTTCCTTATCTTGCGAGGAAATTTTTTTATGGAAATAGTAGATGGTAAAGTATTAATCAATGGCCTGGAAAAAATTCCATCCATTATATCAAAAGCTAAATACGCGCTAGGCCTGAAAAAAGAAAAACCCATCAACCAACGCAAATGCAGTCCCGAATACTGGAACGAAATTGTATCGGAGATGGGTAAATATTACAAAGTCCCCAAAGACAAGATTGAAAAAGCCAAAAGAAGCAGGATCTATTTAAAGTAAAGGGCCGTATTGCAGTAGCGCGATCAATCAACGCTTAGTAATGCGGCTTTCAATCATAGCAATTATTTCCCTGCTTACCCAGCCCCGTTCAGGGAAGTCTGACGCCCATTCCAGCGGGGTCACACGGTGCCTGATATGCCAACCCGGTTCGTCGCGTCAATCCAGGAACTTTCGCAGATTAACCCGCACGCTGATGTCCGCGCCCAATTCCAGTAGTCGCCGGCCCATATAAGCATCCCGCTGCAAGCCATTCACATACGCATCGCTGACAATCGCGTTGAAAAGCGGGGTATGTCCGCCGAAGCCCTCCTTATCGGTTACAGCGGGAGCGTTTACATCTGCCCCTTGCTGAATCAGCCAGTCAAAAATCTCTCGCTCATCAAAATCAATTGCAAGGTGCAATAGTGTAGTGCCGTCAATGGGCGTACCATGCAGGCCTGAACGGCCATTGTCCGCGCAACCCACTTCGGGCGGATAAATTTCGCGGTAACTGAACCGCCTATATAGCAAGTCCGGATCCTTTTGGAAATGTTTCTTCAGTAACTCAAGGTCGCCGCAATGAAATGCCATCATGATGGTATCAGGCCACACATATCCCCTCGCTTTAAACCGTTTAAAAATCTCATGCTTTGCTTTTGGGTGCCGGCCGTATGTTTCCAATACCATGGCAAATGGCGCCTGGCTGTCGCCTTTTTCGTCCGTAAACGGTGCACCTTCATCATCTAAAAATCCAAAGCCATACGGGTTCAGTGTTTCGCAGGACCCCATGATGATTCCCGGCTGAAATGAAGCCCCTTGTCCCAGCAACCACTTGGCAATTTCGATATCGCCATGCAATAATGCGCGATCAAATGCATGCTGAAAATCCTTAGCGCCAAGCGCTGCGATCGTTTTTACCATCTCCAACTGATTGAGATTAGCCGCATGGCTCATAGGCGGTCCCCAGTTGCCATTATTGACGGGCACATGCAATAAGTTAGGGTAAGCCTTAAGCAACTGTGTTAATGATGCCGCATCGCCCGCACGGATTGCCTTATCTATTAATTGTGCCGCCGTATTGCCGGTAATGCGCTCTTTCAATTGCGCCCAGGATGAAAAGCCATATTCACGCGCAATGACAAGCTGGGCGTCACTGAGTTTTAAACGCTTTATCAGCGTTTCATTTTCCGCATGGTAAAATTTTGGATGCCGTTGGCGAATGCGGTTAATTGCATCGATTGACGATTCCCTGCACAGCTTCACCAATTCACGGGCCTGCCTTTTTGGGATGTCGAGATGAGGATTGGCGGGTAAACCGCGGGAGACGGTTGACATAACTTTCCTTCTTTATGATATGCCGTGTCCACATGCAGGCAAGAAGTTAAGTTAATGAGTATGTGTTATAAAAAACCACACCGGCAGGCTGAGCCTGTTTCCGTGGACGGGATGCTTCCGGAGAGCTCTACGAAGATATTAATTTTCCGGATTTGAAAGGCGTACAAAACAAAGATTAAAGGGACACTATAGCGCACGTACAAAATGCCCCCCGATTAACCCAATTACAATTTACAACTTGGGTAATTTCTTGCTTGCCTCAATCACGTCCATTGCCTGAACCCTTATTTACTAGCCTCAAACGTCTGCCATTCAAATGCTTCAACAAGAAGTCCGGAGTAAAAATTCGGTTTAGCCAGAACAGGTTATCCGGTTTTCTTTGAAGTGCAATCTTTTGGTCTCCACAGTAAACAGAATACTCGAAAGCCCGCTTATAAATCAGCTTTCAATTTGAAGCCGCCACAAACAAACTGCTTATGCCATAGGCCATATTCAGACCTCCGGCAGTAACAATGAGGCCAGCCTGTACCTCAACATTGTCCTCAGACAGTGCAATGGCAGGAGATAATATACCGGATGCATTAAAGCAGGTATTTCCTACGAGCCCTGCAATATCAGCCGCTTTTCTATCTGAGGCCAGGTAGGCAAATGTTGTGGGTACCTGCCAGGCCAGGTTAATCATAAAGTCGTAATAGGGAGAGGCCCCCGCCCAGAATTCATCACCTTCGTTACCGGGGTTGCCGAATGGTATATCCAGAAAGGTTTTAAAAAGGCCGATGGCCGCGAAAAATGCATTCGCCCCGTCATACCATCCCCCTGAGTCGCTTTCGAGGTTGGCGGCAACCTGTAGGATGTCGGGAGCGATGTAAGGCAAATAGATAACGGCCACGGCAACAGATAAGCCCATATTTGACTTTTTAGTGTCTGCTTCATATGCAGACTTGGCGCCGCCTACAAGAGCCATGGCCATCCCGCCAAAGAAGGCAGAGATATTTCCTGAAAAAACAATTTTGTCGGAAATAGAATCCAAAGCCCCCACGTTGCTTTCTAGGCCTGTGGAAACATTCGCAGGATGTGTTTTTTGGGAAAAACAAATAGCCGCTATACTTTTCAAATCCGGCGCGTAAATTAAAGACCTGGTCACATCATCATCCGGAAACGGAACTTTATCATGGTTAATTATCTTGTAGATAAAGGTGACGGGTATTGCTGCTACCAGGCAAGCCAGATCCAACAGGCTTAGTTCACTGCCTTCTGAAAATATTTTATAGAGCGGGCTTAACACCGGTATGTTTAACGGTGCATCGAGTATCTTGATAATCCCGTTCAACAAATACGCCGCATTATTCAAAAGCGCCGTTAGGGCGTTGTCCAGGGATTTAACAAGGGCATCTGAAATAACACCGATAATCTGTTTGATAAACTCAACGGTTGAAACTGAAGCATATCCTTTGATAACGTCCTGTAGTTGCTTTGAGGTATCACCAAGAATGTTGCGTTCGTTGGAAATCGCCGCCAGGATATTACCCATAGCTGAATTATGAATGCCTGCCATAAATATGGGATTGGCATTTTCCATATTACCTTTGGCATGATGGTTCACCCAATGGCAGGATGGATTGTTTTGTCCGTCAATCCTGCGGCCCGCTGAGACCTGCTGTTGATAACTGTCTGTCGGCAACCCGGCCCAGTCATCGATTTTCTTTACCAATGACTGCGTTAGGTCGCTCAGGCTTCGCTGATAATTGCCTTTTTCCAGGTTGTCAAGGCAATGCTTCGCGTAGTTCACAAAAAGAGATTTTAAAACCTTGTGTGTGCGAATAACATCGTCCCAGCCAAATATATGCCCAACCCATTGCACAATTTTTTCCAAAACAACTTCGAGCTTGCTCAGGACAAACTGGATACCCTGCATAATATCGCTGATGCAGGCGATGGCAAAATGGTAAATTTCACCCGCAATCGTCATCACAAAGTGGGTGATGCCGTCGATGATCTTTAAAATGAAATCTTCAAGTTTCAGAAAAAGGTTTTTCAACCACTGCCATGCATCGCCGGTTGAAATCTGTGTTGATTCAGATCCTCTGAACGTAAATGTATGATCTGCGTTTATCAAGAATCCGATAGATGCTGCCTGTTCCGCACCTTCGTAATATCTTACACCATCTTTTCTAAAATGTAGGATGGTAACTTTGCTTGTACCGGCGTTAAAGGATGCGGCCGGCTTAAGTTGTCCCTGTTTTCCGTTAGCAGGGAAATTGTCCTGCAAACTGCTAAAGCCGGAAATATGGCTTGCCGCAGCGCTTTTATCGTTGTTGTATTTTGGATCTATCAGGGCACCAGGTTGTCCTCTTTCATTTTTTACTGTATCAGGAAAATCTTTATCGGTTTGTACCTTTTTAAGGGTGCCCAGTACATCAACCATGGGGTTGATATCAATTGTTTGTTCTCCGTCATTAACATGAATATGATAACAAACGCTTCCGATACAATCAATAGATTGAGTAATGTTAATCGTCCCTGAAATGTCAGATTTTACCTGCAGAGGCACTGACGTATGCAGCAGATGATAATAATCGTTGATATACACGCTACAGGTTTCTGTTGCGGTAATAGTGACGTCCGCATCGTTTAGGGGAACGCCAGAGTCATCCATACAGTTAATATGTGTTGTATAGGTATGGGTCTGTATATAATCGTGGACATCTGTAGATGGCAATACTATGGTGCGCGACCTCCAGAGCGTAGTGGCTGCATCTTGCATTAACTGATGCAGGAAATTGTCTCTTGTAGAGGCAAACAAGGCTGTGTTTCCCAGGCGGTTGTTCACGAAACTGGCAACTGCATTCACATTCTCCTTAATCGGCACGGGGTAGTTCCAGGCACTGCCACTCAATTCATTTCCTGCTGCAGACTTTAAATAGAATATTTGTCCCTGCTTGTTGAGCCCCCATATAACTACGGTTGCATTGTCATTATTCACGTGAAGGCTTGTTACTTCATTTAGCAAAGGATGGGTACAAACAGCTGTCATGGGCTGGCCATTTTCCTGTTGTGTGCTGGCCAGATAATACAGGGAACCAGCAGCTGTCACAAACAAATCGCTGTGTATTCCATCGGGAAAGGAAAGCGCCATTGCAGTTGCACCCGGCGGCGAACTGATTTTAGTGGGAACGGGAGGAAGATCCGGGTTTCTGGCATTGTAAAGTGGCGTGTAAAGAAGTTGCGCAGTCTGATTGTCAATGCCCATCGTATACATAGCATCAATGCTATTGCCTGTCTTTCGCCCAATACAGTTGGTAATGCTGCCAGCCTCAAGGTTGCCGGAAAGATCATGGGGATGCCATGCTGTTGGATAGGTTTTTTTTAGCGGGTCAACAAAATACCTGAATATGCTATTGGAGTAAACGTTGCCTATTACATCCACAACCAGGAATTCATTGCCACCAGATTGACTGATGTAAACACCGTCAATAAAGAGCGGACTGAAGTTGTGAGATGTATCATCGAATTTTATTTCCGTAAATACAATGGGATAGTGGGTCCAGTCATCTGTAGTATTCTTGTTGCCAAAGGAAATGAACAGTTTGTCGCTGCCATCTGCCGTGGCCGCAAAAGCTATATCCATAGTGCCACTCGCAAGATTTTGTGCAACATCAAAGCATTTGGCCACAATCGCCGTATATCCGGATTGTTTCGATAAGGCATCAGTAAAATTCATCCGGCTCCATCCATGTTTATCGGCAGGGATTTCACGCGTGCAGTAAAAAGCCAGGTCTGTTCCGATAGAGAAAAAAAGTGAATGGCCTTCCTGCGTTTGCAACACTTTAAACTGTGCGTCGGGAGCCATGATAACCGCATGTTTTTGATTTTTCATCAGCTCTGTAGCGTATTCTATTTTCATGGTGTCTGCTTGTGGATAACACTTAAATGATTTTATCAGATGGAATAGGTAATCTTTACTGTGAGGTCCTGGTAATCAGAGAACATCGGGTCTTTAAAAGAAAAGACGGCGCCGGCCGGAAATACAAAATTCTTAAGAGGTAACGATATATCCATGAAGTTTTTATTAACAGAATTGTCAATCCATGCCATAATATTGTCCGTAACATCGCGCTCGCCATTTTTTATCCGTACAGAGTCGTCTGTTGGAAGCGCAACTGGCTTGCCCAGCTCCATGGTAAGATTTCCATTATCATCAACTTTTATGATATACGGATCCGTTCTGGTCTTATCAAATATATTGGCTGTCCTTCTAATGCCCACCGGTGCATAATCCATGAAAACAACGAGATGCTGTTTTATAATCACTTTGTTTTCCAAGAAATCAATAGAGGCTTCGAGCCTCGTGGAGAGGTCTAATGTTCCGAGGGCACCATGCCAGCCATATTTATCGTTTACCGCATGCGTATACACCGTTGACATAACCGGTGAATGAAAGCTGCCATGCTGCCAGGTCAGGGGGTTTGTTGAAGGAGAGCTTGTGGCCGACCAGGTACTTGTATCGTTCCCGGTAATTGCCAGCACGAGTGCATTTTTTTGAATGAGTGGTGCTAAAAGTCCGGTCAGAAAATCACCAATAATTTCCCGTCTAATGGCGATGACGCCATCGCAATCTGCTTCATCGGCCTTATTGTCCAGCCAGTTCCATGAAGGGATGTGCGGCGTAGGTCCACCGAACGGCCCCGTGGCACAGTAATAGTTAAGGGTAGACAGTTGTTTTTGCTCTTTTGTAGGATTGGCAACCGGCCAGTTGTCTGCGCCAACGAAACCCCAGGCATAAAGCCTGACGCTTGTTATATCCAGATTGGAGGGAGCTGCGACCTTCGCGATTGGCATATAATTCAAGACTGGATCGCCTTTCGTTTTAAGCGAGTTGATATAAGTGTTGATAAAAACGTTATTTAGCGCATTGTAAACAGCCGACCCTTTATCCACTCCTGATATTTCAGGTGTGGTTTGAAGGCTGGCAGTGTTCAGGTCAATGATAAATTGCTGGACCGAAAAATTCTCATGCAGAGCGCCCAGCTTTCTTTTTAACGCGGTGGGAATATCCCGGGCATCATTGCCTGCCAGCTTTACCGTCGAAGTAAAAGTCCACGCATTATCACCCTGCGATTGATTGAGGTAACTGGTAATTTTGCTGCCGGTATAAGTGGCCTGTACTATAATAAATTTTTGGCAGAGGAGGTTGAAGATTACCTGTGGATCATCATCCGGATTATAATCGGGCAGCAACGTGATAATATCCGGAACCGGGCCGTCTCCGTAGCATGGAGGCAAGCCGATTGCTGCCTCGAATGCACACAAGAAACGGGCATTGCTTATACACTCAATTGCGGCGTCAGGAGATGTGGAACCGTCCCATGAGGTTATACTTAGCGGGTCAATTCCGCTTGTCCTGGTCATGAGTGCCCCACGATCTATCAGTTCCGGTTCTCCATCGACCCCAATAACGTAATACTTGGTCACCGATGGCAATTGTGGATCGCTAAGGTAATCTTCCATGATGTTATTGATACTCGCCTGGGAAGTAGCCACGATAATTTCGTAACCACCATTGTTCAGATAAGATTGTTTTGCGCTCATGCGAAGTTATTACAGGCAGCTTGGGGACATGCCTATGTTTACGGCAAGCAAAATGCTAAATGAAGGGTGGGCCTGATTAATCGTTAGCGTATTGCAGGCAGCACATCAGTACCCTGTGGCAACAGCAGTTCATTGCATGAAAATGTATATATAGATTACATGTTTTGAAAGTGTTCAACAGAAAGTTAATTCATTGGGTTTACTCCTGCAAGTAATTGTTTTGCTTTTTTTTCATTTACACTAGGTGACAGTTCAACAATCGCTATACCGGCAGGCTTATAATAAACACTGCACCTTCAACGTGCTTTGTTTCTAGTTCATTGTATCCTTGTGCTCTTTGGTGATAACTCAAACTCAGCCCAACCCCGTTGGAGTGCCTGTTGATTTAGTGGTAAAAAGGCTGAAAGATTTTTAGACCGAACAGCCATGCCGGTGTTTGACTATGCCAGCAAAGTGTATGGCCGCGCACTCTCCTACCATGGCGGATGCAAATGCAACAATCGAGTCGCCATCAGCCACCTCTTACATCCCAATACTTTGCAACACGTCAAGGGATTCAAGCAATAGGTGTAAGTCTATCTTTATTCGTCATCGCGGGGGCTAGATTGGGTTGTTTAGCAAACTAAATGAAGATGAAAAGGCTGTGTTTCATATTGACTGCAACCCTGTTTTGTCTCTGTCCTGATGCCATCAGCCACTGTCCATCTTATTCAGTACCTCATTGACTGTGCGTACCGGATGGTTCCTTGCAATCAGTTCATCCAGCGTAGGGGTAATGCCATCACCTGGTTTTGATGGTTTTCTTTAAATACTACCTTGAGTGTGTGCCTCTTGCCATGCCTGGCAAGACACCTAAAATCAGCTGTCTGATGGATATCATGCACGTTTTATTTATCCACCACTCCTGTTTATAAACCCTCACTAAAAATTAAAACTAAAAAAACATGGTGGATAACCCCTACCCTAAAATTGAAAACAAAAAAAGGCCACCTCTTTTACTTTTGAGACAGCCTCTCTTTTTAGGCGATAACTTAGCACGCCGAATTAATGATAGCTTGCTTCATTGCGGTACTCGCAGAAAAGTAAAGTTTTAATATTGAAAGCCACAATAAAAACCTGTTCCAGCCTTTCTAAGTGTGTTTTTGTTTATTAGAGGTGTTCCTCAAAGCATCCAACTAATTCCTCAGATGTGGCCGCTCTTGGCATTTTGGGCAATGCTTTTGTTATGTGTTTTTCTGCCGGAGAGTTGTCCTTTAGTTCGTCCGTACAAAAATCTCTTCCTAAGAATGCCTTCGGTTGGCACTGTTGCGGGAAGGCCTTTTTTGCGCTAACGATTGATATATGATAAAGGAGCAAAATAATGCCACGGAGAATTCCGATAAGGCTGAAAAGTTAACTGGGTAGAATTATCCCTCATACCAAAAAAATACGAGGCAAAATTCATCATCCCCTGCTGTATTAATGGCCAGGTGACTGGGAGGACTAGATTATGTGGAAAATGAGGATTGGCCAAAATTTGCTGGCGGATTCCGCTTTACAGCGCCTGAAATGAGTAGTTGCTGATATAGGTAATACAAATAAAATGAAAACGCTAATTTATTTAGTATTTCCTACCTTTGAAAACATGAACCTATTCGGCGATACGGAACTATTTGATTGTGGCAGGAAGAATTTTAAAGATTTCCGTTTGCCACAGGCAGATTTAAGACTATGGGAACAATTTTTTCATAAGGAAGAATCCGACTACTATTACTCAGTTTTTAAGACCTCGACGCCCTGGCAGCAGCGGATCCGGAAAATGTACGACCGGATACTGCCCGATCCCAGGCTGACCGCCTACTATGGAGGAGTCGATGGGTTAGCCTGGACAAAACCATTACTTATTATTAAAGATAGGGTGGAGCAGGTATGCGGTATGCGGTTTAACCGCGTGCTGTTAAACTATTACCGCGATAATAACGATTCTGTTGCGTGGCACAGTGACACTTTGCCACAGGACGGTGTTCATCATCCAATAGCATCTGTGAGTTTTGGAGAAACAAGGATTTTTAAAGTACGGAACAAGCTTAACAAATCAGCGAGTAGGATTGACATAGCGCTTACGCATGGAAGCTTCCTGCTGATGGGAGATGGTATGCAGGATCATTACGAGCACCACGTACCAAAAACCGCCAGGAAATTAAATGGCAGGATCAATTTGACGTTTAGAACCTCTGGCCGTGACACGTAGTTTATGTCTTGTGATGGGAAGAGGTCTGAGCATCATGCCCGGCCAGATGGCTCGATAGCTGTAAGGGTATGGACAGTCATTTTATTTCAAAAATGAAGGTTTGGGATGTAAGAATTCTGACAAGTACTTCGCATGTTTGGCTCGTAGTTTGATTTTATGGAAAGATAAACGAAAGGCATGGCTGAAGCGCTTCAAATCTCGTTTGCCCATGCCGGAATTACCTATTCAGGCACAGCAGTGATATGGAATGAAGAAGATGCGGCAGACAATACCCAGCATTTCTATGTTGTGTTGAAGGGTGAATTCGAGGGCATGATCTCCCATATGCAGTTGGGATGGAAGCTGGCGGGATTTGGCAGTCAGCTTTTCGCCGATTCATTGGGGAAAGCTATAGAGTAGGCAGCTCAGGGGTTGATTAACAAATACATTGGTTACTCGTTTTTAATGGTTTTGTCTTTGGCCATTTTTGTTCATTCCGCGAGGCTCTTTTTATCCTATTTTCTGACAATCTGCATGCCTGGAATCATGTTGCTGCTATTATAGAATGCGGTATAAACCGTCCATTCACCTTAGTCATTAAGTTATAACAATTCTGCTAACCTTGCTACGTGTCTTACCGGCACAATGCTTGTGATGATTATTTCTTAAAAACGAAAAGATGTCAGAAACTACAGGCAACAACACCGGGAATGGACTGTCAGCAGAAAGCGGTATATCATCAGATACAAGTGGGAATACGCGCGTGAAAAACATTGCCGATGAAATAAAGCAGGCTGGAGAGAGTACCACTACCGAAAAAGACAATTCGGACAAAAACGAAGCAGAGTGTCCGGCCAAGGGCCTCATTGATGAACCTGGGGAGGATAAGATTGTGTTGTCAGGCGGCAGCGGTGTGATCATTGAGAGCCCTGTAAAAAACGAGGAAGGTTGATTAGTTTTGCCTTGCACCTGAAGGATTGCAGTTCCTTATCGAATATCGCCGTCGAATATGTTTTTAAGACATGGACGGAATGGACTTTAATAAACTATATTATTTTTTTGGGAAGACATTCGCTGTTAAGATTGATGAAATGGATGATAAACTTCCACTGCGCTTTTCAGCAGTTTAATATTGCTTTGCTTATAGCGCATGGTAGTTTCTGGTTTATGATGGCCGGCAAAAGCTTGAACAATACTTACATCATATCCCTGATTAAACAAATTGGCAATCACACTTTGCCTGATGATTTTGGGACTAACACATCTCCCAGGATAGCTTGTCTTGAACCGTTTCGTGATATAGGAGGTTATAGCTTCTGCAGGGAAAGTTTGGCCTCTGTTACTTACTAGAAAGCTGTTATTAATAGTCTCTTTATTTATCAATCTTGGACGCACAGTATCCAGGTAATGAGCAAACAAAGTAATTTGGCCAGGCTTCAGAGACAAGATTCGACTGGTTGTTTTGCCCATTCCTTTAACGGCAACAAATCGTTCTTCGAGGTTAATGTCTGTTAGCGTCAATGTCCCAGCTTCCCCGGGAAGCATTGCCTGATAAATAAGTAGTGAGATAAGTACTTTGTTTCTCCATCCTGTATCATAATGACGTTGTTTACAAGACATCATTTTTTCAAGTTGAACTTCAGTAAATAAATCCTGTAATTGTATGTCATTGCTCTGTTTGTCTTTGAGCTTGATGGCCTTTGCCGGGTTATCTGTTCTTAGCCCGGCATCACACAGGTAGCTATAATATACTTTTAAACTTGAAAGTATTCTGCATAGATTTCTCCCATTACCATACCTGCTCCTTTGCAACCCTACATATTGTAAAACATCCTCGTATTGTGCATTTTCGGGCCTCTGTACCTTCGAGATATAAATAGCTATTTCTCTTTGATAAGATTTAATGGTTGAATGAGCATAATGAGTTCTCAGGTACAAGCTTAATGTCATATTGATCTTATTTGTGCTTTATCTGCTTTGGCATAAATTAAAGTGCTTGATAATTCGCTATGTCCCAAAAAATCCCGTACAAGTTCCATTGGCATACCAGCATGCAGAAGGTGCGTTGAAATTGAGTGACGTAAATGATGCAGACTTATCTCCTGCTTTTCAATACCTGAGTTGCCCAGAATTTTTTTAAATTGCCTGTAATAACTATTACATCCCATTCTTCTACCGGCATATGTCAGCATAAAAGCATCATCAGCCAATCTGTCTTTATATTTTTGTTTGCTACGCGTCGTTATAAAGTATTCCTCAAAGTCACCGATGACATTTTTTGTTAGCGGAATAACTCTTCGTTTTGCACCTTTCCCCTTTCTTACATACAAAAGTCCTTCTGTAAAATCAATGTCTCTGGTGTTCAGTAACATGGCTTCACTTCGTCTCAATCCGCAACTATAAAATAGATGTAACAATGCTCTTTCCTTCAAATTTTCAGCTGCACTAAAAAGTTGATTTATTTCGGTAGCAGATAAAGGATGCCTTGTGCGTTTGTTACTTTTCCTGATAAATTTTATCCCACTAACCGGGTTATACTTGATCTGCCCTGACCTCTCCATCCATTCGAAGAAGGTCTTCAGGGCAAATACAAACTGCCGGATCGTCGATGGGCTCAGGGAACCGTCCCTGCGTCTAAGGGGACGTGTTTGAAGGTAGCAATAAAAATTCTTTATATGATGTTGATTTACCTCCGTAAAGCAGGTGATATTTTGGTGGGAGACAAACTCTAGAATCATTGATTTTAATTGGTGTTGCGTTTTTTTTGCATACCCAACCTGGTATAAGTAGTTATGAAAGAGCTGAATATTTGACTGAAGATTAAGTACCATTTGAATCACGCGACTTTTATATTAAAACCGTCCGTTACCTAAAGCCTAAAATCTGGTTGACTTCTGTTAATAACCCATTAGCAGTCACATCATCCATTCCTCCCGCCAGTTGGGTAGCTTTACCTCCTGCTTCAACATCTACCGAATAGCTGATTTGTTCCAGCATATTGCGGATATCATGGCCTATTCCCACACCGGTTGGAACTGTTTGACCTGTGAGATGCAGCCGTGGGGTTTTATCATAGGCATTTTTGATAATCACCCGGTGGATATTCTCTCTTACCAGTTTTTGGCCATTAACTTCAATGTAGCCGGGATAAACACTAAAGGAACTGGGATGGCGATGGTTTTTCTTGCGCATATCCATTTTGAGGAAACACCATGCAGCTATACCAATGAATGCGATAACAGAAAGGATGGAACTGACAGCGGAAAGTATCAGTGCGCCGAGGAAGGCCAGTAAAAGGATAAAAAATATTCCTGCACAACCGCCGATCACTTTGGGTGCAGGTGTAACGTAAAATGTGTAGCCGTCATCTTTTGGAGTTGTTGTGTATTCCGCTGTTTTCATTTGTCTTAAATTTTATTACTGGTGATAACGTTATTGTCCATGTTTCTTAATCAAGGGATGGAAACAAATCCGACATGATGAATTACAGGTAAAAGAAAAAATATTTTCCATAATAAAGCCCTTGCGTTTATTGTTCGCCTGTAGTGATTGATTATATGCTGTGGCCCGGTTGACGCTGTTAGGAAAAATGGGAGCTTATGATCAGCTATGTGTTCCGGAACGCAGAAATGATCGTTTTGACCTTTTCCAATCCTATTTCCAGGCATGTGCCGCATTATCTTTTCGTTGATGGAAATTTTATCGTCAAAAAGCAATATTTATGTAAGATTTATTATTTTAAATCCTCCATAAACAGAACTAACCTAAAAGAAAATGCACCTACAAATCAATCAATTTGCAACATATCTTTCTCATGTGGGCTATCAATCACAAACGCAGAAAACCATCATATCCCATGTTAAAGAATTCTTGTCCCGTGAAAAATGCGAGGCCTGGTCTGATTGCAGCATGAAGCAAATTCTTAATTTTCTTTCCTACCTAAGAAACCGGCCACTTATAAGAAAACCGGGGGTACTCAGCTCCAGTATGACCGGGCAATACATATTCGCCCTAAAAGTCTTCTTACGCTGGGGTGAATTGTGTGGGAAGCTGGTGATTAACCCTTTTGATCATATCAAGTTGCCTGTCAGGGCAAGAAGCACTAGTCACAAGCCATTAAGCCGGAATGACATAATTAAACTTTTTGATGCATGCGCTGATTATCGGGAAAGAGCTTTGCTTCACCTGTTTTACAGTTGTGGCCTGCGTCGCGGAGAGGTATTGCGCCTCAAGCTAACTGATGTATCGCTAAAGGAACACACAGTCTACATTAGAAACGGTAAAGGAAAAAAACGCCGACTCGTTCCCTTTACTGAGGAAGTTGGTCTTGACCTGGCAAAATATATTGGCGAATCCTCTATTAGCCGCAAGAAAGGAAGCGAAGCCTTTATGCTCACTTATTCAAGAAAAAAGATGTCCTCCACTACCTGCTACAGGATATTTAAGGGTATCATTCATCGCTCCGGGATGACAGCGCGGTCTATTGGTTTCCATGATCTCAGGTTTTCGGTCGCTACTCATTTACTTGAAGCTGGTATGCCCATGCATATTGTACGTGACTTTTTGGGACATTCCTGTCTTGCAAGTACACACATTTATGCCAAACCTCACCCGTCAAAAGTATTAGAACTATGAACTTTAGTGACTGGTTGACTCAACACTATTCGCCTGATACCGTAAAACTTTATAACAGGGAAATTGAGCTGTATCTGGGAAAAAAGCAACATCCTGAGGAAGCCAAACCGGAGGATATTCTTAATTATATCGGTACTCTTAGAAATAAATACAGCGTAACTACGCTGCACAAAATTCTTTCCTGCCTTAAAACTTATTATAAATATTTGTTTGAAATTGGAATTGTCATAAAAAATCCCACCCGCGGACTTCGTCTTGTTGATAAAATCAGTAGTGATAGACAGTTGCAAGATCTTTTTTCAGAAAATGAACTCTTTAGTGTTCTACAGGGTTGTAACAGTCTTACATTTTGTGGCTTAAGGAATCGTTTTTTAATGAGTTTATTAATTTATCAGGGATTGCATCCAAAAGAGCTAAGTTCAATGTTGCTTTCGGATCTGAACTTGGAGGAGCGGATCATAAGCATCCAGGCTTCAAAAAGAGTGAACCAAAGATGCCTTCGTCTGAGGGAAATTCAGGTGACTCTTGGGGACTGTTACCTCACGCATATACGACCAATCTGGAGTAGCCCTGACAGTAAACAACGGCTGTTCATTACTTCCGGTGGATTACCGATTACGAGAAGTGACATAAGTAAGTTAATCATAAAGAACTTAAGAAATCGGTTTCCTGGTAAAAATGCTAATGCGAGGCTTGTCCGTGAAAGTGTTATTGCCAGTCTATTTAAGCAAGACCATGACACGAGCCTGATACAGGCATTTGCAGGGCATCAAAACCCTGTAACGACACTTCGTTATTGGGAGAAACCACTGGACGAAATGCGTATGTGTGTTAACAGATATCATATGTTTAATGGAATTAAGGAGGGCATTAGATATGAATGACAACCCGACTGTTGAATATATTAATGGTTTGAATACCGGTTACTGGGTCAGTCAAACAGATGCGGGCTTAAGCAAAATAGCCGGCATACTCTCCAAACAGTGTACCTATAATAATTGGATGCAGGGTCTCAGAGATGGCCGGAAACTCGCTATTTTGGAAAAATTTGGTGGGGAACCGGAGCGATTAAAAATCCGTTGTCAATAAAATGATCAATTCGGTCACTCAACCGAGTCGGAACCTATCCCTCCTTATAGTATTATTTAATAGTGATTGACTTTTAAATAATTGTAACATTAATCAATTTTTAGATCCAGGGGCTATTTTTTATGGAATGATAGTCAGGAATTATTGCACGAAAAGAAAGCAGGAATCTAAATTCAGCAAGAGGCTGTCTCACAAGTAAAATGGCTTTGAGAATTGAATAAACGGAAACTGACTCCATCAGGTGTCCGAGTAAAAAGAGGCTGCTTAGTACTTTTGAGACTGCCTTGACGGAGATTGCTAACGCAGTCCTGCCCCGCCCCTTGCATAGCTTAGGTACACCCCTTAAACATTGCTGCAAGGCCCAATACGCAATCGGTGGATGTACAATGAACTGAAAATCAACAGAAAAGAATACAATAAGTTAACGTTAAGGAAACACTGGCCTGCTACTTTCGCCGCAAATTGAACTGCAATGCGAAAACATCTTTTGCTTAACCTGGCACAGTTTTTTTTGTTTCTGTGCCTCAGCCTGTCATTACAGGCGCAGACTACGCAGGCCTCTTTTACGGGTAAAGTTTGGGAAGACCAGGCCAAACCCCTGCAAGGCGCCAGCATTTCTGTAAGGAATGAATCCACCGGATTTACCGCTACTACCGTAAGCAACGCCAAAGGTGGTTATGTTTTTAAAGAATTGCCGCTTGGCGGGCCTTACACCATCACAGCCAGCTTTACAGGCTTTGCCAGCCAAAAAAAAGAAGGCTACAGCCTTAACCAGGGTGATGTGCTGACGGTTGATTTTCAGATGCAAACTGAAACAGGCGAGATTACCGCTGTTACTGTTACTGCCAGCCGTACTATGGGAAAGGTAGAAAACCTGGGTGCTGCCACCACCGTTTCCTCACGCCTTATGACACGGATGCCGGTTAATGGCCGCAATTTTACCAGCCTAATGGACCTATCGCCCCTTAGCCGTGGCGGTAACATATCCGGCCAGTTAGGTTCATCCACCGGCTATACCATTGATGGCATGACAGCCAAAAACCCCACTTCTGCCGGCGCTACTACCAGCCGCAGCGGCGCACCTTATTCAATTTCTATTGAAGCGGTGCGGGAATTTAAAGTTGTTACCAACCAGTACGATGTTACTTACGGCCGCAGTGGTGGTGGTACCGTTAGCGCCGTAACCAAATCTGGCACCAATACTTTTACAGGTTCTGTATTTGGCTTTGGCCGTGCTAACTGGCTGGCAAGCCCTTACGATATACGCGGCAATAAACGCAACAACGATTACTCAACTTACCAGTTCGGGTTCTCGCTGGGCGGCCCCATTATTAAAGACAAGCTGCATTTTTTTGTGGCAGGGGACCACCAGATAGACAAACGTTCGCTGGTGATAGCAGACATACAGTCAACGGATGATGAGAACCGTTTTAACGTTACCCGGCAAACGCTTGACTCCGTTATAACCATAGGCAGGCAGAAATATGGACTTTCCAGCCAGCCGCAATATGGCTCGTTTGATAAAGTACGCCAATCAGATGCCGCCTTTTTGCGGCTTGACTGGCAGATTAACAAGCGCAACCTGCTTACGCTGCGCAATAATTTTACTTACGACGCTAATAAACTGGGCCTGGTTGATAATACAGCCATTAACCTGTACGAATCTACCGGTAACGATTTTAACCTTGACAATAGCCTGCTGCTTACGCTGCGTACTTCTGTAAACTCAAAAGTTACCAACGAATTGAAACTGCAGCACCTGTACACCTATCAAAGCAGCGAACCTGGCGACGCGTTGCCTAAGCAAAATATCCCAAGGGCTATTATTGAACGTGTGCCTTCAGATATTGGCGGCAGCACCAGGCTTACTTCTATACAGTTTGGCGGCCACCGGTTTGCACAGGAATCTTTCCGGAATAATGTTTTGCAACTGGTAAATAACCTGTATTACAATACTAACACGGTTAAATATACTTTCGGTGCAGATTTTATGTACACCAGGTCACGCTCTGTTTATGGCAGTGAGGTAAATGGCCGCTTTCATTACGATGGCCTGCAGAATTATATTGACAACAAACCTTACCGCTATTTTCGTGAAGTGCCCTTGCTGGATGACCCGAGTGTGGTTTCCAACATCTGGAACCTTGGATTATATGCACAAATGCAAACCAACCTTGGCAAAGGGATGGATATTACCGCGGGTTTACGTGCAGACTACTCCATTTATCCCTCATCTCCGTTTAACCAGTTGGTGTATGATGAACTTAAAATACGTACCGATAATAAATTACAATCCTTTATACTGCAGCCGAGGTTTCAGTTTACCTGGGATGTTGCTGAAAAGCATACGGACTACCTGAAAATTGGCGCCGGGATATTTGCTTCAGACATTAATAATTACATGATTATTAATAACCTGGTTTTTGATGGAAAACACCTGGCTACCGTAGATGTAAGAAACCCCAATGTGCCTGTGCCGGATTTTCCGGGCTACCGTGAAAACCCTGGTTCTGCACCAACGTTACCGGCTTTTCAACTGCCTACCATTAACACCAACGGACCTGATGTTAAAATACCTGTGGTATATAAGGCCAACCTATCTTACACCCGTTTTATTACCAGGCAGCTTAGGGTGGGCGTAACAGGTTATATGACACTGGGCAGGAACAACTACCTGTACGTGGACAGAAATATGGCAACCACTCCGTTCTTTCGCCTGGAAGAGGAGGGCAACCGCGGGGTGTATGTGCCTTTGAACACTATGCCCGCCAATGGCAATGGAGATTGGTTACAAGGCCGCATAAGCAATAAGCTGGGCCGTGTGCTGGAACTTAACAGCAACGGGCGGGTAAACCAGTTTGCTGTTGTTATGGATGTTAACTGGCAATACTTTAAAGACGGTGAATTAAGCTTTAGCTATACCTGGAACGATGCCAAAGACAATATTTCGTTTAACGGAAATGTGGCAAACACATCCACGCTTTCGCTGCCGGTGAAAGACGATCCGAGAGATGTAAGCCTTGTTACCTATTCAGACAACCAGTTCCGCCATAAAATAGTGTTTTATGTTACTTCTCCAACCTTTCTTGGATTTAATGCAGGTATTCGTTTCTCAGGCATTGGCGGCACACGCTACAGCCTGCTTTCCGGCGTAAACAGCAATGCTGATTTTGTGGCCGGTACCAATGACCTGGCTTATATCTTCAATTTTAAAAACAGCGGAGGCTCAGAAGATGTAAGAAACGGTTTGCAGGCCATACTGGATAACCCTGCGGCCAGCCAAAGCATGAAAGATTATATTAACAAATATGCCGGCGGCATTGCTGTGCGCAACGGTGGGGTTAACGGCTTTTACGGCTCTGTTGATTTACGGCTCAGCAAAAAAATCAATATTAAAAACAGGAATGCAATTGAAATTTCCGCTGACCTGTTTAACGTAGCTAACCTGTTTAATAAAACCTGGGGCGCTGCCAAAAACCTGGGTAATCAGACCTTATACTCTAACAGGGGTTTTGATGCTGCCAACCAGCGGTTTGTTTATGGTGTAAATACAGCCGGTGTACCTACACCCTCAGGAGACCCTTACCAGTTTCAATTGGGTGTGCGGTATAGCTTCTAACTATTGTAGCCACCCAAAAAAATTCAAATACAAGAGACACGAGACATAACAAAAAAGAGGCTATCTCCCGTTTTAGTATCGTATTAAATCGCCTGTCACAGAAAACCAATGGTCCTCTAATTGTGCTGGCACATTTGAACAATACTAACTTGCCTCTCTTATGGCAAAATATTCCAAAAAAGGAGGGGGGAAAAGTTGAAAAGGCAATGCAGGAAAAAAGCATGGCGAACTGAAGAGCGGCAGAAGTGGCAAAAACTTTCACCAGTCGAAAGCAGGCCATCGCTATTGGTTTATCGGAAGCAAGAGAAGAGAATGCGATAGTCCCTAATAAGAAAAGTAGCAGAAAATTCGCTCCAAAGAAGGCCGCAGCAAAAAAATCCGCGAAAAAAGCGGCTCTTAAGAAATCTGCCGGAAAATGAGTGTAACTCGCAATTAGGGTAAGAATGAGGCATTTGTTCTTCCACGGTTGAAAGATGCTGGTATCATGTATCCGACACGGGTTAAAAACTTGCGGAGTACAAGTATTTGAAGCACTAAAGCAGTAGGACGGGTAATCATTGATAATATTCCCAATTGACTAACTTGAATAAATTAAACGAATAAGTTTTATTTTCAAGTCCGATACACTTTACTTTATCAGCAAATGAGCCCACATGCTTTGCTACTGGTACTAACCGCTGCTTTTTTACATGCTTCCTGGAATTTGCTTTCAAAAAAAGCAAAGGGTAAAACTCCTTTTATCTGGCTAATCTATGTTGCAGGGAATATTGTGTACCTACCTTTCTTGTTTTTTCAAACACATATTGTGTATTCACTGCCTTTATTGCTGTTCTCGTTTAACAGCGCTGTACTACATCTTGGTTATTATATTGTTTTACAGAAGGGCTATAGAAGCGCCGATCTTTCAGTAGTATATCCACTCGCACGTGGATCTGCACCACTGTTCTCTTCAGTTACTGCTGTTTTCTTTTTACATGAGCAGATAAGAATAAGCGTAACCATCGGTTTATTCTTAATTATAACAGGTGTATTATTAATAACCGGGGTAAGCTTTAAAAGAGAAAATAATCTCAAAAAAATGCCAGGTATTACCTATGGCCTGCTTACCGGGTTATTCATCGCCTTATATACTATTAACGACACTGTTGGCGTAAAATCATATGCGGTGTCTCCTTTTATACTTACACTCGCCACCAATCTGTTTGGTACTTTATTGCTCACGCCATTTGTAATATCAGAGAAAAAGGAACTAAAAAGAGAAATTAAACAGCATAAATGGATCATTATCTCTATTGCCATATTAAGTCCTGCAGCTTATATATTGGTATTGGAAGCTTTGAGATATGCGCCATTAACGGTAGTTGCACCAGCAAGAGAAACAAGTATTTTATTAGGCGTGTTTATGGGTACAAAAGTACTTAACGAAGCAGATGGCAAGCGAAGGCTTGTTGCAAGCCTGTTAATACTTGGCGGTATCATTTCCTTGAGCTTGGGTTGAAAGTCTAAATGACCTGGTTTCTCCAAAAAGAGGGAGATAGTTGCCTGAACATCCCTTATTGTCTGATCTCGGACAGCTACTACCAGCGTATTTTTATCTCCTATGCATTTGATGTAAATATTTGATTTATGGCTGGCGTATTTGGCGGCAAAGAATATGGGCTAACTTTATTTACAATATAGAAATAGTGCCAAACTGCAGACCAGACAGGTTTTTGCTACCAGTCTGTTTTTGTTGTATCAGCACTTTGAATTTCACACCCATATCCAGCAACAGTGTTCTTGTAAGCAAAGCCTCCTGAAATGCCGATTTTACAATATCCTTACCCTTTTCAAAAAAATGACGCAGCCAGGATTTAAAATCAAGCGAAAGAAGAAAACCGGCCTGCGATGTCAATCCGCAGGTCGTCAATCCGCATTTATTTCCAAAGTGCGCCAGTGCAGAAAAATTGACGTGTGAAGTGATGTCCTGTTCTCCGATATGAAGGTACGGATTGGTAGAAAGCTGATGTTTGTAATAGCACATCAGCGTTCCATTGTTTCTTTTGTCAATATACATTTCATCGGACGCAAAGCCGTAGTCAATTGTAATGATCCATCCTTTTTTAAGCATTGTGGCGGCGTCTTTTACCCAGTCAGCCGCCTCCAGGTTTACCTCGGTTCTGAAACCTTCCGGCAAAGTAACGCCCATCTCATCCATGTAATTTATTAGCGCAGCCGGTGCAGGAATAAGAATTTCTTTAAAGCTGTCGGTGTAATCCACAAAAATCTCTTTCATCCCATCTTCCATGACAATCCTGTGAACAGCAAAATTGTCCACCAATTCGTTGGATAAAATAAGCCCCTCCACATCTCCCACTTCTTCAGCCGATTTGCAGAAACGAACCTTGGTTTGAGGATATTTAAGGTTTGTCTTTGACAGAGAAGCCGGGCTCTTCTCCACGATACAATAATAAACCGCTTCATAGAGCGCTTGATTTTGTTTAAGGTACCCAAGGATATCATCACAAAGCAAACCTGTTCCTGCACCATATTCCAGAATAGTGAAGTGATCAGGCCGCCCCATGAGGATCCACATTTCTTCGATCTGCTTTCCCAACATAGCTCCCAAAACCGGTGACAAATGTGGTACGGTAATATAATCTCCCCGTTGTCCGATCTTACTCCCCGGTGAGGTGTAATATCCCAGTTCCGGGTAATAAAGGGCCATGCCCATGAAATCGTAAAACGAAATAGGACCACCGATTTTAATCTTATCTGCAATAATGCTGGCCAGCGACATGATAACTTTTTATTGCGTCTACCATATCTATACCACTAAAACTGGCATATCTACATTTACTGTCCGATTACTTTGCCGCCGCTTATTTATATGGCTTGGCTTTTGAAATATCCCTATTAAAACAGGTTGTGAAAATGGTCTTACTGAGAATTTATTTTAGTTATCTGATTGTTGTATCATGTACAGCATCAGCCATGGCACAGCAATATGTCTCGGCTATCAATCCTGTAATACCCGGAAAAGCCCCAGGCATGCTGGTGAAATTATTGGATAGTGCCGCAGAAAAAAGAACTTATGCTATTGTGTTTAAAGAAGGAGATGAAGTTGTATCTGGAATGACTGACTTTGCGACAAAGTTTAATATAAAAAGTGCTCACTTCAAGGGGATTGGCGATGCAACCAGTATCAAGGTTGGGTGGTTCGACTACACGAGGAAACAGTTTAAAGTAATCGCCATCGACACGGCAGAGGTAACCTCCCTAATAGGGGACATAGCTATTTATGAAGGCAAACCTGCGGTTCACAGTCATATCAGTGCCGCAACAAGTGATGGCATAGTGCGTGGCGGCCATTTGCTGGAAATACTGATAGGTCCAACGCTGGAAATAATCGTTACGGCAGAACCCGTTCCTATGTACAAGACATACGACAGTAAGTTTGATGCGGCCTTCATTGATCCTACGAAAGATTGAACGACTGAAAATACCTGCTCACCGTGTCATCCGTAGAAATACTGGTATGGTCTGAAACCTGTTACCGTTGAATTATTTACCAATTCTGTCTCACCGGCTGCCTTTGATGTCATCAAACAAAAATCCTACGCCGGCCCCGGACATGATCAGTCCGCAGCCGAAAATACCACGGGCGGATGCCAACGCTTTGCATCTCCTCCATTTTTTGACGATTAAAACATCCCTTATGAAAGCAGCAGTTTCTTATAAAGTACGCGTGCTTGCTACAATAAAAGCCATCTTTGCAGGTGGTTTTATTCAACCGGTGCAATTTTTTAAACCAGGAATTTTTTGGTTAAATAGATCCCTTGCTAGTACAATTCTTTATTCCCTTCCTTTTTTGGCACAGATATTTAAGTTTAATTCCCCTCACCGTTGAATGGAAAAGCGTATAAAAGTCATCCATGCGAAAAAAATCAACTTCTGCCACATCTATCGCCAACAAAAAAATCAAAAAAGCTGCCGTTAAGAAAGGCCCTACTGAAAGCCAGGCAACCGGCAGTGCAGCCCATATTTTAAATGGCACACCTAAACAGGCATTTTATACAGCCGTTGAACCGATGCTGGCGACGCTTGTTGACAAGGCCTTCGACAGCGAAGGCTGGCTCTATGAAATAAAGTGGGATGGCTACAGGGCTGTAGCGTTTATGAACGAAGGAAAGGTGGAGCTGAAGTCGAGGAATGACAAGAGCTTTAACGAGAAATTCTATCCTGTATATGATGCTTTGAAAAAGCTACGGCTAAATGTGGTGCTCGATGGAGAGGTGGTGGTTGTCAATGACAACGGGCAGGCTAATTTTGGAAAGCTGCAAAACTGGCGTAGCGAAGCTGATGGTGAGCTGCTCTATTATGTTTTTGATATTTTGTGGTACAATGGCCATAACCTGAGGAAGTTGCCATTAACTGGGCGCAAAACTATTCTACGAGCCATACTGCCGGAAAATGATCTCCTGCACATCAGCCAGGAGTTCGAAACCTCCGGCACAGAGTTTTTAGAGGCCGCCCGGAAAATGGGGCTGGAAGGCATTATGGCAAAGAAAAAAGATAGCCAGTATTATGTGGGAGACAGGAACCGTGAATGGCTGAAAATTAAGGCCAATAAGCGGCAGGAAGTGGTCATTGGTGGTTTTACACGCAATGATGATACCAGTAAACTTTTCAGCAGCTTGCTTGTGGGTGTTTATAAAAGCAAAAGGTTGGTGTACACAGGCAAAGTAGGAACGGGTTTCAACGATAAGATGCAAAAAGAAATGATGGAGCAGTTCCGCCCGCTTATTACAGGGAAAACGCCGTTTGCGGAAGAACCGGATGTCAACAAACCTTCCCGCTTCAGGCCCAATCCTCCTCATGCAACCGTTACCTGGCTGCAACCAAAACTGATTGGTGAAGTGAGTTATGCGGAGCTTACCAGTGATGGGGTCATGAGACACCCGTCCTTTGAAGGAATGCGGACTGATAAAAAAGCAACGCAGGTGGTTTTGGAAAAAGAGCAATCAACAAAGGTTGTCATTGCCACTAATAAAAAAATTATTACGCCTCGAGCCCGGCCGGAGCGTAAGACCCTGCTGAATCCTAGTGAGCAAACGCAGGTTAAAAAAATAGGGGGGCATGAATTAAAGTTTACCAATCTGAGCAAGCTTTTCTGGCCCCGTGAAAAAATTACCAAGCGCGACCTGATTAATTATTATTACCAGATGGCTCCATTTATACTCCCCTATCTGAAAGACAGGCCGCAGAGCATGAACAGGTTTCCGGATGGTATCAACGGTGAAGGTTTTTATTTTAAGGATGTCTCCGGCAAAGCACCGGCATGGGTACAGACTTACCTCTATCACAGTGGAACCGATAACCGTGACCGCAAATACCTGGTAGGGCGTGACGAAGCCACTTTACTGTACATGGCCAACCTGGCCTGCATTGAAATGAACCCATGGAGCAGCAGCATCAAAAAGCCTGATCATCCTACCTTTTGTATTATTGACCTTGACCCGGACCGCAATTCATTTGATCAGGTTATCCAGGCTGCGCAGGTCACCAAAGCCATACTGGATGACATGGGTATTACCTCCTACTGCAAGACGAGTGGTTCCAGCGGACTTCACATCTATATCCCCCTTGGCAATAAATACACTTATGAACAGTCCAAAGAACTGGCAAGAATTATCGTAACGATGGTGCACGCGGAGTTACCTAAATTCACGAGCATCGAAAGAGCTGTGAAGGATCGTGGCGGTAAAATGTATCTGGACTTCTTACAGAACCGTCCGCATGCCACCATTGCCGCTGCCTATTCCGTGAGACCAAAACCTGGCGCCACAGTGTCCATGCCACTGGAGTGGAATGAAGTTAAAAAAGGGCTCAAGATGTCTGATTTCACTATTCAAAATGCCCCTGAACGGGTAAAAAGTATAGGGGACATTTTTAAGCCGGTTTTAGGGAAAGGCGTTGACCTCAGAAAAATCATCAAAATCCTTTCGGAAAAATAACAGCGAGATGCCGGTTATAATAAATGCTTTATTCATGGATCGCCGCGGCTTTTGAGGCATTGCAAAGGCAACACAATTCAAGCCATGATTTTGATTGCGACATAAAAATATTCAGTGATATAGTTTTCACACAGTTGGAAACGCTTAAACGGGACTGGCATGCTTTTATGCCCTTCCATCCTTAAAACGGTTTATGAAAAAAGCAGCCATTTACAAAAAACAGGCGGAAGCCTTAGCTACCAAACACAGGCAGATACAGGATGAGATAGCAAAAGCGGACAAACAAAATAAAACCAAGCCATCCGGCAAACCCGTCCAGGCAGGGGCGAGAAAATACCCAGGTCTTCCCATGCCCGGCAAACACTTAAAAAAGCCAGGAAAGGAGGCCAGCCTGCCCCTTGAACCCATGTTTGATGCGCCCTTCTATAAAGGCTCTGAAAAGCTGCAGGACAAAGTGGCGATCATCACGGGTGCGGATTCAGGTATAGGACGAGCGGTTGCGGTACTATTTGCCAGGGAAGGCGCCGATGTCGCCATTGTCTATCTCAATGAACACGAAGATGCGGACAAAACCAGGGTGATGGTGGAAAAAGAAGGGCGGCGGTGCGTGCTGCTTTCCGGAGATGTCACTAACCGCAGTTTTTGCAGGGATGCGGTTGCTGTTACGGTAGAAACTTTTGGCAAACTGGATATCCTGGTCAACAACTCGGCCTTCCAGCTGCATGTACCCCGTTTTGAAGATTTGAGTGAAACGCATTTTGACACAACGTTAAAGACCAACCTGTACGGGTATTTTCATATGGCCCAGGAAGCAGTTCCCCATATGACTCCAGGAAGCGCGATCATCAATACAGGTTCTGTTACCGGTATGATGGGAAACAAAGACCTGTTGGATTATTCGCTGACCAAGGGTGGCATCCATGCCTTTACAAGATCGCTTGGCAGCCACCTCATAGACCGGGGTATCCGTGTCAACGCTGTGGCACCGGGCCCGGTTTGGACGCCCCTGAATCCAGCCGACAAGCAACTTGAAGATATCGCTGAATTTGGCGGAAAAACGCCCATGAACCGGCCTGCGCAGCCCGAAGAGATTGCACCCGCCTATGTATTTCTTGCATCCCCGCAATGTTCGAGCTATATTACGGGTGAGGTGTTACCCATCATTGGAGGATACATGGGTGGTTAGCACATTGCCTTCAATAGACAGGCAAGTGACGGCTACCTCGCCCGGTTAAACCCGCAATATTTTGAATTTTGAGCCTGATATATAGCTAAATCGGTTGAAGCAAACCCTGCTGAAAAAACCTGATTGCGCTGTATGGATTTCTGCATCCAAATCAGACTTATACGCTATCAATTATGGAGAACCTTTATACCATTACCTTTTCAGCCTATGCAAGTATGTTAACAGCTTGCGCATTAGTTAAACTCAGCTATTTTATGCGGGCTGGCAGAAACGATTTCCCCGGCTTCGTCAAAAGCTTTTTGAAGACTTATGGACAATACAGGATTGTCTATGCTTCAGATCAGGCACGTCTGTATATGAAAGCCAGCAATATAGTCAACCGCATTCTCTGGCTATCCACCCTGTTGATAACCGGGATTGTTGTTTTTTTAGCCAGACTCAGAAAGTAACAACCGGACTCAACAACTATCCAGTTAAGGCACGTTCCTTCTAATCCTGCTCAATGACTGAGGGGTAATGTTCAGGTAAGAAGCGATGTAACTCTGGGGGACACGGTTGGCTATTTCAGGTTGCTCGTTTATAAACACCCGGTATCTTTCAACGGCGTCTTGGCCGGCGTAAGCGTTTTTAAGCCTTATTTTTTCCAGCATGCGTTGCTGGTTAGCCTGGCTAACCGCGTCTACCATAAAAGGGAAATTTGTATACACTTCAAGCAAGTCCTGCTTACCTATGGTTAAAACATGCGTATCGCAACAGGCCTGGATGCTGTCGGCTGCTGTTGTGCCCTGATTGAAACTTTGTAGTAAAGTGCATAATTGCCGCTCACCAATAAAATAATAGGTAACATCCACCCCCTTATCGTTGGTGGCAACAATGCGCAATACACCCGAGACAACGAAATAGAGTTTCCTACAGACATTTCCACTACGAAAGAGGTACTCTCCTTCCTTTATAGCCCTGGGACGAAAATAGGTTGTAATACCTGACGCCTCATCGTCCGTGATCGGGTGGAAAAGGCGGAGAAATTCGATAAGCGCTTCCATGTATACAATTATTTTATAAAATTAGTGGTTGTCAATAAAAAGCCAGCCGCTGGCATTTTACCATATGATAAGAGGGCTTGCAATAAGTTTGTAAACTTTGCCTAAAAAAAAGTGCATGTCAAAGATTTTTATCACAGGTTCTTCTGATGGCCTTGGGCTGCTGGCGGCCAAAGAGCTGCTGGCCGCTTCGCATGAAGTGGTCTTGCATGCGCGCAACGAAAGCAGGGCAGAGCAGGTGCGTAGCTTACTACCCGCAAGAACAACAGTGCTTACCGGCGACCTTTCCAGCATCGGAGAGACCCTAGTACTGGCAGAAAAGGTGAATGAACTGGGAACATTCGATGCAGTCATCCACAATGCAGGTATTGGTTATCGTGAGCCCGCCCGCAAGGAAACAGTGGATGGCCTGCCAGAAGTTTTCGCGGTCAACAGCCTTGCCGCCTACCTGCTTACTTCGCTGATCAATCGGCCCAAAAGACTGGTTTACCTCAGTTCTGCACTGCACATGCAGGGTGATATGGATATGACGGATCTGGGTTGGACAAAGCGGTCGTGGAATGGTTTTCAGGCGTACGCGGATTCCAAACTGCACGACCTTATTTTATCACAGGCAGTGGCAAGACTTTGGCCCAATGTTTTGTCCAACGCCGTAGAACCCGGATGGGTAGCCACCAAAATGGGCGGCCCGGGTGCACCTGATGACATGGCAATGGGTGCAAGGACCCAGGTATGGCTGTCGGTGAGCCGTGACCGCGATGCCATGGTATCCGGAAAATACTTTTATCACCAGCGGCCCGCAACGTTTAAGGCTATTTCGAAAAACCCGGATATCCAGGAACGCTTCCTGAAAGCCTGTCAAGATTTTTCAGGGGTAGCCTTTCCTGGCCTTGTGTAACCGCAAAGGCCTCCCAACAGCGCGCAGCAAAAAATATTTTACCTGGTAACCTGTACCCATCTCCCAAAGCGCTGGTGACTCCGTGACCTTTTACTAAATAAATTTCTGTCGCAGGCGTTTTTTACCAAATGGTAATGGCAGCGCTGTTGATGTTTTTAAGCTTTGCATTATCAATTAAAACAACCAAATCATGGAAAAACAAAGTAAAACAAGCGAACTGACGGGCAAAAGAGTGATCATTCTTGGCGGCAGCTCCGGCCTGGGCCTCGCCACTGCAAAAGCCGCGGCAGAACAAGGCGCCGATGTGGTAATTGTATCGAGCAACAGGCAAAGGATAGACGATGCGCTGGAGCAGTTACCAGCGCAAAGCCAGGGTTACGCAGTCAACCTGGCAAGCGAGGCGGACATCAAAGCATTCTTTAGTCAGGCTGGCCGGTTCGACCACCTGGTATATACTGCCGGAGAAAATATCTCCATGAGCATGGTAGATGATACCGATTTAGCTAAGGGAAAAGATTTTTTCACCATTCGTTTCTGGGGAGCATTTGCAGCCATCAAATATTCAAAACAGTATATCAATGAAGGTGGCAGTATTAATCTAGTGAGTGGCAACTTTGGCCAACGTCCCGCCAAAGGCTACAGCCTGGGCGCGGCCATTTGCGGGGCGATGGATGCCTTTACTAGGGCAATGGCTGTGGAGCTCGCCCCCATCCGGGTGAATAACATCGCAGCCGGTGTAATAAAAACCAATTTGTGGAACAACTTGCCGGAAGCAGACCGTGAAGGTTATTTCAAACATCTTCAAAACACACTGCTATTGCAGCGGGTAGGAGATGCAGAGGATATCGCACGGGCATTTGTTTACCTCATGAAACAATCTTATGCGACAGGGCAGTCGCTGGTCATCGACGGCGGGGCTGTACTGGTCTAAAGGCATCCCAACCTGGTTGAGAAGTGAACACAAACTTTTTTTACTAAGTTCTCCGCCGCTCATGAAAACCGGGTCCCTTACCCTGCCGCTGGTCTTTGACAATCCGGGGCTTGACAGTTTTTTCCTTCGAAATCGATGGTGGCAAATTATCATACATGGCGCCATTAACTGAACGAAATGTTGCGGCAGGATTATGCAGGTTTAATCCATCGTCATAGAAATACGATCTACGGGTAATCGGATCAATGAAAAAAACTTCCTGATGATACTTCATTTCCATCAAGGGAGGCAGAAAGGGGCTTCGCTTTTCGATATTGTATTCGAGGCACATGGCTTCAGTTGAGGGTCAAAGATGGAAATGAGAGTAGGACGGAATTCACCGTTTTTGATAGGAGGCAGTAAACTTTAGGGTGGATCAAGTCGCAAAATACTGTGCTGCAAAGAGATAAAATATGACCACTAGAGAGATAGCGGCCCGCTATGAGAAAAGCTGTAGTTGCTTAATACTGCTTCATCCCTCACATTGCTTGCTTAGACAAAGAGGAGCACCGCATATGCCTGTCTTAGTCATGTGAGCCCGGTACAATTATACCTCAACTCCATGCAGGGAAGGAATCATGGGACTAATTATGAGGCATCAAGCACGGAACTTATGATGATGGGGATGAGGGTTGATGGCCGTCCGGACGATAGTCAATTTTAATTTTCTTTAAAAGGCGGAGTATTATTCACCTGCTGTTTTTGGAATAAGGAAAACTATCTTGTTATTTTAGCGGCCATGAGGAATTTCACAATCGAAATAAAGGGTCAAAATTTTGAGTTCAAAACGATGAATATCCGGGAATGGAAATTATTTCAGGTCTATGTAGTGGTTGACGGTATTAAGAGAAGGTTTCATATGGCAGGAGATAAAACCGGGTTCAGGATAACAGACAGCTTTGATTCAATAGCGGCATTGGAAAATACTTTATCAACTGCGATAGTTACTGAGATAAACAAAACAGGGAATTGACGGCGTCAAGCAGTTACTAAAAAATCAAGGTGTCACCTCTCAGGATTAAATGGCAGGGGCAATATCATTCTCACAATTGTCCGCCACAGCCTTAGCCCTTCTGTTTAAGGATTTGATTTTTCAAGACGTCCGATAATATCGCCTTATGCCTTCACCTGCTCCTTATCTTTCGACTTGGCGGTGATCGCTTTTAATGCAGCAATAGGTGCGGCACGCAACGCATCTTCTTGGCAGAAGGATAAACCTTCATAATTTGGAAACCGTGAAAAAAATTCAACAACGGCGAAAAATTGCCCAGCATACTATTAAAAAAAAGCCCCGTATTTAACAGGGCTGGCTTATGGGACCTTACATGCTTCTATTTACCCTTTAAATGTGATTCCACTTTCTTCCTGGAATTCCCCGCAGCCTTTACGGCTTTGCGAACGTGTTCTACGGTGGTTTTCATTTTACCTGCTTCATAACTAACCTCATGATCTTGTCCGCCTGCAACCTTTGCCCTGTCCTGTGTACGGCCCCTGGTGGAATTGGTAGTTGATTTCATATGATAAGTTTTTACGGATATAAAATACAATATCGTGCCAATTGAGGCAGGAAGTCTACTCACAGGCAAGATGAAAACAGGTTATTAACATCGCAATTATAATGAGGTACTTTAGAAGTCCAGCGCATGGTAGTCTTTATTGAACACAGGATCATGTTCATAGAGATCCAGGAATATCCTGGTCCTTTCGACATCTACCTGATACCGGTACACGTAGGCATCCAGCATTTCATAGGTCTTGTCATGAATGTCTTTGCCAATAGCTTCCAAACGTTCAACATTATCGAAAATATACCACATCACTTTTTCCCTAAGTACCTCCCTTGTATCGCTTTGAAGCGGCAGCGATCCAAACATTGAAATGACTGAATGATTTAACGCAGGGATTGTTTCTGTTAAGGCATGTCTTGGATCAGCGAAATCCATATGCACAATTGTAGCAAGCAGTTCGTAGAGGGGTTCAAAATCTTTCATGTATACAATTTAATGCGTTCGAATGATTTGATGGTTACTTATCCTCGAGTTCTATCCAAACCGGCGCATGGTCGCTTGTCTTTTCCCACCCCCGAACTTTCACATCCACACCGGCGGACAACAGGCGACCTCTGAAATGTTTGCTTAGTAAAAAATGATCTATTCTCAATCCTGCATTACGCTGGAATGCGCGACGAAAATACTCCCAGAAAGTATAAATGCGCTCCTTAGGGTATAATTCCCTGATGGCATCAGTCCAGCCCAGCTTCATCAGCCTTTCAAAGGCCTCACGGGCTTCTATCCTGAACAGCGCATTATTCACCCAGCTTTCCGGTTTATATACATCAAGCTCCGTAGGCATCACGTTAAAGTCACCTACCAGCATGACGGGGACGTCATGGGCGAGCAGAGCTTTAGCATGTTTAGTTAATCTCTTAAACCACGCGAGCTTATAATCAAATTTTGGCCCCGGCCAGGGGTTCCCGTTGGGCAGGTAAATACAGGCTATTACAAAGCGGTTTGCGATGATCGCTTCCAGGTACCGGCTATGCATGTCTGTCGCATCGCCAGGCAATCCCCGCCGCACTTCCAAGGGTCTTCCAAGCTTTGAGAGGATGGCTACCCCATTCCAGCTTTTCTGGCCATGCCAAATGACTTCATAACCTGCGTCGTTGATCGCTTTTAAAGGAAACCGGTCGTCAGGGGCTTTTAGTTCCTGCAGGCATACGATATCAGGGGCGGCCTCTTTCAGCCATCGCAACAATACGGGCAACCTGCCATTAACGCCGTTGATATTATAGGTGGCTATTTTCATGGTCTGTCAAGCCGAAAGTGATTGAATAGCTTCGCCTACTTTATCTGCGAATTCCGGATCAATCTGATTTGCCCTTCCGACCAGATCCATTTCCTCATTCTCCGCCACCCACTGCGCATCATCACCTAAATGTAATAGAAAAAGATACTGGCCATTTTCGCAGATACGGTAATACAGTGCGTTACTTTCATACATGAATTCCACCTCCAGGCTTCTTCCATCAACATGCAGGGTTAACTTACCATGCGAATCCAATAATTCTACTTCTTCCATGGAGCTTTTTTGATTTATGTATCAAATGGCCTGCCAGCAAAAAGTGTAACACCGGGATTATCGGATTATCGCCTTTTTATTGTAGCTGACTACCATGCTGGCACCGGATTTGAATCACTGTCTATGAATCAACACCACAAATTGCATGAACCCATCACAGCAAACTTATATAGCCCGGTTTGAAATGTATTGCAGGCAGATGTACCGCAAATATGTTTCGGACTCCCCTCTTGCCTATATTGATATGATCTCCTGCATTCGGCCGAACGATTCGCTCCCCATCCATTTAGCCAGATATGCAAAGCCGTCGCCAGGGAAGCCAATGATATCCTGCTGAAGGCCCGGCATAACTCATCCATCCAGCTAGACGCCCTAAGGTCAGAGCTAAAATTGAACATAAAAATGGCCGCCTCTTTACTTTTGAGGCATCCTCGATATTCAGAATCCAAAGAGCCGATTAACGCTAACTCTTTGGATAGCACCACTCTTTTAACTGCATTCTACAATCGGCGGGCGTATGCCACCAACAGCTTGGGACCAATTTAAATACCCTCGCCAGATATTTCGTGGCAATCTGTAGACTTCCAACCGGCAGGATGCAGCGGCAGGAGAAAAATGAAAATTAATTACTATTCTCAGGAAATCTCTTGGCCTTATAAAAAATTATTTCATATTTGCTTTACTGGTTGCTTAGTCAGATACCCCTCACAGAGACTTCTATCCAGCTTATTTTCGAGTTGAAGTGTTTAAGTAAAGCAAATGATATAGTTGCCATACAATTGGATAAATATTAAATACCACGTTTTGTAGTAAATGACTCCGGCGTTTGAAGATAAAAATTATAAAAACTTATCAGCTACTGATTTGCGGTTAAATGAAAAAGCTTTTGAATCATTCTTCAAACAAAACTTTATTCCACTCTGTACATACTGCCAGTTCAAATTTGGTTTCGATCTTGATCTTGCCAAAGAAACCGTACATACAGCTTTTATAAAATTATGGGAAATAAGAAGCACGTTAAATGATGAAGTGCCTGTAAAAACATACCTGCAAAAAATGATTGCCAATAAAGCGCTGGATATTTTACGGCATGATAAAGTTAAGGCAGGCTATATAAAAGTAGCAGGTGGCAATGAAGAAGAAGCTGCTTCAGCAAATAGTTTTGAAAGCATTGATTTTAAAGAGTTGCTTCAGCAGGTAAATGCGGCTATCGAAGATATGCCGGAACAAATGCGTACAGTTTTTGAACTAAGCCGCTTTGGAGGCTTAAAGTACAGCGAAATAGGCGCACAGCTCGGCATTTCTACCAAAACCGTTGAGACACAAATGAGCAGGGCGCTGGCTAACCTGCGGAAACAGTTATTGGGTTATTTAACTATGTTCACCGCAATCCTGTTTATTGTATGCATTATTTAAAAAATATTTTTTGCGGTTGTAGGGGTAAACTTTCTGTAAATCGTTTAATTAACAGATGAATGGAAAATAGCAATCAATACGATGAATTACTGCTAAGGTATTTAGCCGGTGATTTGAATACAGAAGAGAAAGCTGGTGTGGAAGATTGGCTGGCTGCTGAACCGAACAGGGAACATTTTGAAGAACTTAAAGCCATATGGAAACTGGCCATGTTAAGCCGTTCATCCCGGATTGATATAAATACAGAATGGTTGCATTTTAAACAAACGATTGATGCCCTAGCAGCAGAAACATTATCAAAAAATAACGATACAGACGAAGATTATATAATTCAGCCGTTGCCAATAAAACAGCACAGGGGTTTATTGTACAGGCTATCGGTAGCCGCGGCTGTTGCGGCTTCAGTTATATTGGTAGCTGGGATCAGTTGGAAGTTCTTTTACAAAAGCGGGAAAGATGTGCGGGTGACGCAACAATCCACAGAAGATAGCAGCCAGCAATTAGTCCTGCACCATCACATGAATACAAGTGACAAAGACAGTACTATAATTATGTCTGATGGTTCTTGGATCGTGTTGACTAACGGAAGCGAAATAACTTATGGGGAACCATTTTCTAAAAAACGTGATGTTGAATTAACCGGAAAAGCTTTTTTCAAAGTGGCAAAAGGCAAACCCGTTGCTTTTATAGTTACCAGCAGGGACATTGCAACCACGGCTATCGGCACAGAATTTCAGGTATCAGCATTTGCGAAATCGCAACAATTAAGTGTAAGGCTGCATGAAGGAAAAGTGGTGGTTAAAGCGGTCAATAAAGCGAATACAAAAATGAAAGAAGATGTGTATTTGCTGCCCGGCCAGGAGCTTGTATATGATTACAAAATGGGCGTTACGGTACGGGATTTCACTGAAAAAAGTGGTAAGCAGAACGCTAAAATAGTTAACGCGCCGGTTACAGATTCTTTGAATATACCCAATGTTGCTAACAGTTCGTGGTATATGTTCAATAATCAATCGCTTGAACAGGTGCTAATCTCTCTCTCTGCATTGTATAATGCGAAAATAGTCTATAACAAAAAGGATATTAAAAAAATATATTTCACAGGTAAATACGATAAAACAGATTCTTTGGAAAAGATTCTAAAACGAATAGCTGCTGTAAATGAACTTAATGTAACCAAGAAAGATTCTGCTTTCATAATCACCAAATAAAAAATCCATTTAAGAAGTAATTCCACTGGAATGCAACTGTAAAATTGCCTGCATTCAGGCAGCTTATATCGCATTGTCCATAATAAACACAAACCAAGCCATATGTTTTGTAAGTTTCCATTAATGAGGCTTTTTATTATAGCCTTTCTGCTTGCCACACAGATATTTGTTCACTCCCCCGCACAGGCGCAGGAAAATTCTACCGATGTAAAAGGGATTGTTCATGATGAAACCGGCAAGCCAATAGTTGGCGCTTCTGTGGTTATCCGCAACAGCAAAACCAATTTTGCTTCAGGCACCACTTCAGACACTTCCGGGATTTTTATCACCCGTCTTCCGGCAGGAGGCCCCTACACTTTCATCGTTAAGAGCGTTGGGTACGCGGAGGCAACTTTATCGGGTTACAATTTAAAAGCCGGCACTACTTTTAGCCTGGATGTTTCATTAAAATCTACCTCCAATACATTAAACCAGATCGTGGTGATCGGTTATGGAACAGTCCGTAAAAAAGACCTTACAGGTTCGGTTTCATCAATCGGTTCAGATGAAATAAAGTCACAACCCATCAACTCGTTCAACCAGGCACTACAAGGAAAAGTTTCCGGTGTTCAGATTACTCAGGCTTCTAATGCGCCCGGAGGGGGCATTACAATAAGGGTGAGGGGCGGAAATTCTATCTCTGCAAGTAACGACCCGCTGTATGTAGTTGACGGATTTCCTATTTCTACTCCAGCCGCAGCCAGCGGTGCGAGCGGAAGTGGTGCCAATTATGCAAACCCTTTATCAACCATTAACCCCAGTGATATCGAATCGATTGAGATTTTAAAAGACGCTTCGGCGACTGCCATTTACGGTTCCAGGGGCGCAAACGGTGTTGTCTTGGTTACTACAAAACGTGGAAAGTCGGGACAACCAAATATTGAGTTTGAAACCTACTTTGGGCAACAACAGGTAGTAAAACAGTTAGAACTCGGTAACGCCACGGATCATTTAAATTTAAAGAATGAGCAACTAACGAACCTTGGCTATCCAATACGTTTTGGAAACCCCACGGGTGCTTACCCTCAGCCCGTCTCTTCCTATGGCGAAGGCACAGACTGGCAAAAGCAAATTTTCAGAACCGCCCCAATGCAGAATTACCAGTTATCCGTCAACGGCGGTTCTGATAAAATAAAATATATGATTAGCAGTAATTATTTGAACCAGGAGGGGATCATAATTGCTAACAACTTTAAGCGTTATTCGGCAAGATTAAACATAGACGCCACCTTGAGTGATCGTATCAAGATTGGAACCAGTTTTACAGCAGCACGCACTGAAAATAATGGTGTTTCTGAGAATTTGGTTGCAGGGCCAATTTATGAGGCATTGGTCATTTCTCCGGCTAGCCCTGTATACGCGGCGGATGGTAGCTATCAATTACTTAACCTGGGTCCTGGAACAGGCTTTGCCAGTGCACCAAACCCTGTTGCTGTGCAGCGAACGTCTACCAACCAACTCACAACGGACCGGGTTTTAGGTACGCTGTTTGCTGATGTAAATATCATTAATGGCTTAAAAGCCCATGTTAGTTTTGGTGCGGATATTCAAAATTCTTACAGAAATGTATTTTTTACACCACAAACACTTGCAGGTAGCGGCCGGAATGGCTATGGAAGTAACGGCACCTCTGAAAACCTCAATATCTTAAATGAAAACACACTGACCTATTCAAAAAGGATCAATGAGGATCATTCGTTTGATGTTCTTGCAGGTATAACTTTTCAAAGCAACAGACTGCAAACAACCTATCAGGAAGCGGAGAATTTCCCGAACTTTATCTTAGGTGCAAATAACCTTTCTGCCGCCAGTACACTCATCGCTACCAACAGCGGATTACAAAAATGGGGGCTGAACTCTTACCTGGCCAGGATCAATTACCGCTTTAGAGGACGGTACCTTCTTACATTAAGTGCCAGGGAGGACGGTTCATCGCGTTTTGGTGCCAATAACAAATATGGGTTCTTCCCCTCAGGCGCATTTGCCTGGCGCGTATCAGATGAGGATTTCCTGAAAAATAATCGCCTAATCAGTGATCTTAAATTTAGAGTGAGTTATGGTTTAACAGGTAACGATGCCATTGGATTATATAATTCCGTGTCTCAATACTCTATAGGAAGAACAGTTTTTAATGATACCGAGGTTCTGATGAATCAGATATCGCGTATAGAGAATCCAGATCTCAAATGGGAGAAAACCGCTCAACTAAATATAGGGTTTGATGCTGGTTTCTTTAATAACAGATTAAATATCGTAGGAGATTATTATGTAAAAAAGACAAGTGGCTTATTGTTATATGTTGACCTGCCAGCAACCACGGGAGCAACCAGCGTTCTTCGTAACATAGGGAGTGTACAAAACAGAGGTTTCGAACTGGCGATTTCATCAGTTAACATCGATAATGGTCCGAACGGATTCAAGTGGACTACCGCCGGGAACGTCTCATACAATGAAAATAAGGTTACAGCGCTTGTCAATGGCGTAGATCATTATTTTTCCGGACTAACGATTATAGAGGTAGGTAAACCATTAGGTTCATTTTACGGCAATGTGTTTGATGGCATTTGGCAATCAACCCAGGAAATCGCAGATGCAGGCGCTTTGGCACAAGCTGGCAGTTTGCCTGGAGCTTATCGCTGGAAGGATGTGAATAGTGATAAGGTTTATAATGAAGCAACCGACCGCCAGATACTGGGCAACGGACTTCCTAAATATATTTTCGGCCTGACAAACAACTTTTCATATAAGGGATTTGACTTTTCATTTTTCTTACAGGGTGTTCAAGGTAATAAGATTTACAACACTTTCACTACTCTTATCGACGCTCAATACAATCACCTAAAGTCTTATTATATTAATCACTGGACAGCTACAAATCCAAGCAATACGGTTGGCGGTATACGCCAGTGGGTACTGCCTGCAGTAACAGATTATGCAATTGAAGACGGTTCATTTGTACGCCTGAAAAATGTCACATTGGGTTACCAGTTGCCAACATTCACAAAAGTCATCAGGAGGGCCCACATTTACATCAGCGCACAAAATCTGCTGACTTTTAGTAAATACACCGGTTATGACCCAGAGGTAAATGGTGATTTTAACAGCAATACTACTTACGGACGCGACAATTTCAACTATCCCCCAGCAAGGATATATATGCTTGGTTTGTCAATGACATTTTAAATTTCAGATCAATATGAAACTTCAATATATGAAACCCGACACAATTTCGCCAGTTAAGCTGCGAACATTACTGTGCTGTTTTTTTGCAATGATGTTAATCATTTTGGAGAGTTGTAAAAAAAATCTTAATGAGGTGCCTTATTCTTTTTTGGGCGAGGAAAATTCTTTCAAGACGGCAAATGATGCAACAGTTGCAATAAATGCTGTGTATGATAAGCTGCGAACCATTTATGGTATGACCATGATCAACATGGCTGATCTAAATTCCGAGGAACTCAATGTCGAAGCTACTGTCGGTGCCACCGTTTTGGATTTCAAAGAGAATACATACTCGGCTGCCAATTCTATTTTCGATGCCTTTTATACAAATTGTTACTTGTTAATTGACAGGGCAAACCGTGTACTCCGAAACGTTCCAGGCATTACTATGGATGCTACAGCAAAAGCTCAAATTCTTGGTGAAGCCAGGTTTTTGCGGGCACTTATTTATTTCGATCTGGTGCAAGCCTTCGGTGATGTTCCACTAGTTCTTATACCTACTACGGATGTTGTAAATGTCAATATAGAACGTGTGCCTGCTGAGGAAGTTTACATTCAAATCATTAGTGATTTAAAAGATGCAGAGGCTGCAAACCTTCCGGCAAAGTATACATCTTCCGGAACCATAGGACGGGCAACAAGTGGTGCCGTTAAATCAATTTTAGCAAAGGTTTACCTTACCCGTAGGGACTATACCAATGCCGCTCTATATGCCAAACAGGTGATCGACTCAGAAAGCTATAGTCTTTTTCCGGATTATAAAGATGTTTTTCCACCCGAGAACAAAAATGGCCAGGAACATATTTTTTCAGCGCAATACAGTTGTGTTAAAACAACTTACGGCAGCTCGATGGCCCAAAACTTTTCAATCTATTTTTCATATCCTATCAATCAGGGTGGCGGAGTGTTCAATGCCGACACATTGTATGTAAATTCGTACCTTACCGGAGATTATCGTAAACACGTTACAATTATCACGCAAAAGGTGAATCCATCGAATAATCAATTAGTTGTAGCACGTAATGGCCCTTGCATTGATAAATACTGGGACCCCTCCCCTTGCGCGGAATTCGGCGCACGCAACAATTTTATGATCATACGTTACGCAGATGTGTTGCTTATGTATGCGGAAGCAGAGAATGAACTTAGCGGTCCAACCGTTGCTGCTTATGATGCTATCAATCAAGTGAGAACCAGGGCCAGAAACGGTGATTCTTCCGCTAATCCACAAAATCTAACTGGTTTATCCCAGTCTGAGTTCAGGGAAGCTGTTTTACAGGAACGGGGTTGGGAGTTATGTTATGAAGGCCATCGCCGCTGGGATTTATTACGTTCAGGCAAATACGTCAGTACACTTCAAGCGGCAGGGATGCCAGTTTCGCAACAAAACCTGCTTTATCCTATTCCGCAGCATCAGATAGATGTAAATCCCGCACTTACACAAAACCCCGGTTATTAGGCTATAAAGAATAAAGAAAGGGTGCTGAGCACCCTTTCTTTATCAGTTCTCAAAAACAGACCAGATACTGAAATACTGAAGTAAGCCAAAATTATTGAAATGAAGAAGATATGTATAATTGCCACAATAATGCTCTATGCCTTTGGGTCAAACGCTGCCAGCGATCCTACTATCGTAGTTTATGGGGGAACGCCGGCAGGGATATCTGCAGCCATCTCGGCGGCCAGACAGGGAGCTAAAGTTATTTTGATTGAGCAGACCCGGCATGTGGGCGGCATGAATACAAGTGGAATAGGAACCGCTGAAACCGAACATATGATTGAGGAAACTATCTCTGGAATTCCGCTGGAGATCTATACCCGGATTGGCAAAGCGTATGGAATGAATAAACCCGCTTTTTACTTTGAATCGCATGTTGTTGAAAAAGTATTTGTTGACCTGCTGGTGGAACAAAATGTGTCTGTCATCTACGAGGGCTTCGTTAACAGCGTAAATAAAACACGTAACGTCATCAAAAGTATAACGCTGACCAATGGGAAAACCGTAAGCGGCAATGTTTTTATCGACGCAACTTACGAGGGTGATTTAATGGCACTTGCAGGTGTATCCTATACCTACGGTCGAGAAAGCAAAACGCAATATAATGAATCGCTTGCCGGTATTCGCCTATTGGATAAGCCCATTGACGTATCGCCATATGATGATAGTGGACAATTGCTTCCGGGGTTTGTTGAGGCAAAAAATTTAGCCAACGGAGAAGCTAGTAACAGGATTATCAATTATAATTTTCGGTTGATGATGTCCACGAACTCCGATAGAGCGCCATTTCAATTTCCATTGCATTACGATGCCAGTCGTTTCATTACGCTTAAACGCCTGCTTGCACAAAAGCCTGATATAAAACTTGCTGATATAATTGACATTTACTCCTGGAACTATCCTCCCGGAAAGTATGAAACTAATAATAAACAAAACGCGGTCATCTCATTGGGACTTTTTGGGGGTAATACCGATTATCCTGATGCGGACTATAAAAAACGGCAGCAGATATTTCAGGATCATAAGGACTGGACATTGGGCTTACTTTATTTTCTGCAACATGATCAGTCTGTACCCAGGACTTTACATGATGAAGTCAATCGCTATGGCCTTGCTCCTGATGAGTTTAAGGATAATCATAATTTCCCCTACTATCTATATGTCCGCGAGGCGAGGCGTATGATTGGAAGCTATGTACAAACACAGAAAGATATATTCGAGAGCCCTGGAAAGCCTGATGCAATTGCTTTGGGTTCGCATTTTGTGGATTGCCATCACGTACAAAAAGTTGCAATATCCAAAACACAATACATTAATGAGGGACGGATTTGGGTTAAAGTTGACAAACCATACGAACTTGCATATCGCATTATCATTCCTAAACAAAATGAATGTATAAACCTTCTGGTACCTATTTGTGTTTCAGCTTCTCACGTAGGATTTTGCTCCATCAGAGTTGAGGTTACCTGGATGCAACTTGGTCAAGCGGCTGGCATTGCTGCCGTTTTGGCAGCCACAAACAAAGAGCCTGTGCAAAGTGTAAATACAGGGAATCTACAAAAGATTTTAAGAAAAGACGGTGTTGTGTTTAATCGGGATGAGAAGAATTGGATATCAAATGATAAGCCCTGATAATCGGTAATCTTAAACTTTTAAAATCATTCATTCACTTACCCCCCTGACTTGTTTGGGAGGAATTACCTATTTGAAATTGAGCAACTTCCAAATTATGGAAGAAACGGTATTCCTAACGAATAGTATATGCATATAATACACTCTTCCTTGGTTTAGTTTTATCCAGTGCTGCAATTATGCTATTTCATTCAAATTGATTAACTTTCAGTTGCCTCCCTTATAAACTATTCTTTCTATTGTCTGCCAACCGGTATCATGAATGTACACTTAAAAATTCCAATTGTATGAAAAGCACTTTTGTCATCCTGGCCGTTGTTTTCCTTTGGGCGTTATTTTTTCATTTCACAAACAAACGTTTCAGGCAGTTCCCAAAGTGACGGTATGCCCTGTCCGCGCCGATGCTTTTTTGATCTTTGCTTCCCCTGCCTGCAAAGCCGGATTCCCATAATTGCAGCAGGCTGTAGTGCAGGGTGAAGGTGTGAAGCACCGCGGGAAAAGCAGCTAAATATTGCTCTGAGATGGATGCGAATGAAGTTTTGCCCGGCTCTTTGAAACAGCCTCCCACCTGAAAATGCGCTCTGTGGCAACACCCTCTTCATTCTATCCACTCCCCCGTTTCCGGTATAATAAAAAGACCGCAGGTAACGCTTCCACGGTCTCATTTTTAATTCCGGCAGCAATTCAATTTTTGTGAGCAGGTCGTATTGTAGCTTGTAGCAGGGCACAGGTAAAAAAAAGCCAGGCACGTAAATACCCGGCCTGACACCCTTCAAGGGTACCCATCTAATTGCAATCTAACCAAAACATTTGATTGGGATGTATTAAAAATGGGGGATTCTTTATTCATTAAGACAGCTCTATGAACAGGTCAGCCAACGAATGCATTTCGTTCAGTTCATAAAGCTGCTACGGCAAACATCTGGAAGGATAGCCCGGTGCGGTAGGCAAAAGTTTCTTCCAGCCAAAACCGCGGAACGGATTTACATTAATTTTCTTTGGTAAATACCCGCTCACCTTGCGGGCGCCTGATGCGCATTTGTTTTTTAGCGGCATCGAACTGCACTGTTACGCCTGTCGTGATAGTGAATTCACTTTCAGTTGTTGCTTCAAGCGGGATAGCACCGCCACCATCCTGCTGAATAAAAAGCGTTGAATCAGTCCGGGTAACCTTCCATTTGACAGGGGCATCGGGCGCCGTATATATACCTGTATACCGGTCAAGGATTTCAGGGCTCAACTTAAGCGCATTGAAAGAAGGTATTTCAAACGGCCTGTTCCAGTAAATGTCAAAAACCCCGCTAACGATATCTTTTACAGGAAAAACCTTCGCATTGGTTGTGTAGGCCATCGCCAGCTTTTGCTCCGGGTAATAGGCGAGCCATGCCCCGGACGTCCCGCTCCCCCCTGTATGGCCATATAAGATTTTTCCATCGAACGTGAAGGACTCCATTCCCATGCCTTCGCCATCCCTCAAGGTTGTCATCAGCCTGAGGCTGCTTTGCGAAACCAGTTTAAGGTCAAAAAGACCCTGGATGAATTTCACCATATCCGCAGGCGTCGAAACAATCGCACCAGCGCCGGCAGTAATGCTGAAATCCGGTTCCTTCGCTTCTTTCCATTCACCCAGATACCTGTAGGAGAGGCTTTCGTTCCGGGCCACGTTTGTATTACCGGTTCCCAAATACGTATTTTGAAGACCGAGCCGGGAAGTAATGCGATCTTTCAATACTTCCTGATAGGATTTGCCGGCAACCTTCTCGACAATATAACCCAGCAGCACATAGCCGGAGTTGCTGTAAAGATGCCTGGCATCCGGTTCAAAATCAGGCTGGCCTTTAGCAATTTCAGCAACTCTTTCCGCCTGTGTCCGGGGCTGCATTCCTGAACCATCAGGCGCGACATTGGGTATACCACTGCGATGTGAAAGTATTTGCGCGATAGTAATCTTATGGGCGTTAGGTATCTGGGAAAAGAATTTGTCAAGTGTGTCGTTAAGGCTTAATTTACCCTCTTCAACCAATTGAAAGATCATCACAGCGGTATACATTTTTGTGATCGATGAGATGCGGTACCTTGTGTCAACTTTCAGCGGCTCCTTTACGGTTTCAGTAACCCGGCCATATCCGAACGAGCGGGTGTAGAGGACTTTTCCATCCCTGGCTATGGCAATACTCCCCATGCCTTTGTTCCTTTCGACTAGACGGTCAAATAACTGATCAAGCTTTGACCTATCCAGTGTTTGTGCAGGTGCTGTGATAAAAAGCACAAGCGCCAACAATGTGCCTGACAAAATCTTCATCTTCATAGTATGGTTTGTAAATGAAACTAATAAATAAAAAGCACTTTGAATTACAAAGTAAAAACAAAGAACTCCTGCTTCCAAATATTTTTTATACTCCCACCTGAGGAAAACAGTCAGGATTTTACCTTCCCGTCAATCGCTTGTTTAACTATTTTTAAGAAAACGACCGCTGATGTTTTACAGTTTTCAGTTAGTTTGCCACATTTCATCTAATGGCCCTTTCCCTTTTCGGGTACACACTTCCAATTCCTCTGATTTCCCTTTCCCATTTCGCTTCCCCACCATTGACATCTGTAATCGGTAGGTGGTTATCGTCCAGCTTCAACCAGGTTTTCCAGATTCCTTACAAAGCCAGCTTTTAATTGAAATAAAAATTTCATGCTATGCTGACTCCTTCTGTATAAGTATTGTAGGTAGACGATGAAATCAATAACCTGGTCGCCCTCGAGGCCAGTTTCCGGAGGCACTTTGCTGTCTTTGTAGCCCAATCAGCCGAAGAGGGCCTGCAGATCCTTTCGCCGAATGAAGTGCATGTGATCATCAGCGACCAGCGGATGGCCGGGATGACCGGTGTTGAATTTTTTGCGGTTGTTGTTGACCGGTTCCCTGAACCGATCCGGATATTACTCACTGGTTCGGATATATCCGCCGGGCTCGGGGCGATCAATACCGGCCAGGTGTATAAATACCTGACCAAGCCCTGGGATGAAGAGACCATTAAAAATTTTGTGAAGAAAATTTTTGAAGTCTATATGTTAAGAAAACAAAATAAACAATTGACCAACAAACTGCTGGATACCAGCAAAAAACTGAATTGCTGGCCAGGCATGCGATACTATCTTGAGTCTCTGATGGGCTAAGCGTTGAACCATAGTTAAAATGTCCTATGCGGTAACAGAACTGCCATCTGTGTGACCGCGTTCCAAAGCTGGCCGGCATTTTGGAGCATTCAACAGCTTTATAACCTGTCTGATGGGAAAAAATTCTTTATTGCGGCTAAAACTGCGCCTGCGCCATATCAACGGCCTGATCAATGATCGGAAAAAAGCCGGGACAAGTGACGTTAATGCGGGTATCGGTAAGGGTTCGCATGGCGGAGGTTTAGCTGGTATTAGATTAAAATGTTTTTTTGGGAAATGCAAGGGCCGCAGTAAAATCGCTACACAAAGCCTTCCGGACTCGCTACAAGACTATATTTGTGCTTAAATACCTTTGGCCTTAGCATGTCATTAGGGGGGGAATGTATCATGCATGTAAAAGGTTCACATTATAAAATCCAAAAAAGGGCTTGGCTTTAAGTTTGAATGAGGCTCGGTGCCGGTTATGCCTTGTGTGTTTTGTTATTGTAAGGTAATCTTTGCCGTTACGATTTCTTTTCTTTTTATCCAACCAGCCAATGGTTCAGGCACATAAAGCAATTTGCCGCTTTTATTAAGCAACCCCAGGCTTTGGGCCAGGGCCCTCTCAATACTTTTCCGTCTTTTTTTCCTGGCAGGAACTGGAGAGTATAGTTTAGTGAAGAAGCTGATAGCCTTGTTTAGGACCGCAAGTTCCTGACGGTATTTTCGTTCCTTGCGATACAAAATCATCAACCGTTTATAGGGCAATTCACTTCCAGGTCTCATCTTGATAGCACGCTTGTATCTCTCAATTGCTTTGGCATTGTCCTGCCCGGTTTCTGCAGTTTTTGCTTGTTCCATAACATCTGTATAACCTTCCGTTTCTCCCATTTTCTGTAATTACGACACATAAGAACGTCAAATCTAATGCCAGGGTCTGCATAACATTTGAATTTTCGAAGACTTACAGTATTGGCCAACAAATGGACTGGAAAATGAGTTTTGACGGCTATGGATATGACGGCA
>NZ_VVIP01000045.1 GCF_009650435.1 Foetidibacter luteolus
AAGGCCCTGGAACAACTCAAGAGTGGAAAGCCACTATTAGGAAAAGAAGGTGCTTTGGCGCCGTTGTTTAAGTCCTTTCTGGAAGCGGCTCTGGAAGCCGAACTGGAAAGCCACCTACAGCAAAACAGGGAAGTGGAAGTTAACCGTCGCAATGGTCATGGCATTAAGCAGTTACGAACGAGTGAAGGGAGTATGGATTTATCCACTCCCCGTGACCGTTCAGGAAGTTTTGAGCCTGAGATAGTAAAGAAACGTCAAACCATCCTTGCGGATAATCTGGAGCATAAAATCATCGGTTTATATGGACTGGGCATGAGCCTTCGGGATATATCCTCCCACATCAAAGAGATGTATGACAGTGATATCAGCCACAGCGTTCTTTCAGAGATAACAGACAGGGTAATCCCGGCTGTAAAGTTATGGCAGTCCCAGGGGTTGGATGCCTTGTATACCATTGTGTGGCTGGATGCCATGTATTACAAGGTAAAAGATGAAAGCGGGCAGGTTACCACCCGTTGCCTGTATAATGTGCTGGGTATTGACCTGGATGGCCGCAAACACATACTGGGTATGTATGTATCGGAAAGTGAAGGGGCAAAGTTTTGGCTACGCGTTTTAACCGATTTACAGCAAAGAGGGGTAAAGGACATACTGATTGCATGCATAGATAACCTGGGAGGCTTTGAGGAGGCCATCGGCAGTATTTATCCCAAAACAGAAGTACAGAGTTGCATAGTGCACCAGATACGCAACACGCTCAAATATGTGGTATATAAAGACAGCCGGGAAGTAATGACGGATATAAAAAAAATATACCAGGCACCCAATAAACAGGCGGCCGAAATACACCTGGATAAACTGGAACAAAAGTGGAGCAAAAAGTATCCTGCTGTCACCCGTTCGTGGCGAAATAACTGGCATAAGCTAAGCACTTTTTTTAAATACAGTGAAGATATCCGGCGTCTGATATACACAACCAATACCATAGAAGGCTATCACCGGCAGATAAGAAAAGTGACCAAAACAAAGGGTGCCTTTCCCCATGATATGGCGCTGTTGAAACTGGTATACCTGACCACCCAGCGCATTATGGAGAAATGGACAAAGCCACTTCCGAACTGGAGCTTAACCATACAGCAACTGAGCATTATGTTCGAGGGGAGGATGGCCGCAATTTTCTAAAAATTTTTCACGTTCCTTTTTCCGGCCATGGCCGGAAAAAGGAACGTGAAAAATAACCTTGACACAGTTTAAATTACACTCCCCTTCCCGATACTGCAAACTATCTTCCGTGCCCGTTTGGCACTCTTCCGTATGCTTCCCGTTATCTTCCCTGTTTGCATTTTCATCATCCGCAGGTGTAAAGGCAGCTTTTCCCGGTTTCCGGCGGGCTGGCGTGGGGTGGGAAGCCAGTTTTGCCGGTGGCGGGTGGGCCACCGGGCAGGCGTTGGCCATCATCCACCAACCAGGGAATATCATGTTTCGTTAGAGAAGAAGAATGATGGGCCGGGCTGAGGAATAAGCATTGGGCTTTGGTGCGTATGTCCCGAGAGGAACGATTCGGGATCGCACTCTTGTACGCCTTGTTCGCTATGGAGCTTTTGTCGAAGCGTAGGGGCTGGGGGTAGTTCTTATCAACATTTGGGCTATTGGAAACCAGACAAAGCCTGGCAATTATAAGAAATCCAAAGAGCCGCAAGCTAACTCTTTGGATGGCGGGGGCTACTGAAGAATTTTTACAGCAAACCGTAACCAACTATTGCAATATTTAATTTTTTTTCTCATATTGAAGCATAGCTGCTTTTATCATACAACCCTGGAGCCCGTAGTAATCACTGTGAAATCGCTTCGAGAGGGGAAACAGGAAAAGGAAAACTCAGTTTCATTGACGCAATACTGCTATACAAAAACGCGATAGAATAGTACTGAGAATTAATTGGTTGTATATTTTTGATTGTGCGGCTAATACGTCAATACAAACGTTGTGTGCTATTTTAGAGAGACACACTACAACTAATGAAACTATTTGACAAAATATTCAAATCTAACAAGACGACTGAACCAGCGGACTTGACAACTATCACAAGGACAGAAATACTTGAAGGCTTTTGTATTCCAGGGATTATACACAATATGCAATATCACTTTACCGACTTGCAAGTGTATAGTGACGGACTTATTTCTTGTTGGGAAATGGTTGACTTAGCAATGTTTAAGGACAAGTTGAACAAAGGTTGGGTTGTTACATCAATTCCAGACGGAGAAGCAATCTCAATTTTTAATTTAGGACATTGGTATATTGAGCAAGGAGAATGGCAACATACAAAGGAAACACTTTATGACTATGTTTATTCGTTGCTAAAACGCTTAAACCCAACTCTTGAAAATCTTCACAATTATAATGGCAGCAATTCAAAAATGGTCGGTAAGGCAAATGTTGCAAAACATTTTATGCCAGACCCCAAGCCATATTATTATGACGACCCAAATTCATTCTTTCCTAAAAAAATAAATGGAGAGAAGTTTCATATTTTTTATAGAAATGATGATAGGAAAACGTATTTAGCGGAAATGTCAATTTACAAAAGTGGGCACATTGAAATCACAAATCTTCCAACAAAAAAAGATTTCAAGTTTGACGAGTTAAACGCACTTACAAGCATTGGACAAATAACTACAGATTTAAAGATTGGCGAGACAATTACAATTTTAGGATTAGGCTCGTTTAAAGTCAAATCAGGAAACGGCGTTGAAATTAAGTTTAAGCTAAACGAATTTGCGGACAAATTCAATGAATTAAACGGTAGAGAAAATAGTATTGCAAAATGTTCAAGAATTTTTGAAGAATATAAAAAGCAGCCAACAAAAAAAATAAAACAAGAACTTAAAGAAGCTTATGAAGCAGTTCCTGAACATCAAAGAATTTTTGTTGGGACAATGGACACTAAAGACTATGAAGTTCGCCAAATAATTTATGGCGACATTGTAAAAAAAGAATGGGAAGAAGATTATGGCTACGAGTATCCGTATGACGATATGCCTAAGCCAGTTGACGAGTAACAAAACAGCACACAACATTGGGTTTTATGCAAGTTGGGCTTGACCAGCAAACATCAACAAATTGCATAGCCGGGCTGTGGTTCGGGCAGGACAAACAACTTTCAACTTTAGTTCTTAAATTCAACTTTATATTTTCAATAAGCAGCGGTTATCGGCAGACGGATTACTAATTCCCAACCTGCATAAAGCCCTGCTCGTTGTAAGCAACCCCAAAGAAACCCTTCTGTATCTAGGAGACTAATTTAAATCAAAAGTTTTAATGGTTATAAACGAAAGCAAATTTTTTAGAGATACAAAAAGTCACGAAGGACTAAAATTTATTTTAGAGAATTTTTCTGACCAGCTAAAGTCGAAAGATAACCCAATTTTTATCTCTCACAAACATGGTGAAGCACAATATGTATATCGGTTGAAAGAGTTATTAAAAAAATATGGATTTACGGGGTATGTGGATTGGGAAGACGATTCAATGCCAAAAGAAACCTCAGGGGAGACTGCGATGAAAATAAAGAAAAAAATTATTGAAGCCCATAAATTTATATTAATAGCTACAAATGCTGCTATTGAGTCAAAATGGTGTAATTGGGAAATCGGTTTTGCAGATAGCCATAAATATTTAAATCACATTGCATTATTAGCTTTAAAGCCTGATAACAATAATTATAAAGGAGAAGAGTATTTACAAATCTATCCATCAATCCAGACCAGTAGTAATGTAAATGAAAATGCAGATTATTATGTTATTTATCCTGATGGAACTAAAAAAAGTATTCTTGAATGGTTGAAACTTAAATAAGTTAAAAATGAGCAATATTAACGACAATAAAATCAAGCATCTTGAATTTATTCAGTTGACAATAACTAGGATGAATGTAAACTCGTTTTTAGTCAAAGGTTGGCTTGTTACTTTGGTCGCTGCAATCTTCGTCTTATCAGAAAAGGATGCCAATACCAAATTTCTATGGTTTGCCCCTTTTGTTTCAATTCTTTTCTGGATACTAGATGCTTTTTTCATAGTAACAGAACGAAAATATAGATGTTTATATGATCAAGTTAGAACACTAACCGAATCCCAAATTAATTACTCAATGGACGTTTCTAGTTTTGAAGGTGGTAAGAATAGTTTTTTCAGATGTTTGCTTTCATTGACACTCCTTTTGTTTTACCCAATTATTATAGCTGCTTCCATTTTAGCATCATCATTTATAAATCAATAACATGGCCAGAAAAGTATTTTTTAGTTTTCATTATGACAGGGATATTTTCAGGGTATCTCAAGTAAGGAATAGTAACATCATAAAAGGACAATATCAGCAAACCCAGTTCTTAGATCATGCAGACTGGGAAGCTGTTCGAAGAAACGGAGACGCTTCAATAAAAAGATGGATTGATGGGCAATTTGAAGGCTCGACAGTAACATGCGTACTAATTGGAAATGAAACTAATTCAAGAAAATGGGTGCATTACGAAATTGAAAAAAGCATTGAAAGAAAAAATGCAATTCTGGGAATTTACATAAATGAAATGAAAAGTATAAATGGCGCTACCGACTTCCGAGGTGTTAATCCTTTTGATTCGCATAAAATTGGATACAACTCTTTAACAAATGTAGCTCCGACATATTCCTGGGTTTCTGGAGATGGCTATTTAAACTTTGGAAAATGGATCGAGACAGCAGTAAATTCGTTTAAACAGATTAATTCCTTTAGAGGTTCTTGACACAATACAAGGGGCATGCTCACAACATTGGTATTGCCAATAGTGAGGCTTGACATTGGAACAATCAGCAGCGGTAATTTTGTTGTACTGTAGTTCGGGGCTTGACGAATAAAGCCCAGCTTTAGTTCTTAATATTTTAACTTTATCAAAAGGCCAGGCAGCGGTTCCGGCCGACGAATATAAAATTCCCCACTATCGGCAATACCTGATCGTTGCCTGCAATTTTAATCAAACCTCTGCATTATGGGTACTTCTGACACCAATAAAGAGAAAAAACAGTTTTTTTCGGTAGAAGCTAACAAAGCTATAATTGGTGGAGCCATAGCGATACTGCTTAGTCCTATTTCGATTGTCATAGCCTATTACTTAGGTCAACGATTAGACGCGCCAAAGCTTGAAATAACGAACGTTGAACAAATCTTTGATTATAAAAAACAGGAAAAGCTTTTCCTGCCCGATTCTATATCCAATCCTATAAAAAGTAACCAACAAGTCATACTTCTATTAGAACAAGAAGCCTTAGAGGATGTTGCTACCTACGACAGTTTAGATAATGTAGATGCAAAAGATATGGTAGTTGGCTTAGGTAACGTAAAAGGCAAACTTTTATTTTCAAGAAAAGCACTTGAAACAAATTTGGAACGTGTAAGGGCTTGGGATGGAAAATCGGAAATCCAATTAACAGCGGTTGACTTGGCTAACTATTTAGGAAACCGCTCTTTAGAAGATTTAGTTACTACAAATAGGAACCAAGCTATAAACATCCTTTCAAACTTCATCAACACAATAAATGATAGAGTTAGAGAAATTGACACATACATTCAGTACATCAAACCATATTCTCAAACAAAAATGGACTCAATCAGAACTGGTTCCGTAGTATTCAAAGTGGGCATTTTAAACTCCGGCAACACCGATGCGGTTGCCTTTCCAAAATGTCAAGTGAATTTCAATTCAAATGTTTTGAACTATGAATCGGCGCCAAATAAGGATAATTATGCTCTAATAAAAGCTCATACTTTTCAAATGGTGTATTATCGTCTTTCAACCGCAGAAAACAAAAACAGCACATTAGATGAATGGAAAGCAATTGTGTCTAATCACAATGCACAATCCTTTAGTCTTACAATTCCCACATCATACAAGGAGCTTGAGCACAATTCTGAATTGAAATCCAAATAAAACTGTAGGCCATAGGCGGTCTTGCGTCAGCGGGTGGCGACCAATAACACTTCAGCGGCAGGAACGCTACTCATCTTCAGTTTCGGCAGAGGGAACGCAGGTGAGCAACAATTCATATTTTGTATATTAGTTCAACTATCGGCTGCGGTTCAGGGGCGACCGAACACGGAATGCCCCTTCGAATGCAAAGCCGAAAAACGTTGGTAGCAATTTTTTTGGACACTTACACTTCAATTTTAAAAATGTGAATCATGCACGACTTTTTAAAGCAATATGAAGATGTTATCGGGTTTGTCAACGTAATTGCTCTATTGGTAGGTTTTATCGGATTTGTAATAACCATTTATCAGTTGAGAAGCAGTGCAAAAGATTCAAGAAAAATAAGTGACATTGCTCAATCTTTAAAAGAGCAATTAATCGAATTTAAAAATCAAAATGCTGAACTGACTGTTATTAAAGAATCTCTTTCGACAAAATATATTGGACTATTTCCAGACTTTGTTGGCTATACAGTTGAACTTCTCGAAGGTGCAACAAGAAAGATGGAAATTGTTTGCGACTTTCCGTGCTATTCCTATTTTTCAGACTATAAGCAATATATTGAGTATACAAATGTGCTGAGAGAGAAGAAAGCTTCAAATATACAAATACAACTTACTTGTCCTAATGCCATCAATAGACAAAAATTGGTAACAAAGCAATTCAGGGCGACAGAACAAAATTGGAAAAATAGAAATGAGATAAAGGATAAATTAATTGAGTTTATTCGGAGAGAAAGAGTTGACAAAACGTTTGATGAGATGACTATTGATGATTTCAACTCATACATTGGAGACATAAATTCAGATACCTTGAAAACAACTTTTAAAAATAATTATTTCGAGGTTGACCAACAATTACCTGTTTACTATTGGATAGTTGACGATGCACGAGCCGTTTTCTCTATACCGAGCTTTACAGAGTATGACCGAGAACAAGGGTTTCTTACCAACGATGCAAAATTGATTAATGCTTTAAAGATGATTAATGTAGAGCTGCAGTCAAAAAAGTAAAACTGCCACCAACATATAGGGCTTAAACGAAGCGGAGCGCAGCGGAGGTTCGATTTAAGCCTATGTTGACTAGCCTACACCGCAGGATTGCGGGGAAGCTACGGTAGCCGTGCAGATTAGTTATGGATTTTGAATGAAGCAAATGCCTGCATTGTAAAGATGCTGAGGGGTTTACCGGGTTGTTAATGTCAGCATTGTCCCTTCTCCGCACAGTCTCCGCTCCGGGACTTTGCGGCAGGGATGGGCAGCATGATACAATCAATCCCCTACCCGGGCTGCAAAGCCGCCCAAACAACCAACCGATGAAGTGATTGCGACGCAACGAAGATGCCACAGGGCTATGTCGCTGGTATCATGAAAAGGCAAGTGGGGAGTGGGAAATGGCGAGTGGGAAGCGGAGGATCAATACAACCTTCCTTCCCCGAAAAGTGTCCCACCCGAAGCCCTTCTCCGCAGCAGTCTCCGGCACGGCACCTTACATGGGGCAGAGTATATTCTAAGAAGAATAATAATTACCTTACGGAAAGCTCCCAGGTTTAAAGCATAACCAAACACGAAATAATTATGAAAAGAAGCATGCTTATTTCAGGAATGATCATCTCCTCACTTTCTTTGTTTGCACAAAACACCTCAAACACAGCCGGGCAACCTTCAGTAAGGTTGTATGTGTTTGACGGGGGCATACTTGAAAATATGGATCCAAAAAGTTTTGGACTAAAAAATGAGGAAGTATCTACCACCCGTATGTCAGCGCCATGCTATCTTATCACTCATCCAAAAGGCACCTTGATGTGGGATACGGGGTCAGTGCCGGATACCGCCTGGACGTACACCGGGTCACCTGTTCAATACACATTTATGGAAGATGACTACCGGCAAGACATTACCCTGAACAAACCTTTGATGCTACAGTTAAAAGCTGTGGGCTACCCGCCTGCTAACATTACCTATCTTGCCCTGTCACACAAGCACTTTGACCATATAGCCAATGCAAATGACTTCGTTAATGCAACGTGGCTCGTAAGACAAAATGAGTTGGATGACATGTTTCCCAAAGATTCTGCCGGTGTTGAAAAGCCTTCGAATTATCCCCATCTCCGAAACAATAAAAGAATTATTCTTGATACAGATGAATTTGATGTTTTTGGAGATGGAACTGTAATTATTAAATCGGCGCCGGGCCACACAGTCGGCCACCAGGTTTTATTCGTACGGCTGAGCAAGCATGGAAATATTATTTTATCGGGGGATCTTTACCACTTTCCCGAGCAAAGGCCGCTAAACAGGTTTCCGGGACGTGAATTTAACCAGGAGCAATCCCGCGATTCGAGACTTACAATTGATTTATACCTGAAAAAAATGAATGCAGAACTTTGGATTCAGCATGATTTTGCAGCAAACCTTAAACTCAGGAAAGCCCCGGAATATTACGAGTAGCGTAACCAGGCATTCAGCAAGGCGTGCCCGGTGCAAACCCCTTCACTGGCGCAAGTATAAGCCGTATGGCCTGGTGTATGGCTACTTGTGCCGACGTGCCACCCGGGTCTGAAAAGCCGCCCAAAGAACCAACCGATGAAGTGATTGCCAGCCAACCCTATTATTTTATTTTGGTGCTGGCGAATCTCCTTCGTCGATTTGCGACGCAAGGGACGATACCATGAAATACCGTCGCTGGTATCATGAAAAGGCAAGTGGGGAGTGGTGAATGGCGAGTGGGCGTGGAGAATCAGAACAACCCTCCTTTAACCGGCTAAGGCTGCCAATTTTATAACATCCTGCTGCCGTGCTACTCAACAACAAACTTATACCCCCTGCCCGGAACGTTAATAAACTTAATGGAACTATCGCCACTTAATTTTTTACGCAGTTTAGAAACCAGTACATCCACATTTCTGCTGATGACGACGAGGCCTTTATCTTCCCAGATTTCTTTCATCAGTTGTTCCCTTTCCACGATCTGGTTACTATTTTCTGCAAATATTTTCAGTGCCTTTGTTTCTTTTTCTGAAAGCGTAATCGTGTCATTCTCTGTTTTCAGCACATTATTATCGGCATAGAACCGGAAGCTTCCCAGTTGTATATAATCAGTAGTGTCAACAACCGGTTCTTTGGCGTCTTTTTTACCAAACTTATTTTTTACATACAAACCAACCAGGCTCAACGGAACAATTAACAGCAACAACCAGGAGAAATTAGATGGATCCTTCTTCAAAAAATCAATTTCAACAATATAACAACCCACTTCCAGCTTACGGCCTCTACAACCTTTTAAATCACCTGTATGACTGTTTATTTCAAAGGCAAAGACCGTTTCATTTTGTTTACAATTCTTCAGGCTCACTATGTACTCTGTCGGCAGGGCATTTTTCTTAAATGTCCGCTGCACTAAATTGATGAGGGTATCCGAAATCAATCTGAAGTCTTGCTGAAAGGATACCTGATAGGTGCTTTCACCTGTTTTCTTTATTGGCAGCACCCGGGAGGTAGAATCGTTGGCTGCAAGCAGAAGCTGATGCCCTAAATTACGCAATACCACTTCTACATGCTTTTCTGGGGTTTCATGCTGGCTACTGATAAATGCAACCGCAAAAATCAAAAGAATAATCAGCAGGGCTGAAGATCCAATCAACGTAAATGGCTTCATGCGTGCAAAATACTTCATTCGGCTTCGGTTTCAGGCGGGTTTACAAACGTTTTACGCGTCTTTTACATCTTTTTACAGCTAAAACTCTTCCCGGGTGGTGGCGCCGGATATCTTTACTCTATTGTTTCACCCAATCAAATTGTAGCCATGAATTCTTATATCCTCGCTTTTTTGCTCCTTTTCACGTTTACTTCATTTCAGTCAGGCTTAAAAAGAGAGATGGCTGGCCCTGCAAAGATCGTTTTTAAATCTACAGATGACGGACAAACCTGGCAGGACATCAGCGGAGGCCTGCCAAAAGATTTGCGTGAAGACAGCATCCGGGGAAATAGCATTTTTTTAAATGATAAAGGGCTGTTTCTACGGGTCGGAAACGGACTCTATCACAACAAACCAGATGCTATGCCTCCTTTCTGGACGAAAGAAGTTTTACCCGGCGGGGATAGCAGCATTGCCGCCGGTAACAACGGTATACCTGCCAACAACTACTGGGGTGTAAATTTGACAACAACAAACGGAACGAGTGTATGGTCGCCGATGTTCGGCAATTCTTCTGAACCACGCTTGCGCAGCGTTTTTGAGACTGCCGGAGGCGCCATTTTCATCGGCACCGACAGAGGCTTTTTTAAAACTGCTGACAAAGGAAAAACATGGAAACATGTTTATGCCGGAGGCTGGGCAGGGAATTTTGCCGAGTCGGATGGGGTACTGGCGTCTACCAGTAAGAGAAAGATAATAATATCCACTGACAATGGCGAAACCTGGAATCCGGCAATGAGTGAGGACGGTGTGGCCTGGGATATAAAACCGATCAAAGGAGGATTCGTTGCTATCACTTCTGATTCAGCGTCGAATACCAGGAGGCTAAGTACATCCTACGACGGCGGCAAAACCTGGCAATCCATTCATTCCAGCCTGCAGGACAAAGTTGTTATTGATTCAATATGGCGCACCTGGGATGACCGCCCCCGTGTGCAAGCCTTCATGACTTCAAGTATCCAGGTTGGTGAAAACTTCTTTTGTACCCATCCTGGCGGCATCTTCAAATCATCAGACAAGGGAAAAACATGGAAATTGCTGCTTCCTTCTATAGAAGGTAAGGTCTTCGGTTTATTTGTTTCGGGTAATGTGATCTATGCCATACGCAGCAAGGGAGGATGTTGAACATCAAAGCGTATTTGTGGGGTGTGGGGGCATGCACCGCGGTACACAGGATACAAAAAAAAGAAATGCCTTAAACTGATCTGATTTATCAAGAGATATACTCATGTTAATTAAAACTACAAAAAATATGAAAAAAGCTATTTATGCGCTGATCTTGCCGCTGGTTGTGGTAAGCGGACTGGTATTTGCCAATCGAGAAATTAAAAATGAAAAGTCTGAAAAATCAACCCCAAAGCCACTCTCTGCTGCTGAAAGGGAAGCCGAAGTAAAAAAATGGGAGGCTACCCCTGGTGGTATAGCGTACAAAAAATGGAAAGCGTCTCCCGAAGGTGAAAAAGTGCTTGCCAGTGCTGCTAAAATAAGCAAGCATATCAGTGATTCTACTGGTATGGAAGCTGTTGTAACCTCTCTTTCTCTTCCGCCAGGCTCACGATTAGGTTTTGGAGTGATGGCCAGGATTAATGGTGACGATTACATTCTCAGTTTCGGGGCATTAAAGTCCCATGAATTCCAGCAATTGCATGGCCTGAAGGTTAACGACAAAATAATTATCAGAAGCCATGGTGTATCACACGCACCCAAGTATTCATATCCAATAGTATCGGGCGACTATGTAGAACGAGACAGTAAAATAATGTATAAACGTGCTCCCAGCAAAGGCGGTTGCTGAGTAAACAAATGATGAAATCCGCACATATGCCTGCGTTGTTCCTGGTGTTTGTTTTTCACACATCCTCCTGCGGGCAAAATCAAACAAACGTCCACAAGATAATTGAAGAGCAGGATGAGGATAAGGCGCCACAAGCCTCATTATGAGTATAACATACAAGGCGTACCCCGAATGCTGCGGGATGCTGGTTTTGTTGCTCAATAAAGATGTAGAGTACAAGTGAGTGACACAACCAAAGCCCGATAGTAGCTATTCTGCCAAGGCCATAAACAAGATAATGCCGCAGCTTTGCTGCGGCATTAAATTTTAACATGCGGCAATATGCTTTTTCACGAACTTTCGCAGTATGAAAAACCTGTTACTTTTCATACTGCTGTTGGCAACGTTGGCCGGTCATGCACAATACAACCCGGAGGCTATTAACAAAAAAGCGGTTGCCATTTACGAGAAAGCCATTACACAGTTGCAGGACGGACAGGTAAAAGAAGCCATACCTACCTTGCAGAAAGCAATAGAACTGGATGGCAATTATGTGGATGCGTATCTTTCGCTGGCGGGTGTTTACGCGGAGTTGAAACAGTACGATAAATCAGTAGAGCTATACAACAAAGGAAGGAATATTGACACAGGTTATTTTCGTTTCTTCTCCCTACCCTACTCTACCAGCCTTGCCGCTACAGGAAAATTTTCAGAAGCCTTAAATGCTGTGAACAATTTTCTTTCTACACCCAATCTTAATGAGCGCAACCAGCAGAATGGCCTGCGCAAAAAAAGGAGCTACGAATTTGCTTTACAATACGCGGCAAGCCATGCTGATGATGGCTATGTTTTCTCGCCACAAAATATGGGAGACAGCATCAACTCATCCACGCATGAATACTACCCCTCTTTTACCATTGACGACAGCATTTTTGTTTTTACCCGCAAGGGCGAAGGCATACGGGAAAACTTTATGGAAAGCATGCTGAAAGACACGGGTTATTATAAAGCGCAGGTTATTGACGGCAATATAAACATGGAGCCATCCAAAGGCGCTATCAACATATCGCAGGACGGGGAATGGCTGCTGTTTGCCGGTTATTTTCAACAACAGGGTTTTGGCAATTTTGATATTTACATTTCTTACAGCACACCTGAAGGATGGAGCGACCCGTTTAACCTGGGAGGCAATATTAATACAGAATTCTGGGAAAGCTCCCCAAGCCTTAGCCCTGATAAAAACACTTTATATTTTAGCAGCGACAGACCCGGGGGCTTTGGCGGTAAAGACCTTTATGTAAGTTACCGCCAGGCCAATGGTAAATGGGGCGCCGCGGCTAATATGGGGCCACTGGTTAATACCAAAGGAGATGAACTGGCGCCTTTTATACATGCCGATAACCAAACGCTGTACTTTACTTCTGACGGATTGCCCGGCTATGGTGGTTTCGACATTTTTGTATCACGTAAAGACAGCACAGGCAAGTGGGCCACACCGGAGAACATTGGCTACCCTGTAAACACGGTAGACAACGAAGGCAGCCTGTTTATTGCCTCTGACGGAGTAACAGCTTATTACGCCGCCGATGGCGCCGATACCCGCGGCGGGCTTGACTTATACAAATTCAAGTTAAGGCCATCTGTACGGCCGCTGCGTACTTTATATGTGCAGGGCTATGTGCTGGACAGTAAAACAGGCAACGGCCTGCCTTCATCAGTGGATTTATTTGACGACAAAACACAGCAGCCTGTTACGCACCTGCAAACGGATGAAACGGGCTTTTACTTTATAACATTGCCTTTTGGCAAAGACTATACGTTTTTGGTAAACCGTAAGGGATACCTGCTGTACAGCGATGTTTTCAGGCTGGCAACCCAGGCTGACAGCACTTACAAAAAAGACATTCTGTTATCGCCCATCAGCGTTAACAGTTCAGTTACGCTAAAGAACATTCATTTTAAAACCAACTCTTACCAACTTGAACCGGTAAGCCTGATAGAACTTGATAAACTTGTGTTGCTGCTAAAAGACAACCCTACTATTACAGCACAGGTAAATGGCCATACCGACAACACGGGCGCCGATGCCAGTAACCTTAAACTTTCTGAAAGCCGATCAAAAGCGGTGGTTGATTATCTTACCTCAAAAGGCATTGCCGCCAACCGCCTTAAATGGAAGGGATTTGGGGCATCCAAACCTGTAGCGGATAACAATACAGAAGAAGGCAAGGCTAAAAACAGGCGCACAGAGTTTGTAATTACGGGATTGTAACAAATAATTATTGACCGCGGAGAGCTGTTAATTAGCCCTGCGCTACTTTTAAAGCGAAGCCAAATTCGCTCCCTTCATTCAATTTACTGTTTACCCATATACGGCCACCCTGCGCTTCAATAAACTCTTTGGAGATGGCAAGGCCCAGGCCTGTACCTGTACGCTCATGCGTACCTGGCACTTTAAAGTAACGGTCGAAAATGCGGGAGAGATATTTTTCATCAATACCCCGCCCCTGGTCTTTAACAGTTACCTCAACCACGCCATTTTGTTGTACTGCTGTTATGAGTATACCGGCAGATTCGGGCGAGTATTTGATAGCGTTGGTTAGAAAATTAATAAGCACCCAGGAAGTTTTTTCAACATCCGCATTTATCTCGGGTATGCCGGCAGCAATGCTTGTTTTGATACTGATATACTTTTGCTGTGCCTGCAACAGGGTTGCCTGTACCGCCTTTTCTATCATGCTTTCCACAGAGGCAGGCTGCATGCGCAATTGTATATTGCCTGTTTCCACCTGGCTCATATTCAACAGTTCACCGGTTATTTTAAGCAGCCGGTCAGCATCATCTGTAATGCTCTGAATAAGTTCATGCTGCTCGTTATTTAAAACACCAACCCTGTTATCCGTCAGCAGGCGTGCACTCATTTTTATAGATGACAAAGGGGTCTTTAACTCATGCGATACCGTGGCAATGAAATTAGTTTTTGCCTCGTTCAGTTCATGAAAAGGGGTAATGTTACGCAGCACAATAACCTGCCCTATTACCTGCGCCTCATTTTTTACCTCAAATACATCTTTCGAAAAATAGCTTTCCTTATTATCTGCGTAAATCTTTAATTCCTTTTTACTTTGCCCATCCTGCAACAGTGTACGCATAAGGTCGTTCTTAACCGCTATATCAGCAGCATACCTGCCCACGATATCCTTTTCACGTATCCCTAATAATCCCTCTGCAACAGCATTGATAAAAAGCACATTGTTGCCTTCGTCAAAACCAATAATTCCATCCTTCATCTGGTTAATGATGGTTTCAATGCGGCTCTTCTCAAACTTTATCTTGGCAAGGTTGCTGCTTTCATAATCATCCAGTTTTTGCGCCATGCTGTTAAAGGCATTGGCCAGTTCGCCAAACTCGTCATGTTGCTCCAGGTGAATGCGCTTCTGGTAATTCTTTTGTGCTATGGCCGTAATGCCTTCCGCCAATGCACGAATGGGCCTTGAAATAACGGAAGGAAAATTAACCGCTAACGTAAACGCAATCAACGCCAGTATGGAAAAAATAATAGTTAGCCAGGTGGTGGCGGTTTCCGCTGTTTCTTCCGCGGCTTTACTTTTACGCATAATGGCCTGCTGGTTAAGCAGGTTAATTACCTGCAGGCTTTGGCGTACCTCCGGGTAGTTGGAAGAGTCATCCGGGTGTAGCCGTAGTTCTTCAAAACTCTTTCTCAGCAAAACAGTGGCTTCTTTTTCTCCGGGCTCGGTAATGTTTGCTTCCTGTTTCGTGATGTTTGAATCTATGATGGCGTAAGCCTGTGGGTTAGTTTTTGTTTCGTCCAGCGCTTTTAAAATATTGTTACAGTACATCAGCGTTTCATGGTTATTCTTTAACACATGGGCTGAGTCATTTCTTAAGCGCATGAAAGAGATGATACTCAACGTACCAAAAACGAGTATCACCACAAAGAGAAAACCTATGCCTAACGAAAGTTTTGTTTTTAATCGCATAGCCTTAATTATGAATGGCGGGCAGCGAGTAGCGAATGGTGAACAGGTGGCTGCACCCATTCACTGTAAACTACCCGCCACCCACTAACTTAATATTACAATATCAATATCTGCCGCGGATAACTTGTTGAGCAACTGGTTAAACACCGCCGTACTGCGTATAATGTTGAATATGTTTAGGTGGGGCTTACCTATGCATATTGTTGTTATCTTTTTTTGCTCTGCTGTTTCAATAATGCCGCGGGCAATATTGCCTTGTTTAGTCTTTATAACCTCAGCCCCCAACTCTGTTGCCAATTTAAAATTATTGATTAAATGCCTTTGCACCGCCAGCCCTATTTTATCCGCATGCTCCCTTGGGGTTTGTACATATAGCACAAACCATTTGGCGCCATAGTAAGATGCCAGCCTTGCCGTTTTACGTATAACTGCCTTTGCAATTTCGTGGTTACTGCTGATGCAGGCCATAAAGCGTTCCTGCCTGGCCTGCACATTACGCGGAATTTCAGTTTCTATTTTACGTTCTACCTGCGATGCTACTTCTTTTAAAGCAAGCTCCCGCAATTGTAAAATTTTCTCGCCCTGGAAAAAGTTTTTCAGCGCTATCTGTATTTTTTCCGGGGTATATATTTTCCCTTCTTTAAGCCGGGTTATTAACTCATCCGCGGTTAAATCTATGTTCACCACTTCATCCGCCTGCTGCAATACACTATCAGGAATGCGTTCCGCAACATCAACGCCGGTTATTTCTTTTACTTCTTCATTCAGGCTTTCAATATGCTGAATATTAACAGCACTGATAACATTAATACCTGCATCAAGTATATCCATTACATCCTGCCAGCGTTTTTCATTTTTACTGCCCTCTATATTAGTGTGTGCAAGTTCATCCACAATCACCACCTCCGGGTGCAGGTTTAATATAGCCTGCACATCCAGCTCGTCAAGTTCTTTTCCTTTGTAAAAAAGTTTTCTCCGCGGTATTACAGGCAACCCTTCCAGCAAGGCATGCGTTTCTTTACGGTTATGTGTTTCAATGTAGCCGATCTTTACATCAACACCGTTGCGCAGAAGCGTTTGCGCTTCCTGCAACATCCGGAAAGTTTTACCCACACCGGCGCTCATGCCAATGTAAATTTTAAACTTGCCCCGCCGCGACTTACGAATGAGGTCTAAAAAATTTTCCGGGTTACCTGGTTCTGGCTCTGGCATAAGTAAAACAATTTCTTCTTATAAATTTACCGCCAGGGAAGTAGTTATAAAACCGTTCACGCCGGTTAAACTATTATCTGCCCTGGCAAAATATTTATCCTGTCCTTTTAATATACGGTACTCCGTGCGCCAAACTGCATTACCCGCAATCAGCCTGTCGTAATTAATACTCCAGCCAAAAGTTTTAAAACCGTTAGCTGTACCAGAAGCTACAATTACTCCGTTAGCATCACTGTAGTATTCGCCCCTTATAGCCAAAGCATTTTTATCATCGGCATTAATTCTCAACATTACCACAGGGGAGTACCAGTTATTCATCCTGCTGCTGCCTTTTGCCTTTTGTTCCATACCATAGTCAAACCCGGCAATAATTCCAAGCTGTTTACTTACCTGGAATATGCCGTAAAAATTATGGAAATACCGCATCTGCTTAATACTATCAGGCTTATCATTACCAATAAAGGTGCTGTAGTTAAGGGCTACTTTATCAGAAGGTTTATACGTTACCTGCGTTCCAAAAGCAGGCGTTGTATTGCCGTTTACCCTTGTTATTCTTTGCCATCCATTAAGGTACATAGCACTCAAAAACCATTTGTCATTATTGGATGTGTAACTCATTTTAGCACCGCTTTCAAAATAGGGAGAGTTTTCAGCAGGAATGCTCCTGGTAAGTGTCCAGCAGTCTTTGCTAATAGCGCTTTCAAATCCTATATGCGATGGAAAAATACCCGCGTCTATCCACAGGTTACCGGTTTTCGAAATTTTTACACCAGCATTGGCTTCGTATATATTCCTTAGCACGCCTGGTTCCGCGGCATAGTTGGCATTTATGTAGCTACCCACCGCCAGCGAAAGGTTAGCCCTCACTTTATCCATATTGTAAGCGGCCTTAACAAAACCAAGGTTAAGGTTAACTTCATTGTTCCTGTTATGGCTGTACAGAAAGTATGATTTGTTATTATTGGCGGGCCTGTTAAAATCGTAGCTGTAATAAGCCTCCACGTAGCCCCCGATTGTTAAAGGGTTATGTTTAGTGCTATCCTGTGCACACACATATCCTGTGGCAAGTATAGCCGCACATACAATCAAAGATTTTTTCATTTGTCCTGTTGTTAATTTCTGCTCTTAAAATATTGTTCGTCCGTTTGGTTTATGACGTCAATGGTGAATAGTGAATGGTGAATAAGAATCTCAACTGCTTTTTATGATCCCAGCTTTGATATTTACTTCGCTATTCATTTTATTTTTACATCAATAAAGGCCGCAATAATTTCATGATACAAGCTTCGGCCTTTCATGGGATCATCGTTGCGTCGCAATCACTTCATCGTCCGGTATTTCATGGCGACTTTTCAGACCCAGACAGATGATATCGAACAAGGAATTTTGAATGAAGAAGTTGGTACACTACTCACCACTCACCACTCACTATTTCATCTCATCCAAAGCCACATTCAGCTTTAACACATTTACTTTCTCCGGCCCCATAAAACCCAGTAAAGGCTTTACCGTTTGTTGCTCTACCAATGCCAGAATTTTTGCTTCGTCAATATGCCTTGTAGCAGCAATACGCTTTACCTGAACTTTGGCTGCCGCCGGGGACAAATCAGGGTCTAAGCCACTGCCTGACGCGGTTACCAGTTCCGCAGGTATCTGTTCTTTTTTAACACCGGGGTTATGCACCAGGAAGCTATCAATCCTGTCTTGTACAATCTTCAGGTAATCAGGGTTAGACGGGCCTTTATTAGAACCGGCAGAACCGGCTGCATTATAATCAACCGCAGAGGGACGGCCCCAGAAGTATTTGTCCTCCGCAAACTTTTGGCCCACATTGGCATAACCAATCACTTTACCGTTAACCGTAATAGTTTCACCCCTGCCCTGCCCGGGGGTTAGTTTGCCAACTGCTGCAATTAATACTGGATAGATAACCGCAGTAACAATAATAAAGACTACGGTGAGTTTCAATGATGGAAGAATATATCGTTTCATAAAATGTTTTTTTGCTGAGTAAAGAATAAAGCGTACAAGTGAGTGACACAACGATGCTCAATAGCAGCACTGTCGCTGGTCCCAAAAAAAAATTTCTTACTGCCCTTTAGGGGCAGGTTATAGCCACAAACCCAACAGCATGTCAATTAACTTGATACCGATGAATGGCGCTATAATACCACCCAGCCCATACACCAGCAGGTTTCTACGGAGCAAGGCACTGGCGCCAATTGGTTTATACTGAACCCCGCGCAACGAAAGCGGTATTAACAGCGGGATGATAATGGCGTTGAATATAACAGCCGATAAGATGGCACTTTCAGGGCTTTTTAAGTTCATGATGTTTAATGCCTGCAATGCGGGGATAGATGTGATGAACAAAGCCGGAACAATAGCAAAATATTTGGCCACATCATTAGCGATGGAGAAAGTGGTAATGGTACCGCGTGTAATTAACAACTGCTTACCTATTTCAACAATCTCAATTAGCTTGGTGGGGTCGTTATCCAGGTCAACCATATTGCCTGCTTCTTTTGCAGCCTGGGTGCCACTGTTCATGGCAACACCTACATCAGCCTGGGCAAGGGCCGGGGCATCGTTGGTGCCATCGCCCATCATAGCCACCAGCTTACCACCGCTCTGTTCTTTTTTAATGTAGTTCATTTTATCTTCCGGCTTTGCCTCTGCAATAAAATCATCCACACCGGCCTTGTTGGCAATAAACTTCGCGGTAAGCGGGTTATCGCCGGTAACCATCACTGTTTTTACACCCATCTTGCGCAAACGTTCAAAACGTTCCTGTATGCCGGGCTTAATAATGTCCTGCAACTCTATTACACCCAACGCCGTGTCGTTGCTGCTAACTACCAGCGGGGTGCCGCCATCGGCAGCTATTTCCTTTGTTTTGTTCATGGTTTCCACAGGAATTTTGTTGCCAGCCTTTTCTACTTTTTGGCGGATGGCGTCAAAAGCTCCTTTGCGTATGTGCAACCCTTCCATATCAATACCACTGCTTCTTGTTTCTGCGGTAAACTCTACAAAATGTACTTTATCTTTTTGCAATGAAGGCTTCTTAAAACCCCTGGTGTCAGCCAGTTCAATAATGGATTTACCCTCAGGCGTTTCATCGGCAAGCGAAGCAAGCACGCAGGCTTCTATAAACTGTTTTTCGTTAACGTTACCAGCAGGCCAAAAACCTGTTGCTTTACGGTTACCGATGGTTATGGTGCCGGTTTTATCCAGCAACAGTGTATCCAGGTCGCCAGCGGTTTCAACAGCTTTACCGCTTTTGGTAATAACGTTGGCACGCAGGGCCCTGTCCATACCGGCAATACCTATAGCGCTTAACAGCCCGCCAATGGTGGTTGGTATTAAGCAAACAAATAAGGAGATATAAGCTGCAATGGTAATGGTGGTGTTGGCATAATCAGCAAATGGTTTAAGCGTAACACAAACGATAATGAAGATGAGCGTAAAGCTTGCCAGCAATATGGTTAGCGCAATCTCGTTAGGGGTTTTTTGCCTTGAAGCGCCTTCCACCAATGCTATCATTTTATCCAGGAAGCTTTCGCCGGGCTCTGTGGTAACGCGTACCTTAATATGGTCTGACAATACTTTGGTACCACCGGTAACACTGGATTTATCGCCGCCGGCTTCACGTATCACCGGTGCGGACTCCCCGGTAATAGCAGATTCGTCTATAGTTGCAAGCCCTTCGATAATTTCGCCATCCATTGGTATTATATCGCCGGTTTCGCAATAAAAAATATCCCCTTTTCTAAGCATGGAAGAAGCAACAACCTGAATTTCATCGGTAAATATCTCACCTACCGCGTTAATCTTTTTGGCTGGTGTTTCTTCCCTCGTTTTACGCAGGCTGTCGGCCTGTGCTTTGCCCCTTGCCTCCGCCAGCGCTTCCGCAAAATTGGCGAACAGCAGCGTTACAAATAATACCGCAAACACTACCAGGTTATAACCAAACCTGCCAACCGTAGCATCATTAACAGTAAAAGAATAAATAGTTACCAGCAGCATAATAAGCGTACCTATCTCCACGGTAAACATTACCGGGTTACGCCACATAATGCGTGGGCTTAATTTTATAAAAGATTGTTGAATGGCAGGCCCTATAAACTCTGCCGCAAACATGGATGTTGATTTTTTAGGTTTCATACCCTATCCCCTACAGGGGAATGATTTAAGTTGTTAATTTCAATTTTGTTTCTATTTACCACTCACTACTGACCACTCACCACTCACCGCTCGCTACTCACTACTCACTATTTCATACTAAAATATTCTGCCAGCGGGCCCAATGCCAACGGTGGAAAGTAAGATAGAGCAGTGATGATGATGATTACGGCAAGAGTCATTACGCCAAACGTCATAGAGTCTGTTCTTAAAGTACCAGACGATTGAGGTATGTACTTTTTATTTGCGAGCAAGCCCACGATAGCAAGAGGGCCTATGATAGGTAAATACCTTCCAAGTATCAACACTATACCGGTAGTCACGTTCCAAAAAACATTGTTATCGCCAAGCCCTTCAAAACCGCTGCCGTTGTTGGCATTGGCAGAAGTAAACTCATACAGCATTTCAGAAAAACCGTGATAGCCGGGGTTATTCAGCCAGGCGCCGGGTTTAACGGCCCAGCCTACATCCGGGTGGTGCACCAGCATATATGCGGCGAAAGCTGTGCCCGCTTTAATTAAGAAGGTGGACAAAAGGGTTATCAGCGCGGCTATCTTAACTTCTCTCGCCTCTACCTTGTGCCCCATAAACTCCGGTGTGCGGCCAACCATAAGCCCCGAAATAAATACAGCGATGATGATAAAGATGAAGTAGTTCAGCAAGCCAACTCCAACGCCGCCATATAAGGCATTAATCATCATATCCAGCATGGCCACACCACCGGAAACAGGCGTTAGGCTGTCGTGCATCCCGTTAACAGAACCGTTTGATGTAGATGTGGTAGCAATGCTCCAGAAAGCGGTAGCAGCAGACCCCAGCCTTATTTCCTTGCCTTCCATGCTGCCAATATCCTGCGCTATGCCCATCTTATCCAGGGCCGGGTTGCCCTTCGTTTCAAAGTAGATATTGATGCTGCAGAAAATAATAAACAGCAAAGTCATTGCGCCGAATATTACATACGCCAGCTTTTTTCTTTTGATATAATAACCAAGCGCAAAAATGAGGGCCATGGGTATTAGCAGTATCGCGATTGTTTCTATGATATTGGTAAAATAATTCGGGTTTTCCAATGGGTGTGCGGAGTTAACGCCAAACCAGCCACCACCGTTGGTGCCGAGTTGCTTTATCGCTATCATGCCTGCTGCCGGCCCACGGGACACATTTACCGTATCGCCCTGCAAAGTGGTAATGGTATCTTTTCCATCAAAGCTGGCGGGGGTACCGTTAAAGGCAAGAATAACACCCATTACAAATGATAATGGTAACAGCACCCTCGTTGTTGCTTTAACAAAAATGCTCCAGAAGTTACCAAGGTTGTTGGTTGTCTTTTCCTTTAACCCATTAAACAATGCTACCAACGCGGCAATACCTGTTGCCGCACTCACAAACTGCAGAAATGTTACCACCAGCAACTGGGTTAAATAGGTAAGCCCGGATTCTCCCGAATAGTGTTGCAGGTTACAGTTCACTAAAAAACTAATGGCTGTGTTAAAGGCCAGGTCTGGCGTTTGGCCTGCATTGCCATCCGGGTTAAGGGGCAGCTTATCCTGGAAGATGAGCATAAAAAAAGCGTAAACAAACCATACCAGGTTAATTGTAAGCATGGCTGCCAAAAACTCTTTCCAGTTCATTTTACGGTTAGGGTCTATACCGCAAAGGCGGTAAATAAAACGTTCCAGAGGATGCATAAAATCCAGCAATGTCTTTTCTCCGGCAAATACTTTGGCAATGTATTTACCAAGGGGTATTGCCAATAGTACAGAGAGCAAAAACATTACAATTACGCCTGTTAATTCTGTATTCATTGTTGAGAGTTATTGTTGTGAAGGGTGAGTGGTGAATGATCAATAGAAAGTCAATTTCTGGTCTTTATTGACCATTGACGATTCACCATTCACCTCTAAAATTTTTCCGGTTTAATCAATACGTACAGCAGGTAAACAAAAACCACTATACAAATAATAAGAAGTGCTGTTATCATACAATTGTTTTTTATCAATGCGGTATTTTTTGGGGGCCCGGCAGCAGGAGCTACTATGAGGCTTTCTTGCGTCGCACTCTTTTACGTTCATATCGTTACTCAGCAGTGTGCACCATCATAAGTAAATACTCACATCCTGCAGTGCATCATACATCCTCAAAAAAATCAATGGATTTAAAGAACAATGCAAAGCAAACAAGCCCTGCGATTAATAAGATTACTGTTAGCATAACTCAATTTTATTTTGGGGTTAAAAATGCCGCCACGGCTTTACAATTGAAAAAAAGCAAAGGAGCAGCGGCTTAAATCAAACGGACATTTTACGAGTAGTGGCCGTTACTCTGTTACTTTCTTAAAAAAGGCTACACACCTGTTCTGTTAACCTGGTTTATGTACAAAGAATACAATGTAACCGGCATGCGTGCCTGTAAAAACCGCCATTCTGAACGGTTACATGATAACTTTAAAGAAGAGAAGGAAAAGACAAACACATTTTCCACTGCGGTTCTTACCAGGTTATTGCCCCTGCTGTACATCCTGTCAGCAAGGCGCATGCATTTCCGCACCATAACATAGTTGCCCTGCTTAATCATGCGGCTGGTAAAATCTGCTAAAATCCGCATGGCACTGTTTACATTTCCCAAAACCGGCAGGTGCTTTAAATCCGTCTTTATCTCCGGAAGTTCATCAGCCATCAATGCCGGTACTTCATACTGGTTCATATATTAAAACTGTTTTATTAAGCGATAGGCCAGGCCGGCTGCCATCATAACTCCGTAAATGGCAACCACTAACTGAAAAGGCGTTACGTGGTGGCATAATTGCCTGTAATACTTTTTCATTTTCTTTTGTTTGAGGAATAATGCCAAAGGATATGCCTGAGGCACTGAGCAAGATGTGTTGAATGGCAAACGCCTTTGCCAGCAAGGGTTTCGGGGTATTTTAAAAATATGCTGTGGTAAAAAGCGGGTATAACAACCCTTTCAAAATGGAAGGGTGCTTTTCAAAATGGAGTGCGGCGGGGAAATTAACTAAAGTCGGGGGGTTAGGGTTTAACCAATCTTATACTCCTCCAGTTTCCTGTACAAAGTTGTAAGGCCAATATTAAGCAACCGGGCAGTTTCGGTCTTGTTTCCTTTGGTATGGTTTAAAACCCGCTGGATATGCAGTTTTTCTACGCTGGCCAAATCGAATGCTGATAATACGTGGGGCTTGTAAGCGGTTGTTTGAAGTTCAAGGGGCAGGCTGGTAACGCTAAGTTCCGTACCAGTTTCAAGAATGCATGCCCTTTCAATAATGTTTTTTAATTCGCGGATGTTTCCTTTCCAGTCATGGTTTTGCAGGTGTTCAATAAACTCTTTGCTAATGCTGTTTACTTTACCATTGGTTTTCTGTGCAAACACCTGCATAAAATGTTTAGCCAGTAGTGGAATATCTTTTTTCCTGTCCCGCAAAGCAGGAAGCCCTATTGTAAAAACATTCAGCCGGTAGAATAAATCCTCCCGGAATTTGCCTTCATTTACTTCTTTCTGCAAATCCCGGTTGGTAGCGGCTACAATACGCACATCCACTTTTGTAAGCCTTGTATCGCCTACTTTAATAAAATCACTTGTTTCCAGCACACGCAACAGCTTGCTCTGTAATTCTACCGGCATTTCGCCTATTTCATCCAGGAACAGGGTGCCGCCGGTAGCTTCTTCTATCAATCCCTTCTTGTCTTTGTTGGCTCCGGTAAAAGCCCCGGCTTTATGCCCGAAAATTTCGCTTTCCAGCAGCTCTTTTGTAAAGGCGCTGCAGTTAAGTGCCATAAAAGGTTTACCAGCCCGTTTGCTGCCATTATGAATGGCCTGGGCGAACACTTCCTTACCCGTACCGGTTTCACCCAGCAGCAGCACCGTAGCATCTGTGGGCGCTACACGTTTTGCAAGACTTACCGCTTCTGTTATCAATACAGAATCGCCCAGTATGTTGTCAAAACTATAGCGCCTGCCCACCTGTGCCTCCAGCGCTGTTACCCGTTTGAGCAGTTGTGCCTTTTCTATGGCACGGTTTAGCAGGGGTATTATTTTGTCGTTATCATCCCCTTTGGTAATGTAGTCAAAAGCGCCATTTTTCATAGCCTGCACACCATCGGGTATATTTCCGTAGGCGGTTAACAGTATCACTTCAACAGCTGTGTTTTTTTGCTTTAGCTGTTTTACAAAATCAACACCGTTACCGTCAGGCAATTTTACATCGCATAACACCACGTCAAAAGCTTCGCGTTCCAGCATTTTGCCGGCCTGCTTTAGCGTGGATGCTTCCGACACAGCAAACCCTTCCAAAGTAATAATACGCTTTAACAGGCTCCTGAGTTTTTCTTCATCATCTACCAACAAAACAGAACCGGCCATATCTATTTATTTGATGTGCAAAGCTAATGGGAATAGGATATTTATTATTCCATTTACTCAGGGAGCAGGCGGCGCCATCTACCCGGTGGGAAAAGCTCCATAGCGAACAAAGCGTACAAGAGTGCGACGCAAGAAAAGCCTCATGCATGTCCGTCTGCCGGGCCCATAAAAAAAAGAAAAATAAAACCCACAGGGGTTTAGCTTACCTGCAGTTCTTCGGCTATTTCTACCAGGTGATTTTTTGTAAGCGGCTTTGAAATGAAATTTTTTACCAATGGATAAGAGAGGGCCTTGCGCTGGTCTTCCGGATCTACCGTGGAGGAAAGGATATAAATGAAAGGCACTTTACTAAAAAGGGGCCGGACAATATCAAAATTTTCGAGGAACTCCCACCCGTTCATTACCGGCATATTGATATCGAGAAAAATAAGTTCGGGCAGGCATTGGCCATCGGCGCCTTTTTTTTGAATATATTCAATGGCTTCAAGACCATTGGCCGCTGAATGAAATTCTTCCGCGAACCCTGCAAGTTTTGCTATACGTTCGCATACCAAAACGGTTATAGGATCGTCTTCAATCAACAGTACATTCTTGAAATTAGCCATGGTTAGGATATGTGGAGGTATCTTTTTAAATGTTTAGCAAATCAAGATAATTGTTGGTTAAGTTACAACTATTTTTTCTTCAACTGCAACAAGGTCTTTTAATTCAACGCTCATGGGCAACAGGCCAATTTGCACTACGGCACGTTTGCCCCTTATCTCCTTAACCTCGCCTACCTGGTGGTTGCGTTTCATTTTCACTTTCATGCCAACGGTTATTTCGGCAGCGGTTTCCTGGTATTTTTTTTCGGCTTTCTGCGCTAACTTGTTGTTAACCACCTGTTCCTTTTTTCTAAACAGCAAGTCCTGTATCTGCCTTATCACTTCTTCCTTGTCTTCCGCCTTTCTCCAGCCTGCTACAATCTGCTTAAGGCGGCGGTCCATATCTTTCAGGTAGTTAATGCGCTCTTCGGTTATTTTGTTCTGGTGTTTCACCAGTTCTATTTGTTGCCGGTGGCGTTCTTTGTCCAATACCACTTCCATTTCTTTTTTAAGGCGTTCGTTTTCCTGCAGCAGCCTTTGCAACTCTTTTTGCTCTTTGTTTAGCTTTTGCAAGTCTTGCTCGGTATTGTTCAGCAGTTTATCCAGCCTGAAGTGGTCTTCATCCACCAGTTTCTTTGCCCTGTTAATCAGGTGTTGCGGCAGGCCTATGCGTTCTGCTATAGAGAAGGTGTACGAGCTGCCGGGCTTGCCCACCATCAAACGGTAAAGAGGCTGCAGGTTTTTCTCATCAAAAGCCATGGCGCCGTTTACAATGCCCTTGGTATGGTTGGCCATTATCTTAAGGTTAAGATAATGCGTGGTAACAATACCGAATGAGTGCCGGCGGGCAAGCTCTTCCAGTATCACTTCTGCAAAAGCGCCGCCCAGGTTGGGGTCGCTGCCGCTGCCCAGCTCATCTATAAAGAACATGGTTTTACCATTGGCATTCTCTATAAAATGCTTCATGTGCAACAGGTGAGACGAGTAAGTGCTTAGCTCAAACTCAATACTTTGCGTATCGCCAATATGTATAAACAACTGCCTGAAAATGCCCATTTGCGATACCGGGTTTACCGGCACCAGCAAACCACTCTGTAACATCATCTGGTTAAGGCCAATGGTTTTCATGGTTACTGTTTTACCACCGGCGTTGGGGCCGCTGATAATAAGTATGCGTTTATCATCATCCAGGGTGATGTTAACCGGAACAGTAGGCTTGGATGCCTGCCTGTTGTATAATAAAAGCAGTGGGTGGTAAGCATCTTTAAGGTCAACAATAGCTTTATCCAGCAGGTTAGGATAATTGCCGCTTACATCAATGGCCAGGCGGCCTTTGGCCCGGATAAAATCAAACTCGCCAGCTACCTTCAGATAAACCATCAGTAAACTGCTGTAAACGGAAAGCTTGGCGGTAAGCTCCCGCAACACACGCTGTACTTCTTTGCTTTCCTCATTTTCCAGGCTAAAAACTTCATTGTTCAGCTCAATGGTTTCTTCCGGTTCAATGTATGCTGTTTTACGGCTGTCGCTTTCGCCGTGCAGAATACCTTTTACCTGGCGTTTGTGTTCAGAAAACACCGCCACTACCCTTCTGCCATTGCTAAAGCTTTCGTCTATATCGGCCGTATAGCCAGCTTTGGTAAGGCGGGAGAGCACTTTTTCAAACATGCGCCTTAACTCATTGCGCTTCCTGTACAGGCTCATCCTTATGCGCTGCAGCTCCGGCGATGCGCTGTCTTTTACGTTGCCATACTCATCCAGCACTATATCAATCAGCTCTATAATTACCTTTTCGTAATAGGTGTCTTCAATTACTTTGGCAAGGGCCGGGTAGGCAGTTCTCCTTTCATTATCAAACCAGCGGAACACGTGTTCCGTGCTTTCGCAAAGCTTGCGCACCTGCATAAACTGCTCGCCGCCAAGTGCAGCGCCGGGTATACCCAGCAGCTTAAGGTCTTTTTCTATGTTCAGCGTAAAGTCGTTGGGAAAGTATTGTGCATGCTGCAACAGCAGCTTGTACTCGTTACTTTGCTGCAGTTCAAGCTCAATAAAATCTTTTTTGGTATGTATGCGTAAATGCTCTGCCTTGTTTTTGGCGTAAGCGGTTTTACAATGTTCAGCCAGCAGGTGTTTAATTTTGTCAAACTCCAATTGCACGGGCGCCGATTCCGGGTATAACTTCATCTTCAGAAAAATTAACAGGCAAAATTAAAACCTTATAACGTGGTGCAAAAGCAGCCCCTGTTTAAAGGGCAGTTTGTTTTTGCACAAAATAACAACAGCCTGTAAAAAATAAAGGTTTAAAGCAGCAGTTACCCTATGCTTTAAACCTTTTATCAATAGTTAGCGCATGCACATTATTCAGGCAAAATAATCAGCGGGCTGCCGCCGACAATTTCTACCAGTTCCAGGTCAAAAACAAGGTCTTCCCCCGCCAGCGGGTGGTTGGCATCCAGTAAAACCGAGTCTTCCTGCACTTCGGCTATTACCACCGGAAAAGTTTGGCCCTGGCCATCGCTCATGTTAAGCTGCATGCCTACTTCAGGAACCATATCTGCCGGAAACCTGTCTTTGGGAAACCCCATGATATATTCATCGTTTTTAGGCCCGTAAGCTTCATCAACAGGTATATGTATGGTTTTCTTTTCCCCCACACTCATGCCTGTAACGCCACTGTCAAAGCCCGGAATTACCATACCGCTGCCCACTTTAAATTCCAGCGGAGAGCGGCCTTCGCTGCTATCGAACGTAGTGCCGTCTGTAAGTTTACCATGATAATGCACTCTTACTGTATCTCCATTTTTTACCTGTTGCATATTTGTTGTTTTATTATGATTCAATTAATCACAGGGGGCGAAAGGTAAGGGTTTAAATTAATTCGCTGCCATTTTTATACCATTCTTTTGCCTTAGTATAAAAGGCTGTCAATGCTTTGTTTTGGGTTTGTGTGCCGGTAACTTTTAAGCCCATAGCATGTACAGCGGCTGTTGTGTTTTGTTTCCATAACTGTTTTTTAGGGGTGTCCCTCGTACCTCGGGCCGGGCAGAACTGCGTTCGCAACCTTCGTTAAAGCAACATGTAGTTGCTTTCCCTCGGTTGTGCTATTACTCCGGCACAAAAGCCCTGCTGCGATGGCCTCACAGGGGTAACCGCTTCAATCCCTCACCCGGTGGTGCAGTTGCCGGTTACCGGTTACAAGTTGCCGGTCTGTTGAGGTTTAAAAGGCTTATAATTTGCTTGAATGATGAAGTGCAGTTTCCGGATAGTGGTTGAGCCGCTAACATTGAACGTTGAACAAATGAACATTGAACAGCAGATGTTGACGGTTACAGGTTGCTGGATGGTCTGGGTACTTCGTACTTCTAACTTTGTACTTT
>NZ_VVIP01000046.1 GCF_009650435.1 Foetidibacter luteolus
AGCTTAACCATACAGCAACTGAGCATTATGTTCGAGGGGAGGATGGCCGCAATTTTCTAAAAATTTTTCACGTTCCTTTTTCCGGCCATGGCCGGAAAAAGGAACGTGAAAAATAACCTTGACACAGTTTAAATTACACTCCCTACGGAAGATCGTCTGAGGCAACAATGTCAGCTTCCCGATGCTTCAACTCATCTTCCGTGCCCGTTTGGCAGTCTTCCGTATGGTTCACGCCATCTTCCCTGTTTGCATTTTTATCTCCCGCAGGTAGAAAAGCGGCTTTTCCCAGTTTCTTACGGGCTGGCGTGGGTGGGGCAGTTGCTGTTATCCGTGGCAGGCGGGTTGTCGTGTGGTGTTGACTATCATCCACAGAGCAGGGAATATCATCTTCCGCTAAAGAAGAATAATTATGGTCCGAGGCTGAAGAATAAATATGATTCTTTAGTTGTGTCACTCACTTGTACGCCTTGCCCGCTATGGAGCTTTTATTGAAGCGTAGGATCAGGGTACTTTTAATGGTCATTTGGGCTACCGGGTGCCAGCCAGCATCTGGGGTTTATGTCAAGGCAGCGGTAATGAAGGAGGCAGCGCCGAAACAATTAGAAGGATGGATTCATTGACGCAATCCTGCTACACAAAAAACGCAATAGAATGGCACTGAGGATGAATAGATTGTATATTTTTGATTGTGCAGCTAATACGTCAATACAAACGTTGGCTGTAATTTTTTCTTAGACCAAGCAAGGGCGAATTGACAAACCAGAGTAAAAAAACTTCATTCATAAACATGCGACATCTTTTACTGGTACTTTTCACAGTTTTTATAATTCAAGCGAGTGGACAATCATTTGTGACTTTCAAAGACACGATAAATCATTTTTCAATTAACATTCCTACAGGATGGAAATATGGAGTGAACAAAAATTATCCTGCAATCAAATTGCTCGCTTACAGGACACCTTTGAGCAAGGCTGACACGTCACGAGACAATTTTAATATCAACATAATTGAAACACCCAACAAAAATTTAGATAAGACATTTGAAGATTTCCTTAAGTATCTTCCCGATGCTAAGAATTTCAAACTTATTGACAGAGGAGATACAACTTTTAACGGAAAAAAATTTAAGCGGTTAATTGAGACACACAAAAATGAAGGTAGCGATATACAAATGCATAATTATGATTTTGTGACTTTCAAAGATGGCAAGACATATATTTTGACAATGGTTACATTTTCATATGCTTTCGATACTGTCAAACCTTTATTTGACAAAATAGCAAGCAGCTTCATATTGCTTGACTAAAACTACAGCCAACAAAAGTATTTGCAATAGCAGGGCTGGACGGAAGAACAATCGGCAGCAAATCTTTAATCAGCTTTTAGTTCGGGCTGGACGTTAATAATTAAGCAACAAAATGTTATCGTCAACAATAAAACAATAATCAACTTCGGTATCGGCGTGACGGAATGCTAATATCCTGCCATCGCAAATACCGAGACGTTGTAGGCAATTTTTCGACACCTAATGAAAGTTCGATTATTAATTATTTACAGTATCATTTACGGGTTGACAGTAGTCGGCTTTTGTTTTTATTGGGCGACAAATTTCACAAGACACACGACTTATAAGGGTGACGAATTTTTTATGCTTGCGCAATTCTTGTTGGTTTTGACATACCTTCTCTATTTGACGATTCAGTTTACTGTAAAGAGAATAAACTTTTTGTTTGCTTTGTCAATTCCCATAATGACCGGTATTGCTGCATTTTGCATTGGTGTATTTTTTCTTTTGTTGACACAGTTAAGTGGAATACCAAGACACTATATTTTGACATACGGCTTTTTGTATGGGTTAATCAATCTTCTTGCTGTCTACAGGTTTTGGGGACAGACATTGAAAAGTGTATAAACTATGTGCTACAAATGTTTTAATACTGAAATAAAATTTTTCCTCACACAAGCTCACTTTGAGGAGTTTGACCTAGTGCTGACAATGAAAATCGCTAATGACAAAAGCATTAAAATGGGAAAGTTTGTAAATACAGCCTGAAAAGACATTGACTACCAAGTTTATGAATGTCTTGTGTGCGGACAGTTATGGAAACTTTCAACGCCAGACTATTCCAATAGAGGCTACTTTTTACGGTTGACAAAATAAAACTGCCTACACCAGGCGGTTTGCCAATATGGCGGGGCGACGAATATATTCTCAACTTTTTGTTCGCGAATCAGCTTCAGTTCCAGCCGACGAATAACGCCGAGCAATAGAACAAATAATGAACTTTTAGTTATAAATTTAGCAGCGGTTACGGGGTTTTCTGCTATGCTGGCTGACGAATATATACTAATCGTCACTTTCGCTAATCAGCTATAGTCCGGGCTGGACGTTTTCCAAATGCCCCGCCGAACGCAAAACCGGGCCGTAGGTTGTTACTATACTAATATTTTATCACGCCTTACTTTTTATATGGAAACAAACGATTTGAAAATAATCGGTTATTGGCACAGCCTGTTTGAACCAAGCTTGCCAGACCCTGCCTGGTTCGTGGACAATTCCTGGGACCAAACAGTAAAAGAAAGAATTCTATACCACCTGAGAAATGGAGTAAGAACGCCCGTTATACATTTAGGTTCTAGCTGGTGCAGGTTTCGTTGTGGGAAAGATGTTCTCGGAAGTAAAGAATTCACAGACGGCAAATTTGTTTGGCCCGTAGGGCTTGAACATTATGTTGATTACCACAATATCAGGTTACCTCAAGAGATTGTTGATTGGGTATGGTCGCCAAATAAAAAATCAATTAGTGAAATAAGCGAGGATTCATTTTTTAATATTGACTACAGTTGGTGGAAAAATCAGAAGGGGTGGAATACATCTGGAAAATCGTACAGGGATTTACTTGACGTTGGTTCTTTAACAATAACCCAAATTGAAAGGAGCAAAAAAGACAGGCAGCTCATTCTATTAAAGGATTTCTTATTCAAGGCTCAAGAAGTTTCACAAAAGCTAAGACAAATAAAGAAGATTGTAGCTGGTGAGACCGTAACTATAAAAGGTAGATTTACCGGATATGAACTATTTAAGTTAAAGGCAACCGCTGCAGGCCTTCAAACTACTTTTGAGGAAATGACATATGCAGACTACCGACAATTTTAACTGCAGCCTACATGTGTTCCGTGCTGCCACCATCAGACAAAGGCGCTCATGTACAGGAAGAACCGAAAACTATAACTGTGAACATTTTCTACGGAATGCTTCTGAACAGAATTAGAGTTGTTCTGTTTATTCATTGTACCGTTTCTTGATATTGCCTGTTATTGTAAATGAAAACCAATAAAATTCAATGCAGACAAAATTTATACTGACAATTTTGCTATTTACGCTGGCGCAGCTAGCGTATCCACAATCAGCATTAGAACGTAAAAAAAGCTGGACTGTTTCAGAAGTTAAGGTGTGGGCAGAAAAAAATAGATCTAACGCCACATGGCACAGTTTACTTCTTTACCAGGGTTCAGACACATCAACCCATCATTTTATTTCACGTATAATGGACGAATGGATATGGTTTGCTATCAAGCGGGCAGACCTTATACTTACTGATGAACGACCATACAAAAAGACTTCATCGGTAAGATTAGGCTATTATTATGTTGACCCTGCAGAAGACTTTGCAAAAATTAAGGACTACTAATTTGAAAGTGTTGGTTATTCGCATTTGCATACAGTGAAAAAACACGGCACCTGCCAACAAATACAGGTTGGCCCGAAATTTCCTGCAACACCTAACGGGTTAAAACTGTCTCATATAATATGAAACGCTTGATATTGATACTTTTATCGCTATCTTTTTCGCATTTAATCATCGGACAAACTTCAGAAATTGTAGAAATTGTGAATGGCCATAAAGGCACTTTGCTTTTTTTATGCGGCGGCAAAGCATGTAATGGCTACCACGTAGAGTTTTTTTCAAATGGATATAAAAAAACTGAAGGAAAATTTTCCAAGGGTAAAGCCGTGGGAATTATCAAGGCCTACTTCCAAAATGGAAATATTTTTGATTACAGGTATTTTACTAATGGAAATTTGACCAAAGTAGAAACTTTTGACTCGACAGGTAAACTTGTAAAACAACTTGATTGGAAGAAAAAGAAATCCATAACCTATGAATATGGTTCAGGAGGTTTATTAAGTAAGACCGTATTTAGCTGGAAGCATGTGGGTTGGAAAAACGGTAAGACCACTTTTTACAAGTGGGAAAATAACAAATGGGTTAAACAATAGACAGCCCGCAGTAAATGGGTTTGCAAAAGCAGTGCGGGGCATTCAATTTCAGTTTTAGCCCTAACTATTCATCAAAACCAGCATCAGCTCCGGGTGGACAAAACAAGTTCTTTAAAGCCACAATAACCATTCGCGGGTATTATTTTATGAGAACAACTAAAATCACTTCAGCAGCAGTAAACATTCTTTTTATAATAATGGTTGCATTATTCTCTATTGAAGAACTCACAAACTTTGATATAAAAAGCCAGTTACTTAAATATTTTGTTTACAAAGGTTTACTGATTGCCACCCCTTTAGTTTTGATGTGGAACTTATTTTTTTTAAAACCTATCCGAAAAAAAATTATCGGGCTAATTCTACCGGTGTCAATATCTGTTGCTGTCATAACCTGGGGCCCACTTAAACTTTTGTTAGCAGCGGGGGCCTGGCAAACCCAGACCATCTTATATCAAAACGGGCATTTAAGCTTTAAAAAGGTTGAATTACAAATGCAGGATGTAGGGGCCCTGGGTTACAACCAGCGAACAGTTGAGGTGCTTTATCTAACACCTCTCTTTATGATAACAAATCCGGTATCCAAGGATATTGACAAACACGCAGAATGGATTAAAATAAACAAAGATGTTAATGAAATGAATCTTACATCACCATAGAACAGCACCCCATAAAACAAAAGGAATTCTACTTCACCCTCACAACAAATGAAACACATACAACTTATACAAACCATACTCTACGTTAGCGACCAGCAGGCCAGCACTGCTTTTTACCAAAAACTTTTCAGGCAGGCGCCGGAGTGGGGGCATTCTACTTCGGTATTCAACAGTCCTTGTTCGATATTCATTTGGTGAGTGGTGAATGGTGAGTGGGGGCATTCTACTTCAGCATTTAACATTCCTTGTTCGAGATTCATCTTGTGGTCGGAATTCAACCCGGTATTGATTATAAATAATCAGAGCCTAAACAGCCATTCACCATTCACGATTCACCATTCACGACTATGATACCAGCGACATAACTCCGTGGCATCGCCTGTTGCAAATATGATTTTGTTATGATTGGATCTTTCAGTGAAAGAACCAACCATAATCAAGCACTTTATCGTCCGGTTCATTGGGGAGCTTTTAAGCGTAGATCTCCCCCTCTCCTTTGGAGAGGGGTTGGGGGTGAGGCCAAACTACGCTTCGGTAAAAGCTCCATAGCATTGTTGCCGATGAACGTAGTGCGACGCAACGATGCCGCTACAGGGTTATGTCGCCCGCCACCAAAAAATGTTCTTTAATCTGTTAAGCTGGACTGCAATTAATGTGGCAGGCTGGACCCTGCAACAAGTGGGATAAACTCTGTTGAAGGCAACAATAAGGAAGTTGAGCGATGAACAGCCAGGCGATTAACGATAAATAGTTGAAGTCACAGTAGTACAAAAGCCAAATCAGGGCGAAGGAAAGAAACGGGCTGTATATCGTTTCTTTCTTGACTTTTTTTGTTACTTTTTTGTGTCAAGACAAAAAAGTAGATAACAGGTTTGTAAGAGCAAAACGGCTTACATAAAAAGTTCTTTACTAAAACATCATTACATCCATCAATAACCAACATGAAAAAATATCTCTCTTTACTAACGGTTGCCTGCTGCGCAACAATACTATTGCAAGCCCAGGCAGACCAGCGTACGACCACTACCAAAATTGCCGACTTACTGGCAAGGGTGCCCGCCACCAACAACCAGCAGCTTGCGGCCAATAACGAAGCTATGGCTACATTGGGTACCGAAGGTTTGGAAACTTTGCTGCTTTCACTGAAAGCACCGGGCCAGGGCGACAATACCCGTGTTGAATACGCCGTAAAATCGTTCAGTTATTACACGGTTCAAACCGGTAAGGACGCTTTAAAAAAACAGGCGGCCACCGCTTACTGCAATGCCTTAAACAAAACCAATGATAAGGTAACTAAAGCCTTTATCATCAGCCAACTGCAGGTGGTGGCAACTGACGCAAACATAAGCTGCCTTGTTACCTACCTGGCAGATGAGGAACTTGCCGACCCTGCCGCAAGGGCGCTTGCTAAAATACACAGCCCTGCTGCCGGCAAAGCCCTGCTGGATAAACTGGGCAGCACCACCGGTAAGGTGCAGGCCACCATTGTTGAGGCACTTGGCGACGCCGGTTACCAGCCCGCTGTTGCTGCGCTCACCCGTCTTGCTGCATCTGCCGATGCTGTAACAAAAAAGCTGGCCCTCTATTCGCTGGCGCAGATTGCAGACCCTGCATCGCTTGCAACACTGAAAGCCGCTGCGGGCAAAACAGGCTGGGTATATGAACCGGCCAATGCCACTTCCGATTATTTGGTTTACCTGGATAACCTAATTGCCAACGGACAAAAAGTACAGGCAGCCAAAGCCGCTGCCGAGTTGCTGAATACATTTAAAAAAACTTACAACGCCCGGCAGTCGCACACACTAAGTGCAGCGCTGCAGTTAGCCGTGCAGGCGCAGGGCGAAGCTGCCATGCCGCTGCTGCTGAAAGAAGCTGACGTAAAAGACCATAAATACCAGGGCGCCGTTTTGTTACTGGCCGGTAAACACCTTACCCATGCCAACGCCGCGCCGTGGATGAAAAAATTAACCACTACAGACAAATGGCTGAAAAGCGGCATCATCACGCTGCTTGCTGATAATAAGATCATTAAAGCTACGCCAGCCTTTATATCCGCACTGGCAGATACTGACCCGGCCGTAAGACTGTCCGCAGTTAACGGCCTTGGCAAGCTCCGCGATGCACAAGCTATCCCTGCTTTGCTGGGCATTATGAAAAAAGGCAACCCGGCAGAAATAACCGCCGCTAAAAATGCACTGCTGTTAATTGCAGGAACGGAAGTGGTTCACCAGTCCGCCGCAGCCCTTGGCACCGCGCCTCCTGCTGCCAAAGCCGCATTAATGGAAGTACTGGCAGAACGCTCCGCCCAATCTTATTTTCCTGAAGCGCTGGCCCTAACCAAAAGCAATGATACCAGCCTGCAAAAAGCCGCTTTCACCTCGTTAAAAAGCCTGGCGGCGCCAACATCATTACCCTCTTTGTACAGCCTGTTGCTTACAACCGGTAACGAAGCCAATACACAGGCTGTGCAGCAAGCCATCATTGCAGCTTCGGCCGGCATTACAGATTCCGCCCAAAGGGTACAGCAGGCATTAACAGCCATGCAGCAGGCGCCCCCAGATAAAAAAGCCCGCTTCTACCCCATCCTATCCGCAACCGGCAGCCTGGCGGCGCAGCAAACCATTGCTGCCGCTTTTAACCAGGGAGATGATGCCAGCAAACAGGCCATCATCGCATCGCTATCCTCCTGGCCGGATGCCTCAGCCCTCAAACCGCTTTTCCTGTTGGCGGAACAACCCGGCAACAGTGCCATGCTCACCCAACTGTTAAAGGGATATACCCAACTGGCCATAAAATCCGGTGCGCCGGATGACCAAAAGCTGTTATACCTGCACAAGGCAATGGACATTGCGCAAACCAACGAGCAAAAGCTAATTGTATTAAGCGAGCTGGATAATTGCAAAACGCTGCCCGCCTTATTACACGCAGCCAGTTTTCTGGATAACGCCGAACTGAAGCAACCGGCCGCCACGGTGGTGATGAACATCGCTTTGTCAGGCCTTGACCTGAACGGCGGCATGGTGAAACAGATACTGGAAAAAACAATAGCCGCATTGCAAGGGCCAGACAGTGATTACCAGAAACAGGCCCTGCGCAAACTGATTGCCGAAATGCCCGAAGGCGAAGGTTTTGTGCCCATGTTTAACGGTAAAGACCTTACCGGCTGGAAGGGCCTGGTGGCCAACCCCATTGAAAGGGCGAAGATGAACGCTGATACACTCGAAGCCCACCAAAAAAAGGCCGATGAAATAATGCGGCAGGGCTGGAGCGTACAGGATGGCACACTGCTTTTTAACGGCCATGGCGACAACCTGTGTACCATAAAAAAATACGCCGATTTTGAAATGTATGTGGACTGGAAAATAACCAAAGACGGCGATGCCGGCATTTACCTGCGTGGTACGCCACAGGTGCAGATATGGGATACCTCCCGCCGCGATGTAGGCGCCGAAGTAGGTTCCGGCGGGTTGTACAATAACCAGAACAATCCCTCCAAACCGCTGGTGATGGCCGACAACCCCATTGGCGAATGGAACAGCTTCCACATTATTATGAAAGGGGAACGTGTTACCGTTTACCTCAACGGCCAACTGGTGGTAAACAACACCGTATTGGAAAACTACTGGGACCGTAAACTACCGCTCTTTACCGAAGAGCAGATTGAACTGCAGGCCCATGGCACCAACGTGTGGTACCGCGACCTATACATACGTGAGCTGCCATCTACCAAACCATTTGTTTTAAGCGAAGAAGAGCAGAAAGAAGGGTACAAAGTGTTGTTCGATGGTACCAACCTGAATGAGTGGGTGGGCAACAAGACGGACTATGTAACCGAAGACGGCGCCATAGCCGTGCACCCCAAAAATGGTGGTCATGGCAACCTGTACAGCAAAGATGAATACAACGATTTCAGTTTCCGTTTCGAGTTTAAGCTAACCCCCGGCGGCAACAACGGCATCGGCATACGTGCCCCGCTGGAAGGCGACGCCGCCTACGTAGGCATGGAGATACAGGTATTGGATAACGAGGCGGAGATATACAAAGACCTGCACGAATACCAGTACCACGGCTCCGTGTATGGCGTAATACCCGCCAAACGCGGCTTTCTGAAACCCGTAGGCGAATGGAACACCGAAGAAATAATCGCCACGGGCAGTAAAATAAAAGTGATCCTCAACGGCACCACCATACTTGACGGAGACATAGCCGAAGCCTCTAAAAATGGAACCGCCGATGGCAAAGACCATCCCGGCCTTAAAAGGACCACCGGCCATATCGGTTTCCTCGGCCACGGCGATACGCTCTGGTTCCGCAACATACGGGTGAAAGACCTGGGTAAGCAGTAGTATGTCAGGCTGAGTCTGCCGAAGCCGGTGTTAGAAGGGCTGTCAGGCTGAGCTTGTCGAAGCCTTGCTTAATGTTCCATGTTGGTTAGCGGGTTATACCTGCAGGCCGGCATGGAACTTTTTGTTGCGGAAATGCCAGGCTAGCTTTTTAGCCAGGAGCATGCAAGCCATTGACCATTCACGATTCACCATTCACGATTCACCATTCACGATTATGGTACCAGCGACGTTATTTTATGGCGGCTTCGTTGCGTCGCAATCCGTTCATCGGCTGGTTTTTCATGGCGGCTTTTAAGCCCGGGTAGAGTTTTTAAGCCTTTTTGAACGAAAAATGTGCTTCGGAACTCTGCCCCTGAAATAGGAAGAATACAATTTCACCTAAAGTGAGAAAAACCGTGTTTAAACGGTTGCAAATGTTTGTAAACGTTTATATATTGGAGTTGCGGCAGTACAAACGCTGGTGGCAAGGCTACAGCCAACACAAGTCTAAGCTTCTAAATAAAAAATAAAATGCAAAGACCAAAACTATTTATCTCATACTCTCATCCAGATGAAATTTATAAAGTGGAGTTAGTAAAACACTTGTCTACAATGAAAAGGAACCATGAAGTTGAGATATGGAATGACAGAATGATAAACCCTGGAGAGGAATGGGACAAGGTAATTAATTCGAAACTTTTAGAAGCGGACATTATTTTACTTTTAGTAAGTTCAGACTTTATCGCTTCAGACTACTGCAATGATATCGAGGTCAAAAAAGCAGTTGAAAAGCATAATTTAGGGAAAGCCAAAGTGATACCAATTATCGTAAGATCCTGCGATTGGAAAACAACAATTTTCGCAAAGCTTCAGGCGCTACCTAAAGATGGAAAACCATTAAAGAATTGGAGTGATATCGATGAAGCTTTCTTATTTGTTATCGAAGGCATAAGACAGGCAATTAATGAAAGAACACCTCATCTTGTAAGCAGTCCTGATAATGTTGATATCTTAGATAGTTTTCCAGTTTTTCCAATGGTTGAACCTGATGATGTTCCAAGAGTTATAATAGAAGCCATCAGTAAAACTGTTCCGTTCAACGAGGCAGAGACTTTAATTAATGAAGCGAATCGGCTACGAAAAAAAGCAAATCCAACAGATAAAAATGTCACTATTATTGAATTACATAAGATTCAACATTCAAGTCAAATAGCTCCTTATGATTTTTGGATGAAAGTTATTTCTCAAGCCAGGCTTCATGGCCCAAAAATGTTAGCCGCCTTGCTGTTAACAGTATCTGATAGTTCTTTTACCGAGGAAGCAAAAAGAGAAAAACAAAATTTATTGGAAATACTAAAATCATACAAAAAATGAGAGCATTATTTCAAAAATTTTTTCTTACTACATTATCTATACTACTCTTAAACGTAGTATTTAGCCAAAATTCAAGTCAACGAAATGACAAAAATGTTTCAAAAGCATTTGAAACTATATCAAAGTATACATATAATCAATCCAATATTATAGATGATGAATTACAAAGAATTGGTTTTATACCGCCAAATAATATTTCTAGGAATGAGTGGAACAAATTTCCAACAATTCGAAAAATCGAATGGGCATATTTATCCGCAGAAAAAGCTCACCCTTCTGGTGGCGAAAAAATGTTGGCCATTTTATCACAAAGCCTTGCACAGCAGTATGAGTCGATAGGATATTCCCCCGAAATAAAAAAGTTACTCGGCTTACCAAAAACAAAGAAAATTAGCTTTGCAAGCATTACAACAATTCCCTCTACATCAAATTTACCTGTAGATTTTAAGAAAGCTATTGCTACAATTTCAAAGTATACTGATGGGGATGCATTAGGTGGTCTAAATAATATACTTACGAGCTACTTTGACATTAGCGAGAGTGAAGCATTTGAAATCCAAAGAAATAGTAGAACACAACAAGAGGCACTTGAAAAAGGTATTTCAAAGTTTGAAGATGCAAATGTCCAAAGGAATAAAATTAAAAATGTTGTAAGCGAATTACACAAAACCTATGAAAGCAGTCGTTACGAATCATCATTGGAACCATTTAAAAATGATTTAAATTTCCCCGATGCACCACCTACAAAAAGTCCTCCTCCCTCTCCGAAAAAACCAAGTGGCGGATTTCAGCCAAAAACCACAACATCGGAATACTACAGTAAAACCAGCCAGTACAAGGACTTTATGAGAAAAGAATATAGTAAACCTTCTAATAGAACATTCAGAAAAATGAAGCTAGGCAAAGGAGGTTTCGGAGGGGTAATTTTTGGTAGTGCAATAGCAGTCGACAAAAAGTTGCCAGCTCTTGATAGTATGTTGTGGCTTCCAACTAATATTGACAAGCCTCAGGAAATTGGCACTTTAGTTTTTAAATATAAAACTAAAGGCTTTGTAAAATATGTTCGCGATCTAAAGTTTGAAGATGTTTATGCTGCTTACAATTTAACTTATACAAACTACGATTCGCTTACAAATTTTAAAGAAGGTAACGGGATAGGATTAGCAAGTTTGTCATATGGACAAAACACAACAAACGGAAGTGGCTATTCCTCGTATGATAATAAAAGCAAAAGAGAAATATTAATCCATCCCGCCTTAGCAAATTTAAATATTGGGTGGTCATTAATTTACTCTGATATTGCTCCAATAATTCAGTATTCAATCCTGAATAAAATAAGAAATGAAATTGAGAAAGAAAAAGCCAGAAATGTTTTAGGTGATTTTGGGGATTGGAAAGTCACAGATGTCCCGTTATTTATTTCATTTAATGAAGATGAACTTGTTGTTAAAAATAACCAGAGGCCACGAATTGTAAATTCAGAAGAGATTTACTTTTCAATGGTAAAATTATTAGGAAAAGATATTTGTGATAATCGAACAGATTCTACATCTTTTAATTCGATTGCTCCAATTCTATACAAATACGATTACAACTACAAAAGAATAAATGATTTTGCCAAAGTATTTGCATTGTTTAGATATGCTAAATTGAGTAAATCGAAAATCTCCAAATTACCTGAATTTAATGATTACATTCTCCAACCACACTACATAGCGTTGGACAGTACAGGAGTTACTTTCGAAAGGCCTTTAGATGAAGGTGAAAATTGGGGAATTGAAATAACAAACAAGTTTAATGATTTTTCTAATAGTACTAGTACGAGCTTAAATCAGGAAATTATAAATTACTACGATAGCTTAATTAAGGCTAATCGGAAAGTCAACGATTCAATCTGGAAAAGAATTGACAGTTGGTACTACATGGATTCATCCAACAAAGCCTTATGTTTACAATATAAATACAATAGTTTAGAAAGTTATTTCAAAATGCAAGACTTACGTGAATCATATTTAATTATTGAAGACTCAATTGTTAAATACAATTCCAAACTACAACTTCAAAAATCCAAAATAGATTCTACTGTTGAAAAAATAACTTCAATTTACAAACTGCTTCAAAATGAGCAAAGCATAAAAGCCAATTGCAGCAGTATATACAATGCATATGAGTATTTAAAATATTTGTACAAGAATGATTTACAGACAGAGGAACAAGAACGGGCATTGTTAGCAATCATTTTAAGAGAGGAAGGTTGTAGTTGTGGTTTTTATAAAGACAAAATGCAGAGAATCACAAAATTACAAAGGGATATAAATCCAACTGAAACGGAATATTACAACCAAATTGATAGTAATAAAGAACTTGTTCTTTTAAAACTTCTAATTGGTGAAGAAAAAGCACTGTCTTTTATTTTAAGTAGGACTTGCCCAGTTGAAAAGTTTTAATAAAAGTAATTCTTTAGACATGAAAGCCCAGCTGCCAACAAAATCATTTGCAAAAGCAGGGCTGGACATTGTTACACATCAACTATGTGCAAGCATTAGCAGCGGTTCGGGCTCAACGTACAATTTTCGGCTTTAGTTCTATACTTAAACAATATATTTTCAAATGAGTATTTGTTGCGGGCTGGAAGATCAATGAATTCCTTGCCTTTGCAAATACTCAAAGGCTATAGGCATCCTTTACTTAGGGCTTGCTCAATAACTTCCAGATTTATCTAACCGGGTGAAAATGATTATCTTTTTGCAGCAAAAGCTGAAAACAGATGCAAGGAAACCGTAAGGATAACCCCAAAAAGCCTGCACGGACGCCTGGGTATGTAAGTCCTAACCAACTGACAATATGCGGGTTTGAAACCCCTTTTGAGCAGGCGCTGACCCGGGAGAACCGCTGGGTAAACCTCAGCAGGTTGCTGCCCTGGGACCAGATGGTCAATCAGTACAATAAGAGCTTTAAATCCTCCGAAGGCCGCCCGCCCATCAGCGGCAGGATTGTTATAGGTGCTGTTATCATCAAACACATGCTGAAACTCAGCGACCGTGAAACGGTACAGCAGATACAGGAAAACGTGTTTATGCAGTATTTTTTAGGCTACAGCAGTTTTACCAATGAAGCGCCATTTTCACCCACCTTATTTGTAGAGATAAGAGAACGGCTGAGCCTTGAAGTGATGGGCTGCATCAATGAAATGGTTATCGCCCATCACTTTGATGCACCGGCAATCCCAAAACAGGAGGGCAA
>NZ_VVIP01000047.1 GCF_009650435.1 Foetidibacter luteolus
AGCATTGCTGCAGCATACTGACCTTACGATTGCCGAAATTGCTTATGCACTTGGTTTTGAATATCCCACTTACTTCAACAATTACTTTAAAAGATTAACCGGCACCGTTCCCACAGCATTGCGGGCACAGATTGCTTGAAATTCTTAATGATTGGTTTGATAATCATTAACAGTAGGTATATGTGCGTGTGTAGTTTCGTGCATGCAAAAGAAAACCCTGCTGCTGCTTTTCTTTTTCTCGGGAAATGCTTGCCTTTCATTTGGCCAAAAAATTGACAGTACAAAAAGTATCAGTCATTTTTCAGGTTCTGCAAATGTGACAAACAATGGCATTTCATTGGTTCCTTCTTTTTCATTAAACAGGCCTGCTGCAATTTTCAATATGTCAGCGGGGAAAAGCAAACTTAGTTTTGAACCCGAATTCGCCTTCTCGCTGCAAGGCAAACCCTGGTACTTTCTTTTTTGGTTCAGGTATAAATTAGCAAATACCGGTAAGTTTAAAATGACCGCAGGCACTCACCCCGGGCTGAATTTCAAAAATGCCATACATACTTTAAACAGCGACACAAATGAGGTGAAAGTCGTTGACCGTTATGCAGTGTTAGAACTGGCGCCTTCTTACTCACTCGCTGAAAATATCAGTGTGGGCATGTATTACCTCCATTCCCGCGGCTTAGACCCCGGCGCAAACCAATTGCTGAACTTTATTACCGTCAATGCTAATTTTTCGAACATCAAGCTCAGTGACAAGTTTTTTATGATGGTAACTCCGCAAGTGTATTACCTTGATGTTGATGATGGCGATGGATTTTATTTTACTTCAGCATTTACATTAACCAGGCGGAATTTCCCGCTCTCTGTTTCATCTATTATTAACAACGCAATTCAAACGGATATTTCAGGAAAAGACTTTGTGTGGAATGTCACTTTAACTTATTCTTTTGGCGAACGATACGTTGCGTTGTAACGAATGAATTGTTTTCTATTTCCCTTGTCCCTGATATTAGATTCAAAACCAGGCATCCTGCAAGTTACTATGCTGAATATTCGCAGTCATTGTTTGAAATTCTTAATTATCGGTTTGATTATCGTTACCACCGGTTGCATTTACCGTGAGACCTTTGTGGTATGATATCAAATGAACATTCTAAAGACATTTTTAAACGGTTACGAAACGGGGAAATAATTACGGGGAATGACCCTGAAGCCTTTAAAATGAAGGAAGCTTCTTTTGCTACAAAGAAGTTATTGGTGCGATTAAACAACGCCGACGATCCTACAGAGGTCAGGCACTTGCTAAGTCAAATCACAGGCTCAGAAATTGACGAAAGTGTTGATGTTTTTACACCATTGCATATCAATTACGGTAAGCACACCAAAATCGGTAAAAACGTATTTATCAACTTCGATTGTGTTTTTCTTGACCTGGGAGGGATAACTATTGAAGATGGTGTACTTATCGCACCTAAAGTCAGTTTGCTGTCAGAAGGTCATCCGCTTTCACCCGAGGGCAGGCAATCGCTTGTTCCCGGTCGTATTCATATCAAAAAAAATGCATGGATAGGTGCAGGTGCAATCATATTGGCCGGTGTTACTGTTGGTGAAAATGCCGTTGTAGCGGCGGGCGCCGTTGTATCGAAAGATGTGCCCGCGGATTCAGTTGTTGGCGGTGTGCCTGCAAAAATGATTAGGGTAATTGAGTAATCATAAATAATCAGACAAATGAAAAAGAAAACAGTATTGGCAATTGTATCCTTCCTTTTTTTAGGACAGGTTTTTGGCCAGGCAAATAAATTAAGCGAAATGAAAAAAACAAAGCAAACTGAACATTACACCTTTCAGTTAAGCGATAAGGTAACAAGACAAAAAGTAACCTTCAAAAACCGTTATGGAATTACACTGGCCGGTGACTTATACCTTCCAGAAGACAGCAGCGGCAAAATTTTAGCAGCAGTTGCCATCAGTGGTCCATTTGGTGCGGTGAAAGAACAATCGTCAGGATTGTATGCAAATGAAATGGCAGAACGTGGTTTTGTTGCGCTTGCCTTTGATCCTTCTTACACCGGTGAGAGCAGTGGTGAACCGAGAAATGTAGCTTCTTCAGACATCAATACAGAAGACTTCAGTGCCGCAATTGATTTTTTGGGCCTCCAAAAAAATGTTGACAGAGACCGCATTGGTATCATTGGCATCTGTGGATTTGCAGGCTTTGCTTTAAATGCCACCGCTGTAGATAAACGGGTGAAAGCAGTTGCCACCACAAGTATGTATGATATGTGTCGAGTTACATCAAAAGGATATAATGATATTGTAACACCAGGGCAACGCTCCAAAACTTTGGAGCAATTATCCATTCAGCGATGGCAGGATGCACAGCAGGGAACGCCTGCCCCCTCTCCATTTAATTTACCCGAAAAATTGCAGGGTGATGAACCGCAATTTGTAAAAGATTATTTTAACTATTACAAAACACCACGGGGATTTCATTTAAGATCAATTAACTCAAATGCTGCATGGACAATGACCAGTTCAATTTCTTTAATGAATATGCCAATTCTCACCTACATTAAAGAAATATCGCCAAGGCCCATGCTTCTTATAGCAGGTGAAAATGCGCACTCCCGTTATTTTAGCGAAGATGCTTACAAAGCGGCAGCCGAACCAAAAGAATTGATGATTATTCCGAAAGCCGTTCATGTTGATTTGTACGATAAAAAAGATATAATACCATTTGATAAACTGGAAGCTTTTTTCAAAGAATACCTGAAAGTGGCTAAAACTACTCAAGCAGCAAAGGAAAAAAGCGCGGTTTCAGCGAAAAGAAAATAGTTCATCAATAAAACAAAGTAACATGATGAAAGTGCCGTTGATTTCAGCCATCCTGATGTTTTCTGCACTTACCATCAGTTGTACAGAAAAAATAAAGACGGTGGCAAACGATAACAAAGTTGAAAGCATTTTTCCAAAAGGAGAATTGGGCCAGGCAGAAAATTTTTCAGGAAAAGCATGGCATTATGGTTTAGTTGCCGATGATACTTTGTACAACACTCTCGCAGGCAATGTCTATTTCGAAGCTGGTGCAAGAAGCAACTGGCATATACGTCCGGCAGGGCAAATATTGATCATAACAGATGGCATCGGATATCATCAGATAAAAGGACAGCCCAGGCAAACAATTAAAAGAGGAGATGTTATAAAGTGCCCGCCCAATGTTGAACACTGGCATGGTGCAAGTCCTGAAGGCGGTTTGCAACAATTGTACATTATGCCCAATACAGAAAAAGGGATTGTTCAATGGTTACAGCCTGTTTTAGATGAAGAGTACAATAACCAGGAAAAAAATAAGTAAGATTTCTATGAAACAATTACTCTTACTCGTTCTCTGCGCAATCTCAATCGTCACAAGTTGCACATCTTGTGGTAAAGATAGTGATGCACCGGCCACCGCGAACAATAACGATAATGTAAATCCAAACGGTAGTAAAATGAATATCAAAATTGGATCCTATAATTTCACTGCAACACTCTACGACAATTCAACAGCGAATGCATTCAAATCCATGCTGCCGATCACTGTCAGTATGGCAGAGCTGAACGGCAATGAGAAATACTATGATTTATCCCGCAGTCTTCCTGCCAATGCATCTAATCCGCGAAGCATCCAAACCGGCGATTTGATGTTATATGGTTCTAACACTTTGGTACTTTTCTACAAAACATTTTCTACATCCTTTAGCTATACGAGGATTGGACGTATTGATAACGAGGCGGGGCTTGCGAATGCCCTTGGTTCAGGAAATGTTTCTGTTACTTTCGAATTGGAGTAGAACGTAGCACTATTTAACATGCAATTTCGCCGAGGAATAAAAATTCCCAAGCTATCCAAAGAGTTAGCGTTTAGCGGCTCTTTGGATTTTAAATAAGAGTCAGTCTCCGGACTGCCCATGCATAATACCCCTTATAATCAAAGCCCCATAGCAATCCCTCCGCCCAATGGCTGCCGGACAATGTCATTAAGTTAAGCCCCATCGGGGCCTCCTGTTTGTAGAAACAAGATCATTTTAGATGAACGGATGCCACGTAGTGGCTATCCAATCGTCGCTTAAGGGTAGCCGCTATGCGGCATAATTCCCTTGTTGTATGCTATTTCTACAAACATGTAGCACCTACGGCGCAAAGAACAATGTCTTTCTTCTTAACTTAATGACATTGGGCTGCCGGATTGAAACGGAAACCCCGAAACCACGAAGAGTTAGTTGTGAGGAGTTGCAGTGAAAAACCGGAACTGCGGCTGCAAAAATTCTGGAGGCTGTTGCGGAAAAAGTATTTGGCGGCATTATGTGGAAATGAAATAATAGATTTATTCAGGGAAAGTATACATCAAGGAAAAATTAATGAACAATGCGCCTGCAATTAGTGTCACTTATTATCTTAATAAGTATTTGTTTTATTCTTACGAAATGCAAGTCACGAAATATAGAGGCTGTTCAAATCGTTTTTTTTGATTTGAACAATTTTGAGCGGACAGATACATTATTAATTCACAATATTGATACGGTTAACAGCATAAGAAAACTTTTTAACGCTATGGAGACATCCGATGCAAAGTTTCCAGGGAGGTACAAAATAACTTTCTTGGGAAAAGACGCACCAGAAACATACTACAGTAATGGCACTTATGTTCGACGCAATCGGAAAATTTATGTATTGCCAGAAGGTAAAGAGTTTATTCTGTTTGAATCTATATTAAAAAGCAAGTTCAAAAGTTAATACTACATAGCATGGCGGTTCCCAAGCTATCCAAAGAGTTAGCGTTAAGCAGCTCTTTAGATTTTAAATAAGAGGCAGTCTCCGGACTGCTCAAGCACAATACTCCTTATGATCAAAGCCTCATAGCAATCCCACCGCCCAATGGCTGCCGGATTGAAACGGAAACCCCGCAGCCGCCGGAGCATAGCGAAGGCGGCGAGGAGTTGCAGTGAAAAGCCGGAACAGGTGCTGCAAAAAGTTCCTGCTGCCCACAGCCCCAAAAGTCTCAATACCTTAGCCGTAAGTATGAATCATTCGCTCATCCCATATTCTCCACAGTATGTAAAATTGTAATCAAGGCAGTTGCCCGGTACATACCTTAAAGCCGGCAGAATAAAATTGCTGCGCTATGCAAAAGGAAAAGATTATACAGTTATCTTACCAAACAGAATGAAATAACTCCGCACTGCTGACAGTGCAAGGTGCAACCATTAAAATTCGCAACCATCAACCATCAACCAACAAATAAACGTAATGAGAAAAATACCCATGCTTACCGGTGCCATTTGCTGTATGGCGATAGGCTGTTTGGTAGCTACAACAAATGCCAGTTTAGCGCAAACCGTTAACCATACTGCGGTAATTAGCGCCGCCGTTAACAAAACAGAGGCTAAGGTAATTGGCTGGCGGCAGGATTTTCACCAAAACCCGGAGCTGGGCAACCGCGAATTCCGCACGGCTGAAATAGTTGCCAAACACCTGCAATCATTAGGCATAGAAGTACAAACAAAAGTGGGCGTTACAGGTGTCGTAGGTATTTTAAAAGGAGGCAAGCCCGGCCCTGTAGTGGCCCTCAGGGCCGATATGGATGCACTGCCGGTTGAAGAAAAAGGCAACCTGCCCTATACATCTAAAGTAAAGGTTAACTATAACGGTAAAGAAACAGGTGTTATGCATGCCTGCGGACATGATGGGCATACAGCCATGCTGATGGGCGTGGCGGAAATACTGGCAGGCATGAAAAAAGACTTGAAGGGTACGGTTAAATTTATTTTTCAGCCTGCGGAAGAAGGCGTGCCTCCCGGTGAAAAAGGCGGCGCAGCGTTAATGATAACCGAGGGTGTGCTGGATAACCCTAAAGTGGATGTTATATTTGGCTTGCACCTTAATTCGCAACTGGAAGTGGGTAAAATAGCGTACCGGCCCGGTGGTACAATGGCTGCTGTGGGTACTGTAAAAATTACGGTAACAGGCAAGCCCTCTCATGGCGCCAAGCCCTGGTCTTCTGTTGACCCGATTGTTGTGTCGGCGCAAATCATTAACGGCCTGCAAACCATCGTTAGCCGTAATGTAGATATTTCTGAAAACCCTGCCGTTGTAACCATTGCCTCCATACACGGTGGCAACCGCGACAATATTATTTCAGAAAAGGTTGAAATGCTGGGCACGGTAAGAACCTTTAGCGACAAGGATGAAAAATTTGTGTACAAGCGTATCAGGGAGGTTGCCACCAAAACCGCTGAAGCTGCGGGCGCCTCTGCCGAAGTGCTGTTACCTTACGAACACTACTATCCCGTAACCTACAACAACGAGGCTTTAACGGCCACCATGCTGCCCAGCCTGCAAAAAGCTGCCGGCAAAGACAATGTGCAGTTAGCCGTGCCCAATACAGGCGCAGAAGATTTTGCTTTTTATGTTCAAAAAGTACCCGGCCTGTTCTTCTTTCTGGGTGGCATGCCCAAAGGGCAAGACCCCGCTGCGGCTGCCCCGCACCATACGCCGCAGTTTATGATTGATGACAGTGCATTTTCCACCGGTATAAAAGCTATGTGCGGCCTTGTACTGGATTATATGGACATGAATGCCAAATAACCGCATGTCGGTTAAATGAACCGTAGTATTTTTTATGAGCCCGGCTGAGGTACTGCTATGGGGCTTGGGTTGTGTCACTCACTTGTACGGCTGGATTCGCTATGCAGCTTTTCCCGCAGGGTAGCTGGGCTTAGTGACTTATTGGGCCTGGTTGCCCCCATGTTTTTTGTTCAAACTCCCATATTAGTGAAAACATACCTGTAGCATGCAGCTTTCCGTGGCTTTAGTTGCAATGAATATTCTTTAGTAAATAGTACCCCGCAGACAATTAATCCGTCTATCCCTAATCAAATTCATTCCCTTGCTCGCCTTTATTGAAAAACTAACCTTGATAACACAACGCAGGCTGCTAACCCTGCTTGGCCTTTTTGCCATTACGTGGCTGTTTACCGGGGCTGAGCGGGACCCTAAACTGCTGGTTGGTAATCTTCAGAAATTCAGCGGTATTTACCGGCAGGAGAAAATTCATCTTCATTTAGACCGATCCTGGTACTTTACCGGCGATACCATCTATTTTAAAGCCTACCTGGTTGATGCGGAAAATAACACGCCTTCCGCTACCAGCAACATCATGTACGTTGATGTAATGAACATGGGCGACAGTGTTGTTTCATCGCTTACGCTGCCCGTTTGGGATGGCATTGCCTGGGGCTCTTTCAGCGTGCCGGGCCCACTAACAGGCGCAGCCTTCCGCCTGCGTGCCTACACTACCTGGATGCGCAATTTTGATGCCCGGTACTTCTTTTACAAAACCGTGCCTGTTGTTGAAGTTATAAATTCCGGTATGGTTGCAGAAGCCACACTAAGGGCCGACAGCGGCAATACATCCACTGCCATTATAGAGGCTTTGCTGGCCAACCCTGGCGATACATTAACCAACATTAACTATCAATTGCTGCTGGATGGTAAGGAAGTAAAAAAAGGACAGGCTGCGGCCGGTAAAAACGGTACAGTGCAATTTACGGTGCCGGCATCGCTGCTCACATCTACCTCAAAACTGCAATTGGCAACCTATGCAAACGGCGGCGCTAAAAATGCCGTTACAGGTAGGGTTAACGTAACCCTGGATAACAATAAGAAACCGGTTATATCATTTTTGCCCGAAGGCGGCCAGCTTGTGTATGGCCTGCATTCAAAACTGGGTTTTAAAGCGCTGGGTGCCGATGGTTTGGGTATAGATGTTGCGGGGGATGTTTTTAATGATTCTGATAAAAAAATTGGTTCATTCAAATCCGGTTTCAGCGGAATAGGCAGTTTTGAAATAACCCCCTTTGCGGGTAATGATTATTATGCGTTGGTAAATTATGCCGATGGCAGCAGGCAGAAAGTAAAGCTGCCCAAGCCACTGGACCAGGGATGCGTATTGTTTTTGGATAACGGTGATGATGATATCATCAGGGTGCAGATTTCCGCGGCTAATATTTCGTTGCCCTACCCGGTGCTGTTGGTGGCACAAAGTAATAACAGCATTAAGTATGTGGCAAAAACAATGTTGGGCCCAAGCGGCTACAGCGGCTTTGTTTCCAAAAAAAAGTTTCCTACAGGTATAGTGCAGTTTACCCTTTTCGATTCTGCGCTTAACCCACTGGCAGAGCGCCTGCTGTTTGTTAACCACCGCGATGTATTGCAGGCTACGATAAACACGGATAAGAAAGCTTACGCTAAACGGGAGGCTGTACAGTTATCGTTGCAGGCGCTGGACGAAGCGGGTAACCCCGTAACGGGCAGCTTTTCCGTAGCTGTAACCAGCAGGCCTCATACGGATTTTGATGAGGCAAGTGAAAAAACAATCCTGTCAAACCTGCTGCTCGCATCTGATTTGAAGGGCTATATAGAAAGCCCTAGCTATTATTTTACCACACCGGGGCTGCAGGCGGCAAAAGATTTGGATAACCTGATGTTAACCCAGGGATGGCGGCGGTTTGCCTGGCAGGATATCTTGTACGGCCGCTTTCCGGCATTAACTTATAAAGCCGAAAAGAGCCTTGGCGTAAGCGGAAGTGTAAAGTATACGAACAACAACCCTGTTGCGGGCGGTAAAGTAAGGCTTATCTCTAAAGCCGGCAGTGGTTTTATGCTGGATACCGTTACCAACGCGGCAGGCAGCTTTGCTTTTGCAGACCTTGATGTAACAGGGGATAGTATCCCGTTCATTGTTCAGGCAGAAGACATAAACGGTAACGATAACCTTACAGTTGAGTTAGAACAGCTTCCGGCCTTAACACCTTTGCAGCCAGATAGTATGCCGCGTAGCAGGATGTTGAGGAAGGCTGCACAACAGCCCCTGCCCGTGGAAGTGGTTGAATTTGAAAAGATGCGTACCGCTGCCTCAAAAAACGCAGGAGGGTTAAAAGAGGTAGTGGTAAAAAGTAAAATCCTATCCAAAACAGAAGAAGCGGTTGCCCCCTCGGCCAACCTGAATGGCCCGGGCAAGGCAGACCAGGTACTTACCTACATGGATTTAAGAACCTGTAACGATCTTGGCGCCTGCCTGCAGGGTAAATTACGGGGTGTTTATTTTAAAATGCTGCTGGATTCACAGTCACATACCATGAACATTGTTCCATTCTCTACATTGGGTATGGGCTCTCCCATGATGGTTATACTGGATGGCATGGAGATGAACATCAGGCAGGGTGGTGCATCCCTTGATAATATACCGCCGTCAAGTATTCAAAGTATTGAGGTATTGCGCAGCGGAAATTATTTGTCTTCATACGGCCAGAGGGGCAGGGGTGGCATCCTTATCATTACAACAAAGAAGGGTGGTATAGATTATAATGAGGGCTTACAGAAAGATACCAAACGCGTATTTACCGGTTCTTTCAGGGCATACCACCAGCCCCGTGTTTTTTATTCGCCGGATTATAGCGTTACACCCGCTGTAAGCACCGCCGATGCAAGAAGCACTATCTTCTGGAAACCTGATATTGTTACAGATGAATATGGAAAGGCTGCCGTAAAATTTTATAATGCTGATGTAACAGGCACATATAGCATAATACTGGAGGGTATTTCCGAAAACGGACAACTGGCCAGGTCAGTATACCATTACCAGGTAAACTAAAAACGGTACAGTTACTCCATTACAGCAAATTTTGCATGAGCGTATGAAGCACATTTTATTGTTACCGCTGCTGCTGCTGTGTATTAAAATGTTGGGCCAGGACCAGGTTTCCGGCAAGGTAGTATCAGAAAAAGGAGACCCATTGCCGGGCGCAACGGTATTTATTCCCAACACCAGCATTGGAACGGTTGCAGACCATAACGGAGAGTTTACGCTCAGTAAGCTGCCCAAAGGCATTTTTAAAGTGGCCGCTTCTTTCGTAAATTTTACCACCGGCTTAAAAACGGTGCCTAAAGCCCTGCGCAGTACCAGGTTAATCATTCGCCTTAAGCCTGTGGAGGCAGAATTAAAAGAAGTAATTATCAGAAAATATGATAAAGACGGCTGGGAAAAATGGGGTACGCTTTTCAGCAATACTTTTATTGGCGAATCTGTGTATGCGCAGTACTGTAAAATAACCAACACACAGGCAGTACATTTTGTGCACAACCAGCAGTCAGGGCTATTACAGGCATTTGCCGATGAGCCACTGATCATTGAAAACCGGGCCCTTGGCTACAAGATAACATTGGAACTGAATGATTTTTCCTACGACCTTAACCGCAACGAGGTAGATTACCAGGTGTATTCATTCTTTACAGCCATGGATGGTAAAAGGGACGAAATGGAGCAGTGGGAGAAGAACAGGTCGGATGTGTACGATTTGTCTTTGATGCGGTTTATGCGCCGGTTATATGCCGGTGATTATGCGCAGGACGGTTTTGAAGTGCGGTTAATTGAGCGAAAGCCAAACCTGGAAAAGCTGCGCATACAGGAACTATATAAAGCCAGCTACATAAAACTGAAAACGGCCAACAGTGGCATGAAAGAAAAGAATATTATAAAGGCCGTGGAAAAATCTTACCCGAGGGATTCACTTAGGTACTACCGCAAAATTCTGCAACAGGAAGACAAGGTAAAAAGGTTTCATGATGAATTACTGCCCATAGATTCTTTTACCAGTAAAACAGACAGCGGTACAGTAATATTTTTCTTTAACGAAACGCTGCAGGTTACGCACAAAAAGCTTAAGGAGCCAGTTGAATATTACAATTACCGCAACCGGCTTAATGAAAACAATGTGTTAGACAAATCCTCCGTACAGCAGCAACTAAATTCGCTGCCGCCTGTTACAGAACTTACATTAACCCAGCAAATACCGGTAGAGATAAACGAGAACGGTTATTTTAACAACATAGACCTGTTCATCAATGGTTTTTGGGGCTGGTGGGAAAAACTTGCAACCAAACTGCCCTACGAGTATTATCCTTAGCCCCAAAAGAAGAAGAAATTTTATGAGCCCGGCAGCAGGACAAGCATTAAACTGCCGTTGCGTCGCACTCTTGTACGGTTGGATTCTCTGTGGGGCTTTTTCCACCATATCGCCTTTGTTTCTGGCGCCGCAGGTGGCAGAAGTTTTAGGGTGGAACGTTATTGGGATAGGGTGAGGTAATGCTTGACCGATTGATAAACACAGGTTTCAGCGCTATTGATTAACTGTGCGAAACCTCAGTTGTTGGTGGATTTTTTTCTAAGGTTATTCCCATTTTTTGAATTTATTCAAAATATAGCTTGTCGTATTTTTGTTAGTATCAAAGTGATTTTTCATATGTTCATATACAAGCTGTGTTACATCTTTTTTTACTTTGGGCATGCCCAACTTAGTCTTGGTACTTCCTTTAAATTGAAAGTTTTTGCCTTTAACAACTGCAATAAGCACTAACTGTTTCTTTACCAGTTTTCGATTTATTACAATCTCAATGCTTTCTTTTTGTGCGATCTTTTTAATTGATAAAATTAACCCATTTAAAATGCCTTCATTCAAAGAACCACCTAACGGTGTTTCAATATTTCCTGCGTAAGTTTTTATAAGCGGCATGTCACACCAAATGTTCACATAAGAAATTCCAATTTTATATATGTAGTTGTCAATTTCGGCATCGATATCAATTCTCAATGAGGAAAGACAGTAAGGGTGCTGTGATATTAAATAGTCAAGTTGTTTAAAAATACCTGTAGGGTAACAAAAAATATTTCTTTGGAGCTCATTAGTTGTTTTGTCGGTACTAATAATCTTTAAATTTTGATTTAACAATGCAAACTGGCGTAAAAAAGTGTTGATGTGCTCGTAGACCAATTCAAAATCTTTGAAGATTTCTTTGTCTGCCGTAAATGTGATTACAATGTTTTTTTCTTTCTTTTGTGATGTTGTAGCTGCAATCTTGAAATCTCCTTTTTGGCCATATAAAACCAACAAGTTAGGCTGATCGTTTATGGCTATTGAAATGTCAGAGCTTAACGTCGTAAGAATATGGATACCCAAACTTTGCATCTTGTTCTCAGTTGACTGAAGTTCTTCGATTCTTAAGAGAAATTTTTTTGTATCTGCATTTATAAGCTTAATTGTAATTGTATTCCCTTTAAAAAAATCAATTTTAAGAATTAGGTTTTCTGAGCAATCTTCTAAAATTTCTTCGAAAAAATATTCCAACATATGTTTAAATCCTGTGAAATGCATGTCACCTATGTACATGCCGGGGCGTTTTCGTATGTGCTCTTTCCACTTACATGTGAAGGTTTCGAGGTTTTGCATAATCCATTTAAGTTTAGTGTCAAATTCAAGGCGTTTCTGTTTGTTCAAGGGGTTTAGAATTATTACAACAGAACCACGCTCTTGAGTTTTGGATTCCACTGCTTTTAACAGGATTTTTTATTGTTCCGTCAGTATTATTTGGTTATCCTTTCAACCCTTGTTTTGGCGAACATATCACCAAGACGCTGTTGTTTCTTGTTTATTAATTCTAAAACAATAGGAATTATAGCTGGAAAAAGTAACAACTCAATAAAATCAAAAAAGTGCCGTTTTACAAGGTCTGCAAATTTTAACTTGGAGTGGTCTATTTTAATGACTCTCAATTTAAAAATATATTTTCCAATTGTTTGTTGAAAAAAATATTCTTGTAAGCTGTAATATGCAAACATGATCAATGGCAACGCAATCACTGGAGGAATGCCTATGGATTGATATGTTCGTATGCCTGTTTTTTTATAAAACAATTCTGCATATCCCCAAAATAACAGAATACAAATAAGAAAGTCAATCAGGTACGCAATAAAACGCTTTAAACCTGTACTATAATTAACTGAAGATTTTGTCAAGTTAAATAAATTATTTTGTTTAGGTAGAAATCTTATGCTGGCAATGTTTGGAGGTGTTAGATAACAACTATCGTCCCCCCGCTTTTGCGTATTTCCAAAAATAGGATATTCTCTTCCTATTTGTCGGTATTTTCCGGCTTAGCGGATGGGAAAATGATGTTCATCAATCTTCAAGAAACATGTAGAAGGAAGCCTGATTATCATGGTAGGCTAAGTTACTTCGGTTAGATGTTTCTGCTGCCGCAGGTGGCAGAAACAAAAACTACCCTGCGGGAAAAGCACAACAGCAATCCCACCGCTGAATGGCTGCCGGATTGAAACGGAAACCCCGCTGAAGGTTGGTGCGGAAGGTCTTGCGGCGGAGTTGCAGTGAAAAGCCGGAACTGTTGCTGCATTGACACCCTGTAGCTGAAAGCCCCATATGATTTTACGATGGCCCAATTGTATGATGCGCAGCAGCCTTAACCCTGCTGGTTTTTAGCCCATCACGAACGCTTAATTAAATTTCTCTTCCCCTGAAGTGTTCGCAAGGGTGGCGTTGTATCTTTGTAGCCTCTCCTTCACTACAATCGAGTTTCCCCCGTTAAGCAGGTTAAAATGTTTGCCATTACAGCGTAACTGCGTGTACGCACCAGCCGGCATTCATCCTGTATGCTTTATACCTCTTGCTATGCTCCGTTCCCTTTAGTGTAAACCAGGCTAACCTTGGTAAATGCCGTAAACCTAAAAATCATCCTTTATGAACAAAAGTATTTACGCCCCTGTGCTTTGTGCCCTGGCCATAGCCATGCACCCGGGCAACTTGTATGCACAGGCCAATCAGTCGCTTTCCAACTTAACCAATCCCACGGCTGTTAACAGAGATTTATTGCCCAACGCCGCCAATACTTTTAACCTTGGCAGTAATGCCGGCACCTGGAAGAATTTGTACCTGGGCAACGGTCTTTTTTATAAAGGCGCCCTCACCATTCACAGCGTTGGCACTGATAATTTTTTTGCCGGCCCTAATGCGGGCAACCCTGCCGCCACAGGCAATGGCAATACCGGTATAGGATTTTATTCGCTCGACCAGGTAACCACTGCCACCGGCAATACGGGCCTGGGGCTTCGTTCCCTTAATTTTTTAACCACAGGCAGGTACAATACCGCTGTTGGGCACAGGGCGCTTTACACTACAGGGCCTTCAGAAAACAATACAGCAGTAGGTTACCGTGTAATGTATTTTACTACCACCGGCAGTAACAATACGGCGTCTGGCTATCTTGCCTTAACCACTAACAGTACAGGCTCGTTTAATACAGCTTTAGGCAGCCAGGCTCTCGGGCTTAACAGCGAGGGCAACCAGAATACGGCGGCCGGGGTGCAAACGCTTTATCAAAACACTTCCGGTTACGATAACAGCGCATTCGGTTACCAGGCGCTGTATTCCAACACAACCTCCGGCAGCAATTCCGCTTTCGGCATTTTTGCGTTACGTTCCAATACAACAGGCTTTCTTAATACAGCGGTGGGGGCCTATGCACTTGCTTCCGCCGCTGAAGGTACAGCCGGTGTTGCGCTGGGTGCATACGCGTTAAACTCAAATACCACAGGTAATAACAACACTGCTACAGGTTATTCCGCGTTGGGGCTTAACAGCACCGGAAGCAACAATACCGCCAATGGTTATGCCACTTTGCAGTTAAATGCAGGCGGTAATGATAATGCTGCATTGGGTTACCTGGCGCTTGCTCAAAATACAGCAGGCAGCTCCAATACTTCGGCAGGCGCCTTTGCACTTAATGCCAATAATGACGGTAACCACAATGTTGGCGCAGGCTACAGTGCCCTGCGCATAAACACCAGCGGCACGGGCAATACAGCGGCCGGGTATTTTTCACTTGGTACCAATACCACGGGCAATTACAATACGGCCCTTGGGTATAATGCGGATGTTAGCGCCGGAGACCTTGTTTCCGCAACGGCTATTGGCGCCAACGCGGTAGTAAATGCCAGTAATAAAATTCAGTTGGGTTCATCTACAACCGTGCTGGCAACAACCGGTGGTGTTACCATTGTTAGCGACGGGCGGTTTAAAGAATCTGTGCGGGACAATGATGTGCCGGGGCTTGATTTTATTAACAACCTGCGCCCGGTTACCTACAACATGAACTATAAGCGCTATGATGAATTTTTAAAAAGAAACCTTCCCCGTGTAAAAGCATTGCAAACCGGGGAAGCATACGAAAGCAGGCTGCAAGAAAAGAGCAGGCTTAGAGAGGCTGGTTTTATTGCGCAGGATATTGAGCAGCTTTGTAAGCAAAAAGGGTATGTGTTCAATGGTTTGTACACGCCACAGAACGATAACGATAATTATGCTATTGACTACAGCCGTTTGGTGGTGCCCCTGGTTAAAGCGGTGCAGGAATTGTCTCAGCGTAATGATGCGCTTGCACAACAGAATGAGCTATTGCAAAACGAGCTGGCAGATATAAAATCATTACTGCTTAAGCAATGGCCGGCGGCAGGTGCGGAAATAACAACTAAACCCCGTTTGCAAAATTCTCCAAACCCTTTCCGCGGCTCAACGGTTATAGACTATGATATTCCATCAAAGTTCTCCTCCGCCTGCATCATCGTGTACGACCTGTCTGGCAAAAAGATAAGGCAAATGCCTTTGCCCATGCAGCAAGCGGGAAGAATAAATTTTACTATGCCCAATGTAGCGGCCGGAATATACAGGTATGTTTTGGTGGCCGATGGCAAAGTAGCTGCCACAAGAAAAATGACGGTGGCCAGGTAAAATAGAAGTAACGGGTTGTTTAAACGGCAGCCCGTTTTCTTTAATGCATACAGCATGCTTTTGGTAGAGAGTTTTATGGGGCCGGCTGCAGGAAAGCCCCATCCCCTGACGGGGGTTATTATGAGCCCGGCTGCAGGAACATCTATGAGGCCTTCGTTGCGTCGCACTCTTGTACGTTCTGTTCGCTATGCAGCTTTTCAGCCCGGTTAGGAGTGGGGCCGTGAATGATAATTTTTACCCAATGATTATACATTGGGGGAATGCCTGCCGGGTAGAATTGATGATGCTGAATGGCTGCCGGATTGAAACGGAAACCCCGCTGAAGGCTGGTGCGGAAGGTCTTGCGGCGGAGTTGCAGTGAAAAGCCGGAACAGAAGCTGCCATGTTAACACAACAGCCGAAAGCCCCAATTGTATTTGCAGAATACAATATTTTTTGTAACAGCCGTAAAACAAAAAGGCTGCCTGTTATGGCAACCTTTTGTACTGTGATTGAGCTATGTAAATACTTATGGTTTTTTGCCTATTACCTGTATGGCGTTACCTGTTTTTTTGCCGGCCACCAGCCTGTCTATGCGTATGAACAATTTGCTTAAAGGTAGTGTTAGCAATTGTATGGCCGAGCCACCTTTGCGGCTAAGATAACCTACTTCCCAACCCAGCCTTGAAAACCAGCCGTCGGAATTGGAGGCATGCACAATGGAAAAACCTTCTTTTTTAAACCTGTTTACCAGGCCATCAAGATCGTACACCTGTCCAACATGCTCGTCGTGCAACCAGTCCTGGTGTTCTTCAAACCATTTTTCAGGAAGTATAGTAAGTTGTTTGATGTTGGGGATTTTAACCATCAGGTAACCGCCGGGTTTCAGCTTATCCCAGCAGCCTTTAAAAGGCATTTCATTTTCGTAGATATGCTCAAACACATCTATGGCAAAAATGAAATCGTAAGTGCCATTGCCTTCCATGGTTTCAATCTTATCACGGTAAATGGTAACGTTGTTGTAATTGCCCTGTGCTTTGGTTTTCTCCAGTATGTCGGCCCTTTCCTGCCATATTTCCAGTGAAGTTATCTGCGCTTCAGGTAACGCTTTTGAAAGCATGAATGAAAACTCGCCAAGGCCGGCGCCTACATCCAGTATTTTTTTGAAGCTTTTAAGGGGCAGCTTTTTAAAGAGTTTAATAACTACGAGGCTGCGGGCCCAGTTGCCAACGTTGGTGTACCCAAAAACACTGTAGAGGAATTTTGAAAGTGCCGGGTTTTTTTTCATTCTTTCGCTGGTAAGCATTTGCGAGGATCCGAAGTCGAGTTTTATGGTTGTGTCGCTCATGTTGCTTTATGTTTTAGGAGTGTTTAAAGTGGTGGTTATTTTAACTGGTTGTTTTGGTTTTATGGTGCAGTAACAGGTTACAAAATATTAAGATACAACGGCTGAAGCTGTTTCCGCTACTTCCGGGTAAACGTCTACCCAGGTGAATTTTTTTGTCATGATGCCTTTGGGGTGCTCACGGCCAATTTTGAAGGCCAGCCAGTTTTTGGGTGCGATAACGGTATTCTTTTTATCGCAGAGATAAGCTGCCCACCAGGCAAACGTACTGTTGGAAATGATGGCTACATCCGCATTTTTGATGATCTGGAAGTCTGTGATTTCGTTATTGGACGAAAAGATGAAATTGCTTCTTTCGCCAAATACGTTTTTTACATACTTGATATCGTCGCTTACAAAAAATACTTTATAACTGTCAAGGTTAGGGATGGCGTTTAACTGGCGCTGAAAATATTCTATGGGTAAGGAGATATCGCGTTTGCCATAGTGCATATAGTCTGTACGGCGAATGTGAACAGTTATGGTTTTATTGTTACGGAAGATTTCTCCAAATTCCTGGTCAAATTTGTCGGTATATTTTTTCTTGATTTTGAATTCGAATTTTTCCGGGTTGTTGTCTAAATACCAGTCAGACTGGTAATAACCGTCATATACTGTAAAATTCTTTGCCTTGAATTTTTTAGGGCCAAAGAAGTTGTGCACGTACACAGGCTTAAACTTTACCAGCTTAAAAAATATTCTCGTGAAAATAGAATACAGTTTAGAGCCGATAGTTAAATCGTTGTAAAGCCCCAGCTCGAAATACCTGGTAAGGTAAGCGTGGTGGGGGTTGGGAAAGAAGAAAATCTTTCCCTTGTTATGCGCTTTCATAAAGCGCAGGAAACTGTATTGAAACAGTTGATTGCCAAGTCTGCCTTTGAAAAGTATGGCTACCATGCGGTGGTTTTTAAAAGTTATTAATTATTCAGGGTTGTTTGTTACGTTTTTATGGGTTTGCGTGAAGTTTAGCTTTAGGTGCTTTAATGTACCTTTTGAAAAACTCCGGGTAAAAATTTACAGCATACAACAAAATATTGCGTTGGCTGATGTTCAATTCTTTCTTTAAGATAACCTGGGCAATAATGAAGCCGTTGATGTTGCTGAAAAGCGTTGCATAAGCGGCGCCTATAATACCCCAGCGATGGATAAGAAAATAATTGAACGCTATGTTTACAAGGGCATTGAACAAAACCATGTAAAATGTTAGCCTGGTTTTTCCAATGGAATTAAGAATGGTTCCAAACTGCCTGCCGTAGGGAATCATCAGGCAGTATAAAAGGGTTACCCGCAGTAAAGGTACTGATTCTGCGTTTTTTTCGCCAGCGATTAATACCACTACAAAGTCAGCAAAAAAATACAGGAACAATAACCCAGGTATAAGTATAGCCAAAAGGCTGCCAACCGATTTTTCGTACAGGTATTTGATGGCTGTTTTTCCTTCTGATTCTATACGTTTGGCACTCTGGGGAAACACAATGGTTGAAACCGCGTTAATGGGTATTTCTATCAGGTTGGTAATGCGCATGGCGATATTGAAAACCCCTGCTTTGGCAGGGCCAAGGTAGGCGCCCAGCATCATCTGGTCTATAGAACCTGAAATAATGGAACTGATAGAGGTACCGAACGAATATTTGCCGTAGTTAAAGAGCTTCTTTACCCACTCAGGATAAAGTTTGTAAGAAAGGTTCCTGAGGTAGGGCCGTGCCAGGAAGTACCCTAAAGCGGTGCTGATTACCGCGCTGAATATTTGAACATAGACCAGGTAAAGCAATTCTGTATGGAAATTGAATACACTGCAAAAAGCGATGTATGCAAAAAGGCTGCCCTGCCGGATGAAATTAGTTAGAAAAACACCTTTAAAGTTAAGGTGAGCCTGCTCTATGGCATTGAACTGGTTTAAAATTCCGGTAAGCAGGAAAACGATGTTATAGAGATAAAACATGTTGACCAACTTGGGGGAATGCCACATATTGGCCAGCGAAGGCACAAATAGAAAGTTGGCCATTATGAAGATGGCTGTGAGGCCCCAGCTTATGGTAAAAGAGGCACTGATAACTTTGGGTGCATCTTCTTTGCTGGTTTGCGCCAGGAATTTTACCAGTGCATTTTGTATGAGGCCGTTACGGGCAAGCTCCAGTATGTTAATGGCAGTCATGAACAAAACCCACACGCCGTAGTCTTCTTTTGAAAGCAGCCTTACAAGTATCAGGAAGCTGCCGAAGCCAAACAATACTCCCGAAAAGTTTTGGAGCACGGTTAAAAACCCCGACTTAATCCAGTATTGGTCTTTAAACCGTTTCATGCTGCTTTTTTTCTGTTTTTACACTGCTTTTTACAAAATGCTGGTCTAGGTATTCTTTTAACTCATCGTCCGTTTTTGCATGTAGTATTTTGGCGCCGGAAAGCTTCGGGAAGATAGTTTGAAAGCAACCGAACTGGTGCTCCGGCCCTTTTTTGGAAAGAATGAGGTTAATGCCGCCAAAATAACTGGCGAAGCTTGCAGTGCCGCCATGTATGGAGATAAAGTGATCCGCATTGGCGTACACCATCAACTGCAGGTGGTTAAAGTTATTGGCTTTGCCTTTGTTCTCTTTAAACAAGTCTTCCATCAGTATTACTTCGGGGTGTGTTTCCCGTATTTCATCATATTCGTTAAGGTCGTATATGTCGCTATTGTCGCCTGTAATCTGGTGCGGCCTCGGCCTGTTGTAGATGATGGTATAATCATGTTTCAGCTTATTAATCATATGATGCAGGATGGGCTTGCTGAAATAGCTGATCGGGGGGCCGTTCCATTCTTCGTTGTAGCGGTTGGCAATAATCAGGATGGGCTTATCATACACGTAAATATCATTTTTATAGGTAGCTTTTAAAGGCACCGGCTCCCATTTGCTGATATCGTAATCGTGGCTGTAAAGAATCCTGGGTGTTTCGTAGTTGTAATTGCCTTCACCCGTACGTACATCATACACTTCTTCATGATTGGGAGAAAAGAAATACAGCTCTTTGGTAAATTTGGCGCCCTCGGTTTTTTGAAGGGTGCCGTTTTTGTAATGCCAGTACGCAAAAGGCAGCACATACATTATCTCCGGCGCAAACTCCCCACTGAAAGAGATGGTTTTATAGGGCTTTTTGGTTACATAATCTTTGATGAGATATTTTAATTGAATTAACTCGCACATGTAGGTAATGCGGTAAAAATACTTAAGCTCAAATGGCAGTTTGCCATGCTTTAAGAGTGTAAAAAGCATTAAGGCTTTATTGGTAAGCCTGAATAATAATGATTCTTTGTTTTGGATGGTTGCCCGCATAATTGTGTTTTAAACGGTTAAGGCGTTTTGGGTTTTTTTCTGGGGTGTGTATAAAAACCACAGCCCCCACTGATTAAATAATTTGTACAGTAAAATTGGTAAACCAATGGAAAATGCTGTAACCAGGTATAATGCGATATTGGGATATTGGCTTAACCCAATTTTAAAGAGTATAGCACGTGTTATGCCGTTAATAATAATGTGCATGGTGTAAATGTACAGCGAGTGTTTCCCTATTTTCCGTAGAAACACCAGAAGGTTAAACCTGTCCAGTACAAAAGATATGTTCAGTATCATTGCGATACCGCTGAATATAGATAGCAGGAGCAATGCGTTCTGCAGACTAAAGAAGTCTGTTTCCTGTTCGGGAACTTCGTAAACATTCATCACCAGCTTTAACGCTGCGAACAGTGCTATAAAAATAGCGGTTAATTTTAAGGAAGAAAATTTGTCAAAATTTTCAGGTTTCAGCATCGTACGTGCAATTGCATCTCCCAATGCTATATAGAACAGGAATTTGCAAACGGTTTTTATACCGAAAACAAAGAAATCTGCCGGTAAGTAGTAAAACAATATATAGGTGGCTGTTCCCACCAGCAGCATGGCGGATTTACCCAGGCGGAAATAAAACTGGAGTAAGGCAAACAGTACCGCACCTGTAAACAGCACATACAGAAACCAAAACTGGTCAAGCTGGTGTGGCTGGTAGAAAAGATAAAGGTAATCCAGTGCTGTTCGGGGTGTATTCCCCACGCTGTAGCGGTTGGCTACCAATTGAAAAGTTATTTGCAAGGTTGCCCAAACCAGGTAGGGGTATAAAATGGTTGAAAATTTGTAACGGATAAAACCAGGGAGCCCTCTTTTTTCAAAACTCTTTCTTATATAAATGCCGGATATAACAAAGAACAATGGCATACGTGCATAATAGAACAGTTTGCAGAAATCGTACGGCCCCAGGTTAATATCGGCCTGCATATTTACAAGGCCATCAGTTACATGCTTAAACACAACAAGTATAATTGCAATGCCACGGGCATAGTCAATCCAGTTTCTCCTGGTGGCCTGCCTTGCCTGGCTCTGTGTAGATGTTATGTTTTGTAAAACTGGTTGCATGTACTTGTGTTGCTGTGCTTGTTATTTGGCAGTGTTACCCTGCATAATATCGTCAATAAAAACAGCCTTGTAATTGTTGGTTTGTAAAAAAGATTTGTTTGCTTTTTTTATGTTCAGCAAAGCCCTTACCTGGCGGCTTACAAACAGGGGTATTTGCATTACAGCTTTTACCGATTGCCGTACGCTGAGTAAACTGTTTTTAAATATTACGATATACAAAAAACTTAGCAGGTAGGCAGTTAGTACCACAGTCCACGGAAGCAACATGGCAGGCAGTACAAAAAAGCTGGTTGCAAACAGGGCAAATGCTGCAAAGAACTGTATAAACAGCGGTGGCCTCATGTTGTTGTAACCAAAAAATGCGAGCCTGAAATTACCCGTGCCAATACCGCGAAGGAATATTTTCCATGCTTCGGAAAAGTAACGGAAATAAGCGTTTATCCAGCGGGTGCGTTGTTTTTGCATGCTGTTGCCGTCACTTACTTTTTCGTCGTACAGTTTTGCATCCGGGGCGTAACCTATCACATATTTTTTGGCTAGTTCGCATTGAAGCTTTTTATCAAAGCCGCCAAAAAAGTTGGTATAGGATACTGATTTGTACATTTTTAAATCAATAACAGTGCCCCTGCCGGCAATGTGTGCGGAAAGGTGCAGGCGGGCAGGTGATAACCTGTCGATAAAATTGTAATACTGGTCGTTAATGGTATCCAGTCTTGCAAATGTTGTATCTATGTTTTTGGGTAAAATATTGCTTTGAACGGCACGGTAGCCTTTGTTAAAGTAGCTGTTGATTACCGTGAAGAATTCAGGATGAACAAGGTTATCTGCATCAAAAATGGCAATGGCATCAAATTTTTGTTCATCAATGTTGCTTAAAGCAAGTTGTATGGATTTTATTTTAGAATGCAGCGCTGCTGGCGGATATAATATATGAATGCGCTCATCCTGGTAGGGCAGGTCAATAACCGGGCAGTCATCCGCTATTACAAAAAAATGCAAATTCCTGTATTGTTGCTTTAGCAGCGAATCAAGAATGGGTTCAAGGAAGTCAATATTTTGGTGCAGGGGAACAATAACCGCGAATGAATAATTTTTTTCCTGGGGTTTGTTCCACGCAGGTATTTTGGTTAAACGTACATTCAATATATCCGCAATTACAAATATCACAACTATTACAAAGTAGCTCATCAGCCATATTTGCGATATATATAGCAGAACATTAATCGCTTTAAGTATAATTTCCATACAACTTTTTAGGAATGTTGTTAATAGCAGTAGCTGCCATGCGCTAGGGCGAACAACGGTTAACAGTGCGGTGTGTTAAGAAAGTACCGGTTAAAAAAGTTATAGGGTGCTTTTCTATGAATCAGCGGTTTTTACAGGTGCATATGTCCTGCATGTTGCTTATTCATAAACAGCATAATTTTTTTAACCAGGTCTGTTAAACGGTTAGTGGTTGCCGGCAGATGCCCAAAGTTACAGTTTATTATTCAGGGCGGCAATGCCTTGCGTAGTTGTGGAAATGTTGGGGCCGCAGTAATGGGGCACCGTAATAAGCCGGTATGAGGGCTTACCCTTAAGAAGGATTTGTACCAGCATGTGTATACCGGCTGTGATGAAGTTTGCTTTTTGTTTCATAATAAATGTTCAGGTTTATTGTGGAGAAACGGTTGATGTTTGAAAATTCCACGCTATTCCTTTGAAAAAGAATCGTAAATGTTCAAACTGCTTTTTGAATATGTATTTAACGGTCGTCTTAGGGATGGTTAAAAAGGTAAAGAATGCAAAAAACGTGATTAACTGGGTTTTCTTCGCATTCCGGCGCATGTAGTAAATACGGTTACGTGTATGATAGTACACTTTTAGTGCATTGTGCTTACCTATCGAAATGGATTCTTTATGGTAAATAGTAGCGTAACCCTGGTAAATAATCTTATAGCCTGCCCTGGTTATCCTTGTACTCCAGTCTATTTCTTCGTAGTATAGAAAAAAATTCTCTGCAAACATACCAACTTTTTCAATTACTTCCCGCTTTACCATCATGGCTGCGCCATGGGCGCAGGGCGTGGTTGACATAAAGTCAAACTGGCCTTTGTCCTGCTGTTTGTTGCCTACCGTAGCATTCTGGCAGGTATACATGTTCATTTCTGTAAAGCCGGCGTACTGTATAACATCAGGATGATAAAAGAATTTTATTTTCGGGCTTACCACGCCAATGGATTGGTCAAGCTCAAAAGGCTCAATCAATTTGTGCAGCAGGTCGGGCGTTACTTCGGTATCGTTGTTTACGATAAATACAAAATCTCCTTTGGCGGCTTTGATGCCCAGGTTATTACCGCCGGTAAAACCAAGGTTAACCTCGCTCCTTAAAACTGTAACCTGCGGATAAGAAGCTTTTATTTGTGCGGTGCCATCTGTTTTAGAGGCATTGTCAACTACAATAATTTCAAAATTCCGGTATTCCAGTTTTTTGGTTGATTCCAGGAATTCGCAGGTGGTGTCCGTTTGATTATAGTTAAGGGTGATGATAGAAACTAAGGGTTGCATTTCGGGCTTTTGTTTTATGTTAGCTTGGGCTGGCATATATGCTAAACATCAGATTTCTGCATCATGGCAAAAGGCGTCTTTACCATAATCCACAAATCAAAAATCAGGGAGTTGTTTTTGGCGTAAGTAATATCAAGTTCAATTCTTTCTTCGGTTGACATGTCTGATTCGCCGCGTTTCATTATCTGCCACAATCCTGTCATGCCGGCAGGCGCATCAAAACGGTTAGCCCAATGGTCACTGGTTAATGTGGCGGCTTCATACAAAGGTAATGGGCGGTTGCCAACCAACGACATATGGCCCAATAAAACATTAATCAATTGTGGCAGCTCATCAAGGCTGGTATTGCGCAGAAAAGATCCTACACGTGTTATACGGGGATCGTCTTTTATCTTTAAAAAACTGGGCGCATTACTGTTTTCTGTACCGCTGCCGTATTGGTTTAGGTGAGAAAGATCTTTTAGCTTCTTGTCAGCGTTCACCACCATCGTCCTGAACTTGTAAAACTTGAAGATCCTGTAATGTTTGCCAGCTCTTTTTGATATATAAAATATCGGGCCTTTCGATTCCAGTTTTACAGCGATGGCAATCAGTAACAATACCGGGGACAAAATAAGGAGCAGCAATGACGAAACAACAATGTCAAAACTTCTGCGTATAATATAGCTTGTCTTTTTGCTAACCTGCGTCACATGCTTAGGAATGGTAACTTTCGTAGAGGCAAGCTGCTTATACCGCTGTAAAAACTTTACTTTAAATTCCAGCTCGGCAAAATCGTCCAGAGACGTTATTACATCGTCTACAACCTTAAATTTTTTGAATTGGTCGGCATTTTGTTTTATATCGCTGTTAACGTACAGGATGATGGGTATAGAAACATGCAGTTTCAGGTTGCGTAAAGCTGCTAACTGTTTTAAATAAAGGCCCTTGGTATCTTGCTTAATAAGTATCAGCCCTACTTCTTTTAAGGGTAAGGCCTGTATTTCTTCCCGCGTAACTGTTGTACTGGCAAAAGGTAACTGGTAAACCTGGTAATCGTTGGTAAACAACAACCTGGCCTCTTCTTTATCAAAAGCGCCAAATAGTAAAACCAGCTTTCCGGAATCAGCCGCGCTGATTTCCGTAACAACAATCATCTTGTTTTTCAGATGATTGTCCGGCAGTGATGGAAAATCTTTCAGTAAAGACATCATAGGTCCTTTTTTTAAGGGTGGGTGTTTTAGTTGTTAACCGGTACTGCGGATAAATATTTAGACGATTTCAGTACGCCTGAAACCCTGTGCAGCAGGTCAATGGGTTCAAATGGTTTCTTTATGCAGTCGTATATGTACTCTGTCTCAACTTCAACTTTTGTTTCTTCCAGGAAAGCAGATGACAATACTACTATGGGTATATGTTTGTACAAGGCGCTTTTCTTAAGGTAGGCAATTAATTCCCAGCCATTAATTGAAGGCATATTAATATCAGTCAAAATCAAGTCAGGACTGAAGCCTTGTGAAAGGGACATCATAGCAGTCAGTCCGTCATCAGCAGTGCGAACAATGTAAGATTTTTTAAGGATGTTCTCCAGCAGGTAGCGCATGGAAATGTTATCTTCTACAATCAAAATTTTTTTCATATTCTCATTATTTCTTGCCATGTGGCTTTGTGAATTAATCTAGGGTTACCTAAAACATAGTGCAAGCGTTTTTAGTAACGATTAATCACAGGAAGTGGAAGAGAATTACTGCTGTACTATTTTTGAGGATATTAAGACAAAAAAACCGGAAATTTCAAAGGAGGATAGTACGGAGTTAATTTTGGTGTTTCTGGATGTCTTGGACGAAATTCTGTGCTAATATAGTATGGATATATAAAACAGCAAAAAAAAACTAAAATTTATGTCGGATTAATTCTTTTTTAATGCGTTTGATAAGGTAAAAGTAAGTGTTTATTCCGAAAAACAATTGATATTCAATAATTAAATATGAACTATCTCCTTCAACTGGCCTGTAACCTGTTTAAGAACACCATCAATCTTGCTGATAAGATTTGGTATTTCTTTAAGGTTACCCTTTTCTTTAATGGTGTTTTCCACAAACTTAATATCTTCCAGTATGCTTTCTATACGTAAAGTTTCTGCGATTGGTTTTAACTTATGCGCTATTGCTTTCACTTCCTCCCAGTCTTTGCTGTTGCAGGCTATGTTCATTTCCTCGGTCATTTTTGGAACTGTTGTTACAAAAACTCCTAATAACTCTTTTATAAAGCGTTCATCATTCTCAGTTAAAACGTGCAGGTAGTCAAGATTAAACAATACGTCATCCTGCATAATGGGTTCATTTTTTTCCTGGTAGTAATCTTTTGGTGTTAACATGAGTTACTTAGTATATACGCTTTTACCTTAAATGGGTTCAACACATCATCAGGGTACAAAGAATGCAATTTTGTTTTTTTATTTTGGGCCCGGCAACAGGCTATTAATGAGGCTTTGCTTGCGTCGCACTCTTGTACGCCTTGTTCGCTGTTCAGCAGCCCAATCATCCTCCCCCGGTTATACCAGACTTATCATTTAACCAGGTTAATACCATAAAGATTACGAAAAATTGTTTGCATCCTCCGCATACGGCAGTTATTATGGTTGATGTCCTTAATTTTCGCCGGCTGTTACAGCCGCCATAAAAAACCGGGCGATGAAAGTAGTGCGACGCAATCCCGAAGTTTCTGGATCATGAAAAGCTGCCGCCGGCCACCAAAAAAAGCTGTTTGGCGAAGCTTAATTTTCAACTTTCTGTACTACCAGTTCATTGTTTTTAATCATGCGGTAAATGGTAGATTTACCAATGTCCAGTTTTTCCGCAACCTTCAGAATATCGTATTGGTAAAGGTCAAGGTAGTGCTGTATCAGCTTAGTGGTAAAATCACGTAAAGTGGTATTCTCCCCGTTCATGGTGTTTACGTTGTAACTGGCTGATATTATGTTGATATGCTCAGGTTGTATTTCCATTTCATCGCACATTACGCAGGCCAGTTCCACTACAGATTTCAGCTCCCTTATATTACCGGGGAAATTATAGAGCATCAGCTTCTTTTTGGCCTCAACGGAAAGGTTCTTGTCCGGCAGGCTGTTTTCCCTACAAAACTGGTCTATAAAAAAGCGTGCAATAAGTATTATATCGTTGTTCCTGTCACGCAGCGGTGGCACCTGTATGGGCAGGCCCAGCAGTCGGTAATAAAGGTCTTCCCTAAACCTGCCATTCTTTACTTCGTGCAGCAGGTTTTTGTGAGTGGCAACAATAATCCGTACATCAATAGGCACTACCTGGTTGCTGCCCACCCTGGTTATTTCTTTTTCCTGCAGTACCCGCAGCAGTTTGGCCTGCAGGCTCAAATCCATCTCGCCAATCTCATCAAGAAATAATGTGCCTTTATGGGCCTCTTCAAACTTGCCTATGCGCCTGCCGGCAGCACCGGTAAAAGCGCCTTTTTCATGGCCGAATAACTCGCTTTCCAGCAAGTCTCTTGGTATGGCCGCTACGTTTACGGCTATAAACTGTTCCTTTTTTCTTTGTGAGTTAAAATGGATGGATTTTGCCACCAGTTCTTTACCTGTGCCTGTTTCCCCCGTTATGGATACGGTAATATTGGTTTTGGATGCCTTGTCAATCCAGTGGAACATTTGCCTGATGGGCTCGCTGTTACCAATAATAACTTTTTGAAAGTCATACTTTTTAACCACTTCTTTTTTGAGGGTATCAAGTTCTTTCTTCAGTTCAATGGTTTCACGCAGGTGTTCTATGGATATCCACAGTCGTTCCTTGGTGTCGTTGTCTTTTACTATGTAATCGTGAACGCCGCGGCGCAGCAGGTCTATGGCTATTTTTATATCGTTCTGGCCAGAAATAAAAATCACTTTACTTTCCGGGCTTAACTCTTTTACCTGCGATAGAAGATAATCCCCAGTGCCATCTGGCAAAGAATAGTCCAACGTAACAATATCGGGCTTCTCATGCAGGGCAGCGAGAAATGTTTTGGCAGAGGTGAATTTCTTTACCAGGTGATCAGGATTGAGGGATAAATGGTGTGCAAGAAGAGACCCGTAGAATGCATCATCCTCCACAACATGTATTACAATCGGGGTTGGTTTCATAAAATATATGATTTCGGTCAGCGTGTGCAGCGGTAAATATCGGTATTGTTTTTAACAATCTGGTTTAAAGCGGCTTAAAACTCGGTTTAGCCGTTCTATTTGCCGCTTCTATAAATTTTAAGGCGGTATTAAGCTGAACGGTTATTTTTGTTATTATGAAGGTAACAGACGAAATGATTGACAATCTTGCGCACCTGGCCAGGCTGCATTTTACAGATGATGAAAAAAAAGAACTGAACACAGATCTTGAGCGCATGATTGATTTTGTGGAGAAACTGAAAGAACTGGATACTGCCGGCGCGGCGCCGCTGTTGCACATGGGGAAGGAGATTAATGTGCTGCGGGAAGACAAACAAGAAGGTTCTGTAACTGTACAGGAAGCCTTGCTGAATGCCCCGGAAAAAGATGACAGCTTTTTTAAAGTTCCTAAAGTAATTAAGAAAGAAGCATAGCCAGCTTTGGTCTAAATAAAAGTACTACATGCAATCATCCATCATTCATCTCGAAGCTATAAGGAAAACATATTTCATGGGCTCCCAGTCTGTAGAAGTGCTGAAAGGCATTACACTGGATATCTATAAAAATGAATATGTGGCCCTGATGGGGCCCAGTGGCAGCGGCAAAAGCACACTCATGAATATATTGGGCTGCCTGGATACGCCTACCGGTGGCGCCTATATACTTAACGGTAAAGATGTGAGTAAGATGAGCGATGACGAACTGGCCGATGTACGTAATGTGGAAATAGGCTTCGTTTTTCAGCAGTTTAACCTGCTTCCACGCCTTACTGCTGCAGAAAATGTGGCTTTGCCGCTTGTTTATGCGGGTACTGCAAGGAAAGAGCGTATGGAACGTGCCATGGAAGCTTTGCGCAAAGTGGGGCTTGATACCCGCAGCCATCACAAACCTAATGAGTTAAGCGGTGGCCAGATACAACGTGTAGCCATAGCCAGGGCGCTGGTTAATAATCCCTCTATACTTCTTGCGGATGAGCCAACCGGCAACCTTGATTCAAAAACTTCTGTGGAAGTAATGGAAATATTCGGGCACATACAGGCTTCAGGCAATACGGTGGTATTGGTAACGCATGAAGAAGATATTGCCGGTTATGCCAAACGTGTTATAAGGTTAAGGGACGGCCTGGTTGAAACCGATAATACAAAGCCGTTAAAAGAGGTTTTACAGCCAGCCTGATAACCGGGAACTTCCGGGCTTTATCAAACAGTATCCATTGTGTTGACAGTTAAGAAGAACTTCTGCACTTCATCATTCAAACAAATTATAAGTCTTTTCCACTTCAACAGACCGTTAACCAGCAACTGGTAACCGGTAACTGTTTAATGAGCTTCTGCACTTCATCATTCAAACAAATTACAAGTCTTTTCCACTTCAACAGACTGGCAAACAGCAACTGGTAACCGGTAACTGTTTAATGAGCTTCTGCACTTCATCATTCAAACAAATTATAAGTCTTTTCCACTTCAACAGACTGGCAACCAGCAACTGGTAACCGGTAACTGTTTAATGTTAGCAGCAGGTATTGATATAACCGCTTCTATCTCAGGTGAAATAGCAGCAGTCTGGTAATCTCCCATGCTTTTCAGATTACAGAGATGCCCGTAACGTTAAGTAAAAAGGTATTTCAACATGCGCAGTTGACCTGTCAAGTATCAATTGGGCAGCACGCTCACCCATTAGCTGAAAGTCTGTTGAAATAGTTGTAATACCGTTTAGGATAATCCGTTTGATGGGCGTTTCGTTGTAGGATATCACACCAACTTCTTTGCCAACCGTTAAGGAGGTATTTAATATGGTTTCAATAAGTGTAACAAGGTCATTTTCCATGAGGCTGATAAAAACGCAACCTTCTTTAATGTCATTTGTATCAATGCTGTTAAGCACTTCGCAGTTAAAAGCGTACTGGTTGCAAAAGCGTTGAAAGCCTTTTACTATCTCGTTAGGGTGGTAAGTATATTCCGGGAATATTATTTTAAGCGTATGGTATTTTTTCAGCGGCTCTAATGCCTGCTCCAGGGCGGCGTAAATATCTTTCTCAAAATTTTCATAAACGGCCGCGTATTCGCCATTTACTTCGGGCAATAGTTTATCCAGCAGCAACAGCTTTTCTTTGGGCAGGTTATTGATGATTTCGTAAGCGTTTTCTCCGCCATCTGAAAAATGAGGGATGATAACATAATAAGAATAGTCATCCCGCTTGTTGTTAAGCAGTTCTTTAAACAATGAAAAATCATTGTTGTAGATATAAAAATCAATGGCCGCGTTTTCTCCAAGTGCGGCGGCGAATGCATCGTAAAGAATTTTTTTATGGGCGCTCAGCTTATTAAAGAGCAGGAACACCTTAATCCTCTTTTTGATATCCGTATTGGCTATAAAATATCCTTTGCCGGGCACAGAATTAATAATGCCCATGTTCTTCAAATCCCGGTAGGCCCTTATCCCGGTATCCCTGCTTATTTCCAGTTCGTAACTAAGGTCGTTAATAGACGGAAGGAAGTAATCTTTATGTACCCTGCCATCTTCAATACCTTTAATGATGGAATTAATAATCTGCAGGTATTTTGGCGTAATGGAATGCTCGTCAATTTCGATGATGGTATAAATATTCTCAGAAATCATGGCAGGTTTTAAAACGGGAATCTAATTTTCTGTACGCCGCCCGGGTGCAATCATAACAGTTCGTGACAGCTCTGCAAATTAGACGATTTATTTTTATACTGCTTATAAAAATTGCTATACCCGCGCCGGCATACGGTATTTAATATCACAAAAAGATTGCTAAACGGTTACAGTGTTTTGTAACTATAAATTGCTTATTATGAGGCCAGTTAATCCTTCATTGCTTGCTGTAAAACATTCGCATGCAAAATGCTTTCCATTCCAGGCGAAAGTCTTACCGCAATACAATTCTGCTTAAAACAGTTCTGCAACTCTAATCAAAATCGAGCATTTGTGTTTTCAGTCTATTATTGTTTTGCCGGGTATTAATGTGCTGATTTTTATTCCGGACGTACAAGTGAGTGACACAACAGGCGATGCCACATGTACCGCGGCTGGTCCCTAAAAAATATCTCTGCCCTGTAAAGGGCTGCGCTTAAACCGTATTGCCTTGTAAACATCATTATCAAACTTGTCATAAATGAAAAAACTACTCTTGTTTTCTGCTGCAGCTTTGTTGCAAATTGTCGTGTTATCTCAGCCCGGTGATGTTTCAAAAGACAGTATTGCGCAGAATTTTATGGCGCCGCCGCCTGCTGCCAAACCCAGGGTATGGTGGCACTGGATGAATGGAAACATTACCAAAGAGGGCATACGCAAAGACCTTGAATGGATGCACCGGTCTGGCATAGGCGGGTTTCAAAATTTTGATGCCAGCCTTATGACACCGCAAATAGTTGAGAAGCGGCTGACATACATGACACCGGAGTGGAAAGACGCTTTTTTGTTTACCACCAGGCTGGCAGATTCGCTTAAGCTTGAAATGGCTATTGCTGGCTCACCCGGCTGGAGTGAAAGTGGCGGCCCATGGGTAAAACCGGAAGACGGGATGAAAAAAATTGTATGGACTGAAACAAGGGTAAAAGCTGGCTCCTCTGGCATAAAACTGCCACAACCACCTGGTGTTACCGGGCCTTTTCAAAATATACCTAAGCAGCCCGGTTTTGGCGAGCAGGTAGAAGCGTTAAGACTGCCGGTTTTTTATACGGATATTGCTGTAATTGCCTGTAAAGTGTCCGCGGCGGATAAATCGCTCAACAATATGGGAGCCATTGTTACCTCAAGCGGGGGCAACTTTACCTTACAGCAGTTATCGGATGGAAACCTGGCTGCATCCATATTGCTGCCTGCTGATACGGCAAAAGGCTATGCATGGATACAGTTTGCTTTTCCGCAGCCTCAAACCATTAAAGCCATAACCATGGTGGGTGGCGGTAACCCGGGTATGTTTGGCCAGGGTGCGGCCCCGACAGATGCCCGTACACTGGAAGCAAGCGATGATGGCATTAGCTTCCGATTCATTTCTCATATACCGCCAGGTGCTATTTTGCAGCAAACAATGGCCATACCTGCCTCTACGGCAAAATACTTTCGCATAACGGTAAAGAATCCACCGCCTAAATTTAACGCCCTGGCCGCTATGGTAGGCATGGATGTAAAGCCGGAGCCTTCTCCCGGTACGGAAATTTCAGAAATCTGCTTACATGCGGCGGATGTAATTAACCGCTTTGAAGAGAAAGCCGCCTTTGCCCCGGTTGGGGATTTATATGCCAAGGCATCTGCTTCTACAAACGATGTTGTTGCTACCGGCGATATTATTGATCTTACCGGAAAACTGGGCATTGATGGTACTCTCAACTGGACAGCACCGGAAGGAGAATGGAAACTCTACCGTTTCGGTTATTCTTTAATGGGCATAGATAACCACCCCGCATCGCCTGAAGCAACGGGCCCTGAAGTAGATAAGCTTGACCCTGTGGCGGTTAAAAATTATTTCACCAATTACCTGGAGCAGTATAAAAACGCAACCGGCGGGCTGATGGGCAACAAGGGGGGCTTGCAGTACATGATAACCGATAGTTGGGAAGCAGGCGCTCAAAACTGGACAAAGAACCTGCCGCAGGAGTTTCAGAAACGCCGGGGCTACAGCATCCTGCCCTGGATGCCTGCTTTAACTGGCCTGGTAATTAAAAGCGCCGAAGCCAGCGAACAGTTCCTGTTCGACTTCAGGAAAACACTGGCTGAAATGGTTGCCGAATACCACTACGATGCCCTAACAGACATATTGAAAGGGTATGGCATGAAACGTTATACAGAATCTCACGAAAATGGCCGTGCCCTCATTGCAGATGGTATGGATGTTAAAAGAACGGCTGCCGTACCCATGTCTGCCATGTGGACACCCAATATTTTCATCAATCAAAACGACCAAACCTACCATACTGCCGATATTCGTGAATCAGCCTCCGTAGCGCATATTTACGGCCAAAACCTCGTGGCTGCGGAGTCTCTTACCGCACTGGGCGTACCTTCCGGCGCATGGTCTTACACCCCCGAAAATTTAAAACCCACTGTAGACCTTGAACTGGCCTGTGGTTTAAACAGGTTTGTTATTCATTGTTCTGTACACCAGCCAACAGATGATAAGGTTCCCGGCCTTGGCCTTGGGCCCTTTGGCCAGTGGTACACCAGGCACGAAACCTGGGCCGGCCAGGCAAAAGCATGGAATGATTATTTAAGCCGCAGCTCTTACCTTTTGCAACAGGGAAAATTTGTGGCGGATGTGCTGTATTATTATGGAGAGGACAATAACATCACTTCTTTGTTTGGCAAAAAAATGCCGGATATACCTGAAGGGTATAACTACGATTTCATTAATACACATGCGTTAATTAACCTGCTTTCTGTAAAAGATGGCAGCCTGGTTACGCCCGGCGGCATGAGTTACCGTGTGCTGGTATTGGATACCAATGCACGAAAAATGTCGCTGCCGGTATTGCGCAAACTAAATGCGTTGGTAAAAGGAGGCGCCACTATCAGCGGTGTAAAGCCCGAAGCGCCTGCCGGCTTGTTAGATAACAATGAGGAGTTTACCACGCTGGTAAACCAAATATGGGGCCCATCAAATACCAGGGTAATTACCGGTAAGGCTTTGGCCGAAGTATTACCAGCTTTGGGTATTGCGGCTGACTTTAGTTACAACAAGCCGCAACAAAATACAAAACTGCTGTTTGTGCACCGCAGGTTACCCAACCGTGACATTTACTGGGTAAACAGCCGTAGCGATCAACCAGAAAATATCCAAGCAAGCTTTAGGGTAACCGGCAAAATACCTGAGTTATGGCACCCCGAAACAGGTAAAACCGAAGCTTTGTCGTATCAAATTGCTAATGGCGTTACCAAAGTTAACCTGCCGCTTACCCCTAATGATGCGGTGTTTGTTGTATTTGGTGAGAAGGCAGATAAAACTGCTATTACATTGGCAGCACCCACTGAAAAACTCCTAACCACCCTTGATGGTGGTTGGAAGGTCAATTTCCAGGAGGGCCGTGGCGCCCCTGCGGAGGTTTTACTGGATACTCTTATGTCATTTACAGAAAGCAAGGATGCCGGTATCAGGTATTTTTCAGGTACGGCCACGTACACAAAAACAATAGCCGCTGATAAAGGCTGGTTTGCCAACAAGCCTCAGTTGTGGTTAAACCTGGGCAATGTTAAAAATATTGCGGAGGTAAGTATAAATGGTAAGCCACTGGGCACCGTTTGGAAACAGCCATTTGCAGTTGATATATCAGGCGTATTGGCACCCGGGGAAAATAAGCTGGAAATAAGAGTTACCAATCTTTGGGTAAACCGTTTAATTGGCGATCAGCAGCCTGGCGTTACCAGTAAAATTACCTATACCACCATGCCTTTTTATAAAGTAGGTTCTCCATTGCTGCCTTCCGGTTTGCTGGGCCCTGTAAGCATCGTTGCAAAATCAAAAACTAATAAGTAAAAAACCTAACAGTTCAGAACAGTTGTTATAACCCACGGCTTTATTTTTATATAATTTGTTCTTGGCCATATAGAAAAACTCAACTACAGATGCAGGTAATACTTGGCGTTCTCTATCACTTTATCGGTGGCTTTGCTTCGGGAAGTTTTTACATTCCATATAAAAAAGTAAGGGGTTGGGCCTGGGAGAGTTACTGGATTGTGGGCGGGTTATTTTCCTGGCTAATAGTGCCGCCGCTGGCTGCATGGTTAACTGTTCCGGGTTTTGCGGAAATTATACAACAGGCAGGCGGCAGCGTTATCGGCATGGCATATATTTTTGGAGTGTTGTGGGGTATTGGCGGGTTAACTTATGGCCTTGGGGTAAGGTACCTGGGTGTGTCTTTGGGCAGCAGTATCATACTTGGCCTGTGCATGGTGTTTGGTTCTCTGATACCATCTGTGTATTACGATTTTTTTCCCCAGGAAGGCAAGGATACCTTTAGTATGCTGGTGGGTACAAAATGGGGTTTAACCGTAATTGCCGGGCTGGCCGTATGTATTACCGGCATCATTATTTGTGGCAGGGCCGGAACCATGAAAGAGAAACAATTGGCCAATGTAACTGCTGCAGATACGCATGGCATGCAAACTAAAACGGAATATAAGTTTGGCCTTGGGCTTTTTGTTTCTGTCGTGTCCGGCATATTAAGCGCCTGTTTCAATTTTGGGTTAGAGGCAGGCAAGCCAATGGCTAATGTGGCAAATGAACTGTGGAAGGCATCTCACCCGGGTCAGGGCGAATTTCTGTTTCAAAACAATGTAACTTATGTAGTGGTGCTTTGGGGTGGTTTAACCACCAACTTTATCTGGTGCATGTTACTTAATGCACGCAACAAAACTTTTGGAGATTATACCAACAAAAAAACACCACTTGCGGGTAACTACCTGTTTGCGGCGCTGGCAGGCACCACCTGGTTTTTGCAGTTCTTTTTTTACGGCATGGGCGAAAGCAGGTTGGGCAATGGCCCCAGCTCGTGGATACTGCACATGGCCTTTATTATACTCGTGGCAAATATGTGGGGGCTGATACTTAAAGAATGGAAAGGGGTAACACAAAAAACATTAGCCACAGTTGTTCTTGGCATCATCACCATCATACTATCCGTGTTAATTGTAGGGTGGGGCAATTCCATGAAGTAGCAGGTAGGAAGGAGAATTTATGGGCCCGGCAGAATGGACTACTATCAGGCTTCCGTTGCGTCGCACTCTTGTACTGTTGGTTCTTTACGCGGCAAGGTGTAACAGGCTTTAATTGTTCCGGGTTTCTTTGTTCAAAGTTCAATGTTCGCGGCTGCGCCGCAAACTTCTGGGCTCTGTCATTTGCAGTAACAAGGCAGGGGCATGCATTTGTAAAGCCGGTTCCTCTGTTTTGTAACCCAAGGCTTAAGCCTTGGGTTAGTGAAGTCCGCTCAACAGATGAGCTTTAGCCAAAATGGTAAAGGTGTTTTTTGAAAGCAAAAAGCTGGTATTAAGAGTTGAATAAAAAATACAGTGAGTAACAAATCATGTTAATCATTTAAATCATTTGAATCATGATAAAAGAGAATACAGAAATAGGAAAGGATTACAAACATGTAAGCTATTTGTGGGATGAGGCCAAAGCCGCAGAGTTGGAAGGGGATGAAGTAGCATTACTGGTTTACCGGTCAAACCTGTTGGGTGCAGATTTGCGGCTTACCAACTATGGCGGCGGCAATACATCCTGCAAACTTACCAGCAAAGACCCGCTTACAGGTAACGAAGTGGAAGTGATGTGGATAAAGGGCAGCGGCGGCGACTTAGGCAGCATGAAAAGAAGTGGCCTCGCTGCACTGTACGTGAACCGGTTGAGAAGCCTTACCAATGTGTACCGTGGCATTGAGCATGAAGATGAAATGGTAGAACTGTTTAATCATTGCATTTACGACCTGGCATCAAAGGCGCCATCCATTGATACGCCGTTGCATGGGTTCCTGCCTTTTAAACATATTGATCACCTGCACCCCGATGCGGCTATTGCTATCGCAGCGGCTAAAGACGGAAAAAAAATAACGCAGGAATTATTTAATGGCACCATCGGCTGGGTGGAGTGGCAGCGGCCGGGCTTTGACCTGGGCCTTAAGCTTAAGCAATGCCTTGATGAAAATCCTGGTATACGTGGTATCATGCTGGGCTCTCACGGTTTGTTTACCTGGGGTGATACCGCTTACGAAAGCTATCTTAATACGCTGGAGGTAATAGAACGTTGCGCCCAGTACCTGGAGGACAATTATGGTAAAAAAGCGCCTGTGTTTGGGGGCGCAAAAATAGAGTCTTTGCCCGGGGATGAGCGCCTGGCAAAGGCAGCCATCCTTGCCCCTGTGCTAAGAGGTTTCTGCTCATCTGAAGCCGCTAAACGGTCTGCTTCCGGCGTGGGCGGCATGGTTGGTCATTTTACAGATGATGACAGGATATTACAGTTTATCAATTCCAACGATTTGGAAAGGCTGGCCCCGCTTGGTACAAGCTGCCCGGATCATTTTCTCAGAACCAAGATCAGCCCGTTGGTACTTGATTTAGCAAAAGAGGAAGAGTTAACCAACATTGCTGCCCTCAAAGAAAAACTAACCCCGCAATTTGAAGCCTACCGGCAAATGTATGCGGAGTATTACAATACCTGTAAACACCCTAACAGCCCGGCCATGCGGGATCCTAACCCTGTAGTGATACTGTACCCGGGTATAGGCATGTTTACTTTTGCAAAAGACAAACAAACAGCCAGGGTAGCAGCGGAATTTTATATCAACGCTATTAACGTAATGAAAGGTGCGGAAGCGGTAAGTGAATATACCTCACTGCCACGGCAGGAAGCGTTTAATATTGAGTACTGGCTGCTGGAAGAAGCCAAGCTGCAACGCATGCCAAAGCCTAAAGCATTAAGCGGAAGGGTAGCGTTGATAACCGGCAGCGCCGGCGGCATTGGAAAAGCCATTGCTAAAAAGTTTGCGGAAGAAGGGGCTTGTGTGGTTATCAACGATATTAACGAAGAACGCCTGCAGGGCGCATTGGAAGAATTTCAAAAGCAATTTGGAAAAGATACGGCTTCTGCCGCCGCGCTTAACGTAACCGATGCAGGCAGTACTGAAAAGGCTTTCGCCCAGGCGGCACTTGCCTTTGGCGGCGTGGATATTGTTATTAACAATGCCGGCATCAGCATTTCAAAACCGATTGCAGAACACACTGTTGAAGACTGGGATAAATTGTACGACATATTGGTAAAAGGGCAGTTTATTGTAACCAAAGCGGGGGTGGAAGTGATGCGCAGGCAGGGCTTTGGAGGCGATGTTATCAATATTGTTTCTAAAAATTCAATTGTGGCCGGCCCTAATAATGTTGGCTACGGCTCTGCCAAAGCGGCACAGGCCCACATTACCCGGTTATTGGCTGCGGAGTTGGGGCCGGATAAAATTCGTGTAAACACGGTTAACCCTGATGCGGTAATAGTTGACTCCAACATTTGGGCCGGCGGCTGGGCCGAAGGCCGTGCAAAAGCTTATGGCGTTACAGTGGATGAACTGCCCGCTTACTACGCCAAACGTACATTGCTGAATGAAGTGATTTTGCCAGACGACATAGCTAATGCCTGTTTCGTTTTTGCCGGGGGGCTGATGAATAAATCAACCGGTAACATTTTAAATGTGGATGGGGGAGTAGCGATGGGGTTTGTGAGATAGTGAGTGGTGAGTGGTAAAGTGGTGAGTGGTGAGTGGGTGTTGCATGTTAAAGAGGATAATTAAATGTGAAAATGAAGCACTGAATAGTCAGCCACTTTAACACTCATCAAACCAGCATCCAGTAACCAGCAGCCCAATGTCATTAAGTTAAGAAAACGAATGTCAGGTTGAGCTTGTCGAAATCGGTTATACAAGTCATTTTTCACCAATCCGTCTTCGACAGGCTCAGGCTGACAGCATAACTTAATGACATTGACCAGCAGCCTGCAGCAATTAGTAATTTAATAACTTTCGCCATGACCAGGATCGCATTTAAAATGAAGCTCTTTAAAGGCTTTGAAGAGGAGTATAAAAAGCGGCACGATGAAATATGGCCGGAGTTGAAGGAGTTGCTGTACGAAGCCGGTATTTGTGATTACAGTATTTTCCTGGATGAAGAGACGGGCATCCTGTTTGCAACGCTAAAAATAAGTGATGCCGCCACGCTGGAAGAACTGCCGCAATATGACGTGATGAAAAGATGGTGGGCTTATATGAAGGATATTATGGAAACTAATGAAGATAATTCACCAGTGAGCACTCCGCTTGCAAAAGTGTTTCATTTAAAAAAAGCAACATCAAAGATTTATTAACAGCAACTTTGTTATAATAAGTGGTGAAGCTGCAGCATCGGGGGTTCCCGAGCTTCACTTCAGGGTAAGCGGTTTTCAAAATTCATCCAACCGGTAACCTGCAACTAAATCGTCTTGCTATGCAAATAGAAAAATATAAACTGGAAGAGCACAATCACTCCCTGCAAAAAGAGCACCGGCGCAGGTTCGAATTCATCGCGGCGGAAATAAAGGACCCGGAAGGCATTTTGCAGAAACTTATAGATTTCCAGGTGGCCATACCAAGCTGGGCGCTGGGTACCGGCGGCACACGCTTTGCCCGTTTTGCAGGTGGTGGCGAACCCCGTAGCCTGGAAGAGAAGATTGAAGATATAGGGTTGCTGCATGCGCTTAATAAATCAAGTGGCGCCATCTCTCTGCATATCCCCTGGGATATACCCGAAAACGCAGCCAACATTAAAGCGCTGGCCGCTCAAAACGGACTGCGTTTTGATGCGATGAACTCCAATACCTTCCAGGACCAGCCCGGACAGCAACTGAGCTATAAGTTCGGCTCTATGCAGCATGTGGACAAAGCTGTGCGCAAGCAGGCTGTTGAGCATAACATTGAGGTGATCAAATATGGTGTTGAGCTGGGCTCCGAATCGCTAACGGTTTGGCTGAGTGACGGCAGTTGTTTTCCGGGGCAGTTGAATTTTAGAAAGGCTTTTCAGCATACACTCGAAAGCCTGCAGGAAGTATATGCTGCCTTGCCGGACAGTTGGAAAATGTTTGTGGAGTATAAAGCTTTCGAACCTAATTTTTATTCAACAACGGTGGGGGATTGGGGGCAATCCTTACTGTACGCCAGCAAACTGGGGGATAAGGCTTACACCCTGGTTGACCTGGGCCATCACCTGCCCAATGCCAACATTGAGCAAATAGTTGCCTTGCTGCTGATGGAAGGTAAACTGGGGGGCTTTCATTTTAATGACAGCAAATACGGCGACGATGATTTAACAGTGGGCAGCATAAAGCCATACCAGCTATTCCTGATTTTCAATGAACTGGTGGAAGGCATGGACGCAAGGGGTATGAACCACAACACGGATTTGGGCTGGATGATTGATGCTTCTCACAATATAAAAGACCCGCTGGAAGATTTGCTGCAGTCGGTAGAAGCTATCCTTATAACCTATGCGCAGGCTTTACTGGTGGACAGGCAAAAACTTACTGAGGCACAATTAAAGAATGATGTGGTTACCGCACAGGAAATATTGCAGCAGGCTTTTCGTACAGATGTACGTGCACTGGTAGCGGAAGCGAGGCTGCGTGCAGGTGGGTCGTTGAACCCTATTGGCTTTTACCGCAATGAGAAAGTGAGGGAGAACTTAATAAAGCAGAGAGGCAGTAAAACAGTGGCAACGGGGTTGTAGAAGATAAAGTCATAAAGTCAATGAGTCTGTAGGTCATAAAGTCAAGAAGTCATAAAGTCAAGAAGTCATAAAGTCAAGAAGTCATAAAGTCGATGAGTCATAAGGTCAATAAGTGAGATAGGCCGGGTGCAGGTTCTTTTATAAAGCAGAAGTTTGGTAAATAACCAGGGTGTTTCACTACAAACTGCAGCCGCCCATTGGTATAACAGATGAACGGATTGCGACGCAACGATGATGCCATGAAATGCCTCAGCCGGTATCATAATCATTGAGGCATTCATTGAGGCCAAAATAAAACAACAAATAGTCGAAATAAAAACTTCTGCTGGTACCATAAGAAGAACACTGCTAACAGATAGTCAATAATGTTAACGCTACTTTCTAATGAATGCACTGCCCGTAATAGCGATATATGATGTTGGAAAGACCAACAAAAAGCTTTTCCTGTTTAATGAGCAGTACGAAATTGTGTTTGAAAAATCGGCTAAGTTTAATGAAACAACAGACGAAGACGGCGATGCCTGCGAGAACCTGGAGAGCCTAAGGTTGAGTGTGTTTGATTCGCTGCGGGAGGTATTCCGCCGCAAGGAGTTTGATATTAAAGCCATTAATTTTTCCGCCTACGGCGCCAGCTTTGTTTATATTGATGAGGAAGGCGTACCTGTAACGCCTTTGTATAATTACTTGAAGGAATATCCTGCTTATTTGCGTAAACAGTTTTATGATACTTACGGGGGCGAAACCATTTTTGCCCACAAAACAGCCTCACCGGTATTGGGCAGTCTTAATTCAGGAATGCAGTTGTACCGGCAGAAGTATGAGAAGCCGGAAGTGTTTAAAAAAATAAAATACGCCCTGCACCTGCCGCAGTATATAAGCTACCTGGTTACGGGCGTAGCATGCAGCGATATTACCAGCATTGGTTGCCATACCAATCTTTGGGATTTTCAAAAGAACCAATACCACGAATGGGTTACAAGGGAAGGCATAGCTGAAAAATTAGCGCCCATTTTGCCGGGCGATAAAGTGCTGCCGGCAGCGTTTGGCAACCACTATTCAGTGGGCATCGGCCTGCACGATAGCTCAGCCGCCATGATTCCTTACCTGGTTAGTTTTCATGAACCGTTTGTATTAATTTCAACGGGTACCTGGTGCATTAGCCTTAACCCGTTTAATGACATACCGCTTACTACCGAAGAGCTTTCCAACGATTGTTTGTGCTTTCTTAGTTTCCAGGGAAAGCCGGTAAAAGCTTCACGTTTGTTTGCAGGTTATGAGCATGAGCAGCAAACAAAAATTTTATCGCAGTACTTCAACAAGCCATTGCACTATTACAAAAATGTTTCGTTTGATTTAGCTATTTATAACCGGCTGCACCCCTTGTGGCAACAGGGCAACAGCTTTAACCGGCTGCTGCCGCAGGATGCAAAGGATTTATCAGCAATGGCTAATTATGAAGAAGCGTATCACCGCCTGATGATGGATATTGCAGCCCGTCAGCTTGTCTCAACTCAGTTTGTGCTGAACGGAACAGGTGTGAAGCGGATATTTGTAGATGGCGGCTTTGGTAAAAATTCACTGTACATGAACCTGCTTGCAATACTTTTCCCTCATATAGAAGTGTATGCCGCGTCTATGGCGCAGGCAACTGCTGTTGGCACTGCCTTAAGCATTCACAATGCCTGGAACAGCAAAGCTTTACCCAACGATTTAATTGAACTGAAATATTATTCCGTAACACATGGTGCAGCAGTATGAGAGTCGGATTATTTATTCCCTGTTATGTTGACCAGTTTTATCCGCAGGTAGCTATTGCCACATTGCAGTTACTGGAAAAGCTGGGGTGCCAGGTGCTATACCCGTTAAACCAAACCTGTTGCGGCCAGCCAATGGCCAACTCAGGCTTTGAGCATTTAACACATGGCTGCAATGCATTGTTTGTAAAAAACTTCAGCGGGTTTGATTACATTGTTTCGCCATCAGGCAGTTGCGTACTGCATATTAAAGACCATCTGCACGATAAAGATGAGCCAGCGGCGAAAAACATTCGTGATAGTATTTACGAGTTGTCTGAATTCCTGGTGGATGTTCTAAAAGTGGAACAACTTGATGCTTCTTTTCCGCATAAGGTTGGCGTACACCAAAGCTGCCACGGCCAGCGTGGGTTAAAAATTTCGCAGATGAGCGAGTTGGTGGCTGCGCCTTTTTCAAAGCCGGGCAAGTTGCTGGGCATGGTATCTGGCCTGGAGCTGATTGAACTGGACAGAAGGGATGAATGCTGTGGCTTTGGCGGTACTTTTTGTGTAGCTGAAGAAGCGGTAAGCGCTAAAATGGGTAAAGACCGTGTGAAAGATCATGTACAACATGGCGCTGAATTTATCACCGGTGCAGACATGAGCTGCCTGATGCACCTGGAAGGTATTTTAAAAAGGCAAAACAGTAAGGTGAGGGTAAAGCACATAGCGGAAATATTGAATGGTGAGTAGTGAGTGGTGAATGGTGAGTGGTGAGTGGTATAGCCATTAAAAATACCCTCAACAACATACCATTCAACAGACTTGCAACCAGTAACTTGCAACCAGCAACCAGTAACTTGCAACAATTTAAAACATGAGCGACAACGCTAACAATACAACCACACATGCGGCATTATCCAAAAAGTTTAATGCAGATGAACCCCGTGTTGACTGGCATGATGAAACATTGTGGTTTGTACGCTCCAAAAGAGATAAGGCGGCCAATGCATTGCCTGAGTGGGAGGAGTTGCGGGAAACCGCTTCGCAGATAAAGAATAATGTGCTCAGCAACATGAGCGGGTACCTTCAGCAGTTTGAAGAAAAAGCCAGGCAAAATGGTATGGTTATCCACTGGGCGCCGGATGCAAAAGCACACAATGAAATTGTACTCTCTATATTGAAGCGCCATGGTGTTGACAGGATGGTGAAGAGCAAATCAATGCTTACAGAAGAATGCCATCTTAACCAGTATCTGCAGCAAAACGGTGTTGAAGTAATAGATACAGACCTGGGCGAACGCATTGTGCAAATGCGGCAGGAGCCGCCCAGCCACATTGTGTTACCGGCCATACATTTAAAAAAGCAGGATGTAAGCGATACCTTTCACGAACACCTGCATACAGAAAAAGGCAACAATGATCCGCAGTTTTTAACCAATGCTGCAAGGCTGCATTTAAGGGAAAAATTTCTTACAAGAAAAGCAGCTTTAACAGGCGTAAACTTCGCCATTGCAGAAACAGGCGAGTTTGTTGTTTGCACCAACGAAGGCAATGCGGATATGGGCGCCCATCTTGCCGATGTGCATATAGCCTGCATGGGGTTTGAAAAAATAATACCCCAGCGTAAACACTTAGGTGTGTTCCTAAGGCTGTTGGCAAGAAGCGCCACCGGTCAGCCTGTTACAACTTATAGCAGCCATTTTAAAAAGCCGCGGCAGGGGCAGGAAGTGCACATTGTAATTGTTGACAATGGCCGCAGCACACAACTTGGCAGAAAAGATTTTCGCAATTCATTAAAATGCATACGCTGCGCGGCTTGTTTTAACACGTGCCCCGTTTACAGAAGAAGCGGCGGCCATAGTTATCACACCGCTATTGCCGGGCCTATCGGTTCAATACTGGCGCCTAACCTTGATATAAAGCAGTATGCTGACCTGCCTTTCGCATCCACGCTTTGCGGTTCCTGCAGCAATGTTTGCCCGGTTAAAATTGATATACACGATCAGCTATACAAATGGCGGCAGGTTATTGGTAAACAAGGTTATGCCGGCAAAGCAAAGGCCATCAGCATGCAGGGCATGGCTTTTACGCTGGCGCATCCTTCCATGTACAAAGTGGCTGGCAAGGCTGGCAGGTGGTTTTTGAGAAACACGCCGTTCCTGCTTAACAACAAGCTAAACCCCTGGTACCACCAGCGGGAAATGCCTGCTTCGCCAAAAGAGTCTTTTGCAGATTGGTACAAAAAGAACCGCCAACCTAACAATGAGTGAGAATAATTTTTTTATCAGGGGGTGCCCCCAAGCTGCGCAAGGGGTCGGGCTTTCCGCTCATACTCCGGCACAGGGCCAATACACAGGGCCTTCACCGGGGTATCCACTTCAATCCCTCACCCAAGGTGTAACCTGCTTAATTTTTTGCAGGCAGCTTTAATTTTTTAGTTTAAAGTAACTTCAATCGCCTTCTTACAACAATGAGCATCGCAAACAATACAACAGGTTTACAAAGCCCCCCTTCAGGGGATGGGAGTGCCATTTTACAGGCCATCAAGGCCAATCAGCCGGCCCCTGTTGCGCTGGTAGAGATACCTGCTTTCACCCCTTTTTTTGATGATGTGGTTGCTAAATACATGGAGGTACTGACAGCAATTGGCGGAGATGTTTACCTTGTTAACAGTAATGAAGAGATCATCGAAAAAATAAAACTACAGTTTCCGGGTGCGGGGCGCATTGTTTCATTCTGCGCAGAGTTTGCAGGTATAGCCGAAGAAAAAACTCCCGGTTCAAGTGCGCATAGCTATGAAAATGTGGATGTGTTTATCATGAAGCCTGCTCTTGCTGTTGCGGAAAACAGTGCCGTTTGGATTACTGATAACGATGTGCCGGTTCGTGTACTTCCCTTTATAGCACAAAGCGTGGTAGCGATAATACGCCGGCAGGATATTGTAGCCACCATGCACCATGCCTACGATAAAATAGCTGACGTAGATTATGGTTTCGCCACTTTTATCGCTGGTCCTTCCAAAACCGCCGATATTGAGCAGTCTCTTGTATTGGGCGCCCACGGCCCTAAAACCATGACGGTATTTATACAGCAGTAAAGCCGCTGAACAAGCGGCTTTACTGCTGTATAGCTTTAATAATTTTTCTTTTGTTGTCCAGGTGCAAAAGGTTTTGCGGATTTGCTGCCTGATATTTTTTTAGCCTGGCCCGGAGGCATGCCATGCGGGTGTGCTTTATGGGTACAGGCCGCCATCATATACGCCGCAAACAACGCTGCCCAAATAAGTTTCGGTCCATTCATATCATTGAATTTTATACCCGAAGTACAAATACTGTTCCATACATTCAATTGGCAAATGGTGGTGCCTTCTATTTCAGGACATGACATATCATTCCTTGTTCCTTATTCGATATTTCCCCATCCGGGTCTGAAAAGATGCCTAATGAACCGAACGATAAAGTGATTGCGACGCAACGAAGTCGCCATGAAATACTATCGCTGGTAGCCAAATTTTAAATGGTGAAGACATATCCATCGTACATCCCACATCATACATCTAACATAGAAAGGTACTTCACTCTTTGTACTTTGCCTATCTTTTCCGTTAAACGAAAGTTGTAATTGATTATGCTACCCGCTGGTTTTGTAAATTTGCATCACAAAATATTTGCATCATGGAAATGGCGGTTTCTGCTCCTGTATCTTTTACTGAGGGCGCTGTGGTTGAAATTAAAAGACTGATGAACGCTGACGGGTTTGACAGAAATCAAAAACTTCGTGTTGGTGTAAAAGGCGGCGGTTGCAGCGGCCTTAGCTATGTGCTTGGTTTTGATGAACAGCAACCCGATGACCAGTTGTTTGACATTGAGGGTATACCCTGTGTAATGAACAAAGCCCACGAATTATACCTGTACGGTATGGAGATTGACTGGCAGGAAGGGCTTAACAATCGTGGCTTTACTTTTAAAAATCCCAACGCTTCATCATCCTGCGGTTGCGGAACTTCATTTGCAGTATAAAGTAAAAACTTATGTAAATAACAAAGCCTGCGCAATAAGTGCAGGCTTTGCTTTTTGTTTTACCTGGGTTTGCGGTTGTTGTTAACCTTAGCTGGTGGCGGAGGTAATTTCCGCTGATTATTTGGCATAACATTTCGTTGAGGCCTGTCGTTGCGTTGCATTTGATAGTTTGGGCGGTTGTTGTTTTGCCGCCTGTCAAAACTATTGTTGGGCCGGTTGCGGTTTTGTTCCTGTAAAGTCCTGTTCCTTTGTTGCCATTCACGCATACGTTCGTCATTCTTCTGGCGGTTTTCATTTTGCCTGTTGTTAAAGTTCCTGTCAGGGGCTTGCTCAACCCTGTCCGCTGGCCTTAACTGCGGGTTAGGTTTAACCCAGGGGTTTTTATCAGGTAAATTGTTATTCCTGTTCCTGTCGTTATTCTGCTGTGGGGTTTGCCCCGGTTGCTGGTAAGTTCTGCCTGGCCTGTTGTTGCGCACATCATTGCGGTTGTTGTAGTTCCTGTCGTTGTTGTTGTTATTCCTGTTAACATCGGCATTACGGTTACCGTTGTTGTAGTTACGGTTACCCATGGGCCGGTAAATTTGTATGTTATTGCCACGCTCAACGGTACGGCCGGGTTTAGCAGAACGTTCAATGCGCATTTGTTGAATACGGCCGCCTGTATATCTTTCTACGTCACGCCTGTTGGGCCCGCTTACAAACCTTGTATTGCGGTAAACATTGGTGTTATTGATAATGGTTGTATTGTTAATGATGGTAACGTTGCGGCCCCTGTCGTAACAATAGTTTCTGAAGTTATGATTGTTCATATAACGCTGCGGTAAAAATACCCAGCGGTCGTATGGCATGGCATTGCCAAAAGAAACGCCAACACTTATGTTTATGCCAGGTGCAAGCGGCGCCCATCCATATGCATCGCCACCGCCACGCCATGCCACCCAGGCCGGTGCCCACTGGTAGCCTGGCACCCAAAACCAGCCGCCATATCCTGCATCAAAAGCCCAACGCCCATAGTGAAAAGGCGCCCAGCCCCAATTGTAATCACTAACCCAGGTCCAGCCATAGTTTGTATATGCCCAGTGGCCGCCGGAGTAGTAGGGCCTGAAGCCTGCTTCATTACATACCCATACACGCCCGTAAGATGGGTTGTTTACCCATCGCCCATAAGGGCTTAACTCACTGTAAAAAGAATTGAAATCCACCTCTTCGCCCTGCGGGGCGTTGTAATCGTCGTCGTAAACATCATCATACACTACCTGGGCCGCTGCCTCCTTTGATGTTGTACATGAAATGGTGGTAAGCAAAACAACCGCTGCAAATGACAATGACGTGTAATAGCTTTTCATGGCCAAATATTTATTTATGAACGAATGTTCGTTACGGATAAGTATCAAGTATTAATCCATTTTGACAGGCTACCGTAACTTTATCATTCCTTTGACGGGCGGCTGGTTTTTAGTTTGTTAACCCCTTGTAAATAATAACAATTGTTCGCTTTTGTTAACAACCTTTTGGCAAATCATCCCTTTATAAAATCAAGTGTATATTGCTGCCTGAAAAACCTGTTACGGCAGATGATGACAAATTGTATCAAGCATTTTTCTCGTTACATTCTTTATTTGATAGTTATTTTCTTAAGCCCCGGCCGTTTACAGGCGCAACAGTATTTAAGCACCTCAAGCCTGGTAAAGCGTATCCAGCAACTGCAGGTTACCCGCGATAGCTTTTTTTCTCCCGGTATGTTCGAAAGTTACCGGCGTTATCACAAAAAAAAAGATGCATATAAGCCAGATGACAATATTTTTTTTACTGCTATAGCCTTGTTTGCGTTGCAGCAATTAAAGAACGATTTGCCGGCAGAGCAGCAGTTGCAGGTAGAGGCTATTGTTGAAAAAGGTGTACAGCCATTTAACAAGTATGTAAGGGCTGGTACCGGCTACACTTATAATTTCTGGCAAACAGATACCCCGGTTATTTTTCCGAACAGCGGCTTTTTAAACTGGTTTAACAAAAGCAATTCTATGCCGGATGACGCGGACGATACGGTAATGATGCTAATGGCCATGCAGGCTGCAGATTCAACGGCAAAAAAGGTGCATGCCCTTTTGCAGCAGCATGCCAATCTGTATAAAAAGAAAATAAAGAACACGTTTAAAGAGTACCGTAACATAGCCGCTTATTCTACCTGGTTTGGCAAAAAAATGCCAATAGATTTTGATGTTTGTGTACTTACCAACATCCTTTATTTTGTAAACAGCTATGGGTTGCCATGGAGCCATGCAGACTCAGCCAGTGCAGAGTTAATGCGCCGCATTATTGTTAACAGACATTATTTAAGCAAAGCGCCTTATGTATCGCCGCATTATAACCGTCCCCAGGTTATACTATACCACTTTGCCAGGTTGCTTGGCCGCTATTCTATACCTGCGCTGGATAGTTTAAAGCCCCGGCTTATCAGCGATGCACGGGCCTTGCTCCAAAGCAGCACAGAATTTATGGATAAGGTAATTTTAAACACGGCTTTAATAAGGCTTGGCGCAGCACCGGAGCAGGTGGCCATTGAAGCAGACCTTTCTTTCAACTACATAGAAGATACAGGCTTTTGTTTTTTTATCGGCGATATCGCCACTTACCTGCCCAACTTCTTCCGCAAATTTTTTGCCTCTACCGGTTTGGGCAAGTTTTATTTTTATGCCCCGGCTTACAATGATGTGTTGTTGCTGGAATATTTGGTTGAGCAGCAGCGATATGATAGCCGTAATGGGCCCAGGTAAGGGCAAGTGGGGGAGTGGTAAATGGTAAGTAGAGAGATGCTAGAAATTCATAATCGGTCCTCACATCTAACATTCCGTATCCTCATCATCATACCTGCTATATTGCTACTTTTGCCGTGTGAAACAGGTAACCATTTTAGCCATAGAATCATCCTGCGATGAAACTTCCGCCGCCGTATGTTTGGAGGGGAAGATATTGTCCAACTTTATTGCTAACCAAAGCGTGCACGAAAAGTATGGCGGTGTTGTGCCGGAACTTGCCAGCCGTGCCCACATGCAAAATATAGTGCCGGTGGTAGATGCAGCACTTAAGGAAGCCAAATGCCGGTTACAGGATGTGGATGCAGTCGCCTTTACCCAATCTCCTGGTTTAATAGGCAGTTTGCTGGTAGGGGCACAGTTTGCAAAATCACTGTCACTTGCGCTTGGTAAACCACTTATCGCGGTGCACCACATGCAGGCGCATGTGTTGGCCAACCTGATTGATGACCGGCGGCCTGCTTTTCCCTTTCTATGCCTTACAGTAAGCGGGGGGCATACGCAGGTAGTACTCGCAGAATCTCCGTTAAGCTTAAAGGTGATAGGGGAATCTATAGACGATGCTGCCGGCGAGGCTTTTGATAAAAGCGCCAAGCTGCTGGGCCTTCCTTATCCCGGGGGTCCTTTAATTGATAAATATGCCAAACAGGGAAATCCATTAGCTTTCAAATTTGCCGAGCCCCAGATACCTGAACTGAACTTTTCTTTCAGTGGGGTAAAGACTTCCGTTTTATATTTTCTGCAGGACAGGCAAAGGGAAGACCCTCAGTTTATAGAAAAAAACCTGGCCGATTTATGTGCCTCCGTTCAGCATACCATTGTGCAGGTGCTGATGAAAAAGCTGAAGAAAGCGGTTAAGCAAACCGGCGTTAACCGTGTTTGTATTGCCGGCGGTGTAAGCGCTAACAGCGGGCTTCGCAATGCGTTGCAGCAAACCGGCGAACAACTGGGCTGGCAAACATTTATACCTGCATTTCAGTATTGCACGGATAATGCGGGCATGATTGCGATTACGGCGTATTACAAATACCTCGCCGGTGAGTTTGCGGCGCTTGATATAAGCCCGGCGGCAAGAGCGGAATGGTGACAGAGGAGAGGTTGTCACAAAAGCACGGAAGTTTAATAATAATAGAGAATCAGGCGAATCAGTAAAATTAGCATAAATCGTGGTCTGCTGCCCAATGCACAGAACGATGAATTCCGAAGTTTCGGAACGACGCAACCAGGTCGCCATGAAATACCGTCAGCCCGCCACCAAAAAAACAGGAAACTCACATCAGGGAAGAACAGTTGCAGAAATAGTATCCAACATTTTCATTTCTTCTTTCAGGTTATGGTACAACCTCTGGTAAACGGTAAACAATTGCCTGTAAAAAGCATGTCTTTCTTCGCCGGGTTGATATACTGTGCCTTCAGATGCCAACTGCAGTGCGCCGGTAAGATTGTTGGCCAACCCCGTTGCGTGCATGGCTACTGCGGCAGCGCCGATGGCAGAAGCGTCGGCCACATCGTTCACCACTATTTTTTTTCCAAAAATATCTGCCATTACCTGCACCCAGAATGTTGATTGTATAAATCCGCCACTGGCATAAACCAGTTCAACCTCATCTTTAAGGCTACCCATGGATGTAAAGATATCATAGAGGGCAAAACAGGTTGCTTCCACCACGGCACGGGCCAGGTGGTTCTGTTTATGCTGGCTGGTGAGGCCCGCGAAAACACCTCTCGCCCTTGCATCCCAAACAGGCGCCCTTTCGCCGTTAATATAAGGCAGGAACAAAAGTCCGCCGGCGCCCGCCGGGGCAGTTTCGGCCAGTTGCAACACTTCGTTATAGCTGCCGGGGCTTTCCTTGTGATTAAGCATGTTTTCAATAAACCATTCCAGTACATTGCCGCCGTTGTTGGATGGGCCGCCGGTGATGAACAGGTTATCCGCAAGCACATAATTAAACAGGCTGTTAAAGCTCTGGCTATAGGGTTGTTGGGTACCCAGCCTTATAGCACCGCTGGTACCGATGGTGAGGGCAAGTTTGGTACTGTCAATAGCGCCGCAGCCCAGGTTGGCCAGGCAGCCGTCGCTGCTGCCAACAACAAAAGGTACATCGCGGTTAAGCTGGAAGAGCTGCCGGTATTTTGGCAGCATAGCGGTTTCGGTATGTGTAATATCAACAGGCTTAGAAAGCTGGTTGGCAGTAATGCCTGTAAGGGCAAGCGCATCGGGGTTCCAGTTCCTGCTGTAAATATCGAACAGCCCTGTTGCAGACGCGATGGAATAATCTATTACATAGCTGCCAAACAGGTTAAAGAAAATATATTCTTTAAGGCCAATGAATTTATGGGCCTTGCCAAATAATGCAGGTTGTGTACGCTTTAACCATAACAGCTTGCATAAGGGCGTCATGGAGTGTATGGGCGGGCCCGTGCGGCTATAAATTTTCAGGGCCGCATCCTTGTTGGCAAGCAACATTTCTGCATCAGCGGCACTGCGTGTGTCCGCCCAGGTAATTATGTTGGTAAGCGGGCTGCCGTTTGCATCAACTGCCATAAGGCCATGCATGGCGGCACTGAAGCTAACGGCGCCAATAAGGCTGTCGCTATCGTACGTAAATGCTTGTTGCAGCAAACCTGTAACTGCCTGCAGCATGGCTTCCGCTTCTTGCTCATGCTGTCCTTTTTCTTTGCTGATAAAAGGGGAGGGGGCCTGCCATTTTTTGATAACATCTCCCCTTGTATTAATGATAACCGCCTTGCAATGTGTGGTGCCTAAGTCTAATGCCAGTATGTGTTGCATGTTTGTTAACAGATGAACACCGAAAATAGAAAAAGCATTTAGCATTTCGTATAAAGTATTACATTCACGCTTCCTTTCTTTCACTCTAACGAATTATAATTTATGGGAGACCTCCAGATTAAAAAACAGCCAAAGAAATACGATGCCGTTATCGTAGGTTCCGGTGCCGGTGGCGGTATGGCTGCTTATGTTTTGGCCAATGCAGGATTAAAAGTTGCCCTGCTTGAGGCTGGCCCTATGTACGATCCTAAAACCGATTCTGCGCAGTTAAAAAATGCCTGGGATTCGCCAAGGCGGGGTGCAAGTACCAAGTTCCGCCCTTTTGGTGATTTTGACGGTTGCTATTGGGCCTGGAAAATTGATGGCGAGCCCTATACCCATGTTGGCGATACCAAATGGGAATGGTGGCGTGCCCGCATGCTGGGTGGCCGCACCAATCACTGGGGCCGTATCTCCCTTCGTTTTGGGCCAAAGGATTTTAAAAGAAGAAGTATTGATGGCCTTGGAGATGACTGGCCGATTGGTTATGAAGATATAAAACCTTATTATGATAAAATAGACAGGCTGTTGGGTGTATTTGGCACCAATGAAGGCCTCCCCAACGATCCCGATGGCATATTTTTGCCACCGCCCAAACCAAGGCTTCACGAACTGTTCATTAAAAAGGCGGCAACTGGCATTAACATACCGGTGATACCTTCCCGCTTATCCATACTTACCAAAAAAATTAACGACCAGCGCGGCCAGTGTTTTTACTGTGCCCAGTGCGGCCGTAGCTGTAAAGCGTATGCGGATTTCTCGTCTTCTTCGGCGTTAATAATTCCAGCCATAGCTACCGGTAACCTTGACTTGTTTACCAACGCCATGGCCCGCGAAGTTTTAACCAATAAAGAAGGTTTGGCAACAGGCGTGTCTTATGTTAATAAAGACGACATGCAGGAATACCAGGTAGAAGGCCGTACGGTTATACTAGGCGCCAGCGCCTGCGAAAGCGCCAGGCTGCTGCTTAATTCTAAATCGCAGCGGCATCCTAACGGGCTTGCTAATAACAGCAACGTAGTAGGTAAGTACCTGCACGATTCTACCGGCGCTGATATGGGCGGCATTATACCCGAACTTTTCGACCGTAAGCGCTACAACGAAGATGGCGTTGGCGGCATGCACGTATATACACCCTGGTGGCTGGATAATAAAAAACTTGATTTTCCCCGTGGCTATCATATTGAATACGGTGGCGGTTTTGGCCAACCTTTATATGGTTTTAACTGGGGCATAGAAAATCTTAATGGTACTTATAAAATTAAAGGCAAGCAAAAAGAAGCCGGCGGTTACGGCGCTTCGCTGAAAGAAGATTACCGCTATTTCTTTGGTGCGCATGTGGGCATGGCCGGCAGGGGAGAAGCGATTGCTTTTGAAAGCAACTATTGTGAAATAGACCCCAGCGTGGTTGATAAATTTGGCATACCGGTGCTGCGTTTTAATGTTAAATACTCCGACTACGAGATTAAGCAGGCCAAGCACATGAAAGAAACTTTTGCCGAAATATTACATGCCATGGGCGCCGTTATTACATGGGGCGGCGATGATGGCCCTGAAAACAATTACGGCCTGCACGACCCCGGCCTTATTATTCACGAAGCAGGTACGATAAGAATGGGCAACGATCCCAAACGTTCTGCCTTAAACAAATGGAGCCAGGCGCATGACTGCAAAAACCTGTTTAATGTGGATGGCGGACAGTTTGTATCCCAGGCAGATAAAAACATTACCTGGACCATCCTGGCGCTTTCTATGCGTACCAGCGAATACATTGTTGATGAACTTAAAAAGAACAATCTCTAACCACTGGTTATAATGATGGGTATAAACGCCCTCAGATGAATCATTAAATACATAATCATGGACAGAAGAAAATCATTAAAAGCCCTGGTGGTAGGCACCGTATCAACCGGCGTATTGCTGGATGCCTGCAAACCCGGCGATAAACAGGCGGATGGAAAAACCGCTGCCGATGTTAAGGACGACAAAGCGCCTGCGGGCAGGATGAAAGAGGAAATTGAAATTGACAAAGCGCTTCAAACCAACAAGTTTTTTACAGCGGAAGAGCTGGCTACCATCACCGTTTTGTGCGATATTATTATACCAAAGGATGATGTCAGCGGCAGCGCTTCCGATGCAAAAGTGCCGGAGTTCATTGACCATATCATAACAGAGATGGATGAGCACCAAACGCCATTACGGGGTGGGCTGCGCTGGCTGGATTTGCAGTGCTTTAACCGCTATAACAATGCCTTTAAAAACTGCACGCAGCAACAACAGATAGAAATAGTTGACCAGATTGCCTATCCCAAAAAAGCCAAGCCCGAAATGGCACAGGGTGTGGCATTCTTTAGCCTGGTACGCAACCTGACAGCTACCGGTTTTTACACTTCTGAAATAGGCACCAAAGATGTGGGTTATATGGGCAACGTGCCCAATAACTGGAACGGTGTACCAGACGATGTGCTGAAGCAATATGGCCTGGCTTACACGGAAAAAGAGTTAAAAGAGTGTGTTAGCTTTACCTAACAAAACAGTCACAATAATGTAAGCCACAGGTAAAAAGCCTGTGGCTTTTTATTGTAAACAAGTATTTGGGGCTTTCAGCTAATGAAGCATTTTTCAGCACCGGTCCCGGCTTTTCACTGCAACTCCGCCACCCGCAGCGCTGCATTTCCCTTCACGGTGGCGGGGTTTCCGTTTCAATCCGGCAGCCATTCAGCTACAGGAACAGGTATCAGCTTGCCCGCAGGATAGGATATGGCAGCGCTCCTGCCTCCGGCAACTATTAAAATTATCCCTCCATTAACCGCGTAACAATAAATTTAAACTGCCGCCCCTCATAATAGTTTTTTCACGTTGGCGAGACTGTTTATTTTTGACCTGCATATATGGATACTAAAGCCAAGTTCAGAAAATTAATTTTGCCAGCCGTTGTGGTGTTTGCCATTGCCATTATTTTAAGCCTTGCACTAAAACGCCCTTTGGAGCAAAGTAATATTGATGTTAACGTGCTGAAAGCGGGCAACCTTATTCTGTTCCTTATTTCCATCCTCAGTTCTTATATGCACCTTAAAGCTATCCAGAGTGCCAATCCCGCGGCATTCGTAAGAACTATTATGGCCACTACGGTTATCAAACTGCTGGTAATAGCTATAGCTATACTTACCTACGTTTTTATTGCAGGTAAGGCCCGTAACTCCGCCGCGGTAATCATTTGTATGGGCCTGTACATTGTTTATACAGTTACCGAGGTAAGAACGGCCTTACTTTTAAACAAGTCAAAAAACAATGGCAGCCACTGAACACCCTATGCAGGCGTTGGCCGCTTTTATTCCGGAAGGCAGTTTTGACATGGTGGTGGAGTACCTGCACCGTTATAAAGTACATCTTACAGTTACCAAAGAACGAAAAAGTGTACTGGGCGATTACCGCAATGCAATACATGGCAAAAACCACCGCATCAGCGTAAACAGCAACCTTAACAAATTCGCGTTTTTAATTACCCTGCTGCACGAGCTGGCACACCTGCTTACCTATGAGCAATACCGCCACCGTGTTGCCGCGCATGGCAAAGAATGGAAAGCCATTTACGGTAACCTGCTGGCTGCATTTACAGCAAAAAATATTTTTCCGCCGGATATAAACAAGGCCCTGCAAAAATCTTTGCACAACCCTGCCGCAAGCAGTTGCGCCGAAGAAGATTTAATGCGTGTGCTGCGCAATTACGATGACAGGAAGGATGACGTTCACCTGGTGGAAGATATACCGCAGGGCGCCCAGTTTTTAACCAATGACGGCCGTATTTTTATAAAGGGCAATAAGTTGCGGAAGCGTTACCGATGCACAGAAGTAAATACAGGGCTGGTTTATCTTTTTAGCCCGGTGTATGAAGTAAAGATGGTTTCTTAGCAGCAGCTAAGTTGCTGGCGCCGGAGGCGGCAGAAACAAGCGCTATATTGCGGGGAAAGCTGCATAGCGAATCCGAACGTACAAGAGTGCGACGCAAGTAAAGCCTCATACCAGTTCCTGCTGCCGGGCCCATAAAAATATACCAATAAAAAAAGCCGCAACAGCGGCCTTTTTTATTGGTATATACAGTGCTTTTAAGCTACTTTAAGCATACTTAATTTACTCTTGTTAAACTTGGTTTGTGCATAGTCAAGCGTAATATGCAATGCTGTTTCGCTGGTGCCCGGCAACTCGAACATGGCATCGGTAAAAATATGTTCGCAGATGCTTCTAAGCCCTCTTGCGCCCAGCTTAAACTCCAGCGCTTTGCTTACCATAAAGTCGTACACATTGCTGTCAATGGTAAGCTTTATGCCTTCCAGTTCAAACAGCCTTGAGTACTGTTTTATCAGGCTGTTCTTTGGTTCTGTAAGAATGGAACGCAGGGTAGCCTGGTCAAGCGGCTCCAGGTGTGTAACCACTGGCAAACGGCCCAGCAATTCAGGAATTAAACCAAAGCTCTTTAAATCCGTAGCGTTAATAAACTGCAACAGGTTTTTACGCTGCAGTTCCTGCTCGTCTTTGTTTACGTTAAAGCCAATGGCGTTGGTGTTAATGCGTCGTGCAATTACTTTGTCAATGCCATCAAAAGCGCCGCCGCAAACAAACAGTATGTTCTGTGTATTTACTTTAATCATTTTTTGCTCGGGGTGCTTTCTGCCTCCCTGGGGCGGCACCAGTACTTCCGTGCCTTCCAGCATTTTTAGCAGGCCTTGCTGTACCCCTTCGCCGCTTACATCGCGGGTAATGGAAGGGTTATCGCCTTTGCGGGCAATTTTATCTATCTCATCAATATAAACAATGCCTTTTTCAGCAGCGGCTATATCGTAATTGCAGGCCTGTAACAGGCGGGTAAGCATGCTTTCCACATCCTCTCCCACATAACCGGCTTCGGTAAATACGGTTGCGTCAACAATAGCAAAAGGAACGTTTAGCAGGCGGGCAATGGTTTTGGCCAGCAAAGTTTTACCGGTGCCGGTTTCGCCAACCATAACAATGTTGCTTTTTTCAATTTCAACATCGTCCTGCTGTTTTTGGGTAATTCTTTTGTAATGATTATAGACAGATACGGAAAGTACCTTCTTTGCTTCTTCCTGTCCAATAACGTACTGGTCAAGAAACTCTTTTATTTCTTTAGGTTTTCTAACGGTGAAGCGGTATTGAGAGGTTTGCTGTTCATGCCTTGCCTGGAGTTCCTGTGCAATAATTTCCTGAGCATGCTCAACGCAATTTTCACAAATATGCCCTTCCTGGCCGGCAATCAGAATTTTTACCTCATCCCTGTTTCTGCCGCAAAATGAACAATGCAGGTGCGATTGTTTTGCCATGTTTTATAAACTGCTTTTAAATATTGTAATGGCAGTGTGTTTTGATTGTTTCTGCAAAAATAGCAAAACCGCCCGGATAAGCGGTTTTGTGCGTAAATAATTTGGGCTTAAACCTGTTAAAGCTTGTTCAGCACTTTGTCCACAATGCCATAATCAATGGCTTCCTGGGCATTCATCCAGTAATCGCGGTCAAAATCCTTCAATACCTGCTCTACAGTTTTGCCGCAGTTATCAGCCAGTATTTTGGCGCTTTGCAGCTTGGTTTTTTCTATTTGTATGGCCTGTATCTCAATATCTGCCGATGTGGCCTGGAATACACCGCCAATGCTGGGCTGGTGTATCATTACCTCGCCATGCGGGTATATATAACGTTTGCCTTTCTTGCCAACGCTTAACAGTATGGAGCCCATGCTGGCCGCCAAACCCATACAAATGGTGCTTACGGGAGATTGTATCAGCTTAATGGTATCGTACAGCACCATGCCGCTGGTAACCATGCCTCCCGGGCTGTTGATGTACAGTTTTATCTCTTCACCAGGCTTATCAGCATCCAGTAACAATATTTTGGAAACCGCGTCTCTTACAGATTTATCATCTACCACACCCCAGAAATAAACGGCCCTTTTCTCCAGGAAAAGTTTTTCCATTTTTTTCATCAGCATGGGCGACATCTGTTCCTGTTTGTCATCTTTTGGCTGTTCTTCCTCGTCATCTTCCATCAAAAACGGGTTCGTAATATATTTTGAATTCATCATGGTATTAAAGTTTGTGGTTATAGTTTGTATTTCCTGCCTGTTTACTTTTTCTCTTTGCGGGGGTTGGTCAGCAACACTTCATCCACCAGTCCGTAATCCTTGCCTTCCTGGGCGGTCATCCAGAAATCACGGTCAGTATCTTTTGCCACGGTATCAATATCCTTGCCGGTATGAATGCTGATAACCTCGTTCAATTCATGCTTAATTTTCTTTATTTCACGGGCGGTAATGCCAATATCAGTAGCCTGTCCGCCAATGGCCCCGCTGGGCTGGTGCAGCATTATGCGGGTGTGTTTTAAGGCTGTACGTTTGCCTTTTATGCCTGCGCACAATAAAATGGCGCCCATGCTGGCAGCAATGCCTGTGCAAATGGTAGATACATCCGGGCTTATAAACTGCATGGTATCGTAAATACCCATGCCGGCATATACGCTGCCGCCGGGGCTGTTGATGTACATTTGAATATCCCTTGTGCGGTCTGTACTTTCCAAAAACAATAGCTGGGCGGTTACAATATTGGCCACATAGTCGTTAATGCCTTCTCCTAAAAAAATAATCCTGTCCATCATAAGGCGGCTAAACACGTCCATACTGGCCACATTTAAAGGCCTTTCCTCAATAATGTATGGTGTAAGGTTGGTTACGTGCTGGTAATTGTGCAGTGTTGCGCTGCTGATACCTTTATGCTTAACGGCATACTTTTCAAATTCCTTTCCAAAATCCATAGTGCTTATTTTAGTCAATGAAGATAAGAGTTTGTTGATAGCGGAAAAAACTGCTGTAAAACAACCCTGTTTTCCTAAACTATCCCGGCTTTCATTCAAATACCGTGCAAAGCCGCAGATGCGACAAAAGGACAGTAGAGACGCGACGCATCGCGTCTATCCATGCACCGCGTTTTACCCCTCAAGGCATAAAATCATCATCTTCTTTAGGGCTGTATTTGTCAAATAACTTGTTGATGGCCCCGGCAAATATGGGAAACTTTTCAGCCGCGAATGTTTTGATTACTTCCACAGCGTCATAGGCCTGCTGTTCTGTTAAGCCTTTCGCTTTTAACCGGTCAATCAGTTCCTGCATAAGAATGGTTTAAGGCACCAAAGGAAACAAAAAAGCCGGACAAAAGCCCGGCCTGTTAGTAATTTGACTTACCTGATTAGTGATGGTGGTGGTGTACTTTGCTGGCGAAATCTTCGGCACTAATGCTTTCTTCCTTTACAGTCACCTGCGACTCCAGCAAGTTGAACAATTTAGAAGTCTGTATCTGGAAGTAGGTATTCTCTACAAATTTCTGGTCCTGCATCATACGGTTGCTGTATTCTTCCAGCCAGGGTGCGTCATCAAGGCTTTGAACGCCCATATAACCCAGCATTTGCTGCTTTGCCTGTTCTTTTATTTCGCTGTTATCTACTACAATTTTGTTTTCGTTGATAAGCTTGGAAGTTATCAGGGTCCATTTTAACTGGTTGGCAAAAGATGGGTATTCTTTTTCTGCCTCTTCGGCAGTCTTTGCCTTTTCAGTACCTTGTTGCAGCCAGCGTTTTAAAAAGCTGGCGGGAAATTCCATTGGCGTATCATCAACCAGGTGGTGATAAATCTGGTCGTGCAACTGGTTGCGGCTCTGGCTTTCATTATAGGTTTCAATTTCAACCTTTACCGCGTTGCGGAATTCTTCTTCGGTAGCAATGCCCCTGTTGGGATAAACAGTAGCAAAAAACTGCTCGTTCAGTTCTGCTTTTTCTACCAGGCCGAGCTTAGTGATGGTAATTTTAAAGAATTTGTCAGCAGCAGAAGCGTCATCTTTAGCAAGGCCAAGGTCTCCCAAAATCCACTCTCTTTCCTTTTCATCAAAAGCCTGGCTAAGTTGTATTACCAGTGTATCATCTTTCCTTTTGCCCTTTAGTTGCTCACGGGTAGCTTCGTTAAAATATCTAAGCAGCAGCGAATTAGATTTGCTGATCCCGCCTTCCACTTCATTGCCGTCCGCGTCTGATTCTTTAAAGTCAAGGTTCAATACAGTTTCGTCTGATTCAACGGTTTCAGGTTCTGTCATTTTACCGTTGCGTATCTGTAAGCGGTTAATTTCGTCGTTGATCATTTCCTCTGTTACCTCTATTTTGTAACGGGTAACATTAATGCCGCTGATGTTTACATCAAAACTGGGTTTCAGGCCAATTTCAAAAGCGAACGCATAATCACTGGGGTTGCTGAGGTCGAACATGCGGGAATCTGTTTCCAGCGGCAGCGGCTGGGCAAAAATATCCAGTTGCTCCTGAACCATGTAGTTGTTCAGCTCTTTTTCAACGGTGCGCAGCACTTCATCGGTAAACACGCTTTGGCCATACATTTTTTTAACCAGTCCGGCCGGTACCATGCCTTTGCGAAAACCTGGGATATTAGCGTTTTTAGCGTATGTTTTCAGGCTTTTTTCAAAGGCTGGGTAATAATCATCTTTAGCCACATTAACTACCAATTTATCGTTTAAAAGGCCAAGATTCTCACGGGTGATTGTAGCCATGATATTTTATTTTCTGTTGATTTTTAAATGAAGCGGCATTGCAGAAATGCGAAAAAAATATCTGCGTGCCTTAAAACGGGCAGCAAAGTTAAGGTTTTGGTTGTTTTTGTAAGCAGCTTTTTACAGTGTGTTGAACCAATGTTTGAATGTTTTAACAATATCTGGCTTTGTTTTGCGTGGGTAGAACCTGTTTATATAATATGTTAGGTGTGGGATGTATGATGTAAAAAAGAGCGAATTATTTAGAAGTTTGTTATGTATGCAAGCGGCGAAAAAAATCGTAAATCGTACTTCAACTATCCACCTGTAAACAAAAAAGTCAACCTGTTATCCTTGGGTAGTTCGTATTTCGTAACTCTTACTTGTTTACAGCCTGCTGCACTTTCGGGTGAGGGATTGCAGCGGTTACCCCGGTGAGGCCATCGCAGCAGAGACCTGTGCCGGAGTAATAGCGGAAAGCCCGACCCCTTGCGCAGCTTGGGGGCACCCCCAAAAGCAAGTACGAAGTACTTACTTATGTTAGATGTTTGATGTGGGATGTAATCAAGTACGAGTTACGAAGTACTTTTTTATGTAAGATGTTTGATGTAGGGTGTACGATGTAAAGGAAATGTAAGATGTAAGTGTGGAACGTACGATGCAACACCGGCTACTCCCCACTCGCCATTTACCACTAACCCACTCGCCCCACATGCAGCCTATTTCATGTTTTTAGCCCTTTCTGTTACCGGCGATAACGGTGGCAGGTTACTTACGGGTTTATCCAGGTAAAAGTAAGCGGTAGCCGAATAATCGTCAATGCGGTAAAAATTAACCCAGCCTTTGGGAAAATTACTGTCCTGCAGGGATAAGGGTGGATTGACTTCAAAAAGCCTTACAAAACCGGTATCTGTAGCTACGGAAACCGGTATAAGTTTAACGCCTTTTTGCTGCAGTTCTTTAACCTGCCCATAATCTCCGCCGCCTATCTTTTGAATAGTAGCTTTAAAGTCGGTTTCAAAGTAAATTTCATCGGGTACATGAAAGCGGTAAAAACAGTATTGTTTCGTTTTTTCATCTGCAACGGTACAGCCCTGGTACAGGTGGTTGTAAGCGCCTTGCCCCCAGCCGGTACCTATATAATCTTCAGTACCTGTGCCATTGATGGTGGGCAGTTTTGAGTCTCCGTCTATGAACATTTTTACTTCTCCCTCGCCCCACCAGGTGGTGCCGTAAGTTGTATCTGCATTTACGCCTACGTTTACGCCCAGGAACCTGCCACGGCCCTTTACCAGCGGCAAAAGCTCAAAATCATTAACCGGGTCTGATGTAATTTCCCTGTGCCATGCTGCATGAAAATATAGTGAATTGGCCGGTGGCTGTTTTTTCAAAAAGTCTATGTCAAAAAATAACAGCGGTAAATCTGTACTGCTTTCATTGGTAATAATAATCCTGGCGGCGGTTTTAAATGGCATGGGTATGTAACAGTTAAAAGACCTGCCTTCCGGGTTGGTGAACAACGCTGATTGAAACACCGCGGTTTTGCCCAGTCCTACCGCAAAAAAGTCACCGAAGGGCACATCTACGGCGGGTTTTGTATGGCCATCCCAAAACATTCTCAGGCGCAGGGAGCGCAGCATGGCCGGGCTTCTGTCGTTAACGGTAAACCACATTCTTTGTACAATGCCGGCGCCTTTAACATCAAGCAAGGTTTTTGTTTCGCCGGCTTTTAATGGTTCAAAGGCATTGCCTTTGGCTGTTTTATTGGTTTTGCCACCCTGCCCCTTAAGGCCGTTGATGTTTTCAAAACTACTGATGGAAGATTGTGCATTGTCTGGCATGGTGTACAGTTGCTGTGCTTTAAGCTGGCAGGCAAAGCCAAGCAGCAGTAACAGGCAGATATTTCTCATAAATGCTGATTATGGCAACAAGATAAAAAGTTTGGGCAGGGGCGCCAACGGCGTAGCGGTAGCCGGCCAATCTTATACCGGTTAGTGCCGGTAAAATACCGGTTTAATCAAATAAGTCAGAGGACAGGTAGCGGTCGCCGCGGTCGCAGATGATGCACACGATAACGCCTTTCTCCAGTTTTTTGGCCACCTGTGTGGCGGCATAAACGGCGCCGCCGCTGCTCATACCGCAGAAAATAGCTTCTTCCTTTGCCAGGCGTTTAGTCATGGTACGTGCATCCTTTTCATCAACTTCAACTACGCTGTCAACACGGCTGCGGTCAAATATTTTGGGCAGGTAAGCTTCCGGCCATTTTCTTATACCAGGTATGCGGGATCCATCCGTAGGCTGGCAGCCTACTATCTGCACATCCGGGTTTTGTTCTTTTAAATACCGCGATACGCCCATGATGGTACCGGTTGTACCCATGGCCGATACAAAATGCGTTACTTTACCTTCCGTATCCTTCCATATTTCAGGGCCGGTGGTGGCATAGTGCATTTTATAATTATCCTCGTTGGCAAACTGGTTTAGCATAACATAACCGCCTTTGGCAACCTGCGCATTGGCATAATCAATAGCGGCTTCCATAGAGCCTTCTTTGGGTGTAAGAATTACTTTGGCGCCAAATGCTTCCATAGTAAGCACCCTTTCACGGGTGGAGTCTTCCGGCATTACCAGCTCTATTTCCACGCCAAAAAGGCTCGCAATCATGGCCAGCGCTATGCCGGTATTACCGCTGGTGGCTTCTATAAGTTTTATGCCTGGTTTAAGTTCGCCGCGGTCTAAAGCGCCTTTTATCATACCGTAAGCGGCCCTGTCTTTAACACTGCCGCCGGGGTTATTGCCCTCCAGTTTGGCGTATATGGTTACGTTTTTATTAGTGGGAATATTTTTTAATTCAACTAACGGCGTATTGCCAACAAGATCAAGAATGCCTGCCATATCCGGTTATATTTACAATAAGGTGGTGCAATTTCCGGTTTTATAGGCGAATTGAAAACGAAAAATTTGCTATATGCGGAATTTAAGGCCCACCGGTTACCGGGGCCAGGGCAATTTTACGGATGGTTGATGGTACTAAAGCTACGGGATACGGCAGGTTATTGTGTTCTGTCTGAATAAGATTTTTAGGGGGTGCCCCCAAGCTATCGCAAGGGGTCGGGCTTTCCGCTATTACTCCGGCACAGGGCCCCCGCTGCGATGGCCTCACCGGGGTAACCGCTTCAATCCCTCACCCTAAAGTGCAACAGGCAACTGTTTTTACGGGCAGGTTTTATACATGCCGTGAGACGCAATGATCTCCACGGTTGATATGGCGGTCATCCTTTTGTTTCTTTAACCAGGCAGGCAAAAATGCAACCGATTGCAAAAAAATCTGGATAATGCTTACTTTTAATGCCCTGCGTGGCATTTTGCTGGCTGGTTATGCTGCCAGGTAAAAACCATCTGAAATGAAAAAAGTTTGTCTTGCCTTTTCTTTTTTTCTTGTAACAATACAGGTTTTTGCGGAAGACGGCTACCGGCTGTGGCTGCGCTATGATAAAATAAGTAACGCAAAGCTGTTGCAGCAATACCGTCAGCAGGTGCGGAATGTATATTGCCCCAGGGTAAGCCCAACGCTTGAAGCAGCCTGGCAGGAACTTAATGCTGGGTTGGAAGGGCTGCTGCAAAAAAAGATAAATACGGGCAATGCGGGTAACAGCAGTTTGCTGGTATTCAGCAGGCAGCATATACCCGCGGGTTTTTCCATGCCTGCTGTAAACTATGATAGCCTGGGCGCAGAAGGTTACGCCATCATCAGTTACAAAGCCGCTGCCGGTAAAGCGGTTATTATTACAGGTAATACTCACATAGGTGTATTGTACGGCGTTTTTTACTTTTTGCGGTTGATGCAAACACATCAAAGCCTGGAGAAGCTTTCTGTACATAGCAAACCTGCGCTGCAGCACCGCCTGCTGAACCACTGGGATAACCTTAACCGTTATGTTGAAAGGGGCTATGCCGGCATTTCTATATTTAACTGGCATACATTACCGGATTATATTGACCAACGTTATATTGACTACGCAAGGGCCAACGCTTCCATTGGTATTAATGGTACCGTATTAACCAACGTAAATGCCAATGCGCTTGTACTTACAAGGGACTATCTGGTAAAAGTAAAAGCACTGGCAGATGTGCTGAGGCCGTACGGCATAAAGGTTTACCTGACTGCCAGGTTCAGCGCTCCCATAGAGATTGGCAAATTATCAACCGCAGACCCGCTGAACGATTCTGTAAAAGCGTGGTGGAATGCAAAGGCGCAGGAGATTTACCAGCTTATACCAGATTTTGGCGGCTTTTTGGTTAAGGCTAATTCCGAAGGGCAGCCGGGGCCGCAGAAATACCTGCGTACACATGCAGACGGCGCCAATATGCTGGCCAACGCCGTAGCGCCTTATGGCGGCATGGTTATGTGGCGGGCGTTTGTGTACAGCAACGAAACGCCGGAAGACCGTTTTAAACAGGCTTACAATGAGTTTAAACCGCTGGATGGACAGTTTAGCAGTAATGTATTTGTACAGGTAAAAAACGGGCCCGTTGACTTTCAGCCAAGGGAACCTGTTTCCCCTTTATTTGGGGCAATGCCCAAAACACCCCTGATGATGGAGTTACAGCTTACCCAGGAATACCTGGGCCAGTCCACACACCTGGTATATGAAGCCCCAATGTTTAAGGAAATATTTGAAACGGATACTTACAGGGATGGCAAAGGATCTACCGTTGCCCGTGTGATTGACGGAAGCCTGCACCGCTATACCCAAACCGGGATAGCCGGTGTTGCCAATATTGGCAATGACAGAAACTGGACCGGCCACCCCTTTGGGCAGGCAAACTGGTATGCATTCGGCAGGCTGGCATGGGATAACCGCCTTACCGCCGCCAACATAGCAGATGAATGGGTGCGCCAAACTTTTGGCAATAACATTGAATTGGTTGAAAGTATCAAAAGCATAATGCTGGCCTCCTACGAAGCCATGGTAAATTATATGACGCCGCTTGGCCTTAACCATATTATGGGTACCGGGCACCACTACGGGCCCGCCCCCTGGGTAACCAATGCAGGCAGGGCAGACTGGAACCCAGTTTACTATCACCGTGCGGACTCCACAGGGCTGGGCTTTGACCGAACTGCTACCGGCAGCAACGCACTGGCGCAATATGCACCGGCGGCACAGCAGCAATTCCTTTCAATAGATTCAACGCCGGAAAAATTACTGTTATGGTTTCACCATGTGCCCTGGGGTTTTAAAATGAAATCGGGCCGTACGCTTTGGGCGGAATTATGCCACCGTTATTACTCCGGGGTTGATTCCGTAAAAGCTATGCATCAACAGTGGGACAAGCTTGCCGGAAAGGTTGACCAGGAGCGGTTCAGGCAGGTGCAGATGTTGTTGGCGATACAACTGAAAGAAGCTGCCTGGTGGCGCAATGCCTGTTTGCTGTATTTTCAGACTTTCTCGAAAATGCCGATACCGGATGGGTACGAAAAGCCGGACCAGGCGCTGGAATACTATATGGGCCAGCGTTTTCCATACGCACCGGGAAATGGGTTGTAAAGGGCCGCGATAGAAACTTATATATTGCGGGAAAAGCTGCTTAGCGAATCCAGCCGCAGAAGAGTGCGACGCAAGGGACGCCCAATAGTAGTTCACACTGCCGGGCTCATAAAATTGTTTGTTGATGTTGCCAACGGCAACAACTGGTTAAAGGATGGCCGTATTTATTCTCTTTTTGCGGCCCCACATGTAGCCATGTGTCCAGTAAGCAACTTTCATAGATAAAAAGCCAATACCTGCGCCCATAAGCACATCGCTGATGTAATGCCTGTTGTTGGCTATGCGCAGCGCCCCTACTGAGCCTGCAATGCTGTAAGCCGCATAAGGCATCCACTTAAAACGGTGTTTGTATTCTTCTGCCAAAAAAGTGGCAGCGGCAAATGCCTGGGCCGTGTGGCCGGAAGGAAAGGCGTCATAACCTACACCATCGGGGCGGCGCTGGTCAATACGGTTTTTAAGCAGGCAAACGGTGCCCGTCATAATCAGTTCTCCCTTTAAGAGAATGGCAGTGCGGTTGGCAAGATCTGTGCGGGATTTAACGCCGGCCGCATCCAGGCCATAGGCCAGGGCGATGGGGGCATATTGCAGGTAATCATCAGCATGCGTTCTAAAATGGGGCATTTTGTTGTTGCGTGTATCCACAACAAATTTTTTGAACGACCCCGGGGCATTGCTGTTGAGCAAAATGCCACCCGCCATAAGGGTTGCCGGAATTAGCAACTGGCGCCCGGTAAACCTGAGGGGTTTGTACTGCAGGGCGGCACTATCGGCCGATTGGGCATTGGTTAAATAAGTTAAGGAAATGAAAGGTAAGAGTAAGAGCAGCATTTTCATGCGGCAATAACGCTGCAAACTATTTTTTAGTGTATTGGGCAAGCCTGCCGGCCCGTAAAAGTGTTGATTACAGGTCACTTTATTATTTGCTTAACAAGTTGGTAAAATGGTTAAATTAAAAGTAAGGTAGTAAATTAAATAATGTAACCATATGCTTTAAAGCAGAATTAAGGTGTTTTAACTTGAACAGCGTTGAAAGGGATGCGGGTTTTATGAGATTTTAACTTCCCAGTTTGCCATAGCTCATGTGGTCTGTAAAATAAAAAACCATTTTTTTGTTGCCATCCTGTACCGGGTAGAAAAGTTCGTAATTACCCTGCCCTCCCAAAGCGTTTGTTGGTTGCCTGGCCTTTAAAAACACTATCCAGGTATAACCTTTCTTCATTACTGCTCCGAAAAATGAAATCTTTTTTTTCAGGCAGAAGAGTATCACTTTCAGGCCTGTAGTAACTATCGAAAGAAAGGTATGTGGCCATGCCATTGATACTGTCCCTTGTTATAATTTCCATGGATGGGATATTGTCATCCGTTCTTATGATCACTTTAATAAAATCGTCCATTTTGTGAAGCCATTCCGGCGTAAAATTGTAATTGAGCAAGTCGGTAACTTTTTTCTGATTATCTGCAACAATTTTTTCCGCGGTGTTTATCAGCACTTTTTCTTTTTTCTTTATTGTAAGGTGATTGCCAGTGAATAGAAATGCCGCAATAAGAGGGAAAGCCACCAATAAAAGAATGCCATAAAGCCTGGTGCGTTTCCATTCCGGCGGCAAAGCGTCATTATGAAGCTTGCATGCTATTCTTGTAAGGTTAAACATTACATTAAGCATTAAAGCGCCAAACATAAGTGCCAATATGCCCATCACGCTAAACATGAAAATTTCAGTCATATTGCGCCTGAAAACCTTCAGTTCAAACACTTCGTTTAAGGTAAAAGTAAAAACCCAGTAAATGAGGAGCAAAATAGAAGCAACACCTATGATATTGCTTAGACGTACGATAGATTTAGGATTCATAATATGTTATTTGGGTACGGCCAAAACTATTAATCTTTACGCATACAGTATTTGAGGCACTAAATTTTTTTTTGAATTTACCGCCACCCGGTCAAGTTTGTTACGCTTTATCTTTTCTATCCGCATCTTTGCAACCGCTATGACATACCAGCAAACCATTGATTACCTTTTTGATAAACTGCCCATGTTCAGCCGCATTGGCGATGCGGCGTTTAAGAAAGACCTTACCAATACGATAGCCTTATGTGCCGCACTGGAAAATCCGCAGCAAAAATTTAAAACCATACATGTGGCCGGTACCAATGGCAAAGGTTCAGCAAGCCACATGCTGGCCGCCATATTGCAAACGGCAGGTTACAAAACAGGTTTATATACATCCCCGCACCTGAAAGATTTCAGGGAACGCATTAAAGTAAATGGCCAACTGTGCGGGGAAAGTTTTGTGATTGAGTTTACAGAACGGATAAAACCGGAAATTGAAAAATTATCACCTTCTTTTTTTGAGATTACCGTTGCCATGGCATTTGAGTATTTTGCCCAGCAACAGGTAGATGTGGCTGTTGTTGAAGTAGGGCTTGGCGGCAGGTTTGACAGTACCAATGTGATTGTGCCGCAACTGTGTGTTATTACCAACATAGGGCTTGACCATACCCATATACTTGGCGATACGCTTGCCAAAATAGCCTTTGAAAAGGCCGGCATTATAAAGCCTGGCATACCCGCGGTGGTGGGGGAGGTTTTGCCGGAAACCCAACCTGTATTTGAAGAAAAAGCCTTTTCTGTAAAAGCGCCGCTGGTTTTTGCGCAGGACAAATGGAATGCCGTGGATTGGGCCTATCAGCATAACCACCTGCAGGTTAACGTAGAAGAAAAAAGAAATGGCGAAAGAAAAATGTATGAGCTTGACTTGCCCGGCATATACCAAACAAAAAATCTGGTTACCGTACTGGAGGCGGTTCATCAACTGCGGCTTGCCGGGTGGGATATTAAAGAGGCTGCTTTACACAAGGCGCTGGCTAATGCAAAACACATAACCGGGCTGGCAGGCCGCTGGCAACAGGTGCAGCAACATCCTGCTGTTATACTGGATGTTGCTCATAATGAAGATGGCATAAAACAACTGGTACAGCAAATTGAACTCTGTACTTACCAGCACCTGCATATTGTGCTGGGTATGGTAAAAGATAAGGATGTAAGCAGCGTGCTGGCACTGCTTCCTAAAACCGCGGCTTATTATTTTACCAAGGCACAAATACCCAGGGCTTTGCCAGAAGATGATTTGCTGGAAAAAGCCCGCCAGGCCGGCCTTGATGGTAAAGCCTTTGCCGATGTACATGCTGCACTTGAGCAAGCTAAACAGCATGCGCATGCCAATGATATGATTATAGTTTGCGGCAGTGTTTTTTTAGTGGCGGAAGTGCTGTAGGTAAAACTTTTTCAGGCTGAAGCGCTAAACAGGCAATGCAGTGTTAGGTTGCCTGTATTGCAGCAATTCTTCAGGCAGGTGTACCTGTGCCGCCAGCCTGTCTTCCAGCAACTGCGCAAAGGTTTCAAAATACAGTATCACATCTTCTTTTACGTTCCGTTTAAGCCAGCGGAAACCGCCAGGTAAATGGTTCAGCACTTCACGGTCTTCCAGGTATTCCAGGTTATGGATATCAACAGGTGTAAGTCCGGCCTGCTGCAGTTTAGAAAGCAGCATATCAACCGGCGCATTTGTAACGCCGCAATAGTCTACGGCAAGCTCTGTCCATTCACCAATGCCGGTATGTGCATAGGCAAGAATTTCTTCTTTGCTCAGGTGGGTTATTACCTGCAGCAGGTTGCCGCAGTTACAGGCGCCATGGTTGCCCCATGCGTAATGAGCGCCTTGTTTAAGCCGGCGGGCTGTTTCCCGTAAAGCCGCCACCAGTTCAATTGTAGGATTTGCCATGGTATAAACTTTAATACAAAAAATATAATGTACAGTGTATTTGTTTGCTCACATTTTTACATCGTGTTTCGGATCTTAAAGACACAGTTCCTTTACATCGTACACCCCACATCTAACATCTTACATAGAAAAGTACTTCGTACTTCGTAACTCGTACTTGATTACATCCCACATCAAACATCTAACACAAGTAAGTACTTCGTACTTCAATCTTCGTACTTGGGGGTGCCCCAAGCTATCGCAAGGGGTCGGGCTTTCCGCTCATACTCCGGCACAAACGCCCGGCTGCGATGGCCTCACCGGGGTAACCGCTGCAATCCCTCACCCGTGGTGTAACCTGCTGCTTTATTTGCAGGCTGGCCGTGGTAAAGCGGCAACAATACACATGCCTCTATTGGTAAAACAATTATAAATCTGTTAGGTTTAAACACAATTTATTCTAATTTCGGCGGCTACAAATACAAGAGAATGAAAAAAATTGTTTTGATTACGGTATGTACCGCGGGTGTTTATGCAACAATGGCTCAAACCAAGGCCAAGCCAAAACCAAGAACAGCAGTGGCTGCCACAACGGTAAGCGCTTTTAAAAATACCACCGATTCGCTTAGTTATGCTATAGGCGCCAATGTGGCTACTTATTTTAAGGAGCAGGGTGTAAAACAGGTAAACTCGTTGCTGGTGCAAAAGGCGTTTGACGATGTGTTTAAAACCGGTAAAACAAAGTTGAGCGGAGAGCAGGTTCAACAGGTTTTGATGACTTGCATGCAGCAGATTGCCAAAGACAAAACATCGGTTACTCGCAAAGCCGGAGAAGCTTTTTTGGACGAGAATAAAAAGAAAGCTGGTATCGTTGTTTTGCCCAGCGGTTTGCAATACCAGGTAATAAAAGAAGGTACGGGCGCCAAACCTGCATTAACTGATAAAGTAAAAGTGCATTACCATGGTACGCTGATTGACGGTACCGTATTTGACAGTTCTGTTGACCGTGGCGAACCCATTGTGTTGTCTGTGAACGGTGTAATACCCGGCTGGACAGAAGCCCTGCAAATGATGACTGTAGGCAGTAAATGGAAATTGTTCCTGCCATCGCACCTGGCCTATGGCGACAGGGATGCAGGCCCAACAATTAAAGGCGGCTCTACACTTGTTTTTGATGTAGAGTTGCTGGGCATAGAACCTAAGGAAGGCACAGGCGCAACAACGGAAGAGCCAAAATCAGAATAAGGGTAAATTGTTTAGAAAATTATAATAAAGCAAAATGCTACCAAATCCGGTAGCATTTTGCTTTATTATGATGCCGGTAAAAATTACCTGGAGAGGATCATTTTTTTGGTGCCTGCAATTTTGCCGTCAATAACCAGCGAATAGCTATATGCACCTGATGAGAGTGTGGCCGCATTGATGGTTGCTATACCGGGGCCAGCCATTTTGGAAATATTTATTTGCTGTAATGATTTACCCGACGCATCAAAAATAACAATTTGAGCAGTCTTGAATTTTGCAGGCAAACTATATTGTATTGATGTAGTATTGTTAAACGGGTTGGGTATATTCTGCTTTAGGTAAGCATCGGCAGGGGAGGCGTCTGGCGCCTTGCCCGCAATCAATGCTTTTAGAGCGTCTATTTCCTGTTTCAATGCCTGGTTGCTTGCGGCCAGCTCCTGTCTTAATGCTGCATTTTCCTGTGATAATTCCTGTACGGCCTTCACCAGCGGAACTACAAAGCGGCTGTAATCAATGCCGTAATTATCGTTTTCGTTTTGTGGGGTATAAACACCGTTAAAGGTATAGCCTTGTTCTTTGCAAAGTTTCTCTACTTCCTGTGCAATAAACCCGGCTTCCCTGGCTTTGCTTTTTTCTGAAAGCCTGCTTTGATAAGCTGCATCGGCGGCTATTTCTTTATTGTTTCGCTGTCCTTTTCTTACAAAATCATCGTACTTTATATAATTCATATTGTATGTAACCGGCTGCAGTTTATTAATAAATGCAAGCCCCGGAACATCATTGCTCTTCACATTATCCTTAAAGCGGCCATCGCTTACAATGGTAACGCCGCCAGTAGCGGCCAGTACAGTAGTGGATGTGCCGAGCTGTATTTTGTTGCTGGCATTAACTACAGCCCCATATCCAATAGCAGCGGAATAATTGACGCCTGCGGCGCCAGCCTGTGTTGCGTAACCGAGGTAGAGGTTGTACGAATTTGCGGAATAAAAAGAACCCGCATTAAAACCCACGGCGGTATTGCCGTTGCCTGTTGAATTGTTGTATAACGCATTAGTGCCCACTGCGGTATTATAATCGCCCGTTGTGGTAAGGTACAGGCTCCTGTCGCCGTAAGCGGAATTATTGAAGCCTGTACTGTTTAGGTAAAGGGCATACCTGCCGGTAGCAGTGTTGGCATAGCCGGTGGTGTTGGCATAAAGAGCGCTGTAACCGCCGGCGGTATTGCCCTCGCCAGTAGTGTTGGAATACAGGGCTGATGCCCCGGAAGCGCTGTTTTCGTAACCGGTAGTAACGGAGTAGAGAGACAAATAGCCATATCCTGTATTGGCGCTGCCGGTAGTATTGGAATATAATGAGCTATACCCACCGGCAGTGTTGGCGGCGCCTGTTGTGTTGGCCTGCAATGCCTGGAACCCAAACCCGCTGTTATTACCGCCTGTGGTATTTGAATACAACGCTCTATACCCTACGGCAGTGCTGCCGCTGGCAGTGGTAACACTGTATAATGTTCTAAAGCCCAGGGCTGTATTGTTAGTGCCGGTGGTCAACGAGTTAAGCGATCTGAAGCCCAGGCCGGTATTATTACTGCCGGTAGTAACATTATCCAGCGCATAATGCCCGAGAGAGGTATTTGATTCACCGGTAGCAGCGGTATTACCGGCGTAAGGGCCTGCAAAAAAATTGCCGGTAGCTGGTGCGTGTACAGTTAGCGCACCATTAAGAAATAACCTGGAGTTAAGGTAAATTGATCTCCATCCTATGGCGGAAGTACCAAGATCCCGCGTGTTGGTAATATTAGGAGTAAGGTGCTGATTAATCGTTGTTGGATTAGAAAGGTTGGATAACGATTGGTTGGCTTGCCCATAAGATAATAGGGAGCCAAAAGAAAAAAGAGTAACGAGCGTAACAGCGCATGTCCTGTTGATCATAGTGTTAGTTTTTTGTTGAATAGGTTTAATTGTTATTTACCGGGTAAATTTATTTTATGCGGCAACTTGCAGGCGGAATGAGTTTTTCAGCGGCTGCTATCCGTTTATTCAACGGCTTTTGCAGGATTGTTTTAGCCTGCTGTAGCAGCTTGCTGGGCATAAATACGTCAGCCATGTTTTGCAAAACATGGCTGACGTAAAAAGTCTGTGAAAAGTTTGCACGGGCATTTATTTTGACAGCAGCATTTTTTTAGTGCCAACAAGTTTGCCATCAACAACCAGCGAATAACTGTAAGCGCCTGAGGAGAGTGTGGCGGCATCAAGGGTAATCCTGCCTTTGCCCTGTTGTGAGGACAAGTTCAATTGTTTAAGAGCCTTGCCAGATGCATCATATACCACCAATTGTGCGGAGGCAAAACGTTGAGGCAAAGAATAGTTAATAACAGTGCTGCCTTTAAACGGATTTGGGGTATTTTGTTCCAGCGATGCGTCGGAAACATTTAATACAGCAGATGGGTTTTTGCCAATCATTGCTTTCAGTTCGGCAATTTCCTGCCGCATGGCTTCATTTTGTTGTGAAAGTTCCTGTACAGCTTTTACCAATGGCACAACAAATTCAGCATATCTCAAACCATAAACATCAGTTTCACTTTTAGGAGCATCCACACCGCTGAATTCATAGCCTATTTCTTTAGCAGCTTTCTCAACATCTTGTGCTACAAAACCGCTGTAAATAACTTTTTCTTTTTCGGCTATCGCTCTTCTTTCGCTTTCTGATATTTTTTCCGGTGTAGTAAGAGACCTTGTCCGGGTTTCCATTTTATTATTCAGACCCGCTATATCGAGGTTGTACGTAACAGCTTTGAGTCTATTGATAAAGTCAAGCCCTGCAACATTTTCTTTGACATTTTTCTTATAACGTCCATCAGAAATGTTGCTCCAGTTGGCATAACCACCTATGCTTGTTACTGTACTGTTACCAATTCTAACCTGGTTGCTGGCTGTAGCTGTTGCGTTGTAGCCCAAAGCGGTAGCATTTGTAAAACTGCCTGCGCTAACATCGGCACTATAGCCTACAGCGGTATTGTAGTTGCCTGTTGTATTTACTGATAATGAAAACCGGCCAAGAGCCGCGTTGTAATCGCCTGTTGTGTTGGATTCAAGTGAGTAGGACCCAATGCCTGTATTGCCAATACCTAAAGTGTTGGAATATAGTGCATAGTACCCATAAGCAGAAGAGGATGAGCCGGTTGAATTTGCCCGCAGAGAATAGTAGCCAGCAGAAGTGTTATAGTTTCCTGTTGTGGTGGAGTACAAAGCCTGTGAACCAACCGCGGTGTTGTAGCCGGCGGTGGTTGCAGTGTATAAGGCCTGTGAACCAGTGGCCGTATTGTTTGTACCGGTACTATTGCTTTGAAGCGCATAATAACCAGCGGCAGTATTGTCATTGCCGGTTGAATTTACTTCCAGCGCATAATGGCCGAAAGCAGAGTTGCGTGTGCCGGTTGTGTTTATGTACAAGGCAGCATAGCCAGCGGCAGTATTGTAAGAGCCGGTTGTATTATTGTATAAAGAAAAAGCGCCATAAGCTGTGTTGTAGTTGGTTGTATTGCTGTACAAGGCGCCGTAACCGGTAGCAGTATTGTAAGATCCGGTTGAATTTGTTCTAAGGGCATAAGTTCCAACCGCTGCATTGTAGCCGCCGGTAGTATTGGAATACAGGGCTTCATACCCTTCGCCACTATTATACTGGCCTGTAGTATTTAAGGTGAGGGTATTGTGACCTATAGCTACATTCCGGGCACCCGTAGTATTGGTATATAGTGAGCGATATCCGTATGCCGTATTATTAGACCCTGTAGTAGTTGAATACAACGAAGAATAACCACCGGCGGTGTTATTGTTTGCCGTTGTGCTGGCTTGCAAAGTTTGATACCCTATGGCGGTGTTATTTGCCCCTGTGGTATTGGTGTAAAGAGACCTGTAGCCTACAGCCGTATTATAACCCGCAGTAGTGGTGCTGTACAAGGTTCTAAAGCCTAGTGCTGTATTGTTGGTGCCTGTAGTTAAAGAATTAAGTGACCTGAAGCCAAGTGACGTATTGTTGCTGCCAGTAGTAACATTGTCAAGCGCATAATTTCCCACACCTGTATTGGAAAGGCCGGTAAGAGCAGGATTGCCCGCATTGCGCCCTGCGAAAAAATTATCTGTTCCTGACAAGTGCACTGTTAAGCTGTTACCGAAATAAATACCGGTTCCGAAATAAAAATTGCGCCAGTTGTTGGCAGCGCTGCCAATATCCCGAAGGTTACTCGCATTAGGTATAAGGTGTTGATTAATAGAGGTTGGATTTGCCAGGTTAGATAATGACGTGTTAGCCTGGCCATTGGTTTTTTCAGCGCATACAACAGAGAGCGCCAAAAGAATAGTTGCGTAAGTTTTTCTGGTCATAAACGAATGTTTAAATGTTAAATAATGTATAGGATAAAAAATTACCTGTATCACAAGTATTTGTGATAAATAGAAGGGCTGAAATAAGTACTGAGGATTATATGGCTGCTTATTGACGAAGACTGGATTTTATAAGAAGAATAGCCAAAGCATAAATAGCCGGCTGTTTAAAAGCGTGAAAAAAAAGTATGGCAACATGTTAGCGTGGTATAAATCTACAGGTGCGGATGCATTAAATCAAAGCTTCAGTTAGCATGTGTTTGCCTTTAATTATTTACCGGTATAAGTTGTAATAATTGATTTTTTAAAAGCTGTGCATCTGTAAGCATGAACAAACTGTTGTGAAGTATTAGCATGCCGGCACCGCTAAGAAACCGGTATGGATTCACTATTAATAGTTGCAGTATCCGGCCTATTGTGTTGTAGTTAAGAGTGCCTGCAAAAGAAGAAAGAGGTTACACTTTCGGGTGAGGGATTGAAGCGGATACCCCGGTGAGGCCATTTGCAGCAGGGCCTTGTGCCGGAGTATGAGCGGAAAGCCCGGCCCGAGGTACGAGGGACACCCCCTAAAAAATCTTATTCCTAAAAATAACTGTACTTTCTTACTGAGCAAGGATTAAATGCTGCTATTGCTGTGCAGGGAACTAATACGTTGTTTTAAATTGATCTTAAGCGGAACTTGAGAAGCCATGAATCAAAAAATCTGGAACAAAACTTTTTAAAAAATAAAAGAAACTCACAGTTTTTTTTTAACAAACTATTTTGGTTTAGTAAAAATCACTATTTTTAAGCACTTCGATAAGAAAAGGCTGCCATTGGTATGGTCGGCCTTTTCTTGCGTATAGCCGGTTGTAAACTTTTATAAACGGTACTTTAAAACACTTTTATGAGAAAAAAACTACTGATGTGCCTCCCGGCACTTCTGGGCCTTTATTGCTTTGCCCTGGCCCAGGCAAATTCCAAAATCTCGGGAACGATAACAGATGACAAGGGCTTACCTGTTCCCGGGGCGAGCATTGTAATCAAAGGTTCAAAAAATGGTACGGTGTCAGGTTCGGATGGCGGTTTCTCGCTTTCTGCAAAACCGGATGCTGTGCTGGTAATTTCTGCCGTGGGATTTATTACGCAGGAAGTAGCGGCAAAGGAAACCGCCCTGGTAATAACGCTGGTTGCAGATACAAAAAGCCTTAGCGAGGTAGTGGTGACCGCGCTGGGGTTTACGCGGGAAAAGAAAGCGCTTGGCTACGCGGTGTCTACGGTAGCCTCAAAAGACCTGCAGCTAAGGCCTGAAGGAGACCTGGCAAGGGTACTGAATGGTAAAGTGCCGGGCATGGAAGTGCTTAATTCAAGCGGTATTTCCGGCTCGGGAACGAACATTTCCATACGTGGCATCAGCACCATTACCGGCGGTGCGGCTACCCCGTTATTTATTGTAGATGGCGTGCCTTTTGACGGTGGAAACAACACTGATAATAACTTTCAGTATGGTGGCGGTACATCTACCTCCAGCCGGTTTCTTGACCTTGACCCAAACAATATTGAAAGTGTTACTGTGCTAAAAGGTCTTAGTGCAACTACGTTATATGGGGAGGCCGCCAGGAACGGTGTTGTGCTGGTTACCACGAAAAACGGCTCATCAAAAAAGTCAGCACGTAAATCAGAAGTTACAGTAAGCCAGTCTTTATTTGCCAACAAGATTGCCAACCTTCCCAACTATCAAAATGAGTATGGTGGCGGGTTTGACCTTGTGCCCTCCGCAGCATTTAGCAACTGGGGAGCTAAGTTTACAGATCCCCCGGCGCAATTAGCATATTCTCCATCCCAGATAGCTGCTTATCCCGAGCTGTTTGCAGGGAAAACACAGGACTATAAAGCGTATGATAATGTAAGGCCCTTTTTCAGAACCGGGCTTGTAAGCACAACTTCTATCAATATATCTGGTTCTTCGGAAAAAGTGTCTTTTAACGGCAACTATTCTTACCTGGGCGACCAGGGTTTTACACCCAATAACCGTGTGTACAAGAATAACTTCGGCCTTGGCGGTTCAGCCAGGCTTAGCAACAAACTTACCTTAAATGCCGTATTGAATTTTGCCATTACAGATTTTCAAACACCGGCTGTAGGCGCCAACAGCGGCGGCGGCGGCCCTGATGTAACCTCCGTTTTTGGCTATTTGCTGTTTACGCCAAGAAGCATTAACCTGATGGGGCTGCCTTATGAGAACCCTATTACACACGAGTCTATCTATTACAGGGGAGGCAATGATATAGAAAACCCCCGCTGGACGGTTAACAACTCACGGAATACAGATAAAACTTATCGCTCCTATGGGTCCATTGGCCTTAAGTATGATATTTACCCCGGCTTTACTGTAAACTACCGCTTTGGCGTGGATGTTTACAGCCAGCAAACAAGCCTGCAGGTTAATAAAGGGGGCAAAGCTGGCGGTGTGGGTTATGTAAACGGTGTTTTCAGGACCACCAACGTATTTAACTCCATACTTAACCATACCCTAAACTTTAATTACACAGGCGACCTTACCCCTGATTTTGACCTTACCGTTGATGCCGGTTTCGATTTACGTGAAGACCGTTATAACCAGGATGGTATGAAGAGTACCCAGCAGTTGGTGTACGGGCTTTTTAACCACAGCAACTTTATTAGCCATGATATTTACAGCGAGGGTGGTGGATTGCTGAACTACAAAGGCGAAAAAATAAGGGCTGGCGCCTATGCGCAGGCCCAGTTAGGCTTCCGCGAGTTTCTTTACATGACATTAAGCGGCAGGAATGACTGGATTTCTACATTGGAGAAAGATAACAGGCGGTTATTCTATCCCGGCGTAAGCGCTTCATTTGTGCCCACTTCCGCTATTGAAGCATTGAAATCATCAAAGACGATTAATTATCTTAAAGTGCGCCTGGGGTACTCAACCTCTGCCCATTTTCCCGATCCTTACAATACAAGGCCATCCCTGGCAATTACAACCAATTCATTTGTTGATGCAACAGGCAATGTGGTTAACACAGCCGCGATTCCCAACCGCCTGCCCAACCCCAATTTAAAGCCGGAACTTATTAAAGAAGTGGAGGCCGGTATAGAAGGCAAATTCTTTAACAGCAGGTTAAGCGTAGATTTAACGGGCTACTTTAGAACAGCCAATAACCAGATACTCGAAAGGCAGTTAGACCCTTCGACGGGCTCTACATCAACCTTTGTTAATGCTGGTGCTGTTGACAATAAAGGTATAGAAGCCAATATTGGAGTGACTGTTATCAGCAGTGCTGATTGGCAGTGGGACCTTAACGGCATCTTTACCCTTAACAGGAGCAAAGTACACGACCTGCCTTCCGACATCAAACAAATACAGACAGGAGGCTACTCCAACCTGGGGACTTTTGCCATAGAAGGACAGCCTTTAGGTATTATTCAAGGCACTTTCATACAGGTGGACAGCAGCAAGGGTAACAAATACATCGTTGATAATAACGGCTATTACCTCAGCTCTGCCGATATAGGCATTATTGCAGACCCCAACCCAAGCTACAAGCTTACCGGTGTAAGCACCTTATCGTGGAAAGGCTTCAGCTTCCGTATGCAGTGGGATTATACGCATGGGGGGCGCATGTGGTCTAATACAGTGCGTACATTACTGGCCCGCGGCCTTACCGCCGATGTTGGTACAGACCGAAAAACCCCGCTTATACTGCCCAACGCAGTTAAACAGGATGGAACACCAAATGATATCCAGCAAAGTGTGAACAATATCTATTTCAATAATCTTGGTTTTGGCCCTTCTTCTTCCGCCATCTGGGATGCCACACTTGTACGTTTAAGAGAGTTGTCGCTTTCTTATTCGCTTCCCAAAAGATTCCTGGATAAAACACCGTTTGGCTCGGTATCGCTCACTTTTTCCGGTACAAACCTGTTTTACTATGCGCCCAACTTTCCTAAAAACGCAAGGTTTGATCCTGAGAGCAACAGCCTTGGTGTAAGCAATGCCAAGGGGCTGGATTTCTTTGCAGGCCCTTCTTCACGCCGTTTTGGGGGCAGTATAAGGGTAACTTTTTAACCGCATAAAATTATTTTACGATGAAAAAAATACTTTTACTGGTCATCATAATAACGCCGGTTTTGTTTACGGTGAGCTGCAGCAGGCTTAACGATAAGTTCGATACGCTGCTGTCAAACCCAAACCTGGCCACAACAGGCGCAGGCGATGCAGACCTGTACCTTAATAACCTGTTGCTGAGTTTTGAAAACTTTCACCGCGGCGTATCAGACCTTACAGACCCGCTGGTACGTCAGCAAACCATGTTTGGCCCAACTTATTTTAACGCATATTCAGCAGGCAGTTTTGATGGTGTTTGGACCAACGCCTACACTTCCATCTTCAAAACTGCGAATACGATGATACCCATTGCCGAGGCAAAAGGGCAGTACATACATTCAGGCATCGGCAAAGTGCTGAAGGCATTTACTTTGTTTACACTGGTTGACCTGTTTGGCGATGTGCCCTACAGCGAAGCCAACCTTGGTGTTGATAACACCAACCCGGCTGCCGATAATGATGAAGATGTATATGCGGCAGCCATTAACCTGCTGGATTCGGCAATATCAACATTAGGTCAAACAGCGGCATCACGCCCAACCAATGATTTGTTTTATGCCGGTTCCGCTGCCAAATGGATTACACTCGCCAAAACGCTTAAGCTTCGTGCTTACGTGCAAACACGCCTTGTTGATGCCGGTGCAAAAGATAAGATAAACGCCATTCTTGCTGAGGGTGATATTATTAAAACAGCATCACAGGATTTTTCCTTCTTCTACGGTACACGTACACAGGCGCCTGATAGCCGCGATGGCCGCTATGTAGGCAACTATGGTACCGATAACGGTGCAGGCGCCTATATTGGCACTTATGCTATGTGGGTTTGCGCAAAGGAAAAGGGTTTTATGGATCCCCGGACCCGTTATTATTTTTATCGCCAGTGCATCAGCCCCACGGATTATTCAGACTCCCGCCTTAACGACCAAACCAAGCTGCAATTTGCCCTTGCCTGTTATTTCAGGGCCTTCCCGCCCAATTACCCGGCCACATCGCCCTATTGCGTATTGCCCGGTGGCTGGTGGGGCAGAGACCATGGCAACAATGAAGGCATCGGCGCCGATGGGCTTGTAAAAACAACCTGGGGCGTTTACCCCGCGGCAGGCGCTTTTGATGCAGACCAGAATACTTCAGTTGGCCAAAGTTCAGGACGCGAAACCGGGGCCAAAGGGGCTGGTATGGAACCCATCTGGCTTAGCTCTTTCTCTTTATTCCTGCAGGCAGAGGCTGCCTTAACACTGGGTACCACCGGCGATGCTGAAGCGCTGCTTGTGAGCGCCATTTCAGCTTCATTCGACAAGGTAGAAGCCTTCCCGGCAACCATTAACTATGGCCTGCCCACTTCCGACACTGCTTTTCTCATTACTCCATACAAAAAGCAATCTTACATAGACTATGTGGTAAAGCAATACAGGGCGGCGGCAACTACAGATGCTAAGCTGAACATTATTGAGAAAGAATATTACATAGCTGCGTGGGGCAACGGTTTGGAAACTTATAACAACTATCGCCGTACCGCCAAGCCGGATAATTTCCAGTTGGCCATCATACCAGACCCAGGTCTTTTCATACGCTCTTTCTTCTACCCTTCGGTATATGTAAACTTTAACCAGAAAGTGAAGCAGAAAGATGCTACCAATGTAAAAGTGTTCTGGGATATTAACCCCGACAATTTATACCACTAAAAAATTACCGGCAATGAAAAAACTATTCAACATACTACTGGCGGGTGCGGCAATAATAATGCTTGCAGGCCTGCAGTCATGCAAAAAAGACAGCATCAATGCCCAGTACGAAGACCTGTTGGTTGGCTCTTACCTGGTGCTTGACGAAACCGTTAATACCAACCTTGATTTCAGTAACCCTGATGCTACCGTTTCTATAAAAGTAAGCGAGTATGGCTCGGCGGTTGCCAGCGTAAATATTTATGTGGCAACAGGTTCTAACGTGCTGGATGCCTCGGCCTGGAAGCTGATTAAAAATGTACCTTATTCCGGCAGTACTACGCTGGAGGTAAAAACATCAGAACTGGCCGCAGCGCTGGCCCCTGCCGAAATAACACCAGGTACCCAGTACTCGTTGCAAAATGAGGTGGTGACTGCTGATGGCCGTAAATTTTCTATGGCCAATACCCCCACATCCTTCTCCTCTTTCCCGGCCTATAAAATGGCACTTACCTGGCCTGCAACTGCTGTTTGTGCTTTTTCCGCGGCAGCATCTGCCGGCACTTACGAAGTGGTTCAGGACGACTGGGCCGATTACAGCCCCGGCGACATCATTGAGGTACTGGAAGGCCCTTCTGAGAACCAGGTTAATTTTCTCGGTTATCCTGCAACCGCCTGGGGTGGGGTAAACCAGAAGAATACGGTTGTTGATGTAAACCCCGAAAGTGGCCAGGCCACTGTTGCCAAACAAGGCACCGGCGGTTACGGCAGCACTACAGCCGAAGTACAAGGCTCAGGTTTCGTGTTTTCCTGTACAGGCATCATTACTTTAAACCTTACTGTTTACTACGGTGGCGTGCCCTATGCCGGCAACAAGTTTATACTAAAGAAAAAATAGTTTTAAAATGATTGTTCTTCTCTTTCTCATGTGATCAAAATACAAAGTAGAAGACATGGCCCTCCATATCTATGCGAGGGCTTTTTTATTGCACGTTGTCAGAGGTTATTTGTCATTCCCATTCACCAGTCAATACTGGTTCCTTTATAAAATTAATATCAGTTGAAGCTTGTTGATGCCGTCTTACGTAATGAGATCTTATTACACCGCCTTCGGCAGGCCCAGGGCTTGCAGCATTAAAGAAACAGCATTGATTCGCCAACACGACTATGATACCAGCAACAGTATTTCATGGCATCTTCGTTGCGTCGCAATCCTTTCATCGTTCGGTTCATTGTGCGGCATTTACGCGTAGAAAGTAACCCTCCCGAAATTTATACCTTACAGTTCATAGCTCACCACTCACTACCCCCCACTCACAACTATCTCTTCATCAGCTTAACACCTTCGGCAGTACCCAGTATGGCCATATCAGCCATATTATAAAACAGGGATGTTTCCACAATACCGCTAATGCTTTTCAGCGCCGGGTTAATAATGGCCAGCGGGTGCCAGAATTTAACGTACACATCCAGCAGCAGGTTGCCGCGCTCTGTTATAACGGCGCCATCTTTTTTCGCGGCCATGCGCAATTGCACATCAGCATCCTCAAAAAATTTTTTAACCTGCATGGTTACAAAAGGTACCGCTTCCGGTAAAACTTCCAGCACCAGCGGGAATGTAGTGCCCAATGTTTCGCTGTATTTGGATTCGTCGCCGATAATAATAAACCTTGTTGCCATGGAAGCGAGCAGTTTCTCCATGGTATGTATGCCGCCGCCGCTTTTTAAGGCATGTAAGTTTTTATCAAACTGGTCGCAACCGTCAAAATAGATATCCAGTTTGGTAATGCTGGATACATCACCCGCCGTAAAACCGTTGTTGAGCAACAGTTGCTTTGTACTGTAAGATGATGTGTATAGATTAACTGTAAGGCCGCCGTCCGCCTGCATTTCCTTTATTGCCGTTACCAGGTGGGCTATGCTGGAACCCGCACCCAGCCCCACTGACATGTTATCTTTGATAAACTCAAGCGCCTTCAGTGCGGCAGCTTTCTTTAAGTCCATAGCTAGTGTTTTGCTGCAATATCGGGTGTTGGCGGCAGCAGGGGAAATTATTTTGGTTATCTTTTACTGTATCTAAAAGTGTGATGTAAGACAATTGTTGTGCAATTAGCCTGCCTGCAAAGAAAGCAATCTGTTACACCTGTGGGTGAGGGATTGAAACGGTTACCCCGCTGAAGGTTATGTGCGAGGGGTTTCTGTGGCGGAGTAATAGTGGAAAGCCCGACCCCTTGCGATAGCTTGGGGGCACCCCCTGAAATATTTTTTTCAGGATACAATTTGGTTAAAACCCGTTTGTATTTTATTGCTGTAAACTTAAATGCAGGCGCAGCTTTAACCGAAGGCTGAAGTATATTTGGAAACTTTAGAAAACCATACACAACCATTATGTCAACCGTTATATCTATCATGCTTGCTGTTTCCAATGCGGATGAAGCTGTGGCTTGGTACAAGCAGGCGCTGGGGGCTACGGAGCTGTGGAACGTGGGCGGCGTGGCCGGCCTTGAAATTGCCGGCGCGGCTTTCTTTGTTGGAGAGCCGGAAAACAATGGCTGGGAGAGCCCGCAAAAGCTGGGCATTACTTCTGCAAGGGTGGAAGTATTCTGTGAAGATCCTGATAGTTTTGTTAAACAGGCCGTGGCGGCAGGCGCCAAAGGCGATCATGATAAAGTGAGGGATCACGAAGTCCCCTGGGGTGTGCACCGGCAGGGCGGGTTTATTGATCCTTTCGGGCATATATGGCTGGTAGGCGATGCATCCCCATTGCGGCGGTATAATGGTTAAAAGCCCTGGCCTTTGGGTTTCTTCTTTGCCCTGTTCTTTTCTGACTGTTGCTGCAGTTTCTGCTCATTATTGTTGCCTGCGTCATCCTTTAAAGGCTCGGGCATAGGGGCCTGGCCATCTTCCAACTGCTGGTCGAATATTTTGTTTACATGTACCCATTTGCCATTGGTCCATTTAAAGCCCTCGTAATCGCCATCGGGTATTAACGTGAATTTTTTGCTTTGGTCGTTGGCTTCGCTTACCAGGTGGTCAAAGATGATCATGTTCATTTCCGCATCATATACCATGCGGGCCCGGCCATCTTTTTTATACTCCAGGCAAAAGCGGTAAGCGGGCTGTGGCGCTTTAAGGCTGTCATCTTTGTAATCAAAAAAGCGGCCGCCGAACTGCGGATTGCCGGCTTCATCAAAATGCAATACTTCCAGCCATTTTTTTGTACTGCTGATGTTGTTGTCATCGTAACCGAACAGTGTGTAATATTTTTGATTGTTGTAAGTGTTTTCCAGTATCTCCCCGTAGTAAATGGCGCCGATCCAGTTACGGCCGGTCCTTATGGAGTCCGTAGGGGTGGCGGTAAAGTCCGATCCATCCAGCAGAGGTATCAGCTTCAGGCTGCCATCCTGCGTGTTCATCTGTATGGCGCCGCGCTGGCGGAAATAATCTTCATCTTTCTGGTACTGCCAGGTAAATATGCGAAAGCTGCTATCCGGCGCATAAAGTTGGGAAACCGTAATAACTGAATCAAAATTGTACCAGAAAGAGTTAGGGATGCGTAGTGCCCTAACCAGGGTGCGGGTAAACAAGCTGTCTGCTTCAAAACGTTTTGAAGGGTTATCGTCCCGTATCATTTTTTTGCATAAAACAGCCAAACTGTCTTCTGTTTGCTTCAGCAACTGCATATCGCTGCCTGCTATTTTTTGCGCACCGGCCTGCAACACACTGGAGAGGCACAACACAATCAACATTTTTTTCATATCCGGCATATCATTCAAATGTACAACGAACAGGTGGCGCTGCGCATTATAGCCACGCTGTTATAGTTTTTTAAGATTTTGTTGCAGGTAATGCCTGTGCAAATTCGTACAAACTGTTAAACCTTGCATCGGTAAACTCATTGGGAAAAGGTATTTCAGGATTGGTAGTGGCCAGGAATACTGTGTGCATGCCTGCATTACGGCCAAACTGCATATCGGTAACACGGTTGCCCACCATAATGCTTTTGCTGAAGTCTATTTGGGGAAAATCAGTTTTTGCCTGCCAGGCCATGCCCGGCTGCGGTTTGCGGTTGGGGCTGTTGTCATCAAGGTCTGATGCAAAATATATTTTATCAATGCGGCCGCCGGCTTTGTTTATTTCATCCAGCATGTATGCATGAATATTATCGAGGTCTTCTACCGTCATAAGGCCTTTGCCTATGCCTTTTTGATTGGTGGCAACTACAATAACGCCAAATGTTTCATTAAGTTTTTTAACTGCGGCCAGTACGCCTTCCAGGAAAAAGAACTCCTGTACGTTGAAAATATAGCTGTCTTCCTTATCCACATCAATAACGCCGTCGCGGTCGAGAAATAAAGTCCAGTTTTTGTCAATTAAAGTAAAATCTAACATAGCTGCAATGATATGAAATTATGTGAAGAGGTATTTCAATTCTTCCTGTGCCCGGTTGTAATCTTCCGGTATGCCAATATCTATAAAATATTCATCCTGCACCTGCCCGTACATGGCTGTGGTATTGTAGTATGCTTCAAGGTAATTTTTCTCGAAAGAAAATTTTTCCGGCAGCGGCTTGCTTAAAAAGGCGGCAACATTTAAAGCGTACAGGCCACCATTAATAAGTGCTGATGCATAGTATTGTTTTTCTTTAAAAGACAGTATGGATGCGTCCTTGTTTATTTCCACCACGCCATAGCGGTCAACATCTTTCATGGGCTTTAACGCTACAGTGCATTCCGCTTTGTTTGATACATGAAACATAGAAAGAGCGGGCAGGTTTACATTAAACAATGTATCGCCATTTACCACTATAACGTTACTCCCTGTTGCCTTGCCGCAGGCAAGCTTAATGGCGCCGCCCGTGCCCAGCGGATTATTTTCGACTATAGCTTGGTAATTTTTTTGCGGCAACTGGTGATGCAAAAATTCTTCCACCATTTCATGCATATAACCCAGCGAAAATATAAAGCGGTGAATACCCTGTTGCTGAAGATAAAACATTATGTAAGCAAGAAATGGCTGGCCATTTACGGGGGCCATGCATTTTGGCAAACCCGGTATGGCTGCCTGCAGCCTTGTGCCCAGCCCGCCGGCAAGTATAATGGCTTCGGTTACAGTGGTATCGTTGATATAATTTTTCAATTTGTGTTTTTAAGCTTATCGCCGGTGCGGGGGGACACGCACCAGGCAAGCGGAATGATTTTTCAATTTATGTTTTTTGAGTTTATCGCCAGTGCGTGGAGACACGCACCGGGGTGCCGGTATCGTTTTTCTTAACCTTATGTTTTTTATGTACTGAACTTTGTTGCTACTATCATCGTCTATTGAGCAATCTTGCGTGACGAAGCAGCAGATTGGGACACTTGTACTCATTGTTCTTTACGCAGCAATGCGTAAGAGATACGAACCGGGGGAGACTGTATTAATTAAGATGAACCTTGCTTAACTCGAGTTCTGAAATACCCCCGCATATAAAATTTCTTTTGCTGCTTTCGGCTATTAACGCTGACAGTTATCTCTGTAAATTCAATATCAGCGTATCCCATAATGATATCCCCATTCCTGTAGTTCTTTTTATTAAGTATAAGTTTCTGTTCATTAATCTCAATGATTTGCTCCTGTTCTATTTTACGCTGTGGTAATATAATCTCCGGTTTAAAATAAAAGCTGTCTCCTTGTATGAAAAGATAAAATCTGCTGGCATACGCGGGTAAGCCATCTGAAAAACATAATGTAACCAGATCTTGCTTTTTTTCGGCAAAGCCATATCTAATATTATATCCCCCCTGTACGTTTGTGCTGCAGTTGGCGGTATAAAACAAATGAGCGGTATCCTCAGCCGTTAAAGCGTGGTCATCTGCGCTTTCGAGCCTGCCCGTAGCTTCATCTTTTAAGATATTCCAAGAATAATCCCATTTTTTAGCAAAAGAAAAAGTGTCAGTCATTTGTTCGTTAACCTCAAATTTCGAATAGCTGACCTGGGCTGTCAAACTTTGTCCGTTAATTAATAACGCAAGTAGTAAAATTATTTTTAATTGAAGGTTCATTTTTAATTTGGAATGTTATTAGTTATTGCTCTGGCCATGAAAGGTTTGGCTAAAGCCAGGTCTTTTTCTTTTAGTTAACCCAGGCCTTAAGGCCTGGGTTAATTAGCGCCGCATGGCGCAAGGCTTTAGCTAAAGCTATCATACGCTTAAATGTCGCCATGAAAAACGGAACGTACACGCTGTGCGACGCAACCAGCGATGCCATGAAATACTCCGGCCGGGTCCATAAAAAAAATTAAACAAAGCGCAAGCTTTGCTTAGCCGGGAAACACTTTGGCTTCTACCAACTGGCAAATGATATGGCCGATTAAAATATGGCTCTCCTGTATGCGTGGCGTATCTGTGGCGGGCACATTGAACAGGTAATCGCTAAGCGGCTTCATTTTACCGCCATTGGCGCCGGTAAGGCCCACGGTAATAATGCCTTTTTCCCTTGCTGTTTCAAAGGCTTTTACCACGTTGGCCGAATTGCCGGACGTGCTGAGGCCAACCACCACATCGCCACTAACGCCAATGCCATCCAGCAGGCGGGAGTAGATAACATCGTAACTGTAATCGTTGGCTACGGCGGTTAGGTAAGAAGTGTTGCAATGCAAAGCCTCCGCAGGCAGGGCTGGCCTGTTTTTGTAAAAGCGGCCTGAAAACTCGGCAGCCAGGTGCTGTGCATCCGCGGCGCTGCCTCCATTGCCGCAGAACAATACCTTGTTGCCTGCTTTAAAAGCGGCAACCATTACATCAATCACCTGTTCCATACGGGCCAGCATGCCGGCATCGGCGAGGATCTGTTGCTTGGTATTGATGGAAGCTTCTATAATATTAACAATGGTTTCATTCATAGCTGTACATTGGTTTACTGCATTGCCCATGTAGTAAGGCCGCTCTTGCTGAAGCGATAACTTTTTATTTCGCCGCCAAAGGTATTTAATGTATCCATTACTTTATAGCGGGTGTTGCCGGGGCAGTAGAATATCATAAAACCTCCACCGCCTGCGCCGCTTATTTTGCCACCGGTAGCACCGGCTTTTTTAGCCGCGGCGTAAATGGTTTCTATTTTATCGTTACTTATGTTGTGCGCCATACTGCGCTTTTGGGTAAAGCCGTAATCGAGTATTTCGCCCATTTCGTGCAGGCGGCCTTTTAACAACGCTTCCTTCATCATGCGGGCCTGGTCTTTTAAATGGTGCATGGCTTCCAGGGATTTTTCGTTGTTCTCCTGCACATTGCGTTGCTGTTCTTTAATAATATTGGCAGATTCCCGGCTGTCTGAAGTAAAGTATAGCACAATATTGTTTTCCAGTTCGTTCAGGTATTCCTGCCGTATGCGCAAAGGGTTTACAATTACTTTATCGCCGGTGTAAAACTCCATAAAGTTTACGCCGCCAAACATGGCCGCGTATTGGTCTTGTTTGCCACCTGCCAGTTTAAGGTCGTTACGCTCAATATCGTAAGCATAGTGGGCAATGTCGTAATCGCCAAGCGGCAGTTTGAGCATTTCGACAAACGCGCCAATAATAGCTACAACCAGCGTGGATGATGTGCCCAGCCCGCTGCCGGCGGGTGCATCTACATAAGTTGACAAACGGAAGTTGGTAAGCGGCAGGCCATAATCTTTCTGGATGCGGTTGTAAACACCTTTCAGCAGGTTAAGTTTGCCATCAATGGGCAGTTCATGCGTCCATTCAAAGCGCTGTTCTTCCTTTCTGTCAAGTGCCTGCAGTATAATACCGTTTTCATCAATAGGTTCTATGCTGGCATGGGCGTATAAAGTAATGGTAGCGTTAAGAATGGCGCCGCCATACACCTCGCTGTAGGGGCTAACATCGGTGCCGCCGCCGGCAAGGCCTATTCTTAATGGTGCACGGCTTCTGTATATCATAGTGGATTTTTTTGGTGAGTAGTGAGTGGTGAGTGGGTGATTTTGTACCTTAACAAATTAACTCATCTCTGCCAGTTCTTCCACCGCTTTTACCAGCACATCCCAGGTGTATTTCTTTTTTTCTTCCCGAAGATGAGGCAAAAAGTGAGATTCGCCCAACTGGTACAACCGCAATATTTTTTCAGCTATATCTGCCGCGTTGGGCTCGGCTACCAGGCCGGCTTTTTCGTGCGGTACAAAAGATGGCAGGCCGCCCACATTGGTTACCAGCATCGGCTTTTCAAAATGGTAGGCGAGGGGGGTAACACCGCTTTGCGTAGCACTGCGGTAAGGCTGAATTACAAAATCCGCGGCGCCCAGGTAATATTTCACCTCGCTGTCGGTAATAAAATCCGTTTTCAGTATTAGCCGGGGGCGCAGTTCAAGTTCATCAATCAGCTTATCATACGTGTCCCTTTCTCCATAAAACTCACCGGCTACCATCAGTTTAATGCCGGCCTGCCTTATGCGCTCATCAGCCATCGCCTGCAACAATACGTCAAGCCCCTTGTATTTGCGTATAAAGCCAAAGAATAAAATTATCTTTTCATGGTCTTTTAAGCCCAGGTGCTTTCTTGCTTCAGCTTTATTTAAGGGTGTGCCGAAATTATCATACAAAGGGTGCATGATAAGGCGGCTTGGGCGGTTACTAAACTGCTTTATATCCCGCAATACACTCTCGCTAAGGGCAATAAACGCGTCAACAGGTTTTACAAAGTATTTGGTAAAGGCATAATCGCCTGGGCGTTTCTCGTGGGGTATAACATTGTCTGCAATGCACACCACACGGCTGTGCCTGTTCTTTTTTATTATCCGCAAAATGGTGCCAAGGCAGGGGCCCATCAGGGGCAGCCAGTAGCGTACCAGCACAATATCAGGGTTTAATTTCTTTATCTCCCGGCCTACTTTAAACCAGTTGAAAGGATTGATGGAGTTAATGGCCACTTTTATTCTGATGTCTTTTGGCGCAGGCTCAGATGAGTATTGCGTTGTGCCCGGAAAAAGAAAGGAAGGGTATTGCAGGGAGAATGTATAGATGGTGGTGTCAAAACCCTGCTGCTGGAATTCGCGGGCCAGCCGCTCGTTAAATGTAGCGATGCCGCCGCCGCGCAGGGGATGTGCCGAACCTATGATGATAATTTTTTTCATTAGTTTTTGATGGGTTATGCACTACCCGGGCCTGAAAAGCCGCCCAATGAACCGAACGTACAAGTGTTCCAATCTTGCTGCTTCGTCACGCAAGGTTGCTCAAGGGACGATGCCATAGAAAACCGTCGCCGGTAACCAAATAAACCGCTACTCAATACCCAGCTTACGTTCAATTAAGTAAAAATTCTTACCGGGAGAATTTCTTGCTATCAGCTCACCAATAAAGCCTGCTAAAAAAAGCTGCGAGCCGATGATCATAATGGTAAGGGCCATGTAAAAAGGCGGCCTGTTGCTAAGGCCGGTATCGGGATACATTAGCCGGGTAACCACCATGTAAATGATTAGTATGAAGCCTAATAAAAAGCATAATGTGCCCCACAGTCCAAAAAAATGCATGGGCCTTTTGCCGTATTTGCCAACGAAGGTAACGGAGGCAAGATCCAGGAAGCCGTTTACAAAACGCTCCCATCCAAATTTTGTAGTGCCGTATTTACGCGGCCTGTGCTGCACTACTTTCTCGCCAATTTTTTTAAAGCCTGCCCATTTGGCTAATACGGGTATTTGCCGGTGCATTTCCCCATACACTTCTATGCTTTTAACTACTTTGTGGCGGTAGGCTTTAAGGCCGCAATTAAAATCGTGCAGGTATATTTTTGAAACCTTTCGTGTGGCCCAGTTAAAAAATTTAGAAGGTATATTTTTAGTCAGCGTATTATCAAAGCGCTTTTTTTTCCAGCCGCTCACCAGGTCGTAACCGTCGGTAATAATCATTTCCCTAAGGCCGGGAATTTCATCCGGCGAGTCCTGCATATCGGCATCCATGGTTATTACCACATCTCCTTTTGCCGCCCTGAAGCCTTCGTTAAGCGCTGCCGACTTACCATAGTTGCGTTGAAACCTGATGCCTTTAATGTTGGCGTTTACCGCGGCAAGGTTTTCAATTACCTGCCAGCTATTATCGGTACTGCCGTCATCAACCAATATTATTTCATAGGTATAATTGTTTTCATTAACCACACGCTCTATCCATGCCGTTAGTTCCGGCAGCGATTCTTCTTCGTTCAGCAAGGGTATCACAATTGACAAGTGCATCCGCTAATGTTATTGTTCGTTAAAAACAGGCTTCTCTTTCCTGATGATGATAGCTATCAAAAGCGATTTTACGAAATCCCAGATTAAACCTATGCCAAAGCCTAAAAAAATTGTCTTAAAACCAGTATCGCCTTTGCCTTCCCTTGCCTTTTCCAGGGTCTTTTCAATCTCCTCATCGCTGGTTTTTAGTTTTTCCATCATCAGCTTCGTTTTTTCAAGGCTAAGGTTAAACGCTTTTTCTGTAAGCTCCTTATCAACCAGGTTAAAAAGTATGTAGTTGCCAATGGCGTAAATAACCGCCGCTATTACATAAGATAAAAATGCAAACCGCAACGCGTCTTTAAAAGGCAATACACCGCCATTGTTGCGGCGGAGGTTTAAACCGGCTATGATTAAAATGACAATCATAAACGGGATAAAGCTGGAGGCGAACTGGTAGGTTACAAACACATCAAGGCCGGCAGCCCAGGTGCCAAACATAAGCCCGGCGGCAATAAGGCCGTTAATAATGCCGAATTTTATTCCGTAACTGTTGATGATATCTTTCATGAATATTGTGTTACTGCTGCCTCCATCCCCTAAAGGGGTGTTGGCTATCGCGTTAAAAAAAAATTTATTGACCAGGCAGATGAACAAGAATTAGGCTTCCGTTGCGTCGCACTCTTGTACGCTTTGTCCATTACGCAGCAGCATTGCGGGCATCTACAGGCTTTGCAGGTAGTAACGGCAACATACCAATACTGCCTCAGTTCCTGTACAGGCCGTTCCTGTTGATGATGCCCACCACTTCACCCGTTAAAGTTTGATCGAAGAACGGAGAATTGGCTGACTTGCTTTTGTTATTTTCTTTGGTAAGCCTGGTTTGTCCGGCCGGGTTAAACAATGTTAACGCTGCTGCTTCACCTTCGGCAAAACCAGGGGTTGGCAGGTTGAAAATTTTTGAAGCGTTGGTACATAACAGGTTTACAACCTGCGCTGCATTTAACTGCGGAATAGCGGTTTGTAACACCGCGTAGGCTGTTTGCAATCCAATCATGCCATGTTTGGCATATTCAAATTCACATACTTTACTGTCCCAGTTGTGGGGTATATGATGAGATGCCACACAATCAACCCAGCCGTTCAGCACTGCATCTTTCAGCGCCTCCCTGTCTGCTTTGGAACGCAGGGGCGGTGTTACTTTCAGGTTGGTATCATAACTAACCATGTCCTCATCACAGAAGTACAAATGGTAAGGCGTAACAGAGCAGGTTACCTGCAACCCCGCATCCTTGGCCCTTTTAATGTACTCCATGGATTTGGCCGTGCTTACACCTGTAAAATGGATTTTAGACTCCGCATAGCGGGCCAGCTTAATGTCCCTGGCCACAATCAGTTCTTCTGCCATAGCAGGTATACCGGGTAGGCCAAGCCGGGTAGAAACAACACCTTCGTTTATTAAGCCATATTGGCCAATGCTTTTATCCATCGGTACCTGTACCACAACACCATCAAAAGCTTTTACGTATTGCAATGCTTTTAATAACAAACCAGCGGACTGAACGGGCTGCGTTCCATCGCTAAAGGCAACAGCGCCGCTGGCATGCATATCGTACATCTCCGCCAGTTCCTTACCCTCCAGGTTTTTAGTAACAGCCCCCAGCGGGTATATATTAACCGGTAACGACTTTGATTTTTGCACTACATACTCAGCTTGTGTTTTGCTTTGTATGGCCGGCGCTGTATTGGGTATGGCAAAAACGGTAGTAAAACCACCAGCCGCAGCGGCTGCCGCGCCTGTTTCCAGCGTTTCCCTGTATTCAAGGCCGGGATCGGCAAAATGCGAGAAAATATCCACCCAGCCAGGCGATACCACCAAACCCGGTATGTCTATCACATCGGCATCCTGTGCATCCACAGCATCATCAATGCTTTTAATAACGCCACCGGAAACCAAAATATCTTTTACGGAATTGTTGAAAACAGAACCTGGATAAGCGATAAGTACCTTTCTTAGAAGAATATTCATGAGAGGCTTATAAAATTTGCCGCAATATAGGTTGAATTTTGTAAAAAGCCTTTACATTTGCAGCCCGCCGGAAAAAGCAGGGCTATACAAAAAGCACTGTAAATGAAGGCTTAACCGGTTTCGGGTGGTGGCGCAGCCCGGTAGCGCACTTGTATGGGGTGCAAGGGGTCGCTGGTTCGAATCCAGTCCACCCGACTTTTTGACTGCTCAATTCGTATCATTCCCTGTAAATTTTATTGATTTACAGGGATTTTTCTTTTAAGCCTAATCTAATACCTTACAAACTACTCAATGGAATACTTCAGCAATAGAAATTGTTTGCAATGCTTCCTGCGTGTCATAAAAACCATTGCTAACTTATCAACCTGGTTACCTGCAATTAAATATCCCCAGCACCTTCTCAAAGGCAGGAATGTGTTAAGCATGAACAAATAAGCAGCAGCCGGTGATTTTTAATTAATTTGCTTTTGATACCCCGGATTCGGATCGCTGATGATTGCAATTTGTTCAGTTAAAATTAACCCGATGCGTTTTTTGGCAGCGATTGTTTTGATGATACAGTCACTTTCTGTTTTTTCTCAAAATGATCAGTATAATTTCTTTAAGATAGATGCTTATACCGGCCTTTCTCACAACCAGGTTAATGCCATTATTAAAGATGAGGATGGTTTTTTATGGTTTGGCACTTCTTCGGGCCTTAACCGCTATGATGGATATTCCTGTAAGATATTCCGAAAAAACCTTAATGACAGTTCTTCACTGTTAGATAATGGCGTGCAGGCGCTTTACGGGCTTCCTGATGGTAAAATATGGGTGGTAACTATGAGCGGGCCCTGCATCTATAATCCTGATAGCGAAAAGTTTGATGCCGGTTACGAAGACTATTTGCTTAAACTTGGCCTGCCCCCGCAGAACATTCTGAACGTTGTAAAAGGGGGGGAAGGAAGATATTGGTTTCTTAACAATAACTATGATTTGTTTTTGTATGCCCGTAATGGCAGTGTAACGCAGCCATTAAAAAATAAAAACCATTCCGATCCTGCTGGAAAAATTGTTTCTGTTAAAGAGACAAAACACGGAACGCTTTGGGCAATTTACCAGGATGGTTTTTTGCAGGAGTACGATATCGCATCGGGCAGGGTTATTTCTTCAAGTACTGCCCTGCAGCAGTTTAATGAAGGGATTGCTCCAGGTAACCTCTATGTTGATGGCGATGGGGACGTTTGGGTCGTGTTCTACTCTTCCGGCCTTTGTCTTTTTCGCCCGCATGACAGGTCTGTAAGAATGTTTACTGAAAATACACTTTCATCCAGGCTGAGTTCTAATCTTATAAGCCAAATTGTACAGGATGATGCCGGAATAATCTGGGTGGCTACAGACCATGGCGGCATTACGCTGATTGATAAAAAGAACGATTACAGTACCAATTACCTGCTTAACGATCCTAAGGACCCCAAAAGTATCAGCCAAAATACCATTAATGCACTCATTAAAGATGAAAACGGCATTATCTGGCTGGGGACGTATAAGCAGGGGGTTAATTATTTAAATAGTAAAATCCTGCAGTTCCCGCATTATCATCATCATCAGTCAAATACAGGCAGCCTTCCCTACGATGATGTTAACCGTTTTGTTGAGGATAAACAGGGGAATATATGGATTGGCACTAATGGCGGCGGCCTTATTTATTTTAACAGGCAGCTAAATACATTTAAGCAATACCTGCATAAGCCCGGCAATAAAAACAGCCTGAGCAATAATGTAATTGTTAGCTTGTGCATAGACAGTAAAAACATTCTGTGGATTGGTACTTACACCGGCGGCCTCAATAGCTTCGACGGAAAAAAGTTTACGCACTACAGGCATAACGATGATGATGCATCCAGCCTTTCCAACGACAATGTGTGGGAAATATTTGAAGACCGTGAGCAGCGTTTATGGATAGGTACACTGGGGGGCGGGCTGGATATGTTTGACAGTAAAGCCAACCGGTTTAATCATACGCAATACAAAGGCCAGCCAGGGGACTCCTTGCCCTCTAATTATGTGTCCTGCATTATGCAGGACAAAAAGGGGAACCTGTGGGTGGGTACTTCCGGCGGCATCTCCGTTTTTGGCAAAAACAGCGCTACCCCTGTTTTGCATAATCATAACACACACAACAAAAGCTTAAGCAATAACAATGTTATCTGCCTTATTGAAGACAGTAAAGGCAGAATTTGGGCAGGCACACGGGAAGGGCTAAACCTTTTTGATGATGCAACCGGGCATTTTCAGTTGTTTACTATGGCTGAAGGGCTTCCTGATAATATAATACTCAACATACTTGAAGACAATAATCAAACGCTGTGGCTTTCCACCCCCAGCGGCTTATGCAATGCCGTGCCCAACCTGGCAAAAAATGGGGTTACCCTCTCCATTATAAATTATGATGAAACCAATAATCTTCAAAACCGTGAGTTTAATGATAATGCTGCCTTAAAAAACCGCCGGGGGGAGTTGTTTTTTGGCGGGCCATCCGGTTTTAATATTATAAGGCCCGATAAAGTAAAGCGGCCTGCTTATTACGCTAAAATTGTTTTAACCGGCTTACAGATATTAAGCGAAAATGTGGAACCGGGCAAATTCATCAATGGCCGTGTGCTTTTGCCAAAGGCTTTGCCCAAGCTTGAGCATATTGATTTGAAATACAGGGAAAATGTGTTTGCCATTGAATTTGCCCTGCTTGATTTTGCGCATAACGACCGGGAGAAATACGCCTACATGATGGAGGGTTTTAATACAGGGTGGCTATATGCCAATGCTGCCCAACGGAGGGTTACTTATACAAACCTTGACCCCGGCAACTACACCTTTAAAGTAAAAGTGCTAAACAAGGATGGCTTATGGAGCGATGTAAAAACCCTAAGGATAAACATAGAGCCCCCGTTTTGGCGCACCACTGCAGCTTACTGTATTTACATAGTCATAATTGCCGGGTTATTGTTATTGGCGCGGCGCATTACATTAGACAGGATACACATGCGCTACGAAGTTGCCCGGCAACGCGGGGAAGCAGAAAGGGCCCATGCTCTCGAGCAATTAAAAACCAAATTCTTTACCAATGTAAGCCATGAATTCCGTACGCCGTTAAGCCTGATAATAGCACCGCTGGACAAGATTATTAAACATGCCGGCGATGAGGAACAGAAAAAACAGTTAAACCTTGTTCAGCGTAATGCCAAACGCTTATTAAGCCTCGTAAACCAACTGCTCGATTTCAGGAAAATAGAAGTGCAGGAAATGAAATTGCACCCCGCCATTGGCGATATAATCGGCTTTGGCAAAGAGATAAGCCTTTCATTTATGGACATAGCCGAAAAGAAGAATATACGGTTTTCCTTTTCCTGCAATACAGACAGCCTTGAAATTTATTTTGACAAGGATAAGATTGAAAAGATATTGTTCAACCTGCTTTCAAATGCTTTTAAGTACACGCATGATAACGGAACAGTGCAGGTAAGTATGGCGTATAACCCACCCATAGATAACGAAGCGGGGGGAACTGTTTGCATAGAAATAAAGGATACGGGCATAGGCATCCCGCAGGCTATGCAGGAAAAGATTTTTGAACGTTTTTTTCAAACAGATTTACCTGACAGCATGGTAAACCAGGGAACCGGTATTGGCCTTGCCATAACCAGGGAATTTGTAAAGTTGCACAATGGCATTATAACGGTAAAAAGCGAACCGGGCCAGGGAACCTGCTTTACAGTTTTGCTTCCGGCTAAAAAAATATATGAGCCTCCCACCCGCAACACTGCGACGGCCATACAGGCTGAAGCCCCGGAACATCCGGCGCCGGGAGATACCCTGGCCGGGCAAAAGAGCGGCAGAAAGAAAACCATCATGATAGTGGAAGACAATGAAGACATCCGCTTTTATTTAAAAGACAATTTAAAGGGGCAATACAGGGTAGAAGAAGCTGCCAACGGAAAAGAAGGCTGGGAGAAAATAAAACTGGTAAACCCAGACCTTGTAGTAAGCGACATTATGATGCCCTTGATGGACGGTGTTGAACTGGCCAAAAAAATTAAAACAGAAACGCTCACGGCGCATATCCCGGTTATACTGCTTACCGCAATGGGAAGCGAGGAAAAACAACTGGAAGGTTTAAAGGCCGGCGTTAACGATTATATTACCAAGCCTTTTACTTTCGAAATACTTGCTTCACGCATTAACAACCTGCTGGCACAGCAGGAACTGCTGCAAAAGCGTTTTCAAAAACAAATTGACGTTAGCCCAGGGGAGGTAACCGTAACGCCTGTTGACGAAAAATTCCTGAAACAGGCCATGGAGGCAGTTGAAAAAAATATGGACAACCCTGATTTTTCAGTGGAAGACTTTAGCCGGGACATGTTTATGAACCGTGTTACCCTGTACAGGAAAATCCTGTCGCTAACCGGAAAAACGCCATTGGAATTCGTTCGCCTGATGCGTTTAAAAAGAGCTGCCCAGTTACTGGAAAAAAGCGGGATGTCTGTTGCTGAGATTGCTTACGAGGTTGGGTTTAACAACCCAAAAAACTTTGCCAAGCTTTTTAAAGAAGAATTCAGGGTGCTGCCATCGCAGTATGCGGCGGATAAAAAAAGAAAAGACGGGCAATAGGTTTGGCATGCCCTAATACCTGCAACTTCAGGCCCTCTATGCCCGGCGTTGTTGCATTATGCTTTGATAAGATTTTTTGGGGGTGTCCCTCGTACCTCGGGCCGGGCTTTCCGCTATTACTCCGGCACAAACCAGCCGCACAAGGCCCTCACCGGGGTAACCGCTTCAATCCCTCACCCGAAGGTGCAGCACGCTGCTGCTTTCGTGGGCAGGCTTTATGTACGCACCATGGCGAAGAGCGGACAAAGCCCTGAAGAGTGCGACGCAAGTAAAGCTTCATAGTAGTCCTACTGCCGGGTACAAAAAATTTCTTGTTTTTTATCATTTACTAATGTACGGTTCAGTCGTAACCCTGCAGGTAAATACATGTCAAAATTGCGTACCAGGACAAGGTGCCGGGCAAAAGAATTAGCTGGAGTGTGGGTGATAAAAACGGTCAACCTTTAATAATTACAACAACAGTATTAAAGGAGATATCAATCATCTTCGTTTGTTTGTGCGTGAAAATCAACTTTTTGCAACATTTAAGGCCGTAGTTTGCAACATTGGCCACCCCTGTTTTAAGCAGTACAGAAGTAGTTTTACAGCATTGTTTTTACCGAAAGATTGCTGATAATGAAATTTCGACTGCTGCTGCTTACAATGTTGTTTACCGCTTTTGGTAACGCCTTATTGGCAGAAACACCACCTTACATAAATACCAAAAATGGGGTGATTGTTTTTACAGACCCGCTTTTTACCGGCAACCCCTATGCTGTTAAGCTTGAAGTTGTGGCCGATAATATTATAAGGGTAACAGTGGCGCCGGGTAAAGAAATTGCCAATACGCAAAGCCTTGTTACCGTTTACAGTAAAAATATTGACGTTTTCTGGGATGTTATCCCTTCTGAAGAAAGCCTGACGTTAAAGACAAAAAGCCTTAAAGCCGTTGTAAACCTGAAAACAGGCGCCGTTACCTTTAAAGACAGCAGCGATAAAAAGATACTGAACGAAAAACCCATTGGCGGCCGTAGCTTTCAATCCGCCATATTTGATGGCAGGCGGTACTATAACCTTACTCAATCTTTCCAAATAACTCCCGGCGAGGCCCTGTACGGCCTGGGCCAGCACCAGGATGGCATGATGAATTACCGGGGCCAGCAGGTTAGTTTTTTTCAGAACAACACAGAAGTGGCTATTCCCTTTTTGATTTCCAGCAACAATTATGGCATACTCTGGGATAATTACTCCCTTACCAAAGCAGGGGATGTAAGGCCGCTTCACCCGCTTTCTGACATGCAGCTTTTCTCAAAAAACGGCGAAACAGGATGGCTTACGGCTTCTTACGCCAACAACAGGCAACAACCACAGCACATTGTTACAGAAAGGGCAGAAACGGGCATTGATATGGAGTTTCTTGGAGATTCAAAAATCCAGCTTCCCGCAGCGTTTAACCCCGCCACGGGCATAGTAACCTGGCAGGGCAGCCTGGCCAGTTACATTTCCGGGCTTCATCAGTTAAAATTTGTATTTGGAGGTTCATTAAAGGTATGGCTGGATGGAAACCTGGTGCTTGACCACTGGCGCAAAGCCTGGAACCCTGCCCCTGCATTGCTGCCATTAAGCATGACAAGCGGCAAAAAAGTTCCGGTACGTATTGAGTGGATACCGGAAGGCGGTGAATCTTACCTGGCCTTAAAGTGGCAGGAGCCGCTGTCGCCGGAAGAGCAGGATTTGTTCAGCTTCAGTTCTGAAGCCGGGCAGCAGGTTGACTACTACTTTATTTACGGCGGCAATATGGATGAGGTGGTTTCCGGTTACAGGCTGCTTACCGGCAAAGCCCCCATTGTTCCCAAATGGGCATTGGGCTTTTGGCAAAGCCGTGAGCGGTACAAAACCCAGGATGAAATTTTATCTACCGTTCAGGAGTTCCGCAAAAGGCAAATACCGATAGACAATATTGTGTTAGACTGGAGCTACTGGAAAGAGGCCGAATGGGGCAGCCAGGAATTTGATGCAGCCCGTTTTCCCTCACCAGACAGTATGATCAACATGCTGCATCATAAATATAATACGCAGATAATGATATCTGTATGGCCAAAATTTTACGAAGGCATCGCCGCTTACAACCTGTTTAATAAAAATGGCTGGCTGTATAAAAAGAACATAGCAGACAGGCAACGGGATTGGATAGGCAAAGGCTATATTTCAACCTTCTACGATGCCTTTGATGAAAATGCCCGCAAAGGTTTTTGGGATTTAATAAACAAAAAAATATACAGCAAAGGCATAGATGCCTGGTGGATGGATGCAAGCGAGCCGGACATACTTTCTAACGTTAGCGCCGAAAAAAGAAAACTGCAAATGACGCCTACCGCTTTAGGCAGCGCCGCGGAATACCTGAATGCCTATCCCCTGCAAAATGCAAAGGGTATTTACGAAGGCCAACGTTCAGCCAACCCGGATAAAAGGGTGTTCCTGTTAACGCGTTCAGGCTTTGCCGGCTCGCAACGCTATGCGGCTGCTATATGGAGCGGTGATATTGGCTCTACATGGACGGATATGAAAAACCAGGTAGCGGCAGGAATAAATTTCTCGCTTTCAGGCCTGCCATACTGGACGATGGACATAGGCGGTTTTGTTGTGCCTGAAAAATTTGAAAAACCTCGTGCTGAAAGCCTGGAAGAATGGAGGGAATTATCAACCAGGTGGTCGCAGTTTGGCGCTTTTGTGCCGCTGTTCCGCTCACATGGGCAGTTCCCTTACCGAGAAGTATTTAACACTGCCCCTGAAGGCCATCCGGCGTACAAAAGTTTTCTTTACTACGACAGGCTTAGGTACCGCCTGCTGCCTTATATATATTCATTAGCCGGTGCGGCCTATCATCATAATTACACTATCATGCGCGGGCTGGCAATGGATTTTGCAGCAGATACCGCTGTACTGAATATTGGCGACCAATATATGTTCGGGCCTTCACTGCTTATTAACCCGGTGTACCAATACAAAGCAACATCCAGGCAATTGTATTTGCCCAAAGCAACCGGGTGGTACGATTTCTATACCGGAAAATATTTTGAGGGTGGCCGCCAGATTAACGCGGATGCCCCTTATGAAAAAATGCCTGTAATGATTAAAGAGGGTTCCATAATACCTGTAGGGCCCGCATTACAATACAGCAACGAAAAACCAGCGGATACCATTACCCTGTTTGTATATACAGGAACTGATGCCGCATTTAACCTGTACGAAGATGAAGGCGTCAATTATAACTACGAAAAAGGAGCTTTTTCAAACATAGTTTTTACATACGCTGAAGCGGCAAAAGAACTAACGATAAGTAAACGCGAAGGCTATTTTAATGGCATGCTTGCCAAAAGAAACTTCCGCATAATATGGATAAATAAAGACAGGCCCAAAGAATTGGATGCAGATCAAAAAGCCGATGCAACCGTAAGCTACACGGGCGAAAAAATTACGGTTAAGATGAAATGATTTTTGGGGCCCGGCTTTTAGACTAAGCATAGGGCTTCCGTTGCGTCGTCCCGAAATTTCGGGATACGGTTGGTTCATTATTCAACAAAAGCGCTTCATTGCTTACACAGCTTTACAGTGGAAAAAAGTGAATGACCCCCAATAAATCACTGTAATCCCCGATAGCATCGGGGCTGTGTAAGCAGGGAAGTGTATAGTGATAGCGTTAAGCAATTACTATACAAACGGTGCGGCCATAAAACCCAGAAATGATGATACAACGAAGAGCCTAAGGATTAATAATGTGTAAAATCATCATTATTTAAAATATGCGCCTATTACTGCTAATTATTTTTTAACCACTAATTGTTTGCTTATGAGATCTGAAAGAGATGTACAAAAAATTAAAAACAAACTGCTCTTTTTCCTGTGTTGCCTGCTGTTAGCTGTCAATGGCTTTTCCCAGGACAATACTGAAAAAAAAATAAACGGTAAAGTTTACTCATTAGTGGGTAATCAGCCCCTGCAGGATGCAACTGTTTTAATTAAAGGCACCAATATGTTTGCCTCTACTGACAGTACCGGCCATTTTGTTATTGCCGCCAAAACCGGCGATGTACTGGTTATAAGCAGGGTTGGTTACCTGCCAAAAGAAGTTACAATAGGAAAAAGCATTGTGCTTAACCTGAAGCTGGAAGAAAACGGAATTGACTTAAAGGATGTTGTAGTTATTGGTTATGGCAAAACCAGGCGTAAGGATGTAACCGGTGCTATTTCTTCCATTACCGGTGAAGAGCTGCGCAAAACACTGCCCGCAACCATAGACCAGGCATTGCAGGGAAAGGTAGCCGGCCTTGTGGTGCAGCAGGTTTCAGGTCAGCCTGGCGGTGGTGTATCGGTACAGGTGCGTGGCGTATCATCAATCAGCGGAAACAGTGCCCCGCTGTATGTGATAGATGGTGTTATTATTCCATCCCCCAGCGATCCGGGCAGCGGATCAAATCCATTGAATACGATCAATCCTTCTGAAATTGAAAGTATTGATGTTTTAAAGGATGCTTCAGCCTCTGCTATTTATGGTTCACAAGCCACCAATGGCGTAATAATCATTACCACAAAAAGAGGCAGGGTGGGAACTCCTACCATTACGTACGACGGTTATTATGGTTACCAGGAAATCCCTAAAAAGCTCCCCACGGTTACTTTACAGGAATTCGCTTCACTGTTAAATGATCGTGCGGTTGTATGGCAGTTTGATGCCAGGCCGGAATTGGCAAACCCTAAATATTTGGGAGCGGGTACCGATTGGCAGGCAGAATTGTTTCGTAAAGCGCCTATGCAAAACCATTCAGTTACTGTTAACGGAGGCGATAACCGTACACAATATTTATTGTCCACTTCCTATTTCAACCAGGAAGGTATTGCGTTGGGTTCTGGTTTTAAAAGATATTCGGTTCGCTTAAACTTAGATAACAAAACCACCAATTGGCTGAAAATTGGAACCAGCATTCAATTGGCACATGTTGACGAGAATGTAAATTCAACCACTTCAAGTGTTATTTCGAATGCACTGAGCTTAACACCAGATGTTCCGGTAAAAAATCTGGATGGAAGCTGGGGCGGCGTTACCAATGATGCCGGTTGGGTTGTACCTATTCCCAACCCGGTGGGGCTTGCGTTGTTGAATTCCCATACTAAAAAAAGAAACCAGGTATTTGGAAACGTATATGCGGAAATCCAGTTTTATAGGGACTTGTCATTAAGGAATGAAGTATCCGGAAATTTTGATTTTAATGTCGAAAATACTTTCAACCCAAAATATGATTTTGGCAGGGCCCAGAATACTACCAACTCTGCATCTTCATCATCCTCACGAAATGCATATACTGTAGTCAGGAACTACCTTACCTACAATCATCAATTTGCCAAGTACAGCGTAAACGCGTTAGCCGGCCACGAATCTCAATTAAGCACTTTTGAAAGTATATCCGCATCCAGGAGAGACTTTCCCTCCGATAATGTAACATCCATCAGCAGTGGCGATGCCAATACGGCTGCAAACAGTGGTATAAAAGGGTCAGGGCCTGCGCTTGAATCTTATTTTGGGCGTGTTAATCTTGGATGGGAAGATAAATATCTGCTAACGGGTAATATCCGCAGGGATGGCTCTTCCAATTTTCCTGCAGATAACCGTTGGGTAACTACATCCTCCGGCGCTTTTGCATGGAAGGTAAATAATGAATCATTTTTGAGAAGTGTAAAATTTGTAAATGAATTAAAGCTGCGCCTTGGATATGGCGTTACCAATAACCAGGGAATACCAGGCAACACTTTTGTTACGCTTTTGTCCTCTGTTAATAATGGCTTATCCGGTTCAGCGCAGTTTCAATATAACCTGGCAAACCCTTATGTAAGCTGGGAAAAAACCAAATACGCTAATGTAGGCGTTGACGGAGCATTTTTAAACTGGAGGGTAAGTTTCTCGTTTGACATTTACGATCGTAAAACAGATGGCTTATTATTAAAGCTGCCGCTGCCGCTGTTTTCCGGAACTACCACGGGCTGGTCACCCGGGGCCATGCAGGCCCCCTTCGTGAATGTTGGAGCCGTTAGTAATAAAGGGTTCGATTTCAGGATTAGCACTACCAACATTGCCGGTAAAAACTTTACCTGGAAAACAGACTTTACAGTGTCGCGTAACGTAAATAAGATAATCAGTTTAGGCAATGGCGGGGATGCAGCCAATTTATCTCAAACCTATAACGGATACGTTTTTGAGAAAACTGTAGTTGGCCAGGCAATCGGTTCATTTTTTGGATATCAGTTCGATGGCATTTTTGCAACGCCTGAAGATTTTAAATCTCACGCACTTCCGGTAAATCAAAGTGGAAATCCTTATCCTGTTTCGCCCAATGGCGGCGGAATTTGGTATGGCGACAGAAAATATAAGGACCTTAACGGGGATGGTGTTATCAATACGAAAGATCAAACATTTTTAGGTTCTCCTTTACCTAAGTTTCAGTTCGGTTTCAACAACTCCTTCACGTATAAAAATTTCGATGTAAACATTTTTCTCAGCGGAAGCTATGGAAATAAGGTGTTTAACCAGTTGGCAATTTCACAAACCTACCCTGGTAACAATACCAATTATTTCAAGTCTGTCTTAGGCTATGCAAGGGTTGAGTATGTGGATCCCAATGGATCTCGTTCTGATGTCAACAATGCTTATGTATCAAATCCGGATACAAAATTTGTTGGTTTGAGAAATGATAACACAAACGAAAACCTCCGCCCGTCTGATTTGTACATTGAAGATGGTTCATTCATCAGGTGCAAAAACATTACACTGGGCTACCGGCTTCCTGAAAAACTATTATCCAGGGCGCACATCCATGCACTTAGAGTTTATGCAACTGTTTCAAATGCTTTTATCATAACCAACTATTCCGGTATGGACCCTGAGATAGGATCCTGGAATCCGCTGCAGGCTGGTTGGGATGGCGGCTATTATCCTCAGCCAAGAACATTCACATTCGGCGTGAACCTGAATTTAACTAAATAAAAAAGTTTGTGAATCATGAAACATCTAAATAAAAAAATATTGATTGTATTGATTGTGGTGTTTTGTTTTGCTTGTAATAAAAGCTTTCTCGATCGCCCTTCTCAATCGCAAATTAGCTCGGAAAATTTTTATAAAACCAAGTCAGATTTAAGATTAGCCACTGCCAGTCTCTATGGCGGCGCTACCTGGGGTGTGTGGCATCACGAAGCCTATTTGCCTTTGGGGGATATATTAAGCGGAAACGGCAACCGTCAATGGATCAGCGATTGGGTGCAGCTTTACACACGCACCATTACTGCGGGTAACAGTGTAATGCAGGGTGGATGGAAAGGATTGTACAACCTGGTTGGTCAATGCAATGGTGTTATTAACTCAATTGAACAAAATGCAGATAAAGCAATTAGTGAGGCAGATAGAAATGCAGCCATCGGCGAAGCAAAATTTATTCGCGGCATTGCCTATTATTATCTTGCTATGCTGTGGGGTGCAGTGCCTATTATTGAAGATAACAGCAAGCTTATTAAAGACCCATTGCAGAAACGTAACATCGTTTCTGATGTGTACAGGTTTATTGCCAACGATTTAACCTTTGCCGCCAATAGTTTGCCCCGTAATGATGAAAAAGGAAGGGTAACAACCTGGTCTGCACAAGGATTGCTTGCAAAGGTTTACCTTACTATGTCTGGTTTGGAAAGCAATGGAAGCCGTGATCAGAAATTATTAGACAGCGCAAAAAAGTATGCGGGAAATGTTTGTAATGAGAGTGGTTTGGATTTGTTGCCTAATTATTACAACCTGTTCCAGTCTCAGTACAACGACAACCAGGAATCACTATTTGCGCTTCAGTGGGCTACAGGTGCAAGTATTGGTTGGGAAGAGGGCAATTTATTACTCACGTATTCTCCTTCAAATGACATTAATCCTCAAAAAAATGGTGCGTGGACGGCGCTGGATGCTACCTATGATTTGTACCTGGAATATTCGGCAAAGGATACAGTAAGGAGGAAAGCCTCATTCATGATGAACGGTGACTTTTATCCTGAATTAAATGCAGCCGGCGGCGGCTATAAGGCTACCAGCCAAAGCATGAAGAAGCATATTATCGGTAACGAAAAGGATAATAACTCACCCTCTATGACCTTTACCGCATCTATCGAGCATGATGCGCTGCTTCGCCTTTCAGATGTTTATTTGGTTTATGCCGAAGCGATTCTGGGGAATAATGCAAGTACCTCTGATGGCGAGGCGCTGAAATTCTTTAATAAAGTAAGAACAAGGGCCGGTGTTGATCCTGTTTCAACAATCAATATAGACGGCATTCTTAAAGAAAGAAGAATTGAATTAGCTTTTGAAGGGCAATATTGGCTGGACCTGGTACGCCTTTCTTATTGGAACCCCACCAAAGCGGTTAACATTCTCAATAATCAAAAGCGGGTAACATTTTCTTATTCAAACGGTGTAGCTACTCCGGATCCACCTATTGGCACAGCCGTGGTACCGGCTACCATTTCATCGTTTACGCTGCAGTTGCCTGCATCAGAACTGGCAGCAGATCCTAACCTGGCTGAGCCCCCCGTTAAGTACTATTAATCTATAACATTACAAATACTATTATGAATAAATCATTAAATAGCCGCTTATATATTTTGCAGCTTTTCATATTGATAGCCGCATTATCGCCGGCTTGCAAAAAAGATGTTGAGAGGCCTCCGGTTATTTCAGAGATCAGGAGTTATGTGGCTACTCCAAATGACACCATACTTAACAGCCTTGTAGCAGATGGCCAGTGGGTGGTTATTACAGGGCAGAATCTGAAGAATGCGGTTGAAATAAAATTTAATGGTGTAAATGCGTCTTTCAACAGCACTTTGTTTGCCGAGAACAGTGCCGTAGTACAAATACCAGCCATTATGTTTTCAACAGTTGATACCACCAAACTTTATACGATAGAATACACAACAACCGGAGGCACTACCACCTTTCCGTTTAAATTAGGGCCTGGTGAGCCGGTGATTGCTGCTATTTCAAATGTGTTTGCCAACCCTGGCGACTCCGTTTTTTTGTACGGCACTAATTTAGTTTTGGTTCAAAGTCTTTCTTATGCGGGAACTGGCATAACATCGTTCAACTCTAACTTAGATGGTACTTCCCTGGGTTTTCTTATGCCGGCACAACAACCTACGGACCAGGTATTGCTTACAACAAAAGGTGGCTCGGTGGCATTTAAAATAGTTGCAATACCTACAATTACTGCAGTGTCCAACGAAAATGCCATTGCAGGTGATTCGGTGTATGTTTACGGCACTTATCTGAAAAACATTCAATCGTTCAGCTTTTCCGGAACAAATATCACTTCCTTCGAATCGTCTGCGGATGGCAGTTCTGTTGGTTTTGTTTTGCCTTCTGTTTCTAACAGCGGCCCTGTATCAATCACTACTCAATTTGGATCAGTAACCACTGTTTACAATGTAAATACACAACTTAGCAATACCGGTGTTTTGGCGAATATGGAGTGGGGTAACTATTTTGGTTGGCAATGGTGGGGTGGCGCCGGCCTCACTGTTAACAGTACTGCAAACAGTGGTGGCTGGATCACGGTAAGACCCGACTTCGATGGAGTATTTGGTACCGACAACACCATGTTTGTTTCCTATAAAAGCGGCATTATGCAAAGTGGAGACGGCTCAGCTTTTGATGGTACCTATAATTTCCCAATTGGGGCAAATGAATGGGTGCCGGCTGCTAATCTTTCAGACCCCGTGGGCAATTGGGCAATTAAGTTTGAGATAAGTGTAGCCAACCCGTGGAACGGCAGTACACTGTGCTTTGTAAGTGGCTTTGCAGGCAACTATATGGCACGCTACGAGCCCTGGCAAGTTTCTGATACCAAAACAGCCGCGTTCTCCACCAAGGGATGGCAAACAGTAACCATTCCCTTATCCTCATTCCGCTCTAAAGACGCAATACTTGGGGATGGAAAAGGCGCTTCCGTTACAAGTTTAGCTAATTTATTGGGTGGTACCGGCAATACGGGTTTGAGTATCTACCTGCATAATTACGGTACGGCAGCAACCGCAACCGGTTTTTATGCGGCATTCGATAATGTAAGGGTAGTTAAAATAAAATAGTCTTTAATACATACAGCGAAAAGCCTGGAGGGCAGGTTATGAAAAATGCCGCACTCCTTCAGGTTTGTTATATCAAGGTTGTTTATACTTATTTCTTTATGAAACGGATTGATTGGCAAAACACGCTTTTTTTGGATACCAGCCCTGGTTTTTCATGGCGGCATCGTTGCGTCGCAATCCGTTCATCGTCCGGCTCATTGGGCGGCTTTTCAGCCCTTATAGCCTGTTTCCTGGCTTTTAATTAAAAGTATAAAAAGCTTTATCAAAAAAATCTCAAATCGTCAGGACAGAAAAAATGAACAAAATCAGAATTTATACAATGTTGAAATTTGTCTTCGCAGTACTGTTGGTTACAGGCTGTAAAAAAAACGATAAAATAACTCCGGAACTTTCCGCATCTCCCTCTGAAATTACACTTCCGGCGGAGGGCGGAACAGCAGATATTGCCATTAACGGAAATGCACAATGGACTGTCAGCAACGGGGCTTCATGGTTACATTTAAGCAAAACATCCGGCAGTAGCGGTAGCAGTACCATTCAGGCAACTGCCACATCCAATCAAACAGGCGCTGCCCGTTCTGTAGTATTATCAGTAGATGCCGCAAACGGACAGGCAAGAATAGTTAAGGTTTCGCAACCTGCCACAATATATCCATCTTACAACACATCCCCACAGGCCCCTGTTTCAACAGGAATGAGCACTGCTGTGCAACTGGCGGCTAAATTTAAATTAGGATGGAACATTGGTAATACATTGGAAGCTACAGGCGGGGAAACAAGCTGGGGCAATCCACAGATCACTGAAGCCTATGTAAAATCTGTAAAGCAATTAGGTTTTACTGCTATCCGTTTACCATGCGCATGGGATTTGCATGTTGACAACAAAGCCACAGCACACATAGATCAAAACTGGATGAACAGGGTAAAAGAAGTTGTGGGCTATTGTGTCAATAACGGATTATATGTTATGCTCAACATTCACTGGGATGGTGGCTGGCTCGAAAACAACATCAGCAAACTAAAGCAGGATTCTGTCAATGCTAAACAAAAAGCGTTGTGGGAGCAAATAGCTACCGTTATGCGGGACTTTGACGAGCATCTCATGTTTGCCAGCGCTAATGAACCCGCTGCTGATAATGCGGAGGAAATGGAAGTCTTGGCACTATACCATCAGACCTTTGTTGATGCTGTTCGTTCTACAGGCGGAAAAAACAGCCACCGCGTTCTTATTCTTCAAGGGCCAAGTACATCGGCAACGTTAACATCAGATTTGATGAGTACACTTCCCAAAGATCCGGTGGACAATCGCCTGATGGTTGAAGTGCATAACTATACGCCGTCGCAGTTTTGTTTCCTTGGCGAAGATGTGAGCTGGGGTAAAATGGTTTACTACTGGGGCGCCGGCAATCATTCAACCATTGAACCGGATCGTAATCCCACGTATGGTGAAGAGGATGCCCATATTTCTGACTTCGACAAGGTTAAGGCAAAATTTGTTGACAAAGGCATTCCGGTTATCATGGGCGAGTATGGGGCTTACAGGCGTGATGGTTCCCCCCATATCCCCAAAGACCTGGCCTTACATAACAAGTCTGTGGACTACTGGATAACTTTTGTAACCAGGGAGGCATTGGCCCGTGGTATAAAACCTTTCTGGTGGGATACAGGCGGAGCTTTGGACAGGAATAACAGTACAGTAAAAGATCAAAGAACAATTGACGCTCTTTTGGCTGGGGCAAAATAAAGATATGTTGATTAAAGACGCCCCAAACAGCCGGGATAAAAGGTGGTTGTTAACGGTTACAACCAGCGTTTTTCAACTTGCCTTTATAAGCTGTAATTCAATAGCCTGATTTATAATGGAAAAGCTAACGGCCATGCCACATTTTTACTTACGCGGTTTCTTGTTAACTAAAGTGGCCTTACCGTTTGGCAAAAAATTAATGTTACTAAGAAACTCATTGTTAATTGACATTGAGAGACCTTCCTGCAGATGAAGGTTTGACAAAATAAGTTTTGAACAGCCACATAAAAATTGTGATAAAAATTTCTGAATAGCAATGCGGAATTTGATGTCAATCATGGTTCCTGTCTTCAAAAAACAAGCAGTTTTAAATGGAACTGAGGCCTGCAGCAGTTAAACTGTTTGCAGGCTCAGTCTTTTAAAAGTTTTTTCAGATTTTTTATGGGCCCGGCAATAGAATAAGAATGAAGCTTCGTTGCGTCGCACTCTTGTGCCGCAAACCATAACGGAACTTTTTTTTGAGGTAGGGTATGAATAATTGCCATGTTGCGGGATGCTGCCTTTGCTGTTCAGTAAAGCGGTGCAGTACAAGTGAGTGACACAACCAAAGCCTCATAGCAGTTATGTCGCCTGGACAATAAAAAATGTTCTCTGGCGGATGAGGTGGGGTAGGGATGAGGCTAAATTTTCAAGTTCAAAACTATAGAGTATTTAGCTGGTTAATATCAAAATAGCAATCCGGAACTTGATGTCTATTAAGGTTCCTGGTTTCATTTAGCAGCAGTTTAGAATGGTACTGATGCCTGCGGCAGTTAACCTGTTCCGCAGGCTCAGTTTTTAAAAACGCTGTAAAGTATTTTTTAGGGCCTGGCTGCAGAACATCCATAATGTTTTGTGCCTTCGGCACAGGTAAAATAGCAGCAGGGTGCCCATGTTAAAATAAAACTGATCAAGGTACTGTTGATACCGATATTGCTGGTAGACGATAGGTGATAAGCCAGTTTTTATTGTTGAACAAAATTGCCGGCACTGCAAATTTGCTCACTGCATAATATTACACCTTTGGGTGCACGCTTGCCGGAATATTGCCTGATGTGTTAACCGCTGAGGCCAAAAAAATGTCTTAATGAAAAAAAGTATATCACTGCTCGTATCCGCAATGTTCCTTCTGGCTATGGCTGCCAGGTCGCAGGAAACCAATCGTTTTTTTCGCGGAGAAAACCTCGTAACCACCGGCATTTATTACTATCCTGAGCATTGGCCGGAAAGCCAGTGGGAAAGGGATATTAAGCAAATTGCCGATATGGGCTTCGAATTTATACACCTGGCCGAGTTTGCCTGGTTTAAAATGGAGCCCGAAGAGGGGAAATTTGATTTTACCTGGCTTGATAAAGTGTTAGGCATTTGCAAAAAACATAAACTGAAGCTGATTTTATGTACGCCATCTGCCACCACGCCCACCTGGATGCGAATAAACTACCCGGAAACATTCATTATGGACGGGCACTACATTCGTGCGGAGAACGGCACACGTGGCCTGGCTTCCGTTGTGAATGAAAGGTTCAGGGGTTTTGTAAAAGCGATAGTGGTTGAAATGGCCAAACAATACGGGAAAGACCCGGATGTGATTGGTTGGCAGATTGACAATGAACCCGGCGCAGTTCCTGATTATAGCCCTGCATCCCAGGAGGCGTTCAGGACATGGTTAAAGCATAAATACAAAAGCATTGATGCATTAAATACGGCCTGGGGTGCAGCTTTCTGGAGCCAGTGGTTTAACAATTTTGAGCAGGTAATTATACCTAATACCAACCTGGTTGGCTGGTGGGGCAACAACCCCCATGCCCTCCTTGATTTTAAACGTTATACTGCGGATGCGCAGGCCGAGTTTCTCGATTTTCAGGCAGGTATTTTAAGAAGTTTTGTTTTGCCCAGCCAGTTTATAACCACCAACTATACCGCAGTATGTACCGGTTCTGATGCCATGCGGACCAACAAACTGGATTTTGCCACTTATACTGCCTATCCCAATGGCGGAACCGATAACATCGGCAACCTCGGTTTCAGGTTGGGCAACAGCCGCGTAGTTTCCTTTGCGGCAGATTATTATAAATCCGTACGGGGTGGCATTACAGGCGTAATGGAAATGCAGCCCGGCCCGGTTAATTGGGGAAGTTATAACCCCTTGCTTTTACCAGGCACGGTGCGCATGTGGCTGTACCACAGTTTTGCGGCTGGCGGAAAGCTGGCTTGCTCTTACCGTTTCCGCCAAATCAATTATAGCTCGGAGCAATACCACGCAGGTATTATGCTTACCGATGGGGTAACCCCATCGCCTGGCGGCGAAGAGTATGTGCAGTTTATGAAAGAAATAGAAGAACTGCGCAGGCAATATAACCCGGGTGTAAACATGCCCGGAAAGCTTGCTGCACGCTCCACAGCTATTGTATGGAACCTCGAAAATTTTTGGACGATAGACCGGCAAAAACAAACCCTTCAGTGGGATGCATGGAACTACCCGGTAAAGTTTCACGGCATGGCAAAAAGCCTGGGTGCGCCTGTTGACATAGTACCCGAAACCGCCGGTCTTTCTAAGTATAAAGTTGTGATTATACCTGCTTATGAAATGGTTGATTCAGCACTGATAAAAAAGTGGTACAGTTATGCGGAAAATGGCGGCCACTTAATCATCACCTGCCGCACGGCCACCAAAAACCGCATGGGGCATTTTTGGGAAGGAGGGATGGCGGCGCCTGTCAGCACACTGATTGGGGCCCGTATCAAAGCTACCGATATGCTCTCTGCCCATGCCCAGGGCGATATTGTAATGAATGCCTCGCATTATAAATGGAACAACTGGGCCGATTTGTTGGTTCCTGAAAATAGCACAAATGTATTGGCCACCTACAACAACCAGTTTTACGAGGGCGCCGCTGCCGTGGTTACCCGCAGGCTGGGCAAAGGTTCTGTAACCTACATTGGTGTGGATACCGAAGAAGGCGCTTTGGAAAAAGATGTGCTGAAAAGTATTTATAAAGAGGCCGGGGCCAGCGTAGAAAATTATCCGGATGGCATATATGTGTATTGGCGTGATGGTTTTTACACAGCAGTGAATTATTCATCAGAAAACTATACTGTGAATATTCCTGCAACAGGTAAAATTTTAATCGGGGAAAAAACACTGAAACCCGCCGGTGTATTGGTATGGAGTGAATAGAATTTAAACATAGAAGAGAGTATGAAGAAAACAGTTTTATTATTCTGCATGATTAAGCCCATTTTAAAAGAGATCATTACTATAAAAGATGGTATCCCATTTTCAAAAGAACTGGACTTACGTGAGAGTGATGTTTTCTTTTTGACTGCTATTAAACTTTAGGTTAGGATTTACTCATGAAAAAATTGTCTCTTACATATTCTAAAATCAAATGATTGCAATGAAAGTACCGGTAAGAACATCGCTTCTGTTTTTTACGTTATTCCTTCTCTTTCAAACATTCTCTTTTGCTCAAATCAGTGTGCCGAAAGTATTTGGAGACAGCATGGTTTTACAAAGAGGTGTCAAAATTCCTGTTTGGGGAAATTCAACTCCCGGTGCAATTATCGTTGCGAAACTTGGTAATGTACGGGCAACAACAAAAGCCGATGGTAAAGGAAGATGGCAAATCAGGTTTCCGGTATTTAAAGCAGGCGGTCCTTATGTGCTTGAGCTTTCTGAACCGGGTAACCCAGGTACGAAAATAAAGCTCAAAGGAATTTTGATTGGCGATGTATGGGTTGCTTCAGGCCAGTCAAACATGGAATGGCAGGTGCAACAGGCAAAAGACGCCGGTAAAGAAATTGCGAATGCCAATTTTCCGCAAATACGTTTTCTTGTTGTTGAGCAGGATAAACAACTAAAACCTCAGCCTGATATTCGTGGCGGCAGATGGAAAGTTTGCGATTCTGTAAATGTAAAGGAATGTTCAGCGGTTGCCTACTTTTTTGCCCGTAAAATACATCATGATCAAAATGTTCCGATAGGTATTATTCAAAGCACCTGGGGCGGAACACCTGTAGAAGCATGGACGAGCCGCGACATGTTGCTTACATCCCCCATTACCAAAACAAGAGTACTCAGTAATGACACGCTTAGCCTTGATCAGAAAGATTTTGTAACCGATAGCTTGAACTGGGTACGCATTTGGAATATTGTTTACAATCCCCAGAATAATACAGATAAAATAGTTCCGGCCAAAGAATATAATGATGCTGAGTGGACTACTATCGAAATGCCTAATGTGCTAAAGGATTTTGGAATTGGTTATTATGAAGGAATGGTTTGGCTAAGAAAAAAAATCATATTGCCTGAATCATTTAATCAAAAAGATTTAACCATCAACCTTGGACATCCCGAAATGAACTATTCGCTTTATTTCAATGGCGAAGAAATTTGCAGGAATATCTGGAATGCCAATGCCACTCATTCTTATACTGTTCCTGCACGTTTGGTACAGCATGGGGAAAATATTATTGCAGTAAGAGTAGCCATGATGTGGGGCGGTGGTGGATTAAATCCTCCTGCGGAAGATCTTTATATTGCCGGTGGTGCTTCTAAAATTTCTTTAGCGGGAAAATGGTTGTATAAGAAAGATATTGAAACCGCTTTTCCAAAAATACTCAACTATCAATATTATCCAACGGTACTTTTCAATGCGATGATTAACCCGCTGATTCCCTATGGCATTAAGGGATTTATCTGGTACCAGGGGGAATCGAATGCTGGCGCAGCTTATAATTACAGAAAACTATTTCCTATGCTGATCACAGACTGGCGCCAACGCTGGCAGCAGGGAAATCTTCCCTTTTTGTTTGCGCAGTTAGCCAATTACATGAAAACAAAACCACTTCCATCTGAAAGTGAATGGGCCGAATTGAGGGAAGCGCAAACACTTGCACTGTCTCTTCCTAATACAGGTATGGCTTGCATCATAGATATTGGCGAAGCGAATGATATCCATCCAAAAAACAAACAGGAAGTTGGCCGCCGGCTGGCTTTAATTGCTGATAAACTCGTGTATAAAGAAGATTGCATCGCATCTGGCCCGGTCTATAAAAGTTTTAGGAAAGATGGGAATCGTATCCGGATCAGTTTTACCAATACAGGCAAAGGCCTTTTAGCAAAACATGGAAAGGAATTGACAGGTTTTGCCATTGCGGGTAATGACAAACAATTTCATTGGGCAAAGGCAATCATTAAAGGAAATGAAGTGATTGTTTCCTGTGATAAAGTTGCCGGGCCACTTGCTGTTAGATATGCCTGGGCCGATAATCCGGAATGTAACCTCGTAAATGATGAAGGATTGCCCGCTGCCCCTTTCAGAACAGATGAATGGAAAGGCATCACTCAAAAATAAAATGAAAGTTCAACCTGCATTATCATAGTTCATAATAAAAAAATATGAAAGCGAAAGTATTCGTAGCTGCTTGTATCCTGTTTTGTCATTCACTAATGGCCCAGAATTATCCATCTCCTGTGAGAGAAAATGAGGAAACTGTTGAGAAAGGAAAATTTAAACCTGAATGGCAGTCGTTACAGGAATATAAAGTACCTGAATGGTTCAGGAATGCAAAGTTCGGTATATGGGCGCACTGGGGGCCGCAGTGTCAACCGGAACAAGGTGATTGGTATGGCAGGTTTATGTATAACGAGGGTAGTGAGCAATATAAATGGCATGTGGCTCATTACGGGCATCCTTCAAAGGCCGGGTTTAAAGATGTGATTAATGATTGGAAAGCCCAAAACTGGGATCCGGAAAAACTGGTAGCGCTCTATAAACGTACAGGCGCCCAGTATTTCTTTGCCATGGCCAATCATCACGACAATCTTGATTTGTGGGACAGTAAATACCAGCAATGGAATTCAGTTCGCACAGGCCCCAAAAAAGATATTGTTGCAGCCTGGGCAAAAGCAGCAAAAAAATACCAGCTTCCTTTTGGGTTAAGTGTTCATGCAGCACATGCATGGACGTGGTTTGAAACGGCACAGCGTTCAGACAAGAATGGCCCATTCGCAGGCATTCCTTACGATGGAAAATTGACAAAGGTTGATAGCAAAGGAACCTGGTGGGAGGGGCTTGACCCGCAGGAGTTGTATGCGCAAAACCACCATCTCAGTACAGGAAGCGAAGACATTACATCTTTGTGGAATCAGTGGTATTGGGACAACGGCGCTTCGATTCCTTCACAGGAATATTGCCAGAAGTTTTACAACCGGACAATGGATCTGATCAATCAGTATAACCCTGACCTGCTTTATTTTGATGATTCAGGTCTTCCTCTTTATCCTGTAAGCGATGCCGGTTTAAAGATTGCTGCGCATTATTACAATCGTTACATGGCAACACATAACGGAAAACTTGAAGCGGTGCTGTTTGGCAAAGTGCTAACAGATGAACAAAAAAAATGTATGGTTTGGGATGTTGAACGCGGAGCGCCTGATAAAGTGCAGGCTTTGCCCTGGCAAACATGCACCTGTATAGGGGATTGGCATTACGATAGAAATGTGTATGAACAAAACCGTTACAAATCGGCAGCGTCTGTTATACGCATGCTCGTGGATATTGTCAGCAAAAATGGCAATATGTTGTTGAATATTCCGATTCGTGGTGATGGTTCAATAGATGAGAAAGAGATAAAAATATTAGAGGACATAACAGCGTGGATGGATATTAACAAAGAAAGCATTTTTGATACACGTCCCTGGAAGATTTATGGCGAGGGGCCTGCGGTAGATGCTTCTAATCCCTTGAGTGGATCGGGTTTTAATGAAGGTAAAGTGCAGTTGTCAGAAAAAGATATCCGCTATAACCAGAAGGGGAAAGTATTATACGCCACGGTATTGGGTACACCGGGAGAAAACATAACATTAACGGCTTTAGGCAAAACAAAAGCCAATGGCAACGTAAAGCGGATTGAAGTACTGGGAAGTAAAGAAAAGATTTCATGGAAACAAAATGCTGAATCGCTGTTGATTCAGAAACCCAACAAAATACCGAATAAGATAGCAGTGGTGTTTAAAATTTACCTGTAAATAAATATTTTTTTAGATAGCAAAGGCTGGCTCCTGTATGAAGTATGGCTGTTACACAGCCCGAAAACAATAAAACTTTAAATCATGAGAGTTTTGAAGAGGCGTTTAGAAAATGCAATTCTTTTGGGACGAGTATTAAACAATTAAAACGATACTAAAATGTTTAAGCGGATGCATGTTGCTCAAATAGGCATTTTATGCTTTGCTCTTCTCGTTGGCAAGGCCACCCGGGCGCAGGAAAAACCTTCATTAGCTGAAGATAAAACTGCCTTTGACAATCCGCCAACCGGTTTCAGGGAGAAGCGTGAAAGTATTGCTCACGGTACTGTTGCTACTGTTCAGTATGACTCCAAAACGCTGTCTGTACGTCGGGAAATGCTGGTTTACACACCTCCCGGTTATTCACCGGGTAGAAAGTACCCGGTGATTTATTTATTGCATGGGCTCAATTCCGGTGCTGGTCAATGGCCATACTGGGTCCGTGCTGATTACATCATTGATAATTTGGTGGCCGAGGATAAAATTGGGCCCGTGATTATGGTTTTTCCTAATTGTAATACCAATGTAACTGTGTCCAATCCCAAGCCGGATGAACAGGAAGAACGAAAAGCTGGCTTTAAGGGTTACGGCAAATCTTTCGAAAACGATTTGCTCAGCGATATTATCTCTTATATTGAATCTCACTATTCGGTTTATACTGACCGCGAACATCGTGCCCTCGCAGGGTTGTCCATGGGCGGCGGACAATCGCTGAATATCGGTCTTTCGCATATTGATACTTTTGCTTATGTCGGTGGATTTTCGTCGGCGCCGAATACCAATCAGTTCGGTGGCCTTTCTGACATCAAACTGTTGCCGGATTTGGCAGCAGCCAAAAAGAATCTCAAAGTACTATGGCTTGGATGCGGTAGTAAGGATGGATTGTTCAGGGTCAGCCAGCAGGTACACCAATACCTCAAAGAACAGGATGTGCCGCATGTATGGTACGTGGATGACAATGCTCACGACGATACCGAGTGGGCAAATAACCTGTATTTTTTCGCACAGCATATTTTCAGATCACGCAAGGGAAACGAAACATTTTGAATATAGAGTAAATCGGTTTGACCAATCTGGCAATAAAACGAAGAGGCTTTATCTATGATGAATTTACACTTTACATAATAACCTTCCATACATAATCAAATTTTTCAATTATGAACAAGACTTATTCACGTCGCAATGTTTTGAAAAACCTTGCAGGTAGTGCGGCACTGCTTTCCACAGGTGTACTGCTGCCGGGAGCAGTGCGTGCAGAACTGGAAAAGGAACAATTTAAGGAAGAATTTCTGTGGCTGAAACTGAAGGGAAATGTCAACCACTCGGTATGCAAATGGTGCTATCCAAACATTCCGCTCGAGGAGTTGTGTAAGGTGGCAAAAGACATGGGGTTGTCGTCAATCGAGCTCCAGGGTCCTGAGGAATGGCCAACCATCAAAAAGTACGGACTCACTTGCGCAATGCCCTGGGGTGCCGGGAAAGGAATTGAGAATGGCTGGAACAACCCGGATTTGCACGATGAGCTTTTGGCTTCTTTTGAAGATATTATTCCCAGGGCCGCCAACGCCGGGCTTGACAAGATCATCACGTTCTCTGGCAACCGCAAAGGCATGAGCGATGAACAGGGCTTAGAGAATTGCGCTTTGGGCTTAAAGCGCCTGATGAAAACAGCAGAGAAATACAAGGTCACAGTAACAATGGAATTGCTAAACAGTAAGGTTAATCATAAAGACTATCAGTGCGACCACACGAAGTGGGGCGTTGAACTGGCGAAACGGATCGGCTCCGAACAGTTTAAATTGCTCTACGATATTTATCATATGCAGATCATGGAAGGCGATGTGATTGCTACCATCAAAGAATACCATCCTTACATTTCGCACTATCATACAGGTGGAGTTCCCGGTCGCAATGAGATTGACGAAACGCAGGAATTGAACTATCCTGCCATTATAAAAGCTATTGTAGAAACAGGATATAAAGGATTTGTAGGGCAGGAGTTTATACCGAAACACAAAGAACCATTGGTTTCCCTGGGAAAAAGTATTGAGATCTGTGATGTTTGATTTTTCAAGAGCGGAATTTTGCATATTTACTTTCTAACATCATTACCGCCGGTATGTTTTGTATTTCTTCCAGCCATTTTATTATTTGGAGATTAATAAGGCTATTTAAAAATGAGATATTTCAAGTCATGCATTTTTTGTGATAATACTCAATTACCTGCATCCTACATTAATGAAAAGAATTCTGGGAAGTGTTTTAGTTCGCTGGGTGGTACACCACGAATCATGGCGTAGGTTTGATAAGAAGCTTTGTGTAAACACACTGAAATCAGGAACACACTGAATAAATTAAATGGTTAACTGAAAAGATATGAACACTCAAAATGCTGTAAGAACACATCTTTTTTTAATGATTTTAATATTAGTTACAAGTGTGTCAAAGTCCCAGACTGCAAGCACCTTTAAACTGGTCAGCTCAGCTTTCGAAGATGGGAAACCGATCCCTGCTAAATATACATGTGATGGCTCAAATATATCGCCACCACTTAGTTGGATGGGAATTCCTCAAAAAACGAAAAGCTTCGCTATAATTATGGATGATCCGGATGCACCAATGGGTACCTGGGTACATTGGGTAATTTATAATATACCGGGCACAGTAACTGGTCTTAAAGAGAACCTAACCGTCCAAATTAAAGCGACAGATGGTTTGAATAGTTGGAATCAAAAGGGATACAACGGTCCTTGCCCCTCGTATGGAACGCATCAGTATAATTTCAAATTATTTGCCCTGGATGAAACTTTAACCTTAAAAGATGGGATGATCAAAGCTGAGCTTCTGGAGGCGATGAAAGGTCATATACTTAGTGAGACTACATTAACCGGCCTATTCCGGAATTAATAAATTGATCGAGTTCAAATCAGGCAGACAATTAAAAGAATTGACGGCAGTAAAATAGCTGTGGACACTCCGAATACAAAGATTGATTACCTAATGAAACTGGCAAGAGTACCGGCGCAGCAGTTTCTGTTTTGATATTCAAAAGAATATTCCCTTTTGAGACCAACAACGGCAATAGCGAAAGTATTTTTAAACAGCTATTAGGTTATAGCATTGGTAATATTTTTGCACCGTGGCGTTGGGATAACTATATTCCATATGCCCAAAAGAATTAACGTTGCTAACATACAGTGCTTAAACGAACGCCGCCAGGAATCGTTTCCCCTTACAATAGCTGATGAAAGCACAGTAATTAAGGCAGCCAATAACTAAAGAATTAAAATGAAGCTTTTCCAAATAAGAGTTTTAAAAAACCGAATGCTGCTGAGTTTATTTTTCTTTCTGTTAATAGGTAATGCGGATGGCCAGACTGCAATGATAAATGTTCAAGGCAGGAACACGATAAGTTTAAATGGTGATTGGAATGTTATTATTGACCCTGCCGGGGTTGGAGAATGGCAACAGGTATGGCGTGAACAAAAGCCTCAAAAGAAAACAGATTTTTTTGAATATTCCTTTGATAATGGGCCTGTGCTAAAAGTGCCGGCAGATTTTAATACCCAGATGAGTGAACTGACTTTTTTTGAAGGCACCGTTTGGTACAGGAAAAAATTTCATTATACTCTTCAGCCCGCGAAAAGGTTGTTCCTTCACTTTGGCGCCGTAAATTATTTGGCAGATGTGTACCTGAACGGCGAAAAACTGGGCCACCATGAAGGTGGCTTCACGCCCTTCCAGTTCGAAATAACAAACATGGTAAGAAGCGGCTTTAACAGTATTGTGGTAAAAGCCAATAATGCACGTCAAAAAAATGGGCTGCCCGGCCTGGGGTACGACTGGTTTAACTATGGCGGTATTACCCGTGACGTAAATCTTATAGAAACCGGCAAAACCTATATTAAAGATTATTCCATTCAATTGCAGAAAGGGAGCATTGATACTGTTGCCGGGTGGGTTTTGCTTGATGGTCTGCATTCGCGGCAAAAGGTTGAAATAAGCATCCCTGAATTGGGCATTCAATACAAGGCTGTCAGCAATGATGAGGGCTTAGCGCCTGTTTACATTTCATCGAAGTTTACATTATGGTCGCCGGGGCAACCCAAACTGTACAAGGTAATTGTCAAAATCCAAACAGATTCCGTTGCGGAATACATTGGTTTCAGGAGTATTGAAACAAAAGAAGGGAAAGTTTTGCTGAACAATAAACCGGTTTTTCTGAAAGCGGTAAATATTCACGAAGAAAACCCTTACAAAAAAGCAAGGGCTAATTCAAAACAGGACGCCTTGTTGTTGTTAAGTGCGGCTAAAGAGCTGGGCTGTAACCTTGTCCGCTTGGCACATTACCCGCACAATGAACACATGGTACGCGAAGCGGAACGGATGGGGCTGATGGTTTGGAGTGAACTGCCGGTTTATCAGCATATTGATTTTACAGATAGCGCTGTTCCTGCTAAAATGGGGGCAATGCTGGGGGAGATGGTACAAAGGGATAAAAACCGTTGCGGCATAATAGTCTGGGGCCTTTCCAACGAAACTTACCCAGGGGCGTCAAATAGAAGTAATGCACTGGTTGAACTCACTAAAAGGTGCAGGGGCTTAGATTCTGCCCGGTTAATTGCGCATGTTATTAACTCCCACAAATACCAGGGTAATACTTTTGAAGTTTGGGATACTTTGTACCAGTATTCAGATATTGTGGCCGTCAATGAATATGCCGGGTGGTATATGCCCTGGCAGGGAAAACCATCGGATACCAAATGGAAAATAACCTGTCACGACAAGCCGGTGTTTATTTCTGAGTTTGGTGGCGAAGCATTGTACGGCAGCAAATACGGGCGGGCAGATGAAGCTGCGAACTGGAGAGAAGAATACCAGGAAAAAATTTATAAAGACCAGTTGGAAATGTTTGCCACCATTCCCAACTTAGCCGGTGTGTGTCCCTGGTTGCTGTTTGACTACCGGTCACTCAGCAGGTTGCACCCTGTTTATCAGCAAGGGTATAACAGGAAAGGCCTGTTGTCAGAAAAAGGAAATAAAAAGAAAGCATGGCATATAATGAAAGCGTACTACGCTGCAAAGGAGAAACTGTAAATTCGCCATCCACTTAACTTGAATAAAGAAATAAAAACCTGGTATGAATAAATTAAACGGCATGATTAAGTATTTTCTGTGCGTAATGATAGTTTCGGTAATGGCCACCAACATCAGCCATGCGCAGGAAAAAGCCCCGGCGCCTTTTGGCCCTGTGCCAACGGCAAATCAAATGCGCTGGCAGCAAATGGAATATTATGCCTTTGTGCATTTTTCATTAAACACTTATACAGACCAATCCTGGGGCTTTGGAAATGAAGATGTAAACCTCTTTAATCCCGAAAAATTAGATTGCCGCCAATGGGCACGTATTTGCAAAGAAGCCGGGATGAAAGCAATCATCATAACTGCAAAACATCACTGCGGTTTTTGTCTCTGGCCTTCTAAATACACGGAGTATTCTGTAAAGAACGCGCCCTGGAAAAACGGCAAAGGTGATGTGGTTAAAGAAATGGCAGATGCCTGCAAAGAATACGGTTTAAAATTAGGCATCTATCTATCTCCCTGGGACAGGAACCATCCTGATTATGGCAAACCTGAATACATCACTTACTTCCGCAACCAACTAACAGAACTGCTCACCAATTATGGGGAGATTTTTGAGATATGGTTCGATGGCGCCAATGGGGGCACCGGTTATTATGGCGGCGCCAACGAAAACCGTACAATTGACCGCACCACCTATTACGACTGGAGCAATACCTATAAGATGATCCGCAAGTTGCAACCCAATATTGTGATATGGAATGATGGGGGCGACAGGGCCGACCTGCGCTGGGTGGGTACCGAAGGTGGCGCTGTAGGCGAAACCAACTGGAGTTTATTGAACGCTACCGGAGATGTACCTTTTAATATGCTGCACTATGGTGTTGAAAATGGTGATTCATGGGTGCCAGGCGAAGTAAATACATCCATCAGGCCGGAATGGTTTTACCATCCCGGGGAAGATGCAAGGGTAAAAACATTGCCGCAACTAATGGAAACTTATTACAATTCCATTGGCCGCAACGGTACTTTGCTGCTCAACTTTCCCATTATGCCCAATGGCTTAATCCATCCAAATGATGAAAAGGCAGCATTGGATCTGGCGGCAGCGGTAAAGAAAGCATTCTCAGTAAACCTGGCCGCCGGTAAAAAAGCTGCAGCCTCCAATACCCGCGGCAATGCAAAACAATACAGTGCAGCTATGGTTACAGATGGCAATAATGAAAGCTATTGGGCAACCGATGATGATGTAACGAACGCTTCGCTAACAATAGATTTAGGCAAACCCACCAGCTTCAACCGTTTTCTTGTACAGGAATACATACGTTTAGGGCAAAGGGTAAAAGCATTCACCGTTGAAGCCTTTGTTGATGGAAGCTGGAAAGAACTCGCTAAAGCAACAACCATCGGTTATAAACGTATCCTCCGTTTTCCTGCTGTAAAGGCAACGCAGGTTCGCTTTACAGTTACAGGTTCAAAAGCCTGCCCGCTTATTTCCAATATCGGCATTTACAATGCGCCGCAGATTCTTGATGCTCCATCAGTCATCAGGAACCAGCAAGGCGAAATAATCATCACACCGGTGGATGACGAGTCGGCTGTTTATTATACAACGGATGGCAGTGTACCCACCGTGAATTCAAAAAAATATAATGGACCCGTTAAAACAGATGGAAAGGTGGAAATAACCGCTATAGCTTACGATGCAGCTACGGGTAAAAGCAGCCCCGTAAGCAATGAAAAATTCAGCATCTCAAGAAAGCTATGGAAAGTTGTTGGTATCGAGGATGAAAAAGCAACCGCGGTGCTCGACGGCAACCCCGCTACCGCATGGCATCAGGGCAAAGACAAAAAAGTACCGGTTGATTTGGTGATTGATTTGGGCAGGCAAGAAGCACTTATTGGCTTCAGGTATTTGCCTGACCAAAATATTTGGAACCCCGCCATCATCAGCCACTACGAATTTTATGTTTCAAATGACAATGCAGATTGGAAGCTGGTAAGCAACGGAGAATTTTCGAATATCAAGAACAATCCGTTATGGCAGGTAAAGAACTTTTCGGCTGTATCAGCCCGGTATATTAAGCTTCGTGCTTTGCAAAAGGCAGACGGCAATGAAGAAACCGGCTATGCCGAAATAGATGTTATTACAGAATAATTACTATCCTGTGCCCAGGATTAATAAACATCATTTATTTTTTTTGGATACGGGTAGTGGTTTTCATGGCATCGTCCCTTGCGTCGCAATCCGTTCATCTGTTGTACAAATGGCATCGCCTGGTTTCCGGCGCAGGGTTCCAATTAATATTTTATACAACTTCCTTAACCGGCACTGTAAGAAGCTGGAATGAATTTAGCGGTCCACACCCTGTTCAGTAAAGTACAAAGTGTTGAAGAGTGCGACGCAACCAAAGCATCATGGCAGCAATGCAGCCGGGCCCCAAAAAATGTATGATTGATATAATTTTCAAGCCTTGAAAAAACACTACATGCAAAGAAGACAACTTATTAAAGGATTATTGGCGGTAACGCCTGCCGTGCTGTTAAAAAATTATGCAGGGGCATTACCTTTTGCGGATGTTAGCAATTTAAAAATTGAACCCGCGGCAGATGGCCCGTTTAAACCGGAGTGGCAATCGCTGAAACAATATAAAACGCCACAATGGTTTGCGGATGCAAAGTTTGGTATATGGGCACACTGGGGTGCGCAATGCCAGCCAGAGCATGGAGATTGGTATGCCCGTGGCATGTATGAAGAGGGGAGTGATCATTATAAATATCATGTTGAGAAATATGGACACCCATCTAAGTTTGGTTTTAAAGATGTAATAAACGAATGGAAAGCGGAGAACTGGAACCCTGATGCATTGGTTGAATTATACAAAAATGCCGGCGCCCAATATTTTGTTGCCATGGCAAACCACCACGATAACTTCGACAACTTTAACAGCAGTTACCAGCCCTGGAATTCCGTTAATCTTGGCCCCAAAAAAGATTTAATTGAGGGCTGGGCAAAAGCGGCGAAAGCACATGGGTTGCGTTTTGGCGTTAGCGTACATGCGGCACATGCGTGGAGCTGGTACGAAACAGCCAGGCGCAGCGATAAAAATGGCCCGCTTGCAGGTGTGCCTTACGATGGCATAGTAACCAAAGAAAACGGCGGGGGTAAATGGTGGCAGGGTTACGACCCGCAAAGCCTGTATGCGCAAAACCATGCCCTTAGTGAAAACAGCGGGGATAACGGCATGATACACCGCCAGTGGAACTGGGGCAACGGGGTAACCCCGCCATCCAAAGAATACTGCGAAAAATTTTATAACCGCACCGTAGAACTCATTAATAAGTACCAGCCGGATCTTGTTTACTTTGACGATACCGCTTTGCCATTATGGCCAGTAAGCGATGCCGGTTTGCGCATAGCAGCCCACATGTACAACGAAAGCATTAAGCGCAACGGAAAACTGGAAGCGGTGATAAATGGAAAAATACTGGACGAAGAACAACGCAAATGTATGGTGTGGGATATTGAACGTGGGGCAAGCAACAGTATTGAGCCCTTTGTTTGGCAAACAGATACCTGTATAGGGTCCTGGCATTACGACCGCCGCATTTACAATAGCAAGGGCTACAAAACTGCCCGTGAAGTGATAGGGATTCTGGTGGATGTAGTGAGTAAAAACGGTAATCTTCTACTCAATGTACCGGTGCGTGCAGATGGCTCTATTGACGAGCTTGAAATGGCGGTGGTAAAAGAAACAGGCAACTGGATGAAAATTAACAGCGAGGCTATCTATGCGACAAGGCCCTGGAAAATTTTTGGCGAAGGCCCTGCCATTGCCACAGCGGCCCCGCTTAGTGCGCAAGGGTTTAATGAGGGTAAGAATAAGCCGCTTGGTGCGGAAGATTTCCGTTTTACATCGAAAGGGGGTGCTGTTTATGCCACGTTTTTTGGATGGCCCGGCAGCGGCAAAGTTGTGATAAAATCAATGGCGGCTGAAAAGGTTTCGGCGGTGAACCTGCTGGGGCACAACGGCACCCTGCAATGGAACCAAACAACTGATGGGCTTGCGGTTACCCTGCCCGAAAAACCGCCTTGTGATAATGCTTATGTGCTTAAAATAGTTGGTTAATAAAAATCTAACGGCCCGTTGCTCCTGATATACAGTTGTTCCATGCCCGTTCCGGTATGGTTAAACGCAGGCCTGGGTAAAGCCTGCGTTTAACAAACGGGTTAGCGTGTATTTTTTATCAATGCAAATCTCTC
>NZ_VVIP01000048.1 GCF_009650435.1 Foetidibacter luteolus
TCAGCTTTTTTATTGTACTAATTGATTTTAGTTATTTAAATCTAAAGTCTAATTTATAATCAAAGAGCCATGGGATTTTTGGGTTGACATTTTCTGCTTCAAGCCGCTGGGCTATGTTTTCATAATGGTTTCGTAGCTGCAGTGCTTCATGGTCTCTGTAGTAGGTTACAATGATGGTGTCATTTTCCACCCTGATATCCCCTTCCATGTTAGTGAGTACCTGTTGTGCTGTATGCGCTGCTGTCCATTTTTTGTAGTTATCGGGCAATTTGTTTTTGAGTTGGTGGGTGGCAGCCTGTGCTATGAGTGCCAGGGTTTGTTTTCCATATTTTATATTGAGGTTAAAGGTGGAGGCCCTGTTCCATCCTATATCCCCGTTAAAGTTGAAGAATTCTTCTATTGTCCACCGTTGCGGGAATATTTGGGTAACCAATTCGAGGGCTGTCTGGCTGGAGGTAGTTAAGAATGGTTTGTAATTATAGGCATCCTCCCGCTCTCCCTGGCGTTGTACCAATAATTTCAGAGTATGGGGACTGTTGTCAAAGGCAAAGTCTGTGCAGGCCAGTGCATATCCTGCCCACAGGGGTTTGTATTGCAGGTGCTCCAGGCGGCCTGTAATTTTTTTAATTGCAGGTGCCGGCATTAATATGTCAAATGTTGGGTGCTGACAAAAATAATCACCCACCTCCTGTGTGAAGTGCTCCTTATCGGCTATAAAAAGGCCCACCCTGTTCAATTATATCGGCCAGTTGCAGGGTGGCAGGGCTGCAGTTTTTGCCGGAGGAGCCAAGCGTAAAAGCCAGGGGCTGGCCGCTGAATGCATCCACGCAAAAAAAGGTCTGCATCATTTTATGCCCCGGTTCATCCGGTCTTTTCTTTTTGTGGGGCATTGTACGCCGGGTTGCTGATTGTATCCTGTGCGGGTCAATGGCCAAAACATGCCGGCCATCGTAATGATGCTGCAATCTCCTGAGTTGCATCAGTGTTATCTGCAGGTGTTCGTAGGTTTGCACCGTATGCATATCAAGGAGTTCATGCACCGCCCAGGCGCAGGTATTCAGGCACCAGCAGCCATAGCCACATATGCGTGCCGGATACTTTAGCAGCCAGTATTTCCCGCACATGCCGTTCATGAGGGCGAGATTGCCTTGTTGAATCCTGGCGCCGGAGATGAGAAAGGTAATTCTCATAACCGGCAATATTTCCATTTAAAAAACATTCTCCGCAATAGTCTTCGGTACGGGACTTTGCGGTAGGGAGGATGAAAACGCCCATCTCTAAGCAAATACCCCTTCCAACACAAATCTCCTTGAGAATTATCTTCCAGCGCTGCGAAATATTACCGCATTGGGCAGCAAGAAGTTTACGCAATTACCAGTTGCATGGAGTTCATGGATGTTCACCTGGTCAAATAAATGTGCAAGAGTGGAAAATCATTTATCTCTTTTGTATTTGTGCCGTCCCTGCTGCAAAGTCCCTTACCAGGGGACTTTGCGGGGAAGTGCTTCGGATGGACACTGAGGGGGGATGAAGAATTTTGAAAAATTCGCACATCAACTTATCTTGCTTTTAAACCCAAGCTTTTATGAAACTATTCCAGTTAACCGCTATTATTTTTTTATTGAATTTTTTTTCTGTTGCCGGTCAGAATTTTCATTTCTTAAAGGATATCAATGATGCTAAAAGTTCTCTTCCTTTTGTTCAAAACAATTTACCTGCGCCAAAGGTTAGCAGAATGCCTGTTCTAAATAATGTTTGCTATTTTACTGCTGATGATGGAATACATGGTCGGGAACTCTGGAGAAGCGATGGGACGCAGGCCGGAACATACATAGTTAAAGATTTTATTCCGGGAGCTTCAGGTAGTAATCCGGAAAACATAACCGTATTTAAAAACAGGATATACGTTTCAGCGGCTTCAAATTTATGGGTTAGTGACGGAACTTCGGCCGGTACTACCGTATTTAAAGATGCCATAACGCCCGGTATATTAGTAGTGGGGGGCAATTTTATTTATTTTACATTACGGGGAAGTCAATTGTGGAAAACAGATGGCACAACTACAGAGATGGTAGTAGATATGAATACCCCAATCTATCAAAACACTGGCCAGCTAAGAAGTTTAATCTACTTGCATGGCAAGCTTTACTTTGTTGGCTCAAGCAGAACTCCCACCAGTAGGTTTGGAACGCTTTGGTGCACAGATGGCAGCGCAGGAGGAACTTATTCTGTTAGTGATTCCGCACAACAAGTTACATCTGTCACAGAAGGGCCGGGTAAAACTATATGGTTTTCCGCAGCAACTGTCAGCAACCAATTTAAAATATGGCAATCACAGGGTGGGCAGAATGATGCACACCCAGCACCAGGCAATAATGACTTTATCCATGATAACTCAGCCAATATGATTGTGAGAGGGGGATCGCTGTATTATATAGCAACTGTTAATAGCACAAAAAAGCAATTTTGTAAATACGACGGAGTAAACGCAGTTGTTCTCAAGAGCATGTTGATCAATGGTATGCCTACATCCATTTCAGGTCTTACTCAATCAGATAATGCTATATATATTGGCACAAGACTTACCGGCCCGACAACTGAGGATGGCCAGTTGTGGAAATCTGATGGTACAGCAACAGGTACAGTACTTTTAAAAAATAATTGCTCTCCCGAAAATTTAGATGCACGTAATTCGAGTTTATATTTTTCAGCAACTACAGAAAATTATGGCCGTGAGCTTTGGAAGACTGACGGAACTGTACTGGGAACAGTAATGGTGAAAAATATTAATACAAGCGAAAATTCCTCATCACCTGCTAACTATAGTGAAACTGCAGGTGGTGAGTTGTTTTTTTCTGCTTGTTCGGAAAGTATCGGAGTGGAGCTTTGGAAAACAGATGGTACAGAGATTGGAACAAAACTGGTTAGCGATATCAATAAAACTACCTCCGGCTCAAACAGCGCGTTTAATATTACCAATTTCTCTAACCGTCTTTGGTTTGGTGCGAATGATGGTTATACTGGTAAAAATTTGTTGTGGGTGTCCGATGCAACCGATGCCGGCACAACAGCTATCCCTGGCTTTGAACTCCTTTATTTCACCTCAGAGCAGGATGGGTTTGCGGTTCTTGGTGAAATGCTCTTTTTCTATGGTATAAGCAAAACAACAGGCAAACGTGGCGTTTTTAAAATAAATGAAGCTGGTTCTACCCAACTAGTCACGGAACTAACTACCGCAGAAAACAGTGTTGACTGGATGGTTGCAACTACTAATCTTGTTTATTTTGCAACCGTTACCGGTGATGGCGTATCTTCTCTCTGGCGGAGTGACGGCACTACACAGGGCACTTTTAAAATAGAATCAAACGTCGGCAGTTTGCCTTATTACAGCGTTTTCAAGCAAGCCCACCCCTTTGCAATTGATACTGTATTGTTTTTTCTTCAGGGAGCGAATGAGATTGGTTTATGGAAAACTTCGGGGACTGCTCAAAGTACAATTCCAATTTCCACGGAAATTTCAGCACCTGCCTGGTTATGTTCATTGAACGGGGTTCTTTATTTTACAGGCCAAACAGGCAATTCACCCGGCTTATACAAATTTGATGGAAAAAATGCCTCAAGGGTTTCCAATCTTTGGCCAGTATGTCTTGCTACAGCAGGCGGGAAATTGTTTATTGCAGGGTCTGGATATGTAAACGGAGTAACAGCACGCAAACAACTATGGGTTATTGACAACAATAATGAACAACCAGCCTTGGTAAAAGAAATCAATCCTCATGATGATGCTTTCAATTCTTTTGATCCTCCGGTTATGCAAGATTTTGATGATAAACTTTTATTTTTTGCGAATGATGGCGTGCATGGAACAGAACTTTGGAAAAGCGATGGCTTCGCAGATGGAACTGTAATGGTCAAAGACCTAACGCCTGGATCTGTTGGAACTCAGACAGCCTTTTATGGGTATGGCCGTGGATACTATGGCGTTCACATCCAGACAGCTAATGGTAAAGCCTTTTTTACAATTGGCGGGGTTCCGTGGGTTTCAAATGGCACAGAAAATGGTACTCAGCCTATAGAAGACAATAACTTATCTGGTGTCCTGATGCAAAATTACCTTGCTACACTGGGCAACAACCTTGTGTGGGCCGGTAGCAATTATAAATACGGACTTGAGTTTTATACTAGCATTGTAGAATCAGTGCTACGTCCGCTTTATACATTTACCGGAACTGGTAATTTTAGTGATCCACTTAACTGGTCGGGTGGATATAAACCTCCGTCCTCGATACCACAAGGTGTGGAAGTTGTAATAAGTCCCCAAACAGATGGAGTCTGTATTCTTGATGCTCCACTTAAACTGACCGGCGGCAAGTTGACAATTAAGCAAAATGCAAGGGTTGTTATAAAATAGAGAATGGCAATTTTCATCACCCGCAATATTTCCATTTAAAAGACATTTCTCCACCATAGTCTCCGAAGCATTTATTTAAACTTCTCCTGAATGCAATATGTGTCTCCAGCGTTTTCTACCCACTCCCCGCTATTAACCAAACTGGATTATAGATAATCTAACAGCGGCATATACTATTCGTAAATGGAGGAAGCAGAAATGTGGCTGTTGAATTTCCCCCTTTAGCATATAGCTCCGAAAGCCAGACGAAAGCCTGGCTTTTATAATACATCCGAAGAGCCGCTAACGCTTAACTCTCCGAATAGCTGGGCTCATGTATTACAGAAAGCTGGCAAGAAAATAGGTATGAGCCCGGCAGAAGTACTACTATGATGCTTTACTTGCGTCGCACTCTTCTACGGCTTGTTCCTTCTGCATCTTTTCCCACAGGTTAGGGGAATTCGTCTTTAATTGGGCATCGTCTTCATCCCTGTCGCAAAGTCCCGTGCCGGAGACTATTGCGGCGAAGTGCTTTGGATCATGTAAGTACACCGTGCGGAGGACGGAATATGGCCATGTTTAACCAGCAGAAATTCCGCCAGTTTTCGTTGGGTCAGCGGCCTTTTTTTCGGCTCATCGGCATCGGATAAAATTTTATACATGAAAATTGTTTGCAAATTTTCGTTTGCAAATTTTTGCAAACAAAAAATTGCAAACAGATAGATATTGCCTTAAAAAATTTGTGTGCTTTACGAGGACATTCTCAGTGGTTTTTGCGAGAGTAGCTGTTTTTATTTATAACGAAGAATTTTTATTGGCCGGGCAGCAGGATACGAATTTAGCTTCCGTTGAGCAATTTGCGTGACGAAGCAGTCCCGAAGTTTGGAGAACACGTGTGCGGTGGATTCACTATGCGGGTTTTCCCGCAGAGTAGGGGCTGTTGTCTAATTAATCTGCAGGAAGTCCTCCCTCAAAATTACGGAGGCAGGTGACAACACCTGCCTGGCATCCGTGGCACATCAACACAAACGACGGCAAGGGAATTTTTATGAGCCGGGCAATGGAATATGAATTAAGCATCGTTGAGCAATTTTGCATGTCAAGGCAGTCCCGAAGTTTCGGGAGGACTCTTGTACTGTTGGATGCTTTATTCGGCTTTTCCCGCAGGGTAGCAGGCAATGCGTATGCTGGTAAATTCATCTCCTCCCTGCCGCATATTCCCGTGCCGGAGACTATTGCGGGGAAGTGCTTCGGGTGGACACTGTGCGGAGAATGAAGCAGAAGTATGGGCTGTTGAATTTTCCCCTTTAGCATTAGCATATGGCTCCGAAATCCAGGTGAAAGTCTGGTTTTTATTAAAAATCCGAAGAGCCGCTAACGCTTAACACTTCGGATAGCTGGGAATGAAAATGAAGGCAGTAGCACTATCGAGTAAACGATTCAATATTATACTCTCTCAAGATTGTGGGTATTTTAGGGACACCGACGCGCCCATAATAAGAATTATATCTCTGCCGTAATTCAGAGATAAAAGGATGATTTAATTTACAAATCCTTTGAACTCCTTGTACCTTTAGTTCTGCATATTTTCTAAAAGTTTTTCCAGTTCTAAAATCTATTACCGCGGTCTTATTAGGATATTCTGTTTCAAAATTAAAACTAGGAATTAAGTGTAAACGCTTTTCTGTCTGATTATAGGCTTGTAAGAATAAATCATTCAGGAGATTTGTATTCTGCTCAGAAATTTGCTCATTAATTGCTGTCCGTAATCCTGGACCAATATGCTTATTGACCAAAGCTTCAAACTGACTAAGAAATGGTTTAATTAGAACATCTTCCGTTATCATTTCATAGTTTTCTTCTTTTTGGTAGGTAGTATTACCTTGTGCATCAGTAACAGGTATTTTCTTTTTAGATTTGCTATAAAGTGCTGGCGGCTTACTATCCGCATTAAATTTCACAAATTTTTCTCTCGCAATATCTTTTATAGCAGAAATAACTTTCGCATTATCAACTATTACTTTAGTATTCTTTTGACCAAATAAATCTGTGAATATCTGTTTGGTAAAGCCAGATTCTTGAAAGGTTAATAGCTCAAAGTATAAATCTGAGTTACAAATATCCTGGCAATCACATTCTGGACTAATGATAATACCGTAAATTCTTTCTTGAGGAGCCAAAAGGAAAACATCGCCAGTCATCACAGGAACATCATCCAGAGAAAATGCGTTCAAGTTCGTATAGTAAATCCTTTGAAACAATCTTGCAATAGAGTTACCATCAGCCAATACATCGGTATTAGGCTTGGCTTGTGTAGCAAAATTTTTTATCTCAGCCAAAAGTCCAGGATTAGCAATTAACTTTTCTGTTAGGATATTTTGCAGGAGGGATATAACTTCGATTTCAGGATTAACACCATCGCTACTTGCAGTTTCGTGCAAATTAAGAACCCAGTTTATATCAGCTGCAGCTAATTCACTAAAGATTTGCTGTAATGATTGGTTAATCGAATTACTCCACTTTATTGGAACGGCAAGGTTTGCATTACTTTTTTGCCATACAATTATGTCTTGTACAATTTTCGCGTGAATTGTTCCAGTATCAGACAAATCCCCTTTTTGCACAAATTGAATTCTTCCTGCAAATTTTTTCATAAGCTCTTCAGGAAAAATTGCCTTCACGTCTACATTTGAAAATATATACAATAAGGTATAAAAGTCATTCCTTCTTAAAAAGTCCATTGTAGCATTTTCCTTCACAGCGGGCCTAGCAATTTTTATATTTTCATCGCCTATTTCTTCAGTTATGTCTAGGCTTGAACTATCAATGGAACTATTGAAATCCCAATCAAGAATAATTGCATTAAAGCCACTCATTGTCACAAGTGCTTTTTCTGCATGCTCTAAATTTTGCACGCCGAGAACGGGAAAGTCATTTCTCAATGATTCAAATAGCTCTTTTTCTCCACTTTTCTCGGTGTGAATATGATCGTCGGCAAATAGGATAACACCTTCCATTTTAGTTTTCTTCTTTCTTAAATTGAATAAGGAAATTAGCCCCTTTGAGAAGCTTAAGAGACGGTTCAGTAATAATAGAAATTTCTGCATCTATTCTATCTAAAAGTTCTTTTACTATGTAAAGTCCTAATCCCCTCCCTTCTGCTTTGCGAGAAAAGAATTCAGAAAAAACTAGTTCTTCGATTCCTTCTTCTACACCAGGCCCAGAATCAGCAAATATTATTCTATGCTCTTTAGCATCTAAATGAATTTTTATTTGTTTATTTTTATTAGAAATCTGGTCAAGCCAATATATTGCATTATCTGTTAAGTTCAATAACACCTGTAATATTAATCCTGTATTTGTCCTGACGACAACATCGTCCCTCCCTTCAATTGCAACTTCAATTTTGCTGTCCAGTTCCTTTCTAAAATACTTTAGCACTCTTTCTGCAACGTTTCTGACGCTTACATCTTTGGTTACTTTTCTAGCTATTCTGAAAAGTGGCTGCAAGACCTGAAGCTCCTGATACAAAAATTCAAGATTTTCCTGCAATTCTGCAAGAAACTCTTTTAGGTCTTCCGGCTTTGCCTGGTTCTTTTCCAGTTTTTTTGAAAAATCTTCAGTATTTGTTTTAAGCCGTTTTAGCAAAGACATTGTATCATGTGTTGCTTTTTCAACAGCCATGCCAGTGCCGGCTAATTCTTGGGTTATTTTGAGGTCTTCTCTTGCTTTCTGTACAAATACATTTGCAGCATTGAAGAATTTTTTCGAGGATTCCAATAGCTCTTTATCATTATATTCAGCAATACGCCTTTGCAGGGACTCAAAGGTAGATTCATACTGATTTTGAAGTGAGGTAACTGCTTTTTGCTTTCTCAGCTCATGTCTTGCTTTATCAATGTCAACTTCATCCTTCATGACTTTTAATGATGCCTGTATAAGCGCTATAAAATCATCATACGCCCCATCAATATTCATAAGTCCTTCCCTGTCTGCTGCATCACGTAGTTTTGGATTTTCATTTTGTCCAATAAAAACGAATCCAATCAGGTCATTATAGCTAAAATAACTCCCGGCTCTGTCTTCTGCTCTAAGTTTGCTAATCATTAGCCAATCCACACCTCTTTCTCCATAGGGAAATACTCTTAAATTATCTCTGTATAGGTAAACTGAATTTTCCTGCAAGAATTTCTTTTCGTCCTCTTTCAAACCTTCAATTGGATTCTTCCAATCAAATGCATAAAAGAAGAAAAGAAAGCTTCCGCAATTCGGCCGGTGTCTTACCACAAGGTTTGATTTGTCAGCCTTCTTGGTTTTATCTCTAAGTTCAAGGAATTGTTCTCTAAAAAATCTTAAACTCCAAATATTGTATTTGACAATATCAGCTTCATCATCCAGCAAATTAAACTTGCCTGCCCTCTTGTCTCGGCCATGTAAGTACGTGTATTCGATACTCGCGTTTTCATCTACCACTCCTTCAATATAAAAAGGAGCCAGCTTAATTATTTCATCAAAGCTCTTTTGATTCTCTAGCCTTCTAAGGTCGTTGTTCCAAAAAACATTTACTGAAAAATCTCTTGGTATAGAAGGTGAGTTAGGAAGGACAGGCGGCATCATCCTGTAAAAGGCTTTTAAAAGCTTTTCCAAATCATCCTGCTTCCAAGGATTACGAATGTCATATACTCGAATAACCGTACCTTGATTTTTCTTATTTTTTATAACTTCGGGCGAATCATTAACCTCCCACTTATTTTTGATTTCATGCAAGAATTTATCAACGTGATTAGTCACTTCAAATTCGTCTGAAGCATACGCATGAAAATCTAGCGTAAGTTTTACTTCTTCAGAAGTTGCCGTTTTTGTATAAACCTCCACATAGTCTCCTAACTTATAAATTGCAAAACGCCCTACTCCTTTATCACCTTGCATCAGTCTCCCTTTTTTCGTATACCGAAGGTCTTTGTCTTTGGCTTTCTTTTTATTGAGTTTATTGGGAGTGGCCGGTTTCATCCACACGGCTTGAATGGTGTCTAAAGTCATACCAGTACCATCATCTTCAATTTCTATATAAGGGCGTTTACTCTGGTTTTCTATGTTGAAGTTCTGAAACCGGACATTTACAGTTTCAGCATCAGCATCATAGCAGTTTTTAACAAGCTCGATAACACCTACCCATTTATCACTAATCAACTGGTCGCCAAGTACGCTAATTAACCGTGCGTACGGCTGAAAAACTTCTTCACCGCTTTTAATAATGCCCATTATTTCTTTTTTGCTACGATTATATATTCTTCAGGATATACAAGCTGGCTCTGTTTGTTTTCAAGCTTGGCAAACTTACCAGTAATCCTATCTCTGATTGTAGGGATAAGTTTGTGGGGAATACTTCTTTTGATGATTTCTACCAGAGTGAAGCCTGATAATTCTAATAGTTCAGAAAAGACTTCAGCAGATTTTATTTTCACTTCCAAGAAGGTTGTATTCCCTATCACCAAACAAGTATGTCCTCCCGGCTTTAGTATGCGGTGCATTTCCTGGGTCACGGCGTGCATATCATTGAAGTAATTTGCGACCTCCTTGGCTGTTCTCTTATCCTTTACAAGTAACTGATTAATAATTTCCTGACCTATAAAAGAAACCGAGTCTGTTTCTTGTTTTAAAGAGTAAAATGTGCCAATAAAATTTTTACGAAATCCTACTAAGTCTGCAATGTACTCAAACCAAAAGCCTGTTAATTGATGAATGTCAGCGTATTCATAGGAAGTAACATACGGCGGTGAGGTAATGATGGATCCTATTGAATCACTTTCAATAGTAGTGTTACGAGCATCTTCTAATCTAATTTCACAGCTAGTGTCAATGAAATTTTCTTTTTGCAAAGCCTCATAAAACTCCCTATTTTTCTTTATCATCTGCTTAGCCTGTCGTCTAAAGGCGATAAAAGGGTCAATTGGTTTTTTCCTCGGATCTATTTGTGGTTTAGTGCTTGACTGTAACCATTTCGAGCAATTTTTTAAGACATTAGACAGGGCTACTAAAAAGAATGTTCGCAAATCTTCATTGTGGAGCCGTAATATTCTCTCATATAAGAAAGCAATTTTATATTTATGTTCGGGGAAAAACCAATAATCAATTCGTTCATGCAAAGAGAGTTTCTTACTTTTAGCTGGATTAAATGACAATAAACGAGATTCTAAATCTTTAAACTTGTTTGCCAAGAGTATTGGCTCGATTGGCTTTGTTTTTGCCTTTGTAATTAGTTCAGCAACCGGATTTATATCAACTCCAACAGAAACTCGCCCATGAACTTTAGCTTCAACTAAAGTTGTTCCACAACCTGCAAATAAATCTGCTATTGTCTCATCTGGATGAGTATATTCTTCAATAAGTTTCTTAACAAGATTAGGCAGAAATTTTGCTGGATAACGATGGTATCCGTGCGTCCATTGTTCTGTAGACCGAACGTTTTTGAAACACCAATCAGAATTTACAGGTACATTTTCGAACCTTTTTCTTATTTGTGAAATCGGGTTTTGCATATTAGGCTGTTGCTTTTTTTGTAGGGTGTAATAAATCACGTACGTCAACATTTAAAGCTTTAGCAACATCTACCAAGGTTTCAAGCGAGGGTTGTTTTTCGTTTGTACACCAATGAGAAATTGTTGTTTCATTTTTGCTTAAACGTTCAGCAAGCCACTTGTTTGTTATGTCTTGTTCAGCAAGTACTACTTTTATTCGGTTGATTACTTTTCTAGACATAAAATTTGCTTATTGGACAAATTTATCTATTTTTTCGGACGAAACAATAGCTAAGCTTAGTCTACCTTACAATATTTCAACTTTCTAGCATTAATTTTCTTGCTTTGTATTTCCCCGCCCTTGCAGGTGTTGTCACCTGCATGTATAATTTCCATTCGAAGCTCCATGCTGCATAGCGAACAGACCGTACAAGAGTGCGACGCAACGTCAGCCCAATCCTTATTCAACTGCCCGGCTCATAAAAATTCTTCAAAAATTCCTCCTGCGTCGGAATAAAAAGACCGCACAAAAAAGGGAAGACTTTCATCCTCCCTTTATGTCTTTATTACTTCTTGTCTCTATCACTTCTTAAACATCCGCAAGTCCAGTGTGTGTGGGTATTCCTTGTTAATCACCACTTCCGGGGCGTCAACGGTAAAAATGGGGCGGCCTTCTTCAATATAGTGTTGTACAATGCTTAGCCATGGGCGGGGGCGCAGGGTTTCCTGCGTGTGGCCATGGTCCCAAAAGCGGCTGATGCGGCGGCTTTCCGCTTCGTAGCTGTTGATGGGGAAGGTATCGTAACTTCTGCCGCCGGGGTGCGCCACATAATAGGTGCAACCGCCAATGCTGCGGCTGTTCCAGGTATCCACAATGTCAAACACCAGCGGCGTATCCACACCAATGGTGGGGTGCAGGGCGCTGGGCGGCTGCCAGGCACGGTAGCGTATGCCGGCCACAAATTCGCCTTCGGTGGCGGTGGGGCGCAAAGGCACACGGGTGCCGTTGCAGAGGAGGATGTAACGGTCTTTGTTAAGGCCGGTTAGTTTTACCTGTACTTTTTCCAGCGAGCTGTCCACAAACCGGGCGGTGCCGCTGCTGCTCATTTCTTCGCCCAGCACATGCCAGGGCTCTATGCCCATACGTATCTCCATCTCTATACCCTGTACTTTAACCGTGCCGTAATGCGGAAAGCGGAACTCGAAGAAGGCATCAAACCAGTTTAGCTGAAAGGGGTAGCCGGCTTCGTTCAGGTATTCCACCACATCCCGCAGGTCTTCTTTTACGTAATGGTGCAGCATAAACTTATCGTGCAGTACGGTGCCCCAGCGTACCAGGTTGTGCTGGTAAGGTTTCTTCCAAAAGGCGGCTATCAGCGCCCTTATCAGCAACATTTGCAGCAGGCTCATTTGCTTGTGCGGCGGCATGTCAAAAGCCCGGAACTCTAAAATGCCCAGCCGGCCGCTGCTGCTGTCGGGACTGTACAGCTTGTCAATACAAAACTCGCTGCGGTGGGTATTGCCGGTAATATCGGTAAGCAGGTGGCGGAAAAGCCTGTCTGTAAGCCAGAAAGGCACAAAACCTTTTTTGGGTACCTGGCTAAAGGCAATCTCCATTTCGTAGAGTTTTTCATCGCGGCCTTCGTCAATACGCGGCGCCTGGCTGGTAGGCCCTATAAAGCTGCCGGAAAACAAATAGGAGAGGCCGGGGTGGTGCTGCCAGAAGGTGATGAGGCTTTGCAGCAAATCTGGCCGGCGCAGCAACGGGCTATCGGCCGGCGCGGCCCCGCCTATGGTAATGTGGTTGCCGCCGCCGGTACCGGTATGTTTGCCATCCAGCATAAATTTTTCCGTGCCCAGGCGGGATAGAAAAGCCTGCTCGTACAGCGTATCTATAATATGGCGCAGTTCTTTCCAGTTTTTGGCGGGGTGAATGTTTACTTCAATCACGCCGGGGTCGGGGCTAACTACCAAACGCTCCATACGGTAGTCGCGGGGCGGTTCGTAACCTTCCACACGTACGGGCATGTTCAGTTTGGCGGCCGTACCCTCAATAGAGGCGATTAAATCCAGGTAATGCTCCAGGTAATCCATCGGCGGTATAAAGATGTAGATAAAACCATCCCGTGCTTCTACGCAGAGCGCCGTTTTAAAAGTCTCTACCTCGTACAGGGGTTTTATTTCTTCTTCTTTTTCTTCCTGCTTTTTGGGTGGCGTTTTCTTTTTGTCCTTTTCCTCGGCAGCCGTTTCCTGCGGCACTATTTTCTGCGGCCTTGGTGGGTGGTAACTAACGGTATTGTAACGGCTTACGATAGATTCGTGGTAGTGCTCCAGCTCGGGCAGGTCTTCAAACAAACTACGCTCTACTTTTTCCGGTTCATTGTCTTTGGATACTGCGGGCAGGCTATCCAGCGGCAAACGTAAACCAATGGGGGAGTTGCCGGGTACCAGGAAGAGTGCCTCCCGCTTTAGCGACCATTTGCAGCTTTGCCATTTATTGTTCCAATAGTTCCAGCGCAGCGGCAGCACATAACCGGCAGGTACATCCAGGCCCTTGTCAAGCAGCCCGGCCAGGGTGCGGCGTTCAATACTGTCTTTCAGGTTGGTCTTTAACGGGTCAAGGTTGGCGGGTATCTTGCCCTCGCTCCAGAGAAAGTAAAAAATGTCTTCGTAGGCAGGCGTTACATTGTCTGAACTAACGGCCAGGTGCTTTGCCAGCTCTTTGGCAAACAGGCCGGCTTCCGCCTCGGTGTAGTTAATAAGTTTATGTTCATGGGCAATCAACTGCAGGTTCTTCCAAATGGGGTAACCATCCTTGCGCCAGAAAAGGCCGTACTGCCAGCGGGGCAGGGGCTCGCCGGGGTACCATTTACCCTGCCCATAATGCAGCATGCCATTGGGGCCAAATTTTTCCCGCAGGCGAAAAATAAGGTCGTGGGAAAGCTGGCGTTTCTCCGGGCCGTCGGCGGCGGTGTTCCACTGGGCGCTTTCCATATCGTCAATGGATACAAAAGTGGGTTCGCCTCCCATTGTCATGCGCACATCGCCGGCTTCCAGGTCTTCATCTACCTTAAAGCCAATAGCGTTTATGACGGCCCACTGCTCTTCGGTAAAAGGCTTGGTTACCCGCGGGTCTTCGTGTATGCGGGTTACTTTGTTTTCAAATTGAAAAGTTACTTCCGCTTTGTCGCTGGCGCCCACCACGGGGGCGGCACTGGCATAATCCGGCGTACAGGCCAGTGGAATATGCCCTTCACCGGCAAAGAGGCCGCTGGTGGGGTCAAGGCCTATCCAGCCGGCACCAGGTATATATACTTCCGTCCAGGCGTGCAGGTCGGTAAAATCATGTTCAGGGCCGCTGGGGCCGTCCAGCGATTTTACATCAGCAGTTAACTGCACCAGGTAACCGGAAACAAACCTTGCCGCCAGCCCTGCATGGCGCAGTATCTGCACCAGCAGCCAGGCAGAGTCGCGGCAACTGCCGATGGCGCGGCCCAGCGTTTCTTCGCAGGTTTGCACGCCGGCTTCCATACGTATGCTGTAGCTGATGTCTTTGTTTACGTGCTGGTTCAGCATTACTAAAAAGTCAACAATGGGCATCTTCTTCGTAAAGTCAATTTTGCTTAGCCATTGGGTAAGCAGCGGGCCGTTCTCGTTCATTTCCAGGTAAGGCCCAAGCTCTTTGGGCAACAGCCCCTGGTATTTAAAAGGGTAATGCTCGGCATATTCTTCCACAAAAAAGTCAAACGGGTTAATCACCACCATATTGGCAATCACTTCCACGTCAACGGTGAGCTCGGTGGTTTTTTCCGGAAACACCACCCTTGCCTGGTAATTGCCAAAGGGGTCTTGCTGCCAGTTAATGAAATGGTCTTTAGGGGTTATCTTAAAAGAGTAGGCTTCTATAGGCGTGCGGCTGTGCACGGCGGGCCTTAGCCTGAAAACATGGGGCGATAAAGAAACCGGCCTGTCGTACAAGTAAGTGGTCTTGTGTTTAATAGCTACGCGTATAGACATAAGTTTGCTTTGGTTTTATTGATGAAGGCAGGCAAAAGAAGAGGTCTTTCCCAAAGGAAAGTGAAGCATTTCGAATGGCTATAAAAGTAGTTGCATTTTAGTGGGGAACAAAATTTTTGATTGGTTCCTGGTTAAAGGCCGTATACCTGCTAATCATTCACGATTGACCATTCACCATTCACGACTCACCATTCACCATTCACTGTTCACGGTTTATGGTACCAGCGACAGTATTTCATAGCATCGCCTGTTGCGTCGCAATCCGTTCATCGGTTGGTTCATTGGGCGGCTGTTCAGCCCCGGGTAGTATATGCAGGTACGTGGCATACTGCCTGTTGAAAGCTTATCTCATCAAGACTACAAAGCCCTTTATCAGCCTGGTTGGCTGTGCGGCAGTTTTTCTGTATTGGCAAAACCAAACATACGTGCCAACAGAAACGGGAATTCCCTTCACAGTACCATCCCATGCCGTATTAGCGTCCCGCGTTTCGAAAATCAATTGCCCGAAACGATTGTAAATGCATAAGTGATAGGTTTGAAAATTACCCTTGTAAAAGGTTTTAAATGTCTCATTCAGCGCATCCTGATTGGGTGTAAAACCAGAGGGGAAAAAAATGTCGCAAGAGATTTGCCTGACGTTTATGGAAGCAGAGTTTTCAGAACAGGAGTTGTACACTTTTACATGATAGTAACCGGCTGTAGTTACTGTATAACTGCTTTGAACGGAACCGTCTTGCCAAAGATAGTTGTCAAAAATCCCGGGGGATAACACCATTGAATCATCCATGCATAAGTCTGCATTGGCAGCAAGGGAAGGTACTGGTATTGTATTGAGCGTTATCTGTTTGGTGTTTACGATTTTTTGTTGTAGACAAACCCCGCCTGTAACACTGAGTGTAATGTTTTTAGTGCCAGGACTGCTCCAATTAACAACATAAGGCCCCCTTGCGCTGCCGGAAATAACCTTTCCGCCATCCCAATCCCACAAAAAGTTGAAAGTTTGAGCTGTGTCTGGTATATTTCCTTGATAAGTGATAGTGGAATTTTGTTTTATGCATACTGGCTTGGGTTCAAAGCTGAAATCAGCTGCATTTGCCGTAATACTGATATCTTGGTAGGAACGAATTACCTCTGACTCTGTAGTGAAATAATTAGAGAAGGATAAATAGGCAAAGTTTGCTTCTCCGTCTTCGCATGCAAAACCAACAGGGTCATCCCGAAAGATATAAACCGGCCGGCCGGCGGCTCCGGTATAAAAATCCTGAGTATCATCATAGGTGGTAAATAATTTGTCATTTACATAAATGTCAACTTTTTTAGTAGTGTCATTCCTGGCTATTGTAAGAAGATAATAAGTATAGTTATTAAAAAAAGGACATGTGCCAAAGTTGCCGTTCGGAAAAAAGTTGAGACAGCGCTGAGAGGTTGGCGGAGACAATTGGTGATTTGTGAAGTAAAGCCCGTTATCTTCTGTGCCGCCAGACAAATCAATAATCCTGGTATAGCTTTTATTGAAATTAACCACCTTAAGATAAAACTGTACTGTGTATGTTTTTTTGATAACGCCGGCGCTGTTCATGTACTTTAGTCCCCGGTTCAAGTTATTATGGTAAACTGTCCTGCTATTACCATCATTAGTTATATCTGTTATAAACCTGCCTGTTGTAGATGCTGTAGACGACTGGCATAAGAGATTTAATCCTTTTGCCGGAACAAGATCGGGGCCGCAATCTTTTTCAGTAGTTGACAAGTTATTATAGAACCTGTATACATGCTTTACAGGCGTATCTGCAGATGCGTTTTTAAAAGGCGCTGCAATTAGAAAAAGTATGACAGTAAAAAAATACCTATTCAATTTTCATGGTTACGTAGGGTAAATGTAGTTAAAAATAGTTTGCACTATTCTGACTTGTTATTATGCAAGGAACTTTCTTTATGTACGCCCTGGGCAGCGGTTCAGGACAATTCGAGCCAGGCTATACATGAATGGCTTGTCAGCAGCGCAGTATAAACGATGTGTTATCTATCCGGTGGGAAAAGCAGCTCAATGAACCGAAAGATGAACGGAGTGCGAACGACGAAGCCGCCACGAAGTACAGTAGCCGGTATCAAAAAAGAAACTTCTTAGTTACCAAACCTGGTAAATTTCCCTGGATCCGGTCAGGTACATGTCTGTATATCCTTTCATCATATCTTCCATCTTTTTCATTTCTTCACTCTGCTGCTTATACTTTTCCCAGTTTTGTTCATACGCCGCCAGGTTTTCATACTGAGATACGATGATTACTTTGTTAAACTGGCCCGTCATGTCTGTTAGAACAGCGGTTACTTCCTGCATGTCGGTAAAGACTTCTTTAAAGAGTTTGGCAAGTTTTGATGCATTGCCTGGTTTGCAAACAAAAGTTTCGTGAATGGTAATCATATACAAGCTTTTTGTTGAAGGAATAAGGAAAGTTACAAAAAATCGCCGTCAGGCCTTCGCCGCCCAGGTTGCCTGCCACAAAACCCAATTTTTGTATTTTGTGCCTTCATCTATGTATAACCAAATGAAAAACATTGTTTTATTCCTCTTGCTGCTGCCCGCTGCATCCGGTATTAGTGCGCAACAGCCCAAGCCCAATATCATTTTCATTTTAACGGACGACATGGGCTATGGTGACATTAGTTGTTACAATGGCGTGTACAATACCCTTAATATAGATAAACTGGCTACACAAGGCATACGGCTAACGCGTTATTACAGCGCCTCTCCGGTTTGTTCGCCCTCAAGAACGGGATTAATGACAGGCATGGCGCCTGCCAAGTGGAACATGACCAATTACCTGAGCGATAGAAAGCACAACAGCAACTGTGAGCAGGCCGATTTTTTAAACCCCGCAGCCGCTACGATTGCCAAAGTATTCAAAGGCGGTGGTTATGCAACGGGGCATTTTGGTAAATGGCACATGGGTGGCGGGCGTGATGTTACCAATGCGCCGTCTATTAAGGATTATGGCTTTGATGAATGGAGCAGCACCTGGGAAAGCCCCGACCCCGACCCGGTACTTACCGCGAAAAACTGGATATGGAGCGACCAGGACAGCATTAAACGATGGAACCGCACCGCTTACTTTGTTGATAAAACCCTGGCTTTTTTGCAAAAACATTCCGGGCAGCCCTGCTTCATTAATTTATGGCCAGATGATGTGCATACCCCCTGGGTACCCGGTGGTGATTTTGTAAAAGAAGAAGGCGATGACGAAAAGAATTTTATTCCTGTATTAAAAGAGTATGATGTACAAATCGGGCGACTGATGGGGGAGTTAAAAAGAACAGGCCTCGACAAAAATACCATCGTTGTATTTACCAGCGACAATGGCCCTGCGCCCAACTTCCGGCACGACAGGAGTGCGGGTATGCGTGGCGCTAAAGTGTCTTTATACGAAGGCGGCATACGTATGCCTATGATCGTAAGCTGGCCTGCACAGGTAAAGGCGGGGCAGGTTGATTCATCTTCCGTGGTTACCGCCAATGATATGATACCTACTTTGTGCCAACTGGCAGGCATAACCAACACCATCAACGGCGACGGCGAGGACAGGAGCGGGGTGCTGCTGGGCCGGCCATCATTACGCGGTAAGGCCATTTTCTGGGAATATGGCCGCAACGAAATATCCTTTAATTATCCAAAAGGAAGAGACAGGAGCCCTTCCCTTGCTATCCTGGAAGGCAACTGGAAACTATTGATGAACAAAGACGGCAGCAGAACAGAATTATATAACCTGCAGGCAGATAAGAACGAGGTAAGCAGTGCAGCGGAACAGCAACCCGGGGTTGTAAAAGCCTTGTCAGAGAAATTGTTAAACTGGTGGCAGGCATTGCCTAAACTGTAAAACACAATGTAATGACAATGTTTGCGTTTGGCATTTAACTTTGCCTGATACGCTATGAACAGGGAGATTAATTACATTCTTAAAGGTTGTTGTCTGCTGGCTTTATTGGTTTTGGCTGTTGCCGTAAGCCGCTACTTTCTATGGCGCAAAAATCCACCGCCCCCGGAACCCAAAACCACATCTGCTTTTACCGAAATTTTGGATATGCCCGCAATTGCAGCAGGTAAAAAATTGTTTGATACCAATTGTAGCGCCTGCCATCCGTTATTCAAAATGCATAATGATCTTTTGCGGGGTATTGAAGACCGCGTTACCGACAGGGCCTTGCTGCGGAACTTTATCCGCAACAGCGAGGCGGTTATCAAATCCGGCGAGCCTTATTTTGTAGCATTGGCTAAGGAGTACGGATCCAGGATGCCGCCGTTTCTCCAACTCTCCAATAAAGAGATAGACGCGATACTGGACTATATTAAAGTGGTGAATGCGTATAAGCAAATCCATTAAGAATTAGCGTCGATACGTTTTGGGCTTGGCCTGGCATCACCTGTGGTTCGGCGGAACACCCGGTGGATGGAATCTGGCATATACCTTGCACAACTTACCAATCATCAACATTAAAACGATTGTATGAAAAACAAAATCCTGGCCAACGCGTATGCGGATGAAATAAAAGCGGAAGTAACTTCTACCCGCAAATGCCTGGAAAGAGTTACCGAAAACTTGTATGATTATAAGCCGCACCCCAAAAGCATGGCCATGGGCTACCTGGCCGTGTTGGTAGCTGAAATACCCTTGTGGGTAGCGGTAATGGTTGAAGAAGGTGAAATTGACCTGGCCACATTTCAACACCTGCAAACGAAAACTACTGAAGCGCTGGTTGGCCATTTTGATGAAAACATAAAAAGGGCAGAAAGAGCCCTGCATAACGCTACTGACGAAGCATTGGACGGCACGTTTACGCTAAAATCAAATGGACATGTTTTATATTCCAGCCCTATGCTGGAAAGCATTTCTTCTACCATTAATCATTGGGTGCACCACCGCGGCCAGTTAACGGTTTATCTGCGGTTAAATGATATTGCGGTGCCGTCAATTTATGGACCAAGTGCGGATGATAACCAGTTTAAGCAGGGGTGATTTAAATACTCAATAATCAAACCGGGTAAACTGCGCAAATGGCTGTGGCAGCATGCCAAATTTTACCATAATTTTCCGGATACGGCTTTAAAAGTTGCATAAAGTTGTGTAGTACAAGAGTGCGACGCAAGGGACGCCTCATGATAGTTCCTGCTGCCGGGCCCATAATTATTCTTTTCAGGGCATATAAAAACAATGATGGGGCATTAATTCTGCATTCTGCCAGCAATCTTACCCCATTCGGGAGAATAACAGCCATATCCGCGGGTGATCACGGGACTTGTTATCAGCTAAAAATCAATTTGTTATACCGCAAAAGCAGCTCTGTAGCTTACTGGCATACTTTAGGCATAGCAAGGATTAAGTTTTTTATTTTTTAACCCGGCTAAGTAGCCCTCAGGCAGTCGTCAATGGCATTTAACCTAAAAAACAAAAATCTCCAAAAGGTGCGCAGGCACCTCATCTCGCCCCGGCTGGATGAGTTTTTTTCCGGTGTCTACCGTTTGTACAAGTTTATACTGGAGTTTTTTAAGCAGTTGTTCCGGCCACCGTTCGAAATGCAGGAAGTGGCACGCCAGTGTTACGAAGTTGGTTATCGCTCGTTGCCGCTTATTTCTCTTACCGGCTTTATTATCGGTATTGTTTTTACCAAGCAATCAAGGCCTTCGCTGCAGGAGTTTGGCGCCTCTTCATGGTTGCCATCGCTTATTTCCATCGCGGTAATAAGGGCACTGGCGCCATTGGTTACAGCACTTATTGCGGCGGGTAAAGTGGGCTCCAACATTGGGGCTGAATTAGGTTCTATGAAGGTAACGGAACAGATAGACGCGATGGAAGTTTCTGCTACCAACCCCTATAAATTCCTGGTGGTTACCCGGGTACTGGCAACCACCCTTATGTTACCCGTATTAATGATGTACACTGCATTGGTGGCCATGATGGGCTCTTATCTTAACGTGCATGCCAATGAGCTTACCAGCCTGCGCTCTTTTTTAGATAGTGGCTTTTCCACCATTTCTTTCCTGGATATTTTTTCTTCCATATTCAAAACGATGATATTCGGTTTTACCATTGGCATAGCAGGCTGTTACCAGGGTTTTAATGCCACACAGGGTACACAGGGTGTAGGCCGTGCGGCCAACGCTGCAGTAGTGGCCAGCATGTTTATGATTTTTGTTGAAGAAATGATTATTGTTCAGATTGTAAATGCCATCAGGTAAATGAAAAGGCGTATACATATAGCAGATAAAACGCAAAAGGTAATCTCCATAGAAAACCTGGAAAAATCTTTCGGCACACTGCATGTATTGCGGGGTGTTGACCTGGAAGTATTCAAGGGTGAAAATGTGGTGGTGCTCGGCCGCTCCGGTACTGGTAAATCGGTGCTTATTAAAATAATGGTAGGCCTGTTAAAGCCAGACAAAGGCATGGTGTCTGTGCTGGGCCAGCAGGTGGATGCGCTCAACAACAACCAGCTACGGCAACTGCGGTTAAAGATTGGTTTCTCTTTTCAGAACAGTGCCTTGTACGATAGTATGACGGTGCGGGAAAACCTGGCTTTTCCGCTGGTGCGTAATTTTAAACAGCTTACCCGCAAAGAGATAAGCACGGCTACGGAAAAAGTGCTGGACGATGTAGGCCTGCTGCACACCATAGACCAGATGCCGGCGGAACTGTCAGGCGGCCAGCGCAAACGTGTGGGTATTGCCCGTACACTGATTTTGCAGCCGGAAATTATGCTGTACGATGAACCTACTGCCGGCCTTGACCCTATTACCAGCCTGGACATTAATAGCCTTATTAACGAGGTGCAGGAGCAATACCATACCAGCTCCATCATTATTACCCACGATCTTACCTGTGCACGGCAAACCGGCGACCGCATAGCCATGCTGCTGGATGGTAAATTTCTTACACAGGGCACATTTGAAGAGGTGTTTGATGCGGATGATGAAAGGATACAAAGTTTTTATAACTATAACTTTATTACAGCCGATGAAACCAGCTAACAGGAGGGCCGTTATTGTTGGCCTGTTTATACTAATTGGCCTTGCCATATTAACCGCTACGGTATTGATATTGGGTGGCCAGAAAAAAAGCTTTGTAAAAACAATAACGGTACGTGCCGTTTTTAACGATGTGGCTGGCCTTCAGCCGGGCAGTAACATCTGGTTTTCCGGTGTTAAAATTGGTACGGTAAGGCGCATTAGTTTTCACGGCCTTTCGCAGGTGCTGGTGGAGCTGCATATTGAAAAGTCTGCGCAATCCCATATACGGCGGGATGCCAAGGCCAAAATAGGTTCAGATGGATTAATTGGAAATAAGATTGTTGTAATTTATGGCGGCACCAACGCTGCTGCCCAGGTGGCCAACGGGGATATGCTGCAAGTGGATAAAGCGGTAAGCAACGATGAAATGCTGGCAACCCTGCAAAACAACAACCGCAACCTGGAAGAAATAACGGGTAACCTGAAACTGGTATCTCAAAAAATAGCCAATGGCGAAGGCACCCTGGGTAAGCTGATGAACGATACATCGCTCATGGTTAACCTGAACAAAGTGGTAGGCAATTTCCGCCAGGTATCTTTAACCAGCGAGGCGGTAATGAAAGACCTTTCAGCTTTCACAGCCAAACTAAACAACGAGGGCACTTTGATGAACGACCTGGTGAGCGATACCATTATCTTTAACAACCTGCGTGGCACGGTTACACAATTGCGGGACGCAGCTTACAATGCCTCGCTTATTACGGAAAACCTGCAGGCAGCCAGCGAACAAATTAACGAAGGGGATGGCCCTGTAAGCACATTATTATACGATAAAAAAACTGCCGAGCAGTTAAAGGCCACCATTCACAACCTGCAAACCAGCAGCCAGAAGCTGGATGAAAACCTGGAAGCGCTTCAACATAACTTTTTACTGCGTGGATTTTTTAAGAAGAAACGCAAGGCGGAAGCGGAGCAGAAGTAGTTGTTTGTTGTTCTTATGTTTAAGGTTCAATGTTTTAAGTGAAGGGCTACTCACTATTCACTACTCACTATTCACTACTCACCATTCACCACTCACGACTATGGTACCAGCGACATAGCCCTGTGGCATCTTCGTTGCGTCGCAATCCGTTCATCGTCCGGTTCATTGGGTGGCTTTTCAGACCCGGGTTTAGTGTCTGCCAGCTTTGCTGCCAGACACGTAGCCAATCAAGAGGCTTACCGATAAGCCTCAGCGGCTTGTTTATGCTTCTGGCACCTTACAGGTGGCAGAATCGGGTGCAGAAGGTTTGATACAGTGTCTGCAGAAGCACAGTATAGGAGGTTCTCTATTTTTTTTAATATCTGTGGTTATAGTTTCAGGGCAATGGAAAAACTAAGTGCCCCTAAATCCTTTGCCGGTGAGGTTTCGCGGTTGAAAATGTTGGTAAAATATATTTTACCCTGCCATGTTTTGCCGGCAGAAAGCCGGTAGCACAATGAAGGACGTATTCCTAGTGTTATACGTCCATTAATAAAACAGGGGCCACCGGTGAGTGATACCAGTAGGCGTTTAAACGCATTATACGAACAGCCAGCTAAAACGCATGTTGACATGCCGACCCGTTCCGCAATTTCATTTTCGTTATTAAGCCTTGCCACTTTATCATTTTCAAGATAAATATCCACGGTTGTTTCAAGCGTTGGCTTAAGCTTCCCTTTATTTTCCAACTGAATAATAATCCCTGTTCCAATCGCCCAGGGATTATTGCCTCTTGTAAAATCATAGAGTGTTTTGCTGTATTGCGCCTGCAGCAAAACTGTAACCGGTTTATTTTCCTTTTGCGCCGATGCACTGCCGATTATTAAGATGGCGAATGCAGATAATATTGTTTTTTGCATAGTGTAACGGAAAACAAAAAGATACTTGAGTTTAGACTTACGCAGCCTCCTTAGTTTCATTCATCCAGCAAACGCCTGTGGTAGTTAACCTGGCCCAGATGATAGCTTAAATGCATGGCCAGGTGGATAAGGAAATAACCTGTGGTTGTTTTTGTTGCAAGCACCAGCAACGGGTACTCCTGCACCAACTGTTCTTCTGTTACATTATCAAGGCCGGCTTCAACGGCTTCAATTGTTTGGTCTATCATTTCCACAAGTTCAGCCCTGGGTATATTTTTCAGCGAAAACTCGGCATCCCTGTTGCGTTCGTAGGGAATGCCGCCCAACTCTTTACCTATGTACGTTTTCAGGTTACCAATAAGGTGCAGGCAAAGGTTACCGCCAGAGTTGGCAATGCTTTTTTCTATTTGCCAAAGCCTTGCTTCGCTATTGTAGAGATTTATTTCTGCTTTCAGTTTAATAAGGTCTCTTTTAAACAGTGCTTTCAAAGATGGTATAAGCATGCTAATAGTTTTGAGATTTGCTATTTGAATGTTGTAAAATAAACAACGGCAAATTTCAGGAATAATCCATTGTTCCGGCAGGCCAGTAATGATGATAAAAGGAAGATGCCAGCGGGTGAGGGATTGAAGCGGATACCCCGGTGAAGGTCTTGTGCGCTTGCTCTGTGCCGGAGTATGAGCGGAAAGCCCGACCCCTTGCGCAGCTTGGGGGCACCCCCAAAAGCAAGTACGAAGGGTGAAGTACGAAGTACTTAAATATGTAAGATGTACGATGTGGGATGTACGATGTGCCCGCCATTTACCAATTACCCACTTGCTATTCCGCAGTAATGCTAATCGTTCCATCCTCAAGCCCTGTGGCTTTGGCTTTTATTTGGATCACAGCTTTTTGATGGCTTTTGACAATTACCAGGCCGCGGCCGCGGAATGTTTTTTTAACCGGTTGCCGAAAACTGCTCATGTCTTTTGGGTTGCCATTGGCAACAGCTACAATAACATCTTCCTTATCCGCTTCAAAATGCAGCTCCGTTTCGGCATCGGGCAAAATGTTGCCGGCATCATCTGTTATTTCCGCTGTTATAAAACTCAAATCCTGCCCGCCGGCCTTGATGGTACTGCGGTCTGCAACCAGTTTTATTTTCCGGGCCGGCCCTGCTGTGGCAATGGTAACAGAGTCTGTCTTGTGGCCGTTTTCTATTGTGAAAGCCTTCAGAAGTCCAGGCTGGTAAGGCAGTTGAAAAACAGCGGTGATGGATGTGTCGGAAATGCTTTTCTCCGCTACAGGCTTGCCGTTCAGTTCCAGTCTCACCAACTTGCTGCGGCTAAAAACACGTACGGTAACGGGTTTGCCCTCGTGGCCATTCCATGTCCAGCTTTTCAGTTCTTCTGGCCAGCCCCAGCTATTGGCCAGGTAATGCTTGCCCGCAGGTGCAGGCCGTTGCACCAGCATTTCAATTTTGCTTCTGCGCCATACCACATCCCGATAGTAAGATTGTGGTTTTTTCTGGCCAATAAGGTCAATATCGCCGCACCAGGCATTAAACCAGGGCCAGGGTTGCAGCATGGTCTTGTCCTGCTTTAAAGTATTCGGCTGAAGCAGGGTGTGGCCAATGCCGGCTTCACCAATATAGTCCCATGCGGTCCACAGAAAATCACCCAGCACATGCGGGTTCTTTTCGGCAAAGCTGTAGTTTTCCAGCGCTTCCTGGGCGTAGGTTTCAGTACCAACGATAATGCGGTTGGGGTGCTTGCGGTGATCGTCTGCATAGCGCTGCCACTCATAATTATAACCGGCCACATCCAGCAAGGCAAAGGCTGGTTGCAATGAGTCCCAAGGCCTGCCCGGATGGTCCCAGAACCAGCAGATACCTTCGGTAATTTTACGGGTACTGTCTAGTTGGCGTATAGCGTTAGTAAGCTGTTTGGTTATGCGCAAACCGGGTGTGTCAGCACGTTCATATATCTCGTTACCAATGCTCCATAGCGCTACTGAGGGGTGGTTGCGGTCACGCTTTACGAACGCCTCTATATCTTTTTGCCACCACTCCTTAAAGTAGTGATGGTAGGCAGATGAATCGTCAAACAGTTTTTTATGCTCCCATTCGTCAAAAGCCTCATTTATCACCAGCAGGCCCAGCCTGTCGCAGGCATCTAAAAAAGCAGTTGAAGGAGGGTTATGGCTGGTGCGTATGGCGTTGTAGCCGTTGGCTTTTAATATTTCCAGTTTGCGTTCTTCGGCACGGTTATAGGCGGCGGCGCCCAACGCACCGTTATCATGATGAACGCAGCCGCCTTTCAGTATAAGCCTTTTGCCATTCAGCAACAGGCCCTGCCGGGCGTTAATTACTATTGTTCTTATGCCAAAAGTGGTGGTAACGCTGTCTAAGATTGTACCGCCATCCGTTATGTAAGATTTTGCGCTGTACAAATCGGGCTTATCAACACTCCATAGCAAAGGTTGGTTTATCAGGGCTTGCTGCTTTATGACAAGGGTACTATCCGCGGCAATGTTCAGGGGGGTGGTAACCGTAGCGGCAATGGCACCGGTGGGGGATAAAAGGACTGTTTTTAGGGATGCTTTTCTTGCCTTGTAAAAATTGCTTACCGTGGTTGCAATGTTTACGGCAGCGCTGTTGGCGCCGGCTTTTGACGTAGTTATATAAACACCCATGGGCGCTATATGCACAGGTTCAACCACTGTTAGCCAAACATGCCGGTAAATGCCGGACCCACTATACCACCTGCTGTTACGGCCGATATTCTTTACTTCTACTTCAACTGAGTTTTCTGCTTTGCCGGACACCAACCGTGTAATGTTATAATAAAAAGGTGTATAGCCATTCGGGTGTGTGCCCAGGTTTTCGCCCCGGAACCACACATCGGCTTGCTGGTAAACGCCATCAAACTGCAGGTAAACAATTTTGTTTTCTACAGACGCGGGCAGCGTAAATGTTTTTCTGTACCAGGCTGTGCCGCCAACCGTATGCCCCGTAAACGGTCCGCCGGCGCTGGCTTTTGAAAACGGTCCACCGGTGCTGTCAGCTCTTTGCGCCGGCAAGTCCTCAATGCTCCAGTCGTGCGGAAGATTAACCTGCCGCCAGGGCAGTGTAGAAACGTTGGCTGTTGCTGTATCATTTTTTAATACAAACTGCCAGCCGTTGTTAAACAATACCGTGCGGCTATCTACCTTAACGGGTATAACAGAGTGTTGCGCGGCAAGCTGCCCACACAAAATGTATAACACTGCAACCAATAGTGTTTTCATCAGCCAAGCGTTTGCATAAAAATAAAATGCGGCCTGTTAATATAATCATTCATAAAATATTGTATTGCAAACAGGCAACATTCTACCAGTGTTGTCAGGGGAGGCAAGTGGGGAGTAGCAAATGGTGAGTGGGGCGGGGCCACGCAATGTATTGGTACAATTGGAGGGGGCTCACCTGGGTACCCGATTCAATCCCTCACCCGAAGGTGCGGCCTGCATTTTATTTGCGGCCTGGTTTATGGGCCGCCTTACAAGCGCTGTTTTGGCGATTAAGCATCAGAGTTTCCTATATCCGTATTGGCCATTTTTTTGCGCATGGCTTGTAGCCTGTTTTATGCAAGGGGATAATTAAATATCTTAGGCATTAACCCTCAAACATTTAATATGAAACGCACCAGCTACCTTTTAACCTTATTAACAGTTATGTCCGTATGCCTGTTGCCCTCACCGGTTTTTTCACAAAACGTAACGCTTGTAAAAGACATTAACCGGTTTACCAATTCAACGCCATCACCCTTCACGGCACGCTTTTCTACTTTTCCGGTTATCGGCGGCGTTTGTTTTTTTTCCGCTGATGATGGCATACATGGCACGGAACTTTGGAGAAGCGATGGCACTACCGCGGGCACTTACCTTGTAAAAGATATTTTGGATGGGGCACAAAATGGTAATCCTTCAGAGTTTGCCGTAATGAACGATAAGCTATACTTTTCGGCTGCTACCAATGCGGGTATCAGGCTTTTTGTTTCCGATGGTACAGCAGCCGGCACGGTTATGTTGAAAGATGTTGCTTCGCCTTTCAGGCTTACAGCAGCAAACAATGTGCTTTACTTTTTGTCCCATGGCGGGGGACGGCTTTGGAAGTCTGACGGAACAACCGATGGAACTGTAATGATAAAAGACTTTACCGTTCCCGGGCCCGGTTACAATTCTGCTATTGTACCCTATCTTGTTCCGGCAGCAGGGGCACTTTATTTTCCCCTGATACTCAGTAATAACGTGGGTGTACTTGCTTTTTCGGATGGTACATCGGCAGGAACAGTTTTGGTTAACACCAGTGCCATTGCCCCGGAGCATATTACAGAAGGTACCGGTAATAAGGTTTATTTCACTGCCTTAAACGGCCAGGATAATGTACGCAGGCTTTGGGTTGCTGACAACCAAACAGGGGACGCGGCAATAGCAGCGGGCTTTAACGAAATAAGCATATCTCCATCATGCCCCGTTGCAAAAAAAGGAAATACTTTATATTTCGCCGGCCTGGCCCATGGAAACATTGGCGCTTCTGTGTATGCCTACGACATGAACGCTTCATCGGGTATTACCCTGGTTAAGGATATTACACCGCCGGGCATCTCCTCGGCCATTAACCAGCTAACTGAGGTGGGCGGCAATTTATACTTCTCTGCCCGCATCTATAAGGATGCAATTCAATGGAAAGACCAGTTGTGGCGGTGTGATGGTACCAGCGCCGGTACTTACCTTCTGGTTGACAGTTGCTCAACCATGAACCTCTCCCGTGCCGGCAGCAACGTTTATTTCTGGGCTTCAACACCTGCCACAGGCTTTGAACCGTGGAAGAGCGATGGCACCGTGGCCGGCACTGTAATGATAAAAGATATTTTTCCCGGCCCGCCACTTTCTGCTTTTAGCGGTGTGGGTTTTACATGGCTTAACAACAGCGCTTTGTTTACCGCTTATAATGGCATAAATGGATATGAACTCTGGAAAAGCAATGGCACTGCCGCGGGTACGGCTTTGCTGAAAGATATAAATACCACTACTACAGGTTCTTCCGGTATTTTTTCTCCGGTAGAGTTACAGGGTAAGCTTGTGTTCGGGGCTTCAGACGGCACTACGCCTTTTGTAAAATTATGGGCCAGCGATGGTACAGAAGCGGGTACCAAAAGGTTTGCGGATAAACATGTATCCGGTATTTTACAGCAGCCTGGTTTTGCCCGGCTGGGCAACTATCTGTTTTTTGACGGCACGGATTCTTTAACCAACCGCCGGGGCCTGTTTAAATTTAATGGGAACAGCAGTACGTTGGTAAAAGACTTTACAGACAGCATTTCACTTAACACCCGTTTTATTATTGCTGCGGATAACCTTGTTTATTTCTGCATGCAGGACGCTTATACCAGCCTGTTTTCGCTCTGGCGCAGCGATGGCTCGGCAGGCGGCACATTCAGCCTGGCCAACGCGATAACCGAGCTGCCTGGCCCCACCGCACAAGGCAGGGCGCCTGTTATTGCCGGCGGCCGTTTGTTTTACCTGCAAAGGAATATAACCGGGCAACATGCATTATGGAAAACAGACGGCACCTTAGAAGGGACCAGGCCTGCTACCGGCGCCTTCCAGGCGTTTGACCCTTCTTTTAACAGTCTTTGCGCATACAGTGGCGAAGTGTACTTCACTGCTTTTGCCAATGGAGTTAAACAACTCTGGAAAACAAATGGTACGGCCGGCGGCACTGTCGTGGTAAACAACACGGTAACTGAGTTTTTAAACCCCTCAACAGCGGGTGGCTGGCTTTATTTTGCCGGCACATCCCAGGGCAGCACCACAGGGCTTGAGCTGTGGAAGACCAACGGTACCTCAGCGGGCACACAGTTGGTAAAAGATATAGCCGATGGCGGCAATAGTTCTAACCCTGCCATGCTTGCAAATGTAAACGGCACGCTTTATTTTTTTGCAGGTACACCGGCCAATGGGTTTGAGCTATGGAAAAGCGATGGAACTGGCGACGGCACTGTTATGGTAAAAGACATTACGCCCGGCAGCGCATCCAGCAGCCCCAGGCAGGTACTTGCCATGGCAAATGCCGGTAAGATGTTTATGCTGGTGAATAACGCTTTATGGGTATCAGACGGTACGGCCACCGGTACCAAACCGGCTGAAGGTGCGGCCCTGGCCAGTCTTGTTAATCCGCAGCAACTCGCAACCGCAGGCAGCCGCATTTTTTTTAAAGCTTACAGCTACGCCTATGGCGAAGAGCTTTATTCGGCCGGAGTGGAACCGGTATTTTTGCCTGTTTACACTTTTACCGGCAACGGCAACTTTGAAGATGCTGATAACTGGGTTAACGGGGCCATGCCGCCGTTGGAAATACCCGCTGGTGTAGAGGTGATCATTAACCCGTCTGCCGGTTCAGAATGCATTATACGCTCTCCGGTGGTATTAAAAGGCGGTAAGCTTACAGTTAAGCAAAATGCGAAGCTTACGCTTTTGCTGCCATAAAAAATAACTACGTTTCCCTGCTACTAAGGCCAGCGCTTCCGGAAGGGCTCTTGCATTTTGCTGTGACAAGCTTTGGGGAGCGGGGCGGACGAAAGGCGGGGTTGATAAAACAGAAAAAGGGAAATTAACTCCTGCACTTTTTAAAAACCTCCCAAAAGCTGATACATGTTGGTTATGCGGATCATGTTTTAACATTTACCCTTCAAACAACACTTTTAGCAATAAAATTGTAGAGAAAATTCCCCAATATTTATCTCCTCAACAGCAATACATAATAAAAGGTTGAAAGCTGCAACACCGGCTTGTTTATGTAAATCAAAATCAATTATTTTACACTTTATTGCTAACTAAGTTGCATAACCTTTGCTACACGAATGATACTTATTGTAGATGACAAGCCGGAGAATATTTTTGCCATCAGATCTATCTTAAGCCAACATAATTTTCCATCAGACACCGCTTTAAGCGGCGAGGAAGCCCTTAAAAAGGTGCTGAAAAACAGTTATGCCCTAATTATACTGGATGTACAAATGCCTGGCATGGATGGGTTTGAGGTGGCTGAAACTATTTCGGGGTACAGTAAGTCAAAAGATATTCCCATCATCTTTCTTTCCGCTGTAAACACAGATAAAAAGTATATAGCGAAGGGTTATAGTTCCGGCGGCATAGATTATATAAGCAAACCTATTGACCCCGACATTTTTTTACTGAAGGTTAAAACCTTTTATACGCTGTACGAACAAAAGCGCCAGTTGAATGAAATGCAGGCCAGCCTGCTGGCGGAAATTGAGTTCAGGAAAAAAGCGCAGGACGAAGTAAACGACCTGGCACTGGAATTTAAAAGCATACTTGAATCTATACCGCAAATTGCATTTACCACCAAGGCCGATGGCCATATAGAATACAACAATAGCCGCTGGTTTGAATATTCCACTTCAGAAATTGAATTTCCGGTTGCGCACCCTGACGATGCCGATATTAAAAACGCGTTGCAGCAAACAATAAAAAGAGGCCAGCCCCTTGAAATGGAAGTGCGTATAAAAAAACTGGCCGACGAAGACTACCGCTATCATTTGTTGAAAGTTTTACCTGTAAAAGAAAACGGGGAAATAGTTAAATGGGTGGGCACTTTTACGGATATAGAGGACCAAAAACAGGCTATCAAAAAAAAGGATGAATTCATCAGTATAGCAAGCCACGAACTTAAAACACCGCTTACCAGTATTAAAGGTTATATACAGTTGCTGCAGCACCTGCTGGACGGCAACGAAAACGCTGCCAGGCAATATATTGACCGCACACTGATACAGGTTGAGAAACTTAACATACTGATAGCTGACCTGCTGGATATATCCAAGATTGAAAGCGGTAAGTTAAAGTACAATATGAAGAATTTTGATTTGGAAGGCATGTTGGGTAACGCCGTGGAGATTATACAGCAAACCTATCCTGATTATACCATTGAAAGGGAGGGAGGTGCAGCAAGGCAGGTATATGGCGATGAAATAAGGTTGGAACAGGTAATCATCAACTTTCTATCCAATGCTGTTAAGTACAGTCCCGATGCCAGGAAGGTTACCGTATTGGTTACAGAACAGGGTGGTGAAACGAAGGTAAGTGTAAAAGATTCCGGCATAGGTATTTCTAAAAAAGACCAGCAGCACATTTTTAATAAATTTTACCGGGCTGAAAAAAGCGAGCACCATATACAGGGATTGGGGATTGGCCTGTACATCTGCGCTGAAATTTTACGCAGGCACAACTTTGGTTTTGGTGTTGAAAGTGAGCCGGGCAAAGGCTCTGAATTTTATTTTACTATGCCAACGGGCAACAGTGCCAGGTAAACAGTTCACCCGTAATAACAGGTTGCATGTGAACCCTGCCTGCCAAAAAACAGCAGGTTACACCATCGGGTGAGGGATTGAAGCGGCTACCCCGGTGAGGCCAGGGCAGCCGGGGCTTTGTGCCGGAGTAATAGCGGAAAGCCCGACCCCTTGCGCAGCTTGGGGACACCCCCAAGTACGATTTACGAAGTACGAAGTACTTGTGATATGTTAGATGTTGGATGTGGGATGTACGATGTAAAAAAGTACGATTTACGAAGTACGAAGTACTT
>NZ_VVIP01000049.1 GCF_009650435.1 Foetidibacter luteolus
GGGGGTGCCCCCAAGCTATCGCAAGGGGTCGGGCTTTCCGCTCATACTCCGGCACAAAAGCCATCGCACAATACCTTCACCGGGGTATCCGCTTCAATCCCTCACCCGACAGCCGGTTGCAGGTTACATGTAGCTGGTTTCCGGTCTGCTTAGGTGTAAATGGTAACTGTAATTTTAATCCCGAGATTTTTGAATTGCCCCTTTTTCCGTGCCTCAGTAGCGTTTATTTCTGGCGCCGGAGGCGCCCGGTTAAACCTACCCTGCGGGAAAAGCTCAACAGCGAATCCAGCCGCTGAAGAGTGCGACGCAAGCAAAGCTTAATGCTTATCCTTCCGCCGGGCCCATAAAAAATATTTTGCTGCCGTGCAACGGCCAGGCAATCCAAAGTTGAAGGATCGGGTTATTTTTTCTTCAACGATGACAGGTAAGCCAGCAGGTTGGCCATATCCTGGTCTGTAAGGCCGGCATGCAGGCCTTCAGGCATCATGGATTCCTTTAGCTCTTTAATGGATTGCACATCGGCAGCCTTAATTTGCTGCTTGCCCCCGCCGGGATATTTAATATCAATATCCGTTTCGGTTTTGCTGGCAATAATGCCGTTTAGTACGGTGCCATCCTTCAGCTTTATCGCCTGGCCTTCAAAGCCAAAACTTATACCGGCTGATGGGTGCACAATAGCATCCAGCAAACCTTCGGGCGGGTATTTGGAACCTATTTCGGTAAGCTTAGGCCCAAAATCGTAGCCTTCGCTGCCCGCCTGGTGGCAAACAGCACAAACCCTTGCATATACAGCCTTGCCCTGTGCCGCATCGGCTTTAAGCGCATTCAGCGCCGCCATGGTGGGTATTGGCCTGCCGGCTTCTTTAGGCTTATTGGGCAGATAGCTTTCCGCCTCGCTGCGTATGGCCCCACGCCATGCGCCGCTTACGCTGGCAACAATATCGGGTATAAGTTCAGCGGGTACTTTTTTACTCTTCAGCAAGGCTATTACCGTCTCCTCGCCACTCCAGCTATGGCCAATTAAGCCTGCGGCCTGCCTGCGTATTTCCAGCGGGTATTTGGCAGTTAAGGCTGTGGTTTGCAGTATAGACAAGGATTCTTTGCTGCCCACTTCGCTTAAAGCGTGCAACATTTTCACGGTGGCGGCGCTGTCTTTACCGTTAATCACTTTCCAAACCTGCTTTGCACCGCCCTGCGCCAGCAACAGGCCTGCCGCTTTGCGGCCGGTAGCACTGTCGTATTTGCTTAGCGCCAGTTGCAGCAGGTTATCGTTTTCCCTTGTTACCTTGTATTGGCGCACCAGTTCTATATACTCATCCGTACCCTGCAGGGATTGTAATACCGCAGCCAGCGCTTTTTGCGCTGCTTTTGATTTAGCAACGGTACCGCCATCCAGGTGGTGCAGCACCAGCTTATCAAGGTCTACGTTGCCGGCCGTATCCTGCTCAATCATTTGTACCAGCAGTTTAGCTTTGGCCGGGCCGCTATGAAAATCGAATGCCCTAAAGTATTTCAAACGTTGCTGCAGGGGCACAGTTTGCTGTGCTGCCAGTTGTGCCAGGTAAGGCACGGTGGCTTCGTTGCGGGCACGCCATACAATATTTCTTGAGGCATCGGATTGTGTAGGATCGGCCACGCGGGCCTTATAGGCTGTAAAAAAAGCATCCCACTGCCTGTCGGCAGCAATGCCCAGCGCTTCCAGGTACCAGCGGTCTTTGCCATCGTAAGCCTGTGCGAGTGTTGCCCAAAGGCCCGGGGCCTCGGGAGATTTGTTGTGGTACAGAGCCAATGCACATTCTCGTTTTACCTGTATATCCGCGTCATTAACCAGTTGGCCGACTATGGTAATGATGTCTGCGGGAGATTTCAGTTCCCTCGCAGCCCGTATGGCCATCATGCGTATGCTGGCACTCGTATCTTTTGCCGCTTCCTGCAGGTATTGCAATGCGTTGGCGTTGGGCATTTTTGCCAGCGCCCAAAAGGCCCTTGCCCGCATACGGCCATTGGCAGATGTATTGCGCCATAATTTTTCCAGCTCTGGTACCGCTGCCGTTCCCATGGACTGCAACGTGGTAAACGCATGATAACGTACAGATAAATTGGGGCTTTGCAATGCGGTTACAGCCCCTGCCGCGGACAAATAATCCTGCTTTGGTATAGTGTAAGCGGCATCATGCGGCGCTACACGGTAAATTCTGCCGCGGGCCTGGTCGCCAGCCTGGTGGCCACCAACGCCTACATCGTACCAATCGGCAATAATTAAAGAACCATCCGGCGCCACGCAAACATCCGCGGGCCTGAACCATTGGTCTTTCTTACCCTCCAGTATGTTAACAATAGACGCGGTGTACCCGGCCCCGTTTTTTTGTACCGGATAAGACCGTACCACGTTGGGGCCGGCATCACAATGTATCATTTGCCCCCTGAATTTTTCGGGCAGCAATGTGCCTTCGTAAATAACCATGCCGGTAGGCGAGCCTGCCCCTGTCTGTAACAGGTTGGGTACCACGCCGGGGTCGTTCAAATGCCAGTGGCGGTAAGGAATGGAATCTTCCATGTTAGTACGGCTTGCCTGCCAGCCGGCGCCGGTAACTTCATCTGTAAACCCATAGTTGCCGTAATCCATCACATAGTTAATGCGTACGCCGCGGTTGCCGTCATCGTCATTATCGCTTTGCCATAAAAGGCCGTAACTATCTACCGCAGCCTCGTAAGGATTGCGGAAATTATAGGCCAGGCACTCTACGTTAGAACCATCGGGGTCGCAACGGAAGAGCATGCCCTGTTTGTATTTTTTGGGCGAAATTTCTTCACCATCCTGGTCAAGAACGGTTTTGCCGTTTTTATCTTTTAGCGTTTCCCCGGCATTGCCAAAATTAAAATACAGTTTGCCATCGGGCCCAAAGCTAAAACTGTGAATGCCATGGTCATGCTGTTCGCCGCCAATGCCCTGGAAGAGTATTTCCTTTCTGTCGGCCTTGTCATCGTTATTATCGTCGTAAAAAGCCCATACATACGGGCTTTGAGATACCAGCACACGGTTGCCCAATACGCTTACGCCCAACGGCGCATTTATTTCAGGGCCCTGGTAAAAAAGCTTGGCGGTATCGGCTTTTCCATCGCCGTTGGTATCTTCCAGTATCATAATGCGGTCGCCTTTTTCATTGGTGGGGTTACCGTTTATGTCTGGCCTGTAGTTGTAGGCTTCCGTAACCCATACGCGGCCCCTTTCATCCACATCAATGTTGGTGGGATTTTTTAGCATGGGCTCTGTTGCAAAGGGTTTTACTTCCAGCCCTTCATCAATTTCCAGCCCTTTCAATGCATTTTCGGGAAGGTGCTTTTGCTCTTCGGTAAGTGTATCTGTGGCGGGCGATAATTTTTCCCCACCACCGCCGCAGGAAATAAAAAAAACAGAAACTACAAAAAGGCAAACCGTTATGGTACGGTTATGGCAGCAGGATTGGCTGGTGTTTAATCTCATTGTTACAGTGATATTTTGTTAGAATAAAAACGCCGTTACAGCAAAGGTTAAGGGCGCCTGCCGAAGGCACCGGGCTATCCGCTCATACTCCGCCACAAGGCCATGACACAATGGCTTCAGCGGGGTATCCGCTTCTATCCCTGGCGCGGCATTCTGCGTTTCCCTTAGCATTAGCGCTGACGGCATTTTGCAATGCATTAGATGAAACAAAATACGTTAATTAGCATTACTAAAAAATTTTTGACATGAGCCAGGCATTTGTAAGAGAATCTGAAGAACAGTGGCTGCACGAAGTAGCGCCAACTTTAAACGCCCTGGTAGCCTATCTTACCCGGGAGAATAACGGCATAAGGGTTTACGAACAAAAAAAGATGACCGGTAAAGATGGCGCAGAAATACATGTAATGAGCAATGGCCTTTCTTACACAAAAGACAAGGACGGCCGGTGGATGGTGGCGTAAGTTTTTGTTCATTGTTCGTTTGTTCAAAGTTTAATGTCAGCAGCGGATAGTATTTCTGCACTTCCGCAGCTAAACAAATTATCAGCATTTTACCCTTCAACAGACCGGTAACCAGCTACCTGTAACTGGCAACTGTTAGAGGTTCGTTTGTTCAAAGTTTAATGTCAGCAGCGGATAGTATTTCTGCACTTCCGCAACTAAACAAATTATCGGCATTTTACACTTCAACAGACCGGTAACCTGCAACTGGTAACCGGCAACCGGCTTTCGGGTGAGGGATTGAAGCGGAAAGCCCACAGCCACGAGGAACGAGTGGCGAGGACTTGTAGCGGAAAGCCCGACCCCTTGCGATAGCTTGGGGGCACCCCCTACCCTGTTGCTAACTATATTGCAGAAACAGTAAACGATAATATATGACAACAAATGAAATTGCGGCTAAGCTGGCTGAGTACTGCCGTACCGGCCAATATGAAAAAGCACAAAAAGAACTTTACGCCAACGATGTGGTAAGCATAGAACCTTTTGCCACGCCGGCCTTTGAAAAAGAAACAAGCGGGCTTGAAGCAATAATTGCCAAAGGCCACAAGTTTGAAAGCATGGTAGAAGAAAGTTACAGCAACGAGGTTTCCGAACCACTGGTTAGCGAAAACAGCATTGCGTTTAAACTTACGATGGATATAAAAATGAAGGGCCGGGATAGAGAGACCTGGCAGGAAATATGTGTGTACCAGGTAAAGGATGGCAAAGTGGTGTCTGAACAATTTTTTATGTAACGCATTAAGGAAGTTGAAACAGAAGGGCCGCAGGTTTGCAGGCCCTTTTTTAGTCGGCAAACTGTTCTATCAGTTCACCCATTTCATCTACGTTGGCAGAGTAACCAGCAGAAAAATCGAACCAGCGTCCTTGCTGGTCAACCGCTATTTCTGCCACCGCCATAGCATTAATAAAAACCTGGTAAAAATAGCTGGCGCCGGGCCAGGGTACCAGGTACACCTGCCATCTTTCCAGCAGCCCCTGCCCGCTTACGAAGACCTTGTCCATAATGCAGGTATCGGATTTTGGTGTAATCATAAGATTGCTTTTAAATACTAAAGTATTTAGTAAAAATAAATAAAAATCCTCTCCGTGTAGTTTTGCAGGCATTAAAATTTCTGGCAAAAACAATGTTTTAATGCAGGAAAAAAATGCCCTGCCCTGATACCCAGCAGAAAAAATTTACCTCGCTTACAACAGCCATTATAACGTACTTTAGCCAGCAACTTTACTTAAAGATTTTATCTATGAAACCCCTGCTTATACTGCACTTTTTATTAGCCGGTTATATTTTTTTACCAGCCCAAACTTTGCGGCTTCCACGTATTGCCATTGCCGGATTGGGAATAGAATCCAGCACATTTTCGCCTGCATTAACAACAGAAGAAGCCTTTCATGCCAGGTATGGCAAGGATGTGTTTAAAGCCTATCCTTTTTTTGCTGAGGATGCCCCTTTACGCAAGCAGGCGGTGTGGGTGCCGGCACTGGTAGGTAAATCTTTGCCCGGTGGTGCAGTTACACGGCAGGCTTATGAATCCCTCGTTAACAAAACGCTGGATTCCCCAAAAAAGAACGGCCCTTTTGATGGGTTGTATTTTGATATTCACGGGGCTATGAGTGTGGTGGGGCTGGAAGACCCGGAAGGTGATTTTATTACCCGCATCCGCAAAGTAATTGGCACAAAAACACTTATTTCCACCTCGATGGATTTGCATGGCAATGTATCCTGGCGGCTGGCACAGCACACCGATATAATTACCTGTTACCGTATGGCGCCGCATGAAGACGCGATGGAAACCAAGCAGCGTGCCGTAACCAATTTGCTTAACCGCCTGGCCAGCGGTAAAGGCAAGCCAGCTTACAAGGCCCGTATTGTTGTGCCCATTTTACTGCCCGGAGAAAAGACCAGCACCCGCATAGAGCCCGGCAAAAGCCTGTACCAGGCCGTTGCCCCCGCATCTGTACAGCCCGGCATTGTTGACGCGGCGATATGGATTGGCTATGCCTGGGCCGATGAGCCGCGCAACCATGCGGTAGTAATGGTAACCGGCGATGACAGGGAAGCCGTAACCCGTACAGCAGAGCAATTGGCAGCCAGCTTTTGGAAAGTACGCAACGAGTTTGTTTTTGTGGCGCCTACCGGTACCCTGGCCGAAAGCCTTGACAAAGCACTGGCAAGTAGTAAGAAGCCTTTTTTTATCAGCGATTCGGGGGATAACCCTACAGCCGGTGGCGCCGGAGATGTTACCTGGACGCTGACGGAAATTTTAAAACGCCCCGAGTTTAAGGAGCAAAACGGGCCTGTGCTTATCTATGCTTCCATACCCGGGCCGGAGCTGGTGCAGAAAGCCATTGCCGCCGGTGTTGGCAACCCGGTAGAAGGCTATGCCGGCGCTAAGGTAGATAGCCGCTATGCCCCGCCGGTTAAGCTTTCGGGCACTGTGCATTCCATTGAATACGGAGATAAGGATGCGGAAGTGGAAGTAGTGGTAAAAGTTGGCAGTGTGTACGTTATTGTTACCCAAAAACGCAAGCCTTACCACAATGAAATTGACTTTACCAGGCTGGGCCTTCAGCCACGCAAGTCAGATATTGCAGTTGTAAAAATTGGCTACCTGCAGCCCGAATTGTACGACATGCGGGCAGACTGGATACTGGCGCTTACACCCGGCGGTGTGGACCAAAACCTGGAGAGGCTTGAATATAAACATATTCAACGCCCTATGTACCCCTTTGACAAAAACATGAAAGACCCCGATCTATCAGCCAAACTTGTTCCACTGGCGGACGAGTAATAGCTGGCATTTAAAATTCAATTTATGGGCCCCGCTTCAGCACATGATTGAGGCTGCCGTTGCGCAATTTTGCGTGGCAAAGCAGTCCTGATGTTTCGGGAGAACTCTTGTACGGTTGGATTCGCTACGCAGCAGAAGAACAAACGCTGCCTTTTGTTAAAGGGCTTCTATTGCTTTAATAAAATCACTAACCAGGTAGCTAATCAATTTACCCATGCCGGCATCTTTTCTGCCATCGCTTAAATGTGTTGCCCCTTCGCAAATGTGCAGGTAGGCGGGTTTGCTGTCCAGGGCGCTAAAATAAACATATTGCCTTGCCTGGGATGGCGTAATACCTACGGGTGATGCAGCACTGCTTAAGGCATGTTCAACGATATCAAGGTCTAACTCTATGCCGCAATAGGTACCTTCGGTAAAACTGGTGGCATGTGCAATAGCCTGCATAAAAGTTCTCTTCTCATGCAGAAAAATATCTTCGTAGGTAATTACATCAATAAAGGGATTATTTACGATATCAAGCCATACATTTTGCGGCAGGTAATTTTCGTGCAGCCCTATTACACAATATTTCTCCAGGTACCCATCTTCATCAGCATAGCGAAAAGCGTTGCCGCTATGCCGGCCTTCCATTGGCCGGTAATCGCTGTGGGCGTCCAGGTTGATGGCATTAATTTCGGCAATCGGTATAGCACCAGCTTTGTACAAACCTTTGGCAGCACCTTTTATACATCCGTAAGCATTGTTATGGCCTCCGCCGATAACGATGGGAATTTTTCCATGCTGGGTAATGAGCTTCACCATCTGTTCCACCTGTTCATCAATGGTGTGTACCGCATGGCGGTAAGCTTCTACCCTTTCTTCAGCATTAGATGCATTGCTTTCGATCAGGCCTGGCAAACCACTGAAATCCAAATGGCCGGCCAGCAACAAATTGTCGCCCTGCAAAAAATCGCTGCTTTGTATATTTAAGAAAGCCTGTAAAAAAGGCACCCAGGCAGAGTCTGCACCCCCAATACCCATGTTTGCTTTTATTCCAATATCTTCCGGCACGCCCAACAATACAAATTTGGCTGATGATTGTGCCACTGACTGCTCAATATTTTTCTCATCGGCAAGAACCTGTACCCTCTCTCCCAGTTTGGTTTCAAAACGGCGAAGCTTTGTTATCGAAAGCACATCGTGCTTGTTGTAAACTTTAAGATGTTGCATAACTAAATGTATGATTAGTTTTCAGCAATAAGAAAACAAACAAGGCTAAAAATTGCGCTTGCCGGCAAACGGATGCGCTGTGTCCCCGCCGTGCCAGGGATTGAAGCGGATACCCCGGTGAGGCCATTGCAGCAGGGCTTTTGTGCCGGAGTATGAGCGGAAAGCCCGGTGCCCTTGCGATAGCTTGGGCAGGCACCCTGACAAGTACGAAGAAAGAAGTACGAAGTACTTTTTTTATATAAGATGTTTGATGTTGGTATGTACGGTGTAAAAAACAAATTTACCTCTAACTTCATAGTTCGGGCTCATGTTCCCTCTACCACTTCTTCTTTCTTGCGCCGGTAGAAAATAGTGCCGAGCATTAAGATGATGCCGGTAATAAGTACAACGAAAAATAAAATGCCTTCGTTGAAGGACTGCAGTTTAAACGCTTCCGGAATTTTATAGAACAGCAGTATGGTAATAAGGCCGCGGGGTATAAACATAACTTCGGGGTATACGTTTTCCTTCAGAAAAAACCGCAGGTACAAAAACCTGGCGATAAATAACACCAGCACAATAAGGCTGCCAATGGTAATAACGTTTGAATGGGCGATAAGCTTAAGATCTATGGAATAACCGAATAAAATGAAGAAGAATGTCCTGATAAGAAAAGAACTTTCTGCTGTAAGTGAATGCAACAAATGTGTAATAGACTGCACCTCTGACCGCGGGAAAAGCTTGCGCAGGATGGGGATGCGCACAAGCTCCCAGTTATTCATAAGCATCCCGAATATAAGTATTACAATCAGCGAAGGCAGGTGCAGCATTTTGCCGCCTACATATAAAAAAATAAGCAACGCGAACACCAGGAAAAACCTGATATTAAGCTTAGACCTGGTGAGTATTAAAAACAATAGGGAAGAGAAAATGATGGACAAAACAAGCGACAAAGCGATGTTGACAAAAAACATACCCACGGCATGGCCTGAAAAACCCTGTTGCCCTTCGGTAAGCATGTTGAATACAAGGATGCCAAGTATATCGGAAAAAGACGCTTCATAAACAAGGAATTCTTTTTTCTGGCTGGTTAAGTGGTGCAGGCTTGGTATAACGATGGAACTGCTCATGATAGATAACGGCGTAGCGTAAATAATGCAGTTGCGGAGAGGCTCATGAAGAAAATAATCCAGGATAATTGTGATGCCGGTAACGGAAAGCAGGAAAATAATCAGGGCTGCAAAGAAAGAATTACGGATGAGTTTAAGCTTAGAGCGGCCAAGCTTAAGGTCAAGCCCGGCTTCAAGGATTATCATAATTAAACCGGTAACACCCAAAAATTCCACCATTTTACCAGGGAGAACGATACCCCAGTTGTTGGATTCTGCCACAGCCCTTAATGCAATACCCGAAAAAAGCAGCAACATTACAGATGGCACTTTAATATACCTGGAAAGAATAGAAAACAGGTAAGAAAGCACTACTACGGCACTCAGTAGTATCAATATAAACTCAGTAGAAAAAGCCTGCATACGTGTATTCTTTTAGTCAGCAATAAACATTCCGTCAACCATCACTTTATCAATAAGGTTGGCGCCAAAAGCGTAAGGCAAATATGCCAGCGACGGAACAGGTTTTGTAAAAATAAGGTTTGCTTTTTTGCCAACGGTGATGCTCCCCAGTTGGTTGCCCAACCCCATGGCATAAGCGCCGTTAAGGGTAGCGGCATTAATAGCTTCTTCCGGAAGCATTTTCATTTGTATGCAGCTAAGTGATACTACAAAATTCATATTGCCGGATGGCGAAGAGCCGGGGTTAAAGTCTGATGCCAGCGCTACCGCACAACCGCTGTCAATTAACGTTCTTGCCGGCTGATAAGGCATTCTTAAAAAGAAGGCCGCTGTAGGCAACAAAGTGCAAATACCATCCCAGCCGGCAAGCAGTGCAACATCATTTTCCGTCAATGTCTCAAGGTGATCGAGCGACAGGGCGCCGAGCTGTATACCCGCTTCAATACCTCCAATGCTGTTCAACTGGTTTACATGCAGTTTGGGTTGCAACCCATATTGCAGGCCGGCCCGGCAAACCTGTACCATTTCTTCCGGAGAAAAAAAGCCCCTTTCGCAAAAAACATCTACATAATCAGCCAGTTGTTCATCGGCAATGGCAGGCATCATCTCGTTAACCAGCAAATCAATGTAAGCCTGGTGGTTTTGCCGGTAAGCAGGCGGGTATGCATGGGCACCGAGAAAAGTTGCTTTTATTGGTATAGCCGCAGTTTCCTTCAGGCGCTTTATCACACGCAGCATTTTTAACTCGGCTTCCTTTGTTAAGCCATAGCCACTTTTTATTTCTATGGCCCCGGTGCCCAACCGTATAAGCTCCTGCAAACGTATATATGCCTGGTTATACAAGGTTTCTTCGCTGGCTTGCTGCAGCTTTTCCGCAGAGTTTAATATACCGCCGCCTTTGGCCGCTATCTCCGCATAACCTAGCCCTTTTATTTTATCCACAAACTCTTCCTCCCTGCTGGCGGCAAATACAATATGCGTATGGCTGTCGCACCAGCAAGGCAGCACCCATGCCCCCCCTGCATTTATGAAGGTGTTGGCGGTTATTTGTGGCAGTGCAGCCATCTCACCATAAGCTTCAATGGCGCCATCCTTAATAATAAGAAAAGCATTGCTGATGAATGGCAGAACTGACAGTTGGTTACCCCTTAGCATTTCCGTTGGCTGCCTTACCCCAGCCAGGCAACCAATGTTTGTAATAAGCGTTAACGGCATAAGACAATATTACAAAAGCATTTGCAGGTTATTGATGATTTACCTGTAAATTGGCTTGCAAATTGCACCCACGCAAAGCCGTTACTTAAGATTACACCGAAGCCCTTGCCCGGGCCGGTTAAGGCAGAAGTAAAACTACCTACAGGTATGTACAGATTTCTTATTGTTTTATTTTTCTTTTCCGTTATACATGCAGGGGCACAAAATGCCCGGCCAAAACTGGGCTTAACGCTAAGTGGCGGCGGCGCCAAGGGGCTGGCGCATATCGGCATTTTAAAAGCTATTGACTCGGCCGGTCTAAACATTGACTATGTAACCGGCACCAGCATGGGCAGCATTATCGGTGCATTGTATGCCTGCGGTTATTCAGGTGATTCCATAGAAAAAATTGCCCGGAAAATTGACTGGGATATATTGCTGAGCAACTCATCCTCCCTGCAGTCTTTAATGGTAGAGGAAAAAGATGAATACAATAAGTATGCGGTAGAGCTTCCCTGGGTTAACAGCGCTTTCCGCCTGCCCATCGGCGTGCTTGAATCGGAGGAGCTGTGGCTTAAATTCAGCGAGTTCTTCTTTAATGTGAGGCATATTAAAGATTTTTCAAAGCTGCCCAAAGGCTTTAGCTGTATAGCCGCCGATGTTGCCACAGGCGAAAGCGTAGTATACAACAAAGGCGAAATTGTTTACGCCATACGCAGCAGTATGGCCATACCTACTGTTTTTACCGCCGTTAATTATGAAAAACGCAAGCTGGTGGATGGTGGCGTGGTACGCAACTTTCCGGTTAGCGACGCAAAAAAAATGGGGGCAGACCTGGTAATAGGCAGCAATGTAACTGCCGGCCTGCTGCCTACGGAAAAAATAAGGAACGCCTTCCAGGTGTTGTTGCAGATTGCTTTCTTCAGGGAGGATGCAGATTCAAAAAACGAAAGAAAGCTTTGCGACATTTATGTGCCCCACCTGTTGGACGATTACACCATGGGCAGTTTTGGCTCTGCCCCGGAAATAATACAGGAAGGTATTGACAGGGGCCGGGAAATGTACCCAAGGTTTAAACAACTGGCAGATTCGCTGAATGCGCTATATGGCATACAGCACCAGGACAAGCCAGTTCTCTCCAAAGATTCCGTGTGGATCAGCGACTATAAAATAACGGGGCTCGACAAAATGAAAGAGAACTTCTTTTTGCATGTACTGCAGTTTGAGCCCAACCATTACTTTAGCGCCGCGCAGTTATCAGAGCACGTACGCAAAGCATTTGGTACACGGTATTACAATAAGATTGTGTACAGCCTGCAACCTAAAAAAGATACCGCTTACACCATAGTGTTTGACGTAGAAGAAAACCCGCTGACATTTGCCAAGCTCGGTATACTCTATAACAGTTTTGCCGGTGTAGGGCTAATAGGCAACCTTACCGCACGCAATTTTTTAACGCCCTATTCCAGAAGCTCTTTAACATTGCATGTTGGAGAAAATATGCGGTTAAAAGCAGAACATACCCAGTTTTTCCGCAGCATACGTAATTTTTCCGCTACGCTTAAAATGCAGGCTGAGCAGTTTAATATCAACACCTATACCAACTACAAGAAAGACGGGGTTTATACACAAGCCTATTTCATGGGCGATCTTAGCATGCAGGTTTCCATGGCCCGCAAATTCGCCGGCGGTATTGGCACCCGTTTTGAAACCTTTCATTTCAGGCCCGATATACCATCTCAACTGGAACTGAGAGGCACTGTAGACTTTCTGACAAGCTATGCTTTTGTAAAATACAACTCACTCAACTCCAACATTTACCCCAAAAAAGGCGTAAAAATTGATGCCGAAGCTGGCTATGTGTACAGCCAAAACCCAAAGCTGCGCTTTTACTCACAAGGGCGGCTCATAGGCAACCAGGACTCCCTGGGGTTTTCTTTCCTTAACTATACCCGCACACGCCTTAATGTAGAGCATTATGTGCCGGTTTATCCCAAACTGGTGTTTTTAACACAGTTTCAGTCAGGCATCAACTTTAATTACCAGCAAAGCATACTTAATGATTTTTATGTAGGCGGGTTAACCAACGTCTTTCGCAACCAGGTAACTTTTGCGGGGGTTGACGAAGGCACGGTTACTACCAGCAGTATAGCCACCCTGCAGTTGGGGCTGCGCTTCCAGATGTACCCCAGCCTTTTTGTTACCGGCAGGGCCAATGCCCTGTATCATAACTTTTTAAGCAGTACCAACCGGTTCAGGTTTGCTACAGCCACCTTTTTATCCGGCTACAGCCTTACGCTGGGCTATAATTTTGTACTTGGCCCGCTTGAAGTCAGCGCCATGTATTGCGACCAAACCGGCAAACTGCTACCCTATGTAAACCTGGGAATACCATTTTAGTTGAGGAGAAAACGACTCATTGTAAGTACTGTGTTCAACCCTTTAACCGCGGATAAAGGGCGTTACATACTTTAAAAATTTCATAACACGTCCATACTCAAAGCTTAACGCCGCTTTTATTTTTCTTTCACAAAACTTTTACAACCAGCATGCAGCGTTGTTTTTGGCTAATTCTTAAATTCACATTATCTTCACAAAAACAAACATTCTACGCCTATTGGTCAAACTATACTTAAGCAATTTTTGAGGGTAAACGATTTTAAATTTTAAAACCTAATATCCCTTATTTATATGAGAAGGTTTGACCAAGCCACTACAGACACACAGCTAATCCTGGCGTTCCAGGACGGAAATGTAGCTGCATTTGAAGAACTGATTAGCCGGTATAAAGACAAAATTTATACTTCAGTCTTCTTCCTGGTAAAAGATAAATATCTTGCCGAAGATCTTTTCCAGGAAACATTTATCAGAATAATTGACACGTTGCGGAGCGGGAGATACAATGAAGAGGGTAAGTTTTTACCATGGGCAATGCGCATAGCGCACAACTTGTGTGTTGATTACTTTAGAAAGGTTAAAAGAACTCCCGCAATTGTAACAAGCGATAATAAAGATATTTTTGAGGTTTTATCCTTTGCCGACGAAACGCCGGAACAAAAAATGATGCAGGCCCAAAGCCACGACAGGGTGCATTGCATGCTGGAGTTGCTGCCGGAAGAACAACGGGAAGTAATAGTACTGCGCCATTTTGGAGACATGAGTTTTAAGGACATTGCAAAGGTTACCAACTGCAGCATTAATACAGCCCTGGGCCGTATGCGGTATGGTTTGATAAACCTGCGTAAGATGATGACAGAAAAACAAATAGCACTTTAAAACATACTGGTATTTGGCTTTGGTTCAGGTACTCCACGCAAACATCTGAAGCTATGAAATCCGAAGATATTGTCATTCTGTTGGTTGCATGTGTTTAATGTTTCCCCCTTTTGCCACAGGTAGTAAGCAGGATGACAACCAAATTTTATGAATTGCCCCATATATCCCCTCCTTTTGGAGGGGATTGTTTTTTATTATGGATCCGGCAGCAGGAACAAGTATGAGGCTGCCGTTGCGTCGCACTCTTGTACGTTTGGTTCGCTACGCGGCTTTTCCCACCGTATAGGATTTGCTTCTGCCGCCTTTGACGCAAGAAATATGCAACAATTCCGGCTAACACTACGTAACAGGCTATCTCCAAAAAAGTTCTACACAAAACTGCACTCCACCGCATGTTCCCGGCAAGCAAAATGCTGTATTTTTAAACGGAAAACTATTTTACAACCTCTGTAAAGCCCTGCTCATTAATAGCAATCTTAAAACATGTGGCAACTTACATCTGCAACCTTATTCATCTTCTTTGTACAAATCTGTTACAGTCAAACAAGTGAGAGCTATGCAAACCTGCCGGAAGGAACTATTAAGCGTGAAATAGCATTATTCGCAAAATCTGGCGGTAAAACAAAGCAGGTTGATAGCGTTGACACCAAGCTTACCGAGATAAAACTTCGCCGATGCGCCGATGACTTTGCTTTTTTTGAAAGCGGGAATATAGTTGCATTGGACAAGCTGGTTAGTATCCGGTCGAAAAAAATCACCTTTACCAACAGTAAAGTTTCAGCAAACAAGCGGTGGGGAATGGGTGATCATCTTCCTGTAACTGAAGTTGCAGAAGTCAGATATATACATTACAAGTACCAGCTAATTCTGCCAGACAGCGCAATTGCTGGGCTTTTTAATCCTAAATTTTGTATCAACACCAAAAAAAATAATAAGGCAGGAAAGACCACAATCAGCAATTGCCGGGTATACCAGTCTAAAGACAAAAAACGTGTTTATATCTATATGCTCAATGGTGAAAATCCCAAACAATATGAGGTAACATGGGTAATAGAAAACAGCCAATACTGCCAGCGGATTATTGATGAGATACGATAGAAATGAATACAACTGCATCCTGCAACCGGCAACCGCCGTTAAGATAGCTACATTATTAAACCTTGTCAGTAAAACCCCAAAGCTCCGCAGGAGCGGCATGTTAGTAGCATCCAAACTACAAAACGAAATGAAGCCCCGTAGTGGGCGGCATGTTAAACAGTCTTTTGCAACAAAGCCCGGTAAATCTCAATTATGTCCTGGCACATTAACCTGCTTAACATATCGCACCTACGGCGCTCCGGGGAACCTTGTTCTTATTGGCTACTAACAAGCCGCCCCGATGGGGCTTTATTGTTCAATGTTTTTTGTTTATGTTCAATGTTAGTGCTTTATCGCTCTACGCAACCTGCACTCCGCCAGCTTAAAATAATCTCAACCATTAATACATCAACAGACTGGTAACTTGTAACCGGTAACCGGCAACTGTTCTTCCGGGTGAGGGATTGAAGCGGCTACCCCGGTGAGGCCATCGCAGCAGGGCCTTGTGCCGGAGTAATAGCGGAAAGCCCGACCCCTTGCGATAGCTTGGGGGCACCCCCAAAAACAAGTACGAAGCTTGAAGTACGAAGTACTTGTGATATGTTAGATGTTATATGTGGGATGTACGATGTAGCTACGCTTTGGTAATAAAAAATCAATGCCGGGTTTACTGCATTTGCTTTAGCCTGTTGATGCAACTGGTTAAACCACGGTAATTGTGATAGGTGGCTTTCCATATATGGCCTTTCTGGGCCTTGGCTTTATCGGGCTGCTTGTCAAGGCCACCTTCGTACCAGTCTCCATGTACATGGTCAACCAGGTAATTTTGAACATAATCCCAAAGCATTTCAAACTTGCGATAGTACTGCATTTTGTCGGCAGGATATTTCTCAGCCATTAACAGCAATGTATTTAAGCCTTCGGCCTGCGCCCACCAGTTTTTGGTATCGTGTATAATGGTTATGCCCTGCTTGTTTTTAAAGTAGTAGCCCTCATCATAAAAGCCGCCCACGTTATCGTCCCAGCCGTTTTGCAGGGCATGGTCAACCGCAAGTTTGGATATCCGCTCAGTTAACGTATCGCTATGCAAGCCCAGCACATGAGAAGCTTCCAGCATCAGGTAAGCGGTTTCTACATCGTGACCAAAAGAAACATGGTCAAGACTGTGATGCCTGGAGATGGAGGCCACGGATGAATCGGCAAAAGAAACCGGCGACCAATTTGGCTGAAAGAACAATTGCAGGCTGCCTTTTTGAGTATAAATAACATCGCGTATAAGCAACAGCATTTCCTGCAGGCGGCTTTTTAATGTATCATCTTTCCACACTCCGTATAGTTCAGTAAACGCTTCAAGAATGTGGATGGAACTGTTCTGATCTTTATATCCAAGATCTGATGTGGAAGGCACGCCGGCATTGCGTTTTACAGGTGTACCATCCCTTTGCAGGTGCTGGTAATAACCTTTATAAAGAGTGTCGTGAGCATGCTTGTCCAGCCACGCAAAAGCTTTTTTTGCAAGATTTAACGCGGCAGTATCGCCGGATGCATGATAATATGCAGCAAGGGCATATATGCCAAACGCATTGCCATAAGCTTCTTTTCTTGTTTCCTTATTCCTGGCAATATAATCCACCACATTCCTGACAGTTAAAAACCCATCCACATCTGCATCCGGAATATTGATGTTAAACTCCTTTTCCAGCGCCATTACAATCTCCACATCATCCAGTTCATCGGCGCCTAAATCATTTCTTAAAGAAGCATCAGGAATTACTTCGGGTATCGGTACGCCCAACTTATCTGCAATTATTTCTGTTACTGCTTTTGCCAAATCAGGAAACACATACCCTTGCCTGCTGGTTAAGGAATAAAAGCCACCGTAGTCTTTATCCCACATCACATTTTGCAAAAAAGCAAACCCATGCGCAGCGCCGGTTTTATAGTAGCTTATGCCAGGATAACGTTCTGAAGCCTTACTGTTGGTCCACACATGGCGGGCCTGCGTTACAATCATCTTATCCTGGTTAGGGGCTTCCTTAAAATTGTACGCATAGGCACTGGTAAACCCACCGTTAGCGGTATCTATGGAGCGGGGGTACCAAACATCCAGCAATTCTTTGGTTAACGACTTTTCCATTTGTTCGGCAATGCGCAGGCGCCCGGCAGTTGTTTGCTGGCCGTGCGCAACGGAAATAACAACAGGCAAAAGCAACAGCAGGTATTTCATGAAATGTAGCAGGTTATGCAACAGTAAGATAGCTAAAACAAATATTGCGCATGCATACTATCTTATCCGATTGCGGTAGCTATTCTTTTGCTGTGCCTTCTGCTGCAGGGCGGGCATTTGCCGGGTACTGTTCTTTCTCCTGTTCTACTGGTGGCCGGTTGTGCCACCAGCTTGCCAGTGTAGAGCCGGTAACATTCATGAGCGGGCCAAAAATAGCAGGCGCAAGGCCAACAGTGGCCAGCTTGCCCATTGCCAGGGCCAGGCCCGATGCCAGCCCGCCATTCTGCATGCCTACTTCTATGGCAATGGTGCGGCAGTCTCTTTCAGCAAAACCCAGCAACCTGCCCGACCAATAACCGAGGAAAAAACCAGCCAGGTTATGTATCAGTGTTGCCAGCAGCAACAGCAAACCTACTTCCATCAAACTATCCCGGCCAGCCGCGGTAATCACTACAATAATCAGCGCTATGCCCGCCATTGACAGGATGGGCATTACCGTATCCAGCCACTTAAACTTGCCGTGCAAAAACTGGTTAAACAACAGGCCGCCAGCAACAGGAAAAATGACAATTTTTACAATCTCCCACATCATGTGCCAGAAATCAATATTAACCAGGGTGCCGGCCAGCAACTTCATCAGCAGCGGCGTTAAGAATGGGGCCAGCAAAGTAGATACCGTTGTAACCGCTACCGATAACGCCAGGTTGGCCTTCGCCAGGTACGACATTACATTGGATGCCAGCCCGCTGGGGCAGCAGCCTACCAGTATTATACCGGCTGCAATTTCCGGCGGAAAATTAAAAAGCCTGGCCACCCCAAAACCAACCAGCGGCATTATGGTATAGTGACAGATGATGCCTACAATCAACCCTTTCGGCATCATGAGTATGTTGGCAAAATCTTTAAAGCTTAGCTCTGTACCCATACCAAACATGATGATCTGCAGCAGCGGGACAATTAATGCTGACAACTTAAAATCTCCAATATTCTTAAAGTATTGCGGATAATACATGGCCAGGCTTACTGCCGCCAGTATGCTAACCGTATAAGAAAAACCTCTTGTTATTTTATTGCCCCTGAAACCAATGGAAACGCTGAAAAAAAACAACATGAGCAGCCAACCGCCCCATTGATGCCCGCCTAATATTGTAACCACTATGTACGCCAGCAGAAAAAGAATTGCCAGCCCATAAAAAATACCGGAACGTTTAACTATGGCCATGTAGATAGATTTAGATGATGTGCGGATTATGTACGATGTAAGATGTATATCGTTAATCAAAATACATCCCACACCGTACATCAGCCTTAGCTCCACAACCTGTCATGAGAGCGCTTATCGTCCCACTGAGGGGTGGGCTCAAAATAGCTTTTGTCTTTGGGGTGAAGGTGCTTTTTAATTTCTTCTTCGTTCAGCTCAATACCCAGCCCCGGCGCGGTAAGGGGCACGGTAGCAAAACCCTTTTCAAACAGCTTGCGGCCATCGGTGGTTTTTACAAGGCTTTCCCACCAGGGGCTATCCAGGGAGTGGTGTTCCAGTGCCAGGAAGTTTTGCGTAGCTGCGGCACAATGCACATTGGCCATAAACGATACGGGCGTACCTGCAAAATGCATGGCCATGGCAATACCTTTTTCTTCAGCATAATCGCCGATGCGTTTGGTTTCCAGTAAGCCGCCGGAAGAGGCCAGGTCTGGATGAACAATATCCACTGCACGCTGGTCAATCAGCGGCTTAAAATATTGCAGCAGGTAAATGTCTTCACCGGTTAGCACGGGCGTTTCCAAAGCGTCAGACATGGTTTTGTACTGGTCTGTAAATTCCCAGGGCACCATATCTTCCAGCCAGGCCAGCCGGTATTTTTCTACTGACTTACCAAAACGGATAGCGTTGTTTAGGTCAAAGTGGCCATAATGGTCAGACGATAGCGGCACCTGGTAACCTACCACAGAACGTACCTCATCAACTATGCGTGCCAGTTCGTCAAGGCCTTTATCGGTAATCTGTATGCCTGTAAAAGGATGTTTGGTATTGGCGTAAGACCCATAGTCGCCACTCCATTGCGCCAGCCCTTTGCCCCAAAACTCGCTGTTCACCAATGCGCCGGGAATGTTCTTTATTTCACCTATGGAGATATCCATCTTCAGCCAGGTCATACCCTGGTCTTCCAGCCGGTGTTTTATCTTGGCTTTAAAGTCGTTCATGTCCGCAGATTCAGGTGTATCAGCGTATATCCTTACTTTATCACGGTAACGGCCGCCCAGCAATTGCCAGCAGGGAACATTGTAAGCCTTGCCGCACAAATCCCACAGGGCCATTTCAACGGCGCAAACGCCACCAGCCTGGCGGCTTTGCCCGCCAAACTGTTTAATGGTTTTAAACAGCATTTCCACGTTACAGGGGTTCTGGCCAAGTATGCGGCTTTTCAACATCAGGGCAAAACGTTCATCGGCGCCATCGCGTACCTCGCCCAAGCCGTAAATGCCCTGGTTGGTATCAATGCGTATAATGGGTGTGCGCCCTACATTCTGCACCACGCAATAGCGCATATCGGTAATCTTTAATTCAGAAGGATTGGAGTAACGCCTTATGCCGGAAGTACTTCTTGCTACCACATCTTCAATAGGCGCAAACATAAAAGCGCCACCCAGGGTAATGCCCCCAAGCGCTGTTTTTTTGAGAAAGGAGCGGCGGTTGTTTTCATTGCTGTTTTCTTCAGTGTTGTCGGGGCCGGTGGTTTCAACGGTTTCCGGGTCTTTTAAACCCAGCCTGGCCAAAAACTTTTGTGATGGAGTCATAGTTCGCAAATTTTAAAATTAAATATTGTTGTTAGGTAATAGTTGCCGCTGTTAAAAGCAGGTGGTGAATGGGGAGTGGTGAGTGGGTAGTAGCAAGTGGGAGAAGCAGGTATCGCCTACTCGCTATTCACCACTCCCTACTCGCCTATTCCAGGAGGCTGGCAGTTAGTAAATAGCGGTAGCAAGCGGGAGAAGCAGGCATCGCCTACTCGCCAGTCACCACTCCCTACTCGCCTATTCCAGGAGGCTGGTAGTTAGTGGATAGCGATAGCAAGTGGGAGAAGCAGGTATCACCTACTCGCCATTCACCACTCCCTACTCGCCTATTCCAGGAGACTGGTAGTTAGTGGATAGCGGTAGCAAGTGGGAGAAGCAGGTATCGCCTACTCGCCATTCACCACTCGCTACTCGCCTTCTACCCTACCAGTTCCTTTCCTTCATATACTTATCCAGCTCTGCCCGGGGCATAGGCAGTTTAGCTGAATTTTCATCCAGCCATTTCAAAAAATCTTTTTTTATTTCATCGGTCCATTCGGTGTCTATCTGGCCGGGGGTGTATTTGCCTTCTTTCAGGCGTTGGTGGCCATAGCTGTCCCGCAGCATAATAAACTCGGCGTTAATAACAAGGTCTTCCACCAGGTACGCGGGTATAAATACTACGCCGCCTTTTTTGGCCAGTGCCACGTCTCCGGGCAGTACGGTGGCCCTGCCTATGCGGATGGGCGTGTTGATACCCGTTAACATCATTTGCTGTATGTACGATGGGTCGTACCCTTTTATCCATGCATTAAAGCCCTTAATTTCTTCCAGGCCTTCCATATCCCGCACGGCGCCATAAAATATTACGCCGCGTTGCGATTTGGCATAGATGGAATTACCCAGGTTGTCGCCTATCAATGTGCCGTCAACCACTTTGCCATAGCTGTCTGCTACATAGATGTCGCCATTTTTCAGCACATCAATGGGCCATGAGTTGGTGCCGCCAATGCGCCCTTCCGCTTTGCCTTTTTCTTTTACCAGCTTGTCCATGTCGGCACGCAAAGGCATGTACTGCGCGGTTACCACACGGCCGGTCATTACACTGTCTGGCCACATTACCATCCAGTCGCCTTCAAACTGGTTTTGAAACCCTTTGTTGCGCAAAATGCCCCAGGCTTCTTCAATGGAAACATTTTTGAGGCGCTCCAGTATTTTATCCGGCACATGCGGCCGTCCATCGGCGGAGCGTTCTCCTTTCCAGTCGGCAGTAAGGGCTTTAATCTGGTCTGGCGTTAATGTTATTTGCTGAGCATGCAACAGCGCCGCGTTGCATAAAAACAAGAGGCCCACAATCGTTTTCTTCATGTAGTGATGTTTTTGATGATATGGTTAAGCATTAGTATTTTTTTGGTACTTGGCTGAGGTACTGCTATTAAGCTTCCGTTGTGTCACTCACTTGTACGTCCGGTTCAATGGGCGGCTTTTCAGACCCGGGTAGGGTTGGTGCGTGAAGACACGCACCAAGGGAACAGACACGCACCAGGGAATAACCAATTGTCGCTGCAAGCGACAGAATAGTACTGCGGAACTTCCAGTTCCGCAGAGTGGCTATGCCGTTAACATTGAACCCCGAACAAAAGAACATTGAACAATCGAAGCCTGTTTCACTATGCTGCATAGAATTACAGAACGTACAAGTGAGTGACACAACGGAAGCCTCATAGTAATTCCTCCTGCCTGGACAATAATGGAGCTATGAGCGACAAGCTGTGAGCTATGAGCCCAGAAGCTGCGAGCTATGAGCGACGAGCTTATGAGCGACGAGCTGTGAGTTAGGAGCCTTGAGCAAAGCCGGACGCATTCTCTCGCACCTCACAACCCGCAACTCACAGCTCACAACTCGCCACTCACAGCCTTATTTACTCTTTATCCCAAAACACCCTGGTTGCCAGGTTGTCGGGCCCCATTCTTGCTACGGCAGCCGCATAATTTTCTGAGTTTACAGACTGCTCACGCACCGGGTAGGTAAGCCTTCTGATAAAGCCACCCTTCACCGCGGGGTCAGCGCCGGGATAAGGGTTAGGCGTTAAAGCCGGGAAACCGCTGCGGCGGAAATTGGCCCAGCCTTCGGAACCGTTCAGGAAGGAGTTAACCCAGTATTCGTCATTTATTTGCTGAAGGCCTGTTGTTGCATTGTAAGGGTGCGCAGCCAGGTAAGCATCTTCATCGGCCTGGGAGATGGCGGCAGACACATCAAACTGTGCCATTTGTTTCATGGCGCCACGAACACCGGCAGCATAGTAATCAGCAGCGTTTCCGGTTATCCAGCCCCGCTGTGCAGCTTCGGCCATCAGCAACTGTGTTTGCGCATAGGTAACAAAAAACTCAGGCGCATCTATTTTACCAACTGTGCGGCGGTTTACCTGTGAGTAGGCAAAAGCGGCGCCTATTTTACCCGGGAAACCAGGAGCGGTAGCAATGGTTGACTCGTTGTAACCATAAGGCATGCCTTCCTGGTTGGCGGGGTCTGTATCTGCCGCGCCTGCCTCGGCCAGCGGTTTGGCCGGGTCGGCATACTTAACGGATATTACTTTTAAACGGGGGTCGTTCATGTTTTGCAGATGCGTAACAAAGGGCTTGCCCAGGTAAATATTACCCCTTTCCGTGGCCTGGAACCAACTGCCTGTAGGGCTGTTGAAAGTAGCGTTAAAAGCAATGATGGCATTGTCTGCATTACTGGTAAAAACACCGCCGCGGGATGCGTCAACAGCTTTTTTAACCGTAGCTTCAGCCTTAGCCGCATCTACCTTTGAATAACGCATGCCTGCCCTTAAAAGCAGGGAGTTGCCCAGTTTTTTCCACTGTGCTATTCCGCCTTTGTAAAACAGGTCGCTGGTTTCTATGGGCTGCGCTGCATCCAGCTTGTTAGTGGCATCTTCCAGTTCTGTAAGTATGTCGTTGTAAATGGCTTCCTGGTCATCATACACAGGTTGGTAAGATTGCTCAAGGTATGCCTTGCCCGCGTTGAAATAAGGCACGTCGCCGTAAGTATCCACCAGCACCATAAACACATGCGCCTTCCATATACGGGCCATTTGGTAAAGGTTGGCGCGGGCAGCGTTATCCTTTGTTTTGTCCAGCACATCTGTAAGAAATTTAATGCTGGTAGTGTACAAAGTATTGTAAGCCGCATTGGTGCTGGGATCGTAGTTTACATTGTGGTTGCCGCCTTCCAGCACACCTGTATAGGGCGTATTGATTTGCTGTACAATTTCCAGTTGATAATTGTAAGTGGCAATAGCGGCGCTGAACTGCGCATTGGCAAACAGGTACACCGGGTCAAGCGAGGTAGCCTGCACGGGATTGGTATTGATCTCTTCAAAATCTTTGGTGCAACTGTTTAATCCTGCAAAGGCAAACAGCGCTATGATTATTTTATGCAGTCTTTTCATATCGTAAGCTTTTGAGGAATTAAAATTTAACGTTAACATTCAGGCCATAGCTGCGTGTGGTAGGCAGCGTATGTGTTTCTATGCCCTGCAGGTTATCTGATGAGGAAACCTGCGCTTCGGGGTCAAGGTTATCCAGGTATTTCTTAAACATTAAAACATTGTTCATGATGGCGGTAACGTTAAGCCCTTTGATGAAACCTTTCTTTACAAACCTTGATAAATCATAACCGATAGAAAGGCTTCTCCACCTTACAAAAGCCCCATTGTAAACAAATGGCGCAGCAAGGCCGGCGCCGCGGTAGGAGGAATAAAACTGTTCCGCTTCAACAGATGTTTCGTTGGCAGAGCCATCCGCATTAACGCCATCGTACACAACACCCCCTTCACGGCCAACCAGTGATGCCTTGTGCAGGCCGTGGCGCAGGAAGTTAAGATTGGAATTGGACAGTATTTTGTGCCCCGCTTTAAAATCAACCTGTGTAAATATGCGGAAGCCGTAAATGGTAAATGTGTTCATCCATGCCCCTACCCATTTAGGTATGGCGCTGCCAAAAGTTTTAAGGCTGCCCTGTTGCGGCATACCGTTGGCAAGCAGTATTTCGCCTTTTTCGTTGCGCCTGTAATCAAAGCCGCGCAGTGAGGCCAGCGGCAGCCCTATCTCGTGGGATACATTGCCAAAAAACTCGCCTGCGCCTACATCAAAACGGGTTTGGCCATTGGCCAGTTCCAGCACTTTGCTTATGTTGTAGCTGCCGTTTACGCTGGTTTCCCAGTTAAATTTTGGCGCTTTAACCGGCACTACGGATAAGAGCAACTCTATACCCTTGTTCTGCAGTTTACCAATGTTTACTTTGGTTTGGCTGTAGCCGGATGAATTGGAAATATCTACGTTCAATATTTCATCCACGGTATTCTTAATATAACCTGAGGCATTAAGATTTACCCTGCCGTTAAACATCCGCATTTCCAAACCCAATTCTGTTTCTTTTACCTTCAATGGCCGCAGGTTAGCATTGGGGCTAATGCTGGATGTCATAGAGCCCAGCGCCACACCGTTAAATGGATTGGCATTTACGTTGTAGTAAATAGCATTGGCATAAGGGTCTGTATCTCCACCCACCTGCGCATAAGCTACACGCACTTTGCCAAAGTCAAGCCAGCCCGGCTTGCCGCCCAGTGCCTCACTGAAAACAAAGCTGCCACTTACAGATGGATACAGATAGCTGTTAGATGTTGGGTTAAGGGTAGAGAACCAGTCGTTACGGGCTGTAACGGTTAGGTAGAGATAATTCTTAAAAGAGAAATCAACCGAACCATAGAGGGAGTTTACTCTTTTTTTCCAATAGCTGTAGAGCGGGTTTTTAACCTGGCCGTTTGCGATGGTATATAAGTCACGCACATAAAAATTGGTAACGGCGGTGCTCATGTTGTCATATACCTGCTGCATCTGGTTGCCGCCAACAATCGCATCAATACCAAAATTGCCAAAGCTGTGGTTGGCGCCTATCAAAAAGTCCATATTGCGTTCCCGGAACGTGGTTACATCCTGGTAATAATACCCGTTAAAACCGCTTGCCGCAGCACCTATAGAGCGGGTACCTGTGGGGCGGTTGTAATCGTATGGCCTTGTGTAGTAATCCTGGCCAAAACGTGCCTGGGCGTATAACCAGTCTGTAAACTTGTAGCGTACAGAAGCGTTGCCGAAGATGCGGTCCCGGTGAATATTTTCAAACCGGTGCAGTGTTACCCAATACGGGTTGTTACGGTTGGTAAAGCGTGCCAGCGGCATTTCGTTACCATTGGCATCTTTATAATTCTTCAGCCACTCCGTATTAATGCTGTTGGCCAGTGTATAAATGGTAGTATTGGCATTCATATCCTGTATGCCTATCTGCGGCGGGTTCTTGGTGTATTCGTTGGAATAGTTGGCATTCAGTTGTACGCTCAACTGCTTTGTAAGGTTATAAGTAAGCCCAAGGTTAATGATCTTCTTTTGGTAATCAGAATTGGGCATAATGCTTTTGGCATCTGTATTGGCAAAAGACAAGCGGAAATGTCCCTTTTCATTGCCACCGGAAACAGCAACGGAGTTAGTCCAGTTCATACCGGTGCGGTAAAAGTCTTTTATCCTGTTGGGGTATGCCACATAGTTTTGCGTAGAGCCATCAAACTGTGGTGTGGGTTTGCCATCAAATTTTTCACCAAAACTCCATACGCCGGAGCTTTGCGCTTCGGCAACCGTTGTGGGGCGTTTTCCAAACTCACCCTGGCCGTATTCATATTGAAAGTCTGTAAAATCCAGCGCCTGCTCTGCCTGGAAATTGCTGTTGACTTCCACGCCAATGCCGGTAGATTTGGTTCCGCTCTTGGTGGTGATGATGATTACCCCATCTTTGGCACGAAAACCATACAGGGCCGCAGCGGCAGCACCTTTTAAAACCGTCAGGGATTCTATATCGTCCTGGTTGATGCTTTGCAGGCCATCGCCCCCATCTGATGAGCCGCCCGTAGCGCTGGTCATGTTTAAGCCGGTACCAGCGGAGCTGCTGGAGTTATTGATAGGAACGCCATTTACAACAATCAGCGGAGAGTTGTTACCGCCAAAAGAAGATTGGCCCCTGATGCGTATTTTAGAAGAAGCGCCAGGCCCACCGGCAGGCGGCGATACATTTAACCCGGCCACCTTGCCCTGTAGGCTGTTGCCCAGGTTGGTGGTGCGGTTGGTGGTTATTTGCTCAGTATTAACCGTTGCTGTTGAGTAACCTAGCTTTCTTGCATCTTTCTTAATATCAAGGGCGGTTACCACCACTTCATCAAGGCTGTTATCGCGTAACTCTAATGAGATGTTGATGGTAACCTGGTCGCGTACAGTTATTTCTTTGGAAGCATAGCCCACAAAAGTAAACACCAATATAGCATCGGCAGAGTTTACATTAATCCTGTATTTGCCCGCGGCATCCGTGGCGGTAGCGGTGGATGTACCTTTTACCTGTACAGATACGCCGGGCAACGCTTCCCCCTTTTCATTGGTAACGGTGCCGGTTACTTCAGCAAAAGGTGGCGGTGTGGCATATAAAACATAATCAGCCTGTATGGCTTTTTGTTTAATCACCACCGTTTTGTCAATAATGGTATAAGACAGCGCTTTGTCTTTAATGCACTCATCCAGCACTTCTTTAAGAGAAGCATTTTTTACCACAACGGTAACGTTGCCGGCCTGTTTTACCAGCTTATTCTCGTACCAGAAAAGGTAGCCGGTTTGTTTCTCTATCTTTTTAAAAATGGACTCTATCGGCACATTACGTTCCGTAAGTGTAATGGATTGGGCAATCCCTTTGGCATTAACTTGTAAGCAGGCGGCAAACAATAAGATGGCAGTTAACTTCATCGTTATAATGGTTGTTTTGGTAAACCTTTTGGGTTTTACGGTTAGCAAACCATTTATCTTGATTACATGGCAGGCGCAGTTCATCAGCAAGCCCTGCCACGTTTTGCAAAAAGCATGTAATTGCATAGTTTTGGCATGTTTGGTTAAGCAATCAGACGTTAATCAGATGTTTTTTTGTTAAGTCAAACTACTGGCCGGGAATGGTAACGACATTTCCGGTTTTTGTTTTTTCGGGGAAGCATTAGCTGTTATTTTCTCATTGGCGTATAGATTTAAGAGTGGTGAATTATTAATAAACTAAACGTACGGTTTACCAGCTTTTAACTAAACAGTCGGGGCTTATTATGGCTTTACAACAATCCTTCTGCCTTTCATATTAAAATGGATACCGCTTTGCTCCAGTATGGCCAGCACGTTAGTTATTTCCGCGCTGCGTTTTATCTTCCCTGAAAATGTACGGGATGTCACATGGCCATCATACGCCACTTCCACATCGTACCAGCGTGCTACCTGGCGCATAATGGTTTTAATATCCGCATCATTAAAATAAAACAACCCATTTTTCCAGGCCATCACTTCTTCCACATCCGCAGGCACAATCTTCATGACGCCGCTGTTGCTGTTAATTCTTGCCTGCTGGCCAGCTACCAGCTTTTGAGAACTGCCTGCCGCGGGCAGGGCATTAATTACGGGTGTAATCTTTACGCTGCCTTCCAGCAAAGTTGTTTGCGTGGCGCCCTCTCCATCGTAGCTGTTGATATTAAAATGCGTACCCAGTACTTCCACCACACCACGGTTTTTGCCATTGTTTATAACAGCCACTTTAAAAGGCATGGCAGGATTTTTGGCCACTTCAAAATAGGCCTCGCCGGTTATTTCCACCTGCCTTTCAGCACCGGCAAAGGCAGGTGGAAAACGCAGCGATGATGCCGCGTTAAGCCAAACTTTTGTTCCATCGGGCAGAACCACTAAATATTCGCCGCCTCTTTGCGTGGCAATGGTGTTGTATGTAGTTGCAACGGCCGCAGCAGCATTACCTGCTTCGTATATTAAAGCTCCATTCTGTTTATGTACTGTACTGTTCGCCTGGCGGGCCAATATGCCGTTAGAAGCATCATCCAGTAATATTTTCCGCCCATCCGCAAGTGTAAGTATGGCTTTGCCGCTTGTAAATGCACTATCGGCATTTTGCAAAGGTTGCACCCGGGCAACAGGCTTTTTTTGTGTTGTATTACTGGTTACCAGCCAAAGCGTGGCGCTGATGAGCAATACAATTACCGCAGCCGCGGCTGCTGCAAACCGTGTACGAAAAAAGCGAAAGCTTTTGGCAGAAGGTTTAACTCGCAATGCTTCTGTAAGGCGTTTCAGCATGGCATCTTCCAGTTCCCGGCTATCGCCAAGTTCTTCGCTCCATTGGCCCTGCTGCTGAAAACTGTTATAGTATTCCATCAGCACCCCTATCTCCTCTTCATTAGCGGTACCATCCAGGTATCTGTCAATAAGCTGTAAAATTTCCTGTTTGCTCAAGGAGATATTTTTACAGTATGTGTAGTAAAAGATGACTACCCCCTAAGGAAGAAGAAAATTTTTTTGAGGTGGCGTAGAAACACCGCCTCCCCTCATCTGCTGAAGGCGAGTTTAGCGCATGTGTGGTACAAGTATTTTTATGGGCCCGGCAGGAGGAACATGCATGAGGCTTCCGTTGCGTCGCACTCTTGTACTGCAGCAATGCTATTCGGCAATGGATGTAGCAGCCCGCCCTGAGCAAAAGGAAGGGCTTTGTGCGCTCTGCAGTTTTTTACGCAGCGTATTTTTGCCCGGGCTTCTCCGGCGCCGGGAATAGATTGCCATTGAGGCACGGAAAATCAGGAAGAAGTTGGAAGGGCATGTGATTTAAACTACAATCAACAGGCATCCCTGCGCACATCTGTTACCCAGAATGCGTGGTGAACATATCGCACCTACGGCGCTACTATCGGCATCTTCATATTGTGCTACTAACATATCGCCCCGATGGGGCTTGATTGTTTAATGTTCGCTTGTTTAAAGTTGAATGTTTGCTGCACCGCCGCTTCAGGCGAAACCCGGGTAGATTTTAAAAGCCTGAAAGGCTTTACTAATAATAGCCCTGGTTGCAAACCGGGGGTTACTTATTTTATCTACTAATATATCGCCCAATGGGGCTTGATTGTTCAATGTTAGTTTGTTTAGAGTTGAATGTTTGCGGGCTCTGCCGCTGTACGAAACTTGCACTTCATCGCCCCAAAGAAATTTCAAACACTCACCCATTTACAGACCGGCAACCAGCTACCTGCAACCGGTAACTGGCTTTCGGGTGAGGGATTGAAGCGGATACCCCGGTGAGGCCATCGCAGCAGAGGTCTTGTGCCGGAGTATGAGCGGAAAGCCCGACCCCTTGCGCAGCTTGGGGGCACCCCCAAAGGCAAGTACGATTTACGAAGTACGAAGTACTTACTTATGGTAAATGTTTGATGTGGGATGTACGATTTCACTCACTCCCCCACACGCTGCAAAGTAATTAAGCGCAGATGTGAGACAATATAATTCCTGTGGCTATGGCGGCATTCAAAGACTCTGCCTGGCCAATTCTTGTAATGGTGAGCGGGTGAATGATATAAGGCAGCAACCCGCTCCTGATGCCTTTGCTCTCATTGCCAATAACCAATATGCCTTCTTTAACCGGGCTAAGTTTACGAATGTCTTTGCCGTTAAGCAGTGCGCCATAAACGGGCACATTGGCTGCACTTAACAGGGCCTGCACATCTGTATACCGGCATTGTACCCGTAAAAAGCTGCCCATGGTGGCCTGTATAACTTTACTGTTGAACACGTCCGCGGTATCTGCAGAAGCTGCTATTTGTGTAATACCAAACCAGTCTGCAATTCGTATGATGGTGCCCAGGTTGCCGGGGTCCTGTATGCCATCCAGCACAAGGGTTAACTTGTTTTGCAGGTTAAAGTACTGCACAGGGGCTTTTTTTTCCACTATGGCCAGTACCTGGTTAGGTGTTTGCAGTTGTGATATTTTTTCAAGCTCCGGCCCGCTGATTAATACGGCATTGAGACCCGGGTTATCTTCAATCCATTGCGCCAAAGCATATACATGCAATACTTTGTAACCGCTGCTGAATATTTCCGCCACTATCTTAGGGCCTTCGGCTATAAAGGCATTCTCCTCGTCCCTGTTTTTTTTGTGGTATAAACTTTGGATATATTTGATTTCTTTTTTAGTTATCATAATCATGAAGTTAAGCAGCAGGCCGTTTTATGTTTTTGTGTTTCTTGTTGGTATGGTTTTCCTGTTTTGCGCCTGTCGCCGCCAGTCATACCCCAACAAACCATTTGTGTACGAAAATAAGGTTGTTGTAGCTGATTCAAACGGCATTGACAAAGATGAAAGGAAACGCCTGGAAACCGCACTGCAAAACTATTGGGATGACAGCCTGCTTACCCGCAAAGTGCAGCAGTTTGGTTTTTTTTACCGGTTAAAAAACCCACCGGTTTTTGATACCAGTAACATTCCACGTACCAAGGCATTAATGAATGGCTACCTTAAATCACAAGGGTATTATTATCCTGAACTCACCTCTCATTACGATACCACCTATAAGGCCGACCAGCAGCGGGTTCATGTAACCATGGATATTAACGCCGGCAAAGCCACCATCATTGATTCGTTGGCATACGGCTTTAATGACTCTGCACTGCAGTTTTATGCCATGCGGGGGTTTAAAGAGGCGCTGATAAAAAAGAATATAACCCCGGTTGCCAAAGAAGCCATTGCAGCAGAGCTTGACAGGCTGGTAGATACGTTTAGGGTAAGGGGCTATTACAAAATGACACGGGATTACGTGGTGGCCGAAGTGGACACAATGGATATAGCATTGCTGCAACAGGTAACAGACCCCTTTCAACTGGCGGAAGCCATTAATGAAACCATTGAAAAAAGAAAACGCAACCCTACCGCGGATGTGGTTATAAAAGAGCGCCGCAATGCAGACTCCAGCCTGATAGATTCATCTGCCATGCGGCGTTATTACGTTGGCAATATTTTTTATTACCCGGAAACCGGGCCGTTTGATATTTACGACAGCCTGATAGGCAAGGCCGATTACAGAAGCATTGTATCGCCAGACACCAGCTCCATCACCATGTTTTATACAGAGGGCAAATTCTCTTACAAACCTTTGAGGGAACATACTTATATGCGTAGGGGCGGCCCCTACAACGAGCGGACTTTTATAAAAACCATGAATAACCTCTCTTCTATTGGCGCCTGGCGGCAGGTAGATTCCAGGACATCGCTACGGGGAGATACGGTTGATTTTCATATTTTCCTTATACCCTACCCTAAACACAACCTTACGTTTGACCTGGAAGCCAGCCGTAATACCGGCGATGTATTTTCTTCCAACAGCCTGATTGGCCTGGCGCTGGGTGCTACCTACCGCAACAGGAATGTGTGGAAAAGGGCCATACAATCCGCCACCAGCTTTAGAAATGGCGTAGAGCTTAACCTTACCGGCGGCAGTTCGCTGCTGCAAACTTTTCAATCTTCTATAGGGCACAATTACAGCTTTCCGCAATTAATACCCAAAGGGATACAGCGGTTCTTTTCCAATACTTTTTCTCAGCGGTCGCAAAGAACGGATGCGGTTAAAACCATAGTTGGCGTTAATGCCGCCTATTCAGAAAGGAGCAATTACTTCCGCCTGCGCTCTTTAACAGCGTCTTACGGATGGGAATGGACATACCGCCGTAACCGGGCGTGGCAGTGGAAATTTCTTAACCTGGAGTTTTACAGTCTTGATACCTTGGCGGCGTTAAGCCAGGCGATTCAATCTAACCCCTTCCTCCAAAACGTGTTCAATACTGGTAACATCATCAGCACAATCGTAAGCCGCACACAAACCTGGACGGGCAATGCAAACAACGTTAACTATGTAAGGCTTTCCGCCGAGTGGTCTCACGGGCTTGGCCTTAGCAGAAATTACCAGTTCATTAAATTTGAGGGAGAGGCCAGGAAAAATATCAGTTTCCGCAAAACATCCCTTGCATTCCGGGTGTTTGGCGGCATTGGCTACAATTACGGCAATAACCCAAAATTCGGTACCACGCTGCCATTTTTTAAACAGTTTATAGGCGGTGGCCCGAACAGTATGCGTGCCTGGACGTTGCGGCAGCTTGGCCTGGGCAGCAATATTGCCAACGACACTATTGCTTATAAAGACCGCTATGGCGATATGCAACTGGAAGCAAATATTGAATACAGGTTTCCGCTGGCTACCATTGGAGGCGTAAACATAGGCAGCGCTTTGTTTGCCGACATGGGCAATGTGTGGAATGTAAAAGGGAACCCTGATTTGCCCGGGTCTGAATTTAAGTTTAGCCGCCTGGGTAAAGACCTGGCAATTGGCATTGGCACCGGCCTGCGGTTTGACTTTACCTATTTTATGATACGTGTAGATGGGGGTATTAAACTAAAAGACCCTGCCCGCCTTACCAATAACGGCTGGCTTGACTTTACTGACTTTACCTGGCGCAATAACGAGAAAACCTATATTGACCCCACCACAAAAACCCCTGTTAACAGGAACAATTATGCCATACAACTGGGCATCAACCTTCCGTTTTAACCAATGCGTTTTAGTGCAGTTAGGTTATCGCCCGCCTTCGACAAGCTCAGGCTGACAGCCTTAAAAACATACCAATGCTATTTTACCGAAGCCCTTACTTTTTTAACGTCCGTGGCGGAAACAGCGCTGGACTTATTGCCAAAACTGCTTCTGATGTAGGTAAGCACAGCGGCAATCTCGTCATCTTTCAGGTAATTTTGAGGGGGCATATTATTGCCATAGAATACACCGTCAATTTCCTTCTTTTCCGTTGTTCCGCTAAGCACCCAGGTAATCAGCTTTGTTTTTTCGCCAATGGTGATGGCTGTTTTAATGAGCGGTGGGTTTAGGTTAGGAACCCCTTCCCCATCTGGCTGGTGGCAGGTTAAGCAATACTGTGTGTAAATTTCTTTCCCTTTTGCCAGCACCGCTTTTGATGGCGCCTGTGCGCTGGCCGTGGCCAATACAATAAATAATGCTGTGAGTGTTACAAGACCTTTTTTAAACATGTGCTTTTTGTTGATTGATTCAATTGTTATCTGATCTGAGTAATAAATTTAAGCTTTCATTCCCCGGTATCCTGACCTCACCCCAACCACTCTCCAAGGAGAGGGGCAAAAACCTACTCTTTGAAACTACGGCTGCCTGCAATAAAATTACGCAGTTGCACCAGCGGGTGAGGGATTGCAGCGGAAAGCCCACAGCCACGAGGTACGAGTGGCGAGGACTTGTAGCGGAAAGCCCGACCCCTTGCGATAGCTTGGGGGCACCCCCACAAATTCTTTTCTTTTTTAGGACATTGCCGCCGGCGGGTTATTTGGTATAAATAATCCTGTAAATGGTAGAGCCGCTATCGTCACTAACATACAAAGAGCCATCGGGGCCCTGCGCCAAACCTGTGGGGCGGTGCTTTGCAGAACCCGGCGATTTATACACCGGCCCGGCAAAGTTATCCGCGAAAATTTCCCACTCGCCGCTGGGCTTACCATCTTTAAAAGGAACAAAGGCTACAAACGCCCCTTTTTGCGGTTCCGGCGCCCTGTTCCACGAGCCATGAAATGCCACAAATGCGCCATTCTTATATTTTTCAGGAAACATAGTACCTGTATAAAATAAGAGCGCATTGGGGGCAAGGTGGCCGGGAAAAGCAACCACAGGGTCTATCGCATCTTCGCCGCCGGTTTTTTTACCGTCGCCCCCATATTCGGGGGCCAGTATCTTCTTTTTCTGAATCTGGTCGTAATAGATGTACGGCCAGCCGGCATTATCACCCTGTTTCACTTCGTACATGCATTCTGAGGGCAGTTCAGCGCTCTGCTTTGTATCGTACATGGCCGGAAAAAGATCGTGCAAGCCATCTCTGCCGTGCTGCATTACAAATAAGGAGTTAGAGGTGCTGTTCCAGTCAAGCCCCACCACATTGCGCAGGCCTGTTGCATAACGCACACCATCGCCATAACCCTGGTTAAGCTTATCTGCCTTAAACTGCCATATGCCTGCCGCGGAATCCAATATAGGGCATGGCTGCATACCCATCGAGCCGTTGGCACGGTCTTTTTCCTGGCAAGAGTTAGAAAAAGCGCCGATGTTTACATACAGGTTGCCTGCATCATCCAGCGCAATGGCCTTGGCGGCATGCTGGCGGCGGTCAATAAGCCCGGTAACCACCGTTTCCGGGTTATCGGGGTTTATTACTTTGTTACCGGCATCCAGTTTATAGCGGTAAACATCTGTATTAGAAGAGGCGTACAGGTACCCGCTTTTTACAGCTATGCCAGTGCCGTTAAACGTAGCAAAGCCGGTAAGGGTTTCGGTTTTGCCATCGCCGTCTGCATCATGCAGCAGGTATATGCTTTTTCCATCTTTAAGTCCGCCCAGTTTTACATAAATATCACCCTGCGGTGTGGCAGCAATATGCCTTGCCGCGGTAATACCCTGGGCAGCTATTAAAGCCCCGAAACCGGGCGGAAGCTTTAAGCCTGCATTATCAGCGTCTGCTTTAACTGCGTTTGCCCGGGCAGCGGTAGAATCTGGGTTAGCATAACACACAACCGAACCGCATAAAGCCCATGCACCCATAAACACATTGCGCAACCTTACAGATGTTTTTTTCATTAGATTAGGTTTTTATAGAAGTTTAAAATTAGCCATAATGCAATAACAGCAAATACCGGGCGATACTATTAAATAATAAAGTTTAGGTGCCCCCATCCCCGGAAGGGGGGCTTGGCGATTGTATGATAAAAGTATTTTTATGTACCGGGCAGGCGAATAAGCATGAGGCTTTTGTTGTGTCACTCACTTGTACGTTCTGTTCGCTATGCGACTTTTCCCACGAGGTAGAAAATGCGTGGCACTCTTCCAGTGCTGAAGCAGGAACAATGCATCTAAAGAAGGAAACTTAAAGGAAAAATCAGAACCGCGGGCAGGCCACGCTGGATTTGCCGTAACTGCCACTGCTGCCGCTGCCAAATATTTCAAAAGGAAGCCTGTACGAAAAACGTACCATGCTGAAGTAATAAAAATCTTTTGCACCTGAATTGCCCCTTCTTCTGCCTGCGCCGGGGAATGCTACAGCGGGCTTTAATTCATCTCCCCTGTAAGATAAACTGGCAGACCTGCTGCCCCTGGCGGCACGAAGGATATCAAGATCAACATAAGTGCCGCTTACATCATCCAGGTAATCGGTAAACAGGTAACGCAGGCCTATTTCCAAACCCACCCTGATGTTCTCGGACAAGGCGAACTTAATACCTGCACCCAAAGGAATGTTTAACTGCAATTTGCTGTAAGTGGGTTTGTTGCCGTATTCAGGCAGCCCCTGCCCTTCTGTACCCAGGTTTTGCAGGTATGTTTTTCTGCCTACAGAATCATATGTATAGGGACTAAAATGAAAGAGGCCGACACCGGCAAACACGTAGGGTACAATACGCCTTTCGTTAATGTTGAGAATGTCGTACTCAGCCAGCAGGTTGCCTTCGTAAACCACTGACTGAAAGCTGAGGTTTCTCCGTAACTGAAACTGCGTTTTGCCAAACTTATCATCTGCGCCTACTTTGGCATAGCTTATTTCGCCACGCAGGTAAAGCTTTTCTGTTAATTCAAAAGTAAGTCCGCCGGAAAGTGCCAGTTGTGACTGGCTGAGGGTGTACCTGCGGGCCTGCAGGTCTCCATTATAATTGGCTGTACCGGCCATTATATGAGCGTGTAAGCGTTGGCCATGCGAAACCGAAGAGTATATAAGGGCTAATGCGGTGAAAACCGGCAAAACGATTTTTTTCATATTCACAGGTCTGATTCAATTTTTATGCCTAAGTAAAAACGGGCGCCGTATAGCAGATACCCATAAATTGTAAAACGCTGCAAGTTACAGGGTTATTATTGCTCGCCTAGCAAATTTTCCAAAGCCGGGCGGTTGGTAATGGCAATGTCTTTTCCCATAATGGTAACCAGTTGTTCATCAACCAGTTCGTTAATGGTACGAAAAACGGTTTCGTAAGTAGCGCCAACAAAAGAAGCAAGATCCTGCCGGCTAAGGGTAATGTCAATACAGCCCTGGCTGTTTACCCCAAACTTTTCCTGCAACAACAGCAGGGCCTGCGCAATGCGGCCTTTAACAGGCATGTGTGCAAGGTTCCGCATATTACGTTCAGAATGCTTCAGCTCAGCCGCATAAAACATCATCAGCTCAAACAAAAAATTGTGGTTAACCTTTAAAGAAGAAAGAAAGAATTCAATATCAATAAAGCAGGCAGTAACCGGCTCCAGCGCTGTAGCGGAGATGGGGAAAAAGTTGTCTTTGCCCAGGCCGCGATGGCCGACAATATCTCCTTTTTTGGCAAAGCGGAGTATAAGTTCCTTATCCTTGTCCCAACGCTTGTGAACTTTAACCGTACCACTGTAAACAAAGTAAATACCTGTCATTTCATCCCCTTCCTTAAACAGCAGTTCGCCCTTTTTAAACTGAAAGTTTTTGCGGTTGGCAGCCACAGCGGGCAACCATTCTTTCAGGCAAAGCTTACATAACAAACAGCTCTTAACATCGCAACCGGCTTTATATTCTTTCATCAGTTATTTATTGCATTGCAATATTAACCCTTCAGTACAAATTTTAGTACCGCGGGCTGTTGTATTGTATTATAATCGTGTTTTTGGAGGTGTCCCGAAAGCCGGTTACCGGTTACAAGTTGCAGGTTGCCGGTCTGTTTAGGTGTAAAAGGCTGATGATTTGCTTAGTTAATGAAGCTCATGAGAAATTGAATGCTTGCTAATATTAAACTTTGAACTAACGAACATGGAAAAGTTAAAGCCGCCGTTAACCGCCGGAGATTTAAGATGCACCCATTGTACCCATAACCCTTTACCTTTACCGCGCCCAATGCAACTATGAGTAAATTAACAGAGAACACCACTTTCCGGCGGCTGCGCAACCGTTACCGGCTGGTGGTGATGAATGACGATACTTACGAAGAGGTGGTGACTTTTAAACTATCCCGCCTTAGTGTGTACATAAGCCTGTGTACCGTTTTTGTTTTGATGGTTAGCGTAACCGTGGCGTTGCTTACGTTAACACCACTGAAGTATTATGTGCCCGGCACCGGCAACACAGGCCGCGCCACCAAGGAACTGCAGGAGCTTAAAATAAGGACAGACTCCCTTGAACAGGCGCTGCAGTACAAAGACCAATACCTTAACAACATAAAAAAGATACTGCAGGGCAACAGCATACAACGGGATACTGCCGTATTGAATGTACCAAAAGCTGAGATTTCTCACGATTAACGGTAGCTGTTTATTGCATGCAAGCGCCGGGAAAGAAATTGTTAACCTGCATAGGCCCTGCAAATTGGCAGTTAAACACTTCTCTCCGTAAGGCTGACTGGTGGGCCAGGCAGTATGAATTTGCCGCTTTGTGGCCGTTTGGCGATAAGTTTGCTGCAAACAAGGGGTTTATGGAAACGTAAGCCCGCTGAGTGCCACAGCGTTCCTGTTGCTCATTTATTCTCATCCATTTTTTTATAGATCTTATCCTTTTTTTGCCTGAGAGAAAATGGTACCGCCCTTTTTGAGAAAAATAATTGTTGTGCAAAAACCTAACCTGGGTTTGAGTGATGTTTTCCAGGCTTCTTATAAACGGCTGTTTTTTTCTTACATACAAAATGTTGTTGGCTACAACCACATTACTGAAACTGGTACCGTCCAACGCCACTGCACAGGGCGTGCCATCCGATACCGCGGCACTATCCAGTATTATTGTATTGTTATACACCATGCTGTTGGTTACTTTATGTGCTTCATCAACACCCCACAACGTTATGCCGCCGTAACTGTTCTTACGGCCATCATTTTCACTAATGTTAAACCGCACTGTATTATTTGTAAAGGGCAGCAATGCGCCATATTCAGCAAGCAGGTAGCCTGCCCCTTCGTTATTGTAGGAGTAGTTGTATTGCAGAATGCAATTGGATGAGCCGCCGTCAATATCAAAACCACCTCCATCTTTTACCAGCCCCGCATGGTTGTTGTAAGATGTACTGTATTGTATTACAGCGTTGCGGCACATCCAAACCCATATACCAACCGGCCCTGCACTGGCACACCGGTTATTGCTTCCGTTGTTGTAGGCTTCGCAGTACTCAACCAGCAGGCTGTCAATACCCCCCATCAGTATGCCGTTGCCGGAGTGGTTGTCTGTTTTAGCCAGAATACCGGCATTATCATAAGCACTGCACCTTGCAACGTAAACATTTTGATGATGATACCCATCAAGGCCTCCGTAGGAGGAAATGCCCGCATCCCCATTACGGCTGGCAGTGCAATTTGTAATGCGTATTTTATTATACCCCTTGGTTACCACTGCTTCATTACAACCTAAAATAATACCGCTGAAATGAAAACCCTCAGCATCGCAACTGTCAATAACAATGTTGCCGGGATGCCAGTTGGTTTGCGTGGAATAAAAGAAAATACCATTGCCCTCATTAGTTTCCACACCATCACCCACCACATGAATATTACGGATTACCATATTGGATACATTGGTGGCCAATATGCCCGTGCCTTTACCTGCGTCAATTACTGCTTTGCCATTACCATACGCCGTTATAACCACAGGCCGGCCGGGCTGGCCGCTGTCAGCCGAATCCAGTAATAGGTTACCGGTGAATAAGCTGCCGGCCTGCAGCAATATGCTGTCCCCACTTTTGAAATTGACAGTATTCAGCTTCCCCAGTGTTTGCCAGGCTGTAGAAACCGTAAGCCCGTCTGCGGCATCGCTGCCGCACGGGCTTACGTAAAATTTGCGCTGTGCCTTAAGGGCGACAGCCATTGATGCAAACGCTGCTATCCATATAAAACCTTTTAAAAAAACTCGTTTACAAAAGGCCATCGGTTTAGTCATGGATGCATCCTTATTCATTTGCAACGGCAATCATTCATTGTATTTTTTGAGATATTTTACCTGAAATCATCTTCGGCCAACTCGTCATCTTCTCCAAAATTCATCTGGCCAAGGTTCATCATGCTGCCTATAAGGTCTTTAAACTCAATACGCCCTTCGATAACCTTCTTGCTGATAAGCGAATGCGCCGCAAGTCCGTGCAGTACAAATTCCATTAATAATGCGCTTTCCTTTTCATTGGCATGCGGAAAGTGCTTTTTAACCACCCCGTATAAACCATCCACCCTGTACAATGCCTGTATTTTTTCCGCATCTTTCATATCCATCATCAGGTCAATATGGTTGCCGGCATCAAACCAACGGGTAATGTTTTTATAAGGGTCTTCAATTTTATCCTGCTGGGAAGGTTTACCGGTACCCTTTCTTTTTTTCAAACCTTCGGGGTTGGGAAAATAAGTGGCAAAAAGCGATCGGATGGATTTATCCAACAGGTTAACCGCTACCTGGTAGGGCCCTTCCTGCTCCCCTTCGTACACCAATTCTATCTTGCCGGTAATGGCAGGTATAATGCCGGTAAGGTCACTTATCCATACCTGGGTGTGCTTTTCATTATGGATGATGGCACGGCGCTCCGCACTGCTAACGGCGTTTTCATAAGCGGCAATGGTCAATCTTGCACTAACACCGCTCTTCTTATCAACATATTCATTGCTCCGCGCTTCGAAGGCTACCTGTTCGATCAGGCGTTTTACCAGGTCGCTTACATCAACTTTGGCTTTCTGATCTTCCTGTACATTGGCTTCCTGTTCCGTAATGGCCAGCGAGGTTTCGATGGTTTTAGGATAGTGCGTAAGTATCTGGCTTTGAATCCTGTCTTTAAGTGGTGTTACTATGCTGCCGCGGTTGGTATAATCTTCCGGGTTGGCTGTAAACACGAACATAATATCCAGCGGCATGCGCAATTTAAAGCCGCGTATCTGGATATCGCCCTCCTCCAGTATATTAAACAGCGATACCTGTATGCGGGCCTGCAGATCGGGTATTTCGTTAATGACGAAAATACCTCTGTTGCTGCGGGGTATGATGCCGTAGTGGATTACTTTTTCGTCGGCGAAGCTCAACCGCAGGTTAGCCGCTTTAATGGGGTCTATGTCGCCGATGAGGTCAGCCACGCTAACATCTGGCGTAGCCAGTTTTTCGCCGTAACGTTCGCTGCGGTGTACCCAATGGATGGGCGTTTCATCGGCGTATTCGGCAATTAAATCTTTGGCGTATTTGCTCATCGGCTGCAGCGGGTCGTCATTTACCTCGCTGCCTGAAACGATGGGTATGTATTCATCCAGCAGGTCTACCATTTGCCTTGCCATACGGGTTTTGGCCTGTCCCCGCAAGCCGAGAAACAATATATTGTGGCGGCTGAGCAACGCCCTTTCCGTATCTGGGATAACGGAATCTTCGTATCCCAATATGCCTTTAAATGGATTTTCCCTGTTGCGTATTTTTTCGATAAGGTTTTTTCTTATTTCGTCTTTCACAGGTATTGCTTTGTAACCGCTCTTTTTTAACTCGCCTAAGGTTTTAATCTTTTCTATGTTCATGAATGCTCTTTTTCGTTACACAAAATAACTTACTGTTATTTACTAAATCTAATCAAAAGGGCTTACCTAGTTTTGAACTTACGCCCGAAAGCTACATTGCATTTATAATGTAACAGGCAATGATTCCAGGTTGACAAAGGACTTTGAATATCAGAATTTGTGAAAAAGCAGGTCTTTTATAAACTCAAAATCCTTGATATTGTCGGTAAATAATTTGCAGCCTGTTTCCAAGGCTGTGGAAGCTATGAGTGCGTCTGCAAGTTTCAACTGGTGTTTAACACTGTACTTTTTTAGTAATTCTAAAGCTTTTACTGACACAGGTTCAGAAATATGAATTAAAGTGTAAGCTTTCATCTGCTTATTTAAATCAATAATCCTTTGTTTTGTTTTTAACCCGAACATTAATTCATAATAGGTAATCATTGATACTGCAAGATTGCCTGCCTGGGAATCAAGTGCATCTTTATATAGCCTGTTACCTCTGTAAGTTTTGATAAGAATATCTGAATCAACTAAAATCTTCAACTTCTGCCCCATGCTTCTTCCCGAAGTTTTTTTGCATCAATGTGTACATTCTTCCACTTTCCAAAAAGATAGGTTGGTGAGATTTGTTTGCTCTCTTTACTTTTTGCGACCTTTCTTTCTTTCTTTTCTCCCAAATCCCCTCCTATCCTTTCTATAAACTCTTCCACGAAAGAAACATAATCATCCGGCACCCGTATTATCATTTCCTTCATACGTAAATTATTTGCATGTAAATTACAACTTATTGCCAGTACGCCACAATGGGGCGGTTCAAATCTTTGCCTTAACAATCTAAACCCAAACAGGCACTAATACACCGTTTTTCGTTTACCACTTTCAAAATCCTTAAAGATAAAAGCACCCAGCTTATCCAGCGACGCAAAGAAGGCTTTGCCGTTGTTGGTTTCTGTAAACTCTGTTACAAAGCGTTGCAGGTAAGGGTCGCTGGCAATCATGAATGTGGTAATAGGTATCTTAAGTTTTTTGCATTGCGCCGCAAGGTTAAGGCAGCGGTTGGTTACTTTTCTATCCAGCCCAAAACTGTTTTTGTAATAACGCTTGCCAATTTTTAAACAGGTAGGCTTTCCATCGGTAATCATGAATATTTGCTTGTTGGGGTTTTTTCTCCGGCGCAAAATATCCATCGCCAGTTCCAGCCCGGCAACCGTGTTTGTATGGTAAGGGCCAACCTGCAGGTAAGGCAGGTCTTTAATCTCAACCGGCCACGCATCGTTGCCAAAAACCACAATATCCAGCGTGTCTTTAGGATACTTGGTGGTAATCAGCTCACTTAATGCCATGGCCACTTTTTTGGCTGGCGTAATCCTGTCCTCGCCGTACAAAATCATGGAATGGGAAATATCAATCATCAGCACGGTGGAAGTTTGCGCTTTAAAATCGGTTTCCCTAATCTGCAGGTCATCTTCCTGCATATTAAAACTGTCAACCCCATGGTTAATCTGCGCATTGCGGATGCTTTCTGTAAAGTCAATCTGTTCCAGCATATCCCCAAACTGGAAAGGCCGGTGGTCAGGGCTAATTTCATCACCCTGGCCGGGCTTGCGGGTGCTGTGGTCGCCCTGTTTGCTTTTTTTAAGTTTGCCAAAAATTTCTTCCAGGCTTTTTTTGCGGATGCTCTGTTCGCTTTTTCCCGTAATTACAATGCGACCCGTTTGGTTGTCGTCCTTAATGTAGCCATTCTCCTTAAGGTCGTCTATAAAATCGCCCATCCCGTATTCATCATCGGTTAGCTGGTATTTTTTATCCAGCTCGTTCATCCATTGAAGCGCCTCGCTAACATCGCCGTTGGTGTAGGTGAGCAACTGCATAAACAGGTCGAGCATTTGCTCAAACCGGGTCTTTCCCTGTGCACGGGGATCAAATTTGTCAAATCTGTGTCCTAACATAACTGTAAGCTACAAAAAAATTGAATGGCTGCTGTCGCGGAGGCTGTTTGTGCAGCCATTCCAAAATAATAATAACAGTTGATTAAGGGTAAAGTTGACATTTATGTTTTTTGACGGCTGGCCGCAGGTATTAACACGTGCTGCCTGGGAAAAAACAACAGGCGTCACTACGGGTGAGGGATTGAAGCGGTTACCCCGGTGAAGCCCTTGCAGCGGGGCTTTTGCGCCGGAGTAATAGCGGAAAGCCCGACCCCTTGCGCAGCTTGGGGGCACCCCCTAAAAAAAGTATAGTAAAAGCAAATCTCCACGTACCACCATTATCTTTTCAAAAAAAAATTTCCCTCCTTCCCCAACGTTCGCAAACCGCCGCCCGTTCTTTTATATATCCCGGGAACATTAAAAAACTTTTTAACAATAGTGGTAATGATTACGAAAAACATCTTTAGACTTTTAGCGGCGGTGGCATTTGGAGGAATAATTTTTATAGCGTGCAGTAAAGACGATGACCCTACACCCATACCGCAGATACAGAGGCTAACCCAAAAAGACTGGAAAATAACCAATATTACGGTGCCCAAAACCGGCACACCTGCCGGCGACAGTACTTTGTTTGAAGAATGCATGGAAGACGACCTGGTTAAATTTTCTACTACGGCAGGTTTTGATTTTCAGGATGGAACAGACAAATGCGACTCCAGCATTTTTTACTACGCTAAAGGCATTTGGGGGTACGATTTATCGAGGGATTCCATACAACTGGGCACCAGCAACCCCACCCCATCCAAGTATATATCCTGGAAAGTGCTGACATTGAACGACAGTGTGCTTAAGGTGACTTACATTGACAGCCTTGACCCGGCAAAAAAATTGACTAAAACAATATCCTTTAAAAACTAATTTTGCGGCTGGCGCTGCTGGCCTTAAACCGGCAGCGCTACCTTATTTAACCTGAAAACACAAGGGCTGTTTAAACTTGGGCTTAGAAGATTTACAAGATATACTGAATGGTTGTATGCAAAACAACAGGGCGGCGCAGGAAATGCTGTACAAGCTTTTTTATGCGGATATGTACCGCCTTTGCCAGCGGTATATATCGGATGCGCAGGATACGCTTAGCGTTGTTAATGATGGTTTTTTAAAGGTTTTTCGCAACATAGCCCAATATAAACCCGAGCTGGGCCATTTTAAATCCTGGCTTAAAACAATTATGATCAACACCTCCATTGACCATATACGCAGCAACAAAAAAGATATGCGGCTGATTTATATTGACCAGTTGCAGGAAAAGGGCGATGAAGATTTCTTAACCCAGTACCGTTGGAAACATGAAGAACTGATGCTCCATTTAAATAACCTGCCCGCTGTAACACGCACCGTTGTTAATCTTTTTGCTTTTGACGGATATACCCATAAAGAAATTGCCGAGCACCTGGAAATATCTGAAACAACCAGCCGCTGGCATTTGGCAGAAGCAAGAAAAAGATTAAGGCAATCGCTGCAATTGTCAAACCCCAAAATGGCAAAGCATGAGTGAAGATTTACGATACTACTTTTTTGATAACGAAGCAGAAACCCCTCCGCCTGCCATACCGGCCGAAGAAGGCTGGAAGCAGATGAAACAACTGCTGGACAAAGAAATGCCCCGCAAAAAAAGGCCGTTAACAGGCATTATACTACCCTATGCCGTAGCCGCCTCAGTACTTATTGCTGGTATTTTTGTAACATTGAAACTGACTGATGGCACCGGTAGCAAAAGAGCTACTGAAGTATCGGCAGCCGGCGTGCAAAATGAACCGCCCACAAGTAATAAAAACAACGTAACCCCTGAAACGGTTGCAGCCGCACCCACCAACAAAACAGACCGCACAAATAACAACAATAATAACTTGTTGCAGGATAACGCAACCGGCAACAGCAATGCTTTAAGTGCACAACAAACAACACAGTTACAAACTGCGCAACAGGGAGGCATAACAACTGTGCCCGGCAGCACTACGCCGCAAACTGGCATTGCTTCATCTCAGCATTCTTTAAACCCATTGCAGCAAAACAAAACACTACAAAATATTGGCAGCGCCGAAAACAATAACAACTCAACTGTTACCGGTGCCAGCCAAGATAATAAGCAAACTCCGCCGCTTACTTATAAGGATGATGTGGCTGTACCATCCCTCACAAAAAAGAAAAACGCAAATAATAAAACATGGAACCTGTTGGCAGGCGTTGGCCTTAACATGACAACAACTGGCAACCCCCAAAATGTTCAGCCGTACCCGGCAGTGGCAGCAAAGTACAATGTGAGTAAAAGGTTATATGCCTCTGCCGGGCTGGCTGCTTTTTCGCCATCGGGCATACAGGCCGAAGGAACAGGCCCCTCATATTATGTGGATGACAGGGCCAACAATGTGCTTAAGTACGATGAAGTGGTTAGTTATAAGAACTTCAGGTATGTGGATGTTCCGCTGATGCTGGGCGTTAAGCTTACTGATAAGCTGGCTGTTGAAGGCGGCGTGCAGGTATCTTGGCTGATGAGTAAAACAGAAGCCATTTCCACCATACCGTATGATTATAATTTAAACAGGATGGCTATAACATACAACCCTACCGAAGCCAACACTATGTTAGGCCCATCCATAGCAACACCTACAGGCAACGATGCCAAAGTAAACCAACGTGATTTGCGCTATGTAGCAGGGTTGCAATACAGTTTTAATAAGATAAATGTAGGCCTGCAATACCAGCAGGGCAACAGAGCGGCTGTTACAGGCACTAATATTAATTCTAAAAAAACGGGGCTTGTTTCTTTGCGTGTAGGTTTTACCATAAAATAATTTTTCTGCTTTATTTTACTGAAAAACGCACAATGTGCGTTTTTTTTATGCTCCGCATAAAGCAAAGTTTATGGGCCCGGCAGCAGGAACAGGTAGGAGGCGTCCCTTGCGTCGCACTCTTGTACTGTATATCGTTATTCAGCAACGCTAACAGATAGTCTTCATAATCTTCATCACTATAGCATATACATGTTTGACTGCGTATGATAAAACCGTCGAAAATTTTCATAAGGGCATTATACCAGTCAAGCGACCGTAGACACGGTCGCCGCTTCTTAAAAACACCTAACCAAAACATAAATATTAGTGTAAAAAATCACATGGACGCAAATAACCAAATTGCCAAAATGAACATTGTTAAACGGCAACTGTTGAAACAGCCGCCTGCTGAATTGCGAATTAAAACCACCTGAAAAACATACAACCTTCAAGGTTGAAAAAGGGGTAAAACGGTATAATGACCGCAATAATTTTCTTTTATGTTTTGAGGCCCGTTTCTACTTTCATAAATTCAGGCGCAGATTTTATTCATTGAGTACGGATTTGCCGGCGAACAATAATCTTTTTTCATTGCATACGGCATATCTGCGGCAGATACTTTAAATAAAGCAACTGTAGAAACAGTTGCCTTTTGTCAATCCCGATTCATAACCACCGAAAAATATATTATAGAACGCAGTTGATGCTATGCCCGCAGTTAACCCGGCGGCCATAATTACCAGGGCTTATCACAATGTAAGCATGTAAGCAAATCCCGTTACACGCACTTGTTTTAACCCCGGCAATTATGACGTTAGCCACGGGGGTTTTCCAATATGCCGCACTCAGCAACTGCGAGCATACAATCATCTAAGCAGCTAAAGAAAGCAGCAATTATTACGCTACATAACATTAACACACCAACCACTCCGGTTAATTTGCCATTTCTTTAAAAGCTTCTGCACAAACAGTATACACCACGCCTGCTATGCTGAAGTGTAACACGGCCAGCAAAAGGATTACGGAGAGCCTTTGCAAAACAACAATGGTTAGATATTTATACCAGTTAAGTACTGATACTGAAGGACGGATGAAAAACGAATTTGCTACAGCAAATTCTACCTGTTTAGCGGGAAACGGATTAAACCGGAAGGAAAACCGGTTTGCAGGGGCCAGGGTTACAAGTTTAGATTACTTGTTTAAAAGCTTGCTAACCAAGGGGTATATTGTTAACCAGGCTATCTTCAAAAAATAACTGGTGCTGCCATCAGTGTTACTACTGTAAAGGTCTTTAAATTAAAAACTGTTTTAAAGGTCTGCAAGTCGCAGGAATTGGTCAGAAATACGGTTTCTACATTAATTTGTCCCGCAATGTTTAACTAAACGTATATCAAATTTAAACAAAAAAGGGGGCTATTGTTTGTAGCAAGCATATTAAAGCACCACATCAATAACCACATTATCTGTCTAATGCTGTAATACAGCAGCCATTAAAACCGAAGTGTTGAATGTTAGCATCAAATGCAGGCTATTAGTTTTCAACGATTTCAAGCTGGCAGAAACGCTCTTATAGCTGGAGTTTATTTTTTTCAATTATCATGCTGAAGGGCAGCCGGATTAGAATTTACCGTGTTTACTTTCTTTTAATAAGATACAAGGTAGCGCCGGTAGTAATAAGGTATTGGGCTACGCCGTATGTAATCATTACAAGCACCTCGATGAATTTCTCATGTACAACGAATTTTTCAATGGCCAGCAAACTATCAGAAAGTACAAAAAATATGGCGCCGGGTATATAGAATTGGGTAGTGATTTTAACAAGTGATTTTCTGGCGGTGGTTGTTACCGCGGCAACAAGCATGGCAGAAAGTGCAACAGCATACACAATTACCGGCACACGCAGTTCTTTGGCCGGGTTCCACAAAATCCATAAAAATAAAAGTATATAAATAAACATCCCCGCCGCGGTGGTGGCCAGCAAGCCCATATTAACCTTACGGTTACGGATAACCCTCCGGAAAAAAAATATGTATAGCAACTGCACACCAAGAAAACACAAAAGGCCGGCTATAAAAAAACGTGGGTCAAGAGATTTAAGCAGCAGGATATCTCCTGCAAAGCTTAGCAGCAAGGCGCCCAGTATAAGGTTACGCGGATAAACCTTTGCAGATTGGGCTGACTGCAAAAGCAGCAGCAGCATTAACAATGGCATTAAAAGCCCTTTTGTAAAGTAGCGGAAACCCTGGCCTGCTTCTATAAGATAACAATCTGCCGCAAGAGCAGCAAAGTAGATTACGGTAATAATTCTTTTAAATGGCAGCAATTGGCTTTTGATTGTATTTTGGCTACAATATATTAAAAAAAGGATGACAATTGCAAGCCAGGTGCCTTAAGCATGAGAGCATGCCTGCACCTTACACCGCCTGGTAAAATGTATTGATAAAAGAAGTTACCACGGAATTAAACTTTTCTGCCCCGTTAAACAAAAATTTATGTTTTACGGGTAAAACATACAGCGGCAACTGCTCTAACTGCTGGCTAAACTTAAGTAACCGCACCGCATCTTTCTCAGTAGTTAAAATGTATTTCTGCGCGGCAGCCATAGCTAAGTAACGTTTCTGCATTTCCTTAAGATCATCTATTGTAAATATATGATGGTCGCTGTAATCAAGCTGGTCGTAGGTATGCGCATGCTCCTGCAGGTATTGCTTTAAAGGTGCAGGGTTGGCAATCCCACAAACAAGCAGCACTTCGTCCAAAGAAGTTATATACCGTACCTGCCCGCCGGTTATGTGGTAAGGCACGCCATACTCAATAGTTGTAAAAAATAACTGCTGGCCTGGCAATAGGTTCAATTCATCAGCGATGCTAAGTTTTTCCTCGTTTGTTAAACCAGGCGGACATTTGGTAACCACTACCAACTGTGCCCGCTTGCAGGAAGAACGCTGATCCCTTAAATCGCCGGTGGGCAAAAAGAAATCTTTGGTAAAAAGGTTATTATAATCTGTCAGAAGTATGTTTAGGCCAGGGGTAATTGCACGGTGCTGAAAAGCATCATCCAGTATAATAACCTGTGTTTGCGGCCTGTCGTGCAGCAGTTGCGGTATGGCCACAATACGCTCCTCCCCCACCGCAACGGCTATACCCGGAAATTTATTATGGAACTGCATAGGCTCATCCCCTATTTCAATGGCCGTTGTTTGTTCGTTTGCCAGGATGTAGCCCTTTGTTTTGCGTTTATACCCACGGCTTAACGTAGCCACCTGGTACTGCTGGTGTAACAAATTTGCCAGGTACTCAACCATAGGAGATTTACCTGTACCGCCAACAGATAAATTACCTACACATATCAGTGGCAGGTTAAAGCTGGCAGACTTTAATATGTTTTTATCGTAGAGATAATTTCTAATTTTTACCACAAGCCCGTACAGTAATGCGAATGGCAATAACAATACCCTGAAAGACTTTAAAAAAATACCATTAAAATTCATAAATAGCCTGTGGAGTTATGCAAAAATTTAAAGGTACATCAAGGGGGCTTACATCTTTAATTTCTTCAACGGGCTCAAAATAGCTGAAACCTATTTTTAACACATTATCCCGGCATTGGGCCAGGTAACGGTCGTAGAAACCTTTGCCAAAACCCACACGGTTACCTTGCTTGTCGCAAGCGAGGAAAGGCACGAATACCAGGTCTATATCCTGAGGCTCAATCACCTCGCCTTCTGCCGGTTCTGTAATACCAATGTCATTTGTTCTGTAAACAGTATCCTCGTCAATTTCTACCGCCTTCATGGCCGTGGCGGAGAAATCTGTTACCGTATAAGCCATCCGCAGGCCCGGAATAGTATGCCGCAGATAAGAGGAATACAGGTGTGTATTGGGCTCCGCCTGGTGTGCCATAGGCCAGTACGTAAGCAGTACTGCGACTTCTTCAAAAAACAACTGCTGAAATTTTATCAACAATAAATCATCCAGCATAAGTTTTTCCCTGGATGATATCGCAAGTCTTTTTTGCCGGTATAAGCTTCTTAATTCCTTTTTGGTCATAATACATTCAGCAGGTTTGTTTTAACAGCATGCGCCTGCTGCAACACAAAATCTTTATCAATTTTTGCGGCTTTGGGTATGGATGCCAGCCATGGATAGCCGCTCCATCCAGCTATTTCATTCTCGTATTGCATGTACTGGTCGTTAAATATCCAGCCGCATACTTTTAAACCATGCTGCCTGCAAATTGCCGCGGTGAGCAGGGAATGATTTATACTGCCCAGGTAATTGCGGCTTACCAACAGCACCGAAGCATCCAGTTTTTTAATTAGATCTATTACAAACTCGTTTTCATTAAGTGGTACCATTATACCACCGGCGCCTTCTACAACAAGATTGTTAGAAGTTTGAGGCTTACTGTCTGCTATTTTTTGCAGGTTAATTCTTGAGCCTTCTTCCGCAGCGGCTATATGCGGAGACACAGGAAGCCGCAGTTTATATACCTCATCATGTATAACAGAAACAGGGTTGCTGATAAGGCTTTTTACCGAAAGCGCATCTGTACCATCATCAAAGCCTGCCTGTACAGGCTTCCAGTAATCAGCCTGCAATGCTTCCGTAAGTATGGCCGATACCAATGTTTTACCTATACCGGTACCTATGCCTGTTATAAAAATTGTATGCATACGCTGTGGACAAGTTTAAATACAAAGCACTGTGAACAGAAAACCGACATGTATTATTCTGCGGGCGTAAAGAAAGAGAACACTGTAGTGCCGTAGTTTCTAACAAAACTAAAGCCGGGAAATTTCTCGTAGTTATTCCGTGGCGTATGCTCCAGTACAAAAAGCCCATCTTTTGCAATGATATTCTTTTCTACAATAATTTTCGGCAAGTCATCAATAGTGCCCAGCGCATAAGGCGGCCCGGCAAAAATGAAATCGTACCGGTTACTGCAACCCGACAGAAAACTAAAAACTTCCATTTTAATTACGTTACAGTTTTCAATGCCGATCGCTTCCACATTTTTTTTAATGAACGCATGCATCTGGGGGTCATTTTCAACTATGGTAAGGTTTGCCGACCCACGGCTGGCCAGTTCATAACTTATGCTGCCTGTGCCGCCAAACAAATCCAGTGTTGTTATACCTTCAAAATCAATCCTGTTCTGCAGTATGTTAAAAAGACCTTCTTTGGCGATATCTGTGGTAGGCCTGGTATGCGGCATTTTTGCGGGGGGACTTATTCTGCGGCCACCCCAGCGCCCTGAAATAATCCTCATACAACCAGGTTGTAAAAAGGTGAAAAATAATGTGAAGGGTACTCCGCGAAAGCCTGCCTGTTAATATGGGCCGCATCAATGCTGCTTAAATTCAGGTGAGTTATGTATAAAGCCAACTCCTTATACAAGGCGGAACCGGCATCTATTAACCCGCCAACAACAACTGTTACCAATTCTTTATCAATACCCAACTGCCGCAGGCTGTTAAACAGATTGTACAAAACATCCGCGGCATTATTATAGCAGTACGCCTGGTGTAATTGAATACCGGTGACGTTTACAATAAGCAGTTCAATTTCACTATTGTAGAAGGCAAGTTGTACAACAGGCTGGCCCTGGTAAATTAATCTTGCGGTCCCATCAAACAACAATGCTTTCTTGTGTGCATGTTGCGCCGCGGGAAAATGGCTGGCAATGGTTGCTTGCCACTCCGGCAGCATTTCGTACACCACGGCCAGTTTGCCGGCAGCCGCTGTTTTAACAGCGGATGTTACCGCACTACTACCTTCCAGCGCCAGGTATCCGGCAGCAAGCTCATCATTGTAGTATTCGGCAGGCACAGCTACAGCCGGGCTGTTGTTCCAGACAACTGTTGTTGACACAGCCGACTTTTCAAATAAATTAGACTGCAGGGCAATAACCCTTAACAGCTCTGCAAAATCCCAGGCATCGGCTTCGTCAAAAACAAACATCTCAAAAGAGTGAAGTATTTTTCCTGCTTCAGCAATGTTCCAGCATGCCAGGTAACGTTTGCCCAGCTCTATATACAACCTTGCCGCCGTTGACGCATCGCCATATATGCTGAAATTTTTTTGAACCATAACTTTCTATTGGCTGCAATGATACGTAGAATACAGGAAATGGTACCGATGCTTCAAATGCTGGCCACAGCTAACTACCAGGTGAGAAAAGCTGCGTAGCGAACCGGACGTACAAGTGAGTGACACAACAATGCCGCCATGAAATACTTCAGTCCGCCCCCAAAAAAATTACCGGTAATTAAAGCCCTACCCTTTCAACACTTCTTCAATTGCGTTTAATTCATCACCTGTATAAGATAAGTTGTCAAGCGCTGCCAGGTTATCATCCAGTTGCTGTACAGAGCTTGCCCCAATAAGCACGGTGGTAATACGTTTGTCTTTCAGCAGCCAGGAAAGCGCCATCTGCGCCAGCGACTGGCCGCGTTGCTTTGCTATTTCATTCAGGCTGATAATCTTATCCAGCTTGTCTTCTGTTATTTCGTGAGACTTCAAAAAACCATGTGCCTTAGATGCCCTGGAACCTTCCGGAATGCCTTTTAAATAACGGTTGGTAAGCAGGCCCTGTGCCAGTGGCGAAAAGGGTATGCAGCCAACACCATACTGCTCAAGCACATCCAGCAGGCCACCTTCCACCCATCTTTCAAACATGGAATATTTTGGCTGGTGAATAAGGCATGGCGTGCCCAGTTGATTAAGTATTTCAATGGCACGTTTAGCTTCATCTGCCTGGTAATTAGAGAGCCCTGCATACAATGCTTTGCCCTGCTTAACAGCCGTATCCAGCGCCATCATGGTTTCTTCCAGCGGCGTATTGGGGTCTGGCCGGTGAGAATAAAATATGTCCACATACTCCAGCCCCATGCGTTTAAGGCTTTGGTTAAGACTGGAGATAAGGTATTTGCGGCTGCCCCATTCTCCGTAAGGTCCGGGCCACATCAGGTAACCCGCCTTGGTGGAAATTATCAGCTCGTCGCGCAGGTTGCCCGTGAAGTCCTTACGCAAAATGCTGCCGAAATTTTCTTCGGCCGAGCCCGGCTCCGGGCCATAGTTATTGGCAAGGTCAAAGTGCGTGATGCCTTTGTCGAAAGCCCGGCGTACAATAGCTCGGCCATTTTCAAAAACATCCACAGAGCCAAAGTTATGCCACAGGCCCAGCGAAACAGCAGGCAGCAGCAAGCCACTATTGCCGCAACGGTTATACTGCATATTGGTGTAGCGGCCAGCATCGGGTATGTATGCCATGGTATAGATTTTTTTAGCGTATAATTTTCAAGGTTTCAAAGCTAAAGGTTAGGTATGGTATTCTGCAAAGCTGTACTGCTATTTTATATTTAAGTAAGTGTTTTGCCTATCTTTAGCCACTAACTAACCTTGCAGATGCTATATATTATTTTATTAACCGGAATTGCATTGCTGATTGTTTTAATTACCGGTGTAAAGCTTAATCCGTTTGTTTCTTTTCTTGTAGTATGTGTGCTTATTGGCCTTGCTACAGGCATGAATACAACACAAATAGCCAACTCCATACAAAAAGGTGTAGGCGACATATTAGGCTCGCTGGTGGCCATTATAGGGCTGGGCTCTATGCTGGGCAAACTGGTGGCAGACAGCGGCGCGGCGCAACGCATAGCCAACGGGCTGGTAAAAAGCTTTGGCAAAAAAAATCTTGTATGGGCCCTTGTTGTAACCGCGTTCATCATCGGCATACCGCTGTTTTATAACGTAGCCTTTGTAATTTTTGTACCGCTTATTATTGGTATTTCCACAAGGTATAAATTACCGGCAGTGTATATCGGCTTGCCCGCCATGTCTGCACTGTCGGTTACACACGGTTACCTGCCGCCGCACCCATCGCCGGTAGCGTTGGTGCAACAGTTTCATGCAGACCTTGGCCTTACCCTTTTGTACGGCATGATAGTGGCCATACCGGCCATTATTTTAGCGGGGCCGGTATTTGCTACCACCCTTAAAAATTACACCAACAAACCATTGGATACATTTGCAACAGCCCCAATACCCGAAGAAGAATTGCCCAGCATGTTTGCCAGCATTTTTACCGCTTTTTTACCGGTGATTTTAATTGCGGCGGCATCTCTTTTCCAGGTATTGGTGCCTGGAGACAATACACTTAAACATATTGTTGTATCGCTTGGCGAACCTTTAACCGCCATGCTTATTACCGTTATCATAGCCATCTACACGCTGGGCATACGCCGCGGCAAAAGCATGAAACAAATTGGCAGCGGGCTTACCGATGCCATTAAAGATATCGCCATGATAATGTTCATCATCGGCGGCGCCGGCGGGTTAAAACAAATACTTACAGATACGGGCATCAGCGAGCAAATAGCCGCATCCCTGCAAACCATGCAACTGCACCCGCTGTTTGTAGCATGGACTATTGCGGCCATCATACGCGTTTGTGTGGGCTCGGCCACGGTGGCGGGTTTAACTACAGCCGGCATTGTAGCACCGCTCATCGCGTCATCTGGCGTAAACCCCTGCTTAATGGTGCTTGCAACAGGCGCCGGCAGCCTTATGTTCTCTCATGTTAACGATCCTGGTTTCTGGCTGTTTAAAGAATACTTCAACCTTTCCTTTAAGCAAACCATCAAAACATGGAGCATTATGGAAACCATTGTTTCCGTAGTAGGCCTCATCGGTGTTTTTGTGCTTAACTACTTTGTAAAATAGTGATAGTACGTAAGAAGGCATTACATCCTATTCACCATTGACTATTATGGTACCAGCGACATAGCCCGTGGCATCGTCCCTTGCGTCGCAATCCTTTCATCTGTAGTGCTAATGACATCTGCAGGCTTCCATGCAAAGCGTTTAAAGATTTGGTAATTACATTTGTGCAATAACTGTTTTTTATGAACTGGTTTACCATCAATAATATCCGTGATATAGATACGCCGGCACTAGTGCTGTATAAAGAAAGGGTGCAACAAAACATTCAACGCGCTGTTGACATGATACAGGATGTCAGCCGCCTGCGCCCCCATGTAAAAACCAATAAGATAAGCGAGGTATGCCAACTGATGCTGGATGCCGACATTACTAAGTTTAAATGCGCTACCATAGCCGAAGCCGAAATGCTGGCCATGCTGCAGGCGCCGGATATACTGTTATCCTATCAACCGGTTGGCGCCAAAGTAACCCGTTTGCTGAAGCTGGTGCAGCAATACCCGGCTACCGCTTTTTCCTGCCTTGTGGACCATATTGAAGCGGCGCAATACCTTTCTGAAGTATTTAGCCACAACAAACTCAGTGTTTCCGTTTATATTGACATAAACAGCGGCATGAACCGAACAGGTATCCAGCCATCGCATGCGGCACAGTTATTTGAGGCCATCAACCTGCTGCCCGGCATAACTGTAAAAGGCCTGCATGCATACGATGGGCATATTCGTGATACTGACGTACAACAGCGGCAGCATAACAGTGATGACGCCTTTAAAAAAGTAATTATACTGGCGGAAACAATAGAAGCCCTGACAAATAAGCCCTTAACAATTGTAGCCGGCGGCACACCTACTTTTCCCACGCACATTAACCGCAAAGTGGAATGCAGCCCCGGCACTTTCGTTTTTTGGGATTGGGGCTACCGGCAAACACTTCCGGATGAACCCTTTGAATATGCAGCACTGGTGATCACAAGGGTAATTTCCATTATTGACAAACACACCATTTGCCTTGACCTTGGCCATAAATCAGTAGCTGCGGAAAACCCATTGCCAAGGGTGCATTTTTTAAACAAAGACAATGTAACCCCTTTATCACAAAGCGAAGAACACATGGTGGCCAAAGTAGAGGACGCTTCAGCTTTTAACATAGGCGATGTACTGTATGGTGTGCCCGTGCATATATGCCCTACAGTTGCCTTATACGATACAGCTATTGTTATTGAAAATAACAGAGCGGTAGATGAATGGAGCGTAATTGCGAGAGACAGGAGAATTACGATATAGATGCAATAAACAGATTTGAAATTACCGGGTTAAGCAAGAAAGCACTACTTAACCCGGTAAAGATATTAGTATGCGTCATTATTTTTCTTTGCTTCCTCTTTTTTCTGGTAATAACTCGTATCCGGCACAGGGTCTGCCGCATCAAAAGCGCCGCCCGAACCATCAGATTCCTCTTCGTTTATTTTGGTTTTGTCGGTTTTTGTTTGTGTATTATTTTCCCCATTTACAGCAGCGGTTTTGCGGTCCTCTTTTGTTTCGGGGTTAATAATACTTTCTTTTGCAGGCGGATTGGGGAAACCTTTAAAATCCTCATCAATCCGTTCATCCTTGCTTTTCTTTACGTCTTCTTTACTTGTAATTGGATTGGTGTTATGTGATGTCTGTTTCATAAGTAATCCTTTTATAATAGTTATGAAAATACTGTGCCGGAACAGGCTATGCCATGGTTGGTAATTATTGAAGCTGTTACGCAAAATACAGCGTGCTGCACCTGAGCGCCAGGGATAGAAGCGGATACCCCGCTGAAGGTCATGTGCGTGGCTCCTTGTGGCGGAGTAGCAGCGGATAGCCCGGCCCTCCGGGGGCGCCCAAAATTCTTATGTATTCTCTTTACACAATCTCTTTTAATACTACCTTTTTTCCGACGGCCAAACTGTGCAGTACACCAACTTTAAGTGCATAATTTCGGTTGCTGTGGCTAACCGGAAAATCGAAACAAACAGGGTAACTGTACTCTTTAATTTTATCCAAAATAAGAGGGTAAGCATCCTGCCCGAATGGTATTGTGGTGTCTTTCATATCGGTAAAACCACCCACGATAAGGCCAGCAAGCCCGGCCAGTTTGCCAGCCCTCTTTAACTGCAGCATCATACGGTCAACATTGTAAATGTATTCACCCACATCTTCTATAAAAAGTATTTTGCCTGTTGTACTAATGTCAGAAGCGGAACCTACGATATGCGCCAGCAACGAGAGGTTACCGCCCACCAGTGGCCCCTGCGCTTTGCCACTACGGTTAAAGGCATGAGCATCGCAACTATAGTTGGCGGCCTTGCCCACAAGGACTTTTTTAAGTGAAAGTACAAACTCATTTTCGGCACCACCATCGTTAAACGCCGCAGCCATGGGCGAATGCAGCGAAGCCGTTTTAAGCTTTGTAAAAAGGTGCGCATGCAATAAGGTAATATCGCTGTAACCTATTATCCACTTAGGCTTCTTTTTAAAACGGCGGAAATCAAGCGCATCAATAATTCTGCTTACGCCGTAACCACCGCGGCCACACAAAACGGCATTAACAGAATCATCGTCCAGCATTTGCTGCAGATCTGCTAACCGCTCTTCATCCGTACCGGAAAAATAATTAAACTGGTGGCCCAAGGTTTTGCCAACCTTTACTTTATAACCCCATTGCTGCAATGTGTTAATGCAGGTTTGCGCTTTCTCAAAAGGCATGTAGCCTGCCGGGCAAACAATACCAATGGTATCTCCCTTTTTAAGATATGGAGGAACAGTTATCATGAAAAAATTTGTGGCTGATGGTAATTGGTTTCAATGAAAGTGAAAGTTATTTTATAATCACGCTGCCAAGATGGTTCATTAAATCCATCTCTATTTTTTTAAGGTGTTTATGTATCTCAATAAAGCGCATCTGGTCTTCAAAAGATTTGCTGTGCTCCATGTCCTGCTGGTTTTGGTCAAACATCTTTTTTATCTTCCGAAGCTTCATGTAATTAACGCTCAGTTCCGCGTCTCTTACACTGGTGTCTTTATTTACAGAAACTACGGTCTCGGTCTTTTCATCCCAGCGTGAGCTTAACTCGTATGGAAACAAAGTAATGCTGACTACAAGGTTTCTTATGTCGGCATCCTCGTGGTACAGCAACGTTTTTGCGCCCGGCTCAAGGCCGGCTTCGTACTGCCTCCTGTACAGTTCGTACAGCTTTTCCAATGCGGGGCTTTCTATATGAAATTCTTCCAGCTCACTAAAAATATACTGGGCAATCGTTATGCCTTCTTTATAAGGTTTTAAGCCAAGTTCAAGCAGCACCCTTAACACATCACGTTCCTGCAGCTCATCCTGCTGCAGCAGGCTGGTTTCAAGGTAGGTTTCATCCGGCGGCATTTCGCCGGACTCCTGTAATGGTGGCTGTTGCTCAAAAGGCAGTTTCTTTTCTTCTTTGGCAACACGGTCACGCTTGTATTTATTTACCAGTGTGGTAAGGCCCGTTTCATCAATACGCAGCACCGATGAACACTGGCGTATATATTCCTGCTGCTTAGTAAAATCTTCGGCCTTATTTATTTTGCTAAGCGTTTCGGCGATGCGGTTTACAACATCGTTCTTTTTGCTTACATCATTACCGGCCTCTTTCATCATTACTTCCAACTGAAAGAGGATGAAATCTTTTTTGTTTTCCGCAACAAACTCCCTAAAAGCGTTTGCGCCTACTTTGTTTACATAACTGTCAGGGTCTTCCTTATCGGGTATCAGCACCAGCTTTACATTAAGGCTTTCTTCCAGGGCCATATCAAGCCCACGAAGCGCAGCTTTAATACCGGCGGAATCGCCATCGTAAATAATGGTTAGGTTATTGGTATACTTTTTAATAAGCCTCAACTGCTCCACCGTAAGCGATGTGCCGCCGCTGGCCACTACATTTTCAATACCCGCCTGGTGCAGGGAGATAACATCCGTATAACCTTCTACCAGCAGGCACTCATCGTTTTTATCAATATGCTGGCGGGCAAAGTAAGAGCCATATAATATCTTGCTCTTAACATATATTTCGTTCTCCGGTGTGTTTATGTATTTGGGCGCTTTTTCTGCCTTGCCAATTATGCGAGCACCAAAGCCTATAATCTTACCCGTATTATTGTGTATAGGAAAAATGATACGCCCACGGTAATTGTCTGCAAGTTCATCATACCGGTTGGTAACAAGGCCCGTCTTTAGCAGAACCTCAACATTAAACTGTTGCTGCAAAGCTGCTGTAGCAAAGCTGTTACGGGCCTGCGGGTTATAACCCAACTGAAATTTTTTGATGATATCATCATTAAAACCACGCTCTTCCAGGTAGCTTAACGCAATGCTTTTCCCCTCATCTGTTTGCAGTTGCTCTGTAAAAAATTTTTGCGCAAAATTGTTGATGATGTACAGGCTGTCTGCCGCCAGTTGCTGTTGTTTTACTTCAGCGCTTACTTCCGTTTCTTCTATCTCTACATTGTAACGGTTGGCCAGCCAGCGCAACGCTTCCACATAGCTGTACTTTTCATGTTCCATCAAAAACGTGATGGTATTGCCGCTTTTGCCACAGCCAAAACACTTATAAATTTCTTTTGCCGGAGATACCGTAAAAGAAGGCGATTTCTCGCCATGAAAAGGACATAGGCCCAAATAATTGGCGCCACGCTTTTTAAGTTTAATAAACTCGCCAATTACATCAATAATATCAATGCGGTTGGTAATCTGCTGTATCGTTTGCGGCGTAATCATGCTAAAGTCAAGCTACAAATATCGTTATCTATTTGTCAATTCGGATTTACAAATAATTTCATTACCGGGGCGCCTGCCGAAGGCACCGGGCTTTCCGCTATTACTCCGGCACAAAAGCCCGGCTGCTATGGCCTCACCGGGGTAGCCGCTTCAATCCCTGGCGCGGGGTGACACAGCGTAGTTAACTACAGGCAGCAATAATTTTAGACCCTCATTTTTAACCACGAAACCGAAGGCTGCGCAGGGGCCTTTTGTTTATGTACAAGGGTCTGAAAAGCCCCTCAAATGATATGAACGACGAACGGATTGATTATGATTGGATCTTTCACTGAAAGACCCAATCATAACAAAACCCTATTTGCAACAGGCGATGCCATAAATTACAATTGCTGGTATTATGCTGCTTATTCCTGACCCAAATTATTTTTCGGAGACGGTATGGAAAAAACAACACACGGCTATCTCATTAAAAAACTGTTTTATGGAAGCAAACAAAATTTTACAAGCCGATGTGCTGGACATTCTTTTTGAGCACCGCAACAAAGATTACGGCGCTTACGACCTTAGAAAAAGTTACAACAAACGCGTAACCTACGCACTTTCCGGCATGGGCCTTATGTGCCTGCTGCTGATTGGGGCAAGCATCTTTGCCAACTCATCAAGGAATGAAAAACCGCAAACCTTAGTTGGGCCGGATGTTGTACTGGCTGATGTACCAAAAGAAAAACCACGAGAGGAAGTAAAAGTGACCCCTCCGCCGAAACAAACTGTACAGCAGGTTGCGCAAAAACAATTCACAAATTTTAAGATCGAAAAAGATGAGAATGTTAAGGAAAATGAGATGCCGCCAGACAATGCCTCTTTAGAAAATATAAAAATCGGCACAATTAACAGGGATGGAAAAATTGATGATGCAGTTACTCCACTTGTTGAAAATACAGGATTTGGCACAGTAAAAGAACTGGGGAAAGAAGAAAAATATAATGACGTTTTTACCCGCGTTCAGATAGAAGCAAAATTTCCAGGCGGTGCAGGTGAATGGATAAAATTTTTGGAAAGAAATTTAAGAACTGAAGTACCTGTAGAAAACGGTGCCTCCCCCGGAAAATATACAGTATTTCTTTCCTTTATTGTTGACAAGGATGGCAATCTTTCTGAAATAAAAGCTGAGAATGACCCAGGCTATGGCGTAGCGGAAGAAGCCATACGTGTTATAAAACGCGGGCCAAAATGGATACCCGCCGTGCAGAATGGCCGCAATGTGATATACCGCCAAAAACAATCCATTTCTTTTATCGTGGAAGAAGGACAGTAGTGAGGTTTTCTTTTGTTCTGCAGCCTGTTGATTTTTATCGGCAGGCTTTGCAGTTGGCGCCTGTTGCTTATACACCGGTGTGTAAATAATTTTGGTATTCTTTATAAGCCTAATCTATAACTTTACCGCTTTCAGAAAATGAAATTATGCGTGGAATGAAAAAGAATATCCGTTTGGCTTTGATGGTATTGTTTGCCCTGGTTAGCAGCGTTGTTGGCGCCCAATCCATGTTACCCATACAAGGTACAGCACCCAATTATTACATTACTTACACCATACAGCCCAAAGAATCATTATCTGCCATCAGCAGAACTTTTGATGTGTCCGTCGGCGACATCATGCGTATAAACGGTATGCATGCAGATAGCAAACTGGTACTGGGCCAGCAGATAAAAATTCCACTAACAGCTAAAAATGTAAAACAATCGAAAGACGGAGACGCTATCGCATTGGTTCATGTAGTACAAAAAGGAGAAACCCTGTACCGCATAAGCCAAAACCATAACAAAGTACCTGTTGACCTGCTGAAACAATGGAACAAAACCGGCGATATACCTATTGAAATAGGACAGGAAATAATTATTGGCTACCTGTACCCAAAAGGCCAGGTAAACCTTCCTGTAATTGCAACAGAGAGCCCCAGGGTTCCCGCACCCAAAAAAGAACCCGTAAAACAAGCGCCGGAAACAAAGCCTGCAGAAACTGAACAACAACCTGTTGCAAACAATACGCCTGCAGCAGAAACACAACCGGTTACCCAGCCGGCACCACAACCCAAAACAGAGCCTGCTGCTGCACCTAAACAAAACACAAAGCAGGTTGATTTTTCCAACGTGAGTGAAGAAGGATACTTCTCCCCCGCTTTTGGAAAAGAGGTAGAAGGCCGTGATTTAAAAAACGCTTCCGGTATGGCTTCCACCTTTAAAACAGCAAGTGGATGGGCAGATAAAAAGTATTACATCCTCATGAACGATATTCCGCCAGGCTCCATTGTAAAAGTGAGTGCGGCTGGAAAAACCATCTACGCCAAAGTATTGTGGAGCATGGGTGAAATGAAGGAGAACGAAGGTTTGCAATACCGCATCAGCAACGCCTCAGCTTCAGCGTTAGGCATAAGCGAGGCAAAGTTTGAAGTGAGTGTGGTGTATTATGAGTAAACTGTATTTTTCATTCTTACTAAATTTATGCCTCCCCATCACCATAAAGTCACTTTTCCTCAACGAAAAATATTGTCAATAGCACCATATAAGTTTTTGCCTGCCGTTAATGGTGGGCAAAAGGCAATTTATTATTTCCAAGATGCTATTGCTGATTTTTTTGAACTTGAAATTATCAGCACCCCCGACAACCAATTAACAGGCCTTGAACAATTCAAGTTAACCGGAGCATTAGGGACATCCAGGCTTAGATACATAAACCCTTTTTTATTCTTAAAGCTTTATCGAAAAATAAAACGGGAAAACCTGCAGGTACTTTTGCTGGAACAGGTTTATTTTGGCTGGCTCGCATTTTTACTTAAACGCCTGCTGAATATAAGGATCATCATAAGGCATCATAACATTGAGGGGTTACGCTTTCGATCACTTGGTAAGTGGTGGTGGTTTTTAATGAAGTTATATGAAAAATGGATTAGCGGGGTAGCAGATATGAATTTTTTCATTACAGCTACAGATGCTAAATTTGCCCAACAAGATTTTCGCATAGATCCAAGTAAAACTTTTGTTATCCCTTATGGCACTAATGTTGAAGAAAGTCCCTCTGCCGAGGAAAGACAATCCTGCAAAAAGTTGCTGCTTGAAAAGTATAATTTGCCAACCGGACTATTCTTAATTCTCTTCGCAGCGCCGTATAATTACAAGCCAAACCTAGATGCTCTTGATAAAATAATAAAAAAAATAAACCCCATACTATTAAAGACTAGTTATGAGTATAAAATAATTATCTGCGGAGGCAGCCTTCCGCAAGAGTATGAAAATCTTGAGACATACAAAAATTCAGATATTATCTATGCTGGTTTCGTTAATGACATTGATTCTTACTACAAGGGGGTGGATTTGTTTTTAAATCCTGTAGTTGAAGGCGGCGGTATTAAAACAAAGTTAGTGGAAGCATTGTCATTAGGCACAAAGGCTATATCAACTAAAAGTGGGGCAATCGGCATAGATACAAAAATATGCGGGGGCATGTTAACTGTAGTTGCGGATGATGACAATGAGATGTTTGCCGCTGAAATTCAAAAAGCTATTGTCAACATTGATCACAAACAACAGATTCCTGATTCTTTCTACGATTTTTTTAACTGGAAGAAAATTGCAGTACGTGTGTCTCACGCAGTTCAAAGTATTACGGCAAAGCCGGTTTAATGCTAAAATTGATTTTATTATAATTCCTAAAATGCTTCACGTTATTTTCAAATGTTGCTTTCGGTTATCATAGTAAACTATCATTCAGAATCCGACATTATAAGATGCTTGCGAAGTACCAGCCAATATGAATCATTTGAGAAAATTCAATGGATAATTGTAGAAAACGATTCAGATGCAGCAGGTAAGGAATTGATAATGTTGGAATTTCCCAATGTAAAATGGATTGACATGGGTTATAATGCCGGGTTTGCCAGGGCTAACAATGAAGGGATAAGGCAATCTGCAGGAGAAATTGTATTGCTGCTAAATCCCGACACGATTATTCTAGATGACGCAATTTATAAATGTTTTCAAAAATTTGTAATGTCGAATTATGTCGCCTGTTCCGTACAACTGCTTAACCCGGATTATACACCACAGATAACAGGAAATTTTGTAATAACTGGTGCCCTCAATCACCTACTCCCGCTGCCATATCTTGGTAAACTGCTTCGTTCAATAGCATTTTCCATAAATGTCAAAACATCCAATGTCACAAAGTCAGCTTCCGAAGAGAAAGTAGACTGGATTAATGGTGCATTTCTAATGGTTAAGAAAGAAAAAATAAAGACTGCGGGACTCATGGATGAAGATTTCTTTTTATACTCAGAGGAAACAGAATGGTGCAGCCGATTAAAAAAAGAAGGAGAGCTATGCGTTTTTGGAAACCTTTCAGTAATACATATTCAGGGAGAAACTATTAATAAAGCTACGGGCAATTTTGAAAAAGGTTACTTTAACTTATACGATAGAAAAGGGCTGCAAATTATTGTTTCCCACATGGTAAGGATTAGAAAAGAACTGGGAATCGGATGGTTTTTAGTTCATTTGATGATTTATTCGTTTGACCTGCCTGTTTTTCTAATTTGCAGCATTCTGGAAAACATATTTCGTTTACGCAATCCGTTTTCCGAATGGAAGCTTATTAAAGGATTTGCATATAATCTTTTAATTACTTGGCGACTTTTTTTTACTATTTTATCCAATAGACCATTCTTCTATAAAATGATATAAACTTTATGGGAAGACTCTTGAATTTGTCAATACTATTGTGCTAAAAAAAGTTCCACTAGCCCCAAACTCAGGCTGTTATTCACTCGCTACAACGCCTTCACCATCCAGATATCGCAACCAAAATGCCCTGAACTACCCATGGGCCCGGTTAAATAAGTAAAACCCAGCCGCTCATACATGCCAACGGCAGTACCCAGTTCAGGCATACTTTCAAGGTACATAGAACTGTATCCAAAGTTTACAGCGGCTTCAAAACATTTCTCTGCCAGCAGGCGGCCAAGGCCCTTGCCGCGGGCCTTATCAAGCAGGTAAAGCTTTACCAGTTCGCAGCAGCCGGCGGGCAATTTATCGGTGGGGTAAACCCCTGCGCCGCCCACTACTTCTCCATCCAACTCTGCTATAAAATAGGCTGACAAATCTTTTTTAAACAATGCAAATAAGTCGTCCGTTGTGGGGTCGTAGTAAACCGTGCCTGGTTTGTTGGCTTTAAACTCTGCCAGCACCGTTCTTATCACCAATGCAATGGCAGGGTTATCTTTCTGCTCCAGGGGCCTTATTGATATACCAGTTTGCATGCCTGCAAGATAACAACAAAGTTGCGGGCCTGCGCTTTTTCCCGTTTGCGTAAACCCATTTCCCGATTGTATAAACGCAGGGAAAAATGCAGCGGCATATTTGTAAAAAATTACGCATGTGCAGGCATCAGACATTATTCTATGACGATTCCACGGGCTATGTGATCCAGTGTGAGGAATGCGGCAATTTCCAGGTTGGCTTTGGCAATTTGCTGGTTACATTAAATGAAAAGGATTTTAGTTCTTTCAGAAAATCTGTGAACAAAACTCTGCTAGTGTACGGCGACAGTGTGGAAACTATTACAAAATCTTTTTTTCTGCCTACACCCAGCGAAGGCGTTAAACTGCTGCTGAATAAAAATGAACTGCAGCTATTAGCCACTATGCTGGAAGAGGCTGACACAGAACATAAGGCGCAGCAATTACTGCACTTGTTCTATAAGTAGTGAGGTCATATTTACAATTATATGTTTTAAAGGTGCGGTTGTATTCTTGCAACACCACTAAAAACAAGTGTTACAAGCAGGGCGCTGATGTTTATCGGCGCTTTTTCTTTAACAGACGGGCTATCTTGACTTGGTTTACAGCCGTATGTTTACGTTTTTTTGGTACTTGGCTGTGTAGCTGCTATTGAGCTATGGTTGTGTCACTCACTTGTACGGCAACAATTCTATTCAACAATTACCGCAGTAGCCTGCCCTGGGCATGTGAGGGGCTATTTTTCTGTTCATCAACGTGCAACAGGTTTATTGTGCTATAAACCTTCTTAAAATATCCGGCTACGGGAACCGCAAAATATTGGTTGCTAATCATCTTAATTGTTTCGCGGATTGTTTCTGTTTGTATCGTAAGTTGTGTTTCATTGAAATATGCTGTTACCTTCAGGAGTTTTGAGATGCATGGGTTATTTTTGCAACAGTTGCTTTGCCAGGATTAGATACAATGACCTAAAAAAATTATACATGCTTGAAACAATTGAAGCAACCGGAGAAAGTAAAGCCGCGATTCTTGATGAGCTTACCCGTGGCGATTTCCAGGCTTTTTTATACGACTGCGACGGCACGCTGGCCGACAATATGCAGGCCCACAAAGATTCTTACGTTAAAACTGCTGCCGAATATGGCATAACGCTTGATGATTCTATCATTGATGAGCTGGCCGGGTGGCCTACCATACTGGTGTCTGGCGAAATAAGCAAACGCTACAACGTTGCTTTTAACGCCGCTGAATTCTCTCAGCGTAAAAGCGCCGTTTTCTTTGAACACTTTATTGAGCACACAAAACCCGTTGATTTTGTAGCGGAACACCTCAGGAAGAATGTGGGCAAGGTAAAAATTGGTGTAGTTTCCGGGGGCAGCCGTAAAACGGTTACCAAAACTTTAACCGTTTTAGGTCTTCTGCCCTTGCTGGATGTTCTGGTTTGCGCCGGCGAAACGGCCAATGGCAAACCTTACCCGGACCCCTTTCTGCGTGCGGCGGAACTGCTGGGCGTGCAACCGGAAAAGTGCATGGTGTTTGAAGACGGCGACCCTGGCGTGCAGGCCGCAGAAGCTGCCAGCATGCGCTGGGTAAGGGTTGACAAAATATAGAAACCCACTGGTATCAGGCCGGCTATCGCTGACCATAAACAATAAATATTGTTGCTGATGCGCATAGCTATTTTATCTCCCGTAGCCTGGAGAACACCTCCCCGCCACTACGGCCCGTGGGAGCAGGTTTCGTCGAATATTACTGAAGGATTGGTAGAGCTGGGCTACGATGTAAGCCTCTTTGCCACTGGTGATTCTATTACTAAAGGCAAGCTGGAATCAGTAGTGCCGCAGGGTTATGAAGAAGCCAAACCGTCTGACGCCAAGGTATTGGAATGCCTGCATATAAGCCATCTTATGGAAAGGGCTGGCGAATTTGATATTATTCACAACAACTTCGATTTTTTACCCCTCACCTATTCACGACTGATAAAAACCCCGATAGTCACAACCATACACGGGTTTTCATCACCGCTGATTATACCGGTTTATAAAAAGTATAACAGCAGCAGTTATTATGTATCCATCAGCAATGCTGACAGAAGCCCCTTGCTGCATTATACGGCCACAGTTTACAATGGCCTCTCCCCGCAAGATTTTGCTTTTAACAGCAACCCTAAAGATTACCTGTTATACTTTGGCCGCATTCACCACCACAAAGGCACAGCCGAAGCCATTGAAATAGCCCGCCAATGCAACAGGCAGCTGCTTATTGCAGGTATTGTGCAGGATAACCAGTACTTCAAAGAGAAGGTAGAACCCTTTATTGATAACCGGCAGGTTGTATATGTTGGCCATGCTGGCCCGGAAAAAAGAAACGAACTGCTGGGCAATGCACTGGCCCTGCTGCACCCCATCAATTTCAATGAGCCCTTTGGCTTAAGCGTAGCAGAAGCCATGATGTGTGGTACACCGGTTATTGCTTTTAATAAAGGCGCTATGCCGGAGTTGATTAAACATGAGGAAACAGGCTTCCTGGTAAACAATGTTGAAGAAGCAGTAGATGCCTTACAGCAAGTTGGCACCGTTGACAGGGCTGCTTGCCGGGGCCATGCCGCGTCTTGTTTTTCCAGGGAGAAAATGGTGAAAGATTATGTGGAGGTGTATGAGAACATATTAAACAGGCGATAGATTGTTTGATAGCCCTTGGTTTTGCCCCGGGGCTGGCAACCGCGGCAACTGCTCAATAGAGTTGCTGCAGTACAAGTGAGTGACACAACCAAAGCCTCATAGTAGCAATACTGTCTGTCCCATAAAAATTCTTTGCCCCGCAGAACTTACAGTAACGCCTGCAATTATTTACAGGAAACTGCTATTTCTTATTTCGTTCACTAATTTGCCTATCTTGCGCCATCATTTCCCGTGGATATGTTTTATTCTAACGTAGGCACATATTCTACCGGCATTACCTACAACAAACCTACGTTGCCATGAGTGTACAAAAAGAAATCAAGAAAATAACTACGCATACGCTGCAGCGCATGAAAGCTGCCGGAGAAAAAATTTCTATGCTTACGGCATACGATTTTTCGTTTGCCCGCATGTTTGACAGCGCCGGCATTGATGTGCTGCTGGTAGGCGACAGCGCCAGTAACGTGATGGCCGGCCACGAAACCACTTTGCCTATTACACTTGACCAGATGATTTACCATGCTTCGTCAGTAATACGTGGTGTAAACCGCAGCCTGGTGGTGGTTGATTTGCCCTTTGGCTCTTACCAGTCTAACCCTTCTATAGCGCTGGCCTCATCTATACGTATTATGAAAGAAACCGGCGCTCATGCGGTAAAACTGGAGGGGGGCGAAGAAGTGATTGAATCAGTAAAAAGCATTGTATCCGCCGGCATTCCTGTAATGGGCCACCTGGGTTTAACGCCGCAAAGCATTTACAAATTCGGCACCTATAACGTACGTGCAAAAGAAGAGGCCGAAGCTGCCAAATTACGCAGGGATGCTAAACTGCTGCAGGAAACGGGCTGCTTTGCCGTAGTGCTGGAAAAAATACCGGCCCTGCTGGCCAAAGAAGTTTCAGAAAGCCTGGATATACCAACCATAGGCATTGGCGCCGGCAAACATTGCGATGGGCAGGTATTGGTAATGCATGATATGCTGGGCATTAATACGGAGTTTAAGCCCCGCTTTTTGCGTGAATACCTTAACCTGCACGAGCAGGTTACTACCGCTGTACAGGCCTATATAAGCGATGTTAAAACCGCTGACTTCCCCAGCAACGCTGAATCTTACTAACAGGATAACCGATAAATACAGCCGCTTAATCTAAAAATAAAAAGGCTTTATACAAATGTTACTGCCTTAATGTTAGCTTTAGCATTATTGACTTTAAAAAGCACTTGCCGCAGATAGTCACGGGGATGGTATCAGCACCTTTTTTATGATTGCTTGTTTACATGCTGCTGCGGCGTAGTTACAAGGGTTTGGTAATGGCGCTTAAAAACAGAAACATTAAGGTTGAAATCATAATTAACGCAATTACCTGGGCGGTAATATTGCTGCTGCCTTTTGTGTTCTTTTTTTACAACAGAAACCAACCGGCTTTTCAAAGCGAACGTTTTTCTAAAAGTTACCTGGCCACTATCTTTTTTCTGCCCGGTTTATTTTACCTGAATAAAGAATATTTAATCCCCAAAATACTGGCGTCAAAAAAAACCATCAGCTACCTTTTGATTGTTTTGGGCTATTTTTTCCTGTACTTAACAGTGCTGTACTACCTTAACTTTTATTCTGATGAAGTGCAGAATTACCTGCAAACGGAAGAAGCCAAAAAAAATAACTGGCGTGGCCCACGTTATTTTTCCACCGGGCCTATGACCATGTTTTTGCTGGTATTTATTATCAGCGCCGGGTCAAAAGTTATCAAGCAATGGTTTACCGCAGAGGAAATAAAAGAAGAAATATCCAAACAGCAACTGCAAACAGAATTGTCATTGCTAAAGTCCCAGGTTAATCCGCATTTTTTGTTCAATACGCTTAACAGCATTTATTCCTTATCGGTAAGCAATAGCGATAAAGCGCCAGACGCGGTGCTGAAATTATCCAAGATAATGCGTTATACTTTGGAAGAATCTTTAAACGACAGGGTAATGCTATCCCAGGAAATTGACTTTATTAACAGCTATATTGACTTACAGAAAGTACGCCTTACCGAAAAAGCCAAAATACTGTTTAACACAAGCGGCAACATAGAAACCGTAATGATAGCGCCACTTATTTTTATACCCTTTATAGAAAATGCTTTTAAATACGGCATCAGCACCCATTTAAGCTCAAAAATTGAAGTCGCGTTGGTGGCAAAAGGCAAAGAGCTTTTCTTTAACTGCGCTAACGATATTGTGCCCGGCGCTACCAGGTTAAGCAGTACCGGTACAGGTATCAGCAATACCAAACGCCGGTTAGAATTGTTATATCCGCAAAAACATACGCTTACCATTGAAAACAATGCAACGCGTTTTGTTGTTTCACTAAATATAAATCTTGAAGCATGACATGTGTAGCAATTGATGACGAACCTCTTGCTCTCCAGTTAGTGCAGAGTTACATTGGCAAAACAGAAGGACTGGAACTGGTGGCCAAATTTACCGATACGGTGGAGGCAGGCGAGTTTATGGAAAACAATCCTGTTGACCTGCTGTTTCTTGATGTGCAGATGCCCGATGAAAGTGGCCTGCAGTTCTTCAGCAGGCTTAAGAATAAACCGATGGTTATTTTCACTACCGCCTTTAGCCAGTTTGCCGTAGAAGGTTTTAACCTGGATGCCATTGACTACCTGCTTAAACCTTTTGACTATGACAGGTTTGCCAAAGCCGTTAACAAGGCGATGGAGTTTGCCCAGTTTCGCCAGGACAAAGCCGTTGCCGAAGGTTTTCTTTTTGTAAAACACAATTATCAGTGGGCCAAAATTTATTATAAGGATATTGAGTTAATAGAAGCCCTTGACGATTACATAAAAATCTATATACAGCCCAAACCTATACTGGTGCACATGAGCATGAAGGCGGTTTCAGAAAAACTTCCCGCAGAAAAATTCATCAGGGCCCACCGCTCATACATAGTTCCTGTTGACCGTATTAACAGCTGGAACAAGAACATCATACGCATTGGCGACAAATCAATCCCCATAAGTTATACTTATCAAAAACAGGTGTACGAGCTGTTGCAGAAAAAAATGGAAATGTAAGTAGGTGAATGGGGAGTGGTGAATGGTGAGTAGTGGTTACATCGTACATCCCACATCTAACATAAAAAAGTACTTCGTAGTTATAACTTTGTACCTGGCTACATCGTACATCCCACATCTAACATCTTACATAAAAAAGTACTTCGTACTTCTAACTTCGTACTTGGGGGGTGTCCCCAAGCTGCGCAAGGGGCCGGGCTTTCCGCTCATACTCCGGCACAAAAGCCTGGCTGCGATGGCTTCACCGGGGTAACCGCTTCAATCCCTCACCCGCCGGTGTAACCTGCTATTTGCTTTACAGGGCTTTTCATTTTAAAAGCGTAAGGTTCCTGGTTATTCACAGTAATGTTTCCGCTTTTTTTATACTGCTGTATAAATGCTGTACCAAGCCATCTGCAAGGCCAATTTTAGGAACATAAATTTCATCAGCATTTACCCAGCGCATCACATTAATATAAATCTGCAAAGCAGGTACAATTACGTCGGCGCGGTCGTCCCGAAGTTTATAGATGCGTATCCTTTCCTGCACACTAAAGCTGGAAAATTCTTTGTAGTAATCTTTCAGTAAATCAAGGTGCAGCGGGCGGCCTTCTTTCTTTTTGCTAAGGGAGAATATTTTGTTGATGTTACCGCCGGAGCCTATAGCGATGATGGGATATTTGGTTTTTATGTTTTGCTTTATTTTATCCCGCATGGCATCCCAATGGCCGTCATCTACCTGGTACTTTAGTAACCTTATAGTACCTATATTGAAGGACTCTTTGTAACGCAATTTACCCTCTGCGAAAAAGGTAATTTCCGTACTGCCGCCACCTACATCAATATACAGGTATCCATGTTCTTTATCCAGTGTTTCTGCAAAATGGTTCTCGTAAATAACGGTGGCTTCTTCATCACCACTTATTATTTTAATTTCAATACCGGTTTCAAGCTTTACTTTCCTGATAATGTCGTTGCTGTTACGGGCATCCCGCATGGCGCTGGTGGCGCAGGCTATTAAATGCGGTACATCATATACGTTAAGCAGGTGACGGTAAGCTTTCATGGTTTGAATAACCATCCCTACTCTCTGCTTACTTATCTCCCCCTTTTCAAATACATCAAAGCCCAGCCGTAAAGGCACACGCACCAGGTTTACTTTATTAAACTGCGGTTTGCCGTTATCATCATCAATAACCTCCACTATCAACAAACGGGCAGCATTACTTCCTATATCTATTGCGGCTAGCTTCACTTAATATATTTTAGTGCAGTGCGGCTGAAAAAATATGATGAGGCATTTTAACAAAAAGGCTTCTAACTACCCGGGTCTGAAAAGCCGCCCAATGATATGAACGATGAATCCCGAAGTTTCGGGACGACGCAAGGAATCCCGAAATTTCGGGACCATGAAAAACCGTCGCCGGTATCTATATTGGCCTTTTCTGAAAAAAAATCTCAGGTTGTAACGATTTCTTCTTTAACCGCCTCCACAGATTTTTGAATTTTCCTGTGCAGGTAATGATAAGTTTCTACCTGCGACCGGATTTTCTTTTTGCCTGCGGAAGATACATAGTTATTCGCAAGGTCATTATCCAGCCAGCGGGCCTTTACGTTATCCCTTAACTGAATGTGGATAATATCTTCCAGTTCTTTCTTTATCTCTTCATCGGTTACAGGCACGGCAGCTTCCACACGGTGGTCAAGGTTGCGCACCATCCAATCTGCGGAAGAAATAAACATTCGTTCCTTGCCGCCGTTGTTGAAAATCAGCACCCGGGCATGCTCCAGGTATTCATCTACAATACTGATGGCTGTAAGCGGTTTTTTGTACTTTTTACTCTGTATGCGTGCACAGAAAATACCCCGTACAATCATCTGCACCTCAACACCGGCCTGTGCCGCCTCCTGCAATTTATTAATAAGCGTAGCATCGCTTAGGGAGTTGAGCTTAAGCATTATACGTGCTTCTTTTTTGGCTTTGGCAAGGCGTATTTCCTTGTTTATCATCTGCATCAGTTGCTTGCGCATACCTACCGGGCAAACCATTAAAGTTTTGCAGGCCTGCAGGTGTTGCATCCCTGTTTTGGGGTTTTCCAGGTAACGGAAAATACGGTTGATATCGGCCATAATGTTACGATTGCTGGTAAGCAGGCAGTGGTCTGCATACACCTTCGCTGTTTTCTCATTAAGGTTGCCGGTACTTACAAAACCATATTGAATGGTTTTAGTGCCAACCCGTTTTTTTATAACGCATATTTTGGCGTGTACTTTCATGTTAGGCACACCCAGCAATACTTTAACGCCTTCTTCTTCCAGCACTTCTTTCCATTCAAGGTTGGCCTCTTCATCAAAGCGGGCACGCAGTTCCAGCATTACCACCACTTCTTTGCCGTTACGCACGGCATTCACCAGGGCATTGATAGTTTTTGAATTAGAGGCCAGGCGGTAAGCAGTTATTTTAATACCTGTTACGGTTGGGTCCATCGCCGCCTCCCGCAACAGGTCAATAACCGGATCGAAAGACTGGTAAGGAAAATGCAGCATCACATCCTGTTCCAGTATAACATCTGTAACCCTTAATGAATTTTTTAAAGCCGGGTGCCTGAAGGGGGTTACCCTGGTGTTCTTTTTATCAAACACATCCGGAAAATCCATAAAATGCCTGAAATTATGAATGCGCCCACCGGGAATAATATTGTCTTTGCGGGAAAGGTTCAGCCGCCGTATCAGGTACTCCAGCAAGCCCGCATCCATTTCCTTATCATAAATAAAGCGAACAGGCTTACCCTTTCTGCGGTTTTTAAGGCCATGCTCAATTTTCTGCACCAGCGTGGTGGATACATCGCTGTCAAGGTCTATCTCCGCGTCTTTGGTTACTTTAAAAATATGCGCATCAAAATGATCGTAGGCAAAGTAAGAGAATATATAAGGCAGGTTAAACCTTACCACATCCTCCAGCAGTATAATGTTTTTTTCGCCTGCTTTGGATGGCAGTTGCACAAAGCGGCCCACCGTTTTGCTGGGTATTTCTATCAGGGAATATTTCTGGTCGTAAGCAGATTTGTTTTTGCGCATCACCACACCCAGGTAAATACTCTTGTCCCGCAGGTAAGGCAATGCCGGAAGTGTTTCTATCAGCAGGGGTATAATGTTAGAGCGTACTTCCTCATCAAAAAACTGCTTTACAAAAACACGTTGCTCTTTATTCAGGTTTTTCTCAGTCAGCAAAAATATCTTCTCTTTTTTCAGCTCCTGCAGAATATCATCCCATATACGGTTAAACTCATTCTGCTGCTGCAAAACAATAACCTGTATCTGGTCAAGAATTTCCTGGGGGTTATCTTCAAAATGCATGTTGGCCTTTTTACCAGCCAGCTCTATCATGCGCCTTAAAGTGGCCACACGCACCCGGAAAAATTCATCCATATTATTAGAGTGTATGCCCAGGAAACGGATACGTTGTTTAAGGGGCACGTTGGGGTCGTTTGCTTCCTGTAAAACCCGGGCGTTAAAACTAAGCCAGCTAATATCTCTTGGTATCAGGTTCTTTTTGCTCATAAGTGTAATAGCCTTAATCTATCAAAAGTAAATAAGAGTATAGTGTGCCAATGTTAAGTTTAAGTGTATTAAACAAGGTGCTGTTTATGAAGGTAAGGTAACAAACAAAAACCGCATGGAAATTCTTGCTGGGCAGCATAGTGCAGCCGAATTACCGGTAAACTATACCTCATCGGCATAGATTGCTTTGCTTACCACGCAGTCTGTATGGAAAAAAAGTGGGGTGCTACACTTAAGGGTGAGGGATTGAAGCGGTTACCCCGCTGAAGCCATCGCAGCATGGCCTTTGTGGCGGAGTAATAGCGGAAAGCCCGACCCCTTGCGCAGCTTGGGGACACCCCATGATAATGTTAGATGTATGATGTGGGGTGTACGATGTAGCAAGTACAGGAGTACGATTTTTATGTAAGATGTTATAAGCTGGTTAGTAAATCACTAAGGGCAAAGTAGTTACAAGGTTATTATTCCTGTACAGGGAAAGGTAATAGAGTCCCGGAGGAAGGCCGGGTAATGTTACCTGCTGCCTGGCTGACTGTACTTGATGGATGATGGTTTGATAAACTTTAATACCCAAACTGTTGTTTACTGTAAGCTGATAAGTACTGGTTGGCAGTTGCTGCGTAAATAATTGAATGCGCTGCCCTTTAACGGGATTTGGCGCCACTGAAACCTGCTGCCCTGACCTGGCCGGATTTGCCACTGAGACGCCGGAATAATAAAACCTGCCATTATTATCCAACGCTTTTATGCGGTAGTATGCTTTTGCCCAACCATGCCCAACATGTTGCCAGGCATAGTTGCTCTTACGCCCGGCTTTAATCCGGGCAACCTGCCGGAAATTATGCCCATCCTCGGAAAACTCAACTTCGTAATGCTGTATGTTGGTTTGTTCTGCCACTGCCCATGCTACATCAACATATTTTCCGCTGGCTACGGCATTTACGCTAACAAATTTTACCGGTAAAATAAAACCACCCTGGTTAACTACAGAGAAGGCGCCGCCAAAGCGGGTTAACCCATTACTGAGGTTACCATCCGCCACACTTACGCCACGATTGTACATGCCATACATCTCCGTATCAAAATTATAGTTGCCGGGCGACGTACTGAGTTTATCTGAGCCGTTGGAAACATGAGAAAAATAGTTGGCAGTGGTTTTATGTGCCAGGTGCATATCCGTAAAGTCAAAACCGGTTTCCAGCTCATTTTGTCCGCTAAGGAACAAAGAGGCATCACGTTTGGTAAAGTATAGTTTCATGGATACCTGGCTGCTGTCTGCCGCGGTTGCCGGGGCAACCCTTTCGTTAATATACCATTTCCGGTATACAACCGGCATGGGTGTGTTGGCAATATCCCCAATAGCTACTACAACGGTAAAATCGTCCGCTGCCCCATCATTTTTCATTGACATGCGGTTGGGCGAAACCAGGTCAGCACCTACCGGGAACATTATTTCTGTTGTACCTACATTATTTATCCTGAAGCCTTTGCTGCCGTCTGTTACAGGTATGGATGTGCCGGTTTCGTCGCAGGTGCAGATATAACTGTTTTTGTACGCTGTACTGTTTTGTGTATAGCCAGCCACAGTTAAACCACTGCCGGTGCCGCTTTCGTTTAAAAAGGTAAAAAGGTTGTTGCCGGTAATAATTATTCCATTGGTAAGTGTAAGGTTTTTACTGTACAGGTTGCTGCCCAAAACAACTTTGCCGCCGGCTGAATTAATGGTAAAGGCGTTAATATATTCATAGCCGTTTTCAAAACTAAAAACAGGTGCGGTGGCTGTACCGGCTATGGAAATATTGGTTACGGCCCCGCCAGCAGTGGAAGAACCTTTAAAGCTACCGGTTGAGGAAGGATCAAGACTGCCCGTAACAGTGAAGTGGCCATACCCAAGGTTGATGGCTGTACCTGACTGGTGGATGAGCGTACCCGCAACCAATAATTCGGCGCCCGGCGCTGTTGCTGAACCTACCGTTACAGAAGCGGTGTTTTTAAGCGTTACCGTAGCGCCACTGGCTATTTCCAGCGCCGGGCTTACAGAAGAGTTCTCTAATTGTAATTGCAGGCTGCCATCAATTACTGCATCAGCAGCGGTAATTTTAAAAGTGCCGCTGGTGCTGCTATGTATAATGGTACCTGTGCCGCCCAGGCCGTCCCTGAATATTTTGGTACCGCTGTTAACAAACTGGAAGTTGCTTGCATTGCTTTCAAACTTTCCGTTAATAGTTAATGTGGTGGCAGCGCCAACACTTGGGGCGCCGGTAACACGAAATATTGGTTTTTCCAACGCACTGCCGGCAGCATTAAAATAAGTTACGTTTCCAGATGTAAAAGAGGTATTAATATTCCATTGAAAAATACTTCCTGTTTTAAAAAGCACCTGTGTACTACGGGCAAAATCATCACTGCCACTTCCTGTGTTCGCATCTACCCTTACTACTCCGCCACTTTGTATTTCTACAGACACCCCGGAAGCTAAAACAGGCTGTGCCCCATTTAGCACATAGGTACCGCTTATATTCATATCTGTACCGGTATTGTTGGCAATAGAAAAAGTCACTCCGCTGTTATGCGTAAGCGTGGCACCCTGCTCAACAACAAGTTGGTTGGCTGTGGCGGCAGAAGCAAGGGTTATGCTATGGCCATTTTTAACAGTAATGGCCGCGGCAGAACTGGTGGGGAACAAGGTTGCTGTAATCCAGTTACTAATACCATCAGCGGAAGATTGCCAATTATTGGGTGCACCCCAGTTGCCGGATGAAACTGCGGAACGGAAATGATCTGTTGCTGAAGAATAAGTACCGGAAGAAGCGGTTGTAAAACTGAAATCATTAATCCCCATCGCATCATCAGAGCCGGATGCATCAAAATCGCTCCAGCGTATAAAGAACGAAGCGCCGTTAACAATTCCTATGTTGGAAATGGTGGCGGTTACTGTTGCTGATTGAAGCAATGACCCTGAGCCTGTTGAAGAAGCATTATTGGTATAATCGAGGCTATTCACATCTACCCAGGTGCCGTTACCTAAACCGGTGGCATCAATGCTGTATTGAAAATCCAGCCTGTCACTTCTGCCGCTGCTGCCCACCCGCCATGTTTCGCCGGTATAGGTAATTGTTATGGAAGTAATAACGGCCCCGGTAGTATTGGTGAAATAAAAACCGAAATAAGGGACCAGCGTACCAGACCGCAACCCGCCCAGAGCTCGTTGAGTCGAGCCACTGGCGCCAAAATGATAGTTGTCACCCGTGCTGGCACTACCGGTACCGGCGCTAATGTCATTATTGGCAGCGCTGCCGGTTTCATAAAAGTACCACCCACCCAGGTTGCTGTTAATATTGCCCAGGCTTCCATCGGTAACACCGGTGTGGCTGGATGTTCCCAAACCGTCAAAATTCTGGCTGTAACTGGTGGCTGAAAGATTGTATTGTGCTGCAGCGCACATAGGAAGGAGCAGAAGCAGCAAAATGCTTCGCAGCAAAGAATACGGAATTGGTCCATAAGTAATATGCCGCATAAGTTTTCAGCAGGTATTTGGATAGAGGGGCAATCAGCCGCTCCATACGCAATATAAAATGGCAGCACATTAATCTCTCTTACTATTTTAATATCCCTTAAAATTTTATGCGTTTTTTAATCCGATTAATACTTAACCTTTTTCCTGGATTCTTTGGGGGACAAAATAGCAGTGGCAGTAGTATCGAAGCCTTGGTTAACAATTTTGCATGCCAAAGCCGTCCTGTATTGCGGGAGAAAATTTGAAGGATTGAATACTATTTTACAGCAAAACAACGGCTCAGGCCGAGGTAACAGCCTTAACTCTTTCAATACCAGCTTTCACGCCACTGATTATCATATTGCCGTACTGGTCTTTTTTAAGGTGGCGGGAGTAACGCTCGGCTAACTGGTAATATTCTTCAGCAGCGGGGTACTGCTTCACATCTTCATAAGATTTAGCCACGTTAAGGCAGAGAGAGGGAAAAGCTTCGCTTATATCCGGCTGTACCACCTGGGTAGCAAGCTGGTAAGCAAAAAGGTTCCATTTAAGCGTATCGTAAACAGAATTCTGGATACGGGCCATGTAGTGGGCCGCGGTAAAAGATTCAAATGCATCTGCAGCCAGGTCCCAGGCCTCCCGGTACAATTTTGCGGCTTGGTCAAAATTGCCGGCATATTCTTTTTGAATGCCCTTTACACAAAGTTGTACAACAGGATTATCTGGATTATATAACATGCGCACAAGATAAGCCATAATGCGCAGGCGATCAAACCCTTTAACAGATTGAAAACGAAATATTTGCTTACCAATCTTTATGCGGGCCCCCACTTATAGCCGCGAAACTATTCGTGTACTGTATAACCATGATGATGAAACAAAAAGCACCAGCCTGGTGCACCGTTGTATAAAAACCAGGCGGCCAGAACAGAAGCCGCGAAAACAGCTACAAGAATAAGATTGAGGTTCCAATGACGGCGGTAAAGCGCATTTTGGTAATTCATAGATAAATAGATTGATATTGGATGGATGTTGCAAAGGTAAAAGCAGCATTGCCAACATTGCTGAAACACTGGTTAAAGAAACCTTTAGAGAGGCTTAATAAAAAAGGCCCGCTGTATGAAACAGCAGGCCATGATTTAATTGCATGAGAAAAACTGGTTAGTGGCACGGGTTGCAACGGCTTAGGGTTAAAGGCAAAAGGTTGAAAATATATTGTAAAAGCAAACAGGAAACCGAAACCGCAATAGAATACTCCAATGGCATGCCGGAAATGAATACTGCTGATAATCAACAAAATAAGCAACCTGCATCCTTTAATTTTCCTTTTTTGAGAATAAAGCCTCCCAAAAGTAAAAATGGGCCTGGCCCTGTAGTTTTTTGAATAATGCTGCGGGATGCCGTAGAAGTTTGTTGCGCAAGGCGGTACGGCACAAGAGTGCGACGCAACGGCAGCCTCATACCTGTTGCTGCTGCCGGGCCCATAAAAATGCTTTCACCATACACGAGCCAACCCCCTGCAGGGGATGGGGGTGTTCCTGCTGCCGGGCCCATAAAAATTCTGTCCAGGTTTATTGCCTGTAAATAATACATTCGTTACCCAAAATGAAGCAACCGTATGGATAACCTGAAAATTACCACTGCCCAGTTTGAACACAAAAGCGGCGACAAAGCCTATAATCTTTCCGTTATCGGCAAAATGGCAAAACAGGCAGCGGAGCAGGGCTCAAAAGTTATTGCTTTTCATGAATGTTCTATAAGCGGGTACACTTTTGCCCGCAGGCTTTCTAAACAACAAATGCTGCAACTGGCAGAACATATACCAGCCGGGCCATCTGTTGAGGCGCTTAAGGCAATCGCCACTGAATTTGATATAGCCATACTGGCTGGCCTGTTCGAAAAAGATGAACAAGGCAATTTATTTAAGGCTTATGTATGTGTTAACAGTACGGGGCTGGTAGCTAAGTTTAGAAAACTTCACCCGTTTATTAACCCGCACCTTACACCAGGTAATGAATACTGTATTTTCGATTTGCATGGCTGGAAATGCGGCATACTAATTTGCTACGACAATAACATCATCGAAAATGTAAGGGCCACTACCCTGCTGGGCGCCGAAATTATTTTTATGCCGCATGTAACCATGTGTACACCTTCTACCCGCCCAGGGGCCGGCTTTGTAGATCCAAAACTTTGGATAAACCGCCATGCCGACCCAACCTCGTTACGCCTTGAATTTGACGGCCTTAAAGGAAGGCAATGGCTTATGAAATGGCTGCCTGCAAGGGCCTACGACAATGCCGTGTACGTGGTTTTTTCCAACGCCATCGGCATGGACGACGACCAGCTAAAAAACGGCTGCTCTATGATACTTGACCCCTTTGGTGATATACTTGCAGAATGCCGCCTGCTGGATGATGATATTGCAACAGCCACGTTTACCCGCGATAAATTAACAAATGCTGGCGGTTACCGGTATTTACAGGCCCGGCGGCCAGGTTTGTACAGTGATATATTGGGGCAGCCCCACATCCCGCAACAAAAAGTGGTATGGCTAAAATAAATGCATTCGTTAAACAGCTACTGTGGTAGCCAATGGTTATCATTTAATTCGTAAGGTGCTTACAGTTTTTTTTCATGTCTAAACCTTAAAATCAGATTAACTTTTTCTCTTTTACAGTACAACTGCTACCATACACCCTACCTTTATTGTCATTCAATTTTCATAATTTTTCCAATACCCGGTACCAATATTCATAACCCAAAATAGTTTACATAATCCGTTAAACATAACATCTAATCCAACTTACTATGATACCAATACATATAGATAAACGTTGACAATCAGCATTTTTCCAAACAAAAAATAGTGGGAAAGAGAGGTTAGAGGGCGCCCCCGCCAAAATACAGGGCGGGCCGGGCTATCCGCTGCAAGTCCTCGTTCCGCTACGTTGCACTGCGCTGCACTGCGGGCTTTCCGCTTCTATCCCTGGCGCAAAGTGCAACAGGTTCACTTTATACCTGCAGGTTTTTGTGCAACCTGTTAATGGGTGATAATAACCCATAATACAATACCTGATGCAATACATGAAAACAATTGTACCCGCGCTGCCGTTAACTGCAACGGTTATTATAAAAGGATTTTCCCTGGCCCTTGGCCTTTCATTGTCGCTGGCTGTAGCCGCTCAAACACACGATTTTGGAGATGCTCCTGCCTCCTATGAATTAAACAATACTTCATCATCTGTACCAGCCCGGCATTTACCATCTGCAACGCTGCGTATAAACGCAATACCAGATGCGGAGTCATCCGCGGCAAATGTTGCAGCAGGGGCCGATAATAATAACCTTAATGGAGACGGCACAGATGAAGACGGTGTGGCATCTACTCCGCCTGCCCTTACGGCCAATGCGAATTATTCGCTTACCATCTCCGTAACAAACACCACCGGCGGTACAAGAACACTTTATGGGTGGATAGATTTTAACAACAATGGCCGCTTTGAAGTGGGCGAAGTAATTTCTGCATCGGTACTGAACAATGCCACATCGGCAACTTTGTTGTGGCCCGCAGCCACAACAAGAAATGCACTTGCCCCCAAGCTGTACATGCGCCTGCGTTTTGCAGGTGGGGCAACAGCTTTGGCAGACAATGGAACTACCACCGCGGTTGACGAACGCAGTATTGCAGACGGCGCTAACACCGGTACCTACGGCACAGCACAAATGGGCGAAGTGGAAGATTATCAAATTAGCGTAACCGGAGCTTACGATTACGGCGATGCCCCCTCATCTTATGAAGTAAACAGTTCCGGCGTTACGGTACCGGCAAGGCATACACCCACTACCAACCTCTCTCTTGGCAGCGGCACACCGGATGCAGAGGCTGGCGCTCAAAGTGTTACCGCAGGTTCAGACAACAATAGCAGCTTTGGCGACGGTGCAGACGAAAACGGCATTAGCGTGTTGCCATTGCTGACATCGGGCAACGCTTTTTCGGTTACAGTGAGTGTTACCAAAAACATTGCGGGAACAGGCAATTTGTATGCATGGTTAGACAGAAACGGCAATGGCCGCTTCGAAGTGGGGGAAGCGGCATCAACAACGCCAACCACTTTTGCAACCACATCTGCAGCATTGCAAACGGCTACACTTACCTGGCCTGCTGCTTCCGTAACAGGCTCGCTGGTATACCTGAGGTTGCGCTTTACTACCACCGCCCTTGCAGATAATGCCGCCACCGCCACGGTTGACGAACGCTCTATTGCAGAGGGCGCTTCCGGAGGGGTGTTTGGCACACCCGTAAATGGCGAAGTGGAAGACTATGCCATACAGGTTCCTTCTGTATTTGTAAGCGGCACTGTATGGGATGATGCCAATGGCAACCTTATCACAGATGGAACGGAAGCCGGCACCAATACGGGCGGCACCTTATATGTAAACATGCTGGATGCATCCAATAACATCATCAGTTCATCCACAGTGGCTTCCAACGGTATATACTCTATGGGTATGCCAACCGGCGTAACAGGCTATAAGCTGGTGCTTACCACTTCCGCAACCGGCATAACGCCGCTGCTTCCAGGCGCTGGCAACACATGGGTTAATACGGGAGAGAATATTGGCTCGGGCAATACGGCCTCCCAGGCATCTTCGCCTGTGGGAGAAATTGCTTTAACCACTGGCGCATCCAGTATAACGGGGCAAAACTTCGGCATAGAGCAAAGGCCTACGGGCACCAACACGTCCGTAACATCACAATCCAACCCTGGGGCCAGTACCATCATAGCTGTGCCTTCCACTGTTTTTAACGGCTCAGATGCGGAAGACGGAACTTTTGGCAATAACTTAAATGGAAAAACAGTAACGCTAAATGCCGCTACCGGCGCAACACTTTATTATAATAATGCAGCAATAACAATCGCAACAACCATCAGTTCCTTCAACCCCTCAAAAGTTGCCGTTGACCCTACCGCCACCGGTGCTACCAGCCCCACATTCACCTATACCGTTAATGATAATGCAGGAGTAGCTTCTCTGCCCATTACAATAACGGTTCCCTTTACGGCCCCAACCCGTACATTTAGCGGCACCGTATGGAAAGATGATAATACCAATGCCATAAAAGACGGTTCGGAAATATTTACCAATGCAGGTAATATTTATGCCAACCTTACCAGTAATGCCAGCGTTGTTTTGCAGTCAGTTGTTGTTGATGCCACTACCGGCGCCTACAGCGTGGCCGCCCCAAGCACGGGCGTTGCATACAAAATTGTACTTTCTGACGGGCCCAAAAACATAGGCGTTACGCTTACCGGCTCCAGCCTGCCTGCCTACTGGGTAAATACGGGCGTTAACCTTGGTGGTTCTGCCAATACCGTTAATCAAACTGGCTCAATAAACATTGCGGCCGCTTCGGGTAATTTAACCAACCGCAACTTTGGCGTTAAGCAGCAAACCATTACCGCCGCCACATGTACCCCTGCTACGGGTACCGTGTTCGACCTGTACGACCGGTTAATCGGCGGATGGCATGGCACCATCATGAAAAATGCCAATGGTTATTATACCAACTGGGGCCAGTTTATGCAGCCCGGCGGCTATGACGGAGACGACAATAATGGCCAGATAAACCCTGTTGACATAACCCCCGCTAACGGGTATAACTACACCGGGACTGTACTGTTGGCTACCCTGGGCACCGATGGGCGGGAAAGCCAGGCATTCCTGCTTACTTCAGATGGCTTGTACACCTGGGGATACCATGGAGAAATTCTTAGCACCAGCAACACAACCAACAATGGCTCCGGCGGCGTTGCTTTCCAAAAAATGACGGTGAATGCCAAAACAGACGGCCTGCCCACCGGTGTTACCCCCACGGATGTAAAAATGATGACAGCCTCTTCCAGCGGCCTTACCATATTAACTTATTCCGGCCATGTGTACACGCTGGCCCGGTACACCGATAATTATGGCGATGGTACCAACAACACCGGCGGCGGCATAACAGGCGATGCTGTTTGGCACCAGGCGAAAACAAATTCCACAACCGTACTTTCCGGTGTGGACATCATCAGGGCCAGCACTTCGGGCGTACTGGCCATTACATCAACAAATAACTGGTACACCTGGGGGCAGAAAGTTTACCTGGGCAACGGCACTGCGGAAACTTCCCTTAGCTATGCTACGCTCATGACTAAGCCGGCAGCATTCACCAGCTATTCAGACATTAAGATGATAGCTATGACCAACGGTTCCGACCACGGCTCCTACTACGCACTGCACGCCACTAATAAGATGGTTTATGCACTTGGCTATAACGATGAAGGCCAGTTAGGCATTGGCACTACCACCACCGCTACCTCCTGGACCAACGTACTGCAGCCCGGTTCCGGAAGTACGCCACTTACCAATGTAAAATTTATCAGCGCTAACGATAACGATGAATCTCATGGTGCAGCAGGCGCCATACAGGAAGATGGCACGCTGCTGCTATGGGGCTCCAACAGCCAGGGCATGATAGGGGCCGGCGCTGCCGCAAACAGTACCAGGCCCAGGATACCTAACGGCTTTGTGCAGGGTACAGATGTGGCTACCTACCTTGAGGTAGGCGGCCACTTTACGGAATATATCAAAAGCGGGGCAGCAAAACCTTGTTATACCGGCCACTATGTAGGCGGCTCTGCCGGTAATGGCTCGGCGGCGGAAGCAGAAATTACCACCTTTGATTGCAGCCTTGCCGCGCCTGTTTCCATTTGCGGTGTTACCAGCTTTGACGCCGGTGATGCCCCGGTAAGCTACGAAAATGGTAACTATGCCACACACCTGCTGGTAGCTACCCCTGTTACGCTTAAGCTGGGTACCGCGGACCCTGTGGATAACAGCCTTAACCTTAAAAATGTTGCCGCAGGCGCCAACAATAATGGTACCAACGGCGACGGCGCTGAAGAAGATGGTATCGCTACAATACCCGATTATACACTCAGTGGCTCGTACAGCCTTACTGTAACTGCTACTAACAGCACAGGCATTACTGCTAACATGTATGCATGGATAGATTGGGATAATGACGGGCTGTTTGAAGCCTCGGAATTACAAACAGCAACCGTTAATACCGGTTCAACCAGCACCACACTTACGTGGACGGGAGTGCCTTCCAGTAACCTTCCGGCACATCCCTATATCCGCGTACGCCTTACATCCGATAACCTGGCAGACAATACACTAACAGCCAATGTAGATGAACGCAGCACCGGTTCCGCATCCAATGGCGAAATAGAGGATTACCGTCTAAATGTTTACTATGCAGTAAGCGGGAAAGTTTCCAACGACCAGGATGGCCTTAACGACGGACAGGTGAACGGTACCGGCACCAATGCAGGTGGACTTAATGCTATTTTGTACAACGTAACTACAGGGCAGGTAGCCTCAGTTGTGCCCGTGGCCGGTAACGGCACTTACAGCTTTAATTCTGTAACCCCGGGCGATAATTACCGTATTTATATTACTACCAACAGCGCTACTGTAGGGCAGACTGCCATACCCGAAATAGATTTGCCGGATGGCTGGGTGAATACAGGGGAATTTAACGGTACCGGCACCGGAAGCGATGGCTCTCCTGATGGGATTTTATCTTTGGGCACTTTAAATGCAAGCATAACCACTGCCAACCTTGGTATTGAACAAAAGCCTACGGCTTCAATGTTTAATTACACCTTATTGCCTGTACCTACCAGGGGTGGTACCTACCCTATGGATGGTACTTACCGGAACATGTTTCCGCTGGATGGCAATGATGAAGAAGATGGGCCGCTGGGAGAAGGGGCCACCTTCATCATCACCAGTCTTGGCATTATGGATGGTAACGTACTTTCTTATAATGGGACCGCAATAACCGGCTCACGGGTTATCACTAACTACGATCCTTCTTTGCTTACCATTACTTTTAACAATAATGGCAATTCGGGCTTCTCCTTTAACTATGCGGTTGTTGATGCGGCCGGTGTACAGTCAGACCCGGTTAGCTATACCGTTTCCTGGGGCCTTGGTGTTCTGGCTATAAGGCTTACCGCTTTTGAAGCGGAGAAAAAAGCAGACAGAGCTTTACTTACGTGGAGCGCTACCGGAAAAAAATCAGATGGTTATTTTCAACTGGAAAGAAGCCCGGATAGCCGCAACTGGGCCAGCCTGGCAAAATTACCGGCGATAGACGGCACAGGCAACCACCACTATGCTTATACGGACGCAGCACCCCTGGCAGGCAATAATTTTTACCGCCTTAAACAATACAATAATGACGGCACTGTTGTGTACAGCCAGGTACGGCTGCTTAAATTTGATGTCAAATGGCGTATATCGCTATCGCCCAACCCGGCAGTTAATACTGCTTTTGTACAATTGTATAGCAACGAGCCCCTTGCTTCTATAAGCATTATTAACGCCGGTGGCCAGGTATGCATGGCTGTTAACAGGTTTATGGGCAACAACATTACAGAACTTAATACAACCCAACTTGGCAAAGGCATTTACATTGTGCAGGTAGTAAGTGCAAAAAATGGTGTTCAAAACCTTAAGCTGGTAAAGAACTAATTAAAAACCGGGCTGTCTGTCGGTAAAGACGCAGCGTGTTACACTTTGGGTGAGGGATTGCAGCGGAAAGCCCACAGCCACGAGGTACGAGTGGCGAGGACTTGCAGCACAACCGAGTAAAAGCAACAAAATGTTGCTTTTACGAAGGTTGCGAACGCAGTTCTGCCCGGCCCGAGGTACGAGGGACACCCCCTAAAACAAATACTTATTTTAAAAAATAGTTTGCCGTGTAAAGTACCGCCTTTTACACCGGTTACTTATAAAACAATACATCCACGCAAAGGCATGAAATACCCTAATCTTTTCTTTATGGCAATATTTGCATTTAATGGCCTACTTTTGCCATATTGCCCTCGACTTGGTAGTATTCCTTATAAAAGCTTCACCCGGTCACCTGGGTAAGCTGAAAGCAGGCTCCACGCAAATGCGGTTATCCATATTTCAGTGAAGGAATTTAATTAACGATTCAATTATTTATTTTGACATTCAAAGACTTAGGGTTGAATGAAGCGGCTTTGAAAGCCGTGGAAAAAAAAGGCTATACAACCCCCACCCCCATTCAGCAGCAGGCAATTCCTGCTGTATTAAACCGGAAAGACATACTGGGCTGCGCCCAAACAGGCACGGGTAAAACCGCCGCCTTTGCCCTGCCCGTGTTACAATTACTGCACCAGGCCGATGAAAACCGCCGCGGTTACAAACACATAAGAGCGCTGGTATTGGCGCCCACCAGGGAACTGGCGTTACAGATTGCGGAAAGCTTTACAGACTACGGCAGCTACACCGGCTTAAAACACACCGAAATTTACGGTGGCGTACCACAACACAGCCAGGTGATTGACCTGCGCAACGGTACAGATATACTGATTGCTACACCCGGCCGCCTGCTTGACCTGATCAACCAGGGTTATATATATCTTGATTACCTGGAATTTTTTATACTGGATGAGGCGGACAGGATGCTGGATATGGGCTTTATTGATGACATAAGGAAGATTATAAAAATGCTGCCCGATGAAAGGCAGACCTTGTTCTTTTCAGCCACATTCTCCCCACAAATTACACGGCTGGCAGATTCACTGCTTACCAATCCTGAAAAAATTGAGATAACACCAGTATCATCGGCAGCGGAAAAAATACAGCAGTTTGTGTATATGGTAGGCCGCAAAGACAAGCCCCGCCTTTTACAACACCTGCTTAAGCAGGACCTTGTGAAAAGAACCATCGTTTTTACACGCACCAAGCACGGGGCAGACCGCATAGTGCAGGACTTAAAGAAAGCCAACCTGCGTGCCGGCGTTATACACGGAAACAAATCCCAGGAAGACCGGCAATACATACTGAATAAATTTAAAGAAGGCAGGATAAACATATTGGTTGCTACCGACATAGCATCAAGGGGTATTGATATTGATAATATTTCCCATGTTATTAATTATGATGTTCCTGATGTGCCGGAAACTTACGTTCACCGCATTGGCCGTACCGGCAGGGCTGGGGAAGACGGCGTAGCCTTCTCCTTATGCGATAAGGAAGAAAGGGGCAACCTAAGGGATATCAGGAAAATAGTAAAAGCAGATATTGTAGTAGTGGAGGGCCACCCTTACCAGTTGAAAGAAGGGCCCCAGCAGCAAAATGGCAACAACAACAGGCCAAAAAATCATAAAAAGAAACAATCGCCTAAAAAGCACCACAACCATAACAGGCCTAATGCTGTTGTACCGGGACGGGAAAACCTGCCCCCTCTTCAGCAGGCGGTATAATAATTGCGGCAATTAATAAAGCATTGCTCCCTATTCGTTCCATCTCACTATCCTGTAAAAAAGCCGCTAATAAACATAGCTAACGCTGTATAATTTAGTTAAGTATGGCAAAATCACTTTAGCGTATAAAACCGTCAAATTGATTTTATTATAATTACAAACTATACGCATATAGCTTTGTTAGTGTATATTTACCAAAATTATTTCTTAAATGAACCTAATTGTAAAAGGGCTACCCCGTGACGTGTTTGAGCCGGAATTACAGGAGATTTTTGAACAGTTTGGCAGAGTTGCTAACGTAAAAGTTATCATGGACAGTATTACGCTTAAAAGCCGCGGTTTTGGATTTGTAGAAATGCCCGATAACGCCGAAGCCCTGAATGCTATTAAAGAGCTGGACGGCTCTACTATGGAAGACAAAACAATGTCAGTTAAAGAAGTTGAAAATAAAAGGCCCCCGCAAAATAATTCAGGGTTCAGGCCCCGTGGCGGTGGTGGTGGATATGGTGGCCGCGGCGGCGGTGGCGGTTTTCGTGGAGGCAGCGGCGGTGGATATGGTGGCGGCCGCAGCAGTGGCGGTTATGGCCGTAGCAGCGAAGGTGGTGGTGGTTACAGGGACAGAGGCGAAGGTGGCGGCGGATATAACCGTGGCAGCGGAGAAGGCGGATATGGTGGACGCAGCAGCGAAGGTGGTGGTGGCTACAACCGTGACAGGGGCGAAGGCGGCGGTTATAACCGTGGCGGCAGCGGTGGCTACAACCGTGACAGGGGTGAAGGCGGGTATGGCGGCCGCAGTGAAGGCTTTGACAGGAACAAAGACAGGTACTAACAACATTACCAGATACAAGGATGCCGGTTGTAAACATGCAACCGGCATTTTTATTTGAACAGCTTGCTGCCGGATTGCGCAAAAAAGGTTGACGCCTGCAGTTGAACCTGTTTGGCATGCAATTGGCTTTTTGACTTCAGTTTTCGTTTAATGGGTATCTCTCAGAATACTTTACTACATTTCAGTATAATTTGGTTATGAATGGCACGTAAAAACAACAATAAGAAGAAACAGAAAGGAAGAGTTTTGCACCACAGCGCACAACAGGGCACATTGGAAATAACACGCTCCGGCATTGGCTATGTAGTAGTGGCAGATGGAAGCGGCGATATACTGGTACGGCCCGGTGATTTTAACACAGCGCTTAACGGCGATACCGTAATGGCTAAAGTGGTGAAGGAAAACCTGGGCAGTGGCCGCAAAGAAGGCCGTATAACTGAGGTGTTGCAACGCAAGCAAACCGAATTTATAGGTACGTTGCAAATGGGCACCAACTTTGCTTTTTTTATACCGGATACGGATAAGCCCATGCCCGATTTGTACATACCGCTGGACAAAATAAACGGCGCCAAAAACAAACAACGTGTGGCCGTAAAAATGGTGAAATGGGATAAGGACGACAAAAAACCCGTAGGCGAAGTTATTGGCGTATTGCAGGCGGAGGATGAGAACGACAGCGCCATGAAAGAAATATTGGCGGAAAACGGGTTTCCCCTCTCCTTTCCCGATGATGTGATGGAAGAAGCGGCCCGCATTCCCGATACAATCACACAGGACGAAATAAACAAACGCAAAGACTGCCGCGATATCCTGACGTTTACAATAGACCCTGTAGATGCCAAAGACTTTGACGATGCGCTATCCCTGCGTAAACTGCGCAATGGCGTTTACGAAATAGGCGTACATATTGCCGACGTAAGCCATTACCTGGAAGCCGGTACCGCCCTGGACGACGAGGCGTACAAAAGGGCAACATCCGTTTACCTGCCAGACAGGGTTAACCCCATGCTGCCGGAGCATATTTCCAACGTTCTTTGTTCGCTAAGGCCCAAAGAAGACAAGCTTACTTTTTCCGCCATCTTTCAAATAAATTCAAAAGCTGAAGTAAAGCAATACTGGCTGGGCAAAACGGTGATACACTCCAACCACCGCTTTACCTACGAAGAGGTGCAGGAGATAATTGAAAAAGGCACCGGCGAATATTTTGAAGAAGTTTTACTGTTAAACACGCTGGCACAGAAACTAAGAAAACAGCGTTTTAGCAAAGGGGCCATCAATTTCTCCTCGCAGGAAGTACGTTTTCAACTGGATGAAAAGGCCAAACCCATTGGCATTATTGTGAAAGAAAGTAAAGAAGCACACCAGTTGATTGAGGAATTTATGCTGCTGGCCAACAGAACAGTGGCAGAGAACATCTCAAAAATAAAAGTGAATAAAAAAGAGATACCCTTCCCCTACCGCATTCACGACCAGCCGGATGAGCAAAAACTTGCACCATTTATAGCGTTTGCCAAAAAATACGGGCATGTGTTTGACATAAGCTCCCCACAAAAAATAGCGGCAAGCTTTAACCAGATGCTGCAGGATGTGGATGGCAAACCAGAGCAGCACGTACTGGAACAGTTGGGTATAAGAACAATGGCCAAAGCCGTGTACTCAACAGAAAACATTGGGCACTATGGGTTGGCTTTTGAGTTTTACTGCCATTTTACATCTCCCATACGCCGTTATCCGGATGTTTTGGTACACAGGATTTTACAATCTTGCCTGGAAAACCAGCCCGCCATTGACAAAAAAATGGACGAAAAATGCAAGCACAGCAGTGAGCGGGAAAGGGCAGCCATGGAAGCAGAACGTAGCGCCAACAAATACAAACAGGTAGAATTTATGAAGGAGTACTTGGGCCACGATTTTGAAGGCGTTGTAAGCGGCGTTGCCGGCTTTGGTTTTTGGGTAGAAACAGTAGCACACAAATGTGAAGGCCTGGTAAGCATTGCCACCCTTTCTGACTACGATGATTTCAGGCTGATAGAAGGTGATTACAGCCTGGTTGGTTTGCGCAGCGGCCGCAAATTCAGGATGGGCGATAAAGTGTGGATAAAAGTGGTAGCAGCCAATATGGAAAAACGGCAGCTTGATTATGAATGGGTGATGGATGAAGGAAAAGAAGCCGATACCCCGGCAAAAAAGAAGAAACAAAAAACACCGGATAAAGCGGCTAAACCAAAAGTCCGGAAGCACAAAAAGGAACAGTAACAAATTAGTAGATATAGTTTGCTTAATGCACGAAATGCGAGCCCTCAAAAAATCAGCAAGCCTTTAAAATATTCAACCGCCCACAAAACTCCAGGGATGGCCGTGATATGCGTGAGGGATTGAAGCGGCTACCCCGCTGAAGGCCCTGTGCAAGGTCTTTGTGGCGGAGTAATAGCGGAAAGCCCGGCCCCTTGCGATAGCTTGGGGACACGCCCAAAACCTGCTTTTGTTTACAGATTAAGGCTTAACCCGCAAAACTTATCTGCATAATCTTTCACAAAGTTTTTCCACACCCGCCGGCCGATAATTTTTTTGGGCCAGAATTTTGGCTTAGGTTTGCATGACCACTGAGAAATTATTTCTGTTCTCCACGGTCACATAAAATCACAAATAAATTATTAAATGCACCATAACATTCTGCTGCAAGCAGGGTGATTTTTAATTTATTTATTGAGTTCCAACCCCCGGATAAAGCCTCCGCGGATGAGGAGGCGGCAGCACCGTACTTAAAAAAGCAGTATCAACAAGGCAAACCATAAATTTCTCTATATGGCTAAATATATTTTTGTTACTGGTGGCGTAACCAGCAGTTTGGGTAAAGGTATTATTGCAGCATCGCTGGCAAAGCTGCTGCAGGCAAGGGGTTTCAGGGTTACTATCCAGAAATTTGACCCTTACATTAACGTTGACCCAGGTACACTAAACCCTTACGAACATGGAGAGTGTTATGTTACCGAAGACGGCGCTGAAACCGACCTTGACCTTGGCCACTACGAACGTTTCCTGAGCATTTTTACATCCCAGGCCAACAATGTAACCACGGGCAGAATATACCAAACGGTAATTAACAAAGAACGTGAGGGCGCTTTTTTAGGCAAAACCGTGCAGGTGGTACCGCATATTACCGATGAAATTAAACGCCGCATGCTGCTACTGGGCAAAGACGGCAAATACGATATTGTTATAACAGAAATAGGCGGCACCGTAGGCGATATTGAGAGCCTGCCATTTATAGAAGCCGTACGCCAGTTGCAGTGGGAACTGCCGGAAGAAGATGTAGTGGTTGTTCACCTTACACTGATACCCTACCTGCGTGCAGCCAAGGAGTTAAAAACAAAACCTACACAGCACAGCGTAAAAATGCTGAGCGAAACAGGCGTACACCCGGATATTATTGTATGCCGTACAGAAGAGCCTTTAAGCAACGATATTAAACGCAAAATTGCGCTGTTTTGCAACGTGAAGCAGGAAGCGGTTATTGAAGCGATGGACGCCTCTACCATTTACGAGGTGCCCTTGCTGATGTTACGCGAAAAGCTGGACATTATCTGCATGAAGAAGCTGAACATTACCAATGCCAAAGAACCTGAACTGGAAAAATGGAAGGGCTTTCTGGACAAACTGAAATACCCCAAAAGCAAGGTTACCGTTGGCCTTATCGGCAAGTATGTAGAGTTGCAGGATGCCTATAAATCAATACTGGAAAGCTTTATACATGCCGGCGCCGTTAACGAGGTTAAAGTGCAGGTAGTTAATGTGCACAGCGAGTTTATTACCAAAGACAATGTATCAGAAAAACTGGAGGGGCTGGATGGCCTGCTGGTAGCGCCTGGCTTTGGCCACCGTGGCATAGAAGGCAAAATAATTGCCGTACAATATGCCCGTGAAAACGGCTTACCGTTTTTTGGTATTTGCCTGGGCATGCAAATGGCCGTTATTGAATTTGGCCGCAATGTACTGGGGCTTGCAGATGCACACTCCACCGAAATGGATGCCAGCACTTCCAACGCTGTTATTAACATGATGGAAGAGCAGAAAAAAATAAAGCTGATGGGCGGCACCATGCGCCTGGGCACTTACCCCTGCGAAATAAAAGAAGGCACCCTGGCTTACGAAATTTATGGCAGCACACATATAAGCGAAAGGCACCGCCACCGCTATGAGTTTAACAACAGTTACCTTGAGCAGTTTGAGAACGCGGGCCTGGTAGCCAGCGGGCTTAACCCCGATAGCGGCCTGGTTGAAATAATGGAGATACCGGCGCATCCGTTTTTTATTGGCGTGCAATACCACCCCGAGCTAAAAAGCACAGTGGAAAGGCCTGCACCACTTTTTGTTGGCTTTATTGGCGCGGCCAAAAAGTACAACGAAAAAAGGGTATCGCAAAAAAGCGTTGCCTTGCAAACGGAACTGATTTAGCAATCTCCGGATAAGATTTACAAAAAAGGCTACCCTTGCGGGTGGCCTTTTTACGTTTTGTGCCCGGACTATATTGCTACTATGAGTCTTCCGTTGTGTCACTCACTTGTACGGCTGGTAATTCTACTGGCCATTGTGCAGCAGCCTGCCTGTAAGCAAACTATTCTCAATTAAAAATGCTTGATACCTGGTCAATAAAGCTTTGTACCGGCCTTTCATCACTCAGGAAATAACAAGTTATAATAAGGTAAACCACCCCAAAAACAGCACCCCAAAAGTGTGCGGAATGATTGATATGATCCCCTCCCCTTTTTGCCATGTATGAGGAACCGATAAGGTAAATAGGGCCGAATATGTATCCCGGAATTATAGGAGGTATGATGAAAAATCCATACAAATATAGTGGGTGAATAAAAACGCTGGTAAACACAACTGCCGATACGGCGCCGGAGGCGCCAAGGCTTGTGTAGTAAGAATTGTCAATATTTTTAAAATAAGTAGGAATAAGGCAAACCACAAGCGCCAAAAGATACAACCCTATGAAAAGCGCTTTGCTTCTTTCACCAAAAAATTCATCAAAGGACGCTTCCACCCCCTCCCCAAAAAAATAGAGAGAGAGCATATTAAACGCCAAATGTGGTGTATCCGCATGAATAAAGCCACAGGTAATAAAGCGGTACCACTGGTTCCGGTACCGTATGGCAGGGGGATAGAATGTAAGATCGTCAATAATTTTATGGTTGGAAAAAGCCATAAAAGAAATGATACATGTTATGATAATAATAATCAGCGTTAACGATAAACTCATGGATGCCTACGGTTTAGGCCGCTAAAATAAGTTAAACAGGTATAACATGTAGAACAGCCGGCACAAGAAGTATTAGTGGCGCTGTTTTAACCGTTGCCGACAAACTGTAGCCTGACCGCCAGGTGCAAAGCTGCATAGCGTATGGTTATACTATACGCTCCTTTCCTTTGCAGTTTCTAAGAAGCCCCGTTCATATTCTGCTCAAAATGGGCAGTCATGGTTTTGGCATAATCAGCAATGGCAAGCTCTGGCTCTGCCAGTTCAGGATGCCAGAGTTTCTCCCATTCAAAACTGTAGTATCCACTATAGCCATCTTTGGCTAATAAGTCTATCGCCTCAAAAATGGGCACTTCTCCCTGTCCCAAAAAACGGTATTCCACTTTACCGTTCACCAACCGGGCGTCTTTTATATGGGTGTGTTTTATGTAGGGCTTTAGCTTTTCATATACAACCGCAGGCGCTTCTTTGGTAATGGTCCACATATTGGTAATATCCCATATAAGGCCGGTATTAGTAGCAGCGGCCTGCTGCATAATCTGTTGCAGGTCGGCGCAAAGTACCACATCTCCATGCGTTTCCATCAGTACGGTTACGTTGCTGCCTTTGGCGTGGTTACCCAGCTCTGTTAAGCCTTGCGCAATAAGATCAAGTGTTGCCGCTTTATCCTGGTTTTTGGGCAGGTTATTGGGAAACACACGTATGTATGGGCAATCTATTTGTTCTGCCAGGTCAATAAAACGTTTGGCATCATCCAGTTGTTTTTTGCGTTCTGCAGGTTCCACAGTATGCAGGTTAGCGGAGGAGCCCAGGTTAATAAAACGCAGGCCTTTATCTTTCATCATAGACTGTGTAGCCCTGCGCTTTCGCTTACTGCTGAATTCGGGGCATTGAGCCAAATCCATCTGCCGTTGTATGCCGCGTATTTCCAGCGCTTTAAAGCCATGCTTAGCTGCAAAATCTGTTATCTGCGCAAATGTCCAGTCCGGGCAGCCAAGTGTGGAGAACGAAAGTAATGGTTTTACGGGCTGGCGGTAGAACGCTTTGCCCATTAACGGCGCTGCCAGCAATGCTGCGGTGGATGTAAGGAACCTGCGGCGTGAAAACTGTGTCATTCGGCAATGGTGTTTGTGAGGGAAAGATAGTTGATTATGAGAAAACTTAATGTGCCTTAATAAGCATGGGGATGTTTCAAATATATCATTGTGAAGCAATGTATCTTTAGGTTGCCGGCAAAAAAAGCTGTAGCATCATCGTTACATCGTCCCGAAATTTTAGGGTTCATCGTCCGGTAATGCTATTAAGCTTTTATTGAAGGGAAGAGGTGAGGTGATACCGCAAATGAATTTATTTTAAACAATTTTTAAACTGCTGCTGCTTTTCATCAACCCCAATATTTGTAATCTTGCGACAAATAAAATCCGAAACTCTTATGAAACAATTTCTAAGCCTTCTTATCATTTGCCTTTCATTCACCTCCTGTGTAAAACAGACTATTGATATATTTGATGGAGATAACCCCGATGATTGCCCTGTTGATGTAGATATAACAGCTACAACACTAACGCCAAACACAGGAGAGGATATTATACTTACAGCAAAGCCTGCGAATGTGGGCTACAATTGGACAGGACCTTCCGGCTCCGGCATACGGGAGCTTTTCGGCAATAACATATTCAATATATATGCCATTAAAATAAAAAACTCAGGATGGTATTATTGCCAATCCGTTACACCGGGTTGCAACCCGGTTAGCGACAGCATTTACATTGATGTTAAATACAAGCAAGGCAACCCGCCATGCGCCCTTACCAATAATCATTATACCGGCACAAGCATGCCAGATGTTAATGCACCTAACGTTAGGAAAAGTTTTGATGAAACCCGCAGTTCCGTATTAGTGGATGTTTCAGGCGGCTGGGGCTCCCCCACCCTCAGGATAATTTTTAACCCTTCTATTGGCAACAGCGAACCCAAAGACGGTGTGTACACCACTATTGACGGCCAATCATTTGACAGCGATGATGACAATGACGCCATTTTTGTGTCATGCCTGTACAGCAATGTGTACATGGCGTGCCGCAGCGGGCAATCCGTGTATATTTCTCATACAAGCGGTAAACTTACTGCGGCTTTCTGTTCGCTTAAAGTCAGCGGCGACATTGGGTGGGGGCCTATTGTTGCCGACCTTACAGGACAGGTAACTGAAAACCAGTTTTAAGCCTGGCTTATATTGCCCTTGGTTATAGGAAATTGTCTGTTCACCTTTTTCACTCAGTTAAACAAGTACATCCTTTACAGCAGAGCTTACTTCCTTTCACCCAACCATGCTGCTATGGGATTAATCCAATGGTCGTAACCCTTGTAGAAAAAACCGTGGCTTTTGCCGGTATGCAATACAACTTCCCGGTAGCTGGTTAGGGTTGCCCTGTTTTCAAAAATTTTGGCGCAGGTGCCATGTGGGTCTGAGCTTTCTATAATTGACAGGAAGCGGCCATAAAGTTGAAGATTGCTGTAGTCCTTATATGTACCGGGCCAACAGCCACCCATAACAACGTAGTTAACCTGCGTGTTTTTAAGGCTGGCAGATGCCTGCAACACTATGTCCCAGCCAGATGATGCACCCACCATAACAATGTTACCGGCTAACACGCCTGCCTTTAACAGGCTATCAGCCTGGCTACAGATTTTTTGGGTGTAGAAGCTGTTATCAGTGCCCTTTTTTCTTATTTCGCTAATAACAAAAAAGCCTCTCTTTTTCAGCGAATCCAGTATGTTGGAGTATTCGTATGGCCCCCATTCGGGGGCTGCGTTATTAATGGCATTATCGCCCAGTTCTGTAACCACCTGGCCATGCAGGTAAAACAGGTATTTTGCGGAGCTATCAATTTTACCGGGCAGGCTATTGCTGGCATTTTGAGCAGTTACCAAAGAAACACATAGCAGGCAGGCTGGAAGCAAAGTAAAAAGCACCCTGAATTTTTGCGCTGTTACCATAGTTGTTGCCGGAAGTGTTAGGTACCGGCCAGGTAAAGTTCAGTCAAAAATTGTTATAAGCTTAATGAGGTGTCCGATGCATTATTTCTCCGGTTGTTTTTCATAAACTCTCACATAATCTACCTCAAAACGGTTGGGGAAAGCTGTGCCGGAAGGGTCGCCGCCGTTCATGCCGCCAATGGCAAAGTCAAGCAGCATGTAATGCGGTTGTTTAAATGGGTTAACGCCGCTGCCATCCCTGTTTACCAGGCTATCTAACGGCACATGGTTTAGCAACTGGTCATCTACATACAGGGATATAGCCTTCTCATCCCAATCCATACGCCAGGTATGAAATTGCGATGCCCAGGCAGTACCGCCCAGCGAATCTACCGGGTGTTTGGTAGTGTACCAGAAAGCCTTATATGGCCTGGTACCGGCACAGGCTATGTTTGCCAACAGGCTGTCCCGGTAATATTCCATAATGTCAATTTCGCCATTGGCAGGCCATTGCCCGTTAACACCCAACGTCCACCAGGCCGGCCATAAACCACCGCGTATATCAATACGGCCACGCATAACAAACCGGCCGTACTGCCAGCTATGCTTGCCTTTGGTGTTAATGCTGGACGATGTATACTGAATGTCAGGGGAGGATTTTCGCCAGTCTTTACTGCCATGCTCATACATAGGGTTAGGTTTGTTTTCCCTTCGGGCTTCAATTACCAGCAGCCCGTTTTTGCAAAAAGCATTTTCTTCCTGGTACCACTGAAATTCCTCATTACGTACGAAGCCCTGCTCATAAACCCAGTTGGCTGTATCGGGCAATCCATCAGTATTAAACTCATCCTGCCAAACCAAGCGGTAGCCTTGCATGCTATCCTGTGCACTGGCAATACTATGACTAAAGAATACTGAAAGCAAAAAAGCAATTGTGCGGTATAAGTTCGTGTTTTTCATTATAATAGCCTTCTGTGTATTACAGGTTGTTTTCAAGAACCATGTTAGTTAGTTGTTGGCGGGGCATCGGTTTGGTGGCGGCTTTTTCCGGCATTAAAGCCGCGGGTAAATACAGGTAGAAGGCGCTGCCCGTTCCTTCCAGGCTTTCTACCCAAAGGCGCCCTGCCATCATTTCCGCGAATTCATTGCAAAGCACAAGGCCCAGGCCGGTACCTTTTTCATTCTGAGTGCCATAAGAGGGCGTTGTTTGTAACTGGAAAAGCTTTATTTGCTGTTCTTCCGTCATGCCACGCCCATTATCTTTTACAGCAAGTACCACACCGCCTTCCGAGCTATAAGAACATATATGCACTATGCCGGAAGCATGGGTAAATTTTATGGCATTTTGCACCAGGTTTCTAACTATCAGCTCCACCATGTCGCGGTCAGCCAGGGCCAACGCAGTGTAGGGAACATCGACAATAATCCTTATTTGTTTGGCAGCGGCTATTGACTGCTGTACCCGCAGTACATCCACCACTACAGCCTGCAGGTGTACCTCCGTACGGTGTACCCTTACATCTTTAATGCGTGCAGAACTCCAGGAAAGCAGGTTCATCAGCATATCCGCGGTATTCCTGCTTACGGAAAGCAGCTCCACATTTATCTTTTTCCGCTCGTCTTCGCTTAGTTCATACTCATCCAGCAATTCCAGGGCGGTAATGATGGAGTTAAGCGGCGCCCTTAAATCGTGGGAGATGATGGAGAACATTTTGTTCTTTTCCCTGTCGGCTTTTTCCAGCGCTTCATTTTGCGCCTGTATCTTTTTTTCCCTTTCCAGCGCCAGTCCTCTTTCGCGGCTGTAATTATTGCGCAGGTAAATGGTAATGCAGTACATACATACCAGTATAACAAGATAGCTTGATGATAAATCCAGCAGCCTGGCGCCGCGGCTGTAGTAAGTATCCGGTACCAAGTTGGGCCTGCCGTATTCCATTGCCATTAACCCCAGCGGCAGCAACAGGTGAAGGGCCGTCCAGCCGAGGTGGTATTTTTTGGGGCTGAAGGCGATGAGCAACTGGTAGGTTAAAAAGAACAGGCACAGCGTAGGGCCGGTACTGCCTGCATTAAAAAAATAGTTTAGCCCAAGTGTTATGTAGCTGCAAAAAGCATAAGTGATAATACCTACAACGTATTTTTTATGCCAGCGGGAAAGGTAATACATGCCGGCCTGCAACAGCAGCACCGCCACCATTACAGCAGCTACCGGGTAAAGGCCTATAAAAATATTAAACGGTAAAAGTATAAGTAGTATAAAAAGCGTTATTACACTAACTGCGTTAAACGCCCTGTTAGCAGGGGTAAACTGATCATATTCGCCTGCGAGTGCATTCCAAAAACGCAGCAGGTATTGCCGTGGTTTCAAATTACTGGAGGTTTGGTAAATTAATCAAGGCAGCAACTAAACCGTAAATATAAAAAAGTTTGCTTTTGTGTGCAGTTTGTTGTTGCTTTTTAGATGTACCATTTTAAAATCAAAGTCATTTAGTTAAGGATGTCATCTTGAGCCCGTCGAAGGCGGATGCAAGAAAAGAATGGACATACAACGGTTACGACAAGCTCACCTGGCATTGGGTTCTTAGCTAAACGACATAGATTCATAAATTACCGTTCATTCAGTTTTCTTAAGAAGGGCAATAACTGGTTGATGTTGCCTCTACTGTGATAATTTTTACCAGGGGGTGCCCCCAAGCTGTCGCAAGGGGGTCGGGCTTTCCGCTTAAATCCCTCACCCGAAAGCCGATACCGGTTACAGGTTGCTGGTTACCGGTCTGTTTATGATGTATGCAGTTGAGGTTTTTAGGGTTGATAATATGCAAGTACCGCTTACATTAAACGTTGCCGCCTCTAAGAGGCTTTGCAAAAAAGGCCGCCATTACCTGTCTGCTCCTAACATATCGCCCCTGCGGAGCTTTGCTCAATCAATGTCGTTCGGTTGAGGATTCTACTGCCCAATGGCTGCCGGATTGAAACGGAAACCCCGCTACCCCCTGGCCCCCTGAAGGGGGGATGCAGCGCTGGCGGTGGCGGAGTTGCAGTGAAAAGCCGGTACTGCTGCTGCAAAATGTTCCTGCAGATGAAAGCCCCAAATGGTTTTCTAATCTGCCGCAAATGCAATTAATTTGCTCTCTAATTAGCACCTGATGACTGAAAAAAGATATGTATTAGACGCCCATGTTGCACAACAGAAATTGCACCGTATGGCCCTGGAAATTGCTGAACGCACCAGCGGAGACAGTGAGCCGCTTATACTGATTGGCGTTAGGAACAGTGGGTCTGTTATCGCTGCCAGGATAGCGGATTTTTTACAGCCTTATATCAACGTGCCGGTTACCGTTACATCTGTAAAACTTGACAAACATAACCCATCCACAGTTGAACTGGCAGACCCTATCGATGTTGACGACAAAAACATTATTGTAATTGATGATGTTTGCAATACGGGTAAAACACTGCTCTACTCCATGAAGGCGCTGCTTGACCACCACCCCAAAAGAATTCAGACTTTGGTACTGGTTGACAGGATGCACAAGCTTTTTCCTGTTAAGCCTGACTATATAGGGCTTTCGCTTGCTACCACCTCGCAGGATTTTATACATGTAGAATCTGAAAATGGCGAAGTTACCGGCGCATACATTGGTCAATAAACTTTTAGCGGTTAAAAGTGCAGCCAGTTCCAGCTAACTTTTCCCCGTGAAAATTCAACAGAAGGGGCCGGAAACTTAACGCTGTTTAAAATACTGAAAGTAGTGCGCAGCCACTTGCTACGGGTTTTAATGCGGGTAAGGTCAATATCCGGCGCTATATAAAACTGGCGGTAACGTTTTAAGTCACCTGTAAGATAAATAGGGTTTCCGCTGGCATCTTTCCAGCTATCGGGCCGGGCGCCAAACATGTTGTCAGCGCCGTAGCCGGCAGCAATGTTCAGCCACCGCGGCAACCCGCTGTTCCTGAAGAAAGAATGCAGGTTGGCGCTTAACCAGTAGGTTTGGCCATTATAATCCTTCAACATACGTTCAGATAGTTTATTGCCGTAAATATCATCGGCCCGCTGGTTTAAAACAGGGCTGCCATAGTTTTTTTTGTGAAAAGAGAATTTGAAAGATATACGTTGCTCCTGCCACAGCAGTTCCTGCCCTACCAGCAGCCCGGGGCCGGTAACGTTGGCAGCAAAATCGCCCCAGCTCCACCCCCAGCCAGATGAGAAGCCGTCATACACTTCTACCATCGTTAAAAAAGCAGTACCTGTAAAAGCCCCCAGCCAAACACTTTTTTTATGCGGCACCCCCGCCCATTGCCACATATTCATATTGAGCCGGGCAATGGTGTAGGCACTGTAGGAATGGCCCATTTTATCCACCTGCAGCCATTCATCCATATCATTAAAAAAATGAAAGCCGGTTTGGTTGTAAGAGTTGTACCAGGTGTTGTAAAGGCTAAAAGTTAATGCGGTAAAAGCTGTAATATTAGCGGCGCTTACCGTGTATAATCTTGTTTTTTTAGAAAAAGGGGGCTGCTTTGCCAGTCTTGGCGAAAAGGAGGCCGGTATATCCTGCTTAAAAGTAGCAGAATCGTATAAGGGTAACGTATAAGCCGGTTGTTGCAGTTGCTGCGCAGTAACAGCCTCACAAACCAGTACCAGTACGGCAACAATCCACTTGTTCATGCCTCAAACTTAGTTTTAGTTTCACAAAATAAAAAATAGGTTTCAGCCGGTATAACAACCCATCATTTCTAACATTTTTATAAAATGCGGTTTACCTTTATCAACTATGAGATACACCGCCGCCACATTACTGCTTTGCCTTTTTATGGTACAAAGCCATGCACAATTAAGCCAGCCGGATGTCATTAACACCTCAAACGGCAACCTTAGCATACAACCTATACAACATGCCAGCCTTGCCATTACGGCCGGTGGCAAAACTGTTTACATTGACCCTTCCGGGGCAGATTTCTTTAAAGGCCTGCCTGCGCCAGACCTGGTGCTGGTTACAGATATTCACGGCGACCATTTTGATATTAATACCATCAATGCCCTGGCGGCAGAGGGCACTATATTTGTTGTTCCGCAGGCGGTGGCAGACAAGTTTCCCGCAGGTAACAAATACAAACTGGTAGTTCTTAAAAACGGGGAAACTACCGAACAGCAAGGCTTTTCCGTAACCGCCGTACCTATGTATAACCTGCCGGAAGAAGCCGGCGCCTTTCACACCAAAGGCAGGGGTAATGGTTATGTAGTAGCCTATGGCGGCAAACGCCTGTATTTTTCGGGCGATACGGAAGACATTCCCGAAATGCGGGCCCTTCAAAACATTGACGTAGCTTTTGTTTGTATGAACCTGCCTTACACCATGGAAGTTAAACAAGCTGCGGATGCTGTGCTGGCTTTTAAACCTGTGATAGTTTACCCCTATCATTACCGCGGCCAGGGTGGGCTTAGCGATACCAATGCTTTTAAAGAACTGGTTAATGCTGGCAATTCCGGTATTGAAGTGCGGCTGCGTAACTGGTATCCTGCAAAATAGATTAACAGCGGTTAAATAAAAAAGTGCCATGAATGGCACTCTCTTATTTTTTAAACCAAAACTCCAATCGTAGAAAACCGCAGAATCTCACTCTGCAGAAAAAGTTATTTTCCAGTAACGCTCTTCATTGTCTTTTACCACTACAGAATTCTTTTTAATGCAGGCCACCGCTTCTATGTTGGTGCCGGGCCTGTTTTTAAGGGTAGCCCTTATTTTAACTTCGCCGTTTTTAATTTCACAAACCTGTATAAGCTGCTCCTCATTGTCAGATTCTGGATGGCTCATACAGATAAAATCTGTTTTACTGCCGGAAAACACAGGCAGGCCGGCAACGGTATCTATATGCCCCGTAGCCAGGTTGATAAGGTAAAACTCATCGCTGTGGTAAGTAGATTTTTTAAATATGGCAATCTTGCCAAAGCTGATATCGCCTGAATAATAATATTCCTCTACATCATCACCCTGTTTTTTATCGTTATATACTTTTTGTGTGCCGTTGTTAAGGTTAATAACCAGCTTATCGCCCTGCTTTTTAATTTTCTGGTTAACCGGAAAAAACTGCGGTTTGGCGCAGGCGGTAAATTCCTTTTTAGTTACTTCGGTGTATTCCTGTGAAACCTGTTGGCAAAAAGCCTGTGCGGTAAACGCGATAACGGCGGTGAGTGTTAGAAGAGTTTTCATAAATATATTGGTACTTGAGGGCGAAGATATACACATAAAACATTCGGGCGCAAAAGGCTAATAATTTAAAGCATTTTTTAAAGTTGACAGAACATTTTGGGGTTTGGCCGCAGGCAGCAACTGTAAGCCTGCGTTAAAAACTGTTACCAGTTATTTGAAGAATATTTATGGGCCCGGCAGCAGGAACAGTTATGAGGCTGCCGTTGCGTCGCACTCTTGTACGTTCGGTAATTCTATTCGCCAGTTGCCACAGTAGCCTTTCCTTATGCCAACAAAAGTTCGGGTAATCCTATTCGCCATTGGGCAACATTTCTTGTATTTGCAGGCTTTGTTGCTGTATAAAAAAGGAAAGGTTGCCCACCCCCATGGACAACCTTAACGGATTAAATATTGTTGCTAACCTTTTGCTGAACTGATTCAAAGATTTGTTACCGGATGCAGGGTTGAGTGTTGGCAGGGAAAGCCAGGTTAGCGACAATGCCCCTTTAGATGACAAACTCCAATAAAAATGTATAATTAGATGCTTTTTTCTTAGTATAACATACGGATAACCGGCAGGGAAGATGGAGTTTCTTCTATCTCCACTGACTGGATGTTGGTTTCAGCCTTCAGCCTGTTTGTTCTGCTTGCTTTGCCCCCACACGATGCCATGCACATCACCAGCGCCATTGCGGCTGCCACTACCCATATTTTTGCGATGTACTTCATTGTTTTCTGTTAACACTGTAAAGATGCATACGGCAGCACATACCTGCGCAGGCAATTGAATGAATGGTATAAATTATTCAGCAAACGGGCGAAATACCAATGTGAATTGCAAAATGCGGGGTGGTATTTGATAACCGGTGCAACGGGCTGCTGGTGGCATCAAGCGGGATGGAGGAGATGTAGTCTACCGGCAACTTACGATGTACAATGCAGGTATTCAACCACCTTCGGGGTTGGCCAGGCATTCTAACCCGACCCCGGATTTCATCCGGGGCTATTCACATGAAGCCCTTCGGGCAATGTGCAAGCTTTAGCTATGTGGAAGCGGTATGTTATACAGACCTCGTAACAGAACCTGGTAATCATCCATCACGCAGTTACATATCGTCCTGCTTAACATATCGCACCTACGGCGTTCCGGGCAAACCGCCTCTTCTTTTATCTACTGACATGCCGCATCTACGAGGCTTTGTTGTTCAATGTTCTTTTGTTTAAAGTTTAATGTTTGCGGCCCTGCCGCATAATGTCATTAAGTTAAGCTGTCAGCCTGAGCCTGTCGAAGGCGGATTGGTGAAAAAGCGGCTTGCATAACCCAGTTTCGACAAGCTCAACCTGACATTCGTTTCCTTAACTTAATGACATTGCCCTGCCGCATTTGAGAACTTGCACATCACCGCTCTTTAAACAACTTAACCAATTACACACCAACAGACCGGTAACCAGCCACCTGTAACCGGTAACCGGCTTTCGGGTTGCGGTGCTTTCCAAAGCTCCGCAGGAGCGGTATGTTAGTAGCATTCATGCAATCGCGGCCTGTTTTATAAAGCCTCGTAGAGGCGGCATGTTGCCCAGGCTGCAGCACCCCGTGTTGACTGCGTAATCAAATTATCACCCCGACTTACATATCGCACCTACGGCGCTCTATTGCCTTTTGTCTGTTGGTGCTACTGACATGCCGCCTCTACGAGGCTTTGTTGTTCAATGTTCTTTTGTTTAAAGTTTAATGTTTGCGGCCCTGCCGCGTTGGAGAACTTGCACATCATCGCTCTTTAAACAACTCAACCAATTACACACCAACAGACCGGCAACCTGTATCTGGTAACCGGTAACCGGCTTTCGGGTGAGGGATTGAAGCGGATACCCCGGTGAAGGTTTTGTGTGTGGGGCATGCGCCGGAGTAATAGCGTAAAGCCCGACCCCTTGCGATAGCTTGGGGGCACCCCCTAAAAAATATAACTGGTAATAATTAATACCCCTACATAGCTGGAGATTAGTTTGCCGGCATTTTTTCTTTGCTTATGGCTGCCACTTCTTTAAGCAGCAATGGAAAAGCGGGTGTTGGCATGCCACCGTGATCAAAACCGTCCAACTCGTACAGGCGGGTACGTTTGTGGCCGGCCAGCTTCATCATGCGCAACAGGTACGCGTTTTCTTCATAACGGCCATACAGTTCCAGTTCCCGGTCGCCGGTTATTAAAAGCATGGGTGGGGCATCGGCACGCACATAAAAAAGCGGTGCGTACTCATCTATAACAGGTTGCGTTTCTTTAATGCCCCTCTCCTGCCGTATGGTAAAATGTGTAATGGCCTGGCCGCTGAAAGGTATAAGGCCTGCTACGCTGTTTGCATCAAGCTGGTAATTAGCCAGGTATTTTTTATTGAGTACGGCCATCATGCCCAGGTAGCCGCCCGCAGAATGCCCGGAAACAAAAATAAGGTTGGTGCTGCCGCCATAACCCGCAATATGCTTAAACACCCAGGCGATGGCTGCCGCGGCATCTTCTATATAGGCCGGGGCCTTTACTTTTGGTGACAACCGGTAACCCACACCTATTACCGCATAACCCTTGTCCGTTAATGCCGCAGGTATTTCTTTTGAGCCACCGGTTATGCCGCCTCCATGAAACCATACAATCGTAGCAAAATTCTTTGCTCCCCTGGGATAATAAATATCCAGCAAACACTGCGAAGCAACATAACTGTCTTTTTGAGATATACTATCCGCGTAGTAAGGGATATTTTTTTCGGTGGCATACTGCTGCTGGGCTTTTGCACCCATAGCAACGGTGGTTAACAATAGAATGAACAGATGTTTCATAGCAGCAAGTTACTATGGCCCGGTGAATTATTAACAGCCCTGTTTTCATTTTAATGAAGTACGATTTTTATTTCAACTGAAATACAGCAGCTTCGTAAGGGCGCAGCGTGTTGCCTTTAAGGGCTGATGAATAGTTGCCTAACAGCAACCGGGCGTTGGTTATATTATAACCTGTGTTAGCAATAACCTGCCGGGCAGTGAAATTAAGCAGCACCAAAAACTTTTTGCCCTGCCACTCCCTTGTGTAAGCATACAGGCTGGGATTGTCTTTATCCAACAGGGTGTATTTTCCGTACACCAATACGGGGTTGGACTTGCGCAGGGCAACCAGCTTCCTGAAATAATTAAGGCAACTGCTGCTATCCTGCTCTTGCGCAGACTGGTTGATGGTTATATAGTTCTTATTTACTTTAAGCCAGGGCGTACCGGTAGTAAAACCTGCGTTGGCCGTTGCATTCCATTGAAAAGGTGTACGGCCATTATCCCTGCATTCAAATTGCAAGCGTTGCATAAACTGCTGCAAATCTCCACCAATATCTTTTTGGTGCTGGTATTCGTTTAGCGTAGGCATATCCCGGTAGTCTTCAATTTTGTCAAAGCCGGCATTGGTCATGCCCAGTTCATCGCCGTTGTAGTAGTAAGGAGTGCCCCGCATGGTCATAATAAAAGTAGAGAGCATTTTAGAAGATAAGTCCCGGAAAGCCGGGCTGTCGTTACCAAAACGGCTAACCATCCTTGCCTGGTCGTGGTTAGCCAGAAAAACAGAGAGCCATCCCTGGCTGGCAAAGGCACTATCCCACCGGCTGAATACATTCTTAAAATGCAACAAGCTGTACCCTTCCGGTTTAGCAATGTCAACACCATCGAAAGCATAGGCCATATTTAGCTCCCGGCGGTTTTCATCCACCAGGTTATGCGCATCTTCAAAACTGTTACCCGCTCCTTCGGCCACGCTCATCACATCGTACCGGCTTAATACTTCGGCATTCATTTCTTTGAGGTAATCGTGCAAATGGGGGCCCATGGCATAGTATTTTGACAACTGCTTTTCATAACCTTCCGGAAAAACCGGGAAGCTGGTATCTTTTGCAGCGAACTGAAAAGCATCCAGGCGAAAACCGTCAATTCCCTTATCAGCCCAGAACTTCATAATATCGTAAACCTCCTGCCGCAATACAGGGTTTTCCCAATTAAGGTCTGGCTGCTTACGGGAAAAATAATGGAGGTAGTAGGCATTGGTTAATGAGTCGTACTTCCAGGCATCGTGATTTACATCAAACAGGCTGTATCTTGGCGTAGGCTTGCCCCATTCTGCATTCCACCAGTGATAATAATTCCTGTACGGACTTGTCCTGGAGCTGCGGCTTTGCTTAAACCATTCATGTTCATCGCTGCTGTGGTTTACTACCAGGTCCATCACCAGTTTAATGCCCCGCTGGTGCATACCTTTCAGCAGGGCGTCAAAATCGTCCATGGTGCCAAAGTCCTTCATAATACCCCGGTAATCGCTAACGTCGTAACCATTATCATCGTTGGGAGAGCTGTAGATGGGGTTTAACCAAACCGCCGTAACACCCAGGCTTTTAATATAATCCAGCTTGGATATGATGCCCTTCAAATCACCAATGCCGTCCCCATCACTGTCTTTAAAACTACGGGGGTACACCTGGTAAACAATGGCTTCCTTCCACCACCTGCGGCCGGTATCAGGCTGGCCGGGCTGTGCGTTACCGCTAAAGACAAGTACCAGGATGATGGCTGCAATAATGGACGACCTTTTCATACACAGTTTGATTATGGCATAAGCAAAAAAGAAGCGACTATTAAATATACTAAATGAACATGTTAGTGCGTGCCACCGGCTTGTTAGGGGCTGCCTCTTTGCGATAGCTTTGCGGGCACCCATTGATAGTTTTCTTACGTATAGGCATACAACTGCCGCCTATGCCGGACTGAAATATTACGGGACGAATTATACAAAGACCGGGTTTAATTATAGCCTGAAACTATTGAACAACCCATTTTATTTGTTTACATTACAAATTAAATACCTCTAATATGTTAACCAAACAAACCCCTTCTGCCAAAGCAATGCTTTTTGCTTTATTGATGCTAACTTTTGTAGCAGTGGCCTGTTCCGGCCCGGAAACAAAAGAAGCCAACGAATCTGCCGCCAGCAGTGTTGCGCCAGACAGCAACGCTGTTGCGGAAGATACTACCCTGCTGGATACCGGTTCTGTACGGCCGCCTGTAAAATCGCCCAATAAGTAAAGGAATTACAGCACACCTGTTTTTTGTTCATCATTATAACCGGGTGGGTATGTTGCTGCAGGTACAGGCTGTTCTGCAACATTATGTGCATCCTCATGGCCATGCTTACCGTTTGCATGGCCATGCCCTTTGGTTAGCCTGTTGATTAACCAATGCTCTATGCGGTGATGGGCCGGCACCAGTACGGATGCGATAGCCACGAAAATAAGTATTTCATAAACAGGGGTATGATGGGTAAACTCAACCACCCGCGGGTGCAGCAGCAGCAACAGGTATTCAAAAAACATAAGCAATGACAGCACGCCGAGAAACTTAATGAAGCCCCTGTTTACTTTGATGCGGTTAAGAAATAAGGTAAGCAAAAAAAGCACGGGTATAAATATTCCTATTACCAGCAACTGCATCTGCTGGCGTCTTTCCTCAGCCGCCTTTCTTTTATTCTCAGCTATCTCATTTTGCCTTAAATGCTCATTGCTTGAAATAACCTGCAGGGCCCTTATTTTATCTTTGCTATGAATAGAATCTTTTAATGCCTGTGCCTCCTGGAAGTACGCAAAGGCGCTGTCTATAACACCTGAGTTTTTGTAATGATTGGCCAGGAACTGCGCAGCATCCAGCTCCCTTGATTCAAACCTGGCTGTGCGGGCAAGCCGGAAAGACTGCATGGCATAATACCTGGCGGAATCTTTCATAGCCAAACCTTCATACAGCCTGGCCATTCCCAGGGATGCCTCGCAAACAAGGTCGTCATCATTAGATGCCTCCAGGTACACAAGCGCCTGCCTGTACGCCTGTGATGCTTCGTTTATTTTCTTTTGCTTTAAGTAAATATGCCCTAACCCCGTAATGGAAGTACCCTTAAGATCATCATCGTTTATTTTACCGGCAATTTGCACCGCTTTGGTAAAACGGGCGAAAGCGGAATCATCCTGGTTGAGCCGTTCATACACATCACCCAGGTTGTTGTTGATGTAATACTCAAGATCGTTTACGTTAAACTGATTGATAACAGAATCTGCCCGTTTATAATACAGCACCGCTTCATTATACTGCTCAAGGTAAACATACAAGATACCTATGTTAATGAGCACGCTGGCCAGGTTGCGTGGGCTTTCCCGCTTTTCTTCCAGTTGAAGCTTCTGGAAAAAGTATTGCAATGCTTTCTGGTAATCTCCAATTTGCCTGAATGCCACCGCCAATACTCCCAGCGACCTTGATTCACCTTCGATGAACCTTATTTGTTGGGCAAGGAACAAAGCCTTCTGCGCCAATTGCAGCGATGTGTCAGGATCGTACATATTGGCGGCATCGGCCATCAGCCACATTAACGTTACACGGTTAGAATCAATTTTTTCAGCAGCAAGCCGGGCATGAAGGCTGTCAACTTTTCGCTTTTGGCCAGGGAGGTTGCCGCAAAACAAAACAAGGGCAACGAGCAACAAAAATATTCTCATAATGCTGTTTGAAGGGAGTGCTTACAGGTTAAATAAAATTTGAGCAGCCAACCAAATAAAAGTACATTTAAATTATCAAAAAAGCTCTCCATATGTTGCGTAACCTTTCCCTGGCACTTCTTGTTTTAAGTGCCGCCTTCAGCAACCTGCAGGCTCAATCCCTCTACAATTTTAAGTACTCCTTTAACGCGGATGGCCATACCGAATATTATAACGCTTTTATGGTAAGGTACGATGATGGAACGGGGCTTATACGCGTACAGTTTATTGACAGCACCACCGGTGAGCATTACCTGGTAGCTATGGAAATGAGTGAGAGTTATGAGGCTGAAAACGAGCATGCCGCTGTTAAAGACAGCAACCTTCTTTTCTTTACCGGGTTTAACCCGGTTGTTATTTCCGGTGATACATCCGAAGGCTACGACCCCGACATTTATGTGTTCGCCAAAGATGAAGCTTCCGGCTATTACGACCCGCTGAAAGTATTCTCTTACAGCAACGATGAGAACAACGATGAACTGGCAGAGGGCGACTTTACCGATGTGCGCCTGCTGGAAGCCGAAGACCTTACCGAAGAATTTGTGGGCCAGTTCTTTTTTAAAGAGGAAGATTTTTATAAAGACCTTTTCAGCACCAGTGTAAGGCAGTTAACGGCAGATGAAAAAAAAACCACCCTGCACCTGCTGATTGTTGCCAATACCAACGACCCTGATATTGGCAGCACCTGTAACCTTGACAAAGACAGGACACTGAAAACCTTCACCGACCTTTCTGAATTTATGCACCTTAAACTGAACGCCAAAACCATTTCTGGCAACGATTACAGCAAGAAGAGTGTAGAAGATGCACTTTCCGCCATACAGCCATCCCCACGGGATATCGTTATCTTCTATTATTCAGGGCATGGGTTCAGCAAGAACGATAACTACCAATACCCTTACCTGGAGCTACGCTCCAAAAGTTTTGAAAGCCTGGACGAACATTCCATCAATGTAGAAGACATCTATAATTTTCTAAAGCAAAAGAAAGCCAATGTAACCCTGGTAATAAGCGATTGCTGCAATTCAGCGCCGGAAACCGCGCCGGCCATCAGCGGAGAACTGGCGCTTACCCGCAGCTCTTCTCTGGGCTGGAACCTCAACAATTGTTTCCAGCTTTTTCTGCCGCCTGCGCCAATAGCCATGCTGGCAACCGCGGCCACCAAGGGCGAAATGTCTGCCGGCAATAACAGCTATGGAGGGTTCTTTACATCCAATCTAAGGTCAACACTGGTTAATTACCTTAGCCCGGTGTTTTCTTTTAAAGCAGTATCCTGGGATAAACTGATAGACGAAGCCAAAGTGCAAACTGCTAAAAAAGCCAACGGCACTTTATGCAACCTGCCCGATGGCACCCGCAAAAGATGTGTGCAGCATCCCGTTTACAAAATGTTTTAGCCAACATCGGCTAAAGGAAATAATTATGAGCCCGGCGCATGAGCTACTATGAGGCTTGCGTTGTGTCACTCACTTGTACGCCTTGTCCGCTACGCAGCTTTTACCTAAGCGTAGGGGCATTGCGGCAACTATCTGCCAAGCACATCTATCAGGCAGTACAACCAAAAATAAAAGCGAAGTGGTATTGCCAGCTTCGCTTTTAAAGAGCTATGTAAAAAAGTTATTCTTTTACTGTATTATCCATGGCATGTAGAGCATCATCAACCTGCCGTAATATTACCTTTGCAACTCACTTACCATTGCCAAACCAACCGCATGGGCCGATTGAGGGTTCTGGCCTGTTATCAATCTTTGGTCAACAGCTATTTTCTCCTGCCACAGGCCAGCCTTTTCAAACCTGCCGCCATGTGCTATCAGCTTGTCTTCCAAAAGAAACGGCACCACTTTTTCCAGTTTTACCGCAGCTTCCTCTTCATTGGTAAAAGCGCTGATTTTTTTCCCATCCACCAGGTATTTTCCATCGCTTAATCTAATATTTACCAACCCGGAAGGCCCGTGGCATACGGCGGCAACCACTCCATTGGCTTCGTAAATTTTGCGGGTAATCTCCGCAATTGCGGTATCGCCAGGAAAGTCCCACATGGTTCCATGGCCGCCGGCAAAATAAATAGCCGCGTACTGTGAAGCATCCACCTGGGATGGGGCCATCGTATTTTCAATTTTCGCCCTGTATTGTTCATTCTCCCAAAACTTTTTATTTACCTCATCCTGCAGGTTAAAACCATCAACAGGCGCTTTACCGCCTTTGGGGCTTACAAAGTCAATTTCATATCCTGCAAGCTGCAAAACATTCCATGGGTGGCTAACTTCTGAAAGATAATAACCGGTAGGCTCTCCTGTACTCCCTTTTTTGTTGTGGCTGGTAACCACAAAAAGTATCTTTTTCATTTTTTGTTTATTTAAGTTTTTACTTAATGCTGTGCCTGTTGTAACGATAAGCATTAACAAAGCCAGGCCTGTGATAACTTTGGTTTTCATGTTTGTTATGTAGTTTAATTTTATCAGGCAAGCGCTTCAGCAAGGTGATGCTGGTATTGGCTCTTAAAAAACCCCAGGCGCTCCTCACTCATGTTTTTTTGCACATCGTGCATGTGAAAGCTGTTTAACGGCGCCAGTGCCAGGAAGGCATTCATGCGGTGGAAGCCGAAGAGTATGCCTTCGTCCACACTTTTCTGCTGAAAGAATTCACCTTCAAGGGTGAATGCAGCGGCAGGGGCATTCCATGTGGTTGTAACCATATACTTTTTTCCATGCAGTAAACCCGCGGTGCCATAATTTCTGTCTGGGTCGCCCATCTTGCGGCCATCACTGTAATACATCCCCTTTCGGTGCCCCGCTGTTAGTACTTCGTCCAGGTATTTTTTAAGGTTATGCGGCAGTGAAAACCACCACACAGGAAAATGATAAATAACTACATCGGCCCATACAAATTTCTCTACCTCTTCATCCACATCATAGGGTTGGCTGATGTTGGTAACCTTCAGTTCAAACCCTGCAGAGGCGGAGAAGAATTCCTTATCCCATTCCGTAATCCTGTTATTTAGAAAGCCGCCCGAATGGGCGAATGCCTGGCCTCCATTGATGACAAATATGCGTTTCATAACTCTTTAATTTTGAAACACAAAGTTGAAGAGGCTATAGCCGCTGGTAAAGGAGATACATCACAGGTTTTGTGTGAGGTAGGTCACACTATTTTGAAAACCGGCTCAGGGTTTCCCTTGATACACCGAGGTAGGAAGCAATCAATGTTTTGGGTACTTTTTGAAACAACTCCGGGTAAGACGCCAACAGTTGGTCATACCGTTCTTTCGCTGAACTTGTAAGCAGCGATAAAATCCTGCGTTGCAGGGCAACATAACCGGCATTTGATTTCCGGCGGAAAAAATGCTCCACCTTATGCATTTCAGCACAAATTTTTTCACGGTTATACAGCGATAAAGCAAGCACCTGCGTATCCTGTATGCAGGTGATGCCGAGGGTTGCTTTTGCCTGGTTAAAATAGGCCTGGTAATCGGTTATCCACCAGTCTTCCCACGCAAACTGCAGTATATGCTCCTTACCATCCCCGGGATTAACGTATGACGCTTTCAGTAACCCTGACAGCACAAAGTAATCATCGCTTACATGGCTGCCATCCTGAACAAGGAACTGGTGCTTCTTGAGCTTCTTTGGCACAAAATGAGACAAGAGGTATTCGAACTCGCTATCGGTAAGCGGAGTGATTTTTTCAAAATGCTGCCTTAGTTGGTTACTCATCCTGCTCAATTCTATATATGTTTAACCGGATATAGAAACTGTTTTCCATCGAGTTTTAACATGAGTATATTTCAAATTTATCGCTGGTTATTCTTCACCTGCTTATTTCACCTGTCTAAGTTTATGCTGTCAGCTTTAAGCTTTTCGCTAATCCAGTAACTCAAACAATTCCTCCTCATATTTAAAATGGGTAATTGTCCAGCCGCCTTTTGCTTTGTATAAAGTAAAATCAAACTTTAAATAATACCTTTCAAACCTTAGTATATAAAATCGCTTGACAATAAAGTCTTTTATTTTCCTTTCAGTAATAAATTCGTAAGAAAGCATCTTACCAAAAGCCGGGAAAGTACTCTTCATTTGGTTATCAACTGTTAACTGTAACGTGTCAATAGTATTCAAATCAACAACTGTATTCTTTCTAAGAAGTAAAAAAGCGTCATGTGTCTTCGCTTTGGTAAAAAATTCCATAAATGTGTCGCAAACTTTATCAAGCTGCTTTTTGTCTTTGTCAATTAGTTGCGTTTTGTGTCCGCAAGCAATCAGGATTAAAGAAAGAAAAGTAACAGTAAATAATTTTGTCATAGCTCTTGTTTACATAAATAGTTAGGGCGGGGATTGCAAGACTCACGATGCCTTTATTTAGATATATCTGTATTATCAAAAATATACAATTCTCTTGTTTGCGACTACTTCCCTTCAATGCCGGTTTTTTGTCGCGTAAAGCGGTGGCGTACAAGAGTGCGACGCAACGATGCCTCATAGTAATTCCTGCTGCCGGGCCCATAAAAAAAGCCTGCTGCAAGCAACGCTTGCAACAGGCTTTGCAGATTTCATTCATGCATATAAGCTACTACCCTACCCCCTGTAAAGTTTTTTCATGTTCGGTTTGTGGCTTGCCCTTGGCATTTGGCTGCCCTTTGCCTGTGGTAATAAGGCTATACAAACTTTTACCCACATACTGGCCCCAGGCATTTCTGCAGATATCAAAGCATTCATATTCCGGTACCAGCCCCAGGTGTGTAAAACGTAGCTGTGTTTGGTTGCCTTGCCGGCTGATGTCGAAAATAATTTTTGTACCAGTCCACTCGCTTTTGTCTTCGGTAAACTTAAAGTAGTTATCCAGCACCTGCCAAACCACTTTTTTACCGGGCACCACTTCGGTTAGTTTTATGTGGCAACGGTGCACATCTTCGTAGTGATAGAAAAACTCGTCGTTCAGTTTTTCAGTACCGCCTTCAACTTCTTCAGACCACCAACCGGGTACATTGGTTACGGCGTTGAATACTTCCTGCGGCGTGTTGTTTACCAGTATGCTGGTGGTAAAATCCTGTTTGTTCATAGTTTTTTATTTAGATGGTTAACAGATCTACAATAAGCAGCTATGCCGGCTGCCCTGTAAAGCGTAATTGAATGGTTACAAAACTATGCTTTGCTGACGGCTTTGATGGGTGGTAAAATGGACTTTACAATGGGTTGATTTGGACGGCCCATGGTTTTTACCTTTACCAAAACATTACGGATGAAGCATATTACCATTGTAGTGCCAGACGGGCAAACCAACCTTAGCACCATTGCCTGTATTGTGGGCACTTACGAAATACTTAACGTAGCCAACAGTTACTGGAAGCAGAATGGCAAAAGGGAGTTGTTTACCATACAACTGGCGGGCGTATCTGCCAAAACGGAATTTGACAATGGCCTGCTTACCATAAAACCCCAGGTGAATATTTCTGCCATCAGGCAAACCGGCCTTATCATCATCCCATCCCTGGCGCGGGATTACCAGCAGGCCATGAAGGGCAACAAACTTTTGGTTAGCTGGATTGCGGAACAATACAAGGCCGGCGCTGAAATTGCCAGCATGTGCACCGGTACTTTTATGCTGGCTTCGGCTGGCTTGCTGGATGAAAAGAATTGCTCCACACACTGGTCTGCAGCGGATACTTTCAGGATGCTTTTCCCCAGGGTGCACCTGCAGGCTGACAAACTGATTACCGATGAACATGGCATTTATACCAATGGCGGCGCTTACTCTTTTCTTAACCTGGTTATTTACCTGGTGGAAAAATATTACGACAGGCAAACGGCTATTTACTGTTCTAAAATTTTCCAGGTAGAAATGGACAGGCAAAGCCAGTCTGCCTTTGCCATATTCTCCGGCCAGAAGCAACATGGCGACGAAATGGTGCAACAGGCGCAGGCATATATTGAAAGCAGGCTGGATGAAAAAATATCCATTGAAGAATTATCTTCTCACTTTGCCGTTGGCAGGCGCAACTTTGACAGAAGGTTTATTAAAGCCACCGGTAACACGCCCATTGAATATGCACAACGGGTAAAGATAGAAAGCGCTAAAAAAGCCCTGGAAACTACCCGCAAAACAGTTAACGAAGTAATGTACGAGGTTGGCTATTCTGATGTTAAGGCTTTCCGGGAAGTGTTCCGTAAGGTAACGGGAATGTCTCCGCTGGAGTACCGCGGCAAGTACAACAAAGAGGCTGTAATAATATAATACCCAGGCCACGCAGTATTTACATAAAGTATAACATTAATAATTAGCTATAGCCACCCCGCTGTTGCCTTCACAATATTGGGCTTCCTGCACCAAAGAATAACCTTGTAAACAATATAACCCACAGCATACTGTCAACGGATTTGTATATCTTCATTTCACTGTATTTTACCGTTGCTACATTAAACCAAACTTACGGGTAAATACCAGTACTTTACCGGTAAAAAACAGCAGCGCTTGTTTTTACAGCGGACGATTGCAACACCATAACCTTTACAGCTATATCCCATGGAGAACACGAGCCTTAATTTTGAACTTTTTTTTGAATTATCCCCAGACCTTTTGTGCATTGCAGGATATGATGGCTATTTTAAGAAGATAAATAAAGCCGTATCTACCCTGCTGGGCTACAGTATGGAAGAACTGTATGCCAGGCCCATAAACGATTTTGTTTACCAGGATGATAAAGACACTACCGCCAAAGCAAGGGAACAGTTAACCAAAAGAAACCCGCTTTACAACTTTGAAAACAGGTATACTACCAGCAGCGGCGAAATTGTTTGGCTTTCGTGGACTTCGCTGCCCGTGGACAGCGACCAGCTTATTTTTGCCATTGCCAAAAACATTACCCACAAAAAAAGGCTGGAGGAAGAGCGGAACAACATGCTGGCCAACCTGGCAAAAGTAAATTATGACCTTAAGCAATTAACCTATACCACATCACATGATTTAAGGTCGCCAGTGAATAACCTGCTTTCCATTTTCAGCCTGATAGATGTAACAAAGATTAACGATGAAGGCACTGTTGAACTGATAGAAATTTTAAAATCGGCCGGTGAAAACTTAAAGCAGGTACTCAACAATTATGTGGATGCACTAAGCGAAAAACATAAATCGTACGCGCCACTGGAAGAGGTTAACCTGCAGGAAAGCCTGAACACGGTGCTGCAATCTGTAAACGTTTTGATAAAAAGTTCAAAAGCTGTTATCCATTCGCAACTTGCGAAGCCAGCCACCATTAGGTTTAACAGGGCTTACATGGAAAGCGTATTTCTTAATTTAATAACCAATGCCATAAAATATGCCCGGCCCGGTTATATACCGGAAATAGTGGTGTATTCTGAAAAAGCAAATAACAGCAGCCGCCTGGTTGTTGCTGATAAAGGGCAGGGCTTTGATATGGAAAAGGTAAACGGGAAGATTTTTGGGCTGCACCAGAAGTTTCACAACCATACAGATAGCAAGGGCGTAGGACTATACCTGGTACACAGCCATATTACCAGCCTGGGCGGCCATATAAGCGTAGAAAGCAGGGTTAATGAGGGTACCAGGTTTATTATGCAGTTTAAGGAGTAATGCTTGCGGCAGAACGAATTGCACTATCCTTTGTTGATGGGGCGTGGCTGCAGGAATAACCATGAAGGTCCGCTGAGCAATCTTGCGTGGCAAGGCAGCCGCGAAATTTCGGAAGAACACTTGTACGCCGCCGCTATGGGCAACTGCAGATTACCCATCCCGGAACATCCGGGAAAGGGTTCTTTAGCATCCTCAGCCATAGTAATGCCAGCTAAGGCTTTGTGGGAATTCCAAAACAATGAGAATACCCGTCACCGTCGGTAACAAAGAACTCAGTTTGCCCGTAATCTCTTTGCACAATGTCTGACACTTCGAACCCAAGCTGCGTTAAACGCTCCCTTACCCCATAAATGTCCGAAGGCATCCAGTAAAGCCTGATGCCTTCATAATTTTCCGGCCTGGCCGGCGTATCATCTTTTTCGTTAAGCCAAAAACAGGTGTACTCATTGTGAACCATGCAGCCAATAAGTTTCTCTCCCCTTTTCATTTCTCTGTCCATTGTAAGGCCAAGGCCCTCCACCCAAAAACGCAGGCTTTTCTCCAGGTCAACACTGGGTATTACAGGTATGCAGGATTTGACAGTCATATAAATGGTTGTTTATAATACAACGTCTATTGTTTTTGGCAGCGGCTAAACTATTCCGTCCTCAAACTCTTCACCGGGTTTGCCATTGCCGCCTTTATTGCCTGGAAACTTATGGTTGCCAGTGCAATAACTACTGCTACAAGACCGCCCGTAGCAAATAACCACCAACTGATCTTGATGCGGTACACATAATCCTGCAACCATTGGTGCATGAAGTACCAGGCAATGGGGGATGCAATTACAAACGCGATTGAAATAAGTACGATGAATTCTTTTGAAAAAAGATAGACAATGTTTGATGCGGTTGCACCAAGCACTTTTCTTATGCCCACTTCTTTTAATCTCTGCACTGCCATGAACGATGCTAAACCGTATAACCCTAAACAGCTCAAGAGTATGGCGATGGCTGCAAAAATTTTATACAACTGCGCCAACTGGTTTTCCTGTTTGTAAAAACTATCAATCTTATCATCAAGAAACCTGTACTCATAAACGAAGTTTGGAAATGTTTGCTCACATATTGTTTTAACAGATTCCAGCGTAGCGGAAATATTTGCTGTAGCCATTTTTATTCCCGCCTGGCTGTACATGGTGTTGTTGGTGGTAATGAGCAATGGTGCAAGATCATGACGGAAGGACCGGTTGTTAAAATCCTTCAGTACCCCAACAACAGGACATTTTATCCTGTCACCCCATATACTTATTTCTTTGTTCAGTATATCTTCCGGTTTATTAAAACCCAAGCTCTTCACCAGTGATTCATTCACCAAAAACTCCTGTGTGTAGCCGGAAGGCTTTAAGTTTCTTCCGGCAATTAAGGGCAGCTTGTATGCGGAAACATATTCGTCGTCAGCAAATTTTGTAATGACTTTGAAATCCGCCTCCTTAGTTGCACGGTCAAATTTAAATGTGCTCCATATATCATTAGCATCTTCAACCGGCGTGTTGGAACTGAAGCTTACATTCTGCACGCCGTTTACTGACAACAACTTTTCCCTCAAATAATCCAGCCTGCTAATGCGGAGGCTATCTACACGGAAAGGCACATTTATGATCGCTTCTTTATCAAACCCTATTGGCTGGTCCATAAAGTAACTCATTTGCTTAACAATGATGAATGTACCGATGATAAGCGCCTGTGCAATGATGAACTGAAATACTACCAATCCTCGTCGTAACGAAATTCCCTTTGCAGTATTTACCGTGAGTTTGCTTTTCAGAGCATTAACAGGATTAAAACGCGACAGAACAATAGATGGGTAAAAACCCGAGAGTGCAGTTACGGCAAGTGTTACCGTCAAAAGAAATAAAATGATCGCAGGATTAGTCAGCACGTTGAATGAAAGCGAAAGCTCCAGCAGTTGGTTTACATAAGGCATTACAAAGATTGCAACTGCTACAGCCAGCACTACCGCGCCTGTAACAATCAAAAATGTTTCGATGATGAACTGGAACTGCAATTGAAATTTGTTGCCCCCCAAGACTTTTCTTACACCAACCTCCTTTGCACGGTTAACGGCCTGCGCAGTAGAGAGATTGATGAAGTTTACACTGGCAATTAACAGGATGAATGCTGCGATAAGCCACAACACATTCAGCAGTTGCCGGCTGATTGTTTTGTTGCTGTAATTACCTGTTTGTGTATCGTAATGAACTTCGGTTAACGGTTGTACAACGTAACTATCCTTATTGCCGGCAGGTACCACTTTTCTTGCGTATGCCTGTAGCTGCCGGTTAAAATTATCGGCAGGAACATTGGGCGGCAACATAATGAAACAACCGAAACCAGCATTGGCCCTATCCCCCCAATCGGTAGATTTCTCAATAATACTTCCGGTAAAGCTTGACCCATAAGTCACCACAACCTTTAGCTGAAAATCAGTATTGGCAGGTATGGTTGCAAGAATGCCTGACACTTTCAATACTTCTGTGCCGTGCTCGAATATAAACCCGCCTGCTTCCAGCTTAACAGTTTTGCCCATGGCTGTTTTCCAGTCACCAAAATATTTTTCCGCCACTTCTTTCGTCAGCAATACATTGTTCGGTTCTTTTAAAGATTCGTACGACCCGGCAAGCAAAGGATAATCAAACATCTTAAAGAACGACGGCCCTGTAAAGAATACACCTTTAGCTTCTTTAAACGTTTTTACCGTTCCGTTATCGCCAGGTACCAGCAATTGATCATCGCTACTTGCAAAAACCGGGGCTACCTCCTCTATTTCAGGAAAGGCCGTTTTTAATGCGCCGGGCATGGGAAAAGGAACGTCTTTTCCATAAGAAATATCGGCCGCACCTGCGTGGTGATATTCAGTTAACACCCGATAGACACGATCTTTCTTTGAGTGAAAATTATCGAAGCTTGTTTGAAATTGTATAATAATGAAAATCGTCAGGCAAACAGCAATACCGACAGCCAACCCGGCGATGTTGATAATGGTGTAATCCCTGTTACGTGTTAAGCTTCTGAATGCGGTCTTAAAATAATTTTGAAACATACCCGGCGGTTTAAGCTTTAAGGGCGCAAACGGAATGCCATTACACAATCGGCAAGAGCAGCCCTTATCTGGCGCTGCCGGCAAAAACGGTACTGCACGTTTTTGATACATCAGTGTTCGTTTTTGTTACAGTAAAAATCAAAGTGTGCAGTAATATGTTGCAGTTTGTACCGTTTAGCCGCCAGGGCTGTAGCATTGTGATTGAGTTTAAAGCGTCGCTTTAAAAGGCCAGGGTATAGCCCCTAATGGTAAAACAGCCCTTACATGCCTAAAAACAATAGCGTTTGTGCCGGTGGCAACCCCGGCATTACAGCCTCCGAGGATGAGTTCAATACAATCGCAGTCCCGTAAACCCATAATTAGCATGCCTGGCTACCCAAGTTCAGTCAATATAGGCTTAAGCCGTACCTCGCTGCGTTTAAGCCCAATATTTTAGCAGTAGTCAACTATTCTACAATATCAGCAAGTCCTCTGAAAAGGTTTAGAGGGTATTCTGCCCAACGATTGCACAAATACAAGTACCATTCTTTTCCATAAACAACATAAATCCTGCATTTATAGCCCTTATCTTTAAAAGTTTTCAGTTCTTCATTGCAAATCCCTAAAAGTCTTTCTATTACGTAATTTGAAGGCGCATGTTTATCAATAAGTTCAATCGATCTATTATGAATTTTGCTATCGTGAGATGCAATCGCACATTTATGATTAGCCGCCAAAAGTTCCTCTACATAACTCAAATAAATTTCATCAAGTTCCTTTCCTCTGGCAATTGAAAGGCCTTTTGGTGTATCGTAAGCACCTTTTACCATTCTAATGCTTCCAGGAAGTTTGATTAATTTTTCAAAATCTTTTCTTGTTCTGTACAGGTAGGCTTGCAATGTGATTCCTAAATTTGAATGTGTTTTTAAAACTTCTTCATAAATTTCGATGATCAGATTAGTACGGTCAGTTCCTTCCATACTAATGATCACTTCCTGGTTTATCTTATTTGCTTCTTCACAAATAAGTTTCAAATTATTAATAGTCAAATCTCTTGAAACCAAAAGCCCAATATGAGATAAATCTAACGAAATTGAAGAGTTGAGGCTTTCAGACTTCACAGTTTTTGCAAAACGTATAAATTCACTAGCTGCCTCGTTAGCCTCTTTCTCGCTTCTAATACTTTCGCCCATAAAATCTGTTGTAACAACAAAGCCATTCTCATTAATTCTTTTGATGGTTAAAATAGTCTCCTCAATAGTTTCTCCGCCGATATATCTGTCAGCCGCTTTCTTTAGAGTATTGAAGAGTTTCTCGTTTTGAAGGATGAACTTTTTGACGTCTTCATTCAACGCTGCTTTTCTTAAAGCATCTGACGCAATTTTTAATAAATCTTGTTCCATAATTTCCCTGTCGCCTGTTTTCTGTTTGCATAACTGCCAAACCTTTTTGTAGAACTAAACCTTGTTAGCCTTTCCTGCTTTATGCCAAAGGTCAGAACTTACAGATTCAGCAAAAAGATACGCTGAGAGTTCCATCATAAGGATAAAAATACTCAAATGGCTAACCCCTTACCACGCCTGCAGCCCATTAAACCAAAGATTAACTCCACTCAAAATCCGTAACTCATTTACCCGGCTACCGAAGGTTGAGTCAGCATAGGCTTAAACCAAATCTTCCTTTTGTCTAAGCCCTATATGCTAAGTGCAGCAATTTTATGTCGTTAAGTAGTTCAAATTATTTTCTCTTGCTTTGGTTGTTAGGTCAATGACGTCAAAGCGTCTAACTTCTGTAAAACTTCCCATATCACTGTCGCTATTGATGAGGATTGCACCGACTAAAATTACGAATTTGCAGTTGTAATTTGTCTTGTCCACTAACTCGTTAATGCGTTTGTCAATGGCCTCGTAAATCACTTCTGTTGCTTCAAAAAGCGGAGTTTGGGCTTGCGTAATTCTGTCTTGCTGGTTCAGCAAAATTTGTTCAATGATGTTCATTTGATAGTCCAATTCGGTCACGCTTCCTGCCACAATTTGATTGTTGAGCAGTTTTCCTAACGCTCCTTTTGCCGCACCGCAGCACCCGCTATTTTTACTTTGGCCAAAGCGATGAATTTCGCCAATTGTACCACCTTTGGTTATTCCGATATGTGGGCCATAATAAATAAAAACAGCACCGTCATCTGGAACGTGGCTGGCAAATGCTCCCATTCCTGTAAGCCCTGTAAACGGGAAGCCGTCTAAGCCACCCATTTTAAATGGTCCCAAAAACTCTTGGGTTCGTGCAGGATATTGAATACTGTTTACATCATCGCTACAAATGCTGTCGGCCAGCATTACTTGTTTGGGTTCTAAATCCAGTTTGTATTCTACAAAGTCTATGATTTTGTTTACGCTGTCTATAGTGGTTATAGCTTTGGGGTACCACTTATGAATAACGTCTAACTTTTCTCTTTTTTTCATTTTAATTTATTATTTAAAGAATGATGTTGTTTTTGGGTTGAAAGGCTGATGGCAACTCGGTTTCGCCCAGCATTTCTCTCATGTCAATTTATATGGTCCGGCTCATTTGGGAAATAGGAACATCGTTGGCACTTCCTTCAAACGGATTTCGGTGCTCTCGCCTACCTGCTCTAACGATGTATAAACCCAGAAAATCAGAACACTAAACGGAATAACCAGCCAAACCATATTTAGCTAACCATTTTAAGCCTGCCACTTGATAGAGAACAACAGGAATAATTCCCATAATTAATGTGATGTAAATATTTCTTCTTGTCCAAAGAAGAAACTCTGAAAGTTTATATGATTTACCCGAATGCATTATTTTGAATTATTTGAAGTGAACTTACTTATTAAAATACCCACCAAAACGACGGAATAAAATTGCCCTGAAATGCCAAAAAAAGCGGTGATTAGTTTTGTATGATGAGTATTTGGCGTGATGTCTCCAAATCCGATACTGGTAAGTGTTATAGAACTAAAATAAACCAAATCAATATAGGTATTGGCAGGACTTGAAAAATCAATACCTTTAAATGATTGCGGGTTTTTATAAACGAAAAACTGCAACAGAAAAGTGCTGATTTCAATGAGCAAAAAATAGCCACAGGCCGAAGCCGAAATAATATCGGTATTGATATAACTTGGCTTGATTAGGTATTTTAGCACCTCCCAAAAAATAAAAAGAAAGAAAATAACATAGCCCATGTTTAGGAAAATAAAATAGTAGGGATTGTTGCCAAAAAATGTTAACCCAATTGGCAATGCAACAACCAAAAGAAAAAGTGCTTTCTGAATTCGATTTTTCCATTGTCCTTTTTGTATAAAAACACCAACACTTGCAATGCCTAAAATTACCATATTTACAGGCCAAATTATTTTTGTATAAAAATCTAAATCATCTAAAAAGATGCCAATAAAAAGATGCTGAATTAAAGCAAAAAGCAATAATTCATATTTTCGTTTGTGTATGTAGGTTAAAATATTTTTCATTAATTCGCTTGTCCTATATCCAAACGGTTTATTTTTCCATCGGAATTTATATGAAATTTAAAATAGGTTTTAAAGTCGCCCCAGCTTTCGGTGTGGAAGTTTCCTGTAATGTCAAGTCCGTTATTTTCCACTTTGTCAATGCTTGTAAATTTTTCATGTCCGCAAGCCTCGTTTACAAATTTTGAAAAGCTTCTTATATTTCCATCATCATACAATTTTGTGTCATCTGTAAAGTATGAAAGAAATGTTTTAATATCACCTTGTTGCCAAGCGTCAAAAGCTTTTTTTACGGTCTCGTTTATTAGTTTTGAAGTATCCATTTTGATATTTTTATTAACTTAATTTTGTTTTGCATTGGTTTGCCAACAAGCTGGAAACTTAAAGTTGAAAACATCCTGGTCGTGTAAATTATTTTGTTCAATTTAGTTGGTTTTAGAAAGTGGATGTTGTAAATAAATGATTATCAAATTGAGCAACAGAAAAGGCAATTCGATGGCAACGCCTTTTAGATCTTTTCCTAAGAGATGAAAGCAGATAATCATTAAAATTCCCGCTGCCATTAAAAAATTCCCCCAAATAAATGTCTTTGTAAAAAGGATAAGCAAAGCGCTAATAATTGTAACTGCCCCGTTTATCATTATGGCAGTTTTGCTAAAATTCCATTTACTGAACATTTCCAATATTTCAGTTTTCGCGGTCAGCATTGCATAGCCTTGTTTCAGTCCCATAAAAACAGCACAAAGCGTTAAAATTGAGTTGAAGATTTTGATTGCTGTTGTCATATTGTTTATTTATTAGTTGTTTGTCTGTCGACGGTTAGTACGGTCGTTCGTTAGGGTTGGGATTGTACCTAACGGGAACAGCTTAGCAAGGTGGCGGCAGTTGCAACTGATGCCTAATAGCAAATAAGAAGGTTGAGTATATATGCGCCGCCCAGCCAAATGGTCCAGCCGCTTGTTAATCAAAGATTGTTTTTTAGGTAACAAGATGTCTTGCGCATGATTGTTTGTCCCAACTAATTTTAGGGCCGTGTCACCAATTTTGGCAAATTGAAACTGATAGTAAGTTATGTCAACCTTTAAACGGCTTTTGAAATGGTTTAAGAATTTGTCCAGTTGATAGATGCTTAATTTGCGGGGATCCACAGATGGGTAAAACGAACAACTAAAAATTGAGCTGTCACCTGAAAGTCTGCTCCAAAAATTAGCTTGTCCTCTTTGTGCGTAATCCCAACCGCCAGGAAATTGAAAGGTTGCTGTGCCGATCTGTTGGATGATGTGATCAGCTTGTTCTTGGAATTTCTTCCCGCCACGTTTAGCGTTGTTGAAAAAACAGAATAAAACTGCAATAGAAAGAGTTGTCATTGTGGTACGGAATGTCATTTGTGCTTGCCTATAACGTTGCCGCTTTGGCGAAGGGCGGATACCCATCCGTCAGCCGGGAACTGTTGGTGGTTAAAGTTAATGAGTTGCTGATTATTGTTACTGCTTTATGTACAACATTTTGCCGGGAACTGCTGCCGCGTTGTGCCAGCAAGCCTTTTGTCTATGCACGGTTAACTGTAGCCTTGGGTAGCCGGCAACTGATAATTCATAAGCGCAGCAGCCTGCATAAACCCGGCAGGGCACCTTCGCAGCCTGGCCAAACAGGATAACCTAAATATGCGAAAAAAAATTAAACCCTGCAATATTTCTTACGGTCTACCACGATCCCTATTTACCCGGCGCTCTTAAATCCCTTAAATCCAATCATCAATATTGGCGGATTTTTACTTTACTGCTGTTAACAGTTTTGGCAAGACTGAGAAGAAATTTTTCTGTAGCCGAAGGCGGCAGAATCAAAGCCTATCCTGCGGGAAAAGCTGCGTAGCGAATCCCGCCGTTGAAGAGTGCGACGCAAGTAAAGCCTCATAGCAGTTCCTCTGCCGGGCTCAAAATAATTCTCTCAGTACATAGGGGCACAACACTTTAAAGCGGATGCCTGTAATTACTGTAAAAGTTGGTAAAGCGGTTATTAAAAGTACTTTATGCGAAAGTTGGAAAAACAGGCGGGCTCGTTTGCTCCGCCTTGCTGGTGCAGGCCCGGGCGTGGGGCACGGTCCCACTGTTTTAAAAAATCGGCACTTAAAAACCAGGCTTTGTCTGCACCGGCAGGTAATTGCTGCCAGTCTGTATTGTTGGTGCTGTAATAAAAACGTAACCGGTAGCCATTTTCTACGGCAATCTTTAGCTGTGCCGGTTTGGCGGCGTTTAACGTAGCGGAATACAATACCTGCTGGTTTCCTTTTTCTACTTTCCATACCTGCACGGCGCCGCCTGTTATACCTATGCCAGCGGCAGCATTATCGTCACCATATACCACCAGGCCTTTTAACGCGTTGTTTTCGTTTAGAATTTCAGCAGTTATCTCATAAGTGGCTTTTACCGGCCTTACGCAAAGAGCTGTGCCAGTACTGTTGTTATCTGCCTTGCCACTTAAAAAAAGCATGCCGCCCTCTGTTCTCACCACTGGCTGGTAAGCCCTGAAATTCCATTGCCAGTTGGCATTAAGGCTGCCGCCATCAAAATCATCCATCCATTCTGAAGATGCAGGCTGGTGAGAACCTTTTACAACAACAGGCGCCGTTACAGACGGGCTTCCATTGTTGTTAAAATATGGCCAGCCTGTGGCATCGTTCCAAAACATTTCGTCCAGCATACCCTGCCTGCCGGTAAAAACATTATCGCTGGTATGATAAGCATGGTATAAGTAAAACCAGCGCTTACTGTCTGCCATTACCGGCGTGCCATGACCGGTACACATCCAGTTACTGTTGCCCTGCAGAATAGGGTTAGCGCCATTTTCTTCATACGGCCCTTTAATGTTTTTTGACCGGGCTACACGCACATTATAATCGCAGGGCACGCCGCAGCAGCCACCTGCTGAATAAAACAGGTAATAATAACCGTTTCTTTTTACAATGCTTTGCCCTTCCATGCCATTACGGTTATCATCCCGCAGCAACGTAAATGGTTCTCCTTCCAGCCCAAGCCCATCGGCAGTAAGTTTACTCCCCAGCAGTTCAATGGGGCGCTTATCAAGCCCGTAAGCCTTCCAGCTTATATACAAATCATTGCCGTCTTTTATTACAAAGGCATCAATGGCTTCGGTACCAAACTTTACCAGCACACCTTTATCAGTAAAGCCTTTAGCCGGGTCATTGGCCACAGCCACACCTATATAAGAAACCTTGTTAGCATCTCTTGCCGTATAGTACACATAAAATTTTCCCTGGTAAAAGTAAAGTTCCGGCGCCCAGAAAGAGGACGTTGTCCACGCCGGCTTTGTAGAGAATATATAGCCAATCTGTTTCCACTGCACCAAATCTTTAGAGGTAAACAAAGGGTATTGCGGCCCCCATTCAGAGGACGTGCCGGTGGCATAATACGTGTCGCCTACTTTAATAACAGAAGGGTCGGCAAAGTCGCCCGGCATAATGGGGTTATGGTACACCGCACCGGTATCGGTTTTATAGCGGGCCTGCAGGGTGGTGCAGCTCCCATTCACCAATAATAACAGCAGCCATAAACGGGCAGCAACGGGCAGGTGGTTCATACGTAGCATGCAGTGTAATTTTCAGCAAAAGAAACTTATTATGCAAATATGATACCGCAGCGGCAGTATCATTTTTTATTCAATTTGTAACAATGGGCTGTTTTGGATACCAGCTATAGTACTTTGTGGCATCGTTCCTTGCGTCGCAATCCGTTCATCTGTTGGTTCATTGGGCGGCTTTTCAGACCCGGGTAGAGAATATCGAACAAGGAACAAGGAATTTTGAATGAGGAAGGAAAAGCCAAACTTGCGGTTCACGATTAACTCACGAAATGAATATCGAACAGGAAACAAGGAATTTTGAATGAGGAATTGAATTGTCCATTCACCACTCACCACTCACCGCCTCGCCAGGGCTTCTGTTTTACTGAAGAAGAAGTTTTTAAAGTGATAAGTAAGCGTGTAGCTGTTGGCAACCGTATCGTTATTGTATGATATCTCCAGGTTAAATTCAAAATTTCCCCTTTTAGCTACCCATTTATCCTTCTTTATTGTAAAAGAAGAATCCTTATCAGCAGGTTCTCCGATGAACAGCCTGTAATCATCCCGCTTTTGCTGCAGGGCTATACTGCGCCATTTGTAGGGCAACAAGGTTTTGGCGGTGGCGGGCACCGCTATAAACCAAACTATCGCATACAAAACAGAGGCTATGGCAAAAACAATAAGCGCAACTATGGTTAAAGGCTTCATGTATGTATATTTTTAGCAGCCCTGCAACCGGCCACTATATTATATCCAGTTCCTTCTTCGTAAACTCATTCTGTTGGTTGCCGGTGTTTAAGGTACTTGCAGGTTCAAAAAGCATCACCCATACTTCCTCCGGTGCATTGGGCCGGTGCTCAACACCGTGCGGAACAATAATAAATTCGCCTTCGTTTACCTGCACGTTCCTCTCACGAAACTCCATGATAAAGCTTCCTTTCACCACGTAAAACAGCTCATCTTCATTCTCGTGGTGGTGCCAGGTAAACGGGCCTTTAAACTTTACCAGTTTTACCTGCTGGCCGTTCAACTCGCCAGCAATAGCCGGCGACCAGTAATCTTTCACCAGGCTGAACTTTTCTGCAAGGTTTACTTTATTCATCTGTAGCTTTTTTCAATAGTTCTTTATGCAGGTTTACTACCTGCGGTAATACCAGTTGCTGTTCATCATTCACAATCACAAAATCGCACAACCGCATCTTGATGCTGTCATCAACCTGGCGGCCCATTCTTGCCATTACATCCTGCCGGCTAATGTTATCCCTGTCCATTACACGTTTAATACGCAGCGGTTGCGGGGCAAATACACCGATAATAACATCAAGGTGCCCGGCAGAACCAGCTTCAAACAGCAGGGCCGCCTCTTTAATTACATAAGGCGCATGCTGCTGCAGCATCCAGTCTTCCGCGGCCTGTATTGCCGCCGGGTGAACGAGTGCATTTAGTTGCTCCAGCCTGTAGGGGTTATTAAAAACAATGTCAGCAATGTACTTCCTGTTCAGCAGCCCGTTGCTGTAAGCGCCGTGGCCAAATGCCTGTATTATCTGTTCTCTTAAACCGGCATTATCGTTCATAATGCTTTTGGCCGCACGGTCAGCATCAAATACCCGTACGCCAAGCACTTTAAAAATTTCGGCTATTGTACTTTTCCCGCTTCCTATACCGCCTGTGAGGCCAACTTTTAACATGCGCAATTGCTTTTTTAACCGCCGTGAAGATACTGATTTGATATAGCGCTTACACGGATACATGTTAAACTATTAGGCTGCAGTAAATGGGAAATATACCGGCCAACCTTTAAATTTGCCGCGTTGTTAATCTGTTCACTACCATAACCACTGCTATGCTCCGCAAAATTGTACTGCTTACCCTTACAGCCGTTTTTTGTTTATCTGTTACCGGGCAGGACGCCAACTACTGGAACTCTAATTACGGGCCGGGGGCATTTTTTACACCGGGTGCTGTGGTGGCCTATAATAAAGACAGTGGCGTATTTTTCTTTAACCCTGCTTTAATGGGCCTCTCAACAAAAAGCAGTACCACTATCAGCGCCAACATTTACCAGCTATCCAATACAAAAATAAAGGATGGTGTAGGCACGGGGAAAGACCTCCTGGCATCCAATACCGCCATTGTGCCGCTGATGGTTTCGGGAAGCATTTCTATCAGGGGAAAAAAACCTTTTACAGTTGGGTATGCGCTGATGAACCAGCCGGTGGTTAATTATATTACCTCTCAAAGACTGGATGCACAAAAAAACGTGCTGGACGATTCTTACAGCCCCGGCAATGAATTTTTTATTGGCCAGTATTCTGAACAAAACAGGATAACACAAACCACGGGCATACTAAGCTTTGGCATAAAACTTTCTGAACGCTGGGCCGCGGGTTTATCTATAGAAGGCATGCTGCACAAACAAAATTACGATGTTGGCTATAGCGCAAGGGCTATTGTGAATGCGCCGGACAGCATCTTCCCTCCTCTTTCAAGCTTTGTAGTGAATTATATGGCAACCTACGTTAATGTAAACATGCGCTTTAAGGCTGGTGTTGCCTACAATGAAGGGCGCCACCACGCTGGCTTAACAGTCAGCACACCCACGCTGCGTATTGCCGGAACAGGTACTTTACTAAGCGATATTGTTATCAGCAATATCAGGAGCGTTCCCGCCAATATTAATATAAGCCTGCTGGCTAATGCCAGGCAGGAAAACCTTACATCCAGGCACAGGATGCCGGTAAGCATTGCCGGCGGCTACGCTTTTGATTTTAACAATGGGGGGCAAATTTATTTTGCCGCTGAATATTTTAACAGGCTTAAAGATTATAATGTGCTTTCGCCCAGGGGCGATTATTTTATAAGGCCCGACACCGGCGAAAACAACAAAAACACCACCTCCCAACTACGGCTAAGGGATTCCAGGAAAGCCATTACTAATTTTGCTATAGGACTAGCCTTGCCAGTAAAACAAAATGTAATGGGTTATGTTTCTGCGAGAACTGATTTTAACTACGACAACCTGCCATACGATGAAGAGGGTTATACCCCCAACATTTCAAGCTGGAACATCTACCACATGCAATTGGGCGTTAATGTAAAAAAACGAAAATTTAACCTGCGGACAGGTTTGTTGCTATCGTATGGTGTTACCAGCAAGCATTACCAGCAGGTTAACTTTGACAACCCTGATGAAAGCAATTTTCTGCTGGGTGTTACCGGGCAAACAAAAGCCAGGCACTATACATTGGGTGTCATGTTCTCCTATATTCATAACCTGTAGCGCCGCTATTTATTTTCCTGGAAAAAATCTATCAGCCTGCCGGTATTTTTCTGAATGTAGATAACCAGTGTTTTATCAGTACCCTGGTATAACAATTTATTGCGCTGTGTGCCGGCGTACATTACTGTGGGCGGGCCCAGGTGCTTTACAATATCATCATACCTTGAATGCCCCGGCCTTAGTTTACGCAATTTTTTAAGAAAAGACGGCGTGTTAAAACCCTCCTGGTAAAAAGTGGGATTTTCTTCTGTTTTTCTAAAGCTTTCTGAAACGAATGCATAGTCGTTTACCAGGCTGTCGACGGAGATAACTACCTTAAGGCTGTCACCAAAATAACTATACGTAAGCGTTTGGCCGGATGGCGCTTTAATAACAGATTCAGGTTCGCCGAAAGCTTTCAACACCTGGGAATAGGTAGTAAAGCCTGTTTGCAGGTTATCAACGGCTGGCTGGTATATTTTACGGTTAACGTCAAAAGGATTTTTCTTAATGCCTGCGCAGGATTGTATAAATCCGGCAACAGGCAAAAGAATACAAAGCAGTATGCTGTTTTTCATACGTGTGGCTAGTTGTTTGTTTTTTGCAGGGCGTCAATTTTTTCTTCCAGCTTTTTTAACTCTTTCGATTTACGCTTATAATGCCTTTTTTGGTCAGAAGTTGAACTTTGCAAATCAGCCAGCTCTGCCGTTACCTTTTTTAGCTGCGCCCTTAGCTCGTTCAGTTCCTTGTCTTTTTTATACACCTGCACCCTTTGGGGAAGGCTGGTTAAATAAGCCGATGCTTTGGCATACAGGTCGCCGTCAAGTGAATCAGACAGGTAAAGGCCATCCATTTTACGGAACGTCATTTCCACGGTGGTAATTTCATTTTTCCTGCGGCCTGTTGAATTCACTTTCCAGAACACATCCATTTCGTTATCAGACAACGTTTTCATTTTTACATGGCGCCCAATAATAAAGCCATCATCTTTTCTCACTTTACCTTCGTTTTCTTCCATCTCATGCTTAATGGCTTCTGTCACCAGGTCTTCTGATTCATTAAACGATAACGATAAAGCAGTGCAGGTTTTATCTTCCACCTGCAGGTAGGATTTTGTTACGGTTTGTGCGCTGATTGTAAGGCACACGAGGGTACAGAACAATGTTGTAATTGTTAGAATTTTTTTCATACTAAAATGTTAACTGGTAAATAAATTGGTTGGTTACTCAATAGAGCCGGAGGCTTGCAGGTTGCTGTTGTTTAAAACCCTTACAGTATAACCGGTTTTCCCGATTAGCTCTTCATACTTAACCGGCTGGTTGTTGCCGTCTGTTTTTACAGGGTTAATGCTGCCCTGGCCGGTAGCGCCGTCAACCGTGCCGAGTGTGGCATAAATAAGGTTGCTGCTGTCGGCAATGGTCATGTAAGCATTTAAGGTAACGCCCGGCACCAGGTAACTGTTAGATAGCTGGATGTTGATTGCAGCATTGCCGTCACTTAGCTGCTGCACAGTAAATACACCTGCGGGCATGGGTGTGCCAGATGACTGGTTAAACAGAACATACTGCCTTGAAGCAAGTGCCGGGCCATCATCTTTACTGCATGAAAACATCAAAATAAACGAAAGAAAAAGGGCCGAAATTACAGCAGTTTTTGTTAGTCTTCTCATACGTAAATGTTTGGCATCATTTAATCTAAAATGATACCACCACGCTACGGTAACCTGTTAAACATGCTGGCTATAATCGGGAAAATAGGAGGCTTTTAACAAGGGCTTTTCATATATGCCCAACCACTTAACAATTCATTATAAATCAACGGAAAATACTATAAAAATGTGCGGAATTTAATACTCAAACATGCCCTTTTCCGGCTGCGGGCATTACCCTTTTGTCAAGGTTATTGCTTCTTTCCTCACAAATATGTTTAACAATCCTGTCGGCATGTTCCCTTGAGTTTTCTATAAACCATTTATGGGTGTTCATACCGCCGCATACTACGCCGGCCAGGTAAACGCCGGGGTTATTCGTCTCCATCGTTTCTTCGTCATAAGCGGGACAAGAAACTTCATCTTCAGAAAGGTTAATACCAAACTTTTTCAGCAGGTCAAAATTGGGGCGGTAACCCGTCATGGCCATCACAAAATCATTGGCAACGGTTACCATTCCATCTGGTGTTTGTATGTCAACCTCATGCTCGCTGATGGCGGTAATTCCTGAGTTGAAATAAGCCTTTATACTGCCTTCCTTTATCCGGTTTTCTATATCGGGTTTAACCCAGTATTTAACCCTGTGGCCAATCTCGTTGCCACGTATAACCATGGTAACATCGGCGCCTTTACGCCAGGTTTCCAGCGCCACATCTACAGATGAATTGTTGGCGCCCACTACCAGCACTTTTTGAAAAGCATAATAATGCGGATCTCGGTAATAGTGCTTTACTTTGGGCAGGTCTTCACCCGGCACATTCATGTAAATTGGTATATCATAAAACCCGGTGGATACAATAATATTGCGGGCAGTGTAGCTTGCTTTAGAAGTAGCTACTTCAAACAAATGGCTTTCGCCAGCTTTGTTCAGGCGTTGTATGCCGGTTACTTCTTCAAACAGGTGTATGTTAAGGTCGTAAGTTTGTTTTACCCTGCGATAGTATTCAATTGCCTCCAGCCGGTTGGGTTTTGCGTTAAGGCTCATGAAAGGAACGCCACCAATTTCCAGCCTTTCCGACGTTGAGAAAAAAGTCATATAAAGCGGGTAGTTAAAAAGGCTGTTCACCAATGCGCCTTTTTCAATAATCACATAACTTAAACCCGCTTTTTTTGCCGCTATGCCACATGCCATGCCTATAGGGCCACCGCCTACAATTAAGATATCGTACCTGCTCATGTTTGCAAATGTCGTAACAATTGAGCAGATAACATGTAGCCGGTTAGCTTAACCGATAGTTATGAAATACAAAAGCGGGTGGATACCAGCGCCTGGTTTTTCATGGCATCGTCCCTTGCGTCGCAATCCGTTCATCGTTCCATTCATTGGGCAGCTTTTCAGACCCGTGTAGTGCCGGTGCGTGAAGACACGCACCAGGGTAGGTTGTAGTGCCTGCCGCCTTTGGCGCCAGACACGTTGCCTAAGAGGTTTAAACCATGATTTCAACAGATTCTGCTGATAATGACATGCATCAAGCCACCTCTGTTTCGGCGCAACACTTTACGGGCAGAACATGCCAAAGTGCTACCCGCTTTAGAGCGAAATGCTTTGTTTATATCTACGGGGATAAGCACAAACTGTTCCTCTGGAACATAAAAGAACGTTGACGGATATTCTGACGATCCTGGTAACAAACTTCACTTAATTTCTGCGCAGGCCAACTGTGAAAATCACCTTGAGTAATTAACCAACCCTTTAATAAGCTGTATGCCGCCAAATACAATGGCGCCCCAAAAGATAAAGCCAATATCTGCAAGCGTGGCAACTGTTGCTGGCGAACCTCCTTCGTCGGTTTGTGACGCATACCCCAGGAGACTGCACAGCCATACCAACCGCTAAAACTGGTACTTTACGCCAACGGTTGGATAAAGCTGGATAACATTATCGCTTTTGAATATGTGATAGAACACGTTTACGCGGGTGCCTGCGGATAAACCGCCTTTTATTCTTATCCAAAACTGCGGATCGCCAAAGAAGGCGAATTTTTTGCCTTTAAGATGTTGTGTATGCTCATTGCCCTGGTTGCGGTTTTCTGTCCAGAAAACAAAACTGCCCGCTGTAAAAAAACGATAGTTGCTAATGCCTTTGCCAAAGTAAAAGGTAAACTGGGGGTCGTAACTGGGTTTTGCAAAAGCATTGTACCGCACGGATAAATTGGCAGCCAGCCAGGCACCCTTCCACTGAAAGGGATAGGAAACGCCAATGCCATAGGAATTGGCAATATAAAACCCAAAAGACGATGGGGTTACACCCAGCCCGCCGCTATAGTTGAAGTAAAGGTACACGGGCGGTTTCCAGAAACGCAGCGATTGCGAAACCTGGGTAAACACCTGGCTTATGTTATTCTTTGTTCCATTCATGTCTGCCTGCACCTTTAACAAAAAAGACCCTGTACCGGCGGTGTCAATCAGCTTGAAATATTCAAAACTGAACGTTACGAAATTAGCGGCTGCCGTTTTGGGGTCCACCGTGTGCCTGAGGTCGTAATGCAATTGCAGGTTTTGTGACAGGCCCGAAACAGCGGCGAAGAAAAAAGCTAAAAAGAACATCTGTTTGTGCATACTTAATATTTTTATGTGCGTATTCCTGTTGCACAAAGCTCTCTTGCAGAGTGCGGCTGGTTTGGAACTGCAACGGAATTCCCCGGAATTGGGCTGGAAATCTGCAGCATCTGTAAGTAAATACCGAGTAATCCGATGAAAGATTTGAATGAGCAGGCTTTTATGCAATTATTTAAGGAGGTATGCCGGAAATGCTTTGGCCATACCCTTACGCAACCACTTTCTGAAACCGACAGCAAACTGTTGGCTAGTAAAATATTTGAACAAACCGGGTTAGTGATCGGGGTTAAAAGCATTAAGAATTACTCAAACTACATTTTAAGCCCGCTGGACGCAAAGAAGGAGAACCCCTCCGCCGCCACGCTGGATACCCTGGCCAGGTATGTTTTAAACGCTCCGGAAACAGATGAACTGCAACGCAAAAGCAAGGAAAGTCATTTTCCCTATTGGTTTGAGTACAGGAATGGCTTTACAAGCAGTAATCAAGCGGAAAATATGCCAGGGCCGGCCCGGCAAACAGGCAAAGTAACCCGCAAAAAGTGGCTGCTTGCGGTTAGCGCGATACTGGTTGTAGCAGTGGCCTTTTTTGCGGTAAATTTTTTGTTTACCCGAAAGAGCCAGGTTTTTTTTACAGATGACTTTAATTCCGTAGCTACCGACACCCTGGAAAAAAAGGGCTGGATAATTAAACAGCAAGACGGAACTTACTGGAACAGGCGCCACCTGCAAAACGGGCACCTTACTTTATTTACCCTGGTGGGCGATAACTGGCCAGATACTGCAAAACCAAAGCTAAAGGGCATAAAGAACTTACTGGTGCGCAAAATTGACAGCGATTGCTTTAGCACTGAAATTCACCTTACGGGTTTTGTACCCAACAGCAGTTGGCAGCAGGCCGGCATTTTGCTGGCAGAAGATTCAACATTTACGGGCAAGGCGTTGCGGTTATCCATTGGATATAACGATTTTTTTGGCGGGTACAGTAACCCAGCCGAAGTACTTATACAGGCCGTTGGATCTGTAATAGCTGACAACCGCAGCAAACCGGAGGAGATTGCGCATGTTGTGCTGTTTTCCGGCAACCCGCAGAAAGACAGCCTGATTGCAGGTAACCTATCCAAATCTGCTCTGAAAATTGAAAAGAAAGGTACCCAATACCGTTTTTTATATTCAACAGGGAAAATGGAAAACTTTGCGTTTAAAGAAGCAGCCCGCGGCGATTTTTCCATACAACCCAGGTATATCGGCATTTTTGCCATGCAAGGCTATGCCGAGACTGAAAAACCGCTGACAGTTTCATTTGATTCTTTTAGTTTGTTTGAAATGGATTGCAGCAATTAGCAAAGCAGGTACGTCAGTGCACGCAAATACATTAACGATTATTACAGCAACTTATGCCACACACTTTAGTCAAAACACCCAATTCCTACATCATTACCCGGCCATTGTACCGTGTACTGATAAGCGTTGCCGTAGCAATGATAACCTTCCTGATTATACGGAAAAGTAACCAGCAACCGCTAATGACCACCATGATAGTGTGGGATGTATTCGCTTTTTGTTATACCGTGGCAGGCTGGGTGGTATTTTTCCTGCTATCCCCTACTGCCATCCGCAATAATGCACAGAAAGAAGATGGCAGCCGGTTGTTTGTTTTTTTCATTATCGTTGTTGCTTCTTTTGCCAGCATGTTTACCGTGTTGCTGCTGATGCTTACTAAAGCATCTTTTTCCGGCCAGGGCAACGGGTTCGGATTGTTTTTACTGGTTGCCATTTCAGGCATGCTGCTTTCCTGGCTGATGGTACACACCACTTTTAGCTTTCACTATGCACACATGTACTATTCTGATGATGACACGGATAAAAAACAACATGCCGGCGGGCTTGAATTTCCAAAGGAAAAGCAGCCGGACTATCTTGATTTTGCTTATTTCTCCTTTGTTATCGGCATGACGTTCCAGGTGTCTGATGTGGAAATATCATCCCGCAGCATACGCAGGCTGGCGCTGCTGCAGGGGCTGCTGTCTTTTGGCTTAAACACTTTTGTGGTAGCACTTACCATTAACCTGGTTGCCGGGCTGATGAAATAAACGGCATAAACCCCGGAAAACAGGCAGGCCGGCTTATAGCCGGCCTGCAAAATGATTATTGTTAATCCTTCAGCAAATAAAGTAAGAATGATATTGTTCAACCCGTTTGGGGTTGGGGTTCGATTACCGCATGCTATCCCCGGATTTTAGCCGGGGCTATTCACATTTTAGCCCTTTGGGCTATGGCGCCAAAGGCGGCAGCAACAAAACTACCCTGTGGGAAAAGCTGCGTAGCGAACAGAACGTACAAGAGTGCGACGCAACGATGCCTCATAGTAGTTCCTACAGCCGGGCTCAAAAAAAAATTCTTAATCACCAGCCGGTTACCAACTACTTATTTGCCCAGTTTCTTCTTCAGGTTTTCGTCAAGTGCATCTAAAAACTCCTGTGTGTACAGGTAGTCTTTACCATGCTCAACTTTGTTGCCGTGGATACATACGGCCAGGTCTTTGGTCATTTTGCCGCTTTCAACAGTTTCTACGCAAACAGCTTCTAATGCATGGCAAAAATCAATCAGCTCCTGGTTACCGTCCAGCTTACCGCGAAACTCCAGGCCCCTCGTCCACGCAAAAATGGAAGCGATGGGGTTGGTAGAAGTAGGCTTGCCTTTCTGGTGGTCGCGGTAGTGGCGTGTAACCGTACCGTGTGCAGCTTCTGCTTCCATTACTTTACCATCCGGTGTAACCAGTGTGGAAGTCATGAGGCCAAGACTGCCAAAGCCCTGTGCAACGGTATCGCTCTGCACATCGCCATCGTAGTTTTTACAAGCCCAAACAAAGTTGCCATTCCATTTTAAGGCACTGGCCACCATGTCATCAATCAGGCGGTGTTCGTAAGTGATGCCCGCTTCGTCGAATTTGGCTTTAAACTCAGTTTGATAAATGTTCTCGAAAATATCCTTAAACCGGCCATCGTATTTTTTGAGGATGGTGTTTTTGGTAGAAAGGTACAGCGGCCATTTTTTCATGAGTGCCTGGTTAAAACAGGCACGGGCAAAACCGGTAATGCTTTCATCTGTATTGTACATGGTAAGCGCAACGCCGTCTCCCTTAAAGTTGAATACCTCAAACTCCTGCACAGTGCCGCCTTCACCTTCAAACTTAACGGTTAGTTTACCTTTGCCCTTGGTAACAAAATCCGTAGCACGGTATTGATCGCCAAAAGCGTGGCGGCCGATACAGATGGGGGCCGTCCAGTTGGGCACCAGCCTGGGCACATTGGTGCACACGATGGGCTCACGGAAAACGGTACCATCAAGGATGTTGCGGATAGTGCCGTTAGGGCTTTTCCACATTTGTTTAAGCTTAAACTCTTCTACACGGGCTTCATCGGGCGTAATGGTAGCGCATTTAATGCCCACACCATATTGCCTGATGGCATTGGCCGCGTCAACGGTAACCTTATCATCGGTTTCGTCGCGGTATTCAATACCCAGGTCGTAGTATTTTATATCAACATCAATGTAGGGAAGTATAAGTTTTTCTTTGATGAATTTCCAGATAATCCTTGTCATTTCATCGCCATCCAGTTCTACCACCGGGTTGGCTACTTTAATTTTTTCGGCCATTGCAATTGTTTTTGGGTTAAACAAAATGTGTACAAATGTAGGGGGTTTGAAATTTTTTTTGAGAGAAAACAAAAAGGTCATTTTTTCCGTAATTAGTATACAATGAAACGCTTTGCAGGCATATCTTCTTTACTTGTTCTGTTGTTGCTGGCGGCAGCCCATGGCTGTAAAAAAGCAGCCGCCCCACAAATTGGCAGCAACCCTCCAGGTGCTGATACCAGCCTTGTTGAGGATACCGCATCTTACAGTTTCCTGGCATTGGGAGATTCTTACACCATTGGCGCTTCGGTTCTGCCTGCGGAACGCTTTCCTGCACAAACGGTTGAACTGCTTAGTTCCATCGGTAAAAAAGTAGGGGCCTTGCAATATATCGCCACATCCGGCTGGACGACCAGTAACCTTATTGCAGCCATTAACCAGCAAAACCCGAAAGGCCCTTTTGACATTGTAACCCTGCTGATTGGCGTTAACGACCAGTACCAAAGCCGCGACTCCACCGGTTACCGGGAACGGTTTACCCAGGTATTAAATATGGCCATATCACTCGCCGGCGACAGGAGCCATGTATTCGTACTTTCCATACCCGACTACAGCGTAACACCCTTTGCGGCAGGCAGCGATAAGCCAGCCATTCGTGAACAAATAGATTGGTTTAACAGCATAAACCTGCAGGTTTGCAACGCTTACGGCATTAGTTACTCGGATATTACCGGCATCTCCCGGGAGGCTGCCAACGATATGAGTTTACTTGCTAACGACGGCCTGCACCCGTCCGGTAAAATGTACCTGAAATGGGCGCAATTGCTGGCGCCGAAGATTAAGGGGGTATTGAAGTGAACCTGCGGCTATTGAAGAATGGTTTGGTGGCCGGCAGAGGGACTTCGTGGCGTCCCGGTTGCGTCGCACTACGTTCATCGTTCTGTTCTTTGGGCGGCAGTTAAGCGTAGGGGCAAGAATAAGCCGTTATTTACCAGGCGAGTAACTAACATCAATTATGTTTGCAGTAAAAAACAAAATAATGCTTAACCTGTTGACAGACGTTATCACCAGACGAAAACACAAAGTCTTCTCAGATCAATAGACAATGGTATCGCAAAATTAAATGCGATGGCCACCTTTGAATTCATGGAAAAAAATCTTCACAATAATCCCCGCTATAGCGCCCCCCAAGAAACTGAATAGGTATGAGTTCCAGGTTTATTCGCAAAACGGTGAAGACGGTATTATTCATGAAATTTTTAAACGTATAGGGGTTACTAACAAATTTTTTATTGAGTTTGGAGTGGAAAACGGAACAGAATGCAATACTACCAGCCTGTTGTATAATGGCTGGAAGGGTTTATGGATTGGAGGCGAGAAAAAGTATGTTGAAAAAATTAATAAATCTTGCAAAAACATAATAGACCAAAAGAAGTTAACTATTATAAATGCTTTCATAACCGCTGAAAATATTGAATCACTGTTCTTAGAAGCCAATTCTCCAGCTGAGCCCGACTTACTATCAATTGATATTGACAGAAACAATTACTATGTATGGAATGCAGTAAAGAACTATTTGCCGAGGGTTTTGATTATCGAGTATAATGCAATTTTTAGACCAGGAGTTCGATTTTGTGTTCCATACGAAGCCGCACCCTCCTGGGATGGAACAAGTAGCTTTGGGGGCAGTTTAAATCTCTATATGAATTAGGATTCAAAAAGGATATTGCCTGGTGGATTCTGACTTTACCGGGACCAATGCTTTTTTTATAAGACAAGATTTGGTGACGGATTTGTTTCAACATCCTTTTACTCCGGAAAATCACGATGAACCCCCTCGGTATTTTCTGAATCGCAAGGATGGGCACCCACGAAAGATTAAACTTTGACACTTAAACACTTATTTTATTTGGCCAACAACTCGTTCTCGGTAATTTTTTTAGCCAAAGTCTCATCTTCCTTGTGAAAAAGACAGATATTATAGTAATAAATGAGGCTCCCACTTCCATTTGCGTAATGGTGCAATTGAGATACGATGTCTTCGTTTGACAATGAAGCAGATATGACAAACCTACCTCTGTCATCAAAAAAAAGTATGTCAGAGTAACCGAGACTGGCTAAAGAAAAAATAGTGGAGAGCCCATCTTCGCCGATAGCATTCATGTTATCTCTGTTATACTCAAAGTATACTACAGGTTTAACTTGCTTAAGATAATTAAAGGCACCTCGCAATATAATAGTATCAAAGCCTTCAGTATCAATTTTTAGAAACTTAATTTTGCTTTTATCCGGTATGTCATTTATAACTGTATCAAGTGTCAGGAGTTGCACTAAGCTGGCTCCTTCTTTGCCAGGAATGATCGTTGTATTCCAACCCTGTTTATCTAAAGTGACATTAATGCTTGAATCCGTTTCACCAAGAAATTGTTTTATCGTGGTAACGTGCTTAAACTGAGCAACATTTCTTTGCAAATAACGATAAGAAAGTTCATCCCCTTCTATGCATACTATAGGAATATCCTTGATTGATTTAATAATTGCTACAGTATCGCCTACATTAGCGCCAACATCCAGCAAAACAAGATCGGGATACTTTTCGTTAACAATATTTACCAACCTGGCAATTTCCCCATTAAAGTCTTTTTGCTCTTTGTAAGTACTAATGAGTGGATTGTTCGCAGGCAAAACAATTTCATAGTTGCCCACCATAACATTTTTGTCTTTCTTTAGTATCGGGGCAGCAGGTACTTTCATGAAATCGTATCCAAAATATCTCAAGCACTTTCGTAAAAATTTTTTCATCTTAATTTCTTTATTTTTAGAACAAGAACAACATTATAGTCTATTTCACAATCACTCTCAAAAAGAATAGTATAAGACAAATTATCCATCCCGTTTAATTGATTTAGCATGAATTTTAGCCCCATGTTTTTATGAACATGAAATAAATTTAATGGCTGCCCTGTCTTTTTGCAATAAGATTCATACTTAGGTTGATCCGGGAATACAAGAATGAGATTCCCCTCATTCTTTAATATCCTTGTAAATTTTTGTAACGCTTCGCGGGTATTGCTAAAATCTTCAATAAGATGACTTGTATAAACGTAATCGAAAGTATTATCCGCAAGAGGTATTTCCTCCTTCATTACATCGCAAGGTATGTCAACTTTGTCTTTTCCTGTATTAGCGTAGGGGTTTAGAAAATCAATACCCATACAATTTTCATTTTTAATTTTATCGCCACCAAAGCCAATATCGCAACCATTGCCGACACAGTATGGGGTAACCAAATGCCTCACTTTCGACGTTTCAGATGGATAGCGTTGCTTTATTCCCAGTTTTCTTTTGATTTTTCTGATTATTTTGCTAATCATTTTAGGTAAGTGTCTATGAGTTTATCAATATATTTCAATACGTATCCGGTTGTATGATTTGAGCATTTGGGTATTCCGGCCTCTCCCACAAGTCTGCATATAGGGCCATTTTTGCTTACAACATTATGGTAACAACCTGCAAATTCGCAATACTGCTGTAAAAAAAAACCTTTAAAAAGTTCCGGAAAATGCCTGAGAAGAGGGTTCACAGCTCCAAAAAATATCAGGGAAGGAACACCAAAACTTGCTGCAATATGACTTGGGCCAGAGTCAATACCGATAAAAAAAGAGCTTTTGCCAATAAGGGCAGACAATTGCCGCAAATTTGTTTTTATTACTTGGGCTCCAGGGATGTACTCAGGATTTTTTCCTATTTGTATTACTTCATACCCCAAGTCATTCATGTGTTTAATAATAAGCCCCCAATCAATGCCAAAAACCCTCCGATAATTTCTGTCCGAGAAAGTTTCTATATGCAATATCACATAACACTTGCCCACTGAATCCGAATGCATTTCATCTTTGTTCAGATAAATTCTTGGGTATTGATTGACTCTCGGAATTCCGGCTCTGTCCTGATAAGCATGCAACAAAGGCGTTTTTGGTTTTCTTTCATAGGAAAAATCAAGATTAACAAAAACGACCCTTGTCCCTAACAGTCGCTCTGCATTGGAAAAAATTTTTTCAAACAGGTTTAGCTCCTTCTTGAAAATGACGTTTTTATGTGGATAGTTATCGAACAGTTCATTAAACTTTGTATGAACTACTATTTTTTTATTTTTTTTGGCATATTCCCTAATTATCGGCTCTATCCATAAAACATCTCCGATTTGTCTTTTTCTTATGATATACTTGAAAATCATTTTCTTTAGTTCTTCGATGCAAAAAATATTTTAATACCTACATTTGCAATGATGGCAGGCAAAGTCAAAGTTTCTATCTGCATTCCCGCTTATAAGCGAACAGAATATCTAAAAAGACTGCTTGATTCAATTAGGCGGCAAACATACCAAAATTTTGAGGTTATTATTTCTGACGACAGTCCAGACAACTCTGTTAGCGACTTGATAAAAGATTTTGCGACAGAATTGAACATTAGGTACTATAAAAATAACGTTCCGTTAGGCACACCTTCAAATTGGAATTTTTGCATTTCAAAGGCTAATGGGGATTGGATCAAACTAATGCACGATGATGATTGGTTTACAGATGATAAGAGTCTTCAGAACTTTGTTAACCACACCAATCTGGGTAAAAAATTCATTTTTTCTGCATACGTTAATGTTTATGCAGGTTTCCAAGTGAAAAAAAATGCTGTTCACATAAAACATGCTTGGAAAAAAACGATTATAAAACAGCCCGGATTACTCCTCGCTCAAAATATTGTGGGGCCGCCTAGCGTTACATTGCTTCATCATTCCATAAAGGAAAAATATGATGAACGGCTGAAATGGAGAGTTGATATGGAGTACTATATAAGGGTTCTTAAAAACGAAAGTAATTTCACTTACATAGATATTCCTCTAGTTAATGTAGGAATTAGTGAAACTCAAGTTACTCAATCCTGCATTTACAAACCCGAAGTTGAGTTACCGGAAGGGTACATACTTCTGGAAAAGCATGGCACCGGGCAGTTAAAAAATATATGGATATACGATGCATGGTGGCGGCTTTTAAGAAACATGAAAATCAGGAAAAAGGAGCAATTGGAACGATACGTATCTAATGAATGGCCAGCGGCAATTGTTTCAATGGTATCCGATCTGGATACATGTCCTGAGATGTTTTTGAAGGCAGGAATTTCGTCCAAACTATTCATGGTAATTTCTTACTTCAAAAATTTCAGAAAAATAAAGCAATAGGGCTTTTGTAAGGCCAAACAGTAGCCATAAGCGTGTGGACTTACATTTTAGGGAATTGTAAAATTTTCAGGAAGCTTTATTTATATTTCTTTTTTTCCTGCGATATTCCTGCCATATTGCAATAATAATAACCAGCCAGCTTAAACCTGAAGCAACTCTTTGTATAGTAAGGCTTCCATAGTATGACGCTGGCTTGAACTCAAAGCGTATGGTATGAGTGCCAGCAGGGACCGGCAAGCCTCTCAAAGCATAATTAGTTTTAATTATCATTGCCTCTTTGTCATCAACGTAAGCTTTCCATCCCCTATCATAGTAGATATCGCTAAATACCGCAAATTGGTTACTTTTTGCTTTAAAGCTATATGTGGCTACATCATTATCATTGTCGATAAGTAATATCTGAGCACTTGAATCAGGTTGAGGTGAAAGGCCAATGCTCTTTTGATATGATTCTTCTATAATGGCTGTATCCCTTGTATTCGCAGAATCTAGGGCTTTCATAGCGCTGACCGGATCTCTAACATACTGAATACCCTTTACAAGCCAGCAGCTTCCAAAAGCATCAGGATTAGTATAAACCTGCGGTTGCCCCTGCTGGTCCTGCTGTATTACATATTTAGTATTAAGCATATTCAAAACCCTAAAATTCATTGGTTGTTTTCGGAGTTGATAATTGAGGACGTCTTCCGCTAGTCCAAGCTTTGCCGGACTGTATCCACCTACAGAATTATGATGATACGAAGTATGAGCATCGTTAAATATGTTCGTGGTTAAATTTAAAACCCTGTAATACCCCGTATCTTTTAGTATCTGCAGGTCAGCCGCAGATGGTTTAAAATAATTTTCATCATACTCTTCCTGCGTTTGAAAGCTTTCATCATTTAAGTATCTCCTACCAATTGCCAAAACATCAATAGAGCTCGACACAATCAGTACTATTATAGCTGCTCTTGCTTTTATTTTATTTTTAACTACCAGCCACAAAGTTCCGAATGCAAGACCAATAAAAATGATAGATCTTATCAGGTCTCCGGCAAACAGGGCTTTACGGTCTTGTATAAGGGCATTATAAAAGCTCTTTGCTTCACCTTCGTTACCACGGGTAATTTGTGATAAAAAACTTTTTACACTTTCATCATTATCCGCGCCAACATAAGTAAAAAAGAAGTACATGACTATAGCTACGCCCAATACACATCCTACAGCAAGGCCGGCATTCTTCAATGCCTTAAACCTTTGCGACAGGTCTTTCTCCTCGAAAAAGAATTTCTGCAATGCCAGTACTGCTAATAAAGGAAACAACAATTGAGGAATAACCGCTGCTTGAGAAGGGGCCCGAAACTTATTATAAAGAGGGAGATAATCAAACAAAAAATCGTTCAAAAAACTAAAATTCCTGCCCCACGAGAGGGCGACAAAGAAAACAGATGCGAACAGTATCCACCATTTATCTATTGATTTCACATATACCAAACCCAAAATAAACAAAAAACAAATGACCGCGCCCAGGTAAGCAGGTCCGGAGGTAGTCTCATTTGGTTTTGACATTCCCCCCCAATAAGCAGGCATATAAGAGGCTATCTGAACAGCCTGATCTTCAGGAATGCCTTTTTCTTCAGCCAGTTTTGCAATATGGGAAGTGCCGTCTAGTTCTCCGGAACTACTTCCCCCAAATATCCTGGGGATCAGCATAGTGAAACTTTCTGCCTTCAAGAAACTCCAGTTGAAAGCATAATCAATTGGAAGCCCGGATGTTTGTTTGCTTTTGCCTGCAGTAGTATCTATACTTAAAGTGCCGCCGCGCATAGTAGCTTTCGAATAATCCAAAGTCGTTGCTAATATAACTATGTTTCCCAAAATACCTATCACAACGCTTGATACAAGAGTAAGAGTAGATAGAGTGATATGTTTGTAATCTCTTCGTTTTATAAAGTAAACTGCATAAAATGCTGCAACAAAGAATGCGAGAATAGCAAAGTAATATGACATTTGCAAGTGATTCATTTGTATCAGGAGAAAGCTAAAAACTATGGTTGCTGCAGCCCCAATCCAGTACTTTTTTTGAAATACGAGCAAGATAGCTGCAAGCAGAGCAGGCATATATGCCATTGCCTGTACTTTTGTTACATGTCCCACCACAATAATAATAGGGTCGTAAGTGGCATAGGCATAGGCTATACTTCCTAAGATACCTATCCATGAGTTTACCCGCATTACCTGACTCAAAAAATAAAAACAGGTACATAGCAGAAAAAAGAAGCTGATGGGTTGAGGTAAAAAAAGAGTAAACAAGTAGTGGAGGTAACCGAGGTTTACTGGATCATCTACATCCATGGCAATCTGGTAACCAGGCATTCCGCCAAACATACTATTAACCCATAACGGGAAATGACCATGAGTTTCTTTATACTTAAATGAAGACTGTGCCATACCCTTCCAGTGAGAAAGGTCGGCTTGGTTTACCACTTTACCTTCCAGCGCTGGTTTACAATAGATTACGGCAACTACTAAAAAAATGCCCACAGCTATAATGTGGGGCAACAGGTTCTTCCACGAAAATTGCTTCATGCGGTTGTTTTAAACTTGGCAAACGTACATGAACAATCTAAAACGGCAAAGAGTTTAGCGCTGGATGGTTGTGCACCAACAAAATTTTAACCGCCCGGCAGCGGTTACCACCAAACCGCCCCCTACCTGGCCCAAAATTTCCACCAATGTTTCCTCTCCTCAGCTACGGTTTCTTCAGAGTAAGATTCTCCATCCTGGCCCAGCACCCTGGCTGCAAGGGCCCGGGCAATGCTGTTCATTTTTTCCAGCACATCGGCATCGGGGTTAAAAACGGTAATATTTCCAGATTTAAATTCAAACTTGGCAGGTTTATAAGTAATGGCCCAAGGGTCGTCAACCAGCCAGATGGCTTTAAAGCTGCTGCTGTTTTTGGAAAGGCTTGCGCTGGCTGCAAAAGATGTTTTTGAGAGGTTATCGAAACGCATTTCCCTGTCGTTGGCTATATAGGCAATCCATTCTTCCAGGGTTATTTCTTTGGAGGCATCTACATCGTACCAGTTGTCTTTGCGGGTTATATGAACTTCATAGCCCATTTTAAACCAGTGTTTTAAGGTTTAGAAATTTGGAGTGTTCCTGTAATGCCCTAACAGCATCCTGGAAAAACATGTTCTTTGCAATAGCTGTGCCGGAAAACGGATTGCTCATTTACAACTACTTACGTTTAAGCCGTACTAAAAGTTTTTCCATTTAAGAGAAAAGGGCCCTCCCAAAAAGAAATATAAAACCGGGGATAATTGTATAAACGCAGGATGTGCTACTACTGCGCCAGGGATTGAAGCGGTTACCCCGCTGAAGCCATCGCAGCAAAGCCTTGTGGCGGAGTATGAGCACAACCGAGAAAAAGCACCTAAATGTTGCTTCGGCGAAGGTTGTGAACGCAGTTCTGTCCGGTGCCCTTGCCATAGCTTGGGCAGGCGCCATGAATATGTATGATGTAAGATGTTTTTAAAGTACGATTTACGAAGTATTTTTTTACCACCACCCACCTGCCTGGGAATGTACGATGCAAAAAAGCGTACAAACTGCCAGCCCTCCCCTTTCGCCATTTACTTCTCCCCCACTCGCCTTACTAACCATAGTGCCACGTACCAGGTTTACGGATTTCGTAATAATCCGCGCAAACGTTTGCATTTTTTCGTTACAGGGTGTAACCTTGCAACTTAAATGAGATATGTTTGCGTGCCGTAACCCGTTGCTTTGAAAAGAGTGACTATACCATAGCAACAGTTTTTTATTTATCTTTTGCCGCTCTAACCAATGAACATGAAACAGTTGATAACATTGCTGAATGTATGCCTGGCCTTTTCTTCTTTTGCTCAAAACAGCGTCGGGGATTTTAAACCCTATGAAACCACTATACCCGGCAGCACCGTAAAATTTACCATGACTCCCATACCTGCCGGCAGTTTTGACATGGGCAGCAGCGATAAAGACCCTTTGCACAAACCTGATGAAGGCCCGCAAAAACAAGTGACTGTTGATGCTTTCTGGATGGGCGTGCATGAAGTAACCTACGACGAATTCCTGCTGTTTTTTAACGACCAGGCTACCAGTGTTAACAGCGATGTGGATGCAGTTACCCGCCCCACACCGCAATACATAGACTTAAGCTGGGGTATGGGCAAAGCCGGCGGTTTTCCGGTTAACAGTATGTCTCAGATGGCGGCTGCAACTTATTGCCGCTGGTTGTACAAAAAAACGGGTGTATTCTACCGGTTGCCTACCGAGGCGGAATGGGAATATGCCAGCCGTGCCGGTAAAACTACCGCTTACTATTTTGGGGATGACAGTGCCAGTTTGGGCGATTATGGTTGGTTTGCCGGCAACAGTGGCTTAAAGTACCATAAAGTAGGCGAAAAGAAGCCCAATGCATGGGGCCTGTACGATATGCTTGGCAATGTGGCCGAATGGACGCTGGACCAATATGATGAAAATTATTTCACCACCATTGGCGACAATCCCAAAAACCCGTTGGTGCCCGCAGAAAAGCGTTACCCACGCAGTGTACGCGGTGGCGGCTACCTTGAAAATGCCGGTGCGCTACGCTGTGCCAGCCGGGATAAATCCATTGCATCCTGGAACCGGCGCGACCCACAGATACCCAAGAGCAAATGGTGGCTTACAGATGGCATGCAGGTGGGCTTTAGGCTGGTAAGGCCGCTGGTACAGCCTTCTGCCGACGAAATTGAAGCCTTTTATAAAAATTATACCGGCCGGTAATGGCAAACGGGATAATTAATAACCAGTAAATAATAAATATCAACCAACAGGCTCCTGCAGAAATGTGTAACTTACGGGGCTTTGAAAATTCATTGCAAACTCTCAAATTCAACAATATGACTAACGATGCAACAAACACCGGCGGCAAATCACGCCGCGATTTTGTAAAACAAACATCCCTTATTGCCGGCGGGTTAATGGCTGCCCCTCTGCTCAGCAAAGCCAATTTTTTCTCCGGCTCGGATGATGCCATAAAAATTGCCCTGGTTGGCTGCGGCGGCCGCGGTACAGGCGCAGCTTCACAGGCTTTAAGTACCAAACAAAATATAAAGCTGGTGGCCATGGCCGATGCTTTTAAAGACAGGCTTGATGGTGCTTACAAAGAACTTACCAGCGGCGAAAATTTTGACGCCAAACGTGTTGATGTGCCTGAAGACAGAAAATTTGTTGGCTTTGATGGATACCAGAAAGCCATTGCACTGGCCGATGTGGTGATACTCGCTACACCTCCCGGCTTCAGGCCCATTCATTTTGAAGAAGCGGTAAAACAAGGCAAGCATGTGTTTATGGAAAAACCCGTTGCTACAGACCCCGCGGGTGTGCAAAAAGTATTGGCTGCCGCAGAGCAGGCCAAAGCCAAAAAGTTAAACGTGGTGGTGGGCCTGCAGCGCCATTACCAGAACTCTTACCGCGAACTGTTTAAACGCAAAGACCTTGTAGGCGATATAACTTCTTCGCAAGCCTGGTGGAATAACGACGGCGTTTGGGTTAAACAACGCCAGGCTGGCCAAACCGAAATGGAATACCAGATGCGCAATTGGTACTATTTTGTATGGCTTTGCGGCGACCATATTTGCGAACAGCATATACATAACATAGATGTTATTAACTGGTTTAAGGGTGGTTACCCTGTAAAAGCCCAGGGCATGGGCGGCCGCCAGGTACGTACCGGTAAAGAATACGGCGAAATATTCGACCATCATTATGTTGAATTTGTTTACGAAGATGGTTCCATACTTAACAGCCAGTGCCGCCACATACCCGGTACCATGAGTAAAGTGGATGAACTGCTGATTGGCACCAAAGGAAAAATACAGGCTGGCGCGGCCAATATTGTTGACCTGAAAGGCAACGTATTGTACCAGTTTGATAAAAAGACCGAAAACAATCCCTACCAGACAGAACACGACGAACTGTTTGAAGCCATTGCCAAAGGAGAATACAAATTCTGGGATGCGGAAAACGGGGCCAAAAGCTCAATGACATCCATACTGGGCAGGATGGCTACTTACAGTGGCGAAGTGATTGACTGGAACAAAGCCATTAACAGCGGTATTGACCTGCATCCCAAAACCTATACATGGGATACGGTGCCGCCGGTAGTGCCCAACTCACAAGGTGCTTATGTAATTGCAACGCCGGGCGTTACAAAATACAGCGTGTAGAACAACATTTATAGTAATTATTTCAAGCCGGAACTGCGTTTCCGGCTTTTTTGTGTATGGTACCGGCTGTAGAATTTTATGGCATCGCCTGTTGCGTCGCACTACGTTCATCGGTTGGTTTTTCATGGCATCTTTTCAGACCCGGAAGTTCAAGTGTCTGCCAGCTTTGCTGCCAGACACGTTGCCATTCAAGGTCATCACAACCCACATCCATTCCAGAAAGCTTTAATCGGTTTTTATGCTTTTCTCACCCGCAGGTGGCAGAAGCGGGTGCAACAGGTTATGGTTGCAGTGTCTGCCAGCTTTGCTGCCAGACACGTTGCCAATCAGGGTATCTACAACCCACATCCATTCCAGAAAGCTTTAATCCGCAGCGCCGCTTTATGCTTCTGGCACCTGTAGGTGGCAGAAGCGGCTGCAGCAGGTTATGGTTGCAGTGTCTGCCAGCTTTGCTGCCAGACGCGTTGCCATTCAATTCAAGTGGCTAATAGAACATAAGGAGCAGAGAATTCCGCTCCTTACTTAACCTTCCTTGTTCTTTGTTCGATATTCTCTACCTGGGTCTGAAAAGCTGCCCAAAGAACAGAACGATGAACGTACTGCGACGCAACGATGCTTTATTGAAATACCGGACTTCTGGCGCCAAAACGGAGAAATAATAACAGTGCTTTAGTTATCATAAACGACTCAAACGTTTGCGTTGAAAGGATATGTTTATTTGCTTAGCTTAGCACGGCCTATAAAACACTAATGCTTTTTAAAACAAGATTCATGAAAAAATTACTGGCTATTATGAGCGCCGCATTTGTAACAGCATCTGCAATGGCGCAGGTGAACATTATTCCCAAACCCGCGTCGCTACAGGTGGGCAACGGCACTTTTACCATTACCCCTTCTACAAAAATTTCGTTAAGCACTGCCGGGCTTAACAGGCAGGCTGCTTTTTTTAACGATTATCTTCAAAAGTTTTATGGGTTTAAACTACCGCTGGCACAAGGCAGCAAAGCTGGCAAAAACAGCATTGTGCTTGGTTACAACAAACTAAATGGCAGCAAGCCCGGAGCGTACAGTCTTGAGGTAAACAACCATGGGGTAACCATTGGAGGAGACAATGCTGCCGGTGTTTTTTATGGCATACAAACCTTGATACAGTTGCTGCCGGCTCAGCCATCAAAGGAACTGGCCATTCAGCAGGTAAGCATTGTGGATTCTCCCCGTTTTGCCTACAGGGGCATGATGCTGGATGTAGGCCGCCACTTTTTTCCTGTAAAAGATGTAAAGAAGTTTATTGACTTTCTGGCCCTGCACAAAATCAACAACTTTCACTGGCATCTTACTGAAGACCAGGGCTGGAGAATTGAGATAAAGAAATACCCCAAACTTACACAGGTAGGTGGCTGCAGAAACGGTACCATCATTGGCCACCACCCCGGCACCGGCAATGATGATACCAAAGATTGCGGCTACTACACGCAGGCCCAGGTAAAAGAGATTGTAAAGTACGCCGCCGACCGTTTTATAACCGTGATACCGGAGATAGAACTGCCGGGCCACTCGTCTGCCGCCATTGCAGCTTATCCAAAACTTAGCTGTTTTCCTGACGAGCCTACAGAAATAGCCAAAGGCGTAACCTGGGCAGGCCCCAAAACAGGCAAGCAGGTGCAACAATCCTGGGGTGTGTACAGCGATGTATATTGCCCGAGTGAATACACTTTTAAATTTTTGCAGGATGTAATGGATGAGGTGGTACAGTTATTTCCGTCAAAATATATTCATATTGGCGGTGACGAATGCCCCAAAGACGCCTGGAAGAAAAGTGAATTTTGCCAGAAACTTATTAAAGACAAAAACCTGAAAGACGAGCATGGCCTGCAAAGCTATTTTATTGGCCGCATTGAAAAATACCTGAACAGCAAAGGGCGCAACATTATTGGCTGGGATGAAATACTGGAAGGCGGCCTTGCCCCCAATGCTACTGTAATGAGCTGGCGTGGAGAACAAGGTGGCATTGAAGCCGCCCGCCAAAAACATAAAGTGATTATGACGCCTACCACTTATGTTTACTTTGACTATGCACAAAAGAAAAATGAAGACTCACTGGTTATAGGCGGTTACCTGCCGCTAAAAACGGTTTATAACTACAACCCGCTGCCGGCTGAATTAACGCCGGAAGAGCAGCAATACATCATCGGCGCACAAGCCAATGTATGGACTGAATACATAGCCAACGCCGGCAAACTGCAATACATGATTTTTCCGCGTATGACTGCCCTGAGCGAAGTACTGTGGAGCAAACAGGATGACAAAAACTACGAGGATTTTAAAACCCGCCTGGCCGAACAATTTAAGCGCTATGACTTATGGAAAGTGAAGTACGGGCAGATTGGAGATGAATAAAATATTGTTTTGATATTGAAGCCCTGGCCAAAAAATGCCAGGGCTTTTTTATGGTTTTAAAAGAAAATTAATTATTCCAGGAATTAGCTGAGTATAAAAACATGTAACTATTTTAGCCGGATTCGAAACTATTATCCAATATCAAACGCCGTAAAATACCCATGAAGCATATTTACCTCCTGGCCCTGTTGTCACTGTGCATCAACCTGAAAGCGCAGAATTTTCACATGATTGAGGATATGAACAAAGCAACGGATTCGTATCCAACAAGTATTAATTCTAACAATTATAACTACACGTTTAGCAAACCCTTTTCTGTAACGAACGGCTTGGGGTATTTTGTTGCCGATGACGGGATTCATGGCAAGGAACTATGGATGACAGATGGCTCGGAGGATGGTACTAAATTAGTTAAAGACATAACACCAGGAACAGCTTCCTCTTCTATTTGGGATATTGTTGAATGTAATGACAGGTTGTTTTTTACAATACTCAACTCTGCTAACTCTTATGATCTTTGGGTGTCTGACAAAACAGATGCCGGTACCTATTCTATCAAAAATCTTGATAGGATAGCTGGACTTACCGTTTTGAAAAATGAAGTCTATTTTATTACGAATGCAGAGCTATGGAAAACAGACGGTACACAGCAAGGCACAGTTATGATAGCCAATTTTAACACAGAAAAATACTCCTGGCGAAATCCAATTTATATTATTGGTTTAAAAAACAGCGTATTTGTTTGCAACTTCTACGGCATCTGGCAATTCGACGAAAAGTACTCTGGGAGACTGATTATGAGCGATAAATACCACTACCCCAGACAACTCATAGAAGGACCTGGCGAAAGTATTTTTTTTGTCGCATCGGACAACGAAAATAACATATCGGACCAAGTTCTCTGGGTAGCTAACCTGACTACCGGAGAAACGCGGATAGCACCGGGCATGCACGATGGTTACCCATCCTACACACCAATGGTTGCAAAAGACGGGATTTTGTATTTTGCAGGCTCCTCTTCAAAACAAAATCCAGCAAGTTCGGCCTTATACAAATATGACATGACCTTAAAAACTGGAACCAAGCTCATAAAAAATTATACAACTTTCGGCCAGTTAGATGACATTTCAATTTCAGGTGATGACATTTACTATATTGTTGGGTTTTTGCAAGGGGAAAACGCCTCTCATAACCAGTTATGGAAATACCAAGGTTCTAACCAGGTAGTTTCACTAATCAAAGATAGCAGTCATATCTCAGCTTTGATAGGTATCAATAATCAACTTTACTTTACAGAACCTTCTGATCAAAACCATTTTTCACTTTGGCGATCGGATGGCACTCCTACTGGTTCAGTTTTTATAAAAGATTTCTCTTATCACCTACACGGTGGCACCGGTTTTTGCATGCTTAATGGCTCCATAATTTTTTCTGCCTTGGGAATAGACAGAAGCATCGGAATGGAACTCTGGAAAACAGATGGCACTACCAATGGCACCGTTATTTTAAAAGATATCAATCAAACCACAACAGGCTCGTCCTATTCCGCTTGCCTTACCGCATACAAAAACAACCTGTTCTTTGTTGACAGCAATCTATCTTATATTAGGAATGGAACCTCCATAGTAAAAAGACTTGATAAAGTAGCAGCACTATCATTGAATGAATCAGACAGTATGGTAGTGCTTAATAAGCAGCTTTTCTTTTTTGGCATAGACCGGAGTACCGGGAAATCAGGACTGATGAAATCTGATGGTACCAATACCGGAACGGTGATTATAAAAGAGTTTCCTGATAACAGCCGGGAGGTTAAATGGATTTCTTCAGGCAATAACCTCATTTACTTTTATACTTATAATGGTCAAAATAATCCTTCTTATCTCTGGCGCAGCGATGGCACAACTGATGGAACTTTTATCATTAAAACAAATACTGAAGATTTAGGCTATTACAGTTTAAACTTAGTAAACAGGCTAACAGCGGGAAAATATTTTTATTTTATAAAATATGGTTCGCGTGGAGATCAACTTTGGCAAACGGATGGTACTGCTGCCGGCACAAAGCGTGTTAAAAACAATTTCCCCGACGGCAATGAAAATGCGAGATACTTATGCGAGCTGAATGGTCTTCTATACTTTTCCGCAAGAAATGGCAATAGCCGGGCTCTTTGGAAAACCAATGGTACAGAAGAGGGCACAGTTATAATTAATGATAAGGTTCGGAATGTAACAATGCTTTCAAGAGCCGGCAACAAAATATTCTTTTCTGCGTATGACGAAATTAATTCGCAGCAACCTGGGCTTGCGGTTTCTGATGGTACAGAAAGCGGCACCAGGATTATTTTTAGAAACATCAACATTATGGAAAGTTATGTGCGACAGGATGTAAATGGCGTGTTTTGTTTTTTTGCTGATGATGGCAACTCCGGCACGGAGCTTTGGAGAAGTGATGGAACAGAAGAAGGTACTTATATGCTCAACGATGCCACACCCGGGCCAGGCCCATCAACTTCCTTGCGGCAAACAATTTGGAATAAAACACAAGCAACCGTCGCCCACGGCAAGCTTTACCTGGTTATCAACAAAAAGCTTTGGATAACAGACGGAACCAGGGAAGGCACACATGAAGTTCAGGATACAAATCTCGCCAACGCAACCATCGCAGGTGATTTCAGGGCCGTAGGTAACCAAATCTATTTTTCAGCAAATACTTACCAGTATGGTACAGAACTTTACACAGGCACCGTAGATGTACCATTATTGCCTTTGTACATTTTTAATGGCACAGGCGATTTTGACGACCCGGCTAATTGGTTAAATAACCAAATGCCGCCTCAAGACGTACCCGGGGGCGTTGAAGTTGTTATTGATCCCGTAGGTAACGGAGAGTGTATTTTAAATGTGCCACTAAATTTAAAAGGCGGCAAGCTTACGGTAAAACAGGGTGCAAAACTGTTCATCAGATAAATCCTCCCTCAACTCACTATCAGCACCGGTATTTCAATCCGGTGCCTTACCTGGTTAACGGTTTCACCGTAAAGCAGGTCTTTAAGACCGGTGTGCCGGTGAGCGCCCATTACCAGCATATCCGCGCCGGATTCTGTTACAATACGTACAATTTCATTGATGCGGTTGTGATACCCCAGGGAGGTTTCAACTTTATAACCCATAGCGGTTAACTGCCCGGCAAAAGATACCAGCCGCTGTTCGTCTTTGCGGGTTTCGTTATCATCCGCTGATTCCCGAAGATACCCTGCAGATGCAGTTTCCACCACATGAATAAGCGTGTACTTTGCTGCATGGTTGCCCTGTTTCAATGCATGGGCAATGATTTTTTCATCCTTACCGGTAAAGTCAAGCGCTACGGCTATATGGCTTAGCGGCGTTACAGAAAGATTGCTCAAAACCGGCACATCCCCATGCATGCTAAGGTTTTTCTTTGCCCGGCGGCTTTTAATTACAGGATAGAAAGTCATGGTAAGAAAAAGCCAGGCAAAAGCCAGGGCTGCCGCGCTAACCAGTATTTTTAACCCTATACTGCCTGTTTCAAACACCTGCACTATTTCTTCCACCACCAACTTTACATTCAAAAACACCAGTATAGACGCTACCAGCCACGCGGCTATCTTAACATGCGTTCTTATGGCAAATTCTCCCATGCCCTCTTTATCGCTTACAAAATGTATTAGCGGTATAATAGCAAAACCCAACTGCAGACTCAGTATTACCTGGCTTAATACCAGCAAGGCATCCAGCTTATCTTCTCCGTAAATGCCAATAACCAGTACGGCAGGCACAATGGCAATCAGCCTGGTTAGCAGGCGGCGCAGCCACGGATTAATACGTAACTGCAGGTAGCCCTCCATTACTATCTGCCCTGCCAGCGTGCCCGTAACGGTGGAGCTTTGGCCGGCAGCTATTAACGCGATGGAGAACAGGTAAGGCGCCAGTTGGCTGCCCAGCAATGGGCTCAGCAGTTCATGCGCATCTTCAATCCTGGCTACCTGTGTATTGCCGCTTTTAAAAAATACCGTTGCGGCCAACACCAATATAGCGGCATTTACAAAAAAGGCTGCATTTAAAGCAATGGTGCTGTCAATCATGTTAAACCTTATAGCCTTTCTGATGCCTTCTTTATCCGGCTTTATCTTACGTGTTTGCACCAGTGCGGAATGCAGGTACAGGTTGTGCGGCATTACGGTAGCGCCAATAATACCTACAGCTATATATAACGCTTCGCTGTTAAGTGCTGTTGGCACAAAACCTTTCACCACTTCACCCATATCGGGTTTAGCAAGAAAAATTTCTATTAAAAAAGACATGCCGATAATAATCACCAGCGCCAGTATAAAAGCTTCCAGCTTACGTATGCCGTAGTTCTGCAGCCACAGCAACAGCAAGGTGTCCAGCACGGTTATGCTGATGCCCCAAATAAGCGGCAGGCCGGTTAACAGGTAAATACCCAATGCCATACCCAGCACCTCTGCAAGGTCGCAGGCAGCAATAGCTATTTCGGCAAGTATGTACAGGCAAAAGTTAACTAATGGCGGGTACACTTCCCGGTTGGCCTGTGCAAGGTCTCGCCGGCGTACAATGCCCAGCCTGGCACTAAGGCCCTGCAGCAGCAGCGCCATCAGGTTGCTCATTAACAGTACCCATATTAGCTGGTACCCGAATTTGGCGCCACCCTGCAAATCGGTAGCCCAGTTACCGGGGTCCATGTAACCTACGCTTACCAGGTAAGCCGGGCCTATATAGGCAAGAATCCTGCGCCAGCCTTTGCGTGGCCGGGTGGTGTCTACAGATTCATGTACTTCGCTAAGTGAAATGTTTTTGTATGGAGAAGGCTGCATAGGTTAGAGTGGTTTTACGTATAATACCTGGGCTAGCTGCAGCGATATATTTACCGGTGCTGCAATGTCTTTTATCCGTAGTTCTATTGATTGGTCAAAGCCAAATTTCCTGGTTACCTGCAAACGGCTGCCAATACTTATATTCTTATGTTTCAGCAGGTCCAGCAATTCAGACGACTGGTCTTTTACCGAACTCACTTCAGCAGGCGTATTAACAGGCAGGTCGTTAAGGCTTATGTCGTGCTGCACCTGCATTTTACCGTTTACATCGGGTATTGGGTCGCCATGAGGGTCAAACCGTGGAAAATCCAAAAAAGCATCCAGTTTGTCAATTAGTTTTTTGCTGGTAATATGTTCCAGTTCTTCAGCCACTTCATGCACTTCATCCCAGCCAAACTGTAGTTTTTCCACAAGAAAGTATTCCCATAACCGGTGCTTACGTACTATCCCCAATGCGGCTTTACGGCCTTCCGTAGTTAAGTTAAACCCCCTGTAAGGCTCGTAATTCAGCACTTTCTTTTGCTTTAACTTTTTCAGCATATCCGTAACAGATGCCGCTTTTGTTTGCAACTCGGCCGCCAACTCGTTGGTGGTAACAATAGCGCCGGGTTTTTGAAGGTGATAAACCGCTTTTATGTAATTTTCCTCAGCCACCGAAAAATTAGACCCCATTTAAAAATAAATTTAGACAAATCTAAAAAATAATTTACCAGATATCAAAACATTTTTATGGTACCAGCGACGGTACCCTGCAGGAGCTTCGTTGCGTCGCAAGCACTTTATCGTCCGGTTCATTGGGCAGCTTTTCAGACCCGGATTGGGTAGAGATGCAATGCTTCGCATCTTTACCCGCCAGTAAAATAAGCAAGCGGCTGCACCATCGGGTGAGGGATTGAAGCGGATACCCCGGTGAGGGTATTGTGCGCCGGGTTTTGTGCCGGAGTATGAGCACAACCGAGGGAAGGCAACTAAATGTTGCTTTAACGAAGGTTGCGAACGCAGTTCTGCCCGGCCCGAGGCACGAGGGACACCCCCCAAAATTATCAGGATTAATGCACAAAGACGCTGTGCCCCAAAAGAGGTTTACCCGTATCAGAAAAGCAATTGAAACAATTTTGCAGCGCGGAAAATAGGTACAGAAACAGCGCACAAAAGGGCAGGTAATAATCGGCAGGCCTCTACCCTATGTAGTTGTACGCGTAGTCAAACATATTTTTATGTTCATCATCGTCATCTAAAAAATCATCCTGTTCAGCCAATTCTTCCAGCTTTTTTTCTGCTTTGCTGCGCAGGTATATTATTACCGCGGCGCCTGCCACGGCAGTAATTGCAGCAGCAACCAGGATTTTCTTCATCGCCTTATTTTTTTTCTTTTCCATACGCAATAGCCATACCATATTTTATACCTTGACAATGCAGGTGGGCATAACGCCCACAAAATTAAAATAAACACCGTAAAAAAGAAACCCGCAACATCAATCTTTGCCGGTATAAGATTTTTATAACAAAACTGTTGCCTGTTGGTTATTTATTGTACCTGCAACAATATCACACTATTTAAAAAGCTATATATTCGCCCGGCTATGAACAGTGCTAAAGTTTTGATATTTGATGATGATGCTGACATTTTACAGATATGCACCATTGTACTGAAGAAGAAGGGCCTGGCAGTGCATACGGAAATGTCGTCTGAAAATTTACTGGAAAAGGTTAGCCGGCATAGCCCGTCTGTAATACTGATGGACAATAAAATTCCAGGTATGGATGGGGTTACCGCTACCCGTATGATTAAAGAAAACGAAGCATCTAAGGATATTCCCGTTATTTTCTTCAGCGCCAATACAGATGTGGCTAAAATGTCTGAAGAAGCCTCATGCGATTTTTATCTTCAAAAACCTTTTGACATTAATGAGCTTGAAACCATTGTGATGAAAGCTTTGAAGCTTTCGTAGAGTTTCATTTTCTCATTACTTTATTTTGGATACACTCTGGTGGTTACTTAGAGTTTTTTAAATGGAAGCGCAACAGATTTTAACTGCGCCAAAAATGAAAGAATTGTAACTACAACAATGTAGTTATGGCTGTTTACGATGCCTGCCCTTGTAACAACAACCCCTGCATGAATAAAACCATATCATTAAACCCCAGCACATAATGCGGTTTAACCAGTTGTATGGCCTGCTGCGGCATATAACTTACTTCCGCTTCATCTGGGCTTTGCACAACTGTTATGCCCTTGTGCTGGCGTACATGTAAAAGTCCGGTGGCGCCATCGGCATTAGCGCCGGAAAGCAAAAGGGCAACCAGGTGGCTTTTGTACGCTTCGGCGGCAGATTTAAACACCACATCTATACTCGGGCGGCTGAAATTTACCTTCTCTGAATAGTCAAGCGAAAAGCTGTGATTTTTTTCTACCAGCACATGGTAATCAGGCGGGCAGATATATACGTGGCCGGCTTGTATTTTTTCTTTTTCTTCCACTTCTTTTACACGCAAAGCTGTTCTTGTGGCCAGCAATTCTTCCAGTGCCGACTCGTATTGAACATTACGGTGCAACACCACCAAAAAAGGTATGCTGAAGCCGGAAGGTATTTGGGAAAACAGCCTGAGCAACACCTGCAGGCTGCCCGCAGAGCCACCGATGGCTACCAGTTTAGTTATATGCTTCAGGCTATTTTTTTCCATATTTTCTCCCGCCCTTCTATTTGCCTGTACCTTGACACTACAGGTGAAAAACGCAGCGACTCCTTGGCGCCCAGCACAAGAAAACCAAACAGTTCCAGGCTGCTGTCGAAAACATCCAATACCCGTGCCTGCAAGGGCTTATCAAAATAGATTAAGACATTCCTGCAAAAAATTAACTGGAATGAATTAAAGGAAAAATCTGATACGAGGTTATGGGTGGAAAACACCATTTTTTGCGACAGGCTTTCATCGAACTTGGCCAGGCTATAATGTGCAGTATAATACGATGAAAAATCGGCCATGCCACCGGCAGCTATATAGTTTTTTGAATATTGCTGCATAGCGCTTACAGGAAAAATACCCTTCCTTGCTTTTTCCAGCACGGTAGGGTTAATATCTGTACCATACAGCAAAGATTTGTGCAGCAGGCCGGCCTCTTTCAGCAGGATGGCCATGGAATACACTTCCTCCCCGGTGGAGCAACCGGCATGCCAGATACGTATGAACGGATATGTTGCAAGCAGCGGGATTATTTTCTCGCGGATTACTTTGTATAGCGACGGATCCCTGAGCATTTCAGTAACATTAACACTTATCTCTTCAACAACACGGCCAATGTAGCCATCGTCAGTTGTTACCTTATGCCTGAATTCGGCAAAGCTGTGAAAATTATCAAGGGTTAAAAGCCGCTGCAGCCGCCGCTTTAGCGAGGCTTTTGAATAACCGGAAAAATCATACCCATATAACGCGGCTACATCCTGTACAATCTGTTCTATTTCTTCTTCTTTCAGGTTTATTTCCACGCTGTTTATTTTAGGTAATCGTTCAGCATCAGCAACAACGCATCCACATCAACCGGCTTGGATATATAGTTGTCAGCGCCGGCCGCGAGGCATTTCTCCTTATCCCCCTTCATAGCCTGCGCCGTAACAGCTATTACGGGAATGTTCTTAAACCGGTCATCCGCTTTCATTAGCTGTATCGCTTCATACCCATCCATTTCCGGCATCATCATATCCATCAGTACCAGGCTTATCTCGTTGTCTTTGCCCATCATGTCAATTCCATCCCTGGCGGCAGTGGCCGAAACGGTTTGAAACCCTTTTGACTTAAGCGTTGCCGTTAATGCGAAAATGTTTTTACTGTCATCATCTATTATCAACAGTTTTCTACCCATAAAAGTTTTGAGGAAATTTATTTAACGTAACCTGTTTCGTATAACCATATTCTAAGCAGCGAAATCAACTGGTCTGTATCAACCGGCTTGGATATATAATCTGAAGCGCCGATCTGAATGCATTTTTCACGGTCTCCCGTCATTGCCTTGGCGGTAACAGCTATGATGGGCAGCTTTTTCCATGCCGGGCTCTTTCTTATCTCGGCTATGGCTTCGTAACCATCCAGCACAGGCATCATCATATCCATAAGAATGATGTTGATATCCGGGTGCTGCTCCATCAACTGCAGCACTTCTTTGCCATCCATAGCTGTAAGCACCTGCATCTTATGTCGTTCCAGCGCTTTGGTCATGGAGAAAATATTTCTTACATCATCGTCCGCAATCAACACTTTTTTCTGCTGCAGCACATCATCCAGCGAACCCAGTTTTTTTGTCCCCGGGTCTTTTTTCTGCTTATGTTCTTCTACCAGGTGCAGAAAGAGCGAAACCTCATCTTTTATGCGCTGATAAGAATGTGCTGTTTTAACAACAATGCTGTCGGCATATTGCTTAATGCGCAACTCCTCTGTCTTGGAAAGGCTTTTACCGGTAAAGATGATAACTGGAACATTTTCCAGGTCGTTGTTTTGCTTTACGGCTTCCAGTGCTTCGTAAGCTTTTTGATCAGGGATGCCCATATCCAGAATAACGCAGTCAACTTCTTTGTTCTTCAGCAGGTCAACACTCGCCTCTACGCTCCCTGATATTTCCGAATTTACATCGTAGGTGGAAAGAAAATAAGCCAGCGCCCTGGCATGCCTTGTGTTTTCTTCTACAATGATTACTTTTTTGGATTCTTTCTTTAACACATATTCAATCCGGGAGAAGATATTCTCCACCTGGTCCAGCGGGATGGGCTTATTGATAAAATCAACTGCCCCTCTTACAAGACTTTCTTTCCTTGCTTCAAAAGATGACATGGTGTGCACCGGTATGGGCTTGGTTACAGGATCTTTCTTTAGTTCATCCATTACCTGCAGGCCGTCTTTAACGGGCAACTGTATATCCAGCAATATGCCGCTGGGCCGGTAAATACGTGCCAGGTCTATGGCGTAATCACCTCTTACGGTAACTATTCCTTTGTAGCCTTTTTGCCTTGTAAAGTCCAGCAGTACTTTGGCAAAGGGGGTATCGTCTTCCACTATCAATATGGTTTTATCGCCCGGCTGTATGTTGTTACGGTCATCGGGTACATCTTCGGGTATGGCATCTGTTGTGTAAGGCCCAATTTGCTTTTCCTCTGCTGTAGCCATAATATCTTCCATTGGCGGTGTATGTGGCTGCTGCGTCTCTCTGTTGGCGGAAAGCTCCACCGCCACCTGCCTGTTAAACGGCAACCAAAAAACAAATTCGCTGCCCTTATCCGGTTCGCTGGTAAGGCTTATATCGCCACCGAGCAATACCGCTAATTGTCGGCTGATGGAAAGGCCCAGTCCGGTACCGCCGTACTTGCGCTTGGTTGATCCATCGGCTTGCTGGAATGCCTCGAATATCAAATGCTGTTTGTCTTTGGCTATGCCTATACCTGAATCCTTTACTGAAAACTCCACAAACCCTTCCCTTGTTGCTGAAGGACGTACAGTTAGGTTAATATAACCTTTGTGTGTAAACTTAAGCGCATTGGAAAGCAGGTTCTTCAACACCTGTTCCAGGCGCATTTTATCGGTTTGAAGGTCTGCCGGTACACCTGGCTCAATGGCAAGGTTAAGCGCCACATTTTTTTCTTTGGCCAGCGGCTCAAATAAGGCCCGCATGTTTTCAAGAATAACCGCCGGTTGCAAAAACTCGTAATCCAGCTCCATTTTGCCAGACTCAATTTTCGACAGGTCAAGTATCTCATTTATCAACTGCAGCAACCCGTTGCCGGAACTTTGAATAACGCTGGCATACTCTACCTGGTCAGCCTTTAAATTGCCATCACTGTTTTCTGCCAGCAGCCTTGACAACAGTAATATTGAGTTAAGCGGCGTTCGCAATTCATGTGACATGTTGGCCAGGAACTCCGACTTATACTTTACACTCAAAGCAAGTTCTTCGGCTTTCTTCTGTATATCCAGGTTGCGAACTACAACCAGGTGGTTTTTTTCCTCCAGTTGTCTTGTACGCTCTTCCAGTTCCTGGTTTACTTCCTGCAGTTCCTCCTGTTGTACTTTAAGCTCTTCTTCAGATACCTGCAGCTTTTCAGCCTGTGCTTCCAGTTCGGTATTCAGGTTTTCCAATTCGCTGTGCTGTGCCTGCATTTCTTCTGCCTGGGCCTGTGTTTCTTCCAGCAGTTCCTTAAGTTTTGCACGGTTTTGGGCCGTATTTACAGCCATGCCCAACCTGCCGGAAACCTCGTTAAAAAAAAGCATTTCCCGTTCATTGTATGGCGATAAAGATGCCAGTTCAATAACAGCTATTAAGCTTCCTTCAAAAAATACAGGAAATACAAAAATGTTCTTTGGCTTTATTTCGCCACCACTAAAGCTTATCAGCAAATCCGTTTCATCAATACCCGTTAAGTTTATCTGCTTTTTACTCAAGGCGCACTGCCCGGCAAGCCCTTCGCCAAACATCAACTCTTCTTTGCCGGGTATGGGCTTAAAAGCATAGCTGCTTTTTATACGCAGCCAGTTGCCGTTTGCTACAACATAAAAAACGCCGGCCTGGCTGGCAGTGTAACAGCAAATAAAGTCCAGGGCGTCAAAAGCAATAGCGGCAGTGTCTTTATCGCCGGCCAGTTTTTCACTTAAACCTGCAATGCCCTTTTGCAGCCATTCATTAGAAGAAATGAGCCCGAAGGAATAATCCAGCGATTTAGCCATTTCATTAAGCGAAGCTGATAAACTGCCAAGCGAATCATTTTCTTTATCGTTTACCCTCACTTTGTAATCCCCTTTGGAAATATCATGCGCTATCCTCTCTATTATGCGAAGACGGTTTTTTATCTCTTCGTCTTTTCTATACAGTGTAAGGTTCAGCGCCGCCTTTTCGTCATAATCATCGCTCACCTTTTTGTAAAACAGTATGGTAATTAAAAAAGAAAGTGCTGCCGCTATAATTATCAAAACCGGCGTATAATCTGCAAACCGGTTCATACGGTGTGTACGTTCTGCCAACAACGTATTTTCGGTGATCTGAATTTTACGGACTATCTCCCTTGCGCTGTCCATAGCGTTTTTACCTTCCTTAAGTTTAAACACATCTGTTGCCAAACCTGCTTTTTTCTCATCAATTAGTTGCTGCAGCATATTAAACCGGCGGTTAATAAGGCCTTCCAGTTCTGAGCAAAGTGTCTGCTGTCCAGGGTTATCCTGCGTCAGTTCCCTTACTTTCTCCAAAGCAGCTATTGCTTTGGCCATGGCTCCTGAGTAAGGTTCCAGAAAATCTTTTTCGCCCGATAACAGGTAACCACGCTGGCCTGTTTCCGCATCCTTCATAAACGAGATAATTTCCTGGCTTTCACGCAGCACGTTATCCGTATGGTTAACTTCACGGGCACTGCCAATAAGGTTCTGGATGCTTACATAAGATGCCACCGAACTTATCAGCAGGAACAATAACGACAAGCCGAAGCCAATCTGCAGATTTCTTTTAAAACTCATGCTCATGATTAGTACAGTTGAGTGTTTTCATTTTACGGACAGCAGGCGCATGTATCGGTAAGACTCTCTTACATCAATACAACCTACCTTAAAAAGTACTTCGTAAATCGTCGTACTTGCTTTTACATCGCACAACACACATCCAACATCTTACATAAAAAAGTACATCGTACTTCGTAAATCGTACTTTTTTACATCGTACACCCCACATCAAACATCTAACATATCACAAGTACTTCGTAAATCGTACTTTTTACATCGTACATCCCACATCCAACATCTAACATATCACAAGTACTTCGTACTTCGTAAATAGTACTTTTTACATCGTACATCCCACATCAAACATCTACCATAAGTAAGTACTTCGTACTTCGTAAATCGTACTTTTTTACATCGTACATCCCACATCCAACATCTAAC
>NZ_VVIP01000005.1:0-28127 GCF_009650435.1 Foetidibacter luteolus
TTCAACCACTTATACTTCAACAGACCGGTAACCTGCAACTTGTAACCGGTAACCGCCTTTCGGATCTCCCCCACAACCCATCGCAAAGCTCCGTAGGAGCGGAATGTTAGTAGCAAAAAGGTAATCGCGGCCAATTTTGTAAAGCCTCGTAGGGGCTGTTAAGCAGCCTTTTGCATCAGGGCCCGTTCATCTTGCCGTTATATATCATCCTGCTTAACTTATCGCACCTACGGCGCTCTTGCAAATCGTCTCTTTTTTTATCTACTAACATGCCGCCCCGATGGGGCTTTGGTTGTTCAATGTTTGCGGTTCCGCCGCTGTGGAGAACTTGCACATCACCACCCCCAAACAACTTCAACCACTCATACATCAAGAGACCGGTAACCTGCAATTTGTAACCGGCAACCGTCCTTCGGGTGAGGGATTGCAGCGGATACCCCGGTGAGGCCATTACAGCAGAGGCCTTGTGCCGGAGTATGAGCGAAAAGCCCGACCCCTTGCGCAGCTTGGGGGCACCCCCTAAACCTGTTTTTTGTTATTCAATGCTGCTTCTACCCGCTTTTGGTGAATGCCTTACATTATTTCTTAAAAGAAATTTGTGGCACATTAAGTAAATTACCAACGAACAGCCTGTTTGTTACGTATTGTAGGTTACTTTCTGCTTTTCTGCTAATAAGTGCATCTTTTAATTTTAAAACAAGCAACCTATGTTCTCATTAATCGTTCGCTATTACAGCCTGAAGCTTACAGAAAACCTGTTCAAGCCGTTTAAAGACATTCCCGTTCCAGACTTTAATTTTGCGGAGACATACACAAGCTCCGGTAAACACGCTAAATAAATTCACATGAAATTGATTGGGCTATTCCTAATGCTTTGCCTGCTGGTAGCCTTTAACAAAATTTATCCCGTAGCGCAGGATGCCGGCACCGGTAACATATACGCTGGCAGGGATATTATGTATTGCACACCTGCTTTTGACCCCATGCAAACAGGTGGCAAGGCCCCGCTGTTACAGGGCCTGGGCAACTTTAATTATACAATAACCACCCGTTCGCCCCTGGCGCAGCAATACTTTAGCCAGGGCCTTGCTTTAACTTATGGCTTTAACCATGGGGAGGCGGCCCGCTCGTTTAAAATGGCCATCAGCCTGGACTCTGCCTGTGCTATGGCTTATTGGGGCCTGGCCATGGTATGGGGGCCTAACTACAATGCTGCTTTAAACCCTACGAGTTTAAATGATATTAACCAGGCTATTGGGCTGGCAGTAAAATTTTCGGAACATGTAACGGCCAGGGAACAGGCTTTGATAAACGCCATCAGCCAGCGCTTTCCTAAAACGGAGGTGAAAGACATAACGCCGTTCTATGAAGCCTATGCATCGGCAATGGCTAATGTTTACAAGCAATACCCCGACGATGCGGACATTGCAACCTTATATGCGGAGGCGCTGATGGGCCTGCACCCCTGGAATTTTTGGCTAAAGGATGGCAGTGCCCAGCCCTGGACAGCGCCGGTAATGAACCTGCTCGAAAAAACGCTGGCCAGGTTTCCCAAACACCCCGGCGCGGTACATTATTACATACATGCCATTGAAATGTCAAGGCAAGCATATAAAGCTTTGCCCTACGCAGACTACCTGGCCAACGCCATGCCTGCTGCCGGCCACCTGGTGCACATGCCTTCGCACATTTACATACGCACCGGCGATTATCACAAGGCGGTATTGGTAAATGAACAGGCTACACTGGCCGACAGCACTTATGTGGCGCAGTGTAAAGTGCAGGGCACCTACCCTATGCTGTATTACCCGCACAACATTCACTTTTTGGCTGCGGCGGCCTTTTTTGAAGGAAACAGCAAAAAAGCGCTGGATGCGGCGTGGATGGTTTCCCGAAAGAGTGACAAAAAGTACTTGGCCGAAAATGTTACGGTGCAGCATTTTTACATTATTCCGTTTTATGTAATGGTGCACCTTGGCGAATGGGATAAAATACTGCAGGCCGGGGCGCCTGAAAAAGGCCTGGATTATCCTGCCGCCATTTGGCATTATGCCCGTGGCATGGCCTATGCGGCAAAGAAAGATTTTACTGCTGCTGAAAAAGAACTTGCCGCAGTAAAAGCGATGGCGGGAAACGAGGCACTAAAAACAATGATGATATGGGATATGAACAGCGCTGCCAACCTGGTTAACATAGCGCTGCATACGCTGGAAGGTGAGATACTGGGCCACCAGGGCAAATTTGCCGAAGCCGAAGAAGCTTTGCGAAAAGCCGTAGCCATAGAAGACATACTAAACTACAACGAACCTCCGGACTGGTTTTTTTCCACACGGCACATATTGGGTTACTGGCTGCTGCAGGCAAAGCAGTATGCCGCTGCCGAAAAAGTTTACGAGGAAGACCTGGATACCTTTAAAGAAAATGGCTGGGCCTTAATGGGGCTATACAACAGCCTTACCGGGCAGCAAAAAAGCCAGGAGGCGGCCACCGTTAAAAAACGGTTTGACAAAGCCTGGCAATATGCAGACATACAGCTTACCGGCTCGAGAAAAATATAATAAAAAGTTGGTTGGTTACTTTGAACATGCCCTGGCAGTTTGCCGGGGCTTTTTATTAACGGCTATCAGTTAATTTAGCGCCTTATTGTATTGTATGACCCGTAAAGAGCGTTACAAGTTTGTGCTGGATTATTTTCAGCAACATATTCCCGAAGCAGAAACAGAACTTATTTACGATAGCCCTTACCAGTTGCTGGTGGCGGTAATTCTTTCCGCCCAGTGTACAGATAAGCGGGTGAACATGACAACACCGGCTATTTTCGAAAAATATCCAACTGCCGAAGCGCTTTCCTCGGCAAGTTTTGATGAGTTGTTCCCGCTGATAAAAAGCATTTCTTACCCCAACAACAAAACAAAGCACCTCATCGGCATGGCCAACATGCTGGTAACGGATTTTGAAGGCAAAGTACCCATGACAGTGGAGCAGTTGGTAAAGCTGCCCGGCGTAGGGCGTAAAACGGCCAACGTAATTACATCTGTAATAGATGCACAGCCTAACATGGCAGTAGATACCCATGTATTCCGGGTATCTGCACGGCTGGGATTGACGGAAAAAGCCACTACGGTTTTGGCGGCAGAAAAGCAACTGGTACGCTTTATACCCCGTGAGCTTATACACAAAGCGCATCACTGGCTGATACTGCATGGCCGTTATGTATGCCTTGCCCGCAACCCAAAATGTGCTGAGTGTGGCTTAACGGAGATTTGCAGGTATTACCAGGCGGTAAAGAAGAAAGGATAGAGGGAATTTGGGATGTACGATGTGAGATGTACGATGGTAGCCCCCCACTGGACATTTTCCACTCCCAACTTGCCTTTTTATGATACCAGCGACAGTATTTCATGGCATCGCCTGTTGCGTCGCAATCACTTCATCGTTCGGTTTTTATGGCGGCATTTAAGCGGGTATTAAGGCCGTTTGTTTATTTTATTCTTTTAAGGAATCTTTCCAACGTTGAACTTCTTTAGCGTTTTTCAGAGCTACTATGAGTAATACATACACAACAATCTTAAGTATCAATCCCTGAAAAATACTTGCAGGGTCATTAATGGCTCCTATCAAAATAATAGTAGTATATACTATCAAAGCAGTCATAATTGCGTTATATGATTTACGCTTTGTCCAAAATGCGAGGGCAACAAATATCCCTGAGAAAAGCAACACAACAATAATCGTGAGGACATTATCAAGGGAAGTATAATTTTTTAACACAAACAATTGTGTTAAGTTAAGTCCGGCAATTACATACAATATAATCCTTGCATTGCGAACAGGTTTATCGTAACCTTCCATGGAGAGTACTTCTTCCAGGTGGTTGTCTTCTTGCGGTTGCGGGGCTACGTTTTCGGGTTGTGCGGGGTTATTGGTTTCCATTATTGAGGGTTTTGTATAAGTAATAAAAGTAATAGCTTTTATTGCAAAGTGGGATTAAAATTCACTAAACGAAGTATTGTGCTGGAGCTGCCTTCGCGTAAATGTCGCCCAAAGAACAGAACCCTTCGCATTGCTCAGGGCAGGCCATTGAGGCAATTGGTGAATAGAGTTACCTCAGTACAAGAGTGCGACGCAACGAAAGCTAAATGCCTTTTCTGTTGCCGGGCCAATAAAAATTTATAGGATTAGGAAGAATAAGTCCAACAGCTTATTATGTCCCGGAAGGACATATTGCGGGTAGAAAAGTCATCTACGTTAAATTATGTTCCGGAGGAACATTTTGTGTTCTACAGATACTGGGCGCAAAGCGTTCCTCTGGAACGCGGGTAGCTCCTTGCAATGCTCTACCCACCAAGTGTTCCGTAGGAACACAGGTTGCTAATGCGATCATTCTTCACAATCAATCTTAAAAAATTATTACTGCAATTATTTTTCTGTACCGGCTTTATCTTCTTCGTCTGGCTCTTCCTGTGTTTCCTCCAGCTTATCGCTGTTGCGGCTGCGGCGCAGCTTTACTTTAGGATTTTCCTGCGTGCCGGTTACTGTAAAAGGAATGCCGAATATGCCAAAAGGCGGCAAGCCCAAACGTGCGGAAAGATTAAGGCGGCCATCAAAGCTTACCTGGCCTTCAAACCGGGGCCTGAAACCGAATACCCGCATTTTGGTACGTTCTATGGTGATGATGTTATTAGCGATGGTTGATTTAATATTTACTTTGGAGAGGCTTGGGTTATTAACACTGTCACGCCCGGTTTCTTTACTTACAGCAGCGAAAAGCTTAAGGCCTTTCACTTTTACCTTTTTTAGAGACAGCACGCCGCCACCTTTTAGCGATGGATATATGGGGTTCATATTTTGGTCAAGTTTGCCGCTAAGGCTGTAATCCAAAGAAACGATGCCTTCTGTTTTACCGGCGGAAGTTGCCAGGTCTCGAAATATTTTTATTTCGTTGAAAGCTTTTTTAATATCAAATTCCTGCGCACTGATATGGTAATCGAAAAAAGCTTTTTTAGGAGATAAGCTGCCATAAGTTGCTTCCATGCTTACAGGTGCATCAATAATGGTAAAACCTGTTTTATTCATTTTAAGCTTGCCGCTGTCTATTATCAAAGAACCTTTGAAATCTTTAATATCAAGGCCATTGTAAGAAACTTTGTTTGCACTGGCGTTTAGTATAAGGGAGAGATTGGCGGGCACAATAACAACACCCGTTTCAGTATTTGCCACAGCAGAAGCAGTGGAGGCTGTATCGCTGCCTGCAAAGGCCATCAGTTCATCGGCCAGCACATATTTTGAGTTGAAATCAAAACTGCCTTTCAACGGTTCATTTGGCGCTATTGCATAGTTAATAACATTACTGAGATACCCCTTTAAAGTAAGATTACTTTGCCCATAGCTGGCACTGAATGCATCGAACCACATTTTATCACGGTCGAAACGGAACACGCCATTATTGATGAGAAAAGGCAGCGGGAAGGAATCTGATGTTAGCGCAATGTCTTTAACGGTTAACGTGCCCCTGTTGTTTAACCTGCCATACCGCCCGGCCGTTGCATCGCTTTGAGTGCCCTGCAATGAAAGATTGGTTTTGATAAAGCCGTTAAGATTGTAGCCTTTTACCGCGAAAGCCCTGTAGATTTTGCCAATGTCAATAACGCCTTTTGAAGCTATGCTGTAACGCAGGTCGTTAAAATTGTTAAGGTCTGCCTTAAGCAAAAAGGGCTGCTCCTCAAATTCAAAAGAAATGGGTTTAAGTTTTACCGCCAGGTCTTGCAGAGAGCCTTTGGTGCTGGTAACGGAAACATCAACCTGTATTTTATTAATGGGCCTGGGATAGTATTTGGTTTGTATGCTGCCATCTTTCAGCAGAAAGAGGGCTTTGGTAACCGGAAAAAGTTTATTGGCTGGATTTAGTTTGCCACTGGTTTTAATATCCACCTCCAGGTTGCCTGCCAGTTGCAGGCTATCCATGGGATATATTTTTTGTATATCCGCCAGGCGGATAGTTGATGTGAGGCTTGCATCAATTGGAAAATCTTTGGCGCCGCTAACTTTAAAGTAACCCTTAATAAAATTGCTCATAGCCTGCATATTTAAGTTTTCCAGTGCAAGCGATGCGTGTTGATAATTGCTATCAGGGCAGGAAGCATTTACATTAAAACTTATGTTGGTAACAGGCTGCGGTAACGCCGACAGTTTAAAATAACCGTTACTGATAACGGATTGCAAGCTAAACGAGGGTATGCTGCTGGTAACAGTATCTGTTCTTCTTAAACCACGTTGCACAACTTTGGTAGCATAATTACCATCGGCAGTAAGGTGTATGTCGGCCCGGCCTTTTAAATCAAAAGCAGAAATACCCATGGCCCGGTGCCATTTCTCAAGATCAATACTTGAGTTGAGTTTGGTTTTGATGTAAGGTTCCTTCATGCCTTTAAGCAACAGCACCGTACTGAAATAATCTTTTTCTATGTTGAAAAAGATAGAATCAATGTTTACATACAGGCTGTCTGTATTGAGCGAAGGCAGCTTGGTATCAAAATTCAGGAACAGGTTCTTAATGGGGAACGGGGCTTTGTTGTGTGCTATAAAGCCATCGCGTACTTTCATATTAAAACCCAGCGTAGGCATAATATTCTGCTCTGCTATGTATTTGCCGGTTAAGTAAGCATCCATTTCAGAATAGCCGTTTATTTCTGTACTATCCAGCCAGTGCAGATACTCCGGCGGCAAAGCTGTAAATGCATCCCGCAGGTTTGTTTTTTTTGACAGGATCCTGAAATCCATATTGTAGCCGTTATCCAGGAACTCAAACTTTCCTTTAAAATCAACAGGCAGTTTGTTTATCTGCAGGTCATTCTTTTCGAAGAAAAGTTCAAGGGAGTTGGTGTTTATCTTGGTAATCAGGTTGCCTTCCAACTGCTTGGCGCCAATATAGTGTGTACCGTCATAATCAAGGTTAAGAGAGTCAACTTCTATCTTTGAATAGAGATCAAAAATAGCTTTGCTTAAATCGCCTTTTCCAACATAGTTTAATTCTTTTGCAGTAATAACAATTGGTATGGAAAGGTCATCATACAGCAGGTTACTGTCATCAATCTGTATCTTTTCTATTTTCAGCGAGGCACTGCTGCTGTCTGCAGGGTTAGCCTGTACTGTGTCTGATTTGTACACATTGTAATTGGCCCTGCCTAAAGAATCAACCCGGATGTTAATATCACTTTTGGTAAGGTATATCTCATCTATTTTAATCCTGTCGGAAAATATACTGGGTATGTTAACGCCCAGCGCCAGTTCGCTGGCAGAGATAAGATTCTGCTGCTGATAAGGTGCAGACCCTTTTAAGGTAACATCGTAAAGCGTTAAAGTAAGCGAAGGAAAATGATTAAAAAAGGATAGCCTGGATTTCGAGAAATTCAACTCGCTGGTTAGTGCGCTGTTTGTCCAGCTTTTTATTTGTTTTGAAACGAAGCCCGGAAAAACAATAGGTAACAAAAACATGAGCAGCAGGATGCTGCCGATAACAATACCTGTTATTTTAAGCGTTTTGAGTACAAATTTCTTGGGGGATATGCGCATACAACTTATTAGCTGCCGCTAATTTAAGTGAATGTTTGCACCCCGATGAATAAAAATCCATTAAACGCAGATAACCAAAGAGATTAATAAGGAATCTATTTTTTCTCAAACAGCCACCAAAGCCTTTTGCGTGGGCGTACTTTATAGTTTACGGTAATGTATTTGCTTATGTGATGAATAGCTTCATCAATATCGTCTGTTAGCAGCACCAGCTTCATATCTTCCGCGGAAATTGTTTTTTGTTCGGCCATGTACAGCATATAATCTACCAGGGGCTGAAAATATTCTGTGCCGTATAATACAATGGGAAAATCATTGATCACTTTTGTTTGCACCAATGTAAGCGTTTCAAAAAACTCGTCCATGGTACCAAAGCCGCCGGGCATAATAATGAAAGCGTAAGAATATTTTACCAGCAGCACTTTGCGTACAAAGAAGAAATCTATATTCAATGATTTGTGCAGGTAAGGATTGGGCTGCTGCTCATGGGGCAGCACAATATTTACGCCAACGGATGTGCCATTGTTTTCAAAAGCGCCTTTATTGGCGGCTTCCATAATGCCGGGCCCGCCGCCTGTCATGGTGGTAAGGCCCATATCGGCTATGCGTTTGCCAAACTCAACGGCTGCTTCATAATAAACATGGCCGGGTTTAAACCGGGCCGACCCGAATACTGTTATGCATGGACCTGCAAAGTGAAGGGTTCTGAAGCCTTTAATAAACTGCCAGAATACCCGCCATACAAACTTTAATTCAAACATGCGGGGCTTGGGCCCTTCAAGGTAAACATCTGTTTTAGCTGGTATAATCCTGGTGGGTATTGATTGAGTTTTTTCCATATCGCAATATCAACGCAAATTATGTTAGGACGATGATAAAAATAACGGATAATGCTGAATGATGTTATATGCCTTTGCAGCACCGCATGTTTTGCATGTATGACTGCGCTGCGTCACCACCGCGCCAGGGATAGAAGTGGAAACCCCGCTGAAGGTTTTGTGCGGCGGCTTTGCGGCGGAGTTGTAACGGATAGCCCGGCCCGCCCTGTATTTTGGCGGGGGCGCCCTTACTATTCTTTACTTTTTAATTCGCTGTAGTAATCTTTTAAAATGGTAGTTAATAAAGGCCGGTAGAAACGCCAGAAAAAACCTTTGCGGTCTGTTCTGTCAAGGCGGTTTAGAAAAAGGAATTTAAACTTTTCAATGCCCTTAAAATAAGAGCTGGTAAGCGTTACAGGGTTGTCGGCAAAGTCGGCAGAGAAATACCAGAATTTATAATCGCTGCCCTGGTGGGTTTGAACGGCAGGAAATACAGCAGGTATATGAAACCTGCTCAATTCTTTAAGCCCATTGGCGTTGGCCTTGATGTTAAAGCGGGAAACTATATTATTAACTGCTGTATCTGTGTTCATGATATCGAACCAAAAGGAGTAGTTGATTGACTCGGGCAGGTTGTATTTATCTGCATATTTTTTTTCGGTAGTAACAACCGGCAGGGCATAATTAAGATGGGTGCCTTCTTCCAGTACTGTCACTTCATCGTTCTCTGAAACGAGAGCTATGCCTGCTTTTGTAAAAGGCCATGAGCCGTTGTGAGAACGTTTATAATTGTTGATAAGCCATTGCGGTATTTCTTTATCAATAGCGGTGTCCAGTGTTGCAAAATAACGGCCTACCCAACCTGTCCATCTCAGAGAAAACAGTTGCTCAAATTTTTCCCTGTTAGTATGGCCCGATGGGGAACCGATGGTATTAAACTCTGTAATAACAAGCTTGTGCCTGGCTTTCATTTTGGCCAGCAGCTCTGCATCCTGCCTGCTAAGGCCGCCATACAGCATGCCTGAGCGATCGTTGATATCGCCTTTGGAATACCATTCGTTTTTGTAAATGCCATAAGCATCGGTAATGTATGCCATGTCCGCATCCTGGCTTAACTGGTCAAGCTGTGTATCGCTAAAGCGTTCCAGGCCTTTTAGCTTAAACTTTTCATTAGCGCCCGGGAAAAACCCATAGTAATCGTTGCTGATATTGTAAGCCGCTGTTTTTGTTTTTGTGTAGCGTTGCTGGTTTAATACCCATGTTAGAGAGCCATGCTCCTGCCCGGTTTTATTAAGCACTGTTTTATCAACAATAGCTATTACCAGTTTCTTTTTTGGCGTTAGCAGCCAGGTTAGCCACATAGTAAGCGGTATGGCCGCAAGAACAATAAGTATTATAACGCCTGTGTTTGGTTTTTTCATATTGCTTTTTTAAAAGCGGCGCATATAACCAATACCAGCCTGTATTTGGTTGCCAATGTAATCTTTGCGGTATTCCTGGTTATTAATGGAAAAATTGAATGTTAGTATATTAAGCTTTATGGCATGTCTTAACTCCAGGCTCGCCCTGTATGTTTTTAGCTGGTATTTGCTGTTAAGCTGCTGGTTTAGCAAACGGTCATCGGGCGATATGCCTGTGCCTGCTGTAAGGCCGATGTAATCATCCGCACCTCCATAATAATACCTGCCGGTAATATTATAAGACTGCGATATGTTGCTGTTACCCGGCGTTAAATAAGTTCTGAAACCAAAGAGATAATTTTTATAGTATTTGCCTATATAAACCGTGTAGATAGTGGTAGATGATGAAAAGTACAGGTAACGCAAGCCCGCTTCCGCTTCAAAACTTTTGGGCAGGTTAGCATACAAAGAAAACCCTGCACGCCATTTGGGAAACACACCCACATTATCTGAATAGCCGCCGCTTACATAACTGTAAAACATTTTTGAAATGCGGGGGTATGCATCCACTTCGTACTGCACGCCATTTTCTCTAAAGCGGTTGGCATAATTTATTCTTGCGGTAACAGAGCCCAACGCGGTTTGCCTTGAGTAGTCTATACTGGCCAGGTGCCAGGGGTCGCGGTCTTCAAAATTGGTAAAGTAAACATAGTCGTAGTTAATACCAATCCTGTTTAAAGACCTGTTATCCCTTATGCGGTTAGCTATGGCAAGCGCCTCGGTGTTTTGTTTGTCGGCTGCCAAAACTTTATCCACTGTGGCGCCTGCTTCTTTGTAATTGCGCATGGCATCCAACACTTTTGCCTTTTTTAGTAATAGCTCGGTTGAATTAGGGTATTGTTGCAGGCCGTCGTTAACTTTTGCAAGCGCCGCGGTATTGTTATTGTTCCAGTATTCAAGATCTGTATAGGCTGCATACACATCTGCATAATCTTTCTGGCTGTTAATAATGTAATCAAAGTTTTGGCGTGCACTGTCTAACTGTTTGTCCCATGTGTACAACCGGCCGAGAAAAACCCGTATATCTGCATACCCCGGGCTTATAGCTAAAGCTTTGTGACAGTATTGTTTGGCCAAGATATAATTCTTTTCATCAAACGCAGCCTTGCGGGCAGCCTGAAAAAGCCCGTCTGCTGTATTAGTATCGGTTTGCGCCTGTGCCGTTATAAATGCTGGTAGAATAAAAAAGAGGAGACAGGTTTTACCCAGGAAAATAAGTATTGGATTTTTCAACGGTTATGAATATTTAGAACAAAACTAAAGCAATGCGGTGCTACTATAGATGAAAGATAAAATAAAATCAGCTTAAACTATGCTTATAAACAGGTGTTTTTCACCTGGGGCAAGTGGCAAATGGCAAGTGGCGAGAGGGAAGTGGGTAGGCGGGTTACAAATCTTCCATTGCTTTTGTTTACATCGTACATCCCACATCTTACATAATAAAGTGGTTCTTACTTCAAATTTCGTACTTGTTACCATCCCACATCTTACATCTTACATATTTAGGTACTTCGTACTTCGTAACTCGTACTTGGGGGTGCCCCCAAGCTATCGCAAGGGGTCGGGCAGAACTTCGTTCGCAACCTTCGTCAAAGCAACATTTAGTTGCTTTTCCTCGGTTGTGCTCATACTCCGGCACAAAAGCCCTGCTGCGATGGCCTCACCGGGGTATCCGCTTCAATCCCTCCCCCCTAAAGTGCAACCTGTTATTTTTAAAGTCGTCAGCATGTATTGTAAGCAATTAAAAACACTACCACAGCTATCAATAAAACAAACTATAACCGCTGTTGATTTGCTTTCGAATATTTTATGCCCGTATAATACCATAGACCTGAAACGCCCTACCCATAAGGCTTTGCTAACAACTATTTGTTTATTACATATTTGTTAAGACAACAAAAAAAATGAAAGATTGCGTACAGTTTACGCAATCTGTTGTATATTTGCCCTATCAAAGAAAAAAGAGAAAAAACAATTCAAAGCTTTGACATCTGCAGATGTGATTCTCTTAAAACCTACCCACCTCTCACCGATTGTTTGTCTCATATAAAATAAGCTTGCTAATTATTTAAATGCTTGACCCGGATAAGTGTTCGGATTGCAAGGAGCCTGTGTACGATTGAATTGGCCGTAATTATTAAACATTTAAAAATTAGAAAAAATGAAAAGGATATTAGTAGCAGCATCATTAATAGCAGCAGTATTAACAACATCAACTGTAAAAGCAAACAATATAGAAATCTTATCTGAAAAGAACGCTGCCAACATTCAGTTTGTAGGTTCAGCAGATAACGCCCTGTTCTTTAACCTGAAAGTAGAAAACCCTAACAGCGACAAATTCACAGTAATCGTGAAAGCTGAAGATGGTACAGTATTGTACAGCGGCGATTTCAACGACAAAGAATTCAACAAAAAATTCAAATTGCTGAAAGCTGAAGATAACATCCGTTATAACTTCACTATCAAATCTTCTAACAAAAGCCTGGAACAGTCTTACGAAGTAAACACAACTGTAAAGGCTGTTGACGATGTAGTTATCACCAAATTATAATAAGCTGTAAAGCTGAATGTAAAAGAAAAGGCCCGCAAATGCGGGCTTTTTCTTTTATTGTTTTTAGCATGACGGCGTACGTTAAACCCTTACGGCTGTACCTGTGGCAACCACCATTAGCATACTGCCGCCGCTGCCTACGGTTTCAAAATCAAGGTCAATACCTATAACCGCGTTAGCGCCCAGCGATTGGGCCTTCTGCTGCAACTCGGCCATAGCGGTTTGTTTGGCTTCCTCAATAACTCTTTCGTACGTGCCGCTGCGGCCACCTACAATATCACGCAGGCCGGCAAAAAGGTCTTTAAAAATATTAGCGCCTATAATTGTTTCAGAACTTATAATGCCCAGGTACTGCTGTACGGGCTGCCCTTCTATGGCATTGGTTGTGGTAAGTAACATGGGTAATAGTTTTAATTATTGGTAATTGTGGTTTGCAAAATATTACAATACGCGTAGAAAAAAGATAAGGCGGGCAAATGCCACGCCTCACCAGCTTCTTTAATATCGTGTGCCAGGCTTAATAATCCACCACCTGCTCCACAATAGTTTCCGGAATCTGCCGCCATTCATATTGCTGGTTGCGCAACTGAGGTTCAAACCCCGCTTCGCTGATTGCCTGCTGTATGGTTTTATAAGTAAAGCGGTGCGGCGCCCCTGCAGCGCTTACCACATTTTCCTCAATCATAATACTGCCAAAATCGTTTGCCCCGGCATTCAGGCATAGCTGGGCGGTTTGCCGGCCTACGGTAAGCCAGCTTGCCTGTATATTCTTTATGTTGGGCAGCATAATACGGCTTAGTGCAATCATTCTTATGTATTCTTCGGCCGTAGTAAGATTATGCACACCGCGTATGCGGGTTAACAGTGTATCCACATCCTGGAACGTCCAGGGTATAAAAGCCAGGAACCCTTTTGCGTTTTCCGGTTTTTTTGCCTGCACTTCCCTTATGCGGGCAAGGTGTATAAACCTTTCTTCCAAAGTTTCCACATGGCCAAACATCATGGTGGCGCTGGTAGTAATATTCAGCTTATGCGCCTCATGCATAACGGCCAGCCATTCATCAGCGCCGCATTTGCCCTTGCTTATCAGGCGGCGTACACGGTCAATCAATATTTCAGCACCGGCGCCTGGTAAAGAATCCAGCCCTGCTTCCTGCAAAGCCTTCAGCGTATCATGATGGCTCATTTTTTCCAGCTTGCTTATATGCGCTACTTCGGGCGGGCCCAAAGCATGCAGCTTAATATTGGGAAACTCCTGCTTTATCTGCCGGAAAGTGTTGGTATAAAAATCGAGGCCCAAACCCGGGTGATGGCCACCCTGCAGCAATAGCTGGTCGCCGCCGTATTTAATGGTTTCGGTAATCTTGCGGCGGTAAGTGTCCATATCTGTAATATAGGCATCCGCATGACCGGGTATCCGGTAAAAATTACAGAATTTACAGTTGGCTATACAAACGTTGGTGGTATTTACATTTCGGTCTATCTGCCAGGTAACTTTGCCGTGTGGCACCTGCTTTTTTCTAAGCTCATCCGCTACAAACATTAATTCGGTAAGCGGCGCCTGTTCAAAAAGAAAAACCCCTTCTTCAACAGACAGGAATTCAAAGTTTAAGGCTTTTTGGTACAGCTCGTTCAAATTCATCTTACTATGTTCATTTAGCTGAAATAATGGCGAAATTACAACGGATGAGCGGAATAAAATGATAAAACAGGAATAGAAGAAGCCGGCAGCAGCCAGGCAGCATGATTATCTATAAGGGCTGAAAAGCTGCGTAGCGAACCAGCCGTACAAGTGAGTGACACAACGATGTTTCATAGTAGCAATACCGCCCGTCCCCAAAAAAAACCTGGTTATTCTTCCACGTAAATCCTCTTTACCCGCTGGTTAACGCCGGTAAGCACTTCGTAGCTGATGGTGCCGCACCATTGCGCTACCTGTTGTATGGGCAGGTGCGGCCCAAATATTTCTACCTGGCCGCCGGTTACCGCTCCGGGTATATCTGTTACATCCACCATGGTCATATCCATACACACGGAGCCTGTAACCGGCGCCAGTTGCCCGTTAATATAAACATGCCCGTTGCCATTGCCCAGTTTACGGCTAAAGCCATCTGCATAGCCAATGCGTATGGTGGCAATAACCGAATCTCTGTTAAGCTTTCCACGGCGGTTATAACCAACGGTTTCCCCTGCTTTTACATGTCTTAGCTGTGCAATGGTGGTTTTTAGCGTAGCCACCGTTTGCAACTCAAGCTGGTGCTCGCCAGAGCTATCCACGCCATACAGGCCAATACCCAGGCGTACCATGTTAAACTGTGCATTGGTGTGCCTGAAAATAGCAGCCGAATTAGCGATATGCTGAATAAACGGGTACCCGCAAGCCGCCTCTATTTGTGCACAGCAACGCTTGAAAATAGCTATCTGCTGCACGGTAAAGGCATCATGTGCCGCATCTTCACTGGCGGCAAGATGGCTTAATACAGATTTTATGCTTAGCAACTGGCTGTTTGCGGTAAGCAATGCCGTTAAAGCAGCCATGTCTTTTTCTTCAAAACCAAGGCGGTGCATACCTGTATCAAGCTTAATGTGCACAGGGTACATACGCAGCCCCTGCTGCTGTACAAATGCCAGGAAAAGCTGCAGTATTTCAAAAGAAAAAATCTCGGGTTCCAGGTTGTATTCAACCAAGGCTTCAAAGGCAGCTTCATCTACATTCAGTATCATAATAGGCAGGCTAATGCCTGCCTTGCGCAGTTCAATACCCTCATCGGCGTAGGCTACGGCCAGGTAATCCACTTTTTGAAACTGCAGCAGGTTGGCCACTTCAGCACTGCCGCTTCCATAACCATAAGCCTTCACCATGGCCATCAGTTTTGTTTCGGGTTTAAGTTGCTGCCTGTATTGTTTAAGGTTATGTGCAATAGCGGTAAGGTTTATTTCTAATACGGTCTGGTGCACTTTACGGTCAAACAAAGGCAACAGTTTTTCAAACTCAAAAAACCTGGCGCCCTTAAGCAGAATTACTTCATTGCGAAAATGGGTAGTATTAAACCGGTGTATAAAATCGCTGGTAGTATCAAAGTGCTCGGTTTGTAATGCATCAACGCCTTTGTATTCTTTCCACCTGGGCCCAACAGTTATTAAGCGTTTAACTTTTTTACTTTGCAAAAGTGCCAGCACTTGCCGGTAATGCACAATGCTGTAATGCTCCGGCAAGTCAGACAATATAACGGTATGCTGTGTAAACCTGTTTTGCTGCAGCAGAAAGTCCAGCGCTATATGAAAGGCGTTAAGGTCAAAGCTATAGCTATCGTTTATTACCGCACAGTTATTAATGGCCGGCAGCAACTGCAATCGCATATCCACCGGTTGCAACAACTGCATACGTGCTGTTATAGCTTGCTGCGGCAGCTTTAGCAGCAGGCAAACACACCAGCAGGTTACAGCGTTTTCTACAGAAGCGTCGTCTGTAAAAGGTATTGAAATAGTTGCTGTTTGCGCCCCAATACTGCCCGTTATAGTGGTAGCAGATTCCGCTTTGTTAATGCTGGATATTTTTAGCCCGGGGCTGCCGGTTTTACCCCAGGTAAAACTGTTAGCGGATGTGGCATTTTCAGCAACAGCTTTGCCAACAATACTATCATCGCCGTTAAAAACCACTTGCGAAGCCGTTGCAAAAAGCTTTGCCTTTTCACCGGCTTTTTGTTCAATACTTTCAAAGCCTTCAGCATGCGCATCGCCTATATTGGTAAATACACCAATGGTTGGCTGGATAATTCCAGCCAGTTTGGCCATTTCGCCCGGCAGGGAAATGCCGGCTTCAAAGATACCCAGCGTATGGCTGCTATCCATATTCCAAACGCTTAGCGGCACACCAATCTGGGAATTGTAGCTCCGCGGGCTTCTAACAATGGTAAAATCTGGCGACAGCAACTGGTACAGCCATTCTTTTACCACTGTTTTACCGTTGCTGCCCGTTATGCCTATTACGGGATAGTTAAACTGGCTGCGGTGGCTGGCTGCCACCTGTTGCAAAGCGGCAAGTGTATCCGCAACCAGTAAAAAATTAGCTTCGGGATAAATGGAATGGTCAAAGCCCTCGTGCACACAAAAATTTCTCACCCCACGTTCATATACTTCGGCAATAAAGTTATGCCCATCCCTTACAGGCGAATGCAAGGCAAAAAACAACGATGAGGCCGGGAATACAATGCGCCGGCTGTCTGTAAGCAGGTGCTCAATATTAGCCGGGGCATTACCCGTTACCAGTTGTGCATTGGCCGCGGCGGCAATATGTTGTATGGAGTAAAACAAATGGTAAGTGTTTTCAATCAGTAAACCGTATCGCTGCCGGCATCCTTAAGGCCTTTTTTCTTATCCATAAAAATGGAGTAAAAGATAGAGCCCGATATGCAGAGCAATATAACCCCCAGCGAAATAAATACCTGTACATTCTTATCAACCCACTGGCTTATCCAGTGTTCACCCAGCATTTTAAGGCCAATGAATACCAGTACAATGGCAATGCCCTGTTGCAGGTAATCAAACTTGCTGACAGCGCCACGCAGCAGGAAAAATAAGGAACGCAGACCCAGCACCGCGAATATGTTGGAAGTATAAATCACCAGTTTATCCCTTGATATACCCATCACTGCCGGTATGGAATCCAGCGCAAATACAAGGTCTATCGAAGCCAGCATTATCACCACCACAAACAGCGTGGTATAAAATGGCCGGCCATTTTGCCTGATGATGTATTTGCCGCCGCCATCGTTAGGCACAAGCGGCAAAAAACTCTTTAAAAATTTATATACTTTAGAATCATGGGGGTCAAATTCTTCATCTTTTCCGGCAGTAAACATTTTGTAACCGGTGTACAATAAAAAGGCGCCGAAAATATACAGTATCCAGGTAAACCTTTCCACCAGTGCCACGCCCACCGTTATAAAAACGATACGGAACAGTATAGCCATCAGTATACCTATCAGTAATGCCCGTGGGTAATACTTTTCCTTAACGGCAAACGATGTAAAAATCAGGATAAAAACAAAGATATTATCAATGCTAAGGCTCCATTCCATCAGGTAAGCGCTCAGGTACTCCAGCGCGGTGCTTTGCCCCTGTTCAAACCACAGGAAAATAAAAAATGCCAGCGCAAGCGCTACCCAAAAAAAGGTTTGCTGCAACGCCGCTTTAATGGTTACGGTTTTATTCTTTTTGCTGATAAGGCCGAGGTCAAAAATTAATGCCGCTGTTAATACAATACCAAAAACAAGATAAACAACCTGGTCTGCTGTCATGATACAATTGATTCCGCCAAAGATAGCAGATTATGCAACAGTTGGCCGGCCAAAGAGTTTCACAAATTTACCATCCAGAACGAATGCCGATGCCCTGAAGAAGTTTTATGGGCCCGGCGGCAGGAACACCCCCATCCCCTAAAGGAGAATTTCAATTTTGTACGACGAAGGCATTTTTATGAGCCCAGCGGCAGGAACAATTATGAAGCTTTACTTGCGTCGCACTCGTGTGCGGTTGGATTCGCTACGCAGCTTTTCCCGCATAAACTTTGCTTTGTTCAATGTTCTCCTGTTCAATGTTCAATGTCAGCGGCTGTGGTGTTTTGCTACCGTGGTACGTGTCTTCACGTTCTTGCTCCCGTGGTACGTGTCTTCACGTACCACAGCCTTTACATATTCTAACATTGCGTTATTGTCTATGAAATAGTGTCGCTCCCGTGGTACGTGTCTTCACGTACCACAGCTTTGCACATATCCTAACATTGCGTTATTGTTCTATGAAATAATGCCGGCTACAGTTACAGGCGGCACATTTTACCGGTTACAAACTATATTTGCGGATGCTTAAACAAACACTGCTCAAGGCTACCGAAGCAGGGGCCGCAGAACTTCAGCGTTATTTTAACACCAACTACCAGGTATTTAATAAGGAAGGCGTTAACAACCCTGTTACCGAAGCAGACCATGCTTCGGAAAGGGCCATATTCGAGGTAATCCGGAACAATCACCCGGATCACTTTATCCTAAGCGAAGAGTCTGGCGAGATTATCCAGGATTCTACCTACAAATGGATTATTGATCCCATTGACGGCACCATCAACTTTGCCAATAATATACCCATTTGCGCCGTTTCCATTGGTATTGAGCAGGCCGGCGAAATAATCATGGGTGCGGTATATAACCCCATGATGAATGAATTCTTCTTTGCCCAGCGTGGTTTTGGCGCTACACTTAATAATGAACGTATCCATGTAAGCAGCAAAGATTCTGTTGACAAAAGCTGTCTTGCCACCGGTTTTCCCTATACTTATCTTGATTCTCCCAACGGGCCCTTACAGGTATTCGACAGGCTGATACGCCGTGGCATACCGGTACGCCGCCTGGGCAGCGCCGCCCTCGACCTGTGCTGGGTTGCCTGCGGCCGCTTCGACGGTTTTTACGAACACAAGCTACAGGCCTGGGACAGCGCCGCTGGCTTCCTGATTGTGGAAGAAGCCGGCGGTAAAGTAACCGATCTTGAGAATCATCCTTACAACCCCTACCAGCCCGGCATCATCGCTACCAACGGCAAAATTCACGAAGAACTGTTTGGATGGATTAAAGGGGAGAACAAGTACGAAGTATGAAGTACGAAGTACGTTGGTGTGGCAGGTTTTGATAACGGTAAAGTGTGAAGTACGTTGGTTGGGTCTTGTCCTGATAATCGCTAAGTATGAAGTACAGCGACGCAGGATGTTTTGATTCTGTGAAGTGGCAAGTATGTTGGGGCAGTTTTAATTTTATGGAAAGCTCACCAGCCAACTTGAGAAAGGATGTGAAATACGTTTAACCGACGAGCTTATTTTTTTACCGAAGCAGGATTCAGGAACTTGAAATCTTAATTTTATCCTTCAGCATTTTAATCCTTTATCTTATGATGGATATGAAAATAAGAACGTTTCAGTTTGCAGTTGCAACAGGTAAGTTAATCATGAGTTTACCGCCTGGCAGGGTTAACAACGTTTACCTTAACCAGTTAGCCAAATCGTCCTCTTCAGTCGGCGCAAATTACAGGGCGGCAAGAAGAGGAAAATCAGATGCTGATTTTTTAAATAAGCTTAAGATTGCGGAAGAGGAAGCCGATGAGTGCATTTACTTCCTTGAATTGATCAGTGAGTTTAACCCGGAATTTAAGGAGCATATATCTTTTCTTATAAAAGAAGGCGCGGAGATTCTTAAGATCATCGTTGCGTCTATTACCACTACCCGGCAGAAGATAGCCCTGAAAAAAGATACGAATGCTGAAATGGGTAACAATAATTGACGCTTTTTAAAAAGCAGGCTTTAAACAATCAATACCTTCACTCAAAGTACTTCACAAATCATCCTGTAACTTCACCAGCTAAGTTTACAGAACAACAACTGATATTTGTTAAAAGAATTGAACACATAAACGTTTTAACCACAAGTACTTCGTACTTCGTAAATCGTACTTTGATTATTTTATGAGCGCTAACAGAACCGAAATATCTTCCCTTGGCGAGTTTGGCCTGGTGGACCACCTGACGAGGAACTTTGAACTGCAGAATGCATCTACCATTGTTGGTGTGGGCGATGATGCCGCTGTGGTTGACCATTTTGGCAAGCAAACGGTAATTACCACCGACCTGCTGATTGAAAATGTGCATTTTGACCTGATGTACACGCCGTTGAAGCACCTGGGGTACAAAAGCGTTATCGTTAACCTGAGCGATGTATATGCCATGAACGCCCAGCCTACACAAATAACCATGAGCATCGGTGTAAGCAACCGCTTTAGCGTTGAAGCGCTGGACGAGTTTTACGAAGGCGTATATGCCGCCTGTGAAAAATATGGCGTTGACCTTGTGGGTGGCGATACAGCCTCATCCGGCAAGGGTTTTATTATTTCGGTAACTGCTTTGGGCGAAGTGGCGCCGGGCAAATTCGTAAAAAGGAGCACGGCCAACAAGGGCGACCTTATTTGCGTTAGCGGCTACCTGGGCGGTGCTTTCCTGGGGCTTACATTGCTGGAACGGGAAAAGAAGATTTACCTGGAAAGTCCGGAGGTGCAGCCAGACCTTGAAGGTGAAGATTATATTGTGGGCAGGCTGTTGAAACCCGAGGCAAGGAAAGACATTATTGCCTTCCTGGAAGAGAACGATATTGTGCCTACCGCCATGATGGACATAAGCGACGGCCTTAGCAGCGAAATACTGCACATCAGCAAGCAGAGCGGGCTGGGCTGCAGGATATACGAAGACAAGATACCCATTGCGGAAGAGGCAAAACAGGCGGCTTTTAAGTTTGGGCTTGACCCCACCGTATGTGCCCTGAACGGCGGGGAGGATTACGAACTGATATTTACTATTAAGCAGGAAGACCACGATAAGATTGTACTGAATGAGCAGGTAAGCGTTATTGGATATATGACCGACAGTGCGGATGGAAGCAAACTGCTATCCAAGGGTGGTAATGCATTTGATATTACGGCCCAGGGCTGGAATGCGTTTGACAAATAAGCACGGCCAATTACGTTTACATAAAACGGCTTAGTAAATAATTACGCTGTGTTGCACCCGCGCCAGGGATTGCAGCGGATACCCCGCTGAGGCCTTTGTCGCATGGCCTTGTGGCGGAGTAGCAGCGGAAAGCCCGGCGCCCTTGCGATAGCTTGGGCGGGCGCCATAAAACCTTCTTAAATTAGTCTCTTTAAAAATTTGTTGCCGTAAATTACAGTGCCCTAAAAAAACTACCTATTCATGATGAACTACAGGCGTATTGGTTTTGTGCTATTGATTGGCTGGGTATTTTTTACTGCCTGCGGCACAGGTAAATATGCGCAACAAACAATAGCCGGCAGGCCTGCCAGGTACGCCCCGGAACAATTGAAAGATGATATAAGACTGCTGAAAACCATACTGGAAGCCAACCACCCCAGCCTTTACTGGTACACACCAAAAGATACGCTTGACAACTATTTTGCAACAGCCATTAACAGTATTACCGATTCGCTTACCGAGTTCCAGTTTCGCAACAGGGTGGCCTGGGTAATTAGTAAAATACGCTGCGGCCATACATCGGTGCGGTTTTCGAAGGCTTACAGCAAAAGGTTGCGCAATGTAAGGGCAGCCCAGTTTCCTCTGTTGCTTAAAACCTGGGGCGACAGCATTATTGTAATGGGCAGCGCCTTTAAGAATGACTCCATTTTTAAGCGGGGTACCGTTATTACTTCTATTAATGGTTACGGCAACAGGCAGTTGCTGGATTCTATGTTCCAGTTCATCAGTACCGATGGTTATTCTGACAACTTTAAAAGCCAGTTGTGCAGCTTTAATTTTGCCGGCTACTACTACAATGCCTATGGCCCTTCAGAAAAATACCTGGTTGGTTATATTGATGCTGCGGGCGCAGAGCAAACAGCTTTAATTAAACAATACAAACCGCCGGTTAGGGATAGTACCGCCAAACAAGACAGCCTGGCCAAAAAAGAAGTTCCTGCCCAGCCCGTAAAACGCCAGGAAAAACCATCGCCCAGCATATTGGCCAAACGCAGCCTTACCATAGACACTGCCAACAGCACCGCTTATATGCGGCTGGCTACTTTTTCTAATGCCAGGCTAAGGCGGTTTTTCAGGCGCAGCTTTAAAACCCTGCGGCAGCAAAACATACAAAACCTGGTAATTGACCTTAGGGAAAATGGCGGCGGCAATATTGGCAACAGCATTAACCTGCAAAAATATCTTTCCGCTACGCCATTCAGGGTGGCAGATACCGTTGCGGCGCCTTCGCGAAACCTTAAGTACAAAAAATATCTTCACCCTGCATGGATATACTGGTTTGCCATGCACTTTACCGGCCGCAGGGATGATGATGGCCGCATACATTACCGCTGGTACGAAAGGCACCTGTTTAGCCCTAAAGAAAAAAATCATTTCAATGGGCAGGTGTACCTGGTACAGGGTGGCTACACTTTTTCGGCGGCCACCATGCTGGTATCCGGCCTTAAAGGCCAGCCCAATGTTACCGTAGTAGGCGAGGAAACCGGCGGCGGCAGCTATGGTAACTCCGCCGTGTACCTGCCGGAGATAACCTTGCCCAACAGCAGGATAAGGGTAACCATGCCGGTGTATCGCGTAGTAATTAATGAAAAGGCAATAGGTACCAAGGGTCGGGGTATTTTGCCGGATGTATCAACGCCCCCATCCTCCCTGGCCATACGCCAGAATATAGACCCCAAAATGCAAATGGTACTGCGCATGATTAAGGAGAAAAACAAAACCCATCTTGCCGGTAAAGAATAATTGCCCGCACCCCGCGCCGGTTTCTGCCTAATGCTTTTGCCGCTATCTTTACCGCCTAACAAACCAGCATTATGAAATTAGTTTCTTACCTGAAGGATGGCAATGAGCAACTGGCACTGTATGTAAACGGCTACCTGTACGATACGGATTACATACACCCCGAGCTGCCTTCCAGCATGAACGTTTTTCTTAATTACTGGGAGGAATACCATCCCGCAGCGCAGGCGGTGGAAAATGCCATTAAAACAGGCCGTATATCGCAGGATAGGGCTGTAGCGGTGGAACAGGTACAGCTTTTATCGCCGGTACCGCTGCCAGCCAGCATACGGGATGGCTATGCCTTCAGGCAACATGTGGAAACGGCCAGGAAAAACCGGGGTAAAGAAATGTTGCCGGAGTTTGATGCGTTCCCGGTATTTTATTTCAGCAACCACCACGCCGTTACCGGCCCCGGCGATGTTACCTGCATGCCCGACCATTTTGAAAAACTGGATTTTGAACTGGAAGTGGCCATCGTTATCAGCAAAACAGGGCGCAACATACCGGCCGAAGAAGCTGATGAATACATTGCCGGGCTACTGATTATGAACGACTTTAGCGCCAGGCAACTGCAGCAGGAAGAAATGTTGCTGAACCTGGGGCCCGCCAAGGGCAAAGACTTTGCCACGGCATTTGGGCCCTGGCTGGTAACCACCGACGAATTGGAGGAGTTTGAAACGGCCGCACACGAAAACCATACCGGCAAAAGCTGGAACCTAAGCATGAAATGCCGTGTTAACGGCGTTGAGGTTAGCAATGGCAACCTTGCCGATATGCAATGGACATTCGCAGAAATAATAGAGCGTGCCTCTTACGGCGTTACGCTTTATCCCGGGGATGTGATTGGCAGCGGCACGGTAGGCACCGGTTGTTTCCTGGAACTTAACGGTACCGGCAGGCTGGCCAACCCGGGTTATACGGAGCAGTGGCTGCAGCAAGGTGACACTGTTGAACTGGAAGTGGAAGGGCTGGGTGTATTGCATAATACGATAGTAAAGGAAGACAGTGGGTTTTCAATCTTGAGCAGGAAAAAATAAGCCCGCATCACACTGCCGGAAAAAGATAGTTGGGGGTGCCCCCAAGCTGCGCAAGGGGTCGGGCTTTCCGCTATTACTCCGCCACAAAGCCTGGCTGCGAAGGCTTCAGCGGGGTAACCGCTGCAATCCCTCACCCGGGTGTAACAGGCTGGGTGCGTTGTTTCTGCCACGCAGTGCCAGAAACTTTTAGCATAAAGCCGAACTCTCAATAAGCAGCAGATTTGTTGCGCATGTCCCTGGCGCTGCGTGGCAGGAGCGGTCGTTGTGTTGCAGGAACCTCGCCTCTGCCGCCTTCGGCGCCAGAGGCTTTCAGCAAAAGCATGACTGCGAAAGTTTTATTTTTCCGGTAAACATACATCTTACAAAAGTTTTCTAACCACGCCTGCTGTTTCTTAACCCGTACTTTCATACTTTTCCTTTATGAAAACCATCGAACTATCCCCGCTCTCCATAGGTGAAAAACAGGCCTGGCTTAACCATGCCATTGGCCCCCGCCCCATCGCTTTTGTTAGCACTGTAGACGCCGGCGGCAATGCCAACCTTAGCCCGTTCAGCTTTTTCAATTTGTTTTCTTATGATCCTTCAGTGGTTATATTCTCCACCGTACGCAAAGTGCGGGATAACAGTATTAAGCACACGCTGGAAAACCTTTTGCAGGTGCCCGAAGCGGTTATCAACATCTGCGACATTAACATGGTGCAGCAGGTTAGCCTGGCCAGTGGTGAGTACCCCAAAGGGGTTGATGAGTTTATTAAAGCCGGTTTTACCAAGCAACCTGCTACCCTTGTACAACCGCCGATGGTTAAAGAAGCCGGTATTAAACTGGAGTGCAGGGTAATGGAGGTAAAAAGCCTGGGCGAACATGGCGGCGCAGGGCAACTGGTTATTGCCGAAGTATTGCTCCTGCATGTAGATGAAAGCCTGCTTAACGATGATGGCAATATGATTGACCAGCTTAAGACAAAGCATGTAAGCAGGATGGGCGGCAACTGGTATGCGGCCATTAATGAAACCAATTTGTTTACGGTACCCCGCCCCGGCGCCCGGCCAGGCATAGGGTTTGACGGACTGCCGCAAAGTATACGCAACAGCAACCTGCTTACAGGCAATAACCTGGCCATGCTGGCCGGTGTTGCTGAAATACCTGTTGTTAATGCCGGCTTTGAAGATAACAGGCTTAAAAACATTGTGCAGTATTATGCCATAAACCCGGATGAAATGGAAAAAGAATTGCACCTGTACGCCAAAGAACTACTGGAGCAAAACAGAATTGAAGATGCCTGGCAGGTGTTGCTGTACGCAGCGGGATAGTGCTGTGCACAGCTATTCAGCAGCTTTTTCCATAGCTTGCCTGCCTGCGGCTATTCATAACCAAGCCCATAGCCAAATTTGTAAAGAGGGTCTTTGCTGTCGTATGGCACATCTTCTTTCTGGTTGCGTACCGCCTCCATAGATGATGGCAGCTCAAAAGGCAGGTGGCCACCGGGTTTGTACTTGCCAAAAATAACATCCAGCACCGCAGCATCGCTGGCGCCAAAATTGGCCATCAGGGCTTTTGCCGCAGCACTTATTTCAGGTATTACTGCCGGCCTGTCAAGATAAATATCCACTATAGTGGGCACGGTTTTAAGCAACTGCAGAATGCTGTCTTTTTTACCCCCTTTAAAATCAAGGTCGCCATGGTGAAACATTCTTGCCATCATTATGGGAGATTCTACCGGGTAAAAAGGCGTTTCCAGCCGTAGTATGGCAATATCCGCTTCTTCCGGTTTTTTAACCACGGTACCGTAAAGCGCAGCCACTTTGGCATCTACATTCTGAACGTATATTTTAAGCGCACCTGGCTTAAGCGGCAATATATTATCCGCGTTTTTAAGCAGTGTAACCGCCCTGCGCTGGGAAGCTTCGCCTGCTGCCAAAAACTCGGGCTTTCCAAGCACAGCGGTTACTTTCGATTCATCTATAAAAGGGTTATCAAAAAGGCCCAGTTCAAATTTCTGCCGCAGCAACCGCCTGATGCTTTCATCAATACGCTGTTCGGTCAGCTTTCCTTTTTTTACAAGGCTTACCACATGCTCGGCACAGCTCTCGCCGCCAAACTGGTCAACACCGGCATCTATTACTTTTTTCACACGCTCTTCGGGAGTTAAATTTTCTACGCCCCAGGCACGGGCAGGCCAAACCACGCCGCCCATATCGGCATCGGTAATTAATCCCCAGTCTGTACAAACCACACCGTCATACTTGTATTTATTGCGCAGCAGGCCGGTAATAATATCCTTGTTAAATGAGAAGGCCACTTCTTCACTTGTCTGGCCTTGCGGTACCCCGTAATAAGGCATAATAGCGGCCGTATGTGCGGCAAAAGCCGCTTCAAAAGGAATTAAATGGTAGTTGAAATTATTGCCGGGATATACCTGCCCCCGCTGAAAAGGAAAGTGAGGATCCAGGCCCTCTTTCTGCGGCCCGCCGCCGGAGAAATGCTTCGTCATGGCAGCTACACTTTGGTTACCCAGTTTTTCTCCCTGGTAACCTTTTATGTAAGCTGTGGCCATCCTGGCGCTCAACTGGGCATCTTCTCCAAAAGTGCCGCTGATGCGTGGCCAGCGCGGTTCGGTGGCAAGGTCTATCTGGGGGTGTAGCGCCTCCCGTATGCCCACAGCCACATATTCCTGGCGGGATATGTCGGCGAACTGCCGGGTTAGTTCATCATCGCCAATGGCGGCAAGACCTAAAGGCTCGCACCATTGAGAAAAAGAGTTGGCGCTCATGGAAAAAATATTGTTGCTGAAATGGTTCCTCGGGTCTGAAGCAATGGTAATGGGTATGCCCAGCCTGGTACCTTCCGCGTATTGCTGCATGGCATTATACCATTTAGCCAAAGATGTTACCGATGGTATGGCCCAAAGGTTAAAATGGTTCATCTGCTTTTCTTTCATTTGCTTTACGCCGTTAGGCACAAAGGCGAACATACCCGCGGCAGGCTTATCATCAATGGAGCCATCCTCATTTACTTTGGCGCCGTTAATAAACATCATACCTGCTTTTTCTTCCAGGTTCATTTGGCGCAGCAGGTCGCTTATGCGTGCCTCTACAGGTTGGGTAGCATCTTCGTATACGTCCATCTTTCCGTTCTTGTTAAGGTCGCGGAATTTTTGTTCGTTACCGCTACCCCGCAATACAGCAGATTTTTCCGCCACTTCTTTGGCAAGTTGGTTATGTCGGTTACGCGTAATGGTGAAGGAAGCAAGGCAAATGCATAGCATCAGCAGGATGGCAGTAGTCTTTTTCATGCAGGCAAGTTTGTATTTAGAGTAAAGTAAGGCGTGTGCTGAAGTTAAGCAGAAAAAACAGCAGGTTTTACAGCTACGGAAAAAAATTATGGGGCGGGCAGCATTTTTTCTGAAGCTACTGACATATCGCCCCTACGGGGCTTTGCTGTTGAATGTTCTTTTGTTTAAAGTTCAATGTTTGCGGCTCTGCCGCTGTGGAGAACTTGCACATTACCGCCCCTAAAAACCTCAACCACCTACACATCAACAGACCAGCCACCAGCTACCTGCAACCGGCTTTCCGGTCTTCCCCACATCCAACGTCGAGCTCCGAAGGAGCGGTATGTTAGTAGCAAAAAGGTAATCGCGGCCAATTTTGTTAAGCCCTCGTAGAGGCGGCATGTTGAGCAGCCTCCTGCACCAGGGACTGTTAATCATCCATCTTGCCGTTATCCATCATCCTGTTTAACATATCGCACCTACGGCGCTCCGGGAAACCTTGTTTTCGTTGGCTACTAACATGCCGCCTCTACGAGGCTTTGGCTGCTCCATGTTCTTTTGTTCAATGTTAACGGCGCTGACACTCCGCAGTAAAAGCACTTCATCACTTCAAAACAACAGCAGCATCTTACCCGTCAACAGACCGGTAACCTGCAACTGGTAACCGGTAACCTTCTTTTCATCTAAATGATTTTGTTTCTACAAACAGAAAGCCCCGATGGGGCTCAACTTAATGACATTGGGCCGCCCCCGATGAGGGCCTTCCTGTTCAATGTTCTTTTGTTCAATGTTAACGGCGCTGACACTACGCAGTAAAAGCACTTCATCACTTCAAAACAACAGCAGCATCTTACCCGTCAACAGAGCGGTAACCTGCAACTGGTAACCGGTAACCTTCTTCTCATCTAAATGATTTTGTTTTTACAAACAGAAAGCCCCGATGGGGCTCAACTTAATGACATTGGGCCGCCCCCAATGAGGGCCTTTCTGTTCAATGTTCTTTTGTTCAATGTTAACGGCGCTGACACTCCGCAGTAAAAGCACTTCATCACTTCAA